>CAVQUB010000001.1:0-289900 GCA_963716725.1 uncultured delta proteobacterium
CTTGGAAGTCCCCAGGGGGGGAACCAGAATGGCCTTCGCGCGCTCACAGGGAAGAGCATGGCGCGTGGCCCGCGAACAGGCTCGGCGTGAGCGTTCGGTACTCGAGCTTGCCGGTGGCCTTGCGAATCGCGATCACCGGCGCAAACGATTCGCGCTCGATCACCATCACCCACCTCCCGAGAAACGCTACCCTGCGTTCAGCAGACACCCAATCAAATCTCGCGTCAACCAGCTACGGGACTCGCTCGCGACCGCGCGCTTCCACCGCGGCCTCGAGTTTGTTCGTCGCGCGCGGCAATGACCAAGCGCTCCTCCAAGCCTCAGCGGCAGTCGTACCAATGCGACGCGCGAGCAACTCGCCGAGCAGTCGCACTCCGAGCCCGCTCGGCGCGATGGGCTCCGGTCCGAGTTGGCGGAGAGCGTGAGCAAACGCCGGCTGGTCGCCGTCGAGGCTGGCAGCGACCGCGGCGGCGATCAGCGCGTCAGCGTCGTTGGGATCGGAGGCCAGCACTCGATCGGCCTCGCGCTTTGCGGCGCTGGTCCTGCCGATCGCGGCGGCTCGGAGCGCCAGTGCCCCCGGCGATACGCCGGCGCTCTGTGCGAGCGCGCGCGCTCTCGCGGAGTCACCGGCGACGAGTGCACGATCGACGTCGTCGGTCACCGCTTGCCGATCGTCGGGTCGGCGGGCGCCGAGGGGATCGGCAGGCAAGCTGAGCGGTGCGGTCGCGTGCGCAGCTCGAGCTGCGTCTCGCGCCGCCTTGGAGGTCGGGTTTCTGACCAAGAGCGCCCAGAGCCAGCGTCGGGCGTCGTCGCGGCGACCGAGCTTCTCGTAGGCACGGATCACCAAGAGTGACGCGGCCTCATCGTCGGGATCGAGGGCCACCGCGCGCTCGGCCAGGGGAAGAGCGGCGCGGGCGTTGCCTTTGGCGAGGGCGCAGGCGGCGCGTTCGCGAGACAAAGGCGCGTAGTCGGGGTCGAGTTCTTCGGCGTGCGCGAACGACGCCGCGGCGTCCTTGCCGGCGCGGCACTGAACCGCGCCGAGGCGGGTCCAGACGTCGGGGCTCGAGTCGTCGTCGAGCAGCGCGGCCTGATACTCACCGATGGCGGCCTCGAGTTTGTCATCGTTCTCGTGCAAGACACCTTGCGCGTAGTGCGCGTAGGCCTCCGGCGAGATGTAGGGGCCGAGCTCGGTCCGACCCGAGTAGACACGAGTGACGCTCGAGCTGCCGATCCCGCACCCGGCGCTGCCGGCGACGGCCGCCACCATGAAGAGCGCGAGCGCGACGCGCGTCACGTCACCTCACGCAACGCCTGCAGGAATGCGTCGTTCTCGTGGCGGGCGCCGACCGTGACCCGGAGCTGAGAAGCCAAACGTCCGCCCCGCGCATGGAAGCTCCGAACCAGGATCTTCTTCTGGCACAGCGCGTCGAAGACCTCGCCGGCGGGGCGCTCCGTCTTGAGCCACACGAAGTTCGCTTGGCTGGGCGTAGCCGCGACCCGCGGCACGTCGGCGAGCGCAGTCGAGAGACGCTCCCGCTCGTCCTTGACCGCGGCCGCGGTCGCCGCGACCTCGCCTCCGAGCTCAGTCAACACCGTGGTCGCGATGGATTGGGAGACGCTCGGCAGGTTGTAGGGAAGACGTACTTTGTCGAGCTCGCCCACCAGACCCGGCCGCGCGATGAGCCAGCCCACGCGCAGCGCCGCGAAGCCCACCTTCGAGAGCGTGCGCAGGAGCGCGACGTTCTCGTACTTGCGGTAGAGATCCAGGTGATCGCCCGACGAGTAGTCGATGTAGGCCTCGTCGACGACAACCAGCGCGCCGGCGGCGGCCTGGATCACGCGCTCCAGGCGATCGCGGCTCATCAGGTTGCCGGTCGGGTTGTTGGGCGTCGCGATGAACACCACGTTCGGCGGCGTCATCTCCAAGGCCTTGAGCATGGAGCTTTCGGCCAGATCCCACTCAGCGTCGAGGGGGACCTCGATCACGTTGAGGCCGCGGGCGCGGGCGCTCTGTCGGTACATCACGAAGCTGGGCGTCGTGGTCAGGACCGTGGGCACCAGGTTCTTGACGCGTGGTCGCACCAGCGCGGTGAGCAGGGTCGCGATCACCTCGTCGCTGCCCACGCCGGCGAACACCTCGTCGGCGCCGACGCCGGTCTTGGCCGCGATGGCCTCGCGCAAGTGCGCGGACCGCGCGTCCGGGTAGAGCTGCCACGCCGTGCTCCCGGCGACCTCGGCGAGACGGGCTCGCGCGGACGCGGAGAGCAGCGCAGGCGCCTCGTTGGCGTCGAGCCGGATCCTAAAGTCACCGGCCAGCGGCGCGTACACGCCTAGCTCCGCGAGCTCAGGGCGGACCAAATCAGAGATGGGGGACGACTGCTGTGGCATCAGGCTTCCTCTCTCAGCTTCGCGAGCTGTCGACTGGCTTCTTCCAGGGTGACGCTGCCGAGCTCGGCGATGGCGGCGGCGACGCGCTCGACCTCGTCCCCGCTTGCGCCAGCTGCCGCCGCTACGGCGCGCGCGTGCAGCGACATATGACCGCGCTGAATGCCCTCCGTGGCCAAGGCTCGGAGCGCGGCCAGGTTCGACGCTAGCCCTGCGCAAGCGGCGATCTCCTGGAGCTCCCCGGCGGTGGTCACTTCGAGCAGGCGGAGCGAGAGCCGCGCTGCAGGGTGGACGCGCAAGGTGCCGCCGACGATGCCCAGCGCGAGGGGCATCTCGAGCGTTCCGACCAGATCGGCCCCGTCGCGCCGCCAGGTCGCCAGCGGGCGATACTGCCCCGACGCCGACGCGAAGGCGTGGGCTCCGGCTTCGACGGCACGAAAATCGTTCCCCGTGGCGAGCACGACGGCGTCGACACCGTTCATGATGCCCTTGTTGTGGGTCGCCGCGCGGTAAGGATCGAGCTCGGCGAAGCGCGAGGCCTCGACGATCAGATCGACGATCTCGGGGCCCGAGGGCGTGGCCTTGGGTGGCTCCGAGCCGCTGCTCGGGGTGAGCGACAGGTCTTTGGCGTGCACCCGACAGGTTGCACGTACGCGGCGACGATCGCAGAGGTTGGTCAGAATGCGCAGGCCGAGCTTGCCGCCGGTGAGCTCCGCGACGCGCGGGCCGATGGCCTCGGCGATGGAGTTCACCAAGTTTGCCCCCATGGCATCGCAGCAGTCGACGTGCACGTGCACGACCAGGCGGCTCTGCCCGATGTCCCGGACGTCGATGGATCGCGGTCCCCCGCCGCGCTCGACCAGGTTGGGCACGGCTCGGGCCCCGAGCGCGAGCAGCTCGGCCGCGTGGGCCTCGAGTCGGGCCACCGCGCGCGCGGGGTCGCCGACGTCGTAGGCTTCCACCTGAGTCGTCATCAGCGACTCGACCATCTCCGCCGAGAAACCGCCTGCGGCCCGGACCATCTTTGCGGCGTTGGAGGCGGCGGCGATGACGCTCGGTTCTTCGACGACCATCGGCACCAGGCGATCGCGGCCGTTGATCAGGAAATTGAGCGCCAACCCGAAGGGCAACGAGTAGGTGCCGAGCACATTCTCGACCAGCTTGTCGGCGGTGTCCGCGTCCAAGCCACCACGGCCCACGGCTGCCAAGATTTCGGCGGTGTCGATGCCGGTGCGACTCGAGATCTCGTCGATCCTGCCGGCGATGTCGAGCTTGTAGAAGGCCGGGATTCGCGAGCCCGATGCTCGAGGGTTGCCGTCGGCGGGCGAATCGCTGTTTCGAGTCATCGGGGAAGGGCCTCTTAACACGCGTGGACCCCGCGGGCCGCGAACGAAAGCTCGAGGCGAGTGTGACCGAATCGCTCGCGGCGCAGGGTCAGCGCGCTCGAAGGTGGCGCGAGGCCGACGAACACGGCGACGTCGCCGCCGCCGGCGCCCGAGGGGATCACCACCGCCCCTTCGGCGACGGCGAGGGCTCCGAGCTCTGCGAGGGCCGGGGTGACGATCTCGATGCCCGCGGCCTGCCCGAGCGCCGACAGTCCGCGACGCTGGTGATCCAGCTGTGCGACGAGTCCACGCGCATCGCCAGCCCGAACTGCCTCGCCAGCAGCCGCGGCAGCCCGGCGCAGCGCCTCGAGTCGCTCCTCGAAGAGCGCGGGCTCTCGCTGGGCGAGCTCGGCGACTTGCGCGACGTAGCTGGACGTTGAGGTCGGGGCGCCGCCTGCCCAGACCTCCCAGACGAGGCCTTCCGGCAGTCCGACGGTCTCGGTGACGAGCTGCTCATCCCGACGTCGCACGATGAGCGTGCCGCCGTGCGCCGCACACGCGACGTCGACACCGCTGCCCCCGCCTTGTGCCGCACGGTGCGCAACGAGTGCAGGTTCGAAGACTGCCGCCGCGAGTCCGGCATCTTCGCCGGAGGAGCCGGCCGCGAGTTCGAGCGCCGCCAGACTCGCCACCAAGATCGCAGCGCTCGAGCCGAGCCCGAGCTTGCCCTGCGGGCCTCGAAGCTCGCTCGCGTCGAACCAGGGTGCGCATCGGTCACCGATGGCGGCGCGAACCTCCGGCGTCACGAATTCGGCGGCGCGTCCGGTGTCTGCGACGGCGTAGCGCGAGACCGCGGTGACGATGGCTGGCGCTCCGTACAGGACCGCGTAGGCGCCGGACAGCACCAGCTTCCCCGGAGCGCGGGCCCTCACGCCACGCTCCGCGGATCTTGGTCGGTGATCGCGGCGTCGGGACCGGGACCGCTGATGATGGTGCGTTCAACCCCGGGGACTTCCCCGACCGAAGCAGCCACCCGGGCCGCGTGCTCATCGAGGGTGAGCACCTTCACGTGGGGACCGGCGTCCATGGTGTAGAACGCGGGCGTTCCCTGCGAGCGCAACTCACGGACCTTCGCCATCACCGCCAGCGTCGTCGGTTGCAAGTAGATCACCGCCGGGCTCGCGGCGAGCATCGAAGCGTGCATCATCAACGCGCTGTGCTCCATGGCGACGCCGAGCCTCTCGATGTCCCTTTCGAGCACGGCTCGGCGCACCTCTTCGTAGAGTTTGGGCGCGTGATCGACCCAGGGCGCGTAGTAGGGGCTGGTCGCCGCGGTGTGCTGCATGCCCGGAGTCGAGCCGATGGCCTTGGGTCCTTTGGTCGTCAGCGTCACCACCATCGCCAGGGGAAAGTGATCTCCGGGGGCGACGCGCTCGGCGCGGCGTGCGCCCGCGGGTAGCGCTGCGTAGCCGCCGAAGAGCGATCGAGCCGCCGAGGCGCTGGAGGCGCGGGCGAGATCGCTGAGCTCTTCCAGGCTGAGATCGAGTCCGGCTGCCCGGGTGGCGGCCAGGGCGAGGGCGGCGAATCCCGAGGCGCTGGAAGCGAGTCCGGCCGCCGTCGGGAAGTCGTTGCGCGAGACGACCCGTGCCCGCATGGCCAGGTTGGCCCGGGCGCGCACTCGGTCGAGCAGCTCGACGACGCGAGCGAGGGGTCGCGCCTTCAGGACGGCGCCGTCGAGCTCGGCTTCATCGGCTGTGAGCGAGGCGTCGAAATCGACCTCGGTGAAGCTACGCAGCCCGGCCAGGGTGAGCGAGAGGCTGGGCGTGGCCGGCAGGTTCTCGGCCACGCTGGCCTTCCCCCAGTACTTCGCCAGAGCGATGTTGGAGCAGGCCACGGCACGCACGCGGGTCATGGGCTCTCCTTCTTCGCGCCGACGTGGGTGCTGAAGCAGGTGAGCCCCTGCGCGCGCCACGCCGCGAGCACCGGCTCGGGATCCGACTCGACCAGCGCGATCACGCAGCCCCCGCCGCCGGCGCCGGTGAGCTTGGCGCCGAGTGCGCCCGCCGAGCGTGCCAAGCGACACGCGAACTCGATCTCTTCTGTTGATACCATCAGCCCCGAGAGCAGCATTTGATTCAGATCCATGAGTCGGCCGAGCCCGGTCAAGTCGCCCGCCTCGAGGGCGAGCCGCGCGTTTTTCACGAGCGCCTCGATGCCAGCGAGGGATTTCTGAAACACCTCGGGTCGTCGCTCAGCGATCCTTGCAACCGACTCGACCATCGATCGCGTGCTCGCAGCGGGGCCCGCGACGGCCACGGCCAGGGTGAAGGGAAGTCCCAGCCGGAGCGGCTCGGGTCCGGAGGCCTTGGTGAACCAGATGCAGCCGCCATGAGCCGCGGCGGCGGCGTCGATTCCCGACGGATTGCCGTGGAACACGCGCTCCCATGCCGTAGCAGCCGCCAGCGTACGCTCGGATGAGGCGTCGCCGTCGAGCGCTTGCACCGCGCGGGCGATGGCGACGGCGAGGGCCGCCGAAGAGCCGAGGCCACAGCCCACCGGGAGGCACGTCGTCGCCCGAACGCTCACGGATCCGGCGCCGAGCTCTGCGAGCAAGGCCGACAGGGCACGCCCGAGCTCGCTGCCGTCGCCGGGGATCACGCGCACCTCCCCGATGGACAGCTCGGTGTCGGTTGCGCGGTCGACTTCGGCGTCGGCGCCTCGATCGATGCCCGCGGCGATGGCGGGGACTCCGTGAACGACGGCGTGCTCGCCGAGCAGGATCACCTTGCCGCAGCCGTGCCCCATCAACTTCGCCTGAGCGTCAGGACCCGCGCGGCGCCTTCCAAGAGCTCGATGCCATTTGGCGGCAAACGGCCGGCGCGCAGCGCTGCCAGCGCCGAGCCCACCAGCTCGTCGATACGGCCTTCGACCGCAGCGCGCGCGCCCGAGCGCTCGATGACTTCGACGGCTTGTTTGAGCTCCGTCACCGTCGCGCGGGAATTGCCCACCGCGGCCTTGAGCACGCGGTGGTCGCGCCCGCGAGCGCGCTTCAGGGCCGTGAGCAGCACGACCGTGTTCTTGCCCGCACGAAGATCGCTGCCGAAGGGTTTGCCGGTGGTCTTCGGATCGCCGAACACGCTCAACAGATCGTCGCGGAGTTGGTAGGCGATTCCGACTGGGAGAGCGAAGCGGTCCAGGGCGTTGAGCACGCGCGTGGGGGCGCCTGCCATCAGCGCGCCCATGCGCAGCGGGCCGCGAACGGTGTAGCTGCCGGTCTTCAGCTCGTAGACCTTCTCGACGTCGGCTGCGTTCGCCAAGAGATCCAGCTGTTGCCCGGTGACCGCGGCAAGCTGCATTTCGGCAAAGCAGCCGAGCACGCGGCTCATGCGTTTGGGCTCGACTTCGACGCGTGAGAGCGCCTCGGTCGCGAGCGCGACGGCGTAGTCGCCGGCCAAGATGGCTGAGGCCTCGCCCTTCTCCCGAGACTTGAGCCGACGAGTGAGGGCGGCGTGCACGCTCGGCCCACCGCGGCGAGTCTCGTCGCGGTCCATCCAGTCGTCGTGAACCAGGAAGTAAGAGTGCAGCAGTTCGAGCGAGACCCCCGCGTCGAGGGCCGGCTCGAGGCTTGCTTCGGCGTTCGCCGCGCGGTAGCCGGCCACCAAGAGCGCTGCGCGTGCCCGCTTGCCGCCGCGAAGCGTCAGATCGCGCAGGGCACTGACCATCTCGGTCATGCCCGGGCCGAACACCTTCGCGGCTGCGAGGTGCTCATCGAGATAGCCGGCGAGCCGCGCGTCCACGTCGCGGCGAACTGCCGTGAGCAACGCCGCGAAGGGATTCTTCGCGATCGCCTTGGCCTTGGCCTGGGCCTTCGGGGGGCGCCGTCCGGAGCCGGAAGTCCTCGACCTCTTAGGCATTTTCGGGTCGAGCGTAAGGAGGGCGCCGAAGGCTGTCAATGCCTGGCAGCCCGGTCAGAGCCCTTCTCTTTTCGGCGCACGTGTGGCCCGCTCCGCCTCGATGAGCGAGATCGGCAAGCGCAAGGACGACCACCTCGACCTGGCGGCCCGGGGCGACGTCGGATTCCACCAGACGACGACCTTGTTCGAAGCCATTCGCTTCGTTCACGACGCGCTGCCGGAGCTCTGTGCGGACGAGATTGATACCTCGCAGAAGGTGCTCGGCAAGGTGCTGCGGGCGCCGATCTTGATCGCCGGCATGACCGGCGGCACCGATCGCGCTCGGGCCATCAACCAGGAATTGGCCAAGCTGGCCCAGGCACGCGGCTACGCGTTTGGCCTCGGGAGCCAGCGCGCCATGCACAAGGATCCGACCGTCGGCGAGAGCTATCAGGTGAGGGATGTGGCTCCCGACGTCCTGCTCTTTGGGAATGTCGGCTTGGTGCAAGCCGCGCGCATGCCGAGTGAAGAGGTCGCCGAGCTCGCGCGCGCCGTGGGCGCCGACGCCATGTGTCTTCATCTCAATCCCGCTCAAGAAGCTGTGCAGCCGGGCGGCGACCGGGATTTCCGTGACGGTATCTCGAGTATCACGCGGCTGGTGCGCGATCTGTCCGTTCCCGTAGTCGTCAAGGAGACCGGCTGCGGGATTTCGTCGATGGTCGCCCGACGCTTGCGTGGCGCGGGCGTTCGACACGTCGACGTCTCGGGGGCGGGCGGCACGAGCTGGGTGGCCGTCGAGACTCAGCGCGCCGACGCGTCCAAGCGAGGTCTCGGTGAGACCTTCTGGGAGTGGGGGATCCCCACCGCCGCCAGTGTCGCGCTCTGCAGCGGTCACGGCTTCGACACAATCTTCGCGACCGGTGGCGTGACCACGGGTCTGGACGTGGCAAAGGCCATCGCGCTCGGAGCCCACGCCGCGGGTCTCGCTCGTCCCGTGCTCAAGGCCCTCGAGAGCGGCGGAGCGGCCGAGGCCAACGCCCTCTTCGATCGCATCGAGGCCGAGCTCTGCACGGCGATGCTGCTGGTCGGCGCCAAAGATCTCGAGGCGCTGCGCCGCGCGCCGCGCGTGGTGAGTGCGGAGCTGTCGGCATGGACGAGCCAAGCGGGCGGGTGACCAAAGCTCACTCTAGCAACGCGCGCAGTCGTGGCGTGATCTCGGCGACGGCCCCCTCGCCCTTGATCGAGCCCTCGATGCTCCGCTCGGAACAGCGGCCCTCGGGTGTCGGTCGCGCGAAGAGCGGGATCATCTGGGACAAGCAGCCGGCCTTGCCGAGTTCTGCCTGGTCGCGATCGCGATCCAGCTCCAAGAGCCTCAGATCCGGGAAGTCGCGGTCGAGCTTTCCGGCGGCCGCCGCGTCGTGAAAACGAACGCAGGGCTCGCACCACGGCGCGCCCACGTAGACCACCAGCTTCTTGCCGTCGGCCTTGGCGCGAGTGGCTTCGCGCGCGATGCTGGCGACCGCGTCTTGGTCCGGGGTGTACTTCAGGATCTCGACCTTGCCCGTGGGCCTCGGCTGCTCGCCCTGTGGAGCGGGTCGGTCGCTCTCGCACGAGACGAGGGCGGCGGCGCACAGCAGCGCGATGCGAGCGTTCATGGCCTGACCTCGATCACCGCGGGATCGCCGACGACGCTGCCGCTCACGTGCACCTCGCCCGGGTGTTGCTCGGTCGAGCAGCCCTCGCAGGTCACCTGGTAGCCCGCGGGGTAGATCCGCGGCGGCACGCGGATCACCGTGGGAGCGCCGATGCGCGCGCTCGGATGAAAGCGCACGGTCAATCGCTTCGCAGCTTCGTCCCAGGTCCAGTCGACGAGCTTGCCTGCGATCCGTTCGGGATAGGGGCGGACAATCTGCGCCAAGACCTCGGCTTTCTCGCTGCCATCGGGCTTCAGGAGGCCGTACCCATCGTCGCGATCGTAGGACCAATAGGCCGAGCCCGCGGCGACGGCCGCGGTGCCATCGAAGGCGGCGTCTACGTAGGCCTCGATGCCCGGGGAGGTCGAGGGCCCGCCGTACTCGCCGATCCAGAGCGGAACGCCGAGAGCGTCGGCGTCGGCCTCGAGGTCGGCGATGCGCGCGATGAACGCGGCTCGCCCTGCCGGATCGAAGCCTTTCCCGGACTCGGCCGCGGTGTCGTAGGCGTGCGGGGCGTAGACCACGTCGCGCACGGCAAAGGGGCCTAGGCTCGTGGCAAAGCCCAGGTTCCGTCCGGCGAAGGGCTCGAAGAAGCCGATCCAGTTCGGCGCGTGCTTCCGGATCTGCCGCGTGAGGTCTTCGTAGAAGGGCTGGAGGACCTCGGCGTCGAAGGTCACTGTCGAGTGCGATCCCCAGAACGGCTCGTTCATCGGATCGAAGCCGATCACCGCCGGATGGGTGCCGAGTCGCTCAGCGAGGCGACTCCAGGCCTCTCGGTAGTGTCCTCGAAGCTCGTCGCCCTCCCAGAACTCATCCACGCAGGCGACGACCTCGGGGTCGATGTAGTTCAAGAACCACGGCGTCGTGGGCGTGAACTTCTGGTAGTGGGACTCGGCGCAGGTCCATCGCGGTGCGCCGTCGCCGCCGAAGCCTTCGCCATAGATGTCTTGGTGCATGTCGAGCACCACCCGCAAGCCCGCGGCCTGCGCCCAGTCCATGCGCTGGGCCACGCTGTCGAGGTAGGCGTCGTCCCACTGGTCCTTCTCGGGCTCGAGGGCGGACCACAGGACCAAGAAGCGCACGTGGTTCATGCCCCAGTCGTCGGCCAGGCGCGTGAAGTCTTCGGGCTGGTGGAAGCTGAGGTAGGGTTTCTGCTTGTGGGCGTTCGCGAGGTTGACGCCGCGCAGCACCACCGCGCGGCCCTCGGGATCGCGCACGAAGCCGTCGGCCACGTGCCAGCGATTGGGGTGCTCCTCGGCCAGTTCTTCGTCGGAGCCGCAGCCAAGGGCGCCGAGGGCGAGGCAGGCCGCAAGCACCAGCGTTGAGCAGGCCGTTGCAGTCGTCATCCGCTCGGTTGCATGCCCACGGATTGCTCTACTTCTCGCGAACGAGGATGTTGTCGAAGAACGCTGTGGCATTGCCCGAGGCGTGCTTGCGGACCACCAGTTGGATCCGAACCGAGGAGCCGGTCGACTGCCCCATGTCGCGCTCGAGCTCGACCCACTGGTCCGCCGTCCCGACGAAGCCGGTCACCAGCGAGCTCCCGCCGCCTCCGGTGCAGTCGGAGGTCGTGAACGTTTGGACCACGAACTGGGCCAGGACTGACAGGCCCTGATTGGCCGGGATGAAGACCTGCGCGAATGCGGTGTACGCCTTGCCGACGGTGAGGGGTCGGCACTGCGTTGCGCCCAAGAACGTCGGCACAGTGCCGTCGGGCGAAGCGTTGACGACCTCGAGGGAGCCCGACGCGGCGTTGCTCTGTGCGTCTTTCGAGGCCCACTTCGCCGTGGCGTTGGTGTCGGCCGTCCAGTCCGACGCAGCCGTCGCGACCTGTCC
The DNA here is from genome assembly GCA_963716725.1 of uncultured delta proteobacterium. Taxonomy (GTDB): domain Bacteria; phylum Myxococcota_A; class Polyangia; order Polyangiales; family Polyangiaceae; genus JADJKB01. The sequence goes on from CAVQUB010000001.1 coordinate 11,134, forward strand.
GTTCTTCAGGATGTTCTCGAGGCAGTCGGCCTTGCCGCTCTTGTCGGCGTCGAGGTCGTCGTCCTCACCGGGGCATTTGTCGACGTCGTCGCACACGCCATCCTTGTCGGTGTCGACGCACGGCCCGTCGGGGGTTGCATCGGCCACGGCGCTGTCGCCGACCGTGCCACCCGCGCCACCCGCGCCACCCGCGCCACCCGTGCCACCCGTGCCACCCGTGCCACCCGCGCCAGCGGTGCCACCCGCGCCACCCGTGCCACCCGTGCCACCCGTGCCACCCGTGCCACCCGCGCCACCATCGGACGAATCGGAACCGCACGCAGCGGCCACGGTGCAAACAAGAACAACAGATGCGAAAGCGAATGTACGACTCACGGCGCGCTCCTCGTTGGGTGACCGATTTTGCACAGGCCAAACTGCCGTAGCCTTCTTCAACGTGCAAGGGGTTTTGGTCCACGCGCCCGGGCGGGCGCGCCCAGCACTACCGGACGCCGCCCGCTCGGGCCGGCGAGCCGCTCGGAAAGGATCTCACACGAGCGGGTCCCGACGTCCGTGACCTGCCGGTGACGAAGTGAGGCGTTGCTCTTCGGTTGGTTCGTCAGCGACAGACCCTGTTGCAGCCGGGACCGAGCACTGCCAGACGTCGCTGACGCACTGGCAACCCTCGCCGATGTCATTGCCGCAGCGCCAGACCAAACATCGCTCCATGGTCCGGGAGGATACTGCCCTCGCTGTGTCCGGCGAAGGCCCTCGACGCAAGCGCCGTTGCAAACGGCGAAGCGAGTTGCGCCCTTCAAAACGCTTCCCCCACACCGAGGCCCAAGTAGAGCAGACCTTGACCGTCGCTCGAGTGTTCCTGGCGGCACCGCTGGAGTTCCGGACCCACGCAGTTCAGGCCAGCGGGATTGAGGAGTCGCCCGTATCCGAAGAAGGCGCGAACGGACAGACCTGTCATCCAGCGCGCCTCGACGCCCAGGTCTGCGTTTGCCCAGTAGGCCCGGTCGATGCTCTTGTGCGCTGCGCCAGAGGCTTCGATGGTGATGTTGTCCCAGCTATAGCCGCCCGATGAGGTCCCAACGCCGAGCGTGATAGCGCCGCCTCCACGGCTGCTCGGCCTTGAGCAACCAAGAATGCGCACCATCGAGTTTCACCGAGCAACTTCGATGCCAAGCGGTCACGACGGCTCGGAGGTCACGCCCCTTCCGCGCGCCCACCCTGCCCGGGCAACCGTTCACTCTTTACGCGCCGGACATCTGCGTTATGGGTCAGCCGTGAACCAAATCGGGCTCTGGGGGACCGTGGCGCTGGGGGCAATCGCGCTCTCGGGCTGCGGGGGTGGGGACGACGGGAAGAAGTCGGGCAGCAGCATGCGCGAGCCCGAGCACGTCCAGTTCGACGTCGAGTGGGCGAGCAACACACGCCTGGTGGACGAAGCCGACGGCAAGGCCCACTTGATGGGAGAGTCACCCAACGCGTCGACCTTGACCTACACCTTCGACAAGGGAGCGACGGCCATCGCTGCGTTGAAACCAGGTGAGATCGCCGTGCTCGGAGGCATCGCGTACCGCAAGGTCGTCGCGGTCAACGACACGGGCGGCTCGTTCGATCTGGTCACCGAGCGCACGACGCTGCCCGAGGCCATGCAGAAGGGCACGCTCGACTGGGCGAAAGACGTGGACTTCGGCGCGCTCGGCTCGAGCCCCCAGGTCTATGCGTTCGGCGAGCCCCTGGGCCAGGTGGAGCAAGGCATCATCGGTCCCATCAACTACGAAGGTGGAGATCAACGGCTACAAGGTCTCGCTGACGCTCACACCCGCGTCCGGGCGCCTCGACATCAGCACCGTGGTCTCCCTCGAAGTTCTCGGCGAGAAGCGCTTCGCGGTGGAGGGCACCGGTCACATCGAGACGTTTCAGTCTCAGGGTCACGCGGTGGTCGGTGAAGGCCAGCTCCTCGAGTTCGAGGCTGGCCAGGCCCAGGTGCGCGGCGAGCTCAAAGTCAAAGCGGCCGCGTTCAACACCGGACTGAGCGACGAGCTCTTGGATGTTCCCATCGGCATCGACATCCCGGTTCAGGTCGGCCCGGTCCCGCTGATCCTCAAGCTCAAAGCCAACATCAACGTTCGGCTGATCCTGAGCGTCGCGAACAGCTCGGCCGAAGCCGAGGTCACCTTCGCTTTCAGTAGTGATCAGGGCATCGCCATGTCGGGCGTGAGCCTGCAGTCGACGGGCGCGCTCGGCTCCGGCGATCTCGCGGGCTTTTTGGGTGGAAGCGCCGACTCGGCGGCCGCCGGCATGAGCACCTGTCTGGAGTTCCCCCGCTTCGAGCTCTCGATGTTGGGAGAGTTCGCGTCGGTGGGCATCACGCAGAACAACTGCGCATCCACCGTGTTCACTTTCGATCCGGCGTGCAACGAGGTGAACGGCACCATCACGGGGATCGCTCTGGCGAATCTGGGGTTCTTCGGCGTCACCCTGGCCGAAGCTCAGGTCGAGCTCTACCGTCGCACCGACGGACGCCACGTCGGGCAGTGCGACTGACACGCATCAGGACGCTGGGTGGACTGGCGTCGCGTCCTAGCTCGGGGTGCGCGTCGCGCGCTCTCCAATCGGGAGCACTCGCCGCACGTCGCAGGTCGCCGCTACCGATCCCATCTGCAGCCACTTCGAGTCGCCGGACTCTGCGCGAACAAGCCTGGCAACCCCCACGACTACCCGTTAGCGGCCGAACGCCCCCGGGTGGTGGCAGCAATGTTTCTGGCGGACGCTCGGCGTTACCGGGGCTGGAACTTCCGAATCCTGACGTTGGGCTGCTTCTCTTGAACGTTGTTGGTCTGCAGTAGGAAGTCGGCCTCGTAGCCTGGAGTCAGGTCGAGCACGAACCGATACGGCGTCCGGCGCTTGAGAGCGGGGTAGTAGCCGTAGAGCCACAATTGCGTTTCCTTCGCATCGTCAGGGCTGTCGGCGAGGATCGTCGCGGCAGCGCAGGACTGGCAGAGATAACCCTTCTCGCAGGGAGGACACGGGAAGCCGTCCACGTAGGTGGCGTCGAGGAAGATGGGGCCGGACAAGCCCCGGGCCTCCTTGAACTGCTTGACGGAGTACGCGGTTGCCTGCGCCAAGTCGTCATCGGAGACGGTGGAGCCTTCGGTGGCGTCAACGTCGCCGGAAGCGCCGTCAGATCTGGCGCCAGATGTTTGCTGGGTGGCGTGCCGAGCGCCCGAAGCCGCGCATCCCACCACTACGGCCAGCAAATAGATGAAGGGCGCAAGACGCATGATGGTCACTCAAGTACTCGCCGCGAGCATGCGCCGCCGCGCTTTCCCTCGCAACCCGGTCCGGATCCGGGGCCGCCGCCAGCAGGTCGGAGAGGCGCCAGCGACCTGCCTTCGGGGTGGCGGAGCTTCGAGCCATTTTCGTCGCGGAATCGGGGTGTCGCGAACTCTCCGCCCTGGGACAGTGGTGGTATGCATGGACGTCGGCGAACGGCTTCGAATCGAGGTCACCCCTGAATTCATTCACGCGAACCATGGCCTGGCCCGCCGCGGCCTTTCCGACGCTCGGCGCGGCCGCGCTGGGGTTGCTCGGGGCGACGCCCGCGCTGGGCCAGCCCCCGGTCTCGGACGAGCCGAGCGCTGCGCGCGTTGAAGCCGGAACCGTCGCCGGCGACGGTTCGGAGTCCCCGGAGCCGTCGCGCAAGGCGCCCTTGATCCTCGCGACGGGCGGTGCGACTCCACAGCACGAAGACGTCGCCTGGGTGCCTCCTCCGCGCGAGCGCTGGCACGACGGAGTCGCGGGCGGCGTCGCGTTCGGCGCCATCTGGATCGAAGGCATCGAGCGGGGCTACTACGGACGAGTCGAGGTCGGCGCCTACGACATCCAGACCCGGCGCAGGGGATGGATCGCCGGGATGTTGGTGGGCATCGAGGGTTGGGGTGCGCCAGCGACGGGCGATCGGCTCCATTGGGGCGGGAGCCTTCCGCTGATCATCTACGGTGGGATCCAATCCGACGCCGCGTTCGCGGTGCTCGGCGGGGGATTGGACTTGTTTCTGGTCGACCGTTTCGATGAAAGTTTGCTCGTGGGGTTCTTCGCTCCGCAGGCCGCAGCCAATGTGGGTGTGGACCTGGAAGGCGTTCGGTTCTTGCTGGACGCCCGCGCGAGCTACCGCTGGCACATCACCGCGCCCGACCGCGGGGCCTTGCGACTCGGCGGGGCGATCCACTTCACGACTGACTGAGCGCACGCGCCGGAAGTGGGCCCGAACCGTGGGTCTTCGCCCTGCTGGCCCGGGTGGGGTGGGTGCGGCTCGCGGGCCGTGCGAACAAAGGCCCAGACCTCCGAAATAAGCCGGCTGCCCCGGCGAAAGGTGCGGCATGGGTACGCTGATTCGGTTTCGAGGCCTCACCCGCAGCTATGCCTCGGGGGAGGGAGTGGTGCACGCCCTGAGAGGCGTCGACCTCGAGATCGCCGAGGGCGAGCTCTTGGCCATCACGGGTGCGTCGGGGTCCGGCAAATCGACGGCGCTGAACATCATGGGCACCTTGGATCGGCCGGACACCGGGACCTACGAGCTCGACGGCGAGGCGGTCGAAGGACGCGACGACGTCGAGCTCGCCCAGCTCCGCAATCGCAAGATCGGCTTCGTGTTCCAGTCGTTCCATCTGCTGGCGGGCATGAGCGCGCTCGAAAACGTGGAGCTGCCGATGATCTACGCCGGCGTTGCGCGCCGAGTCCGACGCGATCGCGCCGCAGCGGCGCTCGACCGCGTGGGCTTGGGCGATCGCATGGCTCATCATCCAAACCAACTCTCGGGCGGACAGCAGCAGCGCGTCGCCATTGCCCGCGCCGTAGTCAACGAGCCCAAGCTGCTGCTCGCCGACGAGCCGACCGGCGCCCTCGATTCGAGCACGACCACCGAGATCTTGGCGCTGTTTCGCGAGCTGTCTCGGCAGGGTGTGACGCTCGTGGTGGTGACTCACGACCCATCCGTCGCTAGCTTCGCCGCGCGCCGCATGGAGTTTCGCGATGGCGGCATCGTCGCTGACAGCCGGGGGGCAGCGTGATGAGCGGATCGCTGCCGCCCGTCACGACGCAGTCGGACACTCATCGCCGTCGCCGTCGCCGTCGCCGGTGGCCGTTCGTGGTGCTCGCGCTCGTGATCGTCTCGGCCTTCGGGGGCGCGTGGCGGCTGCGCAAGCAAAGCGGCACCAAGATCGACCCTGCGCTCGTGGTCAGCTCGAAGCGGGGCGACTTGTCCGTGGAGGTCGTGGACGTCGGCCGCATCGAGGCCATCGACAAGGTCGAGATCGCCTCGCGCATCCCCGGCCGCGTCAGCACCGTCACCGTGGACGAGGGCGACAGCGTGAAACCGGGGCAGGTCCTGATTCAACTCGACCGGCGGGAGTCCCTCCGGCAAGCGGCGCGCGCGCGGGCCGAGCTGTCGAGGGCGTTGGCGAAGAGCGCCCACGCCGAGCGCGAAGTGAAGCGCAAAGAGCGCGGCGTGTCCGAGGGCATCGTGGCGGTGGTCGACCTGCAAGCAGCGGAGCAAGAGCGCGCGCTGGCGAAGGTGGAAGTGGAGCTGGCCAAAGTTGCGGTGGCCGAAGCGCACGATCGCAGCAAGGACACCCGGCTGACGGCCCCCATCGCGGGAACCGTCACGCGCCGAGCCATCGAGCCCGGGGAGATGGTCAAGCCGGGGGTCGAGTCGTCGTTCGAGTCGGTGGCGCTGCTCACGATTTGTGATCTGTCGCGGCTGGTCGTGAAGATCGACTTGAACCAGATCGACGTCGCCAAGGTGAAGCTGGGTCAGAAGGTGAAGCTGGCTCTGGACGCGCTCCCGGGCGAGAGCTTCTCCGCTCGGGTGACGCGTATCGCCCCCGCATCCGTGAAGGTTGCGGGCAAGGATCTGGAGACCTTTCCGGTGGAAGCCGAGCTGGACCGCGCAGATCCGCGCATCAAGCCCGGCATGACCGCCGACGCGCGCATCTTCGTCCAAACCCAGCGCGAGGTCGTGCTCTTGCCGCTCGAGTCGGTTCGGCGCGACGGCGACAAGGCGGTCGTCACCCGCGTGGTGACGGCGGGCACGTCCGAACGCACCGAGGTCGTGCCAGTGACGCTCGGCGCGGAGAACGACCACGAGATCGAGATCGTCAGCGGCTTGAGCGAAGGAGAACGCGTGAAGATCGATCCGCCCTCGGCGCGGGCCAACGAGACCAAGATCTGATGTGGCGAAACCACCTCATGGTCGCGGTGCGGGCGCTGTCGGCGCGCAAGGGCCGCTCCCTGCTGACGGTCTCGAGCATCACCCTCGGCGTGCTCGCCATCGTCTTGATGACCTCGCTCGCCGGCAGCGGGCTCGCGACCATCATGAAGGGTCTCGAAGAGCTGGGCGCAGCCAGCATGGTGTTGGTCGCCCCCAAGGTCCCGGAGCGCGCCAAGGACAAGGCGTTCACGCGCGAGCCGGGATTCTCTCCGGAAGATCGCGACGCCATCACCGATCGGGTGCCACACCTCGCAGTCGCAGCGCTGGTCGCGCCCCTCGGCAAGAGGGACGTGACCGGTGACAATGGGATTTCCACGCGCAGCGATCTGGTCGCCGCGGACGCCGCGTTCTTCGCCGTGTATCGCATGCGGGTCGCAGCAGGGCGGCAGCTCTTCGCCTCAGACGACGTGGCCGGCGCAGGCGTTTGCGTGGTCGGACCGAAGCTCGCCCAGGCCCTCTGGCGAGAGGCGGCGGTGGGGCACTCCTTGACCACGGGCGACCTGCGCTGCCGGGTGGTGGGCGTGCTCGACAAAAACGACCGGTTCGGGACCAACTTCGGCTTCGAGTGGGACGACCTGGTGGTGATGCCCTTTAGAAGTGTCGCGGCGCTGGAGCCGCGCACTCGGAGCGAGGCGCAAGTCATCCTCGTCAGCGACGATCCCAGCCACAACGACATCGTGAAGCGCGTGGTCAATCAACGCCTGGTGGCCCGCCGCGGCGATCTCGACGACTTCACGTTCTACGATCTGAGCGGCGTGGTCGAAAAATTCGAGTCGACCTTCGCCCTGATGCAAGCGCTGGTGGGGCTCGTCGCGGGCATTGCCCTCCTGATCGGCGGCGTCGGGGTCATGAACATGATGCTCGTGAGCGTCTCGGAGCGGGTGCGCGAGATCGGGGTGCGCAAGGCACTCGGCGCAACGCCTGACGCGATTCGCGCTCAGTTCGTGGTCGAGGCGGTACTGCTCTCCGGTTTCGGCGCCGGGTTGGGTGTGGTGTCGGGCGTGACGCTGTCGCTCATCGCCGGCGTGCTCGTGCGCTTGGCGCTCCCGAGCTGGGTCCAAGGCGTGTCCCTTCCGGCGGCGGCCATCGCGTTCTTCGCGGCGTTGTTCATCGGCGGCGTCTTCGGCTGGCTGCCGGCGCGGCGGGCGGCGAGGCTCTCACCGGTGGAGGCGATGCGGAGATGAACGCCGTCGATCTGATGCGGAGCCTCCGGACGCTGCTTCGCACGCCCGGCAGATTGGCGCTGACGCTGCTCGGGATCGTGATTGGCAGCGCCGCCATCGTGCTCGTGATGGGGCTCCTCGAAGGCGGCAAGCTCGCGCTGGTTCGGGCCAGTCAGGGTGCGACGGGCGCGGACTTGATCCTGGTTCGAAAGGCGGAGGTGGCAGAGGCAGCACGCCTGCACGCGCGGCCGGAGCTGTCCCGCCAAGATGCGCGGATCCTCGGCGATCTGCAGAGCGCTCGGGGACGTCGAGTCCATGCGGAGTCCCGGCACGAAGCGCGGGCGAGGGTGCGCGCCAAAGAAAAGCGAGTTCTGGTCGTCAGCGGCAACCCGTCGATCGCCGAGCTGTATCGGCTCGGGGTTGTCCGGGGTCGCTTTCTCGACGACTCGGATCTCGTCGCCCGCCGGCGTGTCTGCGTCATCGGCGACGAAGTGTACCAAGAGCTCTTGGGTGGTGGCGAGCTGGGCGCGCTCACCATCGAAGGCACTCGCTGGCTGGTCGTCGGCGTGCTCGAGAAGAAGCCCATGGTTGGCTCCACGACGGGCACCAATATCTGGGCTCGCAAGGTGATCGTTCCAGAAACAACCTTCGATTTGCGCTATTCGAAGGAGCACACGGCCGACCGCATCTTGGTCGGTGGGCATGAGCGCGAGGTCGCCGAGAGCGCTCCGTCATCGGTGTTGCGCGGGGCGATCACCAGCGTGCTCGGCAGGCGCCACGCCGGAGCCAAGAACTTCGATCTGGACGACGAGGCTGGACGGCAACAAGAACGACTGATCGTCGGCGTCATCGAGGCGTTGCTCGTCGCCACGGGAGCCCTCGCCTTGTTCGTGGGAGGCATCAACGTGATGAACGTGATGCTGGTCCGTGTCAGCGAGCGCACGCGCGAGATCGGGCTTCGGCGCGCGCTCGGGGCGACGCGAGGGAGCGTGTTAGCGATGTTCTTGGCGGAGTCGATCGTGCTCTCGGGCACCGGAGGGTTGGTGGGCGTCGGTTTGGGCGCGGGCTCGGTCGCGCTCGGGGCGACGGCGCTGGCCGGAGTCTTCGGCAGCTTTCCTCTGGTTATTCCTCCGCTCTCCCTCGCGCTCAGCGGCGGGCTGTCGCTGGTCACGGGCGTGGTCTTCGGGCTCTGGCCCGCCTGGCGCGCAGCGCGTCTCGATCCGGTGGCCGCGCTCAGGCAAGAGTGAGGGGAGGGTGCTGGGCGGCGCGGGTCTGCTAAGGGTCTTCAGGCATGCGACTCCCGCACCACGCCGAAATCGTCGCTGCGTTGCGCCGTCCCACTCTGGAGGAGCCGTGGCGCGTTTTGCTGAGCGGCTGCCTGGCGGGCGTTGCGTGCGGCGTCGATGGAACGGACTACGGCTTGGGCGAGCGCCTGCCGGAGTGGGCGCGTTCGCCCCGGGTCACGACCTTCGGGTTCTGCCCCGAGGACTACCGATTGGGAACGCCGCGCACCATGCCGGATTTGCACGGCGGCGACGGCTTTGCGGTGCTCGCCGGGACCGCGCGCGTGCTCGACGAGCACAGGAATGACCTCACCGAAGCGGTGCTCGCGGGCGCTCGAGCGATGCTCGACCTGGCGCGTGAGCATCGCGTCGACTTCGCGCTGCTCACGGATCGCAGCGGTGCGTGCGGGAGCCAGGTGATTTCCATCGGCTGTCGCTTCGAAGAGCCCGTGCAGCACCGCCGCGGCGTCGGCGTGGCCGCCGCGCTGCTCTTGCGAGAGGGTTTTCACGTCGTCAGCCAGCGCGACTTCGCGACCCTCGAAGGGCTCCACGCCATCGTGGATCCGAGTCACGTGCCCGATCCCGAGGCGCGCGATCACCACGATCACCCCTGGGTGCTCGCGAATCTGCCGCTCTCGGACTGACGTTGTTGTTGCCTCCACTCACGGCCGCGGCGGCCGCTCCCCCGGTTGTCGGCGATGGGCCTGACGCGGTCATGGTAAATACTGCGCATGCAAACTGAGACGCTGCCCTACTCTGAAGGCGACGCCGCGTTCGATATCTTCGTTGCGCGGCCCGCCCAAGCTGGGCCGCGGCCCGCGGTGCTCGTATGTCACGCGTGGGGTGGGCGAGACGAATTCGCCGAGGGGCGGGCGAAACAGCTTGCCGAGCTCGGGTACATCGGCGCAGCCATCGACCTCTACGGCGTCGGGCGACGCGGCAGCGACAACGCATCGAGCCAAGCGCTGATGCTGGAGCTGGTGGGGAGCCCGAATTTGCTGCGCAGACGGCTTGCTGCGGCCTACGCCACGGTGCGTGGCCTGAAGGACGTCGACCTGAACCAAATGGGTGCCATCGGCTTCTGTTTCGGTGGGCTCTGCGCGCTGCTCATGGCGCGCATGGGGCTGGAGCTGCGCGGGGTAGTGAGCTTCCACGGCCTGCTCAAAGTGGGGCAGCGCTTGGACGAAACGGTTCGTGCGCAGATGCTGATCCTGCACGGTCAGGATGACCCGATGGTGCCTCCCGAAGACGTGGCCGCCTTTGTGGAGGAGATGAAGCGCATCCACGCGGATTTCCGCCTGCATGCGTATCCCGGCGCGGTGCACACGTTCACGAATCCCAAGGCCAACGCTCGCGAGGCCGGAATGATGTTCCACGCAGAGGCGGAGCGTCGGTCCTGGCGTGAGATGACCCATTTCTTCGAAGAGGTCTTTGCGTGATCAGTGTGGCGCCGCGTGCACGCTACGGAAGACCATGCGTCGTGTGCGCCGGGTTGGTCCAGGCAGGGATGCGGCCCAGTTGTCGCGAGCCGCGTTCTGAGCGGACTGCATCACGGTTACAGACGCGCGGCGCGAAGATGACGCCCCGCGGCGCCGCCCGCGCGCGCGTCATGCGGCGTGCGCTTGGGCGCGCCGATGGCCGCCGTGCTGCCGTTCTCGGACGCGGACTCGGACGGTGCCGGTGTCCGTTACCGCGGCGCCGGCCCGAGCTTGGCGCGCTCTACCCGATCATCGCCGACAACTGCCGCACGCTGGAGGCCGCGGTCGATCAAGGTCGTCGAACCAAACCCGGGGCAGCGTGCGGTGTATCATCAGTCCGTGAGCTGCCGGCGCCGTCACACCGTTGTCGCTGTTCTAGTCGTGGTCGCCAGTGCGCCGTGGGCGTGTCTGAACTTCAGCTGCGCAGCATCGGAACCCGCGGCTGGTCCCAGGCAAGCGTCACCTCCCCCGGCAAGCGCGGAGGTCGCCGTGCCGCGGCCGAACCCGGACACGCCAGCCGACGCGAGCCCGCCCGAGCACGCCGCCAACGCAGTGCCGAAGATCGACTTCGCGCGCTGGAGCAGCATCGAAGCGCTCTGCCACCCCGACGAACGCTGGGACACCAAGCAGGGCTGCGTCGGAACTTCGGCGGCGGCGAAGCTGCGCTGTGGATTGGAAGAAGATCAACGCGAGGCGACGTCCTGCCGTGCAGACGATCTCGTGTGCATGATGCGCGCAAGCAAGCGCAGTCCGCGGCGCCGCGTGCCCGTCTGGGGCGATCCCGCAACGGTGCCAGAGCTTGCCGACTGCAAGAAACAGTGTCGCGCTGACCACGCACCGAGTTGCTTGCGCCTGGGCATGGCGCATCTGCGCGGCGCAGGCGTGAGGAAGGAGCCGGAGCGGGGGATCGGCTACATCAAGACCAGTTGCCTGGCCGGCTTTGGCGAGGCTTGTGTCAGTCTGTTTCAGCTCTACGATTGGGTGCCGGCGTCCCGCTCGCATTCTTTGGCGGCGCGGCTGGTCGAAGCGGAGTGCGTGCAAGAAGCGCCGGGGCAGCTGAGTTGCGCGCAAGCTGCGCAAGCCTACGCAAACGGCTGGGGAGTGCCGCAAGACTTGAAGCGCGCCCACGCGCTGAGGCGCATCGGCTGCGAACGTGCCACGGCCGCGTGCGGTGCATACGCGTACATCAAGAAGCTGCCCGATGGGGAGCGCGCCCACGCGATCTCCAGATGCGCTGAGGGTACGCGGGCATGTGATCCGAAGCGCTGAATTGGATTTTGGCCTCGAGGTCCGTCGGGCCTTTTGCGAAGAGGCGGACGAGTTCACTCAACTCGCTAGGCGCGAGGTCTTCGTCGCAGAATGTGGGGGGAGCTGTTGACAATGGCGGAGACGGCGGGAGCTGAGCACCCCGCTCAGCTCCCGAAGGGATCCACGAACTTCGCGCAGTACAAATCGAAACCGCCCTTCCCGCCGGGCCGGTTCGACGAGAAAATGATCACTTCGCTGCCTCCAAAGGTCAGGCCCGCTATGATCGGTCGAAACTCGTCGCTCGGGGAGTCGAGGTCCCTCAGCGGGAGTGGCTCTCCAGCACTGACATGTGGCCGGCGCACCCACGCTCACCGGGACGGGGCTCGCACCCGCTGGGAACGCGCAGCGAGCGCCAGGCGGTCCACGCCCAGGAGGGGGAAGAACGTCCGCCACGTCGCGGCGCACCAGGCGGGCCAGACCATCGGGACCGCCCGCGTGATAGCGTCGGACGCCATGAAGCGCGCACGGAGCGGCAACCGGCGAACTCTGCTCGCGCTCTCGGTCGCGGCGCTGATGGCGCCCGGTTGCGACTTCATCTGCGCTCGGAAGCAGGTGCCAGCCGCGCGGGATGCGGCCGCCGACGACGCGCCTGTCGGCGTCGAGGTGGTGACTCCGGGAGCTGAGCCTCGGACCAAGCTGGAGGTGGGGCGCTGGACCGGGCTTCACTACGAGCTCGAGCAGGAGAGCGACGGATCGTTCGGTCGCACGGGGGCTGCCTCCATCAAGGCCCCCACGCTAGTGCTGAAGACCACCGTCGATGTGCTTCGCGGCACGGCCGATCCGCTGATCCAAGAGCGAGATGGCAAGCGGCTCCGCCTGGTCGAAGAGCGCGCGACCCTCGACAGGATCTCGCTGAGGAGTGAGGGCGGTCCCGCCGACTTCATCGCCAAGGCGAACGAGATGTTGGCGCTGCTCAAGGGCATGACGACCAAGGCGCTGATCGCCGAAAACGGCGAGGTGACCGAGGTGACGACGGAGCACGTCGGGGGAGTCGTTCCTCCGCCGGAGGTCAAGAGCTTCTTGGACGAAGCTCTGAGCGCACAGCGCTACTTCCCGCTGCGCCTGCCGCCGACTCCGGTCGGGGTGGGGGCGCGCTGGCGATTCAGCGTGCCGCTCGAGTCCCGCGGGATCAAATCGCTGCAGGTCGCCGACATGACTCTGGTCGAGCTGACGGCATCGACGGCGCGCATCGGAGTCCGCGTGCGGCATCAGGCGACCAAGCAGGAGGTGCCACACCCGACCTACCCTGGGCTCCGCGCCACGCTGTCGAGCCTGCGGGGCGACGCCGACGGTGAGATCACGCTCGATCGGCTCACCGCCTGCATCTTGGTCGCGCGCTTCAGCTCGACGTCGTATCAGACCATGACCTGGGTGGACGAGAGCGGAGAGGACCAGACCGCGACCTTCATGCACGCCAACGTGCAGCGGTTGCGCGGGCGCGTCGGCGCGCCCGTCGACGGCGGGGACTTTCCGGATACCGGTGCCGGTGCCGCGGCCGACGCTGCTGAGCCGACGGCGCCGCGGGCTGTGCCGGAAGACGAGGACGAGACGGAGTGAAGGCGACGACGCCGGAGGTGCCACGGCAAGTAGCTGGCTGCGCACCGCCGTGACGTTTCCCGAACGGGACGCACTGGCGCTGCCCGTGCGCCGGCACTACGGAGTGTGCCACCTCAGCGGAAAGGGAGGGTCGACATGGAATACCGAAACCTCGGCACGAGTGGGCTCAAGGTCCCGGTGCTCTGTTTGGGCGCGATGACCTTCGGCGAGGCCGACGAAAACTCGTTCATGCACGGGATCGGCTGCAGCGAGCAGACGGCGTTTGCGATCATGGACCGCGCGCTCGAGCACGGATTGAATTTCCTCGATACAGCTGACGTTTACGGACAAGACGGGCTCTCGGAGCGCGTGGTGGGTACGTGGATGGACCAGCGCCAGACTCGAGACAAGATGGTGCTGGCAACGAAGTTCCGGTTCCGGATGGGGCAAGACGCCAATGGCACGGGGGCGTCGCGATTTCGCATCTTGCGCACGGTCGAGGACAGCTTGCGCCGCCTGCGCACCGACCGCATCGACCTCTATCAGATCCACATGCAGGACATCGACACGCCGGAGGAGGAGACCCTGCGCGCGCTCGACGACTTGGTGACGCAGGGCAAGGTCTTGTATCTCGGCGCCAGCAACTACGCCGCCTATCGCCTCGCCGACAGCCAGTGGATCGCAAAGACGGAGCACCTGCATCGCTTCGTGTCGCTTCAAATGCAGTACTCACTGGTCGTGCGCGATCTCGAGCGCGAGCACATTCCGCTGTGTCAGCGCTTCGGCCTGGGAGTCTTGCCCTGGTCGCCGCTGGCCGGTGGCTTCTTGGCCGGCAAGTACGGAAAGGACCGAGCGCCGCCTGCCGGCACGCGGCTGGAGAAGTGGCAGGAACGTCTGAAAGGCTTCGATACCCCGCGCAACTGGCGGATTCTCCAGGTCGTTCAGGCGATCGCCAACGAGCAGCAAACCAGCGCGACTGCGGTCGCGCTGCGCTGGGCGGTGCAGCAACCAGCCGTGAGCTCGGTGATCTTCGGGGCTCGATCGCTGGCGCAGCTCGACGACAACCTGAAGGCCGCCGAGCTGCGGCTCTCGGCCGAGGACATCAAGCGCCTCGACGAAGCGAGCGCGTTCGACCTCGGCTACCCCTACACCTTCATGTCCAACATTCAGCCCCGGTGGTGACGGAGAGAGCCCGACACTCGCCGCCCGCCGAGGCGCCGGTGTTTCCGCGCCGCGCCGCTCACTCGAGTTACGAGGATGCGTCGCGCGCTGCGACCACCACGAAATCGCCCTGGGCACGGCCTTGGCTCAACGCGCGGGCAGTCACTCTGTTGAAGCCGGCTTCTCTCGAGGCAGCGACGACTTCGGTGTCGCTGCGCTTGGTGAAACCGTGATCGGTGACGGACCCGTATTGATCGAGCTTCTCTTTGCCGCTGAACCCGATGACCAGGCGACCCCCGGGCGCCAGCACGCGGGCCAAGGACGAGAGCGCGCTGGGCAAATCGGGCCAGAAGTAGATGGTGTTGGAGGTGACGATCTTGGAGAACAGGCCCGCGGCCAGCGGCAGGTCGAGCACGTCCGCGGACAGCAGGTTCAGTCGGCCCGAGGCGATCAGGTCGCGCAGCGCGCTCTGACCTTGCGCGACCACGTCGGCTGAGAAGTCGACGCCCGTCAGTCGACCGCGAGTCACGATCTTTGCGGCGCGTCGCAAGGCGCCGCCGCCGCCGAAGCCCACGTCCAAGACCGTATCGTCTTCACACAGCTCGAGCGCCGCCAGGCACTCCTCGATCAAGTCGGCGTTGCCTCGGTTCAGCGCGCGGGTCATGACCCAGCGGCCGAACCGCCCTGATGGGCGCCGAAGCTGGGCGGCGAGGAGCTTGGCGAGCGGCATGCGAGACCCGAAGCCTAGCGCCGGATCAGCCCGCGACCAGGGGACCGGCGAGCTTGGCCAGGTCGGAAATGGAGTGCACGTCGTGGTCGAGCTCGGGCACCCGGGTGCACACGACCTCCGCGGGCAAATCGGCGCGAAACGCCTCCCAGCTGCGGGCTTCGGCGCGGGCCGTGAGCAAGGCGTCCGCATGCACGCTCCGGAGCCAGTGGATGGACGCCGCGTCGATCCCGTCTGCCGCCAGTCCATCGAGCAGCGCATTCACGTCGCCTTCACTGGTGGCGCCGAGCGGGTGCGTGCGGTTCTGGACCACCGCGCGCAGCGGAATGCCGAAGGTCTTCAACGAGGCATGGAGCGACTTGGCTCCGAACAAGGCGTCCGACTCCGGGCCGCTAACCAGCACGAAGGCCGTGGTCGCGCTCCGGAGCAGGGTCTGAGACTGATGCGAGCGGCGCCGAACGGCCTCGAACAGACGCTCGAAGGACGAGACCAGGCTCGACACCTCGCTCAGGGTTTGGGTGCCCGTCGCGTTCTCGAGCAGGCGCCAAATCCGCGACGCGACCGGCGGGGGCCGAAGCAGGGCGCCGATCACCTCCGGGTCCAGCAACTTGTCGATGCGAGACGGTGCGCGCACGAAGTCGAGGCCGTGGGCCGCTGGCGGGGTGTCGAGCACGATCAAGTCGTAGCGCCCCGACTCGTGCAGGCGACAGAGCTCCTCGACGGCAACGTACTCGGTCGAGCCAGAGAAGCCGCGCGACAGCTGGCGATAGAAGCCGTTGTCCAGGATGGACCGGGCCGCTCCGGGAGTCGGCGCATGGCGTTCGACGAAGGCATTCCACGCGCGAGACTGCTCGAGCATGCCCGCGGACAGTGTCCCGGTCGGGGCGAGCCCCGCGCTTCTCAAGAATTCGTCGGCGACCGGCGAGAGATCGCTGCCGAGGTCGCCGATGCCCAACGCGCGGCCGAGCGCCCGAGCGGGATCGATGGTGAGCACTGCCGCCTTCCGACCCGCCAGGGCTCCGACGAGAGCGATGGCCGCCGACAGGCTGGTCTTGCCGACGCCGCCCGTGCCAATGCAGACGAGCAGGCGATGTTGCCGGATGACTTCGGCAACGCTCATGCCGTGCCCTCGAACAAGAGCCGCCCCAGCGTTCGCAGCTGATCCGCTCCGACGCCGTCCACGACCCAGCGCGGCAGACGCAGCGCCTCGAGCCCGAGGGCGCGTTCGAGCCGAGCGATGGCCCGCTCCTGGATCCGCTCCCAACCGAGCGCGCGTCGGGCCGATCCCCCGAACGCCTCGCGGATGGGACTCCCGGACTCGATCACTCGCGA
This sequence comes from uncultured delta proteobacterium, assembly GCA_963716725.1. Taxonomy (GTDB): domain Bacteria; phylum Myxococcota_A; class Polyangia; order Polyangiales; family Polyangiaceae; genus JADJKB01. The sequence continues at coordinate 27,384 of CAVQUB010000001.1, forward strand.
GAGCGCTCGATCCACGCCCGCCGGTGCTGGCGGCAGACAGCGATTGACGATCACGCGGCCGAGGGGCAGGCCCAGATCGTCCCGGATTCGGCGCGCGCTCTCGATCGCCTCCAAGACCGGCATCTCCTCCGCCGTCGCGACGACGTGAATCGACGTCGTCTTCGGATCGGCCAGCACTCCGTGTACCCGACTGGCCTCGCGGTGCACGCGCCCGCGTCGAAAGGTGGCAGCAGCAGCGCCTGGCATGCGCAGGTGCTCGAGGGCGTGTCCGCTGGCGCCCGCATCGACCACCACGACATCCCAACGCTTCTGCAGCAGCAGCTCGTCGCGAACCTTGCCAATCGCCAAGAGTTCTTTCACGCCTGGCGCCGCCTGGACGAAGGCGGCGTAGAGAGGGTGCTCGAACACGACGCGGGCAAGACCTCCGAGGTGGACCTTGCGGCGTAGGTACTCGGCCAGGGCAGCGGCGCCGTCGATGGTGGTCACGGCCACCCCGGAGTGAGCGCGCACGATCTCACCCGGAGTGGTCGAGTTTGCACCGAGCGTGCGGCTCGCCCCGCCCGGAGCGTCGAGCTCGATGCAAAGCACACGCGCTCCAGCGTCGTGGTGGGACAGCGCCAGCGCAGCCGCGATCGTCGATTTGCCGACGCCGCCCTTTCCGAGCACGACGTGGAGACGCTCAGCCAAAGACCACGATCCCGAGACCGGCGCCAAGTGAGAGCAGTACGAAGGAGATCAGCGTGGACGCCTGCGCGGGTACGAGCTCGGCTGGGTTGTCGTGGTGCTTCAGGAGCCGTGCTGCCGCGCGGAGCGCGAACGGCAGGCCGACGAACCCGCCCCAAACGCCGTGAGGCAAGCCGCTCAGGGGTAGGAGCGCGAGCATCAGATACGCGACGATCACCACGGCCATGAAGACTCGGGCCGCCCTCGCCCGTCCCAAGCGCACAACCAGAGTCCGCTTGCCCGCCTCGGCATCCGCGCGCGCGTCGGGAAACTCGTTGATCCACAAAAACGACGTGATCAAGAGCCCCAACGGCAAGGAGGCCAGGATGACCTCGGCCGACACCGCGTGACGTTGCACGAGATAGGTGCCGCACGCGATGACCGGGCCATAGGCGACGGCGACGGCCACCTCGCCCAGCCCACGGTACGCGAGCGACAGCGGCGGAGCGTGATAGAAGAACGCGAGCGCAACGCCGATGACGCCGAGGGTGAGCACGCCGCGCTCCCGCAGCACCACGATGGCAAGCCCCGCGCCGATCCCGACCGCGTAGAAGACCGCGGCCACGATGGCGCACTGTCTCCGCGTCATCAGGCCGTCGACCAAGACCCGCTTGCCGCCGCTGAATGGCGTTCGTTCGTCTGGCTTCAGCCCGACGTCTGCGCCCGAGTCCCAATCGAAGATCTCTCCCGAGGCGTTCTTCGCCGCCTCGATGCAGAAGATCCCGAGCACCGTGAGCGCCAGCCAAGGCCAAGACAGTGGGCCCTGCCATGCCGCGACGCTCGCGCCCAAGATCATGGATGACACGGAGGCGAGGGTGATCTTGGGGTCGGCGACCCGCCAGACGCCCGCGAGAACACTTGCCTCTCGGGCGGGCCCGGGGGTTTCCTCTGCCGCGCGCGCGCTCACGACCACACCTCCGCAAGGACCCACACCAGCGTGGGCACGCTCAGATTGTCGCTGCCGCGCGGGGAGAGGGCCTCGGCCAGCGCGGCGGCCATGCCCAGCCCCGCCGTCTTCAACAGGGCGGTTTCCTCACCAAAACGCCAGCTCGCGAGGGCCACGCCGAGCATCGACGCCAGGGCAACGGCCAGCGACCCTTCCAGGGTCTTTCGCTTGCCGCCGGGCGCGCGGAAGCCGACTTTGCCAAAGCGTCGCCCGACCAACCCCCCCACGCCGTCGCCCAGCGACAGCGCGAGCAGGCCTGCGGCCGCCGGAAACGGCGTGCGCGCAAAGCCGACGCCGGTGAAGATCGCATAGGAAAGCGTGTACAGGGAGAGCCCGCGCCAGCGCTCGTCGCCACTGGAAAAAGTGTCGTGGACCCGCCGGGCCCATCCGCTGCGCCCGACCAGGAGCGGGACACCGAGGGTCGCAAGGGCCGCCGTCACCACGACCACGAGGGGAGCGGCGGCGCTGCTGAACCACGGCCATCCGAACACCCAAACGCCGGTGCCGATGTGGAGCATGTCGCGTACATAGGTCGTTGCCAGCCCCAGGTGATGCGCGAGGAAGCAGACTCCCAGCCCCACGCCGAGCACAGCAACTGCGATCAACGCCACCAGGTGGTCGCTCAAGCGGCCCTCCGCCCGGACGAGAGCGCCTCGATCGCCGCCACCGCCTCCATTCCTGAAACGGTAGCCAGCTCCGTGCCGATGCCGCGACCTCCAGCGCCGTCGCCGGCGAAGAACAAACCCGGGACCGGGGTCACGACCGGCAGTCGGTCAGCTCCCACTTGCCCTGGCCACTGCCCATTCGAGATGGCTGCGTTGTTGCTCTTGCCCATCCACAGCCCGACGTCGGGCACGGAGGTCCACTCGACCCACTCGAGCTCCTGCCAGAATCCCGGCAAAATGCTGGCAAACGCGGCCAAGACGCGCTCCCGCCAGACTTCGGGCGGGTCGGCAGGATCGCTCCGCAGCGGGCCGTAGATGCTGGCGACAACGAGTTGCTTGCCGTCCGGTCCGAGCGACGCATCGTAGTTGGTCGGTACCGGCGCGTAGATCGCCATCGGATCCGAGACTCTCCCCGCGTCGATGGCGGTGACCGTGTCTCGCATCAAGTCGAGACTCAGATCGGCAAGCGTGTGCCCACTGAGAGAGACGCCGGCGATGAGGCACCCCTCTTCAATCAGAGGCCGCCGCAAGGCAAACTTGATCTGGTGGGCGTTGCCCGAACCGCGCACGCTCCGCACGCGCTCCACCCAGTCTGTCGGCAGCGCCGACTCGTCGAGCAGCGGCAGGGTGTCGCGCGGCGCGAGGTTGCACACGACGACTGGCGCGCTGTACTCGCGGCCGTCTTCGGTCACGACCGAGAGTTCGTCGCGGTGCTCCACGATGGATTCGACTCGAGCACCGGTGACGATCTCACCTCCGCTGGGCGCCACCGGGCCAAGCAGCGCGTGAATGATGCTGTCCATGCCGCCCTCGACGTACGAGAGGCTGTAGGCACGGATCACCCAGCGCAGACAACGCACGGCCTCTCCGGCGGACACTTGCCACGGCGGCAGCACGAAGAAGATGCTCGCGAGGAAGCTGAACAAGAAGTAGGCGCCGGGGTTGTCGGTGTGCTCCCGAACGAAGTCGTCGAGCGTGCGGCGGTCCCAGTGTCGGAGTTCGCGCTCGGTGAGAGTGAAGACCTGGAACAACATCCGCCCCAGCCCCGCCATTTCCGAGGCAGAAAGCCCTAGCTTGCGCGCAGCTTCGAGGGCGTAGGCCGGAAGCTGGTGCCGCTTCTCGGGCGCGGCGATGTCGAACATGCCACGCGAGCGCACGGGCATGCGATGCCGGATGAAGCGCGGGCCGGCGAGCCCGAACTCACGGAGCAGGTGCCCGATGGGGCCCTTGTCGCCGCGCGAGATGAGGTGACTGCCGACGTCGATCTTGAAGCCGTCGCGGGTGTAGGACGCGAGGATGCCGCCCAGCGAGTGGTTCTTCTCGATCACGAGCACACTTCGGCCGCGACGAGCGAGCAGACCCGCGGCGACAGCACCGCCAATTCCACTGCCAACGACGACCACGTCGTAGCGGGACTGACTCCCTTTGGAGCACGTTGGCGGGAGCGGTGGCACAGTCATCGGGGCCTCACGCCTGAATCAGCAGCGGTGACGCAGATGTTGCGCCGCGCACTCCGGATTCTGGCGTTTCCCGAGCAGCGAAGCGAAGAGCATGCCAACACGCCGAGAGTGCGCTTCTGACAGCACGACCGAGGATGAACTCGGCTGCTCACGCAGTCGATGCAGGCGATCGCCCAGCGCGCGACGATTCTGCGGAAGGCGGCCCTACCCCGCGGGCATCACCATGAACTCTTCGCCGATCTTGGGCATGAAGCCCCGGCGCATGCGGCCGAACTCCATCAACAAGAACACACGGTTCGGGTCATCGAGGCTCGACGAGAATCGGTAGCGCACGCGCTTGGGTGCCCAGCCCTCGACCTCGAGCACCGTGATCTCGAGCCCGGGCAGGGCCGTGCGATCGCCGGGACGGAAGGGACGGCTGGGTGCGCGGAAGAGCTGCGAGGTCGGATCTCCGAACATGTGCCCACGCACGACGCTGAGCTCCAGCGTATCGTCGGCGACGCGCAGGGCGCGCTGCGGCGCGCTGGCGATGCTCAAGACCCGCCAGCGTTTCGGCATCGGCGCACCGTGATAGTTGCGAACCCACGGCGGATAGAGCAGCGCTGCCAGATCACCGGTCGCGTTGACCAGCACCAGCTCCTGCTCCGCCACTTTCGCGTCGTCGATTTCAGCGGCGAGGTGCTTGGCGCGGATGCCGCCGACGATCTTCTGCCAGAAGAAGGTGTAGTCGTGGGTCAGGCGCGGCGCGTGCCCGAGGTGCCAGATCGCGAGCGGGATAGTCGCCAGGGCCCGCAACCAGGCTCCGACTGTCCGGCCCGCCAGCAATCGCAGGCCGGAGTCCCAGATGATCGCGCCGAGGAGCGCGCTGCCGCCGAAGCTGGCGATCAAGAGCAAGCGGACCGAGGGCACCGTGCCCACCAGCGGCAGCATCGCGAGCAACATGCCCAGTCCCGCGGTGCCCAGGAGGCGGCGACCATCGGCATCACTGCGGCGCCAGCTGTCGACCACCAGCGCGATCAGCACCACGATCGGGATCAGACCGACGAAGATCTTCGGCGATCGCAGGAGGATCATGGCGTACACCTCCTCGCCGGGCTCGAGCACGAACTCGGTGGCGATCATGGCCGGGATCCGCAGCAACGCTTCGGCGGCGAAGTGCCCTGGATTGTCGAAGGGGCCGATGTACACCACCGAACCCTTGGCGCCGTAGCCCAGCGTGACGTGGGCGCCGAGGTAGAGCGCCGCCGGCGCCGCCGCGAGCGCCAGCCCTCGGAGTCGCGCGGACCAGGCCTCGCCCTTGCTGAACAGCTCGTAGGCGGCGACGTAGCCGAGCGCGCAGATCGCGTACTCGCCGCCCGCAAGCGCCAAGGTGAAGAAGAGCAGCGCGAGCCAGGGCCCGGCGCGCCAGCGATCTTGCCGGTAGCGCAGGTACGCCCACAGGCCCAGGGCGCCGAAGGTCGCGCTGATCAGCGCGGTGCGGTTGCAGATCCAAGCGATGGGGGCGACCAGCGACGAGTCGAAGGCGAGGATGGCCGTGGCGATCAGGGCGGCGCCGTCCGCGAGCAGGCGCCGCGCCAGCAAGAAGTAGCTGCAGATCAGCGCGACGGCCCAGAGCATCGAGTGGATGTGCTGCCCTCGGGGTGAGAGATCGAGCCCGCGTTGATCGACCCAGAGCAGGGCGCTCGAGAGCGGCCGGAGCAGGCTCAGCTTGAGGTCGGGGTGGCTCCACCAGGGCACCACGCCGCCGTCCATCAGCGGCGCGAGCTCACTTTGGCGGTGCAGGAAGGCGTACAGGTCGAGGGGTGAGCGGGGGACGGGGTATCGTCCCTCGAGCATGGCTCGGTTCAAGAAGTCGTCGGCCGCGAGACCCGCATCGAGCGACGGAAAGTGGAGCCAGAGCGCCACCGCGGCGATCAGCGCCACGATGACGACGCTCCGCTGCGCCGCGCTCGACATCGGCTGCGACAATGGCGGATTTCCAATACCGCGCAAGGTCCATTAGACTGCCCCGGAGGTTTTCTTTCGTTCCGATGCTGAGCGCGCTGCGCATCCTGTTCGACGTCGTCGTCTTTAGGTTGCGTCGGCTCGAAATGGCCAACCTCGCCGGCGCGGTCTCGGTGATGCTGGCTCTGCGACTGCCCGTCAGCGACGTCGTGCTGCGCACGGGCTTCGCGTTGTTGCTCAACGTGCTGGCCTACCTCACCAACGACTACTGTGATCTCGAGCGCGACTTGAAGGCTGGGCGCGCTGAAGGAAAGACGCGGTTCTTGGCCGAGCACCGTCGGGCTGCCCTGGGCGCACAAATCGCGCTCGGCGCCATCTTGGCCGCCATCGCCCTCGGTCTGAGCCCGGGACTCTTGGTCGCGCTCGTGTTCGGCGAAGGGCTGTGCTGGCTCTACTCGGTGAAGGTCAAGCGCATGCCCTTCGCAGACGTGATCGTCATGGCGGTGTGTGGCGGCGCCATGGCCCTCGTCGCGGTGCCGCTCGACCGCGGCCTCGGCTGGCTGCTGGTTGCCCAGCTCGCGCTGTTCTCCGGCGCCTTCGAGCTGATCCAGGTGATGCGCGATCGAGTGGAAGACGCCGAGAGCGGAGTCGTGACCACCGCGGTGAAGCTGGGCGAGAGCTCCACCTTGCTCGTGCTTCGGTTCTGGATGGCGTTGACCGCCGCCTTCGCCACCCTGACCCTTCACCGATTCGTCGGCCCCGCGCTCGCGATCGCCATCTTCCTGCCCTACGCACAGGGTGGCGCCAAGAGTTACTGGAACCAGGTTCGCCTGGTATTTGGCCTGGTTTGGCTCGGCATTGTCGTAGCGACGGCGCTGGCAGGTCGAAGCCACGGGCTCTGGCTCAAGCTGGGCGACTAGTGAGTTTTCTGCTGGCGGCTCGGGGCCACGGACGGTACGTCAGCAGCAGGTGAACCGTTTGCCGCGACGAGCAACGAGATGACCGCGCTTCCGGCCGCCGGCGACACTTTCGCGGATCGCTACCGCGTCCACGATCGACTGGGGCAGGGGGGACACGGGGCGGTGTTTCGCGCGACCGACACCTTTCTCGATACCGACGTGGCGCTCAAGATCCTGCTTCCGGAACAGCTTGACGGGGTGGGTCGTGACCGCTTCCGTCGCGAGGCCGAGCTGGGCGAGCGCCTGACCAGCCCGCACAGCGTTCGGATCTACGGCCACGGCGAAGACGGAAACGGAGTGCCGTATATCGCCTTCGAGTTGCTCGAAGGCAGCGCGCTCTCTCGGCACTTGGCCGACCATGGGCCTCTGCCCTTGGAGCTGGTGACGCAGATCGCTCGCGCGACGCTCGATGCGCTGGCGGAAGCCCACGACCTGGGCATGGTTCACCGGGACATCAAGCCGGCGAACATCTACTTGTGCGAATACCGGGGCAGCGCGGACTTCGTCAAGGTTCTCGACTTCGGCATCGCCAAGCGATCTGACCGCAACGCAACCCAGTTGACGGCCGCGGACGTGGTCGTGGGCACGGCCCGTTACATGGCACCCGAACAGATCCGCGGCGACGAGATCTCGGCGGCGACCGACCTCTACTCGCTGGGTTTGGTGATGGCCGAGCTGCTGATGGCGGAGCCTGTGTTCCGCGGCGCCATCATCGACATGTGCATCGAGCAGGTTTCGGCGCGCGGCGTGCCGCTGCCCCAAGCCGTGCTGGCTTCTCCGCTGGGAGCGATCATCGCGCGGGCCACGGACAAACACCCCCCCGCGCGGTATCGGACTGCGCGCGAGATGCTCGCGGCGCTGCCGTCGTCGGGGCCCCGGACGGCCTTCTACGACGACGAAGGGCCCACCCAGGTCGTCGTGGCGCCAGCGCCGATGCCCCAGGTCCCACCGCGGCCGGGTGCAACGCTGATCTACGGAGACGACTCGGCTGTCGCGCCCACTCCAGCCCCCGCGCCCGCGGCGGCCACTACCTTGGTCTTCGGCGTGGTGCCCGGCTCGGACGCGCCGATCTCCGTGACCGCGATTCACTCCCCCGCCGCGTCGCTGCTCGCCCTCCCGGAGGTCCCGACCTCGAACCCCGTGATTGCTGCGGTGCCCACGTCGACTCCGCCTTTTTCTGCGGCCTCGCTGTCGATCCCCCCATCACACCCGGCGTTTTCGCCGCGGACGTCCCACTCGCATCCCTCACCCGGGCCGACGGACCTCGCGCGACCCGTCACGAGCACGACCTGGGTGCTGGGGATTCTGACGGCGTTCGTACTGCTCGCGGCGTTGCTCGCCGCCGGCGCGTTGCTCGCGACTTCGCCCCAGTCGGCGGAGGCGCCTCCACCGATGCCGTCGTCGCGCTGATCAACTTCGACTAGTACCGCGCGGCAGAAGTTTCGCTGGCTTCTTTTCCGTGTGCGTGTCGTCGGCGTAGTGGGGCATGATCGACTACAGCGCGTTCGCGGGCCGAGCGCACGGTGGTCGTCCGACGGTTCCGCTCGCACGGGGATGGCACAGGAAGGGCGAAAGCTCGGAAGATTTGGGGATGGGACGGACGAGGTGATCGGTGCGCTGATCGAGGTGCATCGGCATCTCGGTCCAGGGCAGATGGAATCCGCATACGAGGCCTGTCTATCTGCCGAGCTGTCCGAACGACGGCTCAGGTTCGAGCGGCAGCGACCGCTACCAATCCGCTACCAATCCGCCAAAAAGGCGTGCACCTTGACTGCGCCTATCGCCTCGACCTGGTCGCTTCCAGATCATATCCTCCTGGAGCTCGGGGCGGTCGAGCGGCTGCTCCCGATTCACGAAGCGCAGGTCATCACCTATCTGCGCCTTTCGCAGTTGCCTGTCGGCCTGCTCGTCAACTTCAACGTGACCGCGCTCAGAAATGGCCTGCGGGGGCTCACGCCTGACCCCCCCAATCCTTCCGCTCTTCCGCCCTTCCTGTGAGAGCCCAAATGAGCGCGGGTCTCAGGCGCGAATCCACTCGAACTTCAGCCGCGCGGCACTAGCGAGCAGAGCGCTGCGGCGTCGCCGCCTTCGAGCGCGCGCAAGTCGAGGCGATCCAGTTTCGAGCTCATCGGGTGGGCTCCAACACGCGCCTTTCGCCCGCGCGCGGCGGCGTCGTCGGCACGAAGCTGGTGCCGTTCCAGTCCACGAACCGAAGTCGTTCGCTAGCCAAGGGCCAGTTGAAGCGGAATGTGACCGCCACGGGTTCGCCCGCCGGAGTGCTCTCGGTGACCAGCGCTTCCAGCGTGCCGATGTACACGCGGTCGCCCGCGCGCAGGGGGCTGGCACGGCTGCGAAATATCCGATTGAAAGGCTCCTCGAGGTAACCCGCGGGTGCCCTCAGCGACAGCGCGTTGTCGTCCACGCGTGCTATCTCGACGCTGCCTCGACCCGCGTATAGGCAGACCATCGCGGGAGCCGGCCTGCGAACCGCGAGGTGGTGCAGGGCGCGCATGAGCGAGCAGAAATAGTAGTCCGGGGCGCCGAAGGCGACCACGAGGTCGTCGCCGGACGTTACGTTTGCGTAGGCACTGGCGCTCGCTGCCAGCGCGTGGTCGTGGAAGCGCTTCATTGTCAGCGACCGCCAGGGCAGGAGCGCGGGCGCTGCGATCAAATGCAGGACTGCCGCCGACAGGGCCAGCGTCTTCAGCGCGAGCGACGCGCGCTCGAGCGCCAACGAGATCAGCGTCGCGAGGCCGATGGCGGCTCCCAGGCCCGCGAACAGCAGGGTCCGGTCGCTGGGAGCGGTCGCCGCTGCGGGAACCAGCGACAGCAGCATGCCGGCGAGACCGAAGCGAAGGGCTCCGCGAGATCTGCCCGCCGAACGTGTCGCAACGACGAGCGCGCCAAACGCCGCTGCACCCGGGAGTGCAAGCCAGAGCTGGGAGCCGTCGCCCAACCCGACCCAGGCGTCGGAGGGAGGGTAGCCGAGCTGTCCCAGGAGGAGCGCCCCCATGCGCGACGGGAGCGCCGAGGCGAAGGTGAGGGGTGCTCCGATGGGGTCGAGGTAGATCCCGGAACCGCTGCTCCCGTATCCGAGCGCGCGGTAGAGCAGGGCCCAGCCGACTACCACCGAGAGCGCCGGCAGCAGTGCGAGCCAGCGTCGTGGGCCGCCGTCGAGGAAGAGCGTGTAGGTCACGAAATATGCCAGGGCCGCCAGGCCGAGCTCGCTCGAGCCGAGGCACAGCCCGAGCAGGGCGGGCGCGAGCCAGGCGTGAACGCGGGAGCCATCGCGCCGCCAGCGATCGTGGCTGAGGAGCGCGCCGAATCCGAAGGCCGCCGCGAGCACGGCGTTGCGGTTCGCGAGCCAACCCACCGCGTGCCCGTGCACGTCGTCGACGGCGTAGATCAGCCCGGCGAGCCCTGCCAGCCAGGCTTCGGGGACGATGCGCCGGAGCAGGGTTGCCACCAGACCCACGAGGGAGGCGAAGAGCACGATGCTCTCGACGTGCATGAGCCAGACCGCGTCTCCCAACACCCGGTAGTCGAAGACGGTCCACAGACTCGACACCGGTCGGAAGAACGAGATGCGCAGCTCCGGCGAGGTGAGCCAGGGCAGGAGACCGTCGCGTTGCCCCGCTTGCACGTCGACCGCCGTTCGCAGCGCGGAGTACAGGTTGACGCTCTCGCTGAGCGGGCGAGCCGCGTTTGCGCGGAGGGCGAAGTCTTCGGTGGCCAGCCCCGCGACGAGCGACGGGCTGGCGAGCACCAGCGCGATGAGCGCGAACGCGACGGGTGCGCGCGGGCTCGCGAGCCAGCCGCGCCACCCGGGCCCCATCACACCTGGCTCACTCCTCGTCTTTCGGGTCGACGGGTCCCACCGGTGGGGGCGGGTGCGAGTGCGAGACGCTGGACTGCCCGTGCTCGTACGCGCGGCTCGACGCCAGCTGAAACAGCGCCTTGCCACCGGCGACGTCCGGATGCTGTCGCATGAGCTGGATCAACTTCTGCATCGCGAGCGGAGGCGGCACCGAGTCGTCGTAGAGCGAGAGCTTGATGCGCAGCACTTCGCAGGCCGGACTCGAGGTGGCCTCGTCGAGCGCTTGCCGCGCCGCTTCGTACTCCCCAGCTTCGAGCATTTCATCGATGGCGCGGAGGTGGTCGGAGGTGTCTGACATTGGACCGCTCGGGAGGCCCGCGGGTGGGGGCCGTCCGCAGTCTACGGAAGCTCGGGGGAGTGAGCAAAGCTCTTGGTCCCGGCCCTTGGTAAGGGCGCCGGCGGCGTGGTACGGTTTGCCGCGTTCCGGGGCTGCCCGGGCTGGATTCGCAGGTGAAGCCGAGGCGATGGTGAGCGAGAAGAAAGGACGGAGGGGCGGGGCGAGCGATGCGCCGCCGGCCGACCTCAAGCGGGAGCGCGACGAGCTGTTGCACACCATCTCCAAGGGCACGCGCATCACCGAGGAGTTCGCTCGGGACCACGAGCGCCTCGAGACGAAGCTCCGGGAGCTCGAGACCGAGAACGCCAGCCTGCGCGCCAAGGTCGAAGCCGACTCCGCGGTGCGCGAACTCCTCGAGAAGATCGCGCAGCTCGAAACCGAGAAGACCGACCTGGTTTCCCGCTTCCACGCCGCCGAGGCGGCCTCGTCGGAGGTGAGTGCACGCGTCGAAGAGATCGAGACCGAGTTCGCGAATCTGGCGAACCTCTTCGTGGCCAGCAACCAGCTGCACGCGAGCCTGTCACCACGGGGCGTCATGCGCCGCATCAAGGAGGTTCTGGCTCAGCTCGTGGGCGCAGAACGCTATTGCCTGTACCTGGCCAACGCCGAACGGAACGAGCTCGTGCCCGTGGCCTTCGAGGGGGTGCCCGGTGATCGGGTCGCCGCCGTCAGCATCGAGCGACACGCCCTCGGCGAGGTCTTCCGGAGCGGTTCGGCCGTGGTGGACGAAGACCGAGACCCGAGTCAGGGCGACTTCGACGCCCCGGCCGCCGTCATCCCCTTGAAGGTCGACGACCAGAACGTGGGCGTCATCGCCATCTTCAGCACCTTGTCCCAGAAGAACCGATTCGACACCATAGACTTCGAGCTGTTCAAGCTCTTGGGCCAGCAGGCGGCTTCCGCGCTGGTCAGCGCCAGCCTCTTTGCTCGGGCGGAGCGCAAACTACCGGGACTCGAGTCCTTCATCGATCTCAGCGTGTGAACATGGCCGAATACTCCTGCTTGATTGTCGAAGACTCGCCGATGATGCGGCAGCTTCTGGTCTTCGCGCTTGCGCGAGTCAAGAACTTGCGCGTGACGGAGGCGGACGATGGAGTGGATGGACTGCGCAAGCTCGCGTCCGCTCGCTTCGACATCATCGTCACCGACATCAACATGCCCATCATGGATGGGCTCAAACTGGTCAAGCGGGTGCGCGGCGATCCGGTGCACAAAGACACGCCCATCGTGATCATCACCACCGAGGGATCACACGAAGATCGTCAGCGCGCCCTGCAGCTCGGCGCCAATGCCTACATCACCAAGCCCATCCAGGCGCCCCAGGTGATCGCGACGGTCAAAGAGCTGCTGAAGATCGAGTAGTCCGCCTGACCTGGGTGAAGATCTGTGGTGTCACCCGGGTGGAGGATGCGGAGCTCTGCGTCGCCGCGGGAGCGGACGCCCTCGGTCTGAACTTCATCCCAGGGTCGCTTCGCCGCGTCGATCTGATGGCTGCAAAACGTATCGCGGCGTGGTGCCGTGGACGCATCGAGATCGTGGGCGTCATCGCGGATCTCGCGCTGGACGCAGCCCGGGAGCTCCGCGACGAAATCAGTCTGGACGCGCTGCAGCTGCACGGCCACGAGCCGCCGGAGGTACTCGTGGGGTTGCTTCCGCATGCGTTCAAGGCCCTGCGGATCGGCAGCGCTTCGGATCTGGCCGAGGCCGCTCACTTCGGCGGGGATCGCATCCTGATTGACGCCAAGGTCGGCGACTCGCTCGGTGGTACCGGCCAGCGCGTCGAGCTGGACCTCGCGCGATCCATCGCGGCGAGTCGTCGTGTGATCCTCGCTGGCGGGCTTCGAGCGCCAGACGTGGCGGAGGTCATCCGAGTGGTCATGCCCTGGGGTGTCGACGTCGCCAGCGGCGTCGAAGTCCCTGGACGTCCGGGCCTGAAGTCCGAATCTGCCGTCCGCGCGTTCGTGCGAGAAGCGCGTCGCTTCGAGACGATCTAGGCTGCGGACTCATGCTTCGACTCTCGGTGTTCGGCCTGATCGCGAGCCTCGGCTGCTCCGCGGCGGGGGTCCGCGGCGGCGAGACCGTCCGTCCGGGTCAGGAGCCGGCGGGCCGTGCCATCGCCAGCTTCACGGCCGTCGAGTGCGTGGACGCCGAAGGTGGTGCACTGGCGCACCCGGCTCGAGCGCTGTTGGTGGAGGAGGAGCCCAAGCGGAGCCTGCTCGTGATTACCAGGCCCAGTTACGACTCGCTCGCGCTGCGTGAGCCACGGATCGAAGGACGGGAACTGGTCTTTCAGGCCACCCTCCAGGACGAGAGCGGCGCTCGCGTGCTGCATGACTACCGGCTTCCGGAGGGTGGCGGCGACGGGCGAATGGCCGTCGCGACGGAGTTTGTCGAGGCACCGGCGGCGCCGGGCCACGTTTCGGCCAAAGTGGCGCGCATCGTCTTTGCGTGCCGATTGGTGAAAGAGCGGGGCGCGCAGTGACGGATTGAGAGCTCCGCGCGGGATACTTCGGCGAGTTCGGAGGACGCTTCGTCGCCGAGACCCTCGTGCCCGCGCTGGTCGAGCTCGAGAGCGCGCTGCACGAGGTGGTGCTCACCGAGCCGTTTCAGGGCGAGTGGCGCGCGCTCCTCTCTTCCTACGTCGGTCGTCCGACCCCGCTCTGGCGCGCAGACCGTCTCGCGAGGGCCGTTGACCCATCCGGGCGCGATCTCGGAGAGCTCTGGCTCAAGCGCGAGGATCTCTGTCACACGGGCGCTCACAAGATCAACAACGCGCTCGGGCAAGTGCTCCTGGCGAAGAAGCTCGGAAAGCGCCGTATCATCGCCGAGACGGGCGCGGGCCAACACGGGGTCGCGACCGCGACCGCGGCCGCGGTCATGCAGCTGCCCTGCGACGTGTACATGGGCGCCGTGGACGTCGCCCGGCAAGCGCCCAACGTCGAGCGCATGAAGATGCTGGGGGCTCGCGTCATCGCCGTGGAGAGCGGCTCGCGCACGCTGAAGGACGCCATGAACGAGGCCCTGCGCGACTGGGTCACGAACGTGGCTGGAACCCACTATTGCGTGGGATCCGCGGCGGGGCCCCATCCGTACCCCACGCTGGTCGCCGAGTTGCAGCGCGTGATCGGCGACGAGACCAGGGCGCAGTGGGCGGGGGGGCCGGGCGGACTGCCCGATGCGGTGGTCGCTTGCATCGGTGGGGGCTCGAACGCCATCGGCATGTTCCGCGCCTTCATCGACGATGACGTCGCGCTGCACGGCGTCGAGGCCGCGGGCGAGGGAGTGCAGACCTCCCGCCATGCGGCCACGCTGACTCGGGGTCGTGTCGGGGTGTTGCATGGGGCGCGCACCTTGGTGCTCTCGGACGACGACGGGCAGATCCTCGAGGCGCACTCGGTGAGCGCGGGCCTCGATTACCCCGGTGTCGGTCCCGAGCACGCGGCGTTGATGCGTTCCGGGCGTGCGCGATACACGACGGCGACCGACGCGGCCGCCATTGCCGCCGCGCACCTGGTCGCACGAAGCGAGGGCATCGTGGTTGCGCTGGAGACCGCCCATGCCTTCGCTGCCCTGGGCGAGATCGCGGGCGTCGAGCGAGAGCGGCTCGGTCGACCGGTGCGCATTGCGCTGTGCCTCTCGGGGCGAGGCGACAAGGATTTGGCCACGCTGTCGGAGCGTTTGCCATGACGGTGGCGCGCATCGACGGGTGCTTTGCCGCGTGCAAAGCGGCCGAGCGCCCGGCGCTGGTCATCTACCTCACCATTGGCGACCCCAGTGTCGAGGACTCGCTGGCGTGCGCGCTGGCCGCGCTCGCAGCGGGTGCCGACGTGCTCGAGCTCGGAGTGCCGTTCAGCGATCCCAGCGCCGATGGCCCAGTGATCGCCGCCGCGAGCCAGCGGGCGATCCGCGCCGGGGGCTCGCTGCGCGCTGCGCTCGAGACGGCGCGGCGCATTCGCGAGCAGAGCGCAGCACCGCTGGTGCTCTTCAGCTACCTGAACCCGCTGCTTGCTTTCGGCGAAGACCGATTGCCGCGGTCCCTCGAGGAGGCTGGCATCGACGCTGTGCTCGTGGTCGACCTGCCGCCGGAAGAAGGCGCGCCGCTTCGCGCGAGCCTGGAGAGCCGAGACATCGTGGTCATTCCGCTGATCGCGCCCACCACCGACGAGGAGCGTGAAGCGATGGTGCTGCGCGGAGCCCGGGGCTTCGCCTACTACGTGTCCGCGACCGGCGTCACTGGGCTCGGGGACGCGCCGCTGGCGGCGGCCGCGGCGCGAGCCCGGGCGCTGGCGGATCGCCGCGGGCTGCCGGTCGTGGTCGGATTTGGCGTCGACACACCCGACAAAGCCCGGCTCCTGGCCAGGGCCGGGGTGGACGGGGTCGTGGTGGGCAGCGCCGTCGTGAAGGCCATCAGCGGCGCAGAAGACCGCGGGGCGAGGGTTCGTGTGGTCTCGGAGCTGATCGCCGATCTGCGGCGCGCGCTCGTGTAGGGCGGGGTGCGCCTGAGGTCAGCTTTGCGTCAGGGCAGGCTCTGGGTTGAAATGGGTGCATGAACCGAGTCGCCTGGGCGCTCGCTGGTCTGTCGCTCGGATGTGGGCTGGCCGTAGCGGCCTGCGCGGGCAGCACCGACGACGGGGGCGCGGTTTCGAGTGGCGGCACCGGCGGCGCGGCAGGAGACAGTGGCGGTGCGACGGGCGGCAGCGGCGGCTCCCAGGTGTTTCCGAGTTGTAACGACGGAGCCAAGGGCGACAACGAGACCGACGTCGACTGCGGCGGTGCGTGCCCGCCCTGCGCCGACAAGAAGACCTGCAAGGCTGTCGACGACTGCTTGTCCAAGATCTGCACCGACACGGTGTGCGGAGGCTGTTCGCCGACGTCGCCCTGCCCGAACGCCCTGGCCTGTGTCGCGGGGATCTGTCAGCCCTGCGCGAGCAACGCCGAGTGCGGGACAGGGCAAGCGTGCACGGCAGGCAAGTGTGGTGCGTGCGGAGGAGCCGGCGCCTGCGCGGCGGGGCAGGCCTGCGTGGCTGGCAAGTGCGGTCCGTGTCAGAACAGCGCCGACTGCGGCGGCGGTCAGGTGTGTGAGAGCGGCGCGTGCAAGCCCTGCGCGAGCGCCGGGCAATGTGCGCCTGGGCAGATCTGTCAGAGCGGCGCCTGCGGCGCTTGCGCGAAGACCGGTGACTGCCCCAAGGGGCAAGCCTGCGTCAGCGGTGCTTGCGGCAATTGCACGGGCAACTCCGACTGCGATCCGGGCCAGGCCTGCGTGGGCGGTGTCTGTGGACCCTGCACGGGCGCAGCGCAGTGCACGGCGGGCCAAGCCTGCGTCGGCGGCAAGTGCGGAGCGTGCGGCAGCACTGACGATTGTCCCAAAGGGCAGGCCTGCGTCGCCGGCGTGTGCGGTTCCTGCACGCTCGCCAGCCAGTGCGGTGGCACCGACGCTTGTGTCAGCGGTGCCTGCACGCCTTGCACGGTGTCCTCGCAGTGCGGCAGCGGCAAGGTGTGTGACTTCGGACGCTGCCTGGCCGGCACGGAGGTGCAGATGTACCAATGTCCGCCTTCGCAGAGTCTCGGTGGCGGAGCTTGGGGCTTTTACGGGTGCCAGAACCACGTGGCCAGCACGCCGACTTGCACCATCATCGAGGCTCCGACCACCAAGACCCTCGACTGCACGCCCATCGGCAAGCTCGCGGTGGTGACGGCGAGCGCGGCGGCGGCGCCGGGCACCACTCAGGTCGCGATGTACCAGTGCCCGCCGGCCCAGAGTCTGGGCGGCGGCGCCTGGGGCTTCTACGGTTGCCAGGGCCAGCTCGCCAGCACGCCGACCTGCACGATCACCGAGTATCCGACGTCGCAGACCTTCAATTGCACTTCGGTGGGCAAGATCTCCCTCGGCAGCTCGGCGCCGACCGCGCCCCCGGGTGGCAAGGTTGTGCCCATGTACCAGTGCCCGCCGGCCCAGAGTCTGGGTGGCGGGGCCTGGGCCTACTACGGATGTCAGGCTCAGCTCGCCAGCACGCCGACCTGCAGCGTCATCGAGTACCCAGCCTCGCAGAGTTTCAACTGCACTGCGGCAGGCTCGATGGTTCTCGGGCCGTAGCCCAGAGCCAGTGCTGCGCGGAGGTTCCATCGGCTCGACAAACGCCGTAGCTTTCCCCCATGGACCTCCGTCAAGCGGACCTCGAATCGAAGCTCGCGTCGCTCCTGAAGCGAGTCGCTGGCGCGAAATCCCCCAAGTCGATCTTCGACGCCGCGGAGGCGCTGGCGCTGGCCCTCGAGTTCCGCGACACGGACGCGATGATCGGGCTGCCAGCGGTGCCTGAGGCGCTGATCGACCGAGCTCGCGTGGCGGTGATTCGGGCGCGCGAGCTGGCGGTGGAGGCAGGCGTGAGTGACGCCTGCCTGCAAGCAGCCGAATCGATTTGGCTCGCGCAAGACCGCAGAAATGCCAAGCGCGCCGCGGAGCTGGCCCGGCGGACCGAGAGCGAACCGCGCGCCCAGTACTTGCTCGGGCTGTTTGCCTTCAATGGATTCGGTCAGAAGAAGGATTTGAAGCAGAGCCTCACTCGACAGCGCCAGGCCGCCGACGGCGGACACGCTGACGCCATGTTTGAAGTCTACGCGATGACGTCGCAGGGCCTGGGTTGCAAGGCGGATCCGACTGGCGCGGCCCAGTGGTGCGAGCGGGCGGCGAAGGCCGGCAACGTGCGCGCCATGTCGAACTTGGGAGGCTTCTACGCAACCGGGGGAGGGGGGCTTCGACACGACGCCGACCTGTCCATCTACTGGTACGACCGCGCGGCGCAGGCCGGGCACGGTCGCGCCGCGGCCACCCTCGGCGTGATGTACGCGCTCGGCTCCGGGGCCCCTCGGTCCGTGGCTGATGCCACCCGGTACTTCGCCATGGCTGAAGAAATGGGCTTCGATTGGAGGGGCTTTGCCGAGAGCGCTGGGGTCGACCTCGCCGAACTCTTGAGGGTGACGCTCGCGCCGCCCCCGAAGCAGGCGGGCGGGACGGGCAAGCTGCCGCCGATACCCCAGCTGCCGCCGCCGCCACGCACGCCGCGCTTCGACGCTGACGAGCCGGCGGCGACGCAACGGGCCCCAGCGAAGAAGGCTGTGCCGAAGAAGAAGGCCGCGCCGAAGAAGAAGGCCGCGCCGAAGAAGAAGGCCGCGCCGAAGAAGAAGGCCGTGCCGAAGAAGAAGGCTGCGCCGAAGAAGAAGGCTGCGCCGAAGAAGAAGGCCGCGCCGAAGAAGAAGGCCGCGCCCAAGAAGAAGGCCGCGCCCAAGAAGCTGCGCTGAGCGCCAAAGAGAAACGGGGCCGACCGAAGTCGACCCCGCTTTCAACCGGACGCCGGTTTCGTCACTCGGCGGGTTCGGGTTCCGGCTTCTTGGTCGGTGTCGGCTCTTCGCCCGAGTGGATGCGCATGCCGTAGAAGCTGCGGTAGATGAAGAACACCATGATGGAGAAGAACACCACGGCGAGCACCGCGCTGGTCTGACGGCTGAACTGCAGCGCCATCTCGACGGCCAAGAGGCCGAAGAGCGTGGTGAACTTGATGATGGGGTTCATCGCGACGCTGGAGGTGTCCTTGAAGGGATCGCCCACGGTGTCGCCCACCACGCAGGCGTCGTGCAGGGCCGTGCCCTTCTCCTTCAGGTCGACCTCGACCACCTTCTTGGCGTTGTCCCAAGCGCCGCCGGCATTGGCCAGGAAGAGCGCCTGGTGCAGGCCGAAGAGGGCGATGCTGATCAGGTAGCCGATGAAGAAGAACGGCTCGACGCAGGCGTAGGCCAAGGTCGCGAAGAACACGACCAAGAAGATGTTGAACATGCCCTTCTGCGCGTAGGTCGTGCAGATCTCGACGACCTTCTTGCTGTCGGCGATGCTCGCCTTGACCACGCCGTCGAGCTTGATGTTCGCCTTGATGAACTCGACGGCTCGGTAGGCGCCGGTGCTCACGGCCTGGGTCGAGGCGCCGGTGAACCAATAGATGATGCCGCCGCCGGCGATCAGGCCGAGCAGGAAGGGGGGATGCAGGATCGAGAGCTTCTCGACGTTCTCTTTCAACCCGTTGGTGAGCATCACGACGATCGAGAAGATCATGGTCGTGGCTCCGACGACCGCGGTCCCGATCAGCACCGGCTTGGCCGTAGCCTTGAAGGTGTTGCCAGCGCCGTCGTTCTCCTCGAGCAGGTGCTTGGCCCTCTCGAAGTTGACCTTGAACTTGAAGTCCCTCTGCAGCTCGTCCTCGATGCCTTCGATGCTCTCGATGGTCGAGAGTTCGTAGACGCTCTGCGCGTTGTCCGTGACCGGCCCGTAGCTGTCGACGGCGATGGTCACCGGGCCCATGCCGAGGAAGCCAAAGGCCACCAGGCCGAAGGCGAACACGGCGGGAGCCATCATGATGGTCTCGAGCCCGAGCGAAGACACGTAGTAGCTCGCTCCCATCAGCACCATCAGCACGATGCCCATCCAGAAGGCGCTGAAGTTGCCGGCGGTCAGGCCCGAGAGGATGTTGAGCGACGCGCCGCCCTCGCGGCTGGCCGTCACCACCTCGTCGACGTGGCGGCTCGAGGTGCTCGTGAAGACCTTGATCAGCTCGGGGATGATCGCGCCGGCCAGGGTGCCGCAGCTGATGATGATGCTGAGCTTCCACCACAGCGTGGGGTCGCCACCCAGGGTCGGGATCAAGAGGTACGAGACCAAGAAGGTCAGGGCGACGCTGACGATGGAGGTCAGCCACACCAGCACGGTGAGCGGGTGCTCGAAGTTGAACTTGTCTTTCGGGCCCAGCGTCGCCTTCTGATAGGCCTCGTTGACCAGGTAGGAGGCGCCGCTGGCGACCACCATCATCACGCGCATCGCGAAGATCCAGACCAAGAGCTGGACCTGAAGCAGTTCCTGCGGCACCGCCAAGATGATGAAGGTGATGAGCGCGACGCCCGTCACTCCGTAGGTCTCGAAGCCGTCTGCCGAAGGACCCACCGAGTCGCCGGCGTTGTCGCCGGTACAATCGGCGATGACGCCCGGGTTACGCGCGTCGTCTTCCTTGATCTTGAACACGATCTTCATCAAGTCGGAGCCAATGTCCGCGATCTTGGTGAAGATGCCGCCCGCAATGCGCAGGGCAGACGCACCGAGGGACTCGCCGATGGCGAAGCCGATGAAGCAGGGGCCCGCGTACTCGCGGGGAATGAACAGAAGAATCGCGAGCATGATCATGAGCTCGACGCTGATCAGCGCCATGCCGATGCTCATGCCTGCCTTGAGGGGGATGGCGTAGAGCGGGAAGGGCTTGCCACTGAGGCTCGCGAAGGCCGTTCGGCTGTTGGCGTAGGTGTTGATCCGGATCCCGTACCAGGCCACTCCGTAGCTGCCGGCGATGCCGACCAGGCTGAAGAACAGGATGATCGCCACGCGCTCGACCGGGTACTGCTGCAGCACGCCGAAGTAGACGACGATGATCGCGCCGATGAAGATCTCGAGGATCAGGATGAACTTGCCCTGAGTGATCAGGTAGGTCTTGCAGGTCTCCCAGATCAGGTCGCTGATCTCGGCCATCGACTTGTGGACCGGCAGCTTCTCCACCTGCTTCAAGGTGATGAAGGCAAAAATCAAACCGAGGGCGCAAATCCCGAGGCCGCCGAAGAGCAAATGCTTGCCGCTCATGCCGAGCATTTGGACCTTGTCGAGATCGGGCAGCACCAGGTTGGCTTCGCCGCCGCCTTTGTGACCCGTGCCCTCGCTAGCCAGGGCCAGGCCGTTGACGAGAAGGGTCGCCAGCAACGTCGTGATTGTGGTGAGTGCAAGTGTGGCTTGGCGCACTGCGCCACGCGCGGACCAATTAGACATCTCGTTCATCCTCCGCTTTCGCGGAGGCGAGCTTCCACACCCGGGCGACGGATCGAGCACCAGTTTGGGCAGCTCGGGTCGTCGTTCGAAGCGCTTGGCCTCGCCTCGCCCCCCCTACAGCAGGGGGAGAAACTGGGCGCGCTTTAGCAGAGTCGAGTCCGGTCGCCAATGGCGGTGACTCGTCACAGGCCCCGGGGTCGAGAGCGCAGGCCCGCAGGTCCGCGAATTCGTTCCGAGATGCGCTGCCGGGGGGCCCGGATCCCGGCTGCTCGGCCGCCATGGACCCGCCCCTGCCTCAGCGCGTGACGGCCAGCGCCAGTAGGAAGACGGAATACACGATGACCAGGCCCGCGCCCTCGTAGCGTCGGATGCGCCGCTCCGTGTGCATGGCGATCACCGTGAGGACGGTGAGCACACCCATGAAGATCAGGTCGAGTCGCACGCCGCGGAGGGAGCCCTCCACCGGATGAGCGAGCGCTGTGACGCCCAGGATCAGAAGCACATTGAAGATATTTGAGCCGAGCACGTTGCCGACCGCGAGCTCCGAGTGCCCGCGGAGCGCCGCGACGAGCGAGGCCGCGAGCTCGGGCAGACTCGTACCGATCGCGACCACGGTGAGTCCCACCACGCGTTCGCTCATTCCCACTCGCAGGGCGATCCCCACCGCCCCATCGACAAAGAGCTTGCCGCCTCCGAGCAGCACCGCCAACCCGACCACGACAAAGCCCATCAGCACCAACCTGCCCTGCTGCGGTGGCGGCGCTGATTCGCTGTGCCTCGGCGCGTCCTTGGGCGTCACCGCCCGGAGCGCGATGCGCGTGAACCAAGCGGCCCCGAGCAAGAGCAGCGCACCGTCGAGCCGCCCGATGACCCCGTCCCGGAGCAGCAGTGGCAGCGCCGCCGCCGAGAGCATCACCGCGGGTAGTTCACGCCTCATCAATCCGCCCTGGACGTTCGGCGGAGAAATGATCGCGGTGATGCCCAGGATCAGGCCCATGTTGGCAATGTTCGAGCCGACCACGTTGCCGAGGGCCAGCGCGCTCTTGCCCTCGAAGGCCGCGACCAGACTCACCATCAGCTCGGGCATGCTGGTCCCGTAGGCCACGACCGTGAGGCCGACCGCGAGCGGCGAGACGCCCATCGCTCGGGCCAGGCCCGAGGCCCCCTTCACGAGCCACTCGGCCCCGAAGTACAGGCCGGCCCCGCCGAGGGCCAGAAAGAGCAGGTGCAGCGTCACCGGGCCATCAAAACTCGCGCCGCGAGTCCTGCGCAAGCGATACCGGCTCACCTGGGCCGGAGCTGAGATAGCTATACTTCCTGCTGCTGAGGGCAGGGATGACGACCAGACTGAAGTGTGGAGTTGTCGGCGCCCTGCTCGTCTTCGGGTGTGCGCGGTGGCCGAGCGCTCCGGTCGGTGTCGGCGCCAATGTGCCCAAGGCCCAGGGGCCGGCGGCGGAGGTCCCGGCTGCGCCTGCCGAGCAAACCTGCTTCGAGCCCGCTGCCAAGGGTGAACGGTCCGGCGTCGGCGGCGTCGTGCATTGCGAAGTGGCGGCGTCCCGCAGCTACTGCGTCGCCGAGAGCGCGCTTCGAAAGCCCGTGATCGTGCAACTCGGTGCGACCGGAGCCCTGGTCGAGACGTCGATTCCAGCGCGCACGGAGCACGTCGCCCAAGAGAGCGCGTCGAGCCTGCGTTTCTTGACGGACGGCAAGCCGCCGCGCTGGTTCACCGTCGACCTCTCGAATCCCGATCTGCCAGAAGTCAGCGCTGCGGTGGAGGTTCCGGGGCTCGAGCATGCGGGTGCGCTCAAGGCGTTTGCGTCCGACGGCGCTCGTGCCTTGGTTGGTCGGTACCTCATCGACTACGCCACGAAGCCCACGAGGTACTACGGAGAGACGGCGCTCTACTCCGTCCACGACGGCAAGCGCACCGGCGCGGTAGTTCCCCTCACTGCGTGGAGCGGGGTGTGTCGCCGCGGGACCTGCCTGGCCGTAGCCAGTGGGGAAGGCGTGGCGGCGCCCTTCGAGGTCTTGAAGATCGACGACGCGGGCTCCGAACGCCTCGGGCAGCTAGACCGCAACTGCGGCGGATTTGCGCAATGGGTGGACGGCGAGCGGTGGATCATCGCGAGGCCGTTGAAGGCCGGTATCGAGCTCGTTGCCGTCGATTTCGGGTCGCCTCGGCTCGTCAGGAAGCGCGTCTCCCTCACCGCCGAGTGCCCGGAGATCCGTCACGCGGTCTTCGCCGGGCGATCGGGGGTCGTGTTGCGCACTGCCGACCGCGGGAGCGTCTTCGTGCCCGTGTCGAGCCAGCTCGCTGCAGGCGCGCCTGAAGCGCTGCCGCGCAGCGACAGCAGCGAGCGATCGTTCGCTCCCCTCGTGCATGGCGCCCTGATGGTCGAGCAGACCATCGGCGGCGGAATGCGGCACTCGCCCACCGACAGCCGGGGGATCCGCCGCTACTACCGGACCTGGAGCTTCGATGGTCGAGCTGAGCTGCTGCGAGCAGGCGCCGGCGCCCGGAGCTGGAAGAGCGCCGGATCCATCGGCCTGCCCCACAGCGGTGAAGACGGAGAGTTCAGCTACGGATTTCGCGCACACCCGCTGGTGCGGCCCGGCTTCGCCGCGGTATTCGTGGACGATCGACCTGGCGGCGAGAGCGAAGTCTTGGTGGTGGGGCGTCCCTGCCGTCGATCAGTCCAGAGCGACCGATAGCAGCGTGACCTGATGACCGATGGAGCTGGTCTCGATCAACGCGGCGCTGGCGACGGCGCCCGAGGGATTCTCGCCGACGCTGCCGACGCCCACGATGTGCACGTCAGGAAGCATTCGCTCGAAGGGCACGTGGCAGCCACCGCAGACGACGATGTCAGCCATGTCTTCCCCGACCAGCGCGTTCATCTCTTCGTCGGTCAGCTCCGGTGAGAACGGTTCGGTCGGATCGGTGGGGCAGCCGTGGACCACCAGCAGCTCGTCGTCGTTCTCCAGCGGGATACGCGCCATGGCTGGCAGTTTCGAGACGCGCGCGATGATCAACTCGCCCACCTCACGGTGCACGGCCCGGAGGCGCGCGATGCGCTGGCGCTCGTCGCTGGTGGTCGCGGAGAGCTTGTCCGGATCGACGCGCACGAGCGCCCGATCGCCGAGGCCCTGGACGCACACGGCCTTGTGCTCGGTGAGCAGCTTCCAGACCTCGAGGGGCTCCGGACCGGGAAAGAGGTGGTCGCCACAGGCCACGAGCTGATCGAAGCCGAGCCCGCTCGCGTACTCGAGCACGCTCTGAAGGGCCTTGGCATGACCGTGGATATCGGAGACACACAGGAAGCGCATGGTGAGACTCACGCTCTAGCAGAGCCCGTCTCCCCTGGCGATCCGTGCTAGTCCGCCTCGGTGTCGTCCGAGAGTCTCCTGGCCCGCGCGCGCACCATCGATCCGGCTCGCGCCAAGAGCCGTGAGCGAGAGCTGGGCGGCTCCCGCGCGGTCGCGGTGCTGTTGTCGACCGCGTTTTCGCCGCTGCGCCCCGCCTTCGGCTGGCAGATCGACGCGCTCGACGAGATCGGTCGGGCGGGCTGGCGAGGGCGGCGCCAGCGCTCCGATCTGCTGGCACGCCTCTGGGCGACTGTCGGAGCGCTCGAGGACCCCGATGCCGTTCAGGCGCGCCTGCGGCGTGCGGTCTGGACCGAGCGCGCACGCATCGCGCTGCGCGAGCTGCTGCCGCCGCGGCTCGGCGGAGCCAGCATCGACGTCACCGCCGCGGAGCTGAGCGATCTGGCCGAGGCGGCCCTCGAGGTGGCGCTGGCCGAGGCCCACCAGCACGTGAGCGCGCGCTTTGGCGAGCCTCGACTCGACTCGGGTGAGCGCTCAGCCGTGGTGTGTCTCGGGATGGGCAAGCTCGGCGGCAGCGAGCTCAATGCCGGATCCGACGTCGACTTGATCTTCGTCTACGACAGCGATGAAGGTGCGGCGGGGGAGATCACGCTGCACGACTACTGGACCCGAGTGGTGCGTCGCGCCGTCGGCACCATCGAGACGCCGACCGCCGATGGTTTTGTCTGGCGCGTCGACTTGCGGCTCAGGCCCGAGGGGTCCCAAGGGCCCATCGTCAACAGCGTAGCGGCCACGGAGCGCTACTACGAGACTTGGGGTCGTTTGTGGGAGCGGGCCGCGCTCCTGCGTGCGCGGCCGGTCGCGGGCAGCGTCGAGCTCGGCAAGCTGCTCGAGCGGGAGATCATCGGTCCCTTCGTATTTCGGAGAGAGCTCGACCCCGCCATCGCCGGAGCCCTGTCTTCATTGGTGGAGCAGTCGCGGGCTGAGCTGTCGACGGATCCCGCGCGCGACGTGAAGCTGGGGCCGGGTGGGATCCGCGAGGCGGAGTTCTTCGTGCAGAGTCTGCAGCTCTTCTGGGGCGGAAGAGAGCCGAGCCTGCGGGTCACCGGCACCCTGCCGGCGCTCAACCGCCTCCGTGCACGCGGCCTGGTCACCGATCGCGAGGTGCGCGGGATCGCTTCGGCGTATCGCCTCTTGCGCCGGGTCGAGCACCGGATCCAGTGGATGACCGGGGTCCAGACCCACAATCTGCCCAAGGACGAGCACGAGCTCGAGTTGCTCGCCCGCACCTTCGAGTATCCCGACGGCGCGGCGCTCATGGACGAACTCGGCGCTGCGCGCGCGCGTGTGCATCGCCTGTTCCGGTCGCTCACCCCAGACGGCCCGCCGCCGCTCGCGCGCCACCACGTCCTGATCCAGCGGCTCGACGCCGGCGATTCGTCTCTGGGTGAGATCGTGGAGCAGACCTTTGGCAGTCCGGAGGTCGCAGAACATCTGCGTGCTCTGGCGCGACGCCCCGACGAACTCCTGGGTGCGCTCACCCGCGAGCGTCATCCGGAGCTTGCGGACCAGGTGCTCGACGGAATTGCCGAGTCACCCGATCCCGAGCAGGCCGCGCGCACGTTGCGCTCCTTGCTCGGGCGTTTCACCCACTCCGGCGCGTACGTCACGCTCTTGGCGGAGGATCCTCGGGCGCTGGCCCGACTGCTCTGGGTCGTCGGAGCCAGCGCCTTCGTGAGTGACGCCGTCGTCAGCCGGCCCGAGCTCGCGGACATCGTGCTCTTCGGACGCGACGGTCTGCCGGATCCTCGTCAAATCGTCGCTGCAGAAGTGGCGGCTGCCGAGAGCGCGGGGCGCGACGATCCCTTCGAGCGGCGCGACGAGTTCGTGCAAGCCACTCGGCGCGCCAAACGCCGGGTCATGGTCGAGGTCGCGGTGGCGGACCTCGCCGGTATCCTCTCGACGCGCGACGCCACGCGCCTGCTCTCTCAGCTCGCCGACGAGACGCTGGAGCACGCCGTGCGTTTCGAAATGGGCGGCGAGCCACGCGGCCTCGCCGTCATCGCCGTCGGCAAGCTTGGCGGACGCGAGATCGGCTACGGCTCCGACCTCGACGTGCTCTTCGTCTACGAACCCTCCGCGGCTCCCCCGGACAAGGATCCCGGAGAGCACTTCGTACGTGTCGCGCAGCGCATCATTCGGCTGATCAGCGAAGCGCACCCGGCCGGCCCTGGCTACGAGCTGGACACGCGCCTCAGGCCGTCGGGCTCCCATGGCATGCTCGTCACGTCGCTCGCCTCGTTTGCGCGGTACCACGGAGTTTCTCTCTCGTCCGACGACGCCGGCCCGGCCGTGCAGTCTTCGGGCGCGGCCTGGGAACGGCAAGCGCTGATCCGCGCACGCGGCTCTGCCGGCGATCCAGCGCTGGTTCAAGCGGTGATGCGTGCGGCGGCGCAAGCGGCCTACGAAGCAGGCCCGCCACCCATCGAAGACATGCACCGTCTTCGGCTGCGAATGGAGGTCGAGCTCGGGCGCGAACGCGAAGGCCGCTACGATTTGAAGACCGGCCGCGGCGGGCTGCTGGACATCGAGTTCATGACTCAGTGGCTTCAGATGAGTCACGGCAAGGACACGCGCGTGCGTTCGCCGGACACCGGGGAAGCGCTCGAGGCCCTAGCCACCTGCGGATACTTGCCCCGATCCGAGTACGAGACGCTCCGCGAAGCCTACGCGTTCTTGCGGCGTTTGGAGCAGCGCATTCACATTTTGCACGCAACGGGGGCCACGGTGCTCGACGTGCGTGCGCCGGGCCTCACACAGCTGGCGCGTCGCATGGGAATGCACGACACCGCGCGCAGGGGCGGCGTCGACGAGCTGCTGGAGCGCTATCGTGACGTTGCCGAAGCCGTACGCGGCGCCTACGAACGAACGCTCGGCATCGCGCCCTGACGCTCCAAGCGAAGGGATCCGAAGGGCCGTCCGCCGGCAGCGCGAGGCTCTTGCTCTCCCGACCGGCGGGCGGCTCTTGCACGACCCGCGGACCCGGCGCAACCTTGGGCGCTGGTGACCACCCCTCGCGCTCAGAACGCTCCGCGCGCGCTTTCGCTGGAGATCCTGTGTCGCGTGCTCGAGAACGCACGCCTGCTCACGCCGGAGCAGCACCGCGAAGCCGTCGTGCGGCAGGACAAGGAACGGGCCAAGGTGCTGCGCGCCAAGACCGGCGTCGCCCGGACCAGGCGCCGCGGCGCCGAGGAGCCGGTGCACCCGGCCGAGGTGCTGGTGGCCATGGGCTTTGGCGCGGGAGGCGACCCACGCTTCCCACTCACCGAGCGCACCATCATGCAAGCCCTCGCGGCCGATGTCGGCTTGCCCTTCATCGATCTGGATCCGCTCGAGCTCGACGCCAAGTTGGCGCCCCAGTATCTGTCGCGCCCCTTCGCCAAGAAACACGGCGCGCTGGTGATCGCGGCCGATCCCACCACGGTCACCGTGGCGGTCAGCGATCCGCTGGACGCACAGCTCGCGGACGACATCCGCACCTACGTGAAGCGCGAACCCAAGACGGTGCTCGCGACGCCCAGCGACGTGGGTCGGCTGATCGCGGAGTTCTACGGGTTCCGCGGCGCCGTGACCGCGGCGGCGGAGGAGATCGCATCGCCGGGCGTGGACATCGGAAACCTCGAACGTTACGTGCAGCTCAAGCGCGTCGAGGAAATCGACGCCGCGGACAGCCACGTGGTCTCGGCGGTCGAGTACCTACTGAACTACGCCCTCGATCAGCGGGCCAGCGACGTGCACTTCGAGCCTCGACGCGACCAGAGCATGGTGCGCATGCGCATCGACGGCGTACTGCACCGCGTGCATTCACTGCCCAAGGTCGTGCATCCGGCAGTGATCAGCCGGATCAAAACCCTGGCGCGGCTCGACATCGCCGAAAAGCGTCGCGCCCAGGACGGGCGCATCAAGATGGCGCGCGGCGACCGCGAGGTCGAGTTGCGCGTGTCGACGGTGAGCGTGGCCTTCGGGGAGAAGCTCGTGCTTCGCGTATTCGACCCGGAGGTGATGGTGCGCGACCTCGCCGACATCGGCCTGCTCCCGGAGCAGCTCGTGCCCATCGAGCGAGCCATCGCGCGCACCAGCGGTTTGGTTCTGGTCACCGGCCCCACCGGCAGCGGCAAGACGTCCACGCTGTATGCGACGCTGCGCGCGGTCGCGAGCCCGGAAATCAACGTCGTCACCATCGAAGACCCGATCGAGATCGTTCTCGAAGAGCTCAACCAGATCGCGGTGCAGCCCAAGATCGGACTCACCTTCCCCGAAGCGCTGCGGACGGTTCTCCGACAAGATCCTGATGTGATCATGGTGGGCGAGATCCGGGACTCGGAGACCGCGACCATCGCTGCCCAAGCCGCGCTCACCGGGCACCTGGTGATCGCCACCCTGCACACGAACGATGCGCCGACCGGGGTGACGCGTTTGCTCGAACTCGGGGTGGACCCGTTCGTGCTCGCTTCGACGCTGGTGTGTGTGGCGGCGCAGCGTCTGCTGCGCTTGGTTTGTCCCGACTGTCGCGTCGAGACCTTCCTGCTCCGAGATCAGATGGCGATGTTGGGGGTGGACGTGGACGCCCTCGACGCGGGGGGCGACTTCCGCGAGCTGATGGTTCCAGAAGGCGAGGGCTGCGTGCGCTGCCGAAACACGGGGCTCTACGGCCGCACCGGCGTGTTCGAGGTGATGGAAGTGGATGACAAGATCCGGAGGATGATTTCTGTGGGCGCCAGCGCCAAAGAGATGATGCGCCAGGCGCGCGACGACGGGCTGATGACCTTGCGCGAGGGCGCGATCAAGAAGCTCGCCCGGGGACTCACGACCTTCTCGGAGGTGCTGCGGGTGACGACGGAGGCATGAGCGTGGGCGCTCTGGCGGACATCGAGGACCTGCTCCGGCGCCGGGTCGGCGCAGGGTTCCCCATCGTGGCCATCGAGACCCGCGAAGAGGAGCGGGCGCTCGGGCTCGTTCGTAGTGTTCTGAGCGGGCGCGTCGTCGAGCGATGGACGGCGACTCGCGGCGGCGCCGCGGCGGTGGACGATTTGGTGCGGAGCATCCTCGAAGCTGGGGAAGACCCGGCTCGGGTGCTGGTGGCGCTCGACGTTCATCGCTGGCTTTCCGACGCCAGGGTCGCGCGCGCCTTGCGGGACTTCGTGGCGGGCTTCGCCTCACCCGCTCCTCCCGTCGTGCTGGTGGCGCCGGCCTTCGAGTTGCCCACGGAACTCGAGCGAGACGTCGCCGTGGTGCCGCTGCCCCTGCCGAGGGAACCCGAGCTCCAGGCCGCCCTGGACGCCGTGATTCAAGAGCAACCGGCGCCCGTGCTCGGGGAGCGGGAGCCTTTGCTTCGCGCCGCGCGGGGCATGACCCTGCTCGAAGCCGAGCGGGCGTTTCGCGACGCGGCCCAGGCGAGTTCGTCCGCCGAGGCGGCGGCGCGGGTGGGCAGCGAGAAGCAACGGGTGCTGCGCAGCCGAGCCACGCTCGAGCTCGTCGAGGCGCAGATCCAACTCGAACAGGTGGGCGGCCTCGGGGTCCTGAAGGCGTGGCTCAGGCAGCGGGTGTTGGCGTTTTCGGATCGCGCGCGGGCCTTCGGGCTCGACGAGCCTCGCGGCATGCTCGTTTGCGGCGTCCAAGGTTGTGGCAAGTCTTTGGTGAGCAAGGCTGCGGCGGCGGCCTTGGGCTTGCCGCTCGTGCGCCTCGACTTCGCCGCGGTGTTCGCGGCCGTCTCGCCCGAGCTCGCGCTGCGCGACGGCCTGTTGGCGGTGGAGGCCGTCGCCCCCGTCGTCCTCTGGGTCGACGAGATCGAGAAAGGTCTCGGAGGCGATCCGGGCGACGCGCGGCTCGGGCGTACCTTCGGCGCATTCCTGACCTGGCTCCAAGAGCGTCGTGCGCCAGTTTTTGTCGCAGCTACCGCCAACGAAGTCGACCGGCTGCCGCCCGAGCTCGCCCGGCGAGGTCGCTTCGACGAGATCTTCTTCGTGGATCTGCCGTCCGCGAAGGACCGCGAGGAGGTCTTACGCGTTCACCTGTCGCGCCATGGGCGGGACCCGGGCGCTTATGCGTTGATCGAGGTGGCACGGCGACTCGACCGCTTCTCCGGCGCCGAGATCGAGCAGGTCGTCTCGAGCGCGTTGTTCCGGGCCTTTTCGGCCGAACGGGAGCTCGCGCAGGCCGATCTCGACGCGGCGGCCGGTGAGATCATCCCGCTCGCGGTGCTCTACGAGGAACGCGTTCAGGCTCTGCGCAGGTGGGCCGAGACGCGGGCGCGAAGGGCCTCGGCCGACCGGCGGACCATCGAGCTCTTCGAGCCCTGAGCGGCGGATCCCTGCCAAGGACCAAGTAGCGCTGTCCGAGCGCCGACTTCGGGCTAGAATGCGGGCGATGGGGCAGGGGACAGAGAGCGTCGAGCTCGCGGAAGCTCGGAGCAAGCTCGCCGAGCAACGGCATCAGCTCGCATTTGCCCTCGACGCAACGGGGGTCGGCCTCTGGAGCTGGAGCGCGGATACCGACCGGATCGACTGGGACGAAGTCACGTGTGGGATCTTCGGACGCGTGGTGCCCAAGAGTCTGGACGAGTACCTGGGCTTCATTCACCCGGAGGACCGCTCCCGCTCCGCCGAACACATCAGCAAAGCAGTTCGGAGCGGGCACTTCGACGACTTCGAGTTGCGCATCGTACGACCGGACGGGGCCATCCGGTGGGTCTCTGGCAAGGGGCGCGCTCAGCTCGCTGAGAACGGCGAAGCCCAGCGGCTGGTCGGCGGCATTCTGGACGTGACCGACCAGCATCGCCTACGTGAAGAGCTGCACATGTCGCGCAAGCTCGAAGCGGTCGGACAGCTCGCCGAGGGAGTCGCACATCACTTCAACAACCTGTTCACGGTAGCCCTGGCGAACATCGAGCTCTCCCTGGCGCAGTGCCCAGCCGAGGCCCAAGAGTCGCTCCGCGAGAGCAGCGACGCAGTCCTGCGCGCGGCAGATCTGGTTCGCCAGTTGACGCTCTTCGCGGGAAGGCATCCCCAGGGAAGCCGCGACAATATGGCCTTCGCAGCCCTCGTCGAGCGGACGGTGGGCGTGTGCCGCGCGACCTTTCAGAACGAGGTGCGCATCGAACTCGCCCTCGACCCCGATCTGGGTGCGGTCGCCGGCGACGCGAGCCAGATCGAGCAGTTGATTCTCAACTTGATGGTCAATGCCCGTGATGCATTCGAGGGCTCGGAGGTCGTCGATCGCTATATCGAGGTGCGTGCGAATCGGTATCTGCGCCCTACGGGCCAGAGCATGCTCGAACTTCGGATCATCGACAACGGAGCGGGCATGTCCGACGAGGTGCGGGCCCGGGCAACTGAGCCTTTTTTCACGACCAAGCCCGTCGGGCGCGGCACTGGCTTGGGGCTGTCAAGCGCGCACGCCATCGTGCAGGAGCATGCAGGTCGCCTGAGCATCGAGTCTCAGGTCGGGGTCGGGACCACCGTGATCGTCGAGCTTCCGAGCGCCGAACCATCGCGGGTCGAGCCAGCGAGGCCGGTCGAGCGCCCCGAATTCAGTGGCGGTGGGCAGCTCATCCTGGTCGTCGATGATGAGCCGGCGGTTCGCCGAGTGCTCGGCGCGGTCCTGTCGAGCGCCGGTTTTCAGGTGGAGCAAGCCGGGGACGGCGCCGAGGCTCTCGATTTCGTCGCGCGGGACCCGCGCCAGGTGGCGTTGGTGGTGCTCGATCAATCCATGCCCGGCATGTCCGGAGGCAGCGTGTTGACGGAGCTCCGACGGATTGCGCCAGCGATCCCCGTGCTGGGCGTGACGGGTTCCACGACACCCTTCGCCGACTCGGACGGTACCCTGCAAAAGCCCATGACGGCCGACGCGCTCTTGGCTGCCGTTGCTGACCTGATCCAGCGAGGCTGAGCTCGAAGGGCGGAGGCTTGGCGGCTACCTGGCCCGGTCCTACACTGCCTCGAGCGGGGGAGGGAAATGAGGGAACAGCGAGTCGACCCGAGCGGTGACGCGATCTGCGCGGGGGACCCGAGTTCGAGCGAGGCCTTTCAGAGCACGCTCGTCGCGCCCGGTTCGAGTCCGCGCTCGCGGCCCTTGGTCGATGCCGAAGGCGTTAGCCCGATAGCCCTCGCCGACTTCGTGCTGGCGTTGCCCACCCTGGGAAAGGCCAACCTGGTGAGCATCGGCCCGCACACGTCCGAGGGTGCCATTCTGGAAGTCAGGCGCGGAGGCAATACCGTCTTCGCGTGTCGACTCACCTCCGACCAAGCAGCCGCGGCGGTGACTCGGATCGCGTTGCTCGCCGCTCTCGACCCGCTCGAGGAGCACGGGTCGCTGGCTTCGCTAGCGAACGTGGCACGCTTGCGCGTTCGGGCGGGAGACCGCGCGGCGGACGTACTGGTGTCCGTCGGCGCGACTGCGGACGGTCTGGACGCCGAAGTCCGAGCGCTGTCCGGCTCCGACGCTCCGCCCTCCTCGCGCAGCGCTTCGCTCCGCCGCTGCCCCCGCTGCGGAGAGTGGTCGTCGCCCTCGTTCACCACTTGCCCGCGTGATGAAACCCCGCTGCTCGATGTGCACGACGACCCACGTCCGGGGGGGACCATCGGGGTCTATAGAGTGCTCGGCCACCTGGGCGCTGGCGGCATGGGAGTCGTTTTGTCCGGCGAGCACGTGTTCCTGGCCCGCCCGGTGGCCATCAAGCTCATGCGAGACTCCATCGCCCAGAGTTCGGCAATGGTGCGCCGATTCTTGGCCGAGGCGCGCGCGGCATCTCGGATCGTTCATCCGAACGTCGTCGAGGTCACTGACTACGGCGTGCTGGCCGATGGTCGCCCGTACTTGGTCATGGAGTGGGTGGGTGGGCAGCCGCTCGATCGAATGCTCGCGGATCGCGGGGCGTTGCCGCCGGGGCCTGCCATGCGAGTTGCGCGGGCGGTAGCCGAAGGCCTGGCCGCGGCTCACGCCCGAGGCGTGGTGCACAACGACTTGAAGCCCGCCAACATCGTCCTGCTCGAGGGCTCGTCCGACCAACATCCCGCGCTAAAAATCGTCGATTTCGGCGCCGCATCCTTCCCGAGCGGGGCTGCGAGCGTCGAGCTCGATGAGCACATCGGCACACCGGCCTACATGTCGCCCGAGCAGGTGCGCGGCGAGCCGACGGATGGTCGATCCGACGTGTACGCGCTCGGCGCGGTGCTCTACGAGATGTTGACTGGTGCTCCTCCCTTCGCGGGCAACATCCGGAGCGTCCTCCGCGCGCACCTGACCAGTGAGCCGGCTCCGCCTTCGTCGCCCTTCGGGGCCATGCCGAGTCCGGTGACTCGGGTTGTGGTGCGGGCACTGGCCAAGCGCCTGGAGCAGCGGCCTCAATCCGCGGTCGAGTTCATGCTGGACCTCGACCGCGCCCTGTCGGTGCTCGAGCGTCCGAGCTGGAGGAAGTGGCTGCCCGCATGAATCGAGAAGCCTCCATGAGCGTGCTCTTCGTAGACGATGAGCCGATGCTACTTCGGAGCATCGCGCATTTGCTCGAGCAAGCACCCTTGGAAGTGCTGACTGCGGCCAGTGGCGCTGATGCGTTGCGAATCCTCGAGGAGCGTCCCGTGGACGTGCTCGTGGCCGATTTCGATATGCCCAAGATGAGCGGTCTCGAATTGCTTGCCATCGTTCGACAGCAGTATCCGAGCGTGCTCAGGATGGTGCTCACGGGCAATGCGACTCTCGAACGTGCGATGACCGCCATCAACGAGGGAGAAGTTCTGAGGCTCTTCAGCAAGCCTTTCGACGGCGAGACTTTCAGGCAGACGCTGGGAGCCTTTGCCGAGCGAATCGCGAGGCAGCGCCGAGAAGGGGCGGAGGCGACGCGGCAGGCGCGCCGTCGCGAGTTGCTCGAGTGGGCCGAGGCTCAGGTGCCGGGTCTCACCTGCGATCTTCCCGAACGTGGTGCAGAATTGCGCATCGACGTTGCCCGCTTGCGCGCCGGTCTGGCGCCGGCGCTCGCAGGACTTTTGGACGCGGAGTGAGCGCTCTCGATCGCTGACGACCCCAGAGCCAGAGCCATGACGCCAACACCGGCCGCCAACTACGGGTTGGCGGGCGCGCCGGGCCACTCGACGTTTTGGCAGGATCTCGTCGGGCTCAGGTCGACCTCGACCATTGCGCCGGACCTTGCCCTGCCAGGTTGGGAAGCCGCGTTGCCCGCGTGGGGCGGCAGCGGACTGGCCAGCGGCTGCATCCCCGCCGAGTTCACGGACTGGTTCAGTCTGCTCCTGCGCGGCAAACGCTTCCCCCTCGAGCCGCTCGCTCGCGAGGTCTTCGGCGACATGGAGATCGGGAGTTGGCGTGACAGCACACTGTGCGCCGTCCTCGCCGCGCACAGCGCGCGCGCCCATCTGTTCGAGGTGGACGCGAGCGTCCTGCGCGCGCATTGCTTCTCGTCCCGCGCGCCCGCCGTGGCGCGGGTGGCGTGAGCGAAGGCCGCGCTCTCAGCCGAAGCGCCGACGTCGAACGACCAGCGAGAGCGCACCAAGGGCGACCAGCCAGAGACCGCGCGACGCTGGCGCTTCGCCAGTGCGGCAGCCACAACCACCGTCATCGCCGCTGTCATCGGCCTTGCCTTTTCCGCCTCCCGCGTCGACGGGTCCGCCGCCGAGACCTGCGTCGGTCGCGCCGGTGCCGCCCGCGCCCCCGCCGCCCACCGCGCCTGCGCCCGCGCTGCCGGCCGCGCCCGCTGCGCCCGCTGCGCCCGCCGCTCCACCCGCTCCACCAGCGTCCGGACAGCCCGGCTCACAAGCGCCGAGCACGCCATTCTCGCACTTCTGGGTTCCGCTTCCGCACGAGGTCTGGCAGCTCACGCTGGTTGGTGCGTCACACCCGGACCAGCCCGCCGCGGTGCAGGTGCGCGAGCCGTCGATACCGCAGTCACCTTTGCACTTCTCGGTGACCACCGCTTGCACGATCGTCGCCAGCGCGTTGGTGAGCTCCTTGGGTGACGTCGCCTGCAGGTAGCAGCTTGGAGTCGTGGCGTTGGGATTGCAGCCCGTGAGCGCGGTGCCGCCAGCCACCGCCGCTTTGTTCAAGGTAGAGATGTCGGTCTCCTTGCCGAATCCGACCACGTAGGTCGGCACGCCGGCAGCCTTCAACGCCTCCACGCCCTTGGTCGGCCAGCTGCGCACGCAGTAACAGCCATCGGAGTTCTTGCCGCTGCATGCGGGGTCGCTGCTCGATGTTTGGCACGAGTTGCAGGTCGGGCACGGCGACACGCTCATGGCCGAGCAGTCCGCGGAAGTTGCGCACTGCGGGGCGCCGCTGCTCTGAGGGATGGAACAGTACTGCCAACCATCGGTCATGAAGATGACGTAGTTGGCGTTGGCGGGATTGGTGATGCCCGCGTACTGGGACGCCGCGACCAAGCTCTGACCCGCTGGCGTCTGGTTGTTCGGCGGAATCGCCAGATTCGTGATGGTGGTCTGGATGGTCGCAGCGGTGCCCGGACCCACCGGCACGGTCACCGTCCCGGTCGAACACTGCCCGGCGGGCCCGGGGAAGGTCATCAAGCCGTACTGCGCGGCATCGGGGTAGGTCTTGAACACCTCGGCCGCGGCCGCCTGCAGCGCCTTCCACTTCGTCGTGGGCGTTCCCGCGTCGTCGATCTGAGCCAGCATCGACGTGGATGAATCGAGCACGAAGAGAATGCGCGGCGGGTTGCAGCTCTCGGCCCGGAGCTCTGCTGTCGTGCTGAGCACGGTGAATCCGAGGGCGGCCGCGGCGAAGGCTCGAAGGTAAATCATGGGGCGCATCTTAGCACCGGAGCGCCCGGATCCGGGCGCTGATCCGCGGCGACGAGGCGCGATGGGCAGTGTCAGCAATTCGGGCAGCTGCAGCTGACACCCTTTTGACCCGAGAAATCCGAGCAGGTCGCGTAGGGCGGAGTGCACACGCTGGGACCGGCGCAGGCGCAGGAGGCGTCGCTGCCGCAGACCTTGGGCACGTCGGCGCAATGGTTCTGCACGCCCAGCTGCGTCACGACACTCGCGCAGAAGAGCGCGCCGGTACAGTCAGAGCATTTGGTAACGGTCTTGCACTCGTCCGCGGGAACGCAGCTGCCCTGCCAGCAGGTTCCGTCGGAGGTGATCAGCGGCACCTGCCCTGGATCGCAATTGGGCGTCGCCGCCTTGCAGGTCACCTTCGACGAATCGCAGGAGAAGCCCGTCACGCAACGCCCGGCCACACAAGAGGCCTTGGTCGGAGCGCCGAGCTCGCCGCACTTGTCTTGGGCGCAGACCGCCGGACACCCCGCCGGGTTCTCGGTGGTCGGGACGCCAATGCAGTTGCAGCAGTCCGCGAAGAGCTTGCAGTCGGAGTCCGCCTTGCACTCGGGCTGGCCGGGGCCTCCGCCGCCGGAGCCACCGGTCGCGCCGCCACTGCCGCCACTGCCGCCGCCCGTCCCTGCCATTCCGCCGGTCGCGCCGCCACTGCCACCGGTCGCGCCGCCGGAGCCGCCGGTGCTGCCGCCGGAGCCGCCGGTCGCGCCGCCGGAGCCGCCGGTCGCGCCGCCGGAGCCGCCGGTCGCGCCGCCGGAGCCGCCGGTCGCGCCGCCGCTGCCGCCGGTGCTGCCGCCGGACCCACCGCTGCCGCCACCTTCGTCGGACTCTCCGCCGCAACCGACCAAGACCAATGTCACCGCAAGCAAAGCCGTCGTCCTGAGCATCCAGACCTCCGTGCGTTCAGCATACCGCGCCGAGACTGAGGGGCCAGCCCCGTGGGTGGCGAGAGCCCAAACTCGGGCGGCAAGCGCTCCGCCGTTCAACGGGCACGCACGGCGTCGAGGACATGAGGCCACTTCTCGCCGGCCTCCTCGGGGGCGTGCGGCTCTCCGGGGCCGCTCGCCGAGAGCGATGCGCCGACGCGCTTCACGATCGCCCTGAAATCCCTGACGGGGTGGTCGGAGGGGAGCTTGCCGAGATTTGCCTCCCACACCCCCGCGGTGGCGAGCTGCTTTCCTCCCGTGCGATAGATGACCGTGACGCTCACCTCATCCGGGATCCCGTCGCGGACGGGAAGCGGCGGCCACGCCTCGGCCAGTCGATCGGCGATGCTCAGAAGCTCGGCCCGGGCGCTCGCGTCGAGTGTGGTTGTCCAGCGCAGCAGTCCGCGGCCGCGGTCGAGACGTTCGTAGAGCACACGGCCATCGCGCGCAAAGGCGAGTCTCTCGCCGTCACCATGAAACACGCTCATGTCCTGGAGCGCGATATCGGCCTCGGGTGACAGCGCGAAGGGCGCTCCGATTTGGGTCGGCGTGCTCGGCCTCTTCGGGGCTTCGTGCGGTCCGAGTCCGCCACGCGCCTGGCATGCGGAGACAGCGAGCACGATGCCGAACCATTGCGCTCGAGCGCTCCGCTTCGAGGCCAAGCGAGGCCGAGGCCTACGCGCGGGCGCCTCGTCGCGGTGCTGCTCCGCTGGATTCCGCATCAAGCCTTCGACGTGTCTGAGCGGACCAAAGCGTCTCTGCTGAGCCCGGGGTGCGAGGCGGCATGGCGTTGCGTTCGCAGAGTCCAGAATTCCGTCCGCGGACGCTCCAAAACGTCGCATAGCGTGTGATCCGTCGACTTCTTCCACTCGCCCAGCTTCGCCCAGCCGCTTTGGTTTGGCTAGCCTCCGGCGAGAAGCGCCGCGTCGACGACAACTGCGACGCCGACAGGCGCTGCAACTCGACGGGCATCGAACGCCGCCCAGGCATGCGTTTGCCTGCCCCGAGCGTCCGCTGCGGCTACGGCACTGGCACATCGCCTAAGGTGAATTCCACGCCAAAGCGTCGTCCTCGATACGGACGGCGCAGCCCACGTTTTGCGGCTTTTTCTACCGATGGGTCGCCGTCGTGATCACCGCGCGCTGGTGCTTCCCGGACGCGCGATCGAGCCGATGAGGCCGGTCGTCAGAAGCTCGTCCTCGCAGAGCTCGAGCGGGTGTACGACGGCTCCGACGAGACAACCGAGGGCGTCGCGGGCCGTCGGATCGAGGAGCTCGACGTTGCCGTTCGGAGCGCGGGCGATCAGCGCGCCGCTGGGGGTCATGGCCTCCAGAGTCACGTACCGATCTCGATCTCGCTCGTCCAGCACGGTGAAGCTGCTGCCGGTCCGGGTCAACACCAGTCCGAGGTCGTTTGCCTGCACCTCTTCTGCGCCGACCTGGAGGTGGTGTACCTGCTTGTCGGGTTCGATGAAGCGCAAGAGACCACCCGCGGCGACGGCGAGCGCGTGGGAAGGCAACACCGCGAGCCCAGCCGGCTCGCCGTACCAGACCAGGCGCGGCGGGTGACGCCCGGCGACGTCGTACTCGCGGAGCGCGCGGAACCCTCCGACGAAGACGCGGCGCGAATCACGCGAGAACGCGAGGTGCACGTCCCCGCCCGCCTGCTCGAGCTTGGCCGCACCGCCTCGAGGCTCGCCACTGCGGGCGTCGGCCAGCCGAAATCCCTTTCCTTCGAGCCCGTGAGCCACCAAGTTCGAGTCCCGACTGAACGCCAGCCCCTGCCCACCCTCGAGCCTCGCGATCAGCCTGCCGGTCGTTGCTTCGATCAGGTGCGCGGCTTCTCCTGTGAACGCGGCCAGCGCCGCTCCGTCGGGTCGAAAGCGAACGGCGACCTCCTCATTCGGGTCGCTCGTGTCCGGCTTCGAGATCGCGTACAGCAGGCGACCGTCGCGCGCGTCGCGTAGCTCTGCTCCATCCCTCCCACCCAGCGCGATCCGGCTGCCGTCGACAGAGAGCGCGACACTGGTCGCTCGGCCGACGCGCGTGTCGAGCAGCGACTTCGAGTTCTCGAGATCCAGCACTCGCAACCGCGCGCCGTGTTCATCGCCGTGCAGCACCGCCGCGCGGGGAGAGCCGGCGGCGAGCGCGCCAGCGGCGACCGAGGGCAGCCTGCGCTCGAGTACGCGTCGCTCGCGACCCATCGAGTCGACGAGCAGGAGCGCGCCGTCTCGTCGACACAGCACCTGGCCGCTGGCGGAATGAAGAGCGATCTTCTCGCACCGGATCTCGAGCACCCGTGCTTTGCGCGTTCGGAGATCCCACACCTCGAGCCCTTGGCGGTCGGTCCGAATGAGAGCCGGCGGAGTCGTGTGCGTGAAGAGGAACTCGCCTGTGGCGGCGGCCAGCGTGATGGTCTTCCCGGTACGAGTGTCGTGCACCCGTAGCCAAGGCTCGACCTCGGTGTACGGCCCCGCCCGAACAATCATCACGTTCATGGCAACGAGCGTTCCGTCGGGACTGAGCGCCAGCCCCCTCTCGGACAAGTCGCCGCCGGGATCGATGAAGGCGATGGGCTTCTGTTGATCCAGGTCGTGGACGGTGATCACCCGGGCCCAGCCCCGGTACGCGATCCGCCGCCCGTCGCTGGTGAAGGCGATCTCGTGCCTCCCCTTGAGCTCCAACAGGCGGCGACCACTGGGCAAGTCCCAGACCACGAGGGCGTCTCCGGAGACGACCAATCGTTCTCCTTTCACGTCGGCTGTCAAGGTGCCGGGAAGCGTGTCGACTCCGACGAGGGTCCGCTCGGTCGCACCGGTCCGGAGGTCGATGAGCGCGACGGACCCGGCGGCGCCAGCTGTTGCGATCGATCGTCCTCCTCGGACGAGCACGGCGCCGAACGAGCCGAGCGACGGAACGCGGGCGCGCAGCTGACCGGTGCCGGTGTCGAGCACGTCCGTCTCGTACTGCATCCGAGGGGTTGCCAAGAGAAAGGCACCGTCTGGACTGAGCGCGAGCTCGCCGTGGCTCACGTCGGGCGGGACCAGGATGCGAACCTTCTCGCCCGTCGTCCGCTCCAGTGCGCTGAGTGCCCGGTCCAGCAGTCGCTGGCCTTCGATCCGCCGCCCCGCCTTCTTCTCGGACACGCCGCTGGCCAGAAGAGCGAGCGGGTCCGGGGTCGGCCGCGAGAGCTCGCTTTCGGCCTCCTTCAGCGCAGCGCTCGCC
This sequence comes from uncultured delta proteobacterium, assembly GCA_963716725.1. Taxonomy (GTDB): domain Bacteria; phylum Myxococcota_A; class Polyangia; order Polyangiales; family Polyangiaceae; genus JADJKB01. Next base: position 67,474 of record CAVQUB010000001.1, read on the forward strand.
GGGCCCACTCGATCGGGGCAGAGCGTGCGCGCGCGCGCAAACGCCCGTGACGCCTGGCGCAAGCGACCCTCGGCGACGAGCGCGTCGGCGCGCGCTACCAGGTCGCGCGCGACCGCGCACGCCGGGTTCACTCGCGCCGACCCCGACGGCGGGGCCGCAGGTCGGGGGGCCTCCTGCACTGGTCCTGCCGTGGCGCAGGCCACGGCCAAAGCGCCAAAGAAAGTGACGCCGCGCACCGAGCTCATGGCTGCGCTGCCGGTCGGATCGCAGCCGAGATGAGCTGCGGGTCGTGGGCGCACGCCTCCACGGGCAGCACGAAAGGCCCGATCCGGCACACGGCGCAGGCGGGGACTCCGCTGCCCACCACTTGCACGCGTCCGTCGGGGGAAACGGCGCAGAGCGCGTCGCCATTCTGCGTGACCGAGAGCTCGGCGATGAGCTGCCGTTCCCGGGTGCGCCAGACCCAGACGTGTCCCTTTGCCGTCGCGTAGACCAAGGAACCATCCGAGCTGAACGCGAGGTTGGTGGCGCCGGCCGGAGCGCCATCGAGCGCGCCGACTAGCCGCATCTCCAGCGAGTCCCACAGCGTGATCCGATCCCACTCCTCGGCCAGCGCGATGAATCTGCCGTCCAGGCTCGTGGACATGCCCGTCGGACCGTGTATTGCCGGTAGGCCGCGGAGATGCCGGGGCTGCGCCGCCGGGTCCGGAGACCAAATCAGGAACCCCGAACTCGCGCCGGGGAGCCTCGTAGCCACGATGTCCCCCGTGCGACTGAGGGCGCTCGAGCCGAAACTGAAGGTCGCGAAGCCGAGCGTGTGCTCTGTACGCCCCGAACCTAGATCGACGATCTGCCAGCGCTTCCCTTCTCCGTCAGCGACCGAGAGGTAGGCGAGGCGTTTGCCGTCGGCGCTGACCGCGGGCAAGGTCAGGCCCGCGGTGGTCCAGCGCCGAATCTCGGCTCCCGTGGTGGCATTTCTCACCACCAGCTCGGCCTCGGGGGTCGCGTGCCCGCGCCTGGATCCGGCCTGGGAGATCACCTGCGTCCCGGACGCCCCGAAGGCGACGAAATCCACCGAGGCGGTGTGCTTTCCCAGCGTTCGGCGGCTCCCCGGCTCGGCGAGCGAACCCGTGCGGAGGGATCCGTCTTCGAGCCCCACCACCCACCGCGAACCGTGCGTGTCGAGCGCAGTCACTCGTTCTCCCAGAGCCGCGAGGCGCCGGACTCGTGCGGCCTCCGGTTGCCACTCGATCAGCTCCCCGCTCGTGGTGCCGAAGAACATCGCGCGGCCTTGGTCCGAGACATCAACCACCGAAATCGAAGCGCTGAGGGCCGGGCGCCGAGTGGTCTTCCCCGCGCATTGCACCGCGCCGAAAGCGTCCATGTACCAGAGCGATCCGTCCCTTCCGAATTGCACGCTCTTGCCGCGCGCTGGCCGCGGGCCCACGGCTTTCGGCGAGGAATTGTCCAAATCCCAGAGCAAAACTCTCTCCGCAGCGATCGCGACCCGTTTGGCATCCGAGTCGAAGGAAAGTGCCGTCGCGGGATGGCCCAGTGAAAGCGAGTGCTTGGGCTGGCGCGAACGCGGCGCGGAGACCACCACGGCGGCCGTCTCGGAGAGCGCACGCGCCGCGAGGCTACAGTTCGAGGCGATGGCAAAAACGTCCGCGAGGTCCGTGGGAGCCGTCGTCGCATCGACGCGGTCGCCGGCCGGCCAGATCCGCGAGAATCCGTCGGTTTCCCAGACTCGCTCCCCGGACGCGAGGCAGCCGCTGCCTCGACTGAACTCGAGACCCGCTGCCTCGCCGGGGAGCTTCTGAAGCCGCCCGTCCGCCACGCTGATCACTGCCGCGAAATCTCGCTCTAGCGACGCGATGTGAGCACCGTCGTCGCTCCACACCAGCCCGGGATTCCAATCGTACTCGCTGGGATGGGCGAACGGGTTGGTTTGCCCCGGGGGAAGTCCGCTCGGGTACTGGCCCACGCTGCGCCCGCTCTCCACGTCCCACACGTAGAGCATCAGGTCGGCGGCCTTGGTCACGAGGCGACGCCCATCCGGCGAGAGCGCGGCGGCGATCCCGGGCACCGCGAGGTGCGGCGAGGAGGTCTGACGATCGAGGACGACCACTTCCTCGAAGGCCTGCGCGGCGATTCGAGTCAGATCGGCGGACCACGAGAGCGTGGAGCTCCAGGGCCCGGGCGCCGAAGCCGCGCGGGCGCGCTTGCCGGTGTGCCGCTCGAGCTCGCCGAGCCCTCGCTTGATGAGCGCGTCGGCCTCCGCCGCGCGACCGAGCCTGCGCGCCACGACCCCAGCCCAGACGCGCGCGCGCGCGTCGTCAGGCCAGAGCGCCAGCGCCTCGCGGAACTCGCGCCGCGCCGGCTCGAGCGCGCCTTGGCCGAGATGTTCGAGCCCTGCCTCGTAGCGCGCCCGCGCCGCCTCGCGATTGGGCTCGCTGACCGACGCTGTTCGGGAGCCGCTCCGCGTGGGCGTGGAAGTGGGAGGCCAGTCCTTCGCGCAGGCCGAGGTTGCGGCGGCGAGGGCCATGAGGCAGCTCGCCCCGAGGGAGACTCGGACCCAGGAGCGCGGCACGCCCGACGGGCGCCGCGCGGAGCTCGCGCGAGCGGGACGTCGCCCAGTCTTGCTGACGGCCAGGTTGGTCCTCTCCACTTCGCCCCGCCCTCGCATCCTGCCCAGAACGGGGGTTCTGGGCAACCACCGATGGCCGTAGCTGACGAATCCCAAGTTCGCTCTCGTCGTGACCTGGGCTCGACCACGAGTCGCGGCGCCACCCTCGACCCGAACACCGCTGGGGCGAGCGCGTCGGAAAGAAATGACCACAGCTCGAGTTCTTCTTCGGATCGCTTACAGACAGGACCTGGGTGCTACTCTGGCCTCCGTGGGGAAGACGCAGTTCGCACTACGGGCGCGATGGGTGACGCTTTTGGAAGCGCTGTACGCGCCGACGCCCGACGACCGTGAATGGGCCAGCGCGGTCGCGAACGCCGGCGACGCGATCTTCGGCGTGACCGGGCGCTGCGGCGTCTGGCTGGTGTCGCATCCAGCGCCGTCGCAATCCGTTCAGATTCAGATCGCGGTCGGCACGGCCGCGGAACACGCGCTCATCTCCGGGAACCAGCACCTCGGCGTCGAGAACATCCGGCGCTTCTTGTATCCGGCGGGGCTGGTGACGACGCACCAAACGTTGGCGCGTGACATGAACGCCGAAGTGCGCGAGGCCCTCCGCATCGCGCACGAGAGCTTCGATTCCGTCGATGCGCTGGGGCTGCTGGTGCAGCCGAAGCCGGGTGCGGTGGCGGTCCTGTTCCACCTCACTCGCCAGCCCATCGAGCTAACGCCCCAGCAGAAGCGCCTGTTGACCCAAGTGGCGCTGCACTTCGAAGTCGCTTGGCGTCTGCGGCTGAACCCGGACACCGTGCGCGGCGAGATCCTACCGGACGGACGGATCGCCGATCTGGCGGCAGGACAGGTCGACGCAGCGTCCCTCTCGACGCGGGTGCGCGCGATCGAGCGTGTTCGTACACGGCGTCACCGGAACGAACTCGACGCCATTGACCTGTGGACGGCGCTCGTGGACGGGCGCTTCAGTCTCGTCGAACGCTCCCAGGGCGGGCGCCGCCGCTACTGGGTCATCGAGAACCCGTCGGAACGTGTGCCGCTGCGGGCCCTGACGCCCGGCGAGGTCGAGGTGATCGCCCAGGCCGCGCGGGGACTTTCCGCCAAGCTCATCGCCTACTCGCTGGGGATCTCCGAGTCGGCCGTGTCGTCGCGACTGGCGGACGCGGCGAGCAAGGTTGGGACCGGGACCCGCACCGAGCTGGTGCGCATCGCTGCGCTCCTCGCCCGCGATCCTCGAGCCGGCTTCGCGCTGGAGCTGACGGACGCCGAGCGCAGCGTGCTTGACTTGGTGGTCCGGGGGTTGAGCAATCGGGAGATCGCGCATATTCGCAATCGCTCCGCGCGCACCATTGCAAATCAAGTCGCGTCGCTCTTGAGCAAAGCGCAAAGCCCGTCACGGCGTGCCTTGGCGACCCGACTCCTTTGATCACCTCGCGCGGCTTCGGCGCGTCAAAACTGCGGGTTCCGAGCGATGAGCCGCGCCCCCGCCGCTTGCCGCAAGCCCCTCCGCTCCCGCCGCTTGCCGCTCTCGACCTCGAACCGCGACGCGCGTACCCTGAGACCGATGCTATCGCGTGTCGGAATGACAGCGGCGGGCTAATGGCGTCGGTGGGCGACGAGTCGGAGCAAGGCCAACCTGGGGTCGGGCGGCTGTTCATTATCGGCGCTTTGGCCTGCATCGTCGCCGGCAGCGTGGGGCTGGGCTACGGGTGCCAGTACACCGGCGGCAAGCGGGCGGCGATTGACGACTACGCCGCCGCGCGCCGGGCTGGTCAGGACACAGCCGCGCCCCTGTTTGCCGACGACGACACTCGCGCGACCGACGCGTGGGTCGCCAAGAGCACGCGTCACAGCGTCTACAACTATCACTCGCGATTCGTCGGCGGTCAGTCCCGAGCCTGCTTCAGTACGGTGTTCTTCACGCCGGACGGGCTCCGGTGGATCGACGTTCTGCTGCTCGAAGTTCCGGACGGCTGGCGTGTGGCGTCGCTGAGTGAAGAGCGCGACTGCGAGTGCAAGCCCAAAACGAATCAGCCCTGCGCCATGGTGCCCTGATGACGGACGTCCCGGCCCTGTCGCGTGCTGACTTCTCTACTGCCGTGCGCTGCTCGATGCGGCCTGCCTTCCCTCGACGAGCCGTGCGCATGACCATGATTCGGCCTGAATTGCGCCGCGACGCCCCGAGCACCCGAGAAACTAGCGCCCCTCCTGCGGCGTATACTCCAGACGAACTCCCATGCGACCGCCGCGCAACAGCCTCGTCGGGCGTCCAGCGCTCCCGTTCGAGCTGCACGACTCGCACGGCAGCGTCCATCGTCTGTCCAACTACACCGGCAGGTGGCTCCTGCTGGTCTTCCATCGGCACCTGGCCTGACTTCCGTGCCGGGAGCATGTGGGGCAGTTGTTCCACGAGAAGCCGATGCTCGACAGCCTCGACATCGCGGTGCTGATCGTTTCGTTCGAGAGCCGCGCTTCGGTGGTTCGCTACGCATCAGATCCGGGGCTGCCGGGCGCGGTCGTGGCCGACACCCAGCGGGAACTCTTCGCTGGTTACGCCATGGGTCGAGCAAGCGTCTACGACGTCTGGGGCCCGAAGACGTGGTGGGCCTACGCGCGATCCCTGCTCGGAGGCGCGAAGCTTCGGAGCAGTACGGGTGACACCTCGCAGCGTGGCGGAAACGTGCTGATCGATCCCGAGGGCATCGTGCAAATGCACCACGTCGGACGAGGCCCGTCAGATCGACCGAGCGTGAGTGCGATTTCGGAGGTCGTACTCGCCGCCACCCAGAGGGGGCCATGAAACCCCTCACGGTCTGCGTGTTTGCCAAACCTCCTCGAGCCGGCCGCGTGAAGACCCGCCTGATCGCCGGCGTCGGTGAGGGAGGCGCTGCGCAGCTTGCAGAAGCGTTTCTGCTGGACACGCTGGAGTCGCTGCGGAGGCTGCCCGACGTTCGCGTGATCGTCGCAACCACCGGTGACCTCGGTCTCGATGTCGGTCCCGTCGAGGTCTGGGATCAAGGTGGTGGCACTCTCGGCCAGCGACTCGAGCGGGTCCTCGGGCGCGCAATCGGGGGCGGCACCCCAGCTTTGGCCATCGGCGCCGACACACCAGGGCTGCCGTTGGACCTCGTGACTCGGGCCGGGCTAGCGCTCGAGGCCCACCCGGCAGCCCTGGGCGCCTGCGATGACGGCGGCTTTTGGGGCCTCGGGCTGACCTCGATTTCCGATGGGCTGCTCGCGGACATCGATTGGAGCACCGAACGGACCTGCGAACAGACGTGCGCTCGGTTGGTCGGCGCGGGGCTCGTGCCGCAGCTGCTTCCCGGATGGTTCGATCTGGACACGCCGGGTGATCTCGTGCGCCTCCGCCGGTTGCTCGACCGTCAGGTCGTGCAGGCGCCACGCACACGCGCCTTGCTCGACTCGTTGCTGCCTGCGCCCGCGATGAAAGTCTCGGTCGTGATCCCCGTCCTCGACGAAGAACGGCGGATTGGAAGACTCCTGCGAGACCTGTCACGAACGGACGGGATTTCCGAGATCATCGTGGTGGACGGCGGCAGCCGCGATGGCACTCCCGACATCGTCCGCGCTTTTCCGGACGCACTGTTGCTGGACAGCACCCCGGGCCGGGGACCCCAACAGAATGCCGGCGCGCGCGTGGCCACCGGCGACGTTCTACTCTTCTTGCATGCCGACACTCGCCTTCCGGAGGACGCGATGGCTCACATCCGTTCGGCGCTCGCCGATCCAAGGGTCGTGGCCGGCGCTTTTCGTACTTGGACGGTACGAGATGAGCCATTCGCCCGGGACGTTGCGCTTCCCGCGGCGCTGCTCCACTTGGCCGACCTGCGTTCGCGCTACACGAGCTTGCCCTACGGCGACCAAGGGATCTTCGTGCGGCGCGAGGTGTTCGACCGTGTCGGAGGGTTTCCTCCGCAACCGCTCTTCGAAGATGTCGAGCTGTCACGCAGGCTGCGCCGCCAGGGCCGCATCGAAACGGTGCGCGCTTCGGTAGAGGTGTCAGGGAGGAGATTCTTCCGCCGCCCGGTCCGAGAGACCCTCCTGGTCAACTTGTTGCCGCTGGCTTACCGGCTCGGCGTCTCGCCGACGCGGCTCTCCCGCGTATACCGGAACTTCCGCTGAGGCATGAATGACGATCGCCGAACGCCACCACTTGCCAGTTGCCTCGCATCGCTTTCCTACGATGCTGCGTGCGCACGGGCGGAAACTGCCGTCGCGCGATGTCGTGACCACCTTGCAGGTCAACGTGGGCAAACGTTGCAATCAAGCCTGCAGACATTGCCACGTGGACGCTGGTCCGAACCGAAGCGAGAGCATGTCGGCAGAGGTCGCGAATAGGGTGATCCAGCTGTTGGCGGCGAGCCCTAGCGTCGCCACTCTGGACATTACCGGCGGTGCGCCAGAGCTGAACCCGAGCTTTCGCACCTTGGTCATGAAGGCCCGTGCACGCGGCGTCGAGGTCATCGACCGGTGCAACCTCACGGTGCTCTTCGAACCCGAGATGGAAGGGCTTGCAGGGTTCTTGGCGGAGCAAGGCGTGCACGTCGTGGCGAGCCTGCCTTGCTACACCGAGGAGAATGTCGATCGGCAGCGCGGTCGCGGCACGTTCGAAAAGAGCGTGCACGCCCTTCGGTTACTCAACTCGCTCGGCTATGCCGCCCGCGATGAGCTCCGGCTCGACTTGGTCTACAACCCTCTCGGCCCGTCGCTACCGCCACCGCAGGCGCCGCTCGAGCAGGACTACCGCGAGCGCCTCGCCGCGGACTTCGGCGTCGCGTTTTCCCGACTGCTCACCTTGACGAACATGCCGATCCACCGATTCGCGAACGACCTGGCGCGAACGGGTCGACAAGACGCCTACTGGGCCTTGCTCGAAGAGAGCTTCAACGCCGCGACGCTGCCGGGGCTGATGTGCCGCTCACTGGTCAGCGTCGACTATCGCGGCCAGCTCTTCGACTGCGATTTCAACCAGGTGGTCGGGCTGCGCGCGGGGTCGGGGTCGGACTCGCCCTCGACGATCTGGGAGATCGACTGCCTCGATCAGCTGACTGGCTCGTCGATCGCCGTCGCCGACCACTGCCTGGGGTGTACCGCCGGGGCGGGTTCGAGCTGTTCGGGTTCACTCGCCTGAAGATTTCGACGCGCCCGCGACCGAAACTCCGAAGCGAGGCGTCAGCGCCGGCTGGCGCGCCACGCATAGAGCGCGCCGAGAGCCGCAGCCGCCATGATCAGCCATCCCGAGATGAAGATCGGCTCGGACCTGGCGCCGAGCACGCTGACCAGACCGACGAGCGAAGCGGCGAAGGCCGCGGCGTACCAGGCCCTCGGTGAGGCGGGCCGCGGTGGCGTGAGCCGAAGGCGGCGCCGAAACTCTCGGTCACTCATTGAGACCTCGCGGCGCCTCGGCGCCAAGCGTGGAAGCGTTCCAACCACCCGAGCAGCCTTTCGGGGGCATGCGCCTTCTTCCACGCCCCCGCGGCGTAGCGGTTTGCTTCGACGAGGGTCGGATAGATGTGGATCGTCCCGAGCAGTTTGTTCAGCCCGATGCGATGCCGCATCGCGAGCACGAATTCGGCGATGAGGTCGCCGGCGTGCTCGCCCACGATAGTGACGCCGAGGATGCGATCCTTGCCCGGCACGGTCAGCACCTTGACGAAGCCGTGGGCTTCTTCGTCAGCGATCGCTCGGTCCAAGTCGTCGATGTCGTAACGGGTCACTTCGTAGGCGATGGCCTTCTCCTGGGCCTCCTGTTCGCTCAGACCGACCCGCGCCACCTCGGGATCCACGAACGTGGCCCACGGAATGACGGAGTAGTCGGCGCGGAACTTCTTGAGAGGATCGAAGAGCGCGTTGACGGAGGCGTACCAAGCCTGGTGCGCGGCTGTGTGGGTGAACTGGAACGGGCCAGCGACGTCCCCAGCGGCATAGATGTTCGGGAAGCGCGTCTGGAGAAACTCGTTGACCTCGACGGTGCGGGCCACCGGAACGCCCAGCTCCTCGAGACCGTAGCCCTTCACGTTTGCCGCTCGGCCCACGGCTACGAGCATTCGGTCGAACGGGATGCGCACCTCGCGACCGGCGTGTTCGGCGACCAACTCGTTCTGTCCCTTCGCGACCTCGACACGCGTCGCGACGTGCTCGACCCGGACATCGATCCCCTCTTGCACGAAGCGGGCTCGGACGACCTCGGACACCTCGGGATCCTCCCGGGGCAACAGTCGCGGCAGCATCTCGACCTGCGTCACCCTCGACCCGAGGCGTGCGAAGGCTTGGGTCAGCTCCGAGCCGATGGGGCCTCCTCCGAGCACGACCAGGCGCGGGGGCAGCTCCCGGAGGTCCCACAGGTTGTCCGATGTCAGAACGTCGATCTCGTCGAGGCCGGGGATCGGCGGAACGAACGGCCGCGCGCCGGCCGCGATCACGATGGAGCGTGTCGTGAGAGTGCGCTTGCCCGCGGGCAGTGTTACCTCGACGCTCCAGGGCGTCGTGATTTTGGCGCTGCCTTCGAGCACCTCGACCCCAAGCTCCGTGTACCGCTCGACCGAGTCGTGGGGCTCGATGGCTTTCACGACGCGCTGGACGCGATCCATCACTTCACCGAAGTCGACCTCGGCGCTGGCGCTCTTGATGCCAAACTGCTTCGCGCGCGCGATGTGGGACAGGAACTTGGCGGATCGCAGCAGCGCCTTCGATGGCACGCAGCCCGTGTTCAGACAGTCTCCGCCCATCTTGTGCTTCTCGACGAGCGTGACTTTGGCTCTGAGAACCGCCGCGATGTACGCGGTCACCAGACCCGCACTCCCCGCGCCGATCACGACCATGTTGCGGTCGAAGCGCTTGGGCTTCTTCCATCCGGAATAGATCCGCCGCGCCGCGAGCCAGCTCGAGAGTTTCTTGGCGGCGAGGGGCAAGACGCCGAGCAACGCCAGGGAGCCCAACACGCCCGCCGACAGCACGTCTCCAATCGACCCGAGCTCGGCCAGGCGCGTCCCCGCGTTCACGAAGACCACCGTGCCAGCGAGCATTCCGGCCTGGCTGACCCAAAAGAAGGTCCGGGTGCGGATCGACGTGAGTCCCATCAGCAGGTTCACCACGAAGAAAGGAAACGCCGGCACCAGCCGGAGAGTGAACAAGTAGAACGCACCGTCTCGCTCGATGCCCCGATCGACGGCCTCGAGTTGGTTCGCGAAGCGCTCCGCAACCCAGTCGCGGAGCACGAAGCGGGAGATCAAGAAAGCGAGCGTGGCCCCGATAGTCGACGCGATCGACACGAGCAACGTACCCCACACGACACCGAACAGCGCTCCAGCACCGAGCGTCATGACCGCGGCCCCGGGGAGCGATAGCGCCGTCACGGCGATGTAGACGGCGACGAAGAGCGCGCCCGCCCGCACCGGGCTTGCGCTCGCAAGCTCCGCAAGACGAACGCGGTTCGCCTTCAAAACGTCGAAGTCGAGGCTGCGGCCCAGGTCGAACACGAAAAAGATCGCGACGGCGCAAACCAACGCCAGAGCGATCAGTACCCTCTTGGTGCTCATTCCTTCGACCCCACCGGACTCATACGGCTGAAACCGAGCGGCCGTTTCGCCTTTTCTGCACGGATGGACAAGCCGGGCGGGTTGGTGTTTGAGTGGCGATGCCCAGCATCAGCGCCACGGAAACCACCAGCACGACCAGCACCTGTTGCTGTTTGCCCTGTTGCTTCTTGCCCCGGCGCGTCGGGGCGGGGGCAGCTGCGCGTTGGCGCTCGCGGTTCTGGCGTTTCTGGGCTCCCTGGGACGCCAACGCGGGCGTGGCCGTTGTGATTGGCAATGGGCAGCTCTGGGTTCGGAAAGCGCCCCTCGGCGTCTGGGCCCGAACGGTCGGCTACGCCATGCGCGTGCTTGAGAGCACGCGTCCAGCCGCGCGACTTGAACGCCTGGTCGACGCCGCACGCTACGCAAAGCACCGAGCCCCCGCAGCCCACCGAGCCGCCCGTGTGGCAGACGCGCCCACGCGTTCATGCGACCTCTCAGATGGGAGGTGCGGCTGGATCCTGCATCCCGCTAGGCTGGGGGAGGAGCCATTCCAACTTGGGGTCGGTCCCGACGGAGTGGAAACTCTACTTCACCCACCCCATCCACTTGGCCCCCGACCGAACCGCGGGGGGCGCGCCCCCAAAGGGGCTGAAAGCAGAGCTTCGTCATGTACAAGGTCCTCACGGGATTGCTGACCCTGGCGCTCGCGCTCGGGCTAGTCGGCTGTGGCTCGGACTCGGAGGGCAACCCAGCAGCTGGCGGCGCGGCGGGAGCCGGCGGCACGGGTGGGAGCAGCGGAGCGCTGACGTTTGCCCTCACGCGCGTCGAACTCAACCAGTCCGTTCCCAAGCCGCTGTTCGACAAGGGGCAGCCGGTGACCAGTACGGTGCCGGCGTTGGCGGACCGGCCCGGCCTGCTGCGGATCTTCTACGACGCCCAAGGCGACGTCAGCCAGAAGCTCGAGATCACGGTAGCCATCGGCAGCCAGACGGTGACTCAGATGAGGCAGGCCAAAGCGGGCAACTCCCTCGCGGCGGATCTAACCACGACGCTGAACGTCGATCTGCTTGGCGTCCACCTGCCGGCTGGCGAGCAGCCCTTTTCGGTGGACGTGAAGATCGCGGGCAGCGACGCCACGCTGGCGCGCTTCCCGGCCACCGGAACTACGCCACTGAAACTCGAAAAGACCGGAACCATGGATCTGGTGCTGCTGTTGTTTCAGTACGACGCAGACGGCTCGGGTCGCACCCCGAACCTGGACGCCGCCGCCAGGATGAAAATTGGGGCGGCCCAGCAGGCGCTGTTTCCGGTCGCAGCCGTCAACGTCTCGGTGGCGGGGCCGATTCCGTGGGCCCAAACCGTGAGTGCAACCGGTCAGGGCTGGTCCGGGCTGATGACGGAAGTACAGCAGGCCCGCAGCGCCGCGGCGGTTCCGGACAACACCTTCTACCTGGGGCTGGTCCAACCCGCGGCGGACCACGAAGCGTGGTGCGCAAACGGCTGCATCCGGTCAATGGCCTCGCAGCCCAAGAACTTCGACCCGGGTTCTCAATTCGGAGTCGGCGTCTACGCTCCGGGCGCCGACGTGAACTACTCGTGGGTCCTGGGCAGCGCCCACGGACGCATGACTGCGGGCTGCGCATCGGGCTCCGCCGACCCCGCCTTTCCTCACAAGAACGGCCAAATTGGCGGTTACGGCTACGACTCCGTCGGCCAGGTGCTTTACCCGTCGACCACCTCCGACTTCATGACCGAGTGTGCGACGCCACACTGGGTCAGTGACTACACCTTCACCGCGCTCTACGATCGGTGGCGCTTGATTCTGGGGAGCTAGCATGGGCCGCCAGGCCCGCCCCGAGAAACGCTCGGGCGCTCTGGCCCCGTCCGCTACGGTCAGCTTTTTGACGAGCCCAATGCGACCAGAGCCGTTCGCGCGAAAACACGGCGAGAGGGAAGCCAGCGGCAACGTGACCCATCAGCGACGCCGGGATGCGGGTCGCGAAGAATCGTGCGTGGGGATCAGCCCAGCGTTTTCTTGAAGTCCGCAGGCGTCATGGCCTCGAGCGGCAGCGCAAAGATGTCGCGGTGGGTACCGAGGTGCTCGAGGGCCCTGGCGAGATACGCCCGCGCGGGGACGCGCTGCGCGCGGCAGGTGGCGATGAAGCCGAGGAGCACGCAGGCGCGGTGGGCCCCTTCGGTGCTACCGGCGAAGAGCGTGTCGAGGCGGAGCTTGGCGACGTTCTGGAACTCGCGCTCGGTGGGAGAGTTGTCGATGGGGACCAGGGGGTCGTCGACGAAACGGAAGGGCGCGTCCCGGTGGTTCTTGTAGTACCGAATTGCCGCCCCCAGCGGGTCGGAGGGCAAGAGCGTCGGTTCCACCGCGTCGCGCCAGCTCTCGAAGTCCTGGATAGTGGGGCGAAGATGCCGCTGCCGCTGTTCGCGGAGCGCATCGCCGACGAGGCCGAGCTTCTGCGCCTTCTCCTCCTCGCCGTAGATCGCCCCGAGCACGCGGCTCGAGGTGAAGACGTCGTTGAAGCGATGCTCGGCGTCGGCAGTGAGGGTGCCGCGGAAGGCCTGAGCTTCGCGGCGACGACGTCGCCGCTTTTGTCGGGCTCGTACTGGAAGACGGCGACGTCGTTGTTTCGATAGAGCTCCACGTAGCCGTTGTGCGCGGCGCCGGACGGCGACGGCGAGGGCGTCGAACGAACCGCGCATGTCGAGCGGGGCCACCGCCACGAACACGCGCCGGATGCAGGCTCAGCACGAGCGCACAGCCTCGAGCACCCGGCGCAGCGCCGCGACTGAGACCTCGTCACCGAACTCGATGCGCGCTCCGGCGACCTCGACGACGTACCGGCCCGCGGTGGACCCGCCGACGCCGCGCGCAGCGGGAACGAGCTCGACCAGCCCGCGCGCTGTCGGGGTGGCCCGCGGCGTTCGCCGTCGCGGACCAGCGGGCGACCCTCGCCGTCCGAGGTTGGTCTGCCACGCGCGGAGCGAGCGCCCGTCGATGTCGTGCGCCCGGGCCCACTCTCCGGCGCTCAGGCCCCGACGCTTCGCCGCGAGAAGGCACCGCCGCGCCTCCGCCTCGTCCTCGATCTTTCGTCCGTTTGCCACTGATGACCTCCGCTCCGCAGCCGCGCCTCGCGGCCGAGGCGACGGAAGTCATCCCGGCGTCGCTGATGGGTCACTCAGCGACGCGCACTCCGATCGCACGAGCCCGGTGCGTGTCCCGAGCGGGCTGCACCCGGGGAGCGATCCCTTGACGGCTCCCGCGCTGCCGACGATCGCCGAGTCATACCCACCTACCGGCTCGGCAGTTCGCGTGGCTTGCGACCCAGCAACGAGGCGAGCGTCGGCGGGCTGTCAACCATGATGGCGTGAGCGCGCCCGTCCAAGGCTCGTACGAATTCTTCGAGCGTAACGACCTGATAAACGGCCAACTGCCTGCTGAGGCCAACCACGATGTCACCAACCCAGGGCTCAACCGTGCGGATGGGCATGAGCACCCAAGGCATTTCGTGACGACTCGCGTTGCTGATGCTCTCCGTCGAAGAATCGTCCCATCCGCCGATGATGCCGTCGACCTGCCGCGTCGCAATTCGACGTAGCGCCGTGTCGCTGTAGCTGATGATGACAATCTTGTCGGCAAACCCTGACGCGAGCACCGCGTCGACGGCATCGTCCACCTGCGCCACGATCTCGTCTTCCGGGGGAGTGGAGTCCTCGGGCACTTTGATTTCCAGGAAAACGATCTTGAAGAGCCCGTCGATCGACCCGAGCATCTCGCCCAGCGTCACGACGCTTTCGCCGTTGCTCAGTGAGCATGAACGGATCTCTTCGAGCGTATAGTCCTGCACGCGACCGGCACAGTTGGTCATTCGGTCCACAGTTTCGTCATGCATGACTACATTGCGACCGTCCCGCGTCTGCTGAACGTCGAACTCAATGCCGTCTGCACCCTGTTCATACGCCAACTCGAAACCTGCCAGTGAGTTCTCGGGTGCCTGCAGCGGACTGCCGCGATGTCCGATGAGTAGAACATCGTCGTAGAACTCTGGGCCGCAGCCGATGGCCAGCATTGCGAAGACCGCGGTGAGTCCGAAGCGGAAGCGTCCTGTCATGGAAGGTATACCCCCAGGTGAAATCCTCCCTGGACGGTCAGCGGCACGCCGGGTCGCAGGACATGGCTCTCTGTCTTCTCCTGCAAGGTCTGCCGGAAGATCCAGTTGCCCGTCATTTCAGCTCCGAGCACGTAGCGATCCAACACTCGAGCCTCAAACCCAAGCCCTGTCACGAGCTGGTGGCTGAAAAGATGAATGCCCTGCGGCAATGCGGCGACGGCGAGAGCATACCCGGCGGTCGCGTAGGGCGTCAGCGCCGCTCGAGGGAAGATGGGGACCGATAGCGCGCCGGCCATCGAATGCTGTGTTCTGTAACCGTAGGTCACGGTTGCTCGGAGGTACTCCCACGGAACCAGGGTCAGGCTCGGTCCGAGACCATCGCGATGAACCGAGCCGACGTGCAACCCCACGCGAAATGGGCCTGGCCCGTCGTCGTAGGCTGTCGCGAATGGGTTTTCGAACTTCCATGCTTCCCGGGGACCGGGTCGTGCCCCACCTGATGCTGGCGTCGACGCAGTCGCTGCAGACGACCCCTCGGGACGATCATTGCCTGCCGCTAGCGACGGACGTAGCTCCAGCGTGGAGCTGGCGATGACGACCGCGCCGGCCAAAAGCGCCATCGGGCGCCTGCGCGTTTCGCGCGTGCAACTAGAGCGCGCCTTCATGTCTTCCATACGTGGGCTCTAGCCCAGGTGGTCGTCCTTTGCGCTCAAGGCGCGTCGGGCAGCGGACAGAGCTGCAATCACGCCGATTGCGTTCATGACTCCGAGGATGCCGACACCTGCAAGCAGCAAAGCGTGGGGCACCACCGGGCTGAAGTCCACAGTTCCGAGTGCCAAACAACACAGCAGCAGGATGGTGCGCTCAGGACGCCGCATGAACAGTGCCGGCAGCTGAGTGCCCAGCGCCTCGGCGCGGGCGCGCACGTAGCTCACGCCGAAACCGAATACGAGCGCGCCAACGGGAATCAATGCCAAGCGATCGTACACGAGATAGAGCGATGCGACGCCGATCAGCGGAAAGGCGTCCGCGAAGCGATCGACGGTGGAGTCGAGCAGTGCGCCCCAGCGCGACGAGGTGCCCGTTGCCCGCGCCACGACGCCGTCAAGGGCGTCGAACACGCCGCCGACCAAGACCAGGGTGGTGGCGCCCCACAGGTGTCCCGTGGCTACGGCGACGCCTGCCGCGGCGGACAGCGCCAGCGCCAGGATGGTGAGCGCGTTGGCGCTGATGCCCGCGCGCGCGAGAGCGCGCCCCAAAGCGCTGATCAGAGAGTAGCCGACGTGCGCCAGCTGCACGTCTTGCCACACCGTGCCGCGCAACCGCTGCGCGGTTGGATCGTTCGGCAGGATGTCAGAGTCTGTTAGAATTTGCATATTCGATCCGGGTTGCCGTCGAACCTGCACATGCCGTTCCACAGAACCCCTTGAGCTTCTCTGACCCCGCGGAGCTTCGGGGCCAAGCCGACCGATGCGTAAGCTTTCATGCCACGTGGCGGTTTCACTGCGGATTGCGCACTACGCGCTGCGAGATCCGCAGTACCTGGCTGCGAGCAGAGGGAGAAGGACCTACGTGGCTGCGCCCGGCGTTCTCCCTGTGCGCAGATAGCCACCGGCATGGAGCGTGCATTGACACCTCCTGAAAAGCACAGGAGTCAAGAGATGAAACACGCCAAAACCGCCGCAGACTTGATGACGCGCAACGTGGTCGTGGTCTATCCGGAGGACAGCCTAAATCAGATCGCCGAAGGCATGGCCCTCTTCGGGTTGCGGCAGATCCCAGTTGTCGATGATGGCGTGCTGGTTGGCGTGGTGGATGAAAGGAGTGTGATTGGGATGAGGTCGTCGCCAAAGGAAACGCTTCTTTCGAATCTCCTGCGCGGGCTGCGAGCCGAGCGGAGCTTCGTCGCGGAGGTCATGGCTGCCCCCGCGAGCACCGTGACCACCAGCGCATCGATGAAGGAAGTCATGGAAACCTTCGAGCGCATCGGCGGCAACTCACTGCCGGTTGTGGACGATGTCGGACGCCTGGTGGGCTTGATCATGCCGGAGCAAGTGGCCCGCTTCGCAGGAAGTCTGATCAAGGAAGCTCCACCCTCCCGGCGCGGCCCCGCCCTTATCCTGCGGGCAGCGTGAGCACGTGAGTTCGGTCACTCGATTTCGTAGCGTTTGAGCTTTTCGTAGAGCGTCCTGAGCCCGATGCCCAACTGCTCTGCCGCTTTTCGCCGATTGCCGTCGACACCAGAGAGCGCGGCTTCGATGGTCGCTCGCTCGACGCCTGCTAGCGTTGTGCCCGCGGCTGGCTCCGAGGCCTGCGAGCGCGTGCGGCGCCGCCGCACCGGTTCGAGGTCCTCGGCGAGAATTTGGTTAGTCTCGCTCACGATAGCAGCGCGCTCCAGCGCATTGGCCAACTCGCGCACGTTGCCGCGCCATTCGCCAGCCAGAATGGCCTGCTCAGCGTCTTCACTCAGCTCGAGCGGCGGGCGGCCCAAGCTTGCACAAATCCGACCCAGCAGGCTTCTCGCCAGAGGCAAGATATCGAGCTTCCGCTCGCGCAGGGGCGGAAGCTCGACGGGGAAGACGGCAATTCTGTGGAACAGGTCGCCGCGGAAGGAGCCGTCTTCCACCATCAGATTGAGGTCACGATTGGTCGCGGTGACCCAGCGGACGTCAGCAGCCACAGTGCGCGTGCCACCCACGCGCTCGAACTCGCGTTCCTGAAGTACGCGCAACAGTTTCGCCTGCAGCGCTGGTTTGAGCTCGCCGACTTCGTCGAGAAAAAAGGTGCCACCCGCGGCGAGCTCTATGCGCCCGCGACGCGCGGCAACAGCCCCAGTAAAGGCGCCCTTCTCGTGACCAAAGAACTCGCTTTCGAGCAACTCCTCAGAGAGCGACGCGCAGTTGACTGCAACGAAGGGGCCATCCGCACGCCGGCTCCAACGATGAAGAGCGCGAGCGGCCACTTCCTTCCCAGTTCCGCTTTCTCCCATCAACAGCACCGTCGCTTCGGTCGGGGCTACCTTCTTCAGTGCTTTGACTACGGGCGCCATCGCCTCATCTCCGTAGGTCAATACCGGATCATCACCGCCATCGCGCGTGACGCGCTCCTTGAGCGCAAGAAGGGAGCGCCGCTCGAGGGCGCGGGCAGCCAATAGTCGGAGCTCGGCCAGGCTCTCGATCGGTTTCTCGAGGAAATCGAAGGCGCCGAGTTTCATCGCTTCAACAGCGGCGTCGATAGACCCATGTGCCGAGAGCACCACGACCTCGAGATCTGGTTGCAGTGTTCGGGCCCTGCGCAGAAGCTCCAAACCGTCCATGCCGGGCATGCGCAGATCCGTAAACATCAGGTCGAATGTACGGCGCGCGAGAGCGGCGAGCGCCTGTTCGCCACCCTCAGCGCCGACGGCTTCGTGTTCGTTCCCCCCGAGCGCTTCCATGACGAACTCGCGAATCCCCTCCTCATCGTCCACGACTAAGATACGCGCCATGTCCACTACCTCGGGATTCGTACTCGAAACTCGGCACCGCCACCGGCGTGGTTGATGGCGCTGATACTACCACCATGCAACTCAACGATGCGGCGCGCCACGGCAAGGCCCAGACCCACGCCCTGCGCGCGCGTCGTCCGAAACGGCTCGAAGATGTGTTCCCGCTCGCCATCGGGAATTCCGTCACCGTGGTCGCGGACCGACAAGAACAGAATGTTGCCATCGCCCGTGAGCTGGACCTCGACCTTGGCGCCATCCGGCGAGGCTTCCAGGGCGTTGTCGATCAAATTGCGAAAAACCTGCTGGATACGCGGCGGGTCGAGTGCAAAGGAGCCTGGCGCCGTGTCGTCGCTGATCTCGATGCGCGTTGGGTCGGTGGATTCCACCGTCTGCCGCAACAACTCGCCTGGGTTGACGTCGCGGCGTTGGATGCTGCCGGAGCGGATGAAGTCGAGCAGCGTTCGGCTCAAGTCCTCGAGTCGACGCGCCTCGACCACGATGCGATCCGCCTTCCTTCGCTGACGACTGTCTTCCGGGAGCTGTTCACTGAGCAGCTCCGCGTGCCCCTTCAGCGAAGTCAGAGGGTTTCGAATCTCGTGTGCAAGCACGGCAGACATTTCCCCCAGAAGCTTGAGACGGTGTTCTCGTTGGCGTTGCTCCTCCTCGAACTCGCGCCGACGGAGCACCCAAGATAGCGCCACCGCCAGCAGCATAAAGACTCCCGCGATTCCCGAACTGAGCAGGAATGCTGTACTTGCTTCTCGCTCCAAGCGGTTCGCAACCAGGGGCTCGAACTCCAGTACCAGGATGCGTCTCGCGGGCGGCGAACGCGGTTCCGAAGGCGTCGCGCCCGTGCTCGGCGCAGGCGAGTCCGTGATCGCCGCAACTGCAGTCAGGTGGGCTCGCTCGCCTATGCGACGGAGTTCAAAAGGTCGAGCACTGGCGACCGTGACCTTTTCACGCAGGACAGCATCCCCAACCTCCACCACGTGCTCTGCGCCAGACTGGTACACGGCGACATAGCGCAGCCCGGCGTCGTAGTTCTTCGAAAGCACTTGTTGGGCGACGCCCGGATCCGGTCGAGAACCGCCTTGGGCGACGTGGGTTTCGAACAGCTGTTTGCGAAACAGGTCTGCTTGGCCGCGGATCAACAGCTCGGAAGCCTCTTCGATGCGGCGCTTGCTGGACCACGCAGTGGCCACGAGCGCGGCCGCTAAACCGAGCGCAACTACGAGCAAGGACCAGCGCGCCCAACGTGAACGTTTTGTGCGTGTCGTTTTCTGAAGCATGCGTCACACTCGGACAATAGCGCGCGGGCGCAACTCCGCGTTGGGTTCTTGGTCAAGACTGTTACAAGTGTCGTGCCAACGTTCGGGGCTCCTCACCCGCATGATGCCGGTATTGCCGTCTCGTGCCCGATCTGGGCTTGACAGCAGACCGATGTGACCGCCTTGGGTGCCGTCGCGCCCGCGTGTGGCTCTGTTGCTTGCGCGCTGCCCGCGCTTGGACACACGGGCAAGGCCGACACCGCACACCCCAGCCAGCTGGTGGTTCCGGCGTGCACTGCCGATGTGGCAGTTCCGGGTGCGGGTTCCGCATGATGCGCGCGACAGTCTGTCGGATGGCCGTCCAGTTTGTCGGCACTTATGGCCCAAAGCCACGTGGTACGCCGGGTGCAAGGTGCAAGGTGCATGATCCTTTGCAGCAAAGCAGCACGAGCCTGTTCGATCTGGATCGCGCCGCTTGCGCTTGCATTTGCGGTCACGACCGCCTGCGCGAACGACGCGACTTCCAGCGGCGACCAACGTTGCGACGCGACGCAGAACTGTGGTGCGGGCGATGACGACGGCGAGCCCGAGCTATCCTGGCAAGAGCTCAACGAGCTGCTGGACAAGCTGGAAAAGCAGATTGAGGACCCGAGCGATGAATAGACCGCCGGAGGCCGTTTCAAGTATCGCGAGGACTGATGCCCCAAGCAACTTGAGCACACCGACGACCCAAGGGCCCGTCAAGGACGTCGTGCTGCAGGAAGCGACCACTCGCCCGACCGTCTCGCCCGCTGGACGGGAACCGGCGCGGGCACTCCGACGGGAGCGCATCATGCAGGGAGTTCACGAATCAACGACGCCGGCGACCCCGGAACTGACCGAGGCGGAAGAACCGCTCATCGGCAGAGTGGTCAGCGGCCGCTATCGGGTGCTCGAGCGCATTGGTCGCGGTGGCATGGGCGTCGTGTACAGGGTGGAACACGTGGAGTTGGGCAAAGTTCTGGCGATGAAGGTTCTTTCGGGCGCCGCCGGCCGCGACCCGACCGTCGCCGCACGTTTCCAGCGAGAGGCCCGGCTGGTGAGCAAGCTGTTCGATCCTCATACGGTTCAAGTCTCCGACTACGGAGTATCCGACGGCGTGACGTGGATAGTGATGCAGCTGATTTCCGGCAAGGACTTGTCCCGCGTGCTTGCCGAGGAGGGCAGGCTCCGCGCCTCGCGCGTGGCAATGATCGTCGACGGTGTGTGCCGCTCCCTCAGCGAGGCGCACGCTTTGGGGATCGTGCATCGCGACATCAAGCCGAGCAACATCATGTTGACCGACGCAGGCGGGGTGATGGTGCTGGACTTTGGCCTGGCCAAGATGCGGGATTGCCATGACCTGATCACGCTCTCGGCAGCCGGAGTTGTAGTCGGCACACCCGGCTACATGTCTCCGGATCAAGCGATGGGTGACGACATGGACGGTCGTGCCGACATCTACGGCATCGGCGCCACAATGTTCCGCATGCTCGTCGGTTACCCGCCGTTCAGCGGAGGCTCGCCCGCAGAGCTTTGCGTTCGGCAGCTTTGTGAACCACCCCCCTGTCCACATCGCGCAGCTCCCGAGCTCGGCATCCCGCCAGCGCTGTCGGAAGTCGTTAGGCACGCTTTGGAGCCAAAGCGCGAGCGCCGCTACGCCAACGCAGAAGAACTGCGCGCGGCCGTGCACGCCGCCGTCTACGATCCCGAGGACAGCGTGGTGTTCCCCTTGGTGCGCCGCACGGGCTGACCCCGCGACCGCAGCCTCCCCATGTGCCAGCGTCGGATGAGAGAGCTCCCCCTCGAAACCCAAGTACCGATGGGCGGAGAATGGATCGCATGTCGCGCCGAACACCGCGTGCGCCAGGACACGCTCGACGCGCGGCAAGCGCTGCACCCCGGTCGCTTTGCGGTGTGTCGTCGAGTGCGTTGCGTTGTTGCTGAGCAGGGCCTGAGCACGCGCAGATCCGCGCCACTGTCGTTCGTGAGCCCAAGCAAGATGACGGCGACGTCGCGCTGCGCGTCGACGCCAACCCGCCAATCGAGGCCGACGCCCGAGTCCGTGCAGCACCAGTGATAGCCCTCGGACGTCGACGCAGCGTCGAGTCCCGAGCTCGGCAACGGCGATGGTGGGTTGTCCGAGCTGCCGGCTCCATTCGCCAAGCTTGGGAGCGCCTGCACACCCAGCGACGCAGGCGCCAGACCCACCGAGCTCTGCGGCGCCTCCGGTCACGTCGTCGGGCTCGAGGCGATGGTCGACACCGTCGATGGCGTACCGCCTGCGGGCGCCCAGGTGATTCGCGTCGAGCCGGAGCGCGCAACGAACCCGGGGCGCTCGCTGGTCGTGGCCCTCGAAGGCGACCGGCTCTGGTTTCGCCTGGTCTCGTGTGGAGCCTGCCGTCGCATCATGGGCCGGGCCTTCGTTGCCGAGCTCTCGAAGCTCTCCGACGCCCAGCTGAAAGACATCCAGCTGCGCGTTGGGCTACCCGCGGACGTTCGCCCGCTGCACACGCCGGATGCGTGGCGTGCGGCGTACCGTGATCGACCGCTGCCCCCGCTACCAGACGCCTCGACGCCCCTCGGCAAGCCCCTCTCGGCGCCCCCGGGCGTCCCCGGCGAGTGCATGAATCGCCCGCCGAACGAGCCTTTGCCCGCGACGTGTCGCAAGCTGAAGTGAGCGGTCGGTCAACACTGGCGGCGGGTCCGGGCGGAACGTGCCTCGACAACCTGTGACGGCTAGCGGCCCCGCTGCCAAGGTGGCCGGGCTACAGCGAACACGTGAGCTCCATGGCTTGCGCGTCGCAAGGGGTGGAGAGCGTGAACTTCTTGCCGATGTTCTTGCCGCCGGTGCACTCGCAGCTCTTGCCCCCAGCCTCGCATTTCGCTCCCCAATCGCCGCATCCCTCCCAGCAACTCCCGTCCCCGCTGCCGCCGCTGGTGCAAGCGATGAAGTCGCAGGAGTCCAAGATGGCCTCGCAAGTTGGGTCCATCACGGGGCTGCCCGTCGAGTCGCACTTGATGCCCTTGGCGAGATCGCACTCCATCTGCTTCCAGTGAGACTCACCGCAGCGAGAGAACGATGACATCTGCCGCATGCTGAGCTCACAATTGTCTTGGGTGAGCCCGAGCTTGCACGCAGCGATGGCCGCCTTGCAGTACTCGCGCACGACGTCGGTACCCGACGAGGAGCCGCCGCAGGCCGCCGGGCACGGGGTCGCGAGGCACGCCTGGAAGGCGTCCGCCGCCTTCCCCGCATCGGGGAACGCTGCCTTGCAGATCGCCAAGCAGTTCGAGACTGAGCATTCTTCGATACAATCCGCGAATCCGAGGCCATCCTTGGCCTGAACCATGGCCTTGCCCTCGGCGCAGCAGTTCTCTTTTCCGCAGTAGCTGCACAAGCTCTCGTTGCCTGTCTTGAGGCAAGTGGTGCACGTCAGAAGCGCCTTCCGCTCGGGATCACAACCGGACAACGCCAGTTGAAAGGCGGGGCACGACCAGCAGCCCGCCTTCGCCGCGCACTCGGTCACGGCCAGTGCTTCCTTCGCACAGGTCGGGTGCTGCGCCAGGGACTTCTCGCAGCGAAGCTTGCAGAGCGCGGGGTCGACTGCGTCGCAGAGCCCGTCCGTGACCGCGGCGCTCTTGGAGCACGACTGCTCGCAGATCGTGCCCGTGCCAGGAGCGGGGCCGCACACGCCCCCGTCGCTACCGCCGGTTCCACCCGCGCCAGAGGCCCCACCGGTCGCGCCGGAACCGCCCGCACCGGCCGCGGCGTCCATGCCAGCGGCGCCCCCCAGCGCTCCGCCGAGCCCGCCCGATCCGCCGGATCCACCCGATCCACTCGATCCACCCGATCCACCCGGGGACGGGCTCCCCCCGTCGTCATCGCTCGAAGAGCATGCGAACGCGAGGGCTATCGCCACTAGCGCGGGCCCAAGCGCCGCGGGCAGAACACGTTGAGCCAGCATCCCGTCGAGGATTTGATACGCGCGCCCGGGCAGAGAGCTTCCCCGATCACCGGGTTCGGCCCGCCGGTGACCATCAACCTGCAGACCCCGCCGAACAGGGTGCTGTTGACCTCGCAGCGTGAGTTCTGCGTCTCCTCGTCAGGCGTCGTGAATGGCGCCGACTTGCGAGGGCCTGGTGCGTTCGAGCCGCGTGGTAGTAGCTGAGAAATTCATCAA
Source organism: uncultured delta proteobacterium (assembly GCA_963716725.1). Lineage (GTDB taxonomy): Bacteria > Myxococcota_A > Polyangia > Polyangiales > Polyangiaceae > JADJKB01. The sequence continues at coordinate 90,731 of CAVQUB010000001.1, forward strand.
GCGTCTGTCGCAGGTGGGCCTCGTTCCAGACGATCACGTGGTCGAGACAGTCGCGACGAACCGTCCCGATCCAGCGCTCGCAGTATGGAGTTTGCCGGTCCCCGTGCCACGCGCACCCCCCCCCCCTCGGGTCGACCACGAGCATCACCGTGGATGCGCAGGTCCGATTGGCTGACGGGCGCAGGCGAGGTATCTTGCGTGGGGTGACGGACCTGGCACAGCGACTCGAAGACGCGCTCGAACTCGCGGAGCTGGCGGAAGAGATCGTCGAGCTGCGATTTCGGCGGCAATACCCAGACGCCGACGCGGCCAAGGTGGAGCGCTTGCTGCTCGCGTGGCCCCGCGAGCGACCGGGTGCGCCGCATGGTGATGCCTTCGGGCGCCCGGTGACGTTGCCCCGATCATGAAATCCTTGCGAGCCACGCTGCGCAGGGCTGAACGGGATCTGCGCGAGTTGGGGCAGCGTTTCGCTCTCGCGGGCGGCTTCGCCGTGTCGGTCCGCGCGGAGCCTGATGGCGCGTAGGCTGGGAGCCGGCGGGATCGGTCGTTCGATTCTCGCGAGCGCGATGCAGCAACGCTCAGCCAGCTCGACCGCGCCGCGCCTCGTGCTCCGCCAGAGCGCGGCGCTCTGCGCCCTCGCGATGCTGATGTCCGGCGCGTGCCAACCCGGGCCTTCCCATGAGCCTCGGTCTGGCGCCGAGGCTCCCGTCCGAGAGCCCCGGGCCAAGAGCTGTCTCCCGGCACCGACCATGAGCTGTCCGCGCGACGCCCAGCGCGTGCGCGATCGGCCTACTCCCGCCTGGCCGTCGGCGTCGGATGTCTTCATCTTTCGGCAGCGCCCACCCTGGGCTGCGCCGACCTCGGACGCCGAGCTCGCGAAGCTCGTCCATCGCGACGAGCTGGCTCCGATCCTGGACGCGACTCGACGCGGCCTGCTCGAAACGGCCGACCGCGCCTACCGTGAGGCGCGAGGGGAACCGCGGCGGTGGAGCAACGCGCGAGCGGCCTACGCGCGGTTCGTCGCGGCGTCGACAGCCGGCGGTCCGCTGCGAGCGTACGCAGAGTACCGACTCGCACAGACTCTGTGGAACTCGGGCAAGCACGCCGAAGCCATGGCCGCGCTCGCGCAGCTCTCGAAGCACGCCGTTGCCACGTCCTCCGAGCCCGGCGCCGCGGAGCTGATGGGTTTGGCAGAGCAAGATCGGGTCGTACTCCACGCCGAGGCCAGCGATGCCCCGACCGCGTACCGCGCGCTCTCGGGTCGCGCGCTGGACGCGCTGGGTCAGGCCTACTTGGATCGCGGTCGCTTCGGCGAAGCAGAGCGGCTGTACGAGCTGGTCTTGGCGGACGCGCCGGGGGAGCGGCGCTGCGAAATCCAGGCCCGACTCACCGAAGTGAAGATGGTCGTCGGAGCGCACTCGGCGTCGGCGCTGAAAGAAGCGGCGAGCGCGCAAATCAACGGGTACCGAGCCTTCCGGCAGGGTGCAGCATCGACGGCGGCCAAGCGGCAGTGCGCGCGCGTCACCGTCGGACAGCTCACGGAGCTGGCCGCCGCTTCTCAGGTGGAGGTCGTCGGGTCCGACGGCGTGAAAGGGACCGGTGATCGCCGCACCGCCGAGCTCGCTCGCACGCTCCAGCGCTGGCTCGGTGACGACTTCGAAGCGCGGGAGCTTGATGAACTCACGCCGCTGCCGAGCACCGAGCCGCCCCTGTCCTCGAGGCTCCGACTGGCTCGGGCGGACCTGCTCGCCTTTCTCCAAGAGTGGGAAGAGTGCGGCCCTCTGTACGACCGTGAGGCGGAGCTCGCGACCGGAGCGAGTGGGGTGTCGCGGGCCGCGCTCGGCGCTGCGCATTGCTACGCCGGGCTTGCCCATCAGGAGCGCCGTCATCGCGAGCCGGCGAAGAGCGGCGATGCGATCGAAGCGCTGACGTCCGCCGATCAGAGGTTGCTCGCGAGCACGTCGCGCTATCTGTGCAGCACCGACCCGACGGACGCCGATCCCCTGGCGCGCTCCCGTCGGATCTTCGCGGAGCTCGCTCGGGCTCGGGTCTACTACGAGCGCCGCCAGCTCGGGCAAGCCGTCGTCGAGCTCGGCGATGCGGCCCTCGCAGGTCCCGGGTGGGATGACTCGACCCGCGCTGCCCAACTCGAGCTCGAGGCCCTCGCTGCGCTCCGCTCCAACGAGCTTCCCGATCCGTGCCGGCAGGAGCTGGACCGAATGCGCCCGCGCCTGCTCCAGCTTCACTGCTCGGGTGAACCGCGTGCTGCCGACTCCGCGTGCGAGAAGCTGCGCGCCGTAGGGGCCGCGCGCTTGGGTGGCCCCCGCGAAGGCGCGCGACGGGCCGTGCCGAGACCACCGACCTTGGACTACACCTCGGTGAGCGGCTCGACGCTCCCCGCGACGACGCTCCGCATCGTTCGCCTGCACGCGGGCCAGCTCGACGCCTGTTACCAGGGCGCCTTGCGCCGGAACGAAGGGCTCGCCGGACAGATCGAAATCGACCTGGAGATCGGTCGCGACGGCAACGTCCGAAACGCTCGGGCACAGCCGTCGCCCTTGGGCGACCGCGCGCTGATCGCCTGCGTCGTGGGAGTGTTCTCCAGCATGAAATTCCACCAGCCCGAAGGCGGCGTGCCCCACGTCCGGTACGCGCTGGACCTCGGCCCTGCGCACGGAGTCACTGCTCCGACGCAAATCGACTTCCACATCGGAGAGTGACTCGCAGGCACGGACGTTCGAGCGTCGCAAGCCCGATGGCATCCACGCGATCGGAGTCGATGAACTGGGCTGCTCGTGCGGCTGATCGCCAGGGCAGAACGATGGACGAGACGGCCTGTCGGGAGGGCGGTGGATCGCCGTTCCTCGCCGGTGTGGCGGAGAGAGACGATGTGTACACGAGCCATCCGATCCCGGCCGACGTCACCGCGGAGCTTCGCGCGCATGGCGCAGTCTACGGGGCGGACCAAACGGGCATCGCACGCCGTTGGCTCGAGCTGGAGGCCGGAGGTGGTGCTGCTCCGAACGCAGGCGCGGCGCCGACGCACGGCGCTGTGGCTTGCCGACGACCTCGGCCTACAGCGCCTTTCGTTGAGATGGATCACTTTGTCGCGTAGCCCAGCTGCGGCGCCGAACCTTCTGGAGCTGACGCTGTGCAACTGCGCTCGCCAGAATTCCCGCGCGAAAGCAGCGTACGCTTCATGCGGCGACGTCCTCCTCGTGTTGACGGGAGCACCGGTCGCACGCTTGTTGACGATTGTGCTCCAGCCGCCGCTTGCGCGCCTCTTGCCGCCGAGCAGCGCGCTCGTCCCACTTCTGGGACTTACCCCTCCGGGTACTTCCCAGGGTCGTCCAAGGGTCGTCAGGCGCTCGAGCCCCGCGCCCGAAGTACATCTCGTCCGGGGTCTGCCCGTCGAACGCACTGTGGGGCATCCGCTGGTTGTGCTCAGTCACGTAGAAGTCCACGAGCTTCCTCACCGTGGCGATGTTGTCCAGCTGATGAAGGCACAGCCACTGGTGTTTCAGGGAATGCCACCACGACTCGAGCATCGAATTCGAGAGGCTCACGTCGATCTGCGCGATGACGCGGCGAAGTGCTCCGTCGAGAAAGAGGTCGTCAACGCTGTCGTTGAGGTTCTCTGCGCCAGAATCCAGGTAGACCTCTGCGGTCATCGGGCGCTCCAGGTTGCTGGCCGCCCTCACGAGCACATCGCGGGTGTTCATGGGCTCGAGTCGGTCGGCGATCGTCCAGGCGAGAATTCTCCGAGAGAAGTTGTCGATGACCGCGTGCAAGTGGGCCTTCGTACCGTCGAGCAGCTTGATAATCGTGACATCGACGTGCCACGCCACATTCGGCGCGACAGCGCGCACGCCGACCTTCGGTTTCGGCGGGTAGAGGCGCAGCCTCGGTCGCCGCCACCCGTAGCGTCGGATGAGCACCGCGGTCCGGCGCTCGAGCAGGACGATGCGAAACCGAAGCGCGGCCTCCGCGCCAAGGTCCGGGTCCAGAGAGACGACGCTCCCCATGCCTCGCCGGATCCAGCTCCGCACTGTCGAGCGCGGGATCTCGAGCTCCGGAAACAGCTCCGGATTCCCGGCCTTGGCGATCTGCTGCTTGATGCGGTGGTCGTACGTGCGGCGGGAGCAGGTGCTCATGTCGTCAGCAGAGCACGCTCGGGCGCGGCAGTATCGGCGCACGGAGAGCCGGAGGCGCGGCGGGCAGCCGCAGCACGCGCCAGCTTGGAGCCGTTACGAACGGAATTCGGGACTCCGTGGGCGTCCGGTCCGAGCGGATGTTCCGAGGCCGCTTCGCCCGTCGCTGGAGCACCGCGAGTTGGTGGCGGAGCGCGACAATCTCGAGCGCGACAGACTGGCGAGACCCCAAGAAGGACACGGCGGAGTGGACCAGCGCAAGGAGGACCGCGCGCATGGGGGGCCGAGTCTTGTCTCTTGCCGGGGAAGACCAAAGGCGAGGAAGCGTTCACTGAAGTTCGGGCCCGTGCCGGAAGCTACCGCGGATCGAATCCGGACCGCGCCTGGTGCCGACCTCGACCGCTGGGTCGAGCGCGTGATCACTGCGACCTTCCTCGAGTCCGTGCTCGCCGACTGAGCCGGTCGCCCCTCGCCGTGCGATGATGCTCCGCGTGAGCGGGAGCTTCACGGTGCCCGCGCACCCAGCGCTGTCCGCAGCGCAGCGCTGACGCTGCTGCTGCCCTCTCTCCGGTCCGCGCAGCGCAACCAGTCTCGGATCAAGGCGCCCCCTCCAGGTCGCAAAGTGAGCGTCGCCCTCGGAATGGCCAGGGTTGTGTTCGGGTGCCGGCGACGCTCTCTTTGCGGCGTGTCAAGCAATCGAGTCGATGATGGCGTTGAGGGTAGGGCTGGGACGCATCGCGGCGGCCGTCTTGATCGGGTCCGGCTGGTAGTAGCCGCCCATGTCGACCGGCTTGCCTTGGGCCGCGATCAGCTCGTCGTTGATCTTCGACTCGCTGTCTTGGAGCACCTTGGCCACCGGGGCGAAGCGGTCCGCGAGCGCCGCGTCCTCGCTCTGCGCAGCCAGCGCCTCGGCCCAGTACATTGCTAGGTAGAAGTGGCTGCCGCGGTTGTCGATCTGACCCACTTTGCGCGCCGGCGACTTGTTGTTGTCGAGGAACTTGGCGATCGCCTGGTCGAGCGTCTCGGAGAGCACGGCAGCCTTCGCGCTCTTGGTAGCGGCGGCCGATGTGCTCGAGCGACGCAGCGAGCGCCGAGAACTCTCCCAGCGAGTCCCAGCGCAGGTAACCCTCCTTCTGGAATTGCTGCACGTGCTTCGGCGCCGAGCCGCCCGCGCCGGTCTCGAACAGCCCGCCGCCCGCGAGCAGCGGGACGATCGAGAGCATCTTGGCGGAGGTGCCGATCTCGAGGATGGGGAAGAGGTCCGTCAGGTAGTCGCGGAGCACGTTGCCGGTGACCGAGATGGTGTCCTGGCCCTTGCGGATGCGCTCGAGCGAGAACTTCATGGCGTCGACCGGCGCGAGGATCTCGAGCTCCAGCCCGTTCGTGTCGTGCTCGGGCAGGTACTTCTCCACCTTCGCGATGATCTGCCGATCGTGCGCGCGACTCTTGTCGAGCCAGAACACCGCCGGGGCACCCGTCGCACGGGCGCGGCTGACCGCCAGCTTCACCCAGTCGCGGATCGGGACGTCCTTGGTCTGACACATGCGGAAGATGTCGCCCTCCTCGACCTTCTGCTCGAGCAGCGTCGCGCCGGTGGCGTCGTTGACCACGCGGATGCTGCCAGCGGCCTGCGCGACGAACGTCTTGTCGTGCGAGCCGTACTCCTCGGCTTGCTGCGCCATGAGGCCGACGTTCGGAACGCTGCCCATGCGTGGCCGGATCGAAAGCGCCGTTCTTGCGGCAGTCGTCGAAGATCGTCCGGTAGATGCCGGCGTAGCAGCGGTCCGGGATCATCGCCTTGGTCTCGGGCAGCTTGCCGTCGGGTCCCCACATCGATGCCCGAGTCGCGCACCACGACCGGCATCGAGGCATCGACGATGACGTCGTTCGGGACGTGCAGGTTGGTGATGCCCTTGTCCGAGTCGACCATCGCGAGCGCCGGGCGCTTCGCGTAGACGGCCTGGATATCGGCCTCGATCGCGGCGCGCTGGTCCGCCGGCAGCGCCTGGATCTTCTCGTACAGGTCGCCCAAGCCCAGGTTCGGGTTGACGCCGGCCTGCTTCAGCGCGGCGGCGTGCTTTTCGAAGACGTCGGCGAAGAACACGCTGACGGCGTGGCCGAACATGATGGGGTCGGAGACCTTCATCATGGTGGCCTTGAGGTGAAGCGAGAGCAGGAGCCCCTTGGCCTTCGCGTCGTCGATTTGGTCCGCATAGAACTTGCGGAGGGCCTTCACGCTCATCTTGCTGGCGTCGATGATCTCGCCGGCCAAGAGCGAAGCCTTCGGCTTCAGCACGGTGGTCTTGCCCGCCGCATCCACGAACTCGATGCGGTAGTCGGTCGCTTCCGCCAGGGTCAGGGAGGTCTCGTTGCCGAACCAGTCGCCTTCGCTCATGTGGGCGACGTGGGCTTTGGACTCGGGCTTCCACGGGCCGAGCTTGTGGGGGTGCTTCCTGGAGAACGCCTTCACGGCGGGCGGCGAGCGGCGGTCCGAGTTGCCCTCACGTAGCACTGGATTCACCGCGCTGCCGAGACACCTGGCGTAGCGAGCCTGGACGGCCTTCTCGGCGTCGTCTTTGGGTGACTCGGGGTATTCGGGAACGTCGTAACCGTGCGCCCGAAGCTCGGCGATCGCCTGCTTCAGCTGCGGCAGCGAGGCCGAGATGTTGGGCAGCTTGATGATGTTCGCGTCGGGCTGCTTGGTGAGGGCGCCGAGGTGGGCCAGTTGGTCGGGGACTCGCTGCTCCGGCTGCAGATCGTCCGGGAAGTTGGCGAGGATCCGCCCGGCCAACGAAATGTCGCGCGTCTCCACCTCGAGGCCGGTGCCCTTCACGAAGGCCTGCAGGATGGGGAGGAACGAGTAGGTCGCGAGCGCGGGCGCCTCGTCGATTTGCGTCCAAATGATCTTCGACGTGTGGGGGGTCATGCCGTCTCCTTGGCCAACGTGCTTCTACATCAACTGGCGGGGCCTGAGCACGCCCTTCTCGTAAATCGGAACCCGGCAGCGGAGCGCGAGTTCCTTCGCAGGCCGGACCGTGCGAGCGTGCTCGGAACGCCGGTCATGCCCGTGATCCCGACCGTTTCTGCCGCCGTAGCGCGACGACTGTTCTTGGGCTGCCAAGGGTTACTGCACGACCCGTCACGCCGGGCAACGAAGCGCGGGCTCTCACGTCCTCCCCATCTTGCACGGCGAGCGAGTAGTCGGCCGCATCGAGCCCAAGTACGCACGGGAGACCCAAACGCTCTCGGTCAGCAACATCTGGTGGGAGCGCGAGTTGGTGGGTGCCGCGCGGCTTGCTGCGCTGCCCAAGGGGTCCACGCCCTGACGTGCGGCGCGCATCGCAGCGCCAGCCTCGGCGGGCGCGTCGGTCTAGTCGCGCACGAAGCTCATTCCTTGCTCACGGAGCAGTGCCCGGGCGGGCTGCTCCAGGTGGCTTGGCACTTCTTCGATCCATCCCAGCAGCCGTAGACGTTGCGCCCGCTCTTGGTGCGGAGGTTGGCCTCGAAGTGCAGGTCGCGACAGGGCATCCCCGAGGTGAAGCCGGACACTTCGCACGTAGCCTGGTCGAACGTGTATTTGTTTTCACCCACCAACCAGGTCCCGCCCGAGTCCGCAACGTTGTCGGGGATCGAGAAGCGCTGCTCGATGGCGCCGATGCTGCGGATGTTGCAGGCGCTGTCTGCCTTCACGCTCGGGCACGTGAAGCGCCACGTGCCCTTGGCCCCGCACACATCGACCTTGGGCTGTGGCGGCGCTGGCGCTGGCGACTCGGTGGCGGCGCTCGGTTCACTCCGCTTGCAACAGAGCAGGAGCAGCAACAGAAACACGGAACCGGCGCCCGCGACGCGCTTTACCTCGGTGAGCACGCCGCGACTCTACGCCGGAGATCTTCGCCGAACAACCGGGTCGAACCGGTTCAGCTGCCGGCGGCTCGAGCGCACACCCGCTCAGCGGGTGCCCCTTCGGCGGTAGAGCGCGAGCGTCATGGCGGCAATCGCCAGCTCCCAAGGTGATGCGCGCCCGCTCCCTCCGCTCAGGGCGCAGCCGCCGTTGTCGTCCGCGCCCAACGAACAGCCTGACCGTCGCAAGCCGCCGGGCGTACCTGGGCCTGATAGTTGGCTCGCGGCTCGCGTGGCGTTGCGGTTGGCCGATCCCGCTATTCCTCGACACCCAACGATGGCATGCCCCCTCTGATCCAATGACGCAAGCCAACGGCGTCATCCCCATCGACAACGGGATCGTCGAACGCCTGCACGTCAGGGCCGCGCTCACGCGCAAGAATTTTCTCTTCGCCGGCTCCGATGCAGACGGCGGCTGAGCCGCAATCGCCTACACCATCCTCGGCTGCTGCGCGCTCGCCGGCGTCAACCCCGTCGAGTACTTGGCGGACGTGCTGCCGCGACTTGCACGTCGCGTGCGCCTGCGAGACCTGCCCGCCTTGCTGCCAGCGCGAGCCCGCGCCAGCGCGCGTTGCTGCGAGCCCCTGCGGCGCCGCCATCGAGCTGACGAAATCGCTGAGATCCGAGGGCCGTCTCGATCGCGCGGCTCGCACGCTCGAGCGCGTGATCCCGAGTTGCAACGGGTCCGAGCAGAGCGTCGCGCGCGCTCTCCAGCGCGAGGTTCTCGTCGAGCTCGGACCGGGTCCGGTATCGAAGGCCCAGCAGGCCGAGCCGCTCGCACCGCTGCGTGAGCCGGACGCGGCCATGGTGAAGGGTGACGCGCAGGCGGCCCTCGCCGCGTACGAGAGCGCCTGGAAGAAGCAACCGTGGCATGCCCAGGCGCTGCGCTCGAGGCGCCGAACGGGGCGCGAGCGAGAGCGACTCAGCTCCGAAACCCATTCGGGTCGCCTCCGGTGGTGAGCTTCAGCGCGCCGAACGAGTTCACCGGCGCCTCAATTCTCATGCGCCGCCATGGGCAGCGCTGGCTCCCCATGCAGATGCTCCCGGGCGGAGTTCACGGCTGGAGTCGGGGACTACAGGCAGCTCCGGCGGGTGACCGGCTTCGCTTGGTGGACCGGGACGGCGTGGAAGTGATCACTCTCGACGGCTACACGAACTTCGTGGTCGCGTCCGACGACCAGCGCCTCGCAGCATGGTCGGACTCGAGGCAAGCGCTGTACGATCTGCGAACCGGCAAGGTGATCGCCGAGCGTGCAGGCACCCTTGCCATCGAACCACAGACAACCGCTCGGCTCGGGAATCACGGGCTTCGCCAAGGCATCCGCGCGCGTTTCACGGCGGTGTGGCGCTGGCATGCATGGTGGACCACAACGTTTCCGGGGCTCCCGACCTGGGCGGTCCTGCGCGCACGTTTCGCACCTCCGCCGCCGGAGGAGATGGCGTTGGCGCAGTCGCTGCTCGACCGTTTCGCTGCCTCGTTGCCGGGCGCGACGGCGGGCGATGTGCTGGTGCTCGTGGCGCGTGCGCTGGCGCCGCTGACGACCGCATCGGTCCCCGACGGATTACGTTTCGTGTTCGCGGCGCTCAGCCGCTGCGCGCCCGCTGGACCGAGCACATCGCCACCACGCTCACGTGCCCTGTCTTGATCATCGACGAGGCCCAGGAGGCGCTCAACACCGTCCTCGGCGAGCTGCGCATGCTCTCCAGCAAGGATCTCGATTCCCGGCAGCTCCTCTGCGTCGTGCTCGCCGGCGACGCCAGGCTCACCGACCGCCTGCGTTCGCCCGAACTCGCCCCACTCGGCAGTCGCATCCGCCGCCGCCTCACCCTCGATTACGTCTCGCGCGACCCGCTTCTTGCGTGCCTCGACCACTTGCTCGAGACCGCCGGAAACCCGACCCTGATGACCACCGAGCTCAAGGCCACGCTCGCCGATCACGCCGCCGGCAACCACCGCGTCCTGACGAATCTGTGCGACGAGCTCTTGGCCCAGGGCGTCGACCGCGAGCTGCCCCGCCTCGACGAGAAGCTCTACCTCGAGACCTTTGCCCGGCCCGCGCAGAAGAAGGCACTGGACCGCATCGATGTGCGCGTGAGCGGGGCAGCGGCGAAGCGAAGCCGTCCTCCGCGGCGCGGCAACTGCGCTAGGCTTCTTCGGCGTACGTGGACAGTTCAGGGCGCGTCGGGCGCTACGTCATTTTCGAGGAAATCGCCGCGGGCGGCATGGCCACGGTGCACCTTGCACGCCAACGCGGGGAGGCAGGGTTTGAGCGCACGGTTGCCATCAAACGTTTGCACCCGGCGCTGGCTCGGGATCCGGAAGCCGCCGAGGCGTTCGCCAACGAAGCGCGCCATGTGTCGCGCGTCATGCACGCGAACGTGGTACCCGTCCTGGATGTAGTTCGCGAGGATGGGCAACTGGCCCTGGTGATGGAACTCGTGGTCGGCGCACCGCTGTCCGCCCTGGCGAGACAAGCACGTCTGAGCGGAGCACGCTTGCCGCCAAGCGTCGTCGTCGCCATCGTCTCCGGCATGCTACGCGGACTGCACGCGGCGCACTGCGCTCACGACGAGCAGGGCAATGCACTCCTTCTCGTACACCGAGATGTGTCCCCGCAGAACGTCTTGGTCGGTGTGGATGGGGTGGCGCGCGTAGTGGACTTCGGCATTGCAAAGGCGATGGCGAAGAGCACCACGACGCGGGGGCAACTCAAGGGCAAACCGGGATATATGTCACCGGAACAATTGCGCGGCGAACGGCTCGATGCCCGCACCGATATCTACGCGGGCGCGGTCGTGCTGTGGGAGGCGCTGACGGGGCAGCGACTTTTTGCTGGGGGTACCGACCAAGCCGTCGCCCGCAAGATCCTGGAAAAGGCCGTAGATGCACCGTCCCGGCTGGAGCCCGCGTTGCCGAATGCGCTCGACATGCTCACGTTGAGGGGCCTGGCTCGAGGCCCGGCGGACCGCTTCGACACGGCGCTCGCTTTTGCCGAGGCGCTGGAACAGGCAGTGCGCCCTGCGTCGGCGTCGGAGGTGGCCGCGCTCGTGCGCCGGCTTTGTGGCGAGGAACTGCGAGTCCTGGAAGCGGCGAAGCGACGCACCGAGCCGGATCCGTCCGATGCTGCCGTCGTGGCGCCTCCCGCGTCGAATGAAACGGCCGGTAACACCTGGGCATACGTGGCGCTGGTCGCCACGGTCTTACTGGCGTCAGTGGGGATCGGCCTTGGCTTCGGGTCCGACACGTCGCCAGCAGAAGCACCGCCCTCCGTGACACAGGCCGGCGCCGCCGAGACGGAACCGGGACCATCCCTCCCCGTTGCAAGCGCAGCTCCGCCGGCGGACGCGGCAGCTGCGGCGGTGACTTCTGCGGCGGCGGCCAAGACGCCCGCGGTCCCCCCCGCGCGGCAGGTTTCGAGCCCAGCGCCCCGCGTGCTTGCCAGCGCGAAACGCGATTGCGATCCGCCGTACATCGTGGACGCTGACGGCTACCATCGCATGAAACCGCAGTGTTTGTAGCCGCGCCGCCTTGAACGGTGCTGCCGCGGCTTCTCGTCCATTCTCGACCGCGCTAGCGTCGCCCCGGTAGTGGACCTTCGTTTCGCATTTGGCATCGCTTGCGCCTGCATGCTCACCGCGGGAGGGCTCCGCGCGGAGGAGGAACAGGCCTGCGTGACGGCCTACGACGAAAGCCAACGCGCGCGACGCTCCGGCCAGTTGCTTCGGACCAGAGAGCTGCTCCTCAGCTGTGCTCAGGAGAGCTGCCCAGCTCCCATCGTCAAGGCGTGCACGCGCTGGTTGGCAGATGTCACCGCCAGCATTCCGACGTTGGTGGTGGGAGCAAAGGACGCAGAGGGACGCGACTCCATCGACGTACGGGTCTTCGACGGCCAGGTGGTGCTTGCCGACAGGTTGGATGGGCGCGCCGTGATGCTCGACCCGGGGGCGCATGAGCTGCGTTTTGTCTTCCCAAACGGCAGCGTCGTCGTGGAGCGCGTTCTGGTACGGGAGTCCGAGAAGAACCGCGTCGTGACGGCGCAGCTGCCTGGTCCGAAGAAAGCGCTGGCGCGCAAGCAGCCACGCGCTGTGCAGAACGGCACCCGAGGTGATCACCAAGAAACGACGCCTGGGCCACCGGTAGTCACGATCGTGCTCGGCGCGGTCGGGGCGGTCGCTCTTGCGTCTTTTGGGTATTTCGGTATCGGTGCACAACGCGAGGCCGACCATCTTGACGCCACGTGTGCTCCCAACTGCCCCAGAAGTGATACCGACGCGATCAAGAACAAGGCCCTGATCGCGGACATCTCTCTCGGTGTTGGGCTCGCCAGCTTTGCCGGCGCGACGTATTTTTGGGTGACCGCGGCGCCAGGGGCGAGCACTGCGGGGACTGGCGTCACTTCCGTGGGCGTGGCCGGGCGGTTCTGAACGCGTCGTGCTGGGTGTATGGTCGCTGCATGCCGTCGGCCCCGCCGGATGTCACCGCTACGCTGCAGAAAGCGCGCACCGCGCTCGGCGAACTCCCGCGTTTCGCGTTGCAGGTGCTGGAAGGGCCTGATCGCGGCAAGCGCTGGTTGCTCGATGCGCAGCAGCCAGGGCGCATCTTGATCGGAACGGGCCCCGCCTGCGCATTTCGCCTGTCGGACCAGCACGTTTCGCGACGCCACCTTGCGCTCGAGACCGACGGCAACGAGTTGCTCCTGACGGACCTGGGTTCAACGAACGGGACGCGGGTGGGCGGTGTGCGCGTGATCGAGGCGATGCTTTCCGGTAGTGCACGCGTGCATTTGGGTGACACCACCTTGGGCGTCGAGCCGATTGCATCGGAGACGGCGGACAAGCTCTCGCCGGATACGACCTTCGGCAGGTTGGTTGGGCAGAGCGTTGCGATGCGGCGCCTGTATCCACTCTGCGACCGCCTCTCGTCGAGTGACGTTCCCGTGCTGGTCGAGGGCGAGACGGGAACGGGCAAGGAACTCCTGGCAGAAGCACTGCACGACAAGAGTGACCGTGGTACCGGCCCCTTCGTGGTATTCGACTGCGCAGCGGTCACGCCGTCGCTGCTCGAGTCGCATCTTTTCGGACATGAGCGCGGGGCATTTACCGGTGCCACTGCAACGCGCAAGGGGGTCTTTGAGCTTGCTTCAGAGGGCACGCTCTTCATCGACGAAATCGGTGATCTGGATATCGCGCTGCAGTCGCGACTGCTGCGCGCCATCGAGCGCGGAGAGGTCTGCCGCGTTGGAAGCGAGCGATGGCAGACCGTGGACGTGCGCATCATCGCCGCCACGCGTCGCGATTTGGACAAGGAAGTAGCGGCCGGGCGTTTTCGTGACGACCTCTTCTACCGCTTGGCTGTGGGGCGTTTGGAGTTGCCACCTCTACGCAGGCGCCACGGCGACGTGGGGCTGCTGGCCCGACACTTCTGGGACCAATTGGCGGGGACCGAACGACCGCTGCCCTACGAACTGTTCGAGCGCTTCGAGGAGTACTCCTGGCCTGGCAACGTGCGTGAACTGCACAACGCAGTGGCGCGCGCTGCCGCCCTCGGGGACCTGGCCGAGTTCGACATGGATGCCAAGGGTGACACGTCCGATGATTTGGTCGAACGTGTGTTGGCGCTCGATTTGCCGCTGCCGCGAGCCAAACAAAGGCTGCTTGTCGAATTCGAGCGCCGCTACGTCGAACGCGTGCTGGCGCGATATGGCGGCGATGTGGCAAGGGCAGTGCAGGCTTCGGGAATCGCGCGACGGTACTTCAACCTGCTACGCGCGCGACATCGTCAGTAGCTCAGCAAAGTCGTTGCGCCCGTTGCCGGGTCGAGCGTCAGGATACGGCCGTCCGATTCCATGAGGAGGGGCGGCTGCCCCGGACGGACGATCAAGTTGGGAGCATTGACTGGAACGCCGGCATCGAGGGCGACGGACACGCTACGTCTCGCTTGCTGCTTGGTGTCGAAAACCTCGAGGGTTGACGGCGCCCGGTACAGGTACGCCGCGCCCTCCGCAATCGCCAACGCTCGCACTCTCCCGCCGGCGCTTCCCTCCGCGACACCCTCGGCCACAAGGCTGCCGTTGGGGATCTTCCCGAGCTCCCCGGTGGTGGAGTCCGCGTACCAAACTGCATCTGCCGTGGTCGCGAGCACGAAGGGGCCTTCCGAGGGCAAAGCCGTGGCGTCACATTGGCTTTTCGTCAGAGTGGCGATGCCGTCTAGGCTGATACCGTCGACTGAGAGCAACACAGTTCCACTGGCGTTCATCACGGAGTCTGCCGGGTCGGGCCAAAACGTCGCCGACGCCAGGTTTGGACAAAGCAGGCCGACCCTCGTGTCTGTTCCGACCTTGCCGGTTTTCGGGTCGATGGGATAGGTCGCGCCTTCGAAGGTAAAACCGTCCCACAAATGCGCGCGCCAGGATCCGTCTGACAGGCGCGCGATGCTACGGACGTCGCGCAATGCCGGGCCGAAGCCCGCGGTGTGTGGCGTGCCGTTCGCGTCTTCGATCCACCCCGCGCGAATCGTCCGCTGTCCGGTCTGGAGATCGACGCCCAACACCGCGCCCTGATCGAGAGCACCGTGAACGCGCACCGCCAGCAGCAACTCACCTGCGTCGACAAAGCCTCCCACGATTTCCCGCTTCGGCAGCCGGTCCCAAGGGATGACGACGCCGGCTCCGACGCAGCCGGGCTTTACTTCGGCAGCGCAGCCGGTTTTGCCTCCGGAGCCTCCTTCCGAGAGGCGATCCAGATCCAGTGTCACCGTGCAACCACTTGCGTTGAGCAAAGCGAACCCGAGGAAGCTGGCAAGGCGCATGGTCAGAAGCTGATCACGTTGTTGTTGCCGTTGGCCGGGTCGTACACGACGACTGCGCCATCGATGACCAGGACCAGGGCCGCCAAGGTTGGATGCGAAAAAACGAGCTGCCGCGTCTTGGGCTCCGTGCGCGCCGGGCCCGTGTCTTTCGCCAAAACCCGTCGCTGCCCGGTCGCGCGGCTAACCTCGACGAGACGGAAAGCGTTGAGTAGTTCACCACCCGCGCCAAACGCGAACGAGTCGTTCACGGCCAAGTGCGCGCTACCGATGGGATTGCCCTCGAAGGCCGGCAGCTTCGCCGTGGATGCAGAAACGACCATCGATTTGCCGCTGGTTGTGTTGAAGGTGACCAGGTTGCTGCCGAACTGATCGACCAACCACAACTCCCCAGCCTGCCAGTGGATACTCTCCACGCTCGCTTCCATGGGCACCTGGCCAACCAACTCGCATTGCTCACCAAAGATGCGCACGATCCACTCGGCTTGTATGTTCTGGCCGATGACGTAGGCACTGCTGTCCGGAAGCACCGCGGGGCGTGCGGTTGACTGCACTTGGAGCGCGTCCGGCAGCACCTGAACGCATTTGTCCCCGATCGACCGTGTGGTCCGGTTTCCGCTGCCAGCTTCAACGTCTAGCACGAAGCCAGAAAATCCCTTGAATGGAGGAAGCAGCAACGCGAACACGTTCCCAGAGCTGCTCACGCCGACGCCCGAGAAGCCAAAGAAGCCGTCCCCCTCACCCTGGCCGGCGAAGCTTCCTCCTGGGGTGCGCAGCGAGCCACTGATCAGTCGACGCTGCCCGGTTTCGAGATCCACGCCCACGATCCCGCCCTCGCCGCCGGAGCCATCACGCCGAACGCCAATGAGCAGTTCTTGGCCGTGAATCGCGCCACCGACGACGTCGAGTCGCATCTCTCCGAACTCGCTGCGCCAGTCAATGACCAGGCCCTCGCCGATCGTGCCCGGCTGCAGCGTATCCACTGTTCGGCACCGGTCGTTGGTGCTGTGTACTGGGTCCATGCACGGCACGAGCGTCGGGGCAGGAAGCGCACCGGCACCGAGTCCTGCGTCCAAGGGGCCGCCGCTGGACTGGCCGCTGTCCACGAACACCGAGCATGCTTCCCCAAATAGGGCAGCCGCGGCTGTCATCGTGGCGAGATGCGCGAGCAAACGGCGTGACATGTTCAAGCGAGCGTTGCGTGAGGCCACCGCAGAGTCTGCCGTCGAAGCTCGGGTTGGTCCAGTCGCAGAGCAGACTTCGTGCGGAGGCGGGTCTGCGCCCGGGGACGATTGGATTCGCGCCGAGATCCGCCAGATCCCGGAACGTGCCGGCCCGCGGGCGGCGGGATCCCGCAGATCCCGCCGTGGATGCGCGCGCGCGGGATCCCGCGGGGTTCTCCGCGGCACAGGCCTTGCTCAGGGGTGGCGCACATCGCGACGCGCACGCAGTGCGTCGCCCAGCGAGGAACCGCTTATGAAGCATCGTAGTCGCCACGTCCGTTCACTTCTGCTCAGTGCCCTTGGTTTGCCAGTGTTGGTTTTCGCCTGCGCCAGCGATGACACCGGCGCCGGCAGGCCTTCAGTGGCACAGACCCCCGGCCAGCAGCTGTGCGATTCGTTGAAGAAGAACATCACAGCCTGCGGCGCCAGCACCCCTTGCGACGACGCTTTGGTGCGCGATTGCGCCAGCGTCGTGGACATGATGAGCGAGAACTATCTGTTCACGACGAAGGGGTGTTTGGAAAGCGGCGGCAGCCCGGCCTCCTGTTTGGCTTCGTCGTTCAAAGGGCTGACGCCGAGTCAGGCACATCAGAGCTTCGCAAAGACGTTTTGTGGCGAATGCCTTGGCGGAGTCGTGCCCGCGTGTGACGCTCTGTTCTTCGGGCAGGGCGGAAGCATCCCCGACGAACTGAAAGTTGCGGGAGCGCTGATCTTGCCGCTGGGTGATGGCTTGGTCAGCCAAATCGAAAGTGAGTGCGCCAGGAAGAACCCGCTGACATGCGCGGCGCAGTTCTCGAGTTGCGCGCAAGGCGTGCTGGCCACTCAAGCGCTGCCCCAAGATACCCTCGCATGTCTCGTCGACGGACTCGTCAACGGCGATACCAGCGGGAAGACCTGTTCAGGCACCGGCGGCGCCGGAGGCGCATCCGGCTTTGGGGGCACGTCCGGATCGGGCGGCATGTCCGGCGGAGGCGGCGTTGGCACCGGCGGTTCGGGCACGGGTGGCGTTGGCACCGGTGGCATCGGCGGTTCGGGCACGGGTGGCGTTGGCACCGGTGGCATCGGCGGTTCGGGCACGGGTGGCGTTGGCAGCGGTGGCATCGGCGGTTCGGGCACGGGTGGCGTTGGCAGCGGTGGCATCGGCGGTTCGGGCACGGGTGGCGGTGGCGTCGGCGGCACCGGCGGCGGGGCCGGAAACTGCAGCAACGTGAGCGCGTTCAGCTGCGGCGCGTCCGACAAGTATTGCGACGCCGGGAGTTGTTCCAAGTGCGCCAGCGGCAAGCTGAACTGCAACGGAGTGGCCGGCTGCGAATGCGCCGGAACCTGCAACGGGACGTCGTGCTCCACGTGTACGGATCCAGGACCCGAACCCAACAACAGCATCGCGCAGGCTTCGCCCGCTTGCGCCAAGGCACCGTGCAATACGCTCGATTGCAATGCCCTGGGCGGCGGCAGCATAGCCGGGGTGGTCAAGCCAGGGGACACGGACTTCTTCACCTACAACGGCATCGACGACTTGTGCGAAGCCGCGCCTTCGGTCAGCACTCAATCGAGCGGAGTCAAGGCGTGCGTGTTTGCCAAGTGCAAGAACGGCGCGAGCGCATTCAAGAGCTGCGCAAAGGGCCTGACGGAAAGTGAAGGCGCCCTCAAAGGCTGCTGCACATCGAAGCCGGGCGAAGCCAAGATGAATATCGATTGTCCAGGATTGAACGATTCCGCGACGGTGTACATGCGTGTCACCGGCACGAATGCCAACGCTTGCACGGCATACGACTTGACGTACGACTTCTAGACGAACTCAAGGCGCGCGGGTCGCGATCTCATGCGGCCCGCGCTGCGAGTCGGCAACGGTCACTTCGTCTGCTGGAAGACGCCGCCGTTACCACCCATCTGAATGAAGTAGACGTGGGTCGCGTCGACTTCGACGGCTTTCGAGTTGGCGAGCCCGGTCACCAGCGCCGCCGCGCCGCCGCCGCCGATCGCCGCGCGCTTCACCGATACGTAGTCGGTCCAGTAGACGTGAACTCCGTCCGTGACGAGATCGGCAACGCCGCTCGCTGCGCTCACTTCGCTCGGACTGCCGCCGGTCGTGGGCAGCTTGCGAATCGTACTCTTCGACGTATCGGCGAAGTACACGACGCCGGCCTGGGTGGCGATGGGGCCCGGTGCATTGGTCGAGACGAGGAGCGAGACGAGTGCGCCGCCGGTGGTGGGCAGTCTCGAGATCGACGTGGGGTTCGACTTTCCGGCCGCAACTCCAGTCGCTAGGAAGAGGTCGGTGCCCTCGATGGCCAATGACGATGGAGCCGCGAGGTTGCCCGCGAGCACGGTGAGCGCGCCGCCTCCCTTTGATACACTCACCACCCGGGAGCCCGAAGTATCGCTCACGTACGCGTTGGACGTGTCGAGGACCACGCGGCTCGGCAGGGTGAGCCCGGCGGCTACCGTCGCGACCACTCCCCCTCCGATGGAGACGCGGCGCAACTCGTTGCTCGCCTGGCTGAGCCAGTAAACATGCGTCGCATCCACTGCCACGCTCACGGGTTCCGCCTCGCCGGTCGCCAACGTCGTGGTCACTCCACCCGCCAGCGGCAGCGACTTCACTTCGCCCGCTGCGTTGATCACGTAGGCATTGCTGGCGTCGATGGCGAGGTCGACGAGCTCCGACTCGAACCCCGAGATCTTCGTGGCGCCCCCAGCACCACCCCCGATCCCGCCAGATCCACCCGTGCCACCCGCGCCGCCCGCGCCACCCGCGCCACCCGCGCCGCCCGCGCCACCCGCGCCACCCGCGCCGCCCGCGCCACCCGCGCCACCCGCGCCGCCCGCGCCACCCGCGCCACCCGCGCCGCCGCTGCCACCCGCGCCGCCGCTGCCACCCGCGCCGCCCGCGCCGCCGCTGCCACCCGCGCCGCCCGCGCCACCGCTGCCGCCCGCGCCACCGCTGCCGCCCGCGCCACCGCTGCCGCCGACGCCACCGCTGCCGCCGCCCAGGGAGGCATCCGGTGATCCTCCGTCCGGGTTCGCGAACTCGGATTTGTCGAGGGTGGGCGGTTCGGTCTCTATGCTGACGCACGCGCCGACCATCAGTCCGAGCAGCACCGGAAACCAGCTCTCGCTCGAGCGCATCACTTCGGTTCCTCCGGGCGATCGAGCGACGCCGTGTAGAACGCCAGATACCCCGCCCAAGACCAGTAGGCGTAGAGGCCGAGTCTCGACGGCTCGAGCGCTCCCAGCAAGTAGCTCTCTCCGAAGTTTCGACAGGCGCCCCGAGATCGGCACGGAGTGCACGCGGAGGCGAACTGGTCGAAATCATCGGCGCCCGCGAGGCGCGCAGAGCAGCTCAGGGGCACTCGGTATCGTTCGTCGTCGATGTTCGGAGTGAACGCCGACATCACCGCCGCCCCCAGCGTGACGCCCAGGTGATCGAATCGAGGCGAAGTCGCCGAGGGCGCGGGCGGAGTGCGGGCCACGAAGGCGCCGGAGCCTTCGGCGTCCCACGACAGGACTCGACCGTCCAGAGCTTCGAACCAGAAAACCCCGTCGTCGGCGCGGCGCGCTCGGCGAATCGGAACTGCTCCGCCCAGGTTCACCGATGCGACGACACCATCCGTGCCGAACCGCGAAAGCGCGTCGTTGCTCTGCACGACGGCGACGAACTGCCCGTCGCTCGCTTCTTCCGCGAAGACCACTGGCCCTTGGACGCCAGCGGGAGGCGCGAGGGTCGAGCTGCCGCTCGAGGTCGACGTCGCGACCTGCCACGAGTCCAGCTGCACGTCAGCGGCCTCGAAGCGCGCCGCGACGTAGTGGCCAGGACGAGAGGAACGGCCCAGCGTTGCACCGCAGTGAGCGAGCGGGACCGAGTGCGCGCGAAGCACGCCATTGGGCAGACCGAAGGCCTCGGCGCTCGGACACTGGAGGACCCATCCGGTATCGATGCCATCCACGGCCACGGTCGTGAGCGTCTTGCCCGGCGTCCGCGGGTCGAAGCTGAACGCGCTCGCCTCCGGGGGCCGCTCGTGACGGGTCACCGCGCCCTCGCCGTCGACGGTGAACCACAGCTCCGCCGACTGCATCGACTCCGTGGGGTCGGCGGTCGTTGCGAAGAACCCGTGTACCAACAGCTGCCCGCCAACGCTTCGCGCAGCGCTCGTCGCGATCGTATCGATGAACGAGTCGCCCGCGTGCAGGCGCCCGATGATGCGCTTGAACAGCATCACCTTCGTGGCGCTCGGGTCGAGCGCGGCTTCGACCTGGAGCGAGTAGACAAGCCCGGTGTCGAGCACCACCGGCGGCGCATCGGCCTTGCCACACGCGGCCAACAGCATCACCGTCGAGAGCGAGAACATTTGCCTCACGATCGATCGCCTCCCTTCCCGAGCTCCGCAACGGTCCGGACGAGTGGCACCAGAGGGCGGCTCGTCTCGGGGTAACCCAGGATGGCTTGGATGCCGAACACGTGGGCGTTCGGGATCGGAAAGAAGGTCGCGGTGTCCGGTGTGTTGTAGCTGTACGAAACACCGAAGCCCAAAGGAGCGGTGAACAGGCCCGCCGCAATCTGATTCACGGCGTTATACAGAACATAGCTGTCCCACGCGCCTTCGAGCCCACCCGATCGCCGATGAACGGTGCCCTTGGCCCCGACTCGCAGCCCGCTGGTCCCGATCCCGAACTCGTCGACGTAGCCCACCTCGGCTGCCATCAGGCGAAACTGGGGCGAGACCTCCTGAACGACGCGCCAGCGCAGCCCGCCTTGAAGCACGTCGTCGGCTCCGAGCTCTATCTGCCGGCTCGCGGGCAGCTCCGGCGATGCCGAGGCATTGGGTGAACGCGGCTCCGAGGCGCGCAGTCCACGGTGGTCTTCGATGGCTCGAAGCAATCGCAAGCCGAGGGTGGGGATGCCGACGGTCGAGACGATGCTCTCGGGCAGGTTCTGCAACGGCTGGAGGTTCAGGCGAACGGAGCGCAGCGTCTTCCTGCTCTCGCCCACCTCCGTCACCTCGTTCTCCCAAGCCAGCGACGCGAAGGCCCCGGTGCGCCCCTCGTAGGCGGAGAGCACGGTGAAGTCCGCGCCCGTGTCGGGGTACGCGAGCACGCCGGGGGCACCGGGCCGCAGGCCGTAGTCAGCCTCGCGATCGGTCTGGAAACTGCCCCAAGGATCGCGGCCCAGGGAGCCGGTGCCGAGGAGATCGGTTTGGGTCGCGTAAGTCAGCTGGACGTCGGCCACTGCGAGACCCACGAACCCGAAGATCTGCCCCCCGAGCGGAGGGTTGAAATTCTCGGTCGTCGTGAAGGCTGGGCCGGAGACCATGACGATGTCGTAGTTGGCCCCGGCGAACACGCCCAGCTCGGGGCTGCCCAGACCGAGGCCGATGTTGATTTGCTCGCGCGTCAGGTTGCCCCCGACGCGTTGCCCATCGTTGAGCTCGAAGCGTGCGAGCGCCCAGCGCGTCGTGCTGTTGACATAGCCGAGCAGCGCTCGCCGGGCGGCCTGCGCCTGCAAGAACGTCAGGTGATTGCTGACCACGTCGATGGATTCGCGCGCGGCGGCATCGACCTCTTGACCGGTGAGCACCGGCTGCGCCAGCGCCGGCGGGGCATGCAGTGCGCCGACGGCCACGAGCAGGGCGCAGGTTCGTCGACCCATTAGTGGTACGACCTCAATATCCGCTTCCGCGCCTCAATACCAGCAGCCGAATGGCAGCCACGTCACAGTCGGCTCAACCCTGTCCCCTAGGTGCGAACGGCACGACAATTCGCGCGAAGTTCGTCCGCCCGACACCGAACAAAAGCTCGGTCACACTCCTCGGACCCGCGCTGATGCCGGACGTGCGCCGCTTCTTCGCCCTCCTCGTCGCGCGCGCTCTCGGCCTCACGGGCAAACAGGCCCGCTCCGCCGACGACGCCGCGGACTGGGACCGCGCGCGCGTCGTGGCTGACCTCCGGGCGGGCAAGCCCCTGGTCGTGCACGTCACCGTGGCGCTCTGCTCGAATCGCCAAATCGATTGCGGCAGCGCCATCGCCGGATGGGAGCGCCTGAGCTTGGGCAAAGTCGATGACACCCTGCGTCGGGCGCCGAATGGCGGACATCGCCGTGCACTTGGAGGAGCGCGTGCTGCCACGTGTCCCCATTCGCCATTGGATCTGCTCATTGCCCTGGTTGTCCCCGCTGCTCCGGTCCGATGCGACGCGTGCGCACGACGCGCTTCGCGATACTCGCAGGAGTGCTGGGCCGAGGTCGTCACGACGCGTGCTGCCATCACCCGCCTGCTCGCCGAGCACGACCATGGGAAGTCCCCGGCGGGCCGGCGGGGGATGAGACTCGGGCCGCGAGCGCCGCCGCCTCAACGCGTGAACCTTCGGGTGCCCGAGCAGCTCGTGATGGGGTTCGGGGAAGGGTGAGGTTCCGTCGCGGGTCCCGCCGGGGCGGTGGTCCATGCGCGGTGGCGCTTTCTGCCTCGCAGTGACGGTCAGCAGCGTCAATCAGTGTTCAGCCAGCCACCCCGACCAGCCTCTCGACCTCCAACCGACACGCGCGTACCCTTGGGCTCCGTGGGTTTTGGCAGTTCGTTCTTCCACCACGGCGTCGGCGTCGGCATCGGCAACTCGCTGCACGCCGGCATGGTCATGGTCGCCGATGGCACCGAAGCTCGCGCCGAACGCCTCGATCGCGTCCTCACCGTCGACCCCGGCATCGGCGTGGCGCGGCATGCCGCTGCGGGTTACCCGGAAGCCATCGAGACTGCGGCTGCGAAGGGCGTACAGCTGCCCTGACAAGGTCGCGCAACGCGGTCCACGCGTGGCGTTTGGCGCCCACAGCGACATTGACCACGTCAGAGCGCGCTTTTCGCAGCGAGCGGCGCTCGGTCAGCGCCGTCGGTCCTCAGGGCTCACTGACGGTGGCTTTCAACGGACAGGTCACCGGGTACATGAATTGCCCCGGAGGCGGCGGCCCAGTCAATGACACGTTCACGGGCACATACCCGGTCAAGCTCGGCGCGGCACCCGAGTGTCCCTGAGCTAGGGCTGCGGCATGCAAAGTCACCCGCGCACGGCAGAGGCCGGGATGGGTCACCCAATGCGCTGAGACGGCGCCGATGCCGAACATGCGTTGGCGATGTTCATGCCGACCGCGGCTGCTGTCATCAGGACCCGGAACGCCGCGCGCCGTCCGATCGCTCCGCACGTCAACTTAGGCGGGCCGGCCGAGGAAGGCGCGGCTCCGCCCGAACGTAGACGGCAGGGCAATGATGCGTTTCCTCGCCACCATCTCCTTGGCGTCGCTCGGTCTGCTGGCGGCGGAGGCCTGCAGCTCCTCCGGCAACACGGGCGGGGGCACGGTCGACGGGGGCGGTGGGGCAGCCGGCAGCGCCGCGGGCGGAATGGGCGGTTCGACGGCTGGGGCCGGCGGAATGGACGGTTCGGCTGCACGGCTGGGAGCGGGGGCGCGAGCGGGAGCGGCTCGGGTGGCATCGGCGGCTCGGGTGGCATCGGCGGCTCGGGCGGCATCGGCGGCTCGGGTGGCATCGGCGGCTCGGGTGGCATCGGCGGCTCGGGCGGCATCGGCGGCTCGGGTGGCATCGGCGGCTCGGGTGGCATCGGCGGCTCGGGTGGCATCGGCGGCTCGGGTGGCATCGGCGGCTCGGGCGGCATCGGCGGCTCGGGTGGCATCGGCGGCTCGGGTGGCATCGGCGGCTCGGGCGGCATCGGCGGCTCGGGCGGCATCGGCGGCTCGGTGGCGTGTTCCGGCCAATGCCCCAGCCTGGTCCCGCCACAAACTGGCACCAGCGACAACTGCACGCCGCCCCTCGACGGCGGCGCGACGGACTTCGACTGCTTGCACTGCGGCGCCCAAAGCTGCGGACCGCACTACGTGTACACGTGCACCGGCAACATGCCGCCGGCGATCTCCGGCTGTCAGCGCCTGTCGAGCACGCAGAATCGCTACTGCTGCTCGCAGCCCGTCTGCGTGCGCTACGATTCCCTCGATAGTTACTGCGTGAGCATCAAGAAGCCCCCGAAGTTCCGCTATTGCCACGCCAAAGCCTCTCCGCCGAGCGGCTGCGTGGCGGCGTCGGGGGTGTCGCAGGGCTTCTGCTGCGCGAGTTGAGCCGGACGCCCCACCGTCGACGAGCCCGCGGCTGCGCGCTAGCACTCGATCTCGAAAGGGAGTCCGAGATGAAGCCCGTGATCAACCTCGACGAACTCGAGCTCGAAGACGAGCCGGCCAAGGGCCACTTCCAGCAGAAGTTCGGCGTCATCAGTCCCAAGATCGGTGCGCAAAAGCTGGGCTACAACCTGACGATCTGCCCGCCCGGCAAGCGCGCCTGTCCGCTGCACAATCACCACATCAACGAGGAGATGTTCTTCATCCTCGAAGGAGAAGGGCTGCTCCGTTTTGGCGACCGCGAGGTCCCGTTACGAAAGCACGACGTGATCGCGTGCCCTCCGGGGAAACGCGACGTCGCGCACCAGATCATCAACACGGGCAGCGTGGACCTGAAGTACCTCGCGGTCAGCACGATGGAGCGCGGCGAGGTCGCGGAGTACCCGGACTCGGACAAGGTGGGGGTCTTCATCGGCGAGTATGGGAAGATGGATCTGCGCCTTTTGTTCCGGGCCAGCCAGGCCGTCGACTACGACGACGGCGAAGTCTGACAGCGACCTCCTTGCGGCGCTCAATCCACCACCCGCGAACCGCGCCCACTGCGACCTGGACCACGTCGCAGCCCGATCGCAACACGTTCCGGCGTGGCGTTTGGCGTCCACAGCGACATCGGCCACGTCGCAACACGTTCCGCCGCAGCGTCGTTCACGGCGACATCGGCCACGTCGCAGCCACGTCAGCGCGCGCTGCCCCGTGGCGTTTGGCGCTCACAGCAACTCCCTCGGGCGTTCAGCTGCCCTGACCCCCTCAGTCCTCGGCAACGCAGACCCGGTTCTTGCCCGCGGCTTTCGCGGCCAGCAGCGCTTGATCTGCGCGGCCGATCAGCGCCTCGGCGTCGTCGTCGCGCCGCCGCGCCGCCACGCCCACCGAACACGTCGCAGCGAGCCGACGCTCGGAATCGATGGCAAAAGGCGCATCCGACACCGCTCGTCGGAGGCGTTCGCCGATGCCCAGGAGGTCGCTCGGGGAAGCGCCAGAAAGCAGCACCGCAAACTCCTCGCCGCCGTACCGGAACGGTCGCTCCCCAGCCCGAAGCGTCGAACGCAATCGCTCGCCCAGCCCGCAGAGCAAGGCGTCGCCCGCCAAGTGCCCGTGCGTATCGTTCACTCGCTTGAAGTCGTCGAGATCGATCATCGCAACGCCAAACGCCGCGTCCTCCTCCCGCGCCAATGAGCCTTCGAGGGCCTCCATCATTCGGCCGTGGTGTTCGAGTCCAGTCAGCGCATCGATGCGCGCGCGCTCGGCCAGCTCCTCGTAGTGGTGGGCGTGCTCGATGGCGCGACCGGCCTGATCCGCGATCAGCGACAGCACGAGCTCCGCCGTTTCGTCGAGCGGCCGCTCGGTGAAGCAGTTGTCGGCGTAGAGCACGCCTCGGACGCGGTCCGCCCCGCGGAGCGGCGCCGCCACCGCAGTCGGCAGGTGCAAGAGCCCGTCCAGGTCGTCGGAGCCCTCGCCCTGCACCAGCGCGACCGCGCGCAGCGCCCGTGCGATGGGAGTGTCCCCCGAGACGGGCACCGACAGCGCTCTGACCCGCAGATCGAGGGCCCCCTGCTCGGCACGCTGCCGAAGGCCGGCTTCGTACAGCGTCAACAAATCCGGAGCGTCGCTCTCGATGGACTTCCAGATCCGGTCGGCTTCGGAGTGATCGGCCGGCCCCACCGCTGCGACACCACGCAGGTTCGAGCGGTCACGATCATCGACGAAGAACAGCATGGCTCGGTTGAAGCCCAGTCCGACGCCGGCCGTGACGCCGGTCAAGAGTGCGTAGCAAGTCGGCTCGAGCTCGAGGGATTGCCTCGCCAAGTTGCTGACGCGATGGAGCAGGTCGATGGCCTGTCGAAGCGCCGCGTTCTCGCCGCGCAGCTCGGCTTCGTTCAGTTCTTCTGGCACGCGGCGCGGCACGAAGCCTCGATCTGCTCGAGTGACACTGCTTGCATTTTGCGGCGCTCGACGCACGCCTTCACGCATTCGTCGCCGGCGCCCGCCCTCGCAGTCCCTGCCGCCGGGCTCGGGGCTGATGGCGCGGGGCTCGGGGCCAAGGGCGCCGGGCTCGAGGCCGAAGGCGCCGGGCTTCCCGCGGGATCCTCGCGTGCCGGCTCGCGCGGCACGGGCTCCGCCGACGGCGCAGGCCCGGTGCTCGTTGTCGAGTTGCAGCCGAGCGCGAGCCAGAGAAATCCGAGAGCGATTGGACGCACCGGATGAAACTGACGCGACCGCAAGCCGGGCGCAAGCGGGTCCACCCAGCACCGGCGCCATTGTCGGCATCTCAGAGAGCCGTTCAAGTCTTGTTCGGCCTTCATTTCCGGGCGATCACGGCTCGGATGCGAGTGGTAGCCTGTGGGTGGCAGAATGTGGCCAAGAAGAACGCACCGGTTGCCAACTAGCCTGCTGGCGTTTGCTCTGGTGGCGTGTGGCATCGGCCAGCCGGTTGGGCCTTGCCCGAACCGCTTGGAGGTTTTTATTTTCGACGGCACGACGGGGCCCGCGGTCGACTTCGACCGCGTCCGGATCTGCTTCGGCGAGCAGTGCGTCGCCCTCAGCGGTGCGTGCAAGGTGGTCGAGGGCGCGGTCTCGAGGGTGGATTGCGGCGGCGGCACGCTTTGGCTCAACATCCCGGTCGAGGGGTACTTCGATGTCGTCACGCTCGCTGCGCTCGATGCCGACGGGAAGGTGATCTACACCGCCAAACAGGCTGGGTTCACAAAGACCAGGTCCGGCTGCGCGTTCACGGAAGCGAGGTTCATTCTCAACTACATCTCCGAAGGGCCGATGGGTGGCACTGGTGGCAGCTAGACACACGCGCCCGCTCGGCGCTGCGGGGCTGGCCCTCGGGGTGGCGCTTGCAGCATGCTCCGGCGAGACGCAATCGGATCCCGCTTCCCTCCACGAGCTCTGCGCCCGCTTCTGCGCGGACTTCAAGTCGGGGGGGTGCGCCACGCTTGGAGATATGCACGCGGCAGTCGAGATCGTCGCACAACCCAACTGCGACGCCGATAGCTGCGAGGAGTTCGTCCTCAGCAACCCGCCCGAGTATCGCTCGCTCTACCTCTGCATTCTCAGCAAGCAGATCGACTGCGGTTTTGGCGAGCTTCCGAGCGTCAAAGGGTGCGACCAGGCCGCCATCGAGACCGCCGAGGCGATGAGCGAGTGCGAGCGGTTCCCTTCCCTCGCGCAGGGCGCGTGTCCGGACGAGCAGCCGGACCGCTACTACTGTAGCAGCCACTTCGATCCCGAGCTGGGATACAAGCCGCCGGAGTCGCCCGGCTGCAGCCACCTCGACGGCGGCGAGTACTGCTGCCGGCCCTGGTGGCAGTCGCTCCCTCCGCCCAAGTGACACCCTGGGTCTTGAGCGCGGACGCTGCTGCCAGCCGCTAGGGCGCTCGTTCTTGGCGAGGTCCATCGCAACCTTGCGGAGCAGCGCGATGTCTTCTGGCCCGTGCCTCAGCTCCAGCATTCTAGCCGTCCCAGACCCGCAGCGCCCGCCGCGCGCCGTTGAACGCGGGACATCGCCGAAGTGGTGCGTCGGGTGCGCGAGGCCCTCAGCCCTTCGCCCCCATCAACCGCGCCGCCTCAATCGCGCCATTCGTAATTGTCCTGCCTCCCCCGGTCGTTGCTCGCGGCGCTTTGCGCGGCTGTGCCCCTCCGGGCATCACGAAGCGCGTCGCGCCGCCTGCCCCCTCCTTATCCGGCAAGCGCCGCCAGCGGTCGAGAGCGGTCGCCAGAACAGGAGTTGCTCCGCGACTGCGTCGCCGACACGACCGCCGCCGGCGCTTGCGCGGGTGGAGGGGGCGAGTTGATCCGAGACTGGCTGCGCGTGCGCGGACCGGAGACAGGGCAGCAGCAGCGTCAGCGCTGCGCTGCGGACAGCGCTGGGTGCGCGCGCACCGTGAAGCTCCTCGGCTCTCAGGATCCGTGCACCGGCGCCGCGTCCGGGCTGAGATTTCTCATGCTCGCTGTCTCATCCGCGTTGATAAATTCCGTCCTACGCGCCTCCGCATCCGCGACATGATCGCGCCGAAACCGGCTGCGAACATGACTCGAATATGAGGGCTCAGGGCGGCGCCACCGGCGTGAGCCCCGCCGGCCCGCACTGGCGACTGCCGCATCGCGCAGCCTGACACTGTTCGCGAGTCATCGTCGGGTGACACGGATCCTTGCCCCCGCCCCAACATGAGCACTGCTGGCCCTCGCCACAGTCGGCGAGCGGCCGCACTGGGCTCATCGAGCTCGCCAAACGCGAGCAGCGCGGTGGAGGACGGTCCGGCGGCGACGAGCTACAGCGCGTCGACCTGTCGATTCAGGGCATCGTCGCCGAGGACGCCCATCACTTCGTCCCAGAGCTCGCCGGGCAGCGGCCGCTGCTGAACATCCTCGAGCGTCGACGCCGCGATGGCCGCGGACGGCCCCTGATCGAGCGTCGTCACTCTGTGTTGGGAGGGATCTCCGGCTCCACCAGCACCACGTGAAAGGGCTGCTTGGCGGTCCGCCCCCGCAGGCGTGACGAGTCGGACGAGGCCATTCGTGGTTGCCTGGCTTTTCGCCTCAGAAGTGACCCGTGACTCGAAGCTGAGGCATGCCGGCCCGAGCGCCGGACGAGAGCGCGATCGTGCCCGAGTCGTCCTGCTGCCAGATAACCATGGCTCCACTCAGGGCGACCGCCCCAACGGCCGCAGAGATCCCACCTGCCCACCACAGCGTCCGAATGCCGTCCACGTCGTCCTCAGAACACGTCGGCTTGCAGGAATCGTCCAGCTCTGCACGCTTGGCGTGTCCGACGACACCGAGCGCGCCGCCGGTGACTAGACCAGCCAATCCCACGGCCCCCAGGATGTACGCTGCGCTGGGGATCCCAGCATGAGTCTCGGCCTTGGCTGCCGGCGCTCTCACAGGGTGTTCGGCAGGACGTCGTTTGGGCTGACCAAACGCCACAGGCAGTTTGTGAGTCGCACGCCCGGGCGCCAGCTGGACAGTGCGGCGCAACGGATCGCTTCCGCTCAGCTCGAAGGTCAACTCATGCTCGCCCGGATCAAGCTCGATCAAGTCGCCGACATGTGCTGCCAACAGCCGACCTGCTTCAGTGACACGCACCTCCCGAGTGGGTTTGCCCTCGGCATCGAGTGCGGAGACCCGCAGTCGTGGGATGAGTGCTTCTACCTCCGCCCGCCAGCGATCGCAGTCCTGGACCAGGGCATCTGGACAGCTACTCTGACAGGTGAGGAGCTGAGCCCGTGCGACCATTAGCTTTCCCGCTGCCCGTTGGCGCTGGGCTTCTTCGTAGGCGCCGGCGCACAGCCCCTTGTCGCTGGCTAGCGCCGGAGAGGCAGCGAGCCAGAGCGCTCCCATGATCACAATGCTGAGAGCGCTCCGGACGATTCGTGCGCTCGCAGCTGCGGTCACCATCCTTCAAATCATGCCAGCCCCAGTGAGCCGCCACAACACTTCGCGTCGGTGACAGCTGTCAACCGTGGGGAGACAGCTGTCGCCCCGGGGGTGATACGCGCAGGGACGCACGCATTCGTCCGCGCTGGTCCAACGACGGGTCCGTTGAGGCACGAACCTTGCGAAGGCGAACGGCATGAGAACGACCACACTGCGATGGGGCGCACTCGGCGTGTTGTTGAGCGCATGCAGCTTGGGGTCCGTTGGCGAAGAGAATCACGCCGGCGCCGCAGACGCTGGAGCGGCGGGGGCAGGTGGGTCGTCAGGCACGGGTGGCAGCGCCAACACAGGCGGTGGGGAGACAGGTGGAGCCGCGGGCGCCGGCGGGAGCGCAGGCGCGTCAGGTGGAGCTGCGGGAACCGGCGGGAGCGCAGGCGCGCCAGGTGGAGCCGCGGGCGCCGGCGGGAGCGCAGGCGCGTCAGGTGGAGCCGCGGGCGCCGGCGGGAGCGCAGGCGCGTCAGGTGGAGCCGCGGGAACCGGCGGAGACGCAGGCGTCGTCGTGACGTCGACAATCTCGGCAACGGCAGTGTCGAGCAGTGCCATTCAGGTGACCGTGAAGCTGAACAAGGCCGCACCTTGCTTGGTGCAATTCCGTCCCCAAGGCACGAGCACTTGGAGCGACAAACTCCCTTCCGAGAACAGCAGCATTCACGGCGTCAACCCGCCGCACGTGCAGACCGTCTCCGGACTGTCTCCGGGTGCCTGGGAAGTGCGAGCTCTCGATCATTTGGCGGGCAGCTACACGACGAAAACGTTGGTGGTCAACTTGTCCAACGTGGTTGGCGGGCTCTCCAAGCAGGGCCTTACGTTCACTACCATTCCGAGCGGTGTAGCCTATGGAGCATGGAGCACCCAACGCTGGACCACGATGTTTGGCAACGTTGCGCCCAACTACGGCGGCGGAATGGGCCAGGTGAAAACGCAGGTGCTGGACGGCACACTCGCCATAATCCATCGCGTCACACCCACCGCACCACCCGGGACGAGCCCGGCGCTTCCAAAGAACGGCTCGGACCGCGTCGACGGAGCCTGGAACTTGCCCGCGCAGCCACAAAAACGCTTCGCGCTGATGCAATCGGTTCGGCTACCCAACGACTTTGCTGCGGGTTGGAAAGAGCAATCGGGCAAGCTGGGCTGGGGGCTCGGTGGAGGTTCCGTGCCCTCGGGTGGCAAGCCGCTCAAGGATGGCTTCTCGGCGCGGTTGTCTTTTCGGGGCAACAAAGCCCAGCCGGACACGTCGTCCGTCGTGTATCCAATTCTCTATGTCTACTCAGCGGATTGGCCAGGACAGTACGGTGAGGACGTCCACTTCGTCGACCCGGCGACGACGAAGGACTTCGAGCTGAAGCGCGGAACCTGGGTCGAATTCGCGTGGGAGGTAGTGATGAACAGCGCGCCCGGAAAGAGCGACGGTTCGCTGCGCGGCTGGGTCAATGGCGTGCTGATGATCGAGCGGAAGAACAAGCAGTGGTTCTCCCAGTTGGCTTCTGGTGATGCCGCTCCGCATGTCGACCGCATCATCTTGTCTACCTTTCATGGCGGCGCGACCAGTGACTGGGCGCCGTCACACGCCAACGAGATTGCCTTCTCCGGCCTGCACTTCGGTGTCCCCAACCCGCCCTGGTGAAGTGCAAAGCAACGCCCTAGCTCGCTTGCCACAAACAAACGCATACGACTGGAATCCAGATGAGCCTTCGCATCACCAACTTCGAGACACTCGCGCTGCTTGCGACGCTAACTTGCATGGGCTGCGGCGCGGAATCAGATAGCACAGGAAGCGCTGCGGGCGGTCAGGGGTCCGGCGCGGGCGCTTCCGGCCAGAGCGGCGACGGTGGTGTTGGTAGCGGCGGCTCTCCCTCTGGTGGAATGGGAGGAAGCGGTGGCGCCGGTACGGGCGGGGCTGCGACTGGCGGAGCGAGCGGCGGCGGCGGGACACCTGCGCCGCCCCAGGTAAGCAGCGATCTAAAGAGCAAGTATGACTTTGCACTGATCTTCGACGCGGACTTCTCGCAAACTGCGACTCTCGGAGCCGGAGCGCTGTGGCGTCGCGAAAACATGTCCGCGAGCCACAACTCCAACCAGCACAAACACGCTGACGGCCGCCGGCACGCAGCTTGGTACGACCAGTATCAGGAACAGACCGCGTTCTTCCGGGATGGCTATCTAGTCCAAGCGGGCCACGTCGCGGACGCGAGCCTGTCAGGATTTCAAAGTCGCGACTCCGGCAACGCCCCGCGAAACCATTCCTATGCTGATCCCGATCCGCGGGACGATGGGAAAGGCACGGTCAACTTCGCCGATTTCGAGCTCCACACCTCGTGGTTCGACACCTTTGCGTTGAAGTGGTCCCAGGGAAAGAGCGTGCCTGTTCTACCCACGGACAAGTTGCTGCCGAAAGAACAGTACACCGGGGCACCGGGCACGACGGACACACCCTCCCCGAACATTACCTTCTTGCCGGGAAGCTACTTTGAAATCGAGGTGAGCTTCGAAGGCATGAAAGCCTTGTCGCATCGCCACTCGCTTTGGTTGATGCCGGCGACGCCGGAAAACCAAGCCTACGACTCAGATTCGAGCAACGGAGTGGAGATCGACATTTACGAGCACGAGCTGGTGGAGGACGGTGAGCTTTCTCTATCAGAAAACGAGATGTTGCTCATGAAGTCGATTGGCGGCTCGACCAGCCCGCCAGTCACCAAGAACGAGCTGAAGGGCGATGGGGCTACGAACATCCGGGTGAAGGGCATCAACTCGGGGTGGCACAAGATCGGCTTGCTGTGGACGAAGGGTGAAGTGATTTGGCTGGTGGACGGCGAAGAGCTCGTCCGCGATTCCCAGCTGGTGCCACAAGTTCCAATGTATTTGCTGCTCACTCGCGAGGCGAATACCGGCGCCGTCGACCCGAGCACTGCGGGCCCCCAAGAGCTCAAATCCATGGGTGCCGCGATCCCGCTCGACCCTGGCTTGTTCGGGCGCAACGTAGCGACTCCGGACAACCGAGCACTGGTCAAAGCAGGCAGCGACGAAGTTCGCGTTCGCTACGTCCGAGCCTGGCGTGCCAGCGCCAAGTGAGCTCATCGCCTGATCGGGAACCAAATCGGGTCGGTGAATCCGTGGGCATTGCGGTGGTCCCGGCGCTCACAAGCATTCGCGTTTGACCTGTCGGAATCCACCTTTGTCCTCGATCCACGGGGGATCACAGTTAGCGGTCTTGGGTCGCCCGGGCCGTTTCGGCGTGGGCGCGAGTCGCGGCTTTGAGCTTGGCGCGGCGGAGGCGGAAGACGCCGCGCTGTCGGGCGGTGGCGCCGCGCTATTCGGGGCCGTTGGCGATGCGGCGACGGCTTCGGCCGGTGTGGCGACGGTTGCGGCCGCCGTCGACTTCGCGCCCGGCTGCGGCTCGGCTTCCGTCGAAGGGGTCTCAGGTGCGTCGCGCACGAACTGCATCGCAAGCGCGAGCACCAGGAGTGCCAGCGCAGCCAGGCCGCCCGCCAACACCCGGCGGCTTCGAGCACGTGTTGGCGCGGGAGCTCCCAGAGCCACCCCATTCGGCGCCGCCGGTCTGACCACGCCGACTTCGAGGGTGGCGGTGCCAGCTCCCGCCGGTCGGCCCCGGGGCGACGGCGGAGGTCGGGGTGGTGGCGCGTCGGCGGTTGCGTGAACGGACAAGGTCGGTACGTGTCGAGCGGCAAGCGGAGCGTTCGGGGCGACCCGCGGCGAAGCTCCACTCGGCGGCGGCGTGGCGCCTGGCGCGCCGGGGGCAACGCCACCTCGGACGTAGCGTGCGCTGCTGCGCTCAATCGCGCGCACTTTCTCAGCGCGTCGGTCCAGTTCATCGCCCACGAGCGCCCGCATCCAGTCCGCGACTTCCCGCGCGGAAGCGGGTGTCACGGCGCACTCCAGCGCAATGGCCATGTCGCGCGCTGAAGCAAAGCGGTTGGTCGGGTCTTTGGCGAGGCCCTGAAGCACCACGGCATCGAGTTGGGCAGGAATACTCGACACCAGCTGACTCGGCGCCGGTACCGCTTCATGCAGGATCTTGGAAACAATGCCCGCTTCACTCTTTGCTGCGTGCAAACGCCGAGCGGTCAGGGTCTCCCACAGCACGACGGACGCCGAGTAGATGTCGGCTTGAGCCGTGACTTCGCGATCCTGCAACTGCTCAGGCGGCATGTAGCGGAGCTTGCCCTTCAGTTGACCGTCCCGGGTGCTCTGCAAACGCACGGTGGCTTTTGCGATGCCAAAGTCGACCACGCGGGCCACCCCGTCTGCGCCCACCAGGATGTTGTCGGGAGAAACGTCGCGGTGAATGATGTGCAGCGCCGCGCCGTTTTCATCGGTGGCCTCGTGAGCCGCATGCAAACCGAATAGCGTGTCCGTCGCGGCGCGTACGGCAATCGTCTTCGGTACGCGAGTTCCCGCGGCCTTCGCCGCCTTGAGCAGTTCCGCTAGTGTTGCCCCCAATACGTACTCCATCACCAAGAACAACTCGTCGTCGGAAGCAACCACATCTTCCGGAGCGACGACGTTCGGGTGACGGATTCTCGACGCCAGCCTAGCCTCGTCCACCAACATCGCGACGAACTCAGGATCCCGGGCGAAGTGAGGGTGCAGGCGCTTGATGGCGACTGCACGTGCAAACCCGGCGGCGCCGGACAGCACGCCCAGATGGATGACTGACATGCCTCCCGACGCCAACTCGTCAAAGAGGAGGTAGCGACCCAACTCGGTGCCGACGACCTCGGGCGTACTCACAAGACCCATGAAGCTTCTTGACGGTGAGCATGCCCGGTAGCGGACGCGTCGGCCAGGGGTGCCAGACTAGCCCACGCGATTGCCGCCCGGGTTGACAGCGCCCTGCGCGTAGCGAAGAAGGAGCAGACTCAGAATGAGCAACAGTGCAAACGCTGCCACGCAAACGACCATCTACCGGGACCGCGTGGAGATGCCGGAACTCGAGCTCGAGGTCACGCAGCCGGATGGTGTGTCCCAGGGGCATCGCCTGGGATTGGAGGCCCTTGTGATCGGGTCTGGGTCCGACGCAGACGTCGTACTGGTGGACGATTCCGTGTCGCGCAAACACTGCGAACTGAGGATGAGCTCCCGGGGGGTCGAGGTGTCGGATCTCGACAGCAAGAACGGCACCTTCGTCAATGCAGTGCGCGTGGGGCGCGCTCTGCTCGAACCCGGCCAGATTTTGCAGGTCGGGAGAAGTCGGCTCACTCTGACTGCGCGTGCGGGCCGGGTCAGCATGCCCCTGACCATGGACTCGCAGTTCGGAGAAGCGTCCGGCGTGTCGGTTGTCATGCGGGCAATGTTCGCGCGCTTGGTGCGAGCGGCAGCCAGCGAGGAAACCGTGCTCTTGCTCGGGGAGTCGGGTACTGGCAAGGAACTGCTCGCGCGTGCCATCCACGAACGCAGCAAGCGCAGTGCCGGTCCTTTTGTCGTGCTCGACTGTAGTGCACTCGCGCCGACTTTGGTTGAAACGGAGCTTTTTGGACACGCGCGCGGCGCATTCACCGGAGCACTTCAAGTTCGCGAAGGCGTATTCGAGCAGGCCGGTGGTGGCACGGTGTTCATCGACGAGATCGGTGAACTGCCCATGGACTTGCAGCCCAAAATGCTTCGGGCGCTGGAGTCCCGAGAGATACGACGCTTGGGGGAAAACGCGGTGCGCCCCATCGATGTTCGCGTTATCGCTGCAACACACCGGGATATCCGCGGGCGCGCCGTCAGCGGAGAGTTCCGGCAGGACCTGTACTATCGGCTCGCGGTGGTCGAGGCTGCGGTGCCTCCCCTGCGCGAGCGCAAAGACGACATTCCCATGCTCGTCGAGCGGTTCCTAGGCGAGCGCAAGCCACCGATGACGCTGCGCGATCTTCCACCAAACACCCTGGCGCTGCTGTCGGCCCATGACTGGCCCGGGAATGTTCGCGAATTGCGTAACACGATCGCGCGGCTCGTCCTGTTTCCGGAAGCACCCGAAGCCGCCATTGCTTCGCTTCCACGGCAAGGTGATGCGACGGCTGCGCTCTTTTCACTGACCCTGGGCGATGCGCGGAGCGAAGTCGTCGCGCAGTTCGAGCAGAGCTATTTGGAGCGCAAGCTAGCCGAGCACGCCGGCAACGTGACCCACGCTGCCGAGTCCGCGGGTGTCTCGCGGCAGTTCTTTCATCGGCTGATTTCGCGGCACGGCATCGACCGCGAGTGAGCAGCACCGCGACCCACAAGTCCGAACCAACACGTTGCGCAGATGGCGCTGTGCAATCCCGCGGCCGCAGGCGCAGGCTTACAGGTTGAAGTTGTCCACTACGGAGCTACCCGACACAGCTAGCGAGGAGTAGGCGTACACTTTCACTCGCGCGTAGTTGAACTTCGCGGGCGTGGCTTCGCTGCGGATGGTTTTCCATGTGAGCCCGTCGCTCGATCCGAGGATGGTGGTGATCCCTGCGTGACTCGAGATCCGCCACCAGCGAAACTTGCTCTCATCGAGTCCTGACGCGACCGTCTTGCCGCCTACATTCGTCTGCAAGTTGTCTTTGATTAGGTTGATCTCGACGCTGTCACTTCCAGTGGAATCTTGCGGGATGACCACTAGATTCGTCGATACCGACGCGTTCGAGACGGGAGAAACGACCTGAAGTGAGACATAGCAGTCGGTTAGGTCCTTCAGTTTGGTTTGAAACCCCGACTCCCCAGCGGTGGCTGGCAACTGCATCGAGAGCACGCCGTTCTTCTCGATCAGCGCCCCGGTGCCGACCTTCGTCAACGCAGGGTCGAGGACTCCGTTTTCGAAGTCGTCCGAACCCACGTTGCAGGGAGAAATCGATACACCCGCGTCACCGTCGGAGTCCGCTTCGACGTCAACGTCCCCAGCATCGCTCGCGTCCAAT
Organism: uncultured delta proteobacterium; assembly: GCA_963716725.1. GTDB lineage: Bacteria > Myxococcota_A > Polyangia > Polyangiales > Polyangiaceae > JADJKB01. The sequence goes on from CAVQUB010000001.1 coordinate 127,306, forward strand.
CCGCCCGTGCCTCCGCCATCTACGCCCCCAATGCCGCCGGACGCGCCCACGCCGCCGGACGCGCCCACGCCGCCGGACGCGCTCACGCCGCCGGACGCGCCGACTCCGCTGGCCCCGCCAGAGACAGCGCCGCCGAGCGACGGTCCCGCGTCAAGTTCGGGTTTACCCTCGCTCAGGTAGGAGAGGTTGCAACCAACCAGGATGAGGCAGCCCACGACGCTTCGCACTGTTGGCGCAAGGTTAGCACAATCGCCGCCATGGCTTCGCCGCACCGAAGGCAACAGGAAGCACCCCAACTCGTTCGCGCCGCCCGCCGTCCCGGTGCCGTGACGTACGCGGGTGGACAGGTGATATCGTAGCGAACAGGGTTTGCCGCAGTGCCTTCGACGCGGCTGCAAGAGATCCTCCTGCGTTGTCTATGGAGCGCAGCATGATGTTGTTCGGTTCCCGGCGGGGTCGCAGCTGTCGACTGACGTTGACGGCGTGAACCAGGGGACGACACTGCGTCAACTCCCGGGTGTCACCCGGGGGGGACAGTCCCTTGCCCGCGGCGATCCGTCCTGGCATGCCTCATGCACATCCGGCCCGCTGTCCAATGATGACTAGGGAGCGAGCATCCGGGATGGCACGACACGGCCGACAGGTTTCCGGTGGTTTGCTGGCAGTGGCTTTGTTTTCGGAAAAGCGCGTCGCCAAGAGCCACATCCGTCGTGTTTCGCTGTTCCTGCTGCTCTTCACCGCGTGTTCCTCAGATCCGGATCCAACCAATGCCGGGCGTGCGGACGGTGGTTTGAGCCCTGATGCCGCGACGGACTCGCCCGAGTTGGACGGGGCTGGCGATCCAGATGGACCGGACGCGGCTACCTGTGTGGATCGCGTCAGCTCCCTCTTCGCGGAGCGCTTTGGCTACGGCGCTCAGACAACCGGCGGTGAGGGTGGGATCTTCACCAAGATCACTAGCTTGACTGGCGATTCGCTGCTCACGGCACTGACGGATGACAAGGCACGCTGGATCTACTTTGACCCGGCGCTTGATGGTCAAACGTGGTCCGTCCCGGAATCGGTGGCGCTCGGCCCCAACAAGACGATCGACGGACGGGGCGTAAAGATCACTTGGCAGTACGGTTATCCGAACAACAACCTGAGCATCAACTCTCCGCCGGTCACTGCACCCGCGAAGAACGGGCAACTCAACGCGCAGCGCGGCAACTTGATCATGACCGGCATCCGCCACGTGGGCGACCTGGGTTGGCCCTACACCTACGAGAGTCCGTACTTTTCGAATGGTGCGACGGATGGTCTCGAGATTTGGTCGGGGAAGAAATACTGGATCCACAAGAACACTTGGTCCCGCATGTCGGATGAGAGCCTTGGCATCTATCACCTCAACGACGCCGACCCGGACAACATCACCTTCAGCCACAACTTGTTTATCGAAACGAAGACGGCTTCCCTCATCGGCGCGAATGGGATTCAACCGAACAAGGGTCGCGTAACGCTCGCATTCAACGACTTCCGAGAAATGGTGAACGGACGCGCGCCCGGTGAGTTTCGCAACATGTTCGCTCACGTGTTCAACAATGTAGTGAACTACGTGAACGATGAAGGGGTCCGTGTCGCGGAGGGAGCCACCGTCTACTCCCAGTTCAACTATCTGAACCTGGGCTGCAATCCAGGCGTCTCAGGTCCCCGCTTTGCATTGGGCGTTCTCGACCCCAATCCTGCCCTCGGCGAAACCGGCGTTCTCTTTTCCGATGGCGACATCGTGCCGAAGGAAGTCGCGAACTGCATGTTCACCACCAACTCCGGCTACAGCTCACCACCCGCGGCGCCTCCTGTAGGCCGTCACCCTCCGTCGTGATCCCCCGCGGTCGTGGTGTCGGTCTGGGCGCTCGTTGTTTCGGGTGAGCCGGGTTCGGACTCCGGAGAGCTTCGCCGTTCTTTTTTCCTGAGAGGCTGATCCGCGGAAAGCTGATCGCCGGAGAAGGTTGGTCCGTCGCGGTAGCACCCGCACGGACCCGGCCAGCGAAGGATTGGTTGTCCGTTACGAGACGACCCTCACCAGCGAGCGGTACGTTACCGAGCAGGCGTGGCGGGCCGCAAGTTTGGAGCGGTGCCCGCTGCACCCGGAGGGCGGCTGCGGTCTCGCGGGGCACGGGAGCTACGGTCGGGTCCGCCCCGTCGGCGTCCGCGTCGCCCGGTTCTGGTGCCCGCGGGCTCGGGTGACTATCAGCCTTTTGCCTGATTTTCTGGCTTCCCGACTGTCGGGCACGCTCGAGGAGGTCGAGCGGGCCGTCGAGGTGGCCGAGGGCGCCAAGAGTCTGGAGGCGGTCGCCGAGAAGGTGCGCCCCGCGATCGCAGCGGACGCGGTGACGCTTCCAAGCGCGCTGCGGTGGCTCCGGCGGCGGCGTGTTGCTGTCCACGCGGCGCTCGTGGCGGCAGTGACGCTGGTGCCGGCGCTCACGGGCTGCCCGGCGACGCTTGGCGCGGTGCGGCAACGACTCGGGGTGTCGGATGCGCTCGTGGCGCTGCGGTCGGCCGCGGCCATTCACCTGGCCGCCATGCCAGCGCCGGTCGGACTGCGGGCGCGAGGGCGAGCGCGGCAAGCATCGCGAGAGCCGACCCCACACGAAACGGGGCCGGACCCTCCTCGGCGGGACCGATAGCGGGTTGGTGTGCCCGGGACGGACCCGGGCCGACACCGAAAGAGAACTCCGATGAGGACACCGACCCCCGAAAACGAACGCACGCTCGCTGACGCCGAGCGCAGAAAGCAGATCGCGCTGTTCCGTTATGGCGTGATCGCAGATCTGCTCCACCTCGAGCGCGGTGCGCGCGGCATGTACGCGAAGCTGCGCGAGAAGGCGGAGAAGGACTGGGAGATCCCCGGAACGCTCCGGCGGAAGGTCCAGGCCGAAACGATCCGCGGATGGCTTGCGGACTACCGACGCGGCGGCTTCGACGCCCTTGTCCCGAAGATCCGACGGGACGAGGGCTCGGCTCGCGCCATTCCCCGGGAGATCGCGGATCTGCTCTGCGAGACGAAAGAGCAGCACGCGGACTTCAGCGTCGGACTCGTCATCGCGCACGTGACGCGCTTCGCGAAGATCCCGGAGGGGGTCACGCTTGCGCCATCGACGGTGCACCGGATCTTGTCTCGGGCCGGACTCATGCAGAAGAAGCAGGGCGAGCCGACGGCGAAGGACCGCCGACGCTTCGCCTTCGAGAAGGCGGGCGAACTGTGGATGAGCGACGTGATGCACGGCCCCGCCGTCGCCGTGTCCGGGCGGCAGCGGAAGACGTACCTGCTCGCCGTCATCGACGACGCGACACGGATGGTGCCGTATGCGGCCTTCGCGCTCAGCGAGAACGCCGCGACCCTTCTCAGCGTGCTCGAGCAAGGGATCTGCCGCCGCGGGATCCCCAAGCGGCTTTACGTCGACAACGGTGCCGCCTTCAAAGCACAGCACCTGGCGCTCGTGTGCGCGAAGCTCGGCATCACCTTGATCCACGCGCGTCCCTACACGCCCCAGGGAAAAGGAAAGATGGAGCGGTGGTTTCGGACCGTGCGTCTTCAGCTCCTGCCGACGCTCCAGCCCGAGGACAGGCGGAGTCTCGAAGCACTCAACCGCCGTCTCTGGGCGTGGGTCGAGGGTGAGTATCATCGGAGTCCCCACCGCGGACTCGACGGTGAGACGCCCGCGGATCGCTGGGCGATGCGCTCAGACGAGGTGCGCCAGTCGTCGAGCGACCTCGCCGATCTGTTTCTCTTCGAGCAGAAGCGCCGTGTGCAGGCCGACCGCACCGTGTCGCTCGACAGCGTGGCCTACGAAGTGGACGCGATGCTCGTCGGCGAGACCGTCGTCCTTCGCTTCGATCCGGCGCGTCCGCGAGAGACACGTGCCGTCCAGGTCTGGCATCGCGGAAAGCAGATCCAGATCGCTCGCCGTGTCGACGTCTACGCCAACTGTTTCGTCCGACGCGATCACACGACGAAGGCCCTGCATCCATCTCAGCCCGTGGACGAGCCGCCCCCCGGCATGCGCTTGAGCGACTTCGACTTCGATGTCGGGGACAACCAGCAGGGCGGCGCTGGCGACGACGAGGGGGACCTCCTCTGATGTACCGCAAGCACTTCGGCCTCACCCGCCACCCCTTCGCCAAAAACATCGAGCCCGACGAGCTCTTCGCCTCCGGTGCGCTCCGAGAACTCGACGCCCGGCTCGCCCATCTCCTCGACTTGCGCGGCATCGGTGTGGTCACCGGTGAGAGCGGCAGCGGCAAGACCACCGCGTGTCGGAAGATCGTCGCCGGTCTCCACACGGGTCTGCACCGCGTCCTCTACGTGTCGCTCACCACCGGCAACGTGATGGATCTCTACAAGACCATCGCCTGGGAGATCGGCCTACCCACCGAGCGCAACCGCGCCGCACTGTTCCGGCAGATCCGGACCGAGGTGACGCGGCTCTGCAGCGAGGCCCGGCAGAAACCGATCCTGATCGTGGACGAAGCTCATCACCTCAGGAGCGACGTGCTCGAGGACCTGCGCCTGCTCACCAACTACGCGATGGACTCCGACAACCGCCTCTGCCTGGTCCTCGTCGGACACCCGGAACTGCGCCGCCGCCTCGGCATGGCGGTGCACGAGGCGCTCTCGCAGCGCGTCGTCGTGCGCGCTCACGTCCCGGGTCTTGCCCGTGACGAGCTCGGCCCGTACCTCACGCACCTGCTCCGACTCGCCGGAACCGAGCTCGAACTCTTCGAGCCCGCAACCCAGGAGGCGATCTTCCAGGCGTCGAACGGCCTGCCCCGGAAGGTGAACCTGCTCGCTCACCACGCGCTCATGGCCGCCGCGCTCACCAAGAGCAGGACCGTCACGACCGAGCACATCCAGTCCGCCATGGCCGAAGTCACCTGAGCCCAGCGCCCGGCGACGGTCCACAAGGCCCGGCGGAGATCCACGTCTCCGTCGGGCCGCTCCCTTTCTGCCACCACCTCGCCACGCCCACTCGACCACCGCACTCCGGGAAACCACCCCGAGGGCATCACGAAAATGCCCGGGATTCGGGCGGGGGAAGAGCGTGGGAAACTACACCTCCCTTCGCGATCCCCACGGACGCGGCGTACCAAAACTACACACTGCTGACGGGAACCGGTCCTGAGATCGACGCTTTTGTCACGGCGAACTCGGGGGCAGGCTCCGCAACCAGCCACGCATTCTGCGACCCGCCGTAGGCACGTCGACTCGCTGCCTGCGATCCACGTTCGCGGGCGTGCCCGTCCATCTCGCAGAACCGCTTTCCGTGCCTTCGCTACGGCCCATGAGACAACACGAAATCCCTATACTTCGTGGTCTGATTCCAAGTCGACGTATAGACAACCTGAGTCCCGCTTGGCGACGCCGAGAGCTTAGGTTGTGCGTCGTAGTCATAGTTGTTGTAGTCGGCCACGTATTCACGGACAAATCCCCAGTCCTCATACGTCGTCGTCGATTCGTAATCCAAGCGTATCGAGATGGCTTTCTGGCCTCCACGGGCTGTGGATAGATAGGCCCACCCAGGACGCTTGTAGTTCGTACAACTGACGTGACCGTTTCCCGTCTTGAAGGTCTGTTTCGTGTGGTGAAGCCCGTCCTTCAATCGAACAAATGTCACGGTATTGCCTGTGTCGAAAAGGACGGCCACCTGGTCGCCGTTCACGTCCACACACAGGTCCGTATGCCCGGACATTTTGGTGTGTACAACGTTGTCAAAATTCCGATCCGAATAGCGAGTGACGCCTCCCGACAGCCAAACCAAGAATTGGCCGTCCTGTGATATGTCGGCCCCGTTGAGCCCCCCGGTCACGGTGTATGGCCCCGAAATGACTTTCTTGTTTTGTATGTCGAGCACGCGAAGCCGCTGCCCGGAGTCCACAAGAGCGAATCGGTCGTCCGTACTGATGCCACCTTCCCATTGCCCTAGCAGTATGGGTTCGCCCACGTCCACGATCAGCTCGGTAGCGCCTGTGCTGATCCTCCCCCTCAAGAACTGAGATCCAGAGGTGCCATAAATCAGGTCGGGATCAGAGTGAGAGGGAACCCACTCGGATGACATCATTGTCTTGATATCTCGTACGATTGACAGATCGGAAACTCTGAGTGCTTTCTCGCCGATGTATAGAATCGTTTCATCCGAGTTCCAGGCTTGGCGCCGAGAATACTGGTGACGTTGGCCAGGCGCACTTACGCCGCGAATGCACGTTCCTGGAAGATCACCTTGAATGGTTTGACCCACACCAGGAACTGTTAACGCCTTTTCCGTGAGCAGAGGAGACTGCGTCACGGGTGGGTATGGCGCCCCTACTCCGTCCGGCCAGCCGCAGGGCGACTGCCAAACCGCACCAGCGGAACCAGCGTAGCCACCGCCGACGCCGGCACCACCACCGCCGACGCCGGCACCACCACCACCGACGCCGGCACCACCCACGTGGCTTCCGCCCGCGTCGCAGCTGGAACAGCCCCCCGAGCCGCCGCTGGGGGAAACATCACTTCCCGCGCTGTCGCCGCAAGCTGCGACGCTGACAGCGGACAAGACGAAGCTCGTGACGTAGCCAAGCGTCTTGCGGTTGTTCATGGTCCGATGGATTGAGCAAACACCGTGCCAGACGCTCGACACTCGGGCGCATAGTCGTCAGGGACGACCGCGAGCGAGAAGTGCCCCATGAACCCTTGGCCTGCCATGCCCACCCTGCCGAGCCCCTGGCGCTTATCGCCCAAGAACCGAAACTCCGTCGTGTCGTGGATCACGATCACCTCGTCGTGCTCCGCAACCCGACGCACTGTGGCGCTGACGTGCGGCCGGAGCACCTCGTCGAAGCTCACCTTCTCGTTCCGAACGAAGCGGGAGAAGCCTTCGAGTTCTGCCTCAGAGCCCATCATGTCGGGAAAGGCATCGCGCGGATTCGCGTCCGCTGCTCGCGCGATCCGCTCCAGTCGGGCGTTCAGCCGCCGATCCCCAAGCTCAGCCCCTTCGAACTCCGTCGCCACAGACACTCGCACCTTCGCCTTCGCTCTTGCCATGCTCTCCGGACGCACCGGAGGACGAAACTGATCAAAAGATGTGACTGGTCGTGAGCCGACGGGGGATGACGGGGGCCCGCTGCCATTGCGGCCACAGTCGGCGAAGCGCAACCCAGAGCAAACGGTCCGAGCGGGTGATCCGAGGCCGCTTCGCCTGTCGGTGGAGCACGGCCAGCTGGTGGCGCAGTGCGACGCTCTCGAGCGCGACGGACTGGTGAGAACGCAGGAAGGACAGGGCGGAGTGAAGCAGCGCAAGGAGGACCGCACGCATGGGGAACCGAGTCTCATCTCTTGCCGGGAAAGCGCAAGGACCCCACGACGCACTGGGTCGCCACCCACAGGGGCTGGTGCTGCTCGGCGGTGGCATTTACGCGTGGCAGTGGGTCGGCGGCGGCTTCGCCAGGGGGCGGGGTTGACGGTGCTCGGCCTGCTCTTCATCAAGCGCGACTGGGCGCAGGGGCTGAGTCTCACGTTGATTTGTTTGTGTGCCGAGGCGCTGGTCATCGACACCTTTTCCGAGCGCCGAGCACGGATCTTTGCCGCAACCATCGGTGGTGGAGCGTCCGCCACCGCCGAAGCCAAGAACTAGGCTGGCCACCGTGTCGCAACGACAACCGCCGGACGGGCGGTAGGGACCCCACCGAGAATGCGAAAAGGCCTAGCTATAGCGTTGCTGCTCGCGTTGACGGCGTGCGACCGGTCGTCGCGCGCGCCGGCGCCGGTCGCCAGCACGTCGGCATCGTCGAAGGTTACGAGTACCGCCCTCGACGCGGCTGAGATGGCAAAAGCAACGAAGCGCGCCGAACGGGTCGCCAAGTGTGTGGGAAACGTGGCCCAGTCGGAAACGATCTGGGCTGACACCTGCCTGGTCCGCGACCTGCCGCTCGACGTCGTCGACCACGTGCCTCGCATCGCGCCGCGGGGCACTTTGCACGCTGCGGCAGCAACGCTTTCGTTCTCGTTGGCGATGGACTTCGAATCCGCCGCCTACCGCCCCACGCTGCTGCTGCATGACGGGGACCGCGTTGCGGTGCTCGGCATGTTCGAGGCAAGGGGAGGCTCGATCGCCGTTCCGGCGGCGGGCACGTTGGCGCTCGACGACAAGAGCCGCATTAGCGCGGCGCGTCTCTGGTTCGATCAGCGCGTGGCGCGGGGGCAGGTGACCGGCCGGCCGTCGGCGGATGCTGGCGTTTCGGCCGCCCTGGGCGCCAAACTGCGCATCGTGGTGGCGAAGCGGGACGCCGCAGAAGCCGCGCGGTTGGCGGTCTTCGGTCGCGCCCTGGCGGCAACTCGCGAAGGCAAGACGTCGGCGCTGGCTGGGCTGTACGCCGAAACCGCGACGCTTCACGACCTGGGCCCGGGAACGCGGCTGCGCGGAGCGCACGAGATCGCCGCGCTGCTCGGCCGCGAGCGCGTCGTCGACGTTGACCGTCGCTGGGCCGCTGGCAACTATGTGGTGGCGGAGTTGCGGCGTCGCGGCGCTGCGGGGCCGGCCACTGCTTCCCTGGAGGTCATGGCCTTCGACGCGGGCCGCATCAGCGAGCACTGGCTGTTTCGCAATCGCTTGCGGGCGGACCTGGCGGCCGGCCTGGCGCAGCCCCCGCCGGCCCGCAACAACGCGGCGTCGGTGCGCGCCGCGGGCAGCCCGACGCTACTGGAAGGCTTGCCGCACCCGGGCGGTGAGGCCGAACTCTTGGCGGCGGAGAAGCAGAAGCGCGTCCTCGAGCTGCACGGTCATCCTTTCTACACGGAGCGGATCGAGCCCAAGGCCGCCGACGCCGTTTGGCTCACAGAACTACTCGTCGACGCGACGGCGTTGCGGCCCTTTTCCGGTGAGAAGAAATGTGGCGGGTTCCATCCCGACTTCGCTGTCCGCTGGCAGCACGGCGCGAAACGCTACGACGCGCTGGTGTGCTTCGGCTGCGGGGAACTGAAGTGGATCGTCGACGGTAAGAGCACGCGCTACGACATGGCGCACTGGGCTCGCCTCAACTTGGAAACCGCACTGCGCGGGTATCGCAATCAGCGGCCCTAAAATCGGCCCTGGACGAGCACCCGGCTTGGACCGACCCCGACCTCCGAACGCGCTCAACTTGAGCTGCTCCTCTCCCGACGGGCGCGTCATTTTACGCGTCTACCAGCTGGATGCGTACGTGGTGATGGAGGTCCACGGAAAGGGCGATGTGGCTCCGTCGCTGCCTGCAATCAATCGCTTCAAGTTGCCACAGGATGCGGGCGTTCGCTTGCGGACGCGTGTCACGACGCGGGTCGAACTGAATCCGTCGGGCGGGCCCTAGTTTGCACGGGAACGGCTCAATCGCGTCGGGCCTGCCGGCAGCGGTCGCGCCTTTCGCGTGGGCCAGCCGCTGATCGGCATTGGGGATTTGTGGTCAGCGGAAGGCAGGACTCGAGCCGCCATCCCACTTCACCGTGCAGACGCGGCTGTCCGGCGTAGCGCACAGAGCGGTGGGTGCGCTACGATTTGATGTAGCCGAAGACATAACGGCAGTTCGTGAGAACCGTGCCGTTCTCGTTCTTGACGATATAATTCACCGTCCCAGACAGGACGCCATTGGCCACCGTGAAGAAGAAGAGCTTCGTGAGCGTGTTGCCCTGAGCGTCGGGCGGTGAGGCGCACGTCTTCTCGGAGCCGCAGGCTTCTGGCGTGGCGCTCGTGGTGCAACTCGCACCCGAGTCCAGGAACGCCGTCCCCTGGCTGGCGGCGACCGTCACGGTGTGATCGGGAACGGCTGGGCACTTTTCGGGCGGCGAGAGCGAGTTGCTCTCGGTAAAATGACCCGCGTACGTCCCCGGAGCGAGATCACAGACGTCGTTCGAATTGCCATCGTCACTTGCGTCCTGACCCGTGTCCGGACCGTCCGTGGGCCCGCTACCACCGCTGCTGTTCGCGTCGAGGACGCTGGCATCGCCGGCGCCGGCGCCGGTGCCGGTGCCGGTGCCAGCACCCGAGCAGCTGGCAACGAGCACGACGGCCAGTGCGAGCAGAAAAACTTTGGGACGCAAGTCGACGAGGCTCACTGAAGTACGGATTTCCGCGTGCACGCTGGCAGTTCGGGCGAGGTGAGAGGGGTTGAGCGCATGGAGGTAGTCCGTTCCAGCTCTCTTACGCCTTTCACGTCACAGATCTTCCGGAGTTGCGTGGTGGACGGGAAAGCCAAACAGGGGCGCTCGTGGGGTTGCCCTGCGATTCGTAACAGAAGGGATGGAGTGGCGAGCCCACTGCATAGCGCTTCGCTCACGGCGCTCGCGATGGCGGGAGGGGTCATCACGACCATCGCTCGCCACGCTGGCGCGTGCTGCGGCTGCCCGCCGCGCTCGTGGCGCGGGACATCGCCGAAGCGGTGCGTCGGGTGGGCGAGGCCCTCAGCCCTTCGCCCCCATCAACCGCGCCGCCTCGATCGCGCCATACGTATTGTCCTGCCTCCCCCGGTCGTTGCTCGCGGCGCTGCGCGCCGCTGTGCGCCGCCTGCCCCCTCCTTGTCCGGCAAGCGCCGCCAGCGGTCGAGAGCTACGAGCAGGTGGAGTTGCTCCGCGGCTGAGTCGCCGACACGACCGCCGCCGACGCTTGCGCGGACGGAGGGGGCGCGTTGATCCGGGACCGTGTGAGCTGTCGCGGCTACTTCGCACATCCGCAACATGCAGTCCGTTCAGAACGGGGCTCCCGACCACGGCTCCGCGTCCCGTCGCCGCCGATGACCGCCCGATCGGGATGAGCTGACCAATCCCCCGGTGAGTTCGCCCGCGATCGAAATCCTGGCGCTACTCGATCAACAGTTCGAGCAGGTGTCGCTCGCCGAGTACGACGACCCTGGGACGATCCTTGGAAGTACCCGGAGGGGTAAGTCCCAGAAGTGGGATGATGTGATCGAGGCAGTCGCGGCGCACGCTGCCCAGGAACCGCTCGCAGAACGCGTTGGCCTTCGGAGCTCGCACCGGCGTCTTCAAGACCTTCGTCCCGACACCGCGGGCGATGCGGTCGAACTCTCCGCCGTACTTGTCGTCCCGGTCTCGGATCAAGAACCGAGGTCCCACACCGAGATCCGTTGCGTTCCGGAGTTGCTGCGAGACCCAAGTCGAGTCGGGGTTGTGGGGAACCGAGTCTCATCTCTTGCCGGGAAAGCGCAAGGATCACGCGACGCACTGGGTTTTCGCCACCCACAGGGTGTCGCCGGTGAACGCAGAGATCCCGGTGAGCCGGACCGGCTACGAGCTCAGGCTCTGGCTGCCGGCATGGCGAAGAGCGCCGCTGAAGCCCAACGCTTCGAGGTCTGCGCGGGAGCGCCCACCGGCGGCGCGGCAACCTTGACACTCTCGTCGACGCCGCCCTATCGGCTCGTGAAATACCCGGGAGCTGAGGCCACCAACGACTTGGCCTTACAACTGCCGGGATCGGCCTCGTCGTGGTAGGCTTCGAGCGGTGGACACGGAGGCTCGATCCCGACGGGACGCACGCAAGCATTGGCGGGGGAGGATCTTTCGTTCCTGGGAGGACGCCGAGCGTTTCGACGTGTTGTTCTGGAACGAAATCCCGATTGACGAAAGAGCGCGAGTCACTTGGGAGCTGAGCCTGGAGCTGCATCGGCTGGCGCGCCCGGGCGAGCAGTATGAACCCCGACTTTCTCGACATACTGCGCGCGTTACTCGCCGCTAATGCACGTTTCATGGTCGTGGGCGCCTATTCCGTGGGCGTGCACGGGCGGCCTCGCGCCACGAAGGATCTCGACGTATGGGTGGAGGCGAGCGCGGAGAATGCGCCGAGGGTCATTCGCGCTCTCGAAGAGTTTGGCGCCCCGCTCATGGGGCTGACCGTGGCGGACCTCGAAACGCCCGGAGTCGGTCTGCAAATCGGGCGTGAACCACTCCGAATCGACATCCTCACGAAGTTGTCTGGACCCTCGTTTCTCGACGCGTGGCCGGATCACATCGAAGCCGACTTTGGCGAAGGAGTGCGCTGTCCCGTAATTGGTCTTGCTGCACTGCTGGCGAACAAGCGAGCGGCAGGGCGTCCGCAGGACCTCGCCGACGTCGACGCACTCGAAAAGCTCTCCGCTGCTCTTAGGGACCGGAAATCCTGAGCCCCCAATCGCACCCCACGACGAACACCGCTGGGCTCCGTCGCCGCTCGGGCGGTGGGCGGAGCGACCCGATGGGCGGCGAGGCGCCAGGCGCTGGGCTCGCACGCATCGTGGGCGTGAGCTCGAAGCGTGGGCGCGACAAGCGTGCACCGCCGGCGCCTGTCACGCCTCCTGCGCCGTGAGTGGGCAAAGCCCGGCCGCAGCGCCGGACAGGAGTGGTGCTGCCTCCCCTCGCGTCGCTTCGCTCCGCGGTCCCCTCCAAGCCCGGTGCGCGCGATCGGAGGCGCCTTGCCAAGATCACTAGCGCCGTTTCGATGCTCGCGCGCACGCGGGCGGAGGGGACGCGTCGTCGAGAGAATGTGTGAGCGCGTGCGCGGACTCCGACATCGCCGAGGTCGACTCGCGCGCCCGCGCACACCGACGCGCCGGGAAAGCGCAAGGAGCGCGCGCCGCACCGGGTTTCCGCCAGGCACACCTTCGTTCGGGAGGACCCGACGCCGCGGCGCAGTGGCTCGCCCGGCACCAACACGACAAGCGCGTACGGGTCGAACAGAAGGCGACCGGCACGTTCGTCGCCGTGGTGGTCGCCACTCTGATCACGGCAGTGATCGCCGGGGGCATCATCGCGCTCGCGGTCTTCGTGAGGTGCTGACACTGATACGCGAAGGTGCGAGCAGGGGTTGTACCGTCCGGGAACCGTGTCGTAGGCTCCGCGCGTGAAGACATTCGCAGAGCTCGAGAAGGCCATCGCAGATCTCCCGGAGGCCGACTTCCGCGTCGTCATCGACCCATCGAACGCGCGCAGTGTGGACGCCGTGCCACCCGAACTCGCGAAGCTGTACGCGAAGTGGGGCTCGCTCGCGATCGAAGTGAACGAGTCGGTCTGGCCACGACCGAAGGAGTTCGAGGTCTTGCCGGCGTGGCGCTCCGCATTCGCCTTCCGGGTCTTCCCGCCGGAGAAGGCGCATCGCGTGTTCCTTCGACGTGTCGGAGCGCCCTGGAGCTTCGTCCTCACCGATACGGGCGTCGCGACGTGGCAGGAAGGCCAGGATCTCGAGCCAGAACCGGTCGACGCGATCGCGTGTATCGGGCGTGAGATCGACGCTCTGAAGCAGGGCCTCGATCTCCTTCGTCAGGAGTCGATGACTGCCGAACTCCTCGTCGATGCGGGGCGGAAGGCGCAGTGGACCGGCCCATCGATCGGACCTCTGCTGGAGAACCTGAAGCAGCGACCGGCGAACGAGCTCGCGCCACACCTGCCTGAGCTGGTCGATGCGCTGCTCGCCGGCGATCAGTTCTCGATGGGCGTCCTCGACATCGTGGCCGCAGCCGGCCCGGAGGCGTTTCGTACGGTCGCGGAGTCGGTCTACGCGTACGAGGGCGCCCGACCCTACGTGATCGAGCTGCTGGGCAAGCTCGCCGACGCGTCGGCGCCGGCGATCGCGATCTATCGCTCGGCGTTCGAGGGCGACGACGACGACGAGATCGATCACGCCCTCACGGCGGTGACCGCGATCGCGGCCACACCAGCCGCGAAGGCGCTCCTTCCGGTGCTGCGAGAGAAGGTCGCGACATGGGAGCCCGATCCGATGGGCATTGGGATCGCGCTGCTCGGCCATCTCGGTGAACCGCTAGCGCCGCTCGTGGAGCCTGTGCTTGCGGGCTTCAGCGGTAGCGAGCTTGGCGGTCTGCTGCGCGCGATGAAGGGGCTCTCGGTCGCAGACCTCGCTCCCGCGCTGCTCGCGAAGTTTCAGACGCTCGATCCGAAGGACCGCGGCACGATCGAAGCGATCGAAGGGCTCGTGGGCGTCGGCATCGAGGACCGCGCGCGTATGGAGTCGATCCTGCGCGACCACTTCATACCGCGCGGCGGTCGGTGGCAGGCGCGATCTGAGGCCGTGCTCGCGCGGTGGAAGTAGCGCTCTTCAGAGGTCGAGGTCGTGCGCCTCGACGGCCTGCGCTCCATCCATGATGAAGCGGAAGCGCGGCGCGGGGTCTTTGCCCATCGGCTCATTGAGGATGCGATCCGTCTCGAGCTCACCCTCGATCGTCACGCGCAACGCGCGGCGGCGCTTCGGGTCGAGCGTTGTGACCTTGAGGTCGGCGGCGTCCATCTCGCCGAGGCCCTTGAAGCGGCTGACGTCGGGTTTGACGTTCTTCGGGAGCGCCGCGAGTATCTTGTCCCTCTCCGCGTCGTCGAGCGCGAAGTAGGTCTCTTTGCCCGCGTCGATGCGGTAAAGCGGCGGCATCGCGATGAAGACGTGGCCGTTGCGGATGAGCGCCGGCAGCACGCGATAGAAGAACGTGAGCAGCAGCGTCGAGATGTGGCAGCCGTCGCTGTCGGCGTCCATCAGCAGAAAGATGCGGCCGCGGCGGCCTGGCGGGACCGCAGGAACGACAGGACGAAGTGGAGCAGCGCAAGGAGGACCGCAGGCACGGGGAACCGAGTCTCATCTCTTGCCGGGAAAGCGCAAGGATCACGCGAGGCGCTGGGTTTTCGCCACCCACAGGTGCTCCATGCCCGGTGGCGTCTTCTGCCTCGCAGTGACGGTCCGCAGGGGCAATCATTGCTCAGCCAGCCACCCGGACCTGCCTCTCGATCTCCAACCGACACGCGCGTACCCTGAGCTCAGTGGGTTTTGGCAGATGGAATTTCCTACGCGCATCTCTCGGATCCACGCGTACGCGCACCTCGGCCCATGATATCGTTGCCGCTGGAGCCGCGATGTCTCGGTCGAAGCGGAATCTTGCATGGTTACCACGCTCCCGGCGCGGCACCGCCGGGCTCGCTCCGGCAATTGCCCACGGGCTGGCGAGGTTGGGGACACTGACGCTGTTGGCGTCGAGCTTCGATTGTAGCGGTGCGACGCGGGGCGGGAACTCGAACGCCTCGTCCCTGGCAGCGGTCACTCAGCGACCGCTGCCAAACGTGCCCGTCGACGCAAGGGGCCCCGAGACCGGAGCGGAACCCTCGCTCAGCGCCGACGCGGGGCGCTCGGACGCTTCCGGTTCCCCGGCCGGTGGTGACGCCGCGCTCGCTAACGGCGCCTCAGATTCAGCTGGGATCATCGAGTCCGAAGAGCCGCTCGACGAGACGCCGACACGGCCGAAAGGGCAGCGTTACCAACCGCGGGGCAAGTGTGTGAACCCGCAACGTCACGCCGCGGCGCGAGTGGCCCAATCGATCCGCGGCGCGAAGACCGACGACTTCCTCGACTTCGTCAACATCATTGGGAAGGCCGACCTCGACGGTGATGGCACCCCGGATCAGATGCGATCTGGCGGTGGGGCAAACATGACGGAAACCTACTTGATCTATGTGATGCGAGGAGGCTACGGACACTTTGTCGGCAGTATCGACGTGAACGCGAGCCTCAGCGCCCTCGAGGGTTACAGCAACGGCCTGCGCAGCCTCGGGGGGTTCGCGGGGTGCCAGCCGGCATGCTGTGAAAAACTCATGTGGACCGAGCTTCGATATGACGGTCGTCAATACCGCGTCGAGGAACAGCAACTGCGGCGAGTCAACGACTGCTCGAGCCTCCCGTGACCAAGCTCATCCCGCGCTGAGCCGGCCGCGCGACCCTCACCAGTCGTTGGCTTCGAGCCAGTTGACGTCGTCGTCGCCCCCGCCTGATCGACGAACCCATCGCCGAGGTGCGCGGCATCAGCATCCGCGCCGCTCAGGGCGTGGATCCGCCCGCGGCGATCAGCTCGAGCTGCTTGGCGAGAAGGACGACGCGCCGGTGCAGCGCAAACGATGGGCAATCTGCGTCGCGCGGCTGCGTGAGCAGCGACGCTCGTGACGCATGGGCGCAGTGCGCCAGACATCGCTCAGTTGATGCCCGTCAACCCGGCGGCGGTCTCGTTGGCCGCCGCGCTCCAACCGACACGCGCGTACCGTACCCTGAGCTCGGTGGGTTTTGGCAGATGGAATTTCCTACGCGCCGCGCCCACGCCTCGTCGCAACCCCAAGCTCGCACCGCGAATCCCACCATCGCCGGAGATACTGCCGATGCTCGCCGACACCCCCCAACTGCCCCAGCTACCGGCTCCGACAATGCGCGACATCATGCGTCACGGCCGAGACCGAGGGCACGATCGCAAGGGCGTGAGCGAGAGCCGCAACGGAGCCGAGCCTTGCGGACAATTGACTCCTGGGTCAGGCGAGCCGAGCGTGGTCGGTAATGACGCTCGGGTGTGAGCGGTTTACTAGCCTCGTGGAGCACGGTCACTTCATCGGTCTTCTCTCGGCATTGGGCTTGTCGTGCGCCCCATCATCAGCGCCGCGTGCCAGCGAGCCCGCGCCAGCGCGCGTTGCTGCGAGCCCCTGCGGCGCCGCCATCGAGCTGACGAAATCGCTGAGATCCGAGGGCCGTCTCGATCGCGCGGCTCGCACGCTCGAGCGCGTGATCCCGAGTTGCAACGGGTCCGAGCAGAGCGTCGCGCGCGCTCTCCAGCGCGAGGTTCTCGTCGAGCTCGGACCGGGTCCGGTATCGAAGGCCCAGCAGGCCGAGCCGCTCGCACCGCTGCGTGAGCCGGACGCGGCCATGGTGAAGGGTGACGCGCAGGCGGCCCTCGCCGCGTACGAGAGCGCCTGGAAGAAGCAACAGTGGCATGCCCAGGCGCTGATCGGCGCGGGCTTCGCGGCTCGGATGCTGGGCAACGAGCGGCTCGCTCGCGCTCACTTCGACCGCGCGCTCACCGCGCTCGAGGCGCCGAACGGGGCGCGAGCGAGAGCGACTCAGCTCCGAAACCCATTCGGGTCGCCTCCGGTGGTGAGCTTCAGCGCGCCGAACGAGTTCACCGGCGCCTCAATTCTCATGCGCCGCCATGGGCAGCGCTGGCTCCCCATGCAGATGCTCCCGGGCGGAGTTCACGGCTGGAGTCGGGGACTACAGGCAGCTCCGGCGGGTGACCGGCTTCGCTTGGTGGACCGGGACGGCGTGGAAGTGATCACTCTCGACGGCTACACGAACTTCGTGGTCGCGTCCGACGACCAGCGCCTCGCAGCATGGTCGGACTCGAGGCAAGCGCTGTACGATCTGCGAACCGGCAAGGTGATCGCCGAGCGTGCAGGCAAGGGCAGTCTCGCGTTCGGAGGAGCGGACGACAAGTGGCTGCTCGACACGGACGGTGGCGACACGATCGTCCTCGACGGCCGATCGCTCGCCGAGCGGGTTCGAATTCGGGCGACGGAGCTGATTTTCCTCGACTCGCTCGAGCGCGTCGTGGCTCTCGTGCGCGACGCCGAGGGCCTCAGTTTCGCGCTGGAGCTCTGGGATCTCGGCAAGCGCGAGCGCATCAAGCGGTTTGCCGCGCGTGCGCAGGGAGATGGCATGTTCACCCACACCCTCGACGAGGAGAACAAGCGCTTCCTCTGGTGGGGAAGAGAGCTGGGCAGCCTCGATCTCGCGTCGGCGAATATCGCCATCCTCGGGCCTGCTCCGCACAACGGCGGGGACGGTGGCATTGCAGTAGAGGACGGTGGCAGGCGACTTTGCCTGGGATCCACTTTGCAGGGCTTCCGGATCTTGCCGAGCAAGCCCCGCCCCGGGTTCCGGCAGCGGTGCTATCGGAACTACCACACCAGGGGGCTCACCATCGCGGAGCTTCCGGAGCCCGCGAAAGGTCGCGCGCACGTCGATCGCGCTCAGATGCTCACGGGCAGCTTTCTCATGGAAGACTACGAGGTCCTGAGCCCAGGCAGCGACTTGGTCGCGCGCCTGGAGCAGTCCTCTGCGAAGGAGCGCTACTTCGTCGCGATCTATTCGGTATCCACCGGAAAGCTCGTGCGCTTGCTGGACGTGGCCCCCGCCGGATCGGCAGCAGCGCCGGTGCTGCGTTTCTCCGCCGACGGCACTCACGTGCGGGCGAGGGGTTCGCAAGGTTCGCTCGTAGCCTGGGACATCCGGACCGGGGCTTCGAAGAGCGTCGAGGAAGAGGACGACCCGCCCGAGCGCTCGGAGCTGCCCGCTCAGCCCGCGAAACCCGAGGGCAGACTCCAATTCCGCGGAATGAGCTTCATTTGGAGCGGTAAGGCAGGGTGGTCTTGGTGGGATTTGGCCCGCGGGGTGCGCATCCACGGAGAGCGCCGCGGCTACGATGCGGTGCTGCTGTCTCCGGGTGGGCGCCGCGTCGGGCTCGTGGAACGAAAACGTCGGCCGCCAGACCACCGGGCGGCCTCGCTGACCGTGGTGGATGACACCGGAAAGTCCTCCCCGCCGCTCGCGGCGAGCGTCGACGGTCTCGAGTTTCGCCTGAGCGATGTGGGCCGGGTCGCGTGGTGGGGCACGGGTGGCAACTGGGTCGCGGATCTCGCAGCGCACGGCTGGCGCAAGCGGCAGATCGATTCGAAGGGCTACCCGGTCTTCATTTCTGCGGACGGCAAGTGGCTTGCGCTCGAGGGCCAGCATTACGTCGTCGAGAGCACCGACACCGGAGAAGTGGTCCCGTCGGGCCCGGCCTACAACGACTACGAGGTGTTCGTACGGGACTCCGACAAGACTCGATCTACCGACGGCAAGTGGTCCTTCGAAATGGAGCTCGGACGCACCGCAGCGGCCATCCGTCTCACTGCCACGGGCGAGGTCCGCGCCACAGTCCTGCCAACGGGTCCGGAGAGCGTGGTCGTGCTGCTCGACGGCGGCGCCGTCGAGCGCCTCGGTCCGGCTGGACCGGCCGAGAACTTGGCCTGCGTCATCGGCAGCGGAATCGCGCCGTTCGAGGTCTGCGAGGAGCGCTTGCTCGTCCGGGGAGCGCTACCGAAGCTCGAGACCAAAACCTATCTCGATCCCTGACGAACGTGAGTGCTCGGCGGAGCATCCTGAACCTGGCGGCGGTAGGCAACGAGCGGCAGACGGAGCTCTCAGATGGTCGAGGCTCTCTCTTCCCGGCCGCCGTGATATGGGGCAAGTGTGCGCGTCTTGACGGGACTCCTGTGCGGGGGGCTTTGCTCGGCCGTCGCGTGCGAATCGAAGCAATCCATCGAGCGATCGCCGTCCAGCCCGCCTCCGATCGCGATGCAGCCCGCCGTGGAAGCCGGCCCGACCGTCCCGCCGGAGCGCCGAGCCGGGATCCGCATCGTGGTGGATGCCGAGCGGCTCTCCGTCGATGGGCGTCCCGTCGGAGCTCGGAGCGAGCTCGGGGCGGGGGAAAAGAAGCTGGTAAAGAGCCTGGCGCGGGCGTCGGCCGAGCGCCGCGGGCTGTGGGACGACCTCCACCCCGGCGAGCCGTTCGACGCTTCGAGCGACTCGACCGTGCCGCCGGATCTCACCTGGATGGAGGGAGCCAACTTGGTCGCCACGCTGGCTTTCGCCCACCATCCAGGCCCGCACACGGTGCACAGCGGCGACAAGAGCTTCACGTTCGACTTCTACGTTCGGCCACCACCCGAAGCGCCGCAGCAGCCGAAGCGCTTCGTCGAGCTTTGTCGGTCGACCGAGGGGTGGTCCGTGCGCTCCGCCGAGGACCGGTACGTGCCGATTCACGAGCTCGTCTTTTCGCCGTGGCGACCGCTCACGAATGCCACGCTGGGCAAGCTCCTGGGCGAAGAATGCGCGGCAGGGTGCTCCAGCTTCTCCATCGGCGCAGCGAGCGCGGTTCACCCCTGGCGGGACGTGCTCGAGATGATCGCGGCTGTTCGGCGCGCGAAGCCCGACCCTGCTCTGCCGCTCACGTTCACGGACTGCGAGCGGCCGCCTGCCGAGCAGACACCGGCGCGCGTCGTCAAGCAGGGAAAGGTGTTGCCGGGCGAGATTTCCGTGAAGGGCGCCCTCCCCGCGGAGGTCGTGAGCCGCATCGTGCGCCAGAACTTCGGACGCTTTCGTTTCTGCTACGGGGACGGTCTCGCGCGCGATCCGAGGCTCAAGGGAAGCGTGACTGCGCGCATGACGATCGACTCGACCGGCGCCGTGTCGAACGTCGCGAACGCGGGCTCGAAGCTTCCGGACGCGGCCATGGTCAAGTGCGTGCTCGGGGCTTTCCACGGACTGACCTTCCCCCGGCCGGACCACGGCAGCGTGACGGTGATCTACCCCCTCACGTTCGGGCCCGCGCCCTGAGTGGGCTCCTGCTCGCGGCGTACGTCGTGCGTGGTCGAGCAGGGCCTCGAGGGGCCTTGGAGGCGGCGTGATCGTGTGGGTGGCGAAAACCCAGTGCGTCGCGTGATCCTTGCGCTTTCCCGACAAGAGATGAGACTCGGTTCCCCAATGCGTGCGGATCGGAGTCCGCGTCAGCGACTCGACGGTGCGGAAGTACAAGCCAAAGCGTCGAGGGCCGCCGTCCCAAACATGGCGGACGTTCCTCGAGAACCACCTGGACTGCACCGTCGGCATTGACTTCTTCGTGGTCGTGACCGCGACCTTTCGCATTCTGTACGTGCTCGTCATCGTTTCGCACGAGCGCAGGCGCGTCGTGTACTTCGACGTCACCTCGAGCCCGTCGGCGCAGTGGACTGCGCAGCAGGTGGTCCAGGCCTTTCCATTCGACACGGCCCCCAGGTTTCTCATCCGAGACCGACGCGCTGCGCGACGACCCTGGGAAGTCCCTGGCGAGCTGGCGAGGGATACCCGAAGGGGTGCGACAGCATTTACGGCGCGTTCCTGCGAAAGCGCATCGGCGATCTCGGAATCGAGGAAGTGCTCACGGCCAACCGCTCGCCGTGGCAAAATCCATACTGCGAGCGCTGGATCGGGACGGCTCGTCGCGACTTGCCCCTCCGGGCACTTCCCAGGGTCGTCGGTAGGTCGCGTCGTCGAGCTTCCGAGGGTCGGCGGATTGCACCACCGAAACACGAGGCTCGCAGCGTGATCACGATTCTGCCGGCGAAGTTGGGTTTTCACCACCCACAGGAGGCAATTAGGTACTACAAGAACCGCCGCGACGCGCTCTTCCGATTCGTCGACGACCCCATGGTCCCCATCGACAACTCTCCCACCGAGCGGGAGTTTCAGAATGTCGCCAAGCTCCGCCTCAACATGCTCTTCGCCGGCAGCACCGAGGGCGCACACCGCGCCTGCGTCCTCCTCGGCATCGTTGCCACCTGCCGCGCCCAGGGCGTCCCCGCGCAGGCGTAGCTCGCCTGGGCTCTCGAGCGCCTCGGTACCCACCGCGACAGCTTTGCGCTGCCGCTCGAGGCCATGACGCCTGCGGCCTTCAAGAAAGCGCTGGGCTGATCCCCACGCACGATTCTTCGCGACCCGCAT
The DNA here is from genome assembly GCA_963716725.1 of uncultured delta proteobacterium. Classification (GTDB taxonomy): domain Bacteria; phylum Myxococcota_A; class Polyangia; order Polyangiales; family Polyangiaceae; genus JADJKB01. The sequence goes on from CAVQUB010000001.1 coordinate 148,665, forward strand.
CCCGGCGTCGCTGATGGGTCACGTTCTTCCAGCTTGCCGAGTGGCGCATGTCTGCGACGGCCAGTTGACTTGGGGGAGCCCCGGCTCGGCAGTCGCGGCGCGCACCCACGCGATTTCGCTTCACCACCTAGCACCCGGTCCGGCGTACGCTGGCCTCCATGACTCTTCTTCACGTCGAAGCTCGCGGTGTGGGTGCGCCCGTCGTGCTCTTGCACGGATCCCCGACTACTCCCGCGCACTTGCGCCCGCTCGCGGCGCGGCTGTCGGTGCGCTACCGGACCTTGCTGGTGCACCTGCCGGGCTACGGCGAAAGCGCCGCGCTCGAGCCGTACAATCTGGCCGCGAGCCACGGGCTCGTCGAGGACTCGCTCGCTGCAAGCGGCCTATCCGAGGCGCATTTTGTAGGCTTTTCGGGCGGTGCCTACCGGGCGTTCGCCATCGCCACGCGCGCCAGGCTGCGCGTGCTGTCCATCGTGGGTCTCGCCGCAATCGCTGAGGTCTCGCGCGTGGAGGGGGCGACGCTCGCGGGCTTCGCGCAGATGCTCCGCGCAGGCGGGGTCGATCCGGGTCCGATCCTCGAGCAGCGTATGCTCTCGCCGGAGGGTCGGATGAACCGGGCCTGGGTCGCGGACGTCATATCTTGGGGTGCCGCGATCGCGCCGCCCCACCTCGCAAGCGAACTCGAAGCTTTCGCGTCGGCCCCCGACCTCCGCGTCGCGGTCGCGAAACTGGACGTTCCTGTTCTCCTTCGCGTCGGCGCGCTCGACGTGGCTTCGCCGCCTGCGCGCTCGACACTCATCGCGGCGGTCGCGAAGCGAGCTACCCTCGAGGAGGTCGCGGGCGCCGGGCACGCGCTCCTTTGCGAGGACTTCGACGCGACGGCGGCGTCGATCGAGCGCCACCTGCGCGCGGCCGAATAGCTACCGAGTGGGAGTTCAGCAATTCGACCAGAGGGCGGCGATGAGCTGAGCGCGGTTCTCGCAAACCGCCTTCTGGAGCAACGCGGTCACGTGAAGCTCAACCGTGCCTTCGACGCATCCGAGCGATGCGGCAATCGTCTTGTTCGCATACCCGCGCGCGAGCAACGCGAGGACGTCGGTCTGGCGGGGAGTCAGTCGCCACTTTGTTGCCGCACGGAGGACGCGGGCTCGCGAGCTGACGGCCGCTTCCCGGAAGAAAACGAAGAAATGGTCCGGCATCCCGCGGGCGACGACCCTCCTGACGTCCACGCCGGGGGTTTGGCTGCGCAAGCAACTCGCCAATGTGCGTTGGAGGTCCTGGCGGTCCGCCTCGAGCAACGTGCGGCCCGTGCGGCGGAGCAGCAATCCCCGCCGTTGGATCCGCACTGGCCGCCGGTGCCACCGGTGCCGCCGGTGCCGCCACCCCCGCCGCCTCCGCTCCCCCTCTGGGTGGCGAAAACCCGGTGCGCGGCGTGATCTGCGCTTTCCCGGCAAGAGATGAGACTCGGTTCCCGATGCCTGCGGTGGGGTGCGACAGTATTTGCGGCGCGTTCCTGCGAAAGCGCATCGGCGACCTCGGAGTCGAGGAAGTGGTCACGGCCTACCGCTCGCCGTGGCAAAATCCATACTGCGTGCGCTGGATCGGGACGGCTCGTCGCGACTGTCTCGACCACGTGATCGTCTGGAACAAGGCCCAAGTGCGACGGACGCTTCATGAATTTCTCAGCTACTACCACTCGGATCGGACGCGCCAGGGCCTCGCCAACGACTGCCCGGAGTCGCGTCCCGTCGAGCCTCGCTCGCTGGGTCGAGTCGTCGAGCTTCCGAGGGTCGGTGGACTGCACCACCGAAACACGAGGCTCGCAGCGTGCTCACGATTCTGCCGGCGAGGCTGGGTTTTCACCACCCACAGCCCGGCACGTGGTGGCGTCGCCGTTCCCGAGTAGACTCGCTGCCCGCCGGACCGGGCGAACGCATGGACCCGCAGCGACTTCCCCCTCCGCGCCTGTCCCGCGTGCTGCGCCGCACGCGACTCGAGCGCGCCCTCGCGGAAGCGGCGCTCTCGGGCGGCGTCTACCTCCAAGGCATCGCGGGCTCGGGGAAGACGACGCTGGTCGCGAGCTGGCTGCGCGCGGAGCGTCGACCCGCGCTGTGGTATCGGGTCAGCCCGACGGACGAGGATCCGGCTCGCTGCTTCGAGAGCTTGGGGGCGGCGGTAGCTCCGGCGCTCGAACCTTACACCCCGGGTGCGCCGGCCCCTCGCTTCTTCGCGGAGCTCTTCTCGCGCCTGCGTCGCCGCACGGCGCTCGTGTTCGAGGACTTCCACCAGGTCGCGCCGGACGGTGCCGTCGCTCGCGCTGCCGCGATCGCGCTCGACCAGGCGTCGCGCGATCACCCAGTCGTGCTGGTGAGCCGCGCGGCTCCCCCGCCCGGCGTTGCGCGCGCCCTCGCCCTGCGCGGAGCTCCTTCACTGCCGTCGCGCGAGCTTCTGCTGACGCACGACGAGCTGGACCGCCTCATGCAATTGCGCCCGGAGTGGCGCCGCTCTGGTCAGTCCGCGAGCGAGCTCATGAGCCGGACGCGGGGCTGGCTCGCCGCGGTGATCCTGGCGCTGTCGGCGCGGGACCGCGTCGGGCGGGAGACGGCGGGGTATCCGGAGTCGGAGCTGTTCGCGCTGCTGGCCGAGGACGTGCTCGACGAGCTCGACGCGGAAACACGTAGTGCGCTCGGAGGCGTGGCTTTCTTGCCGGACTTCACTCTCGACGAGGCGGCGCGACAGGCCGGAGCCGGTGCTGCCTCGGCGGTCTCCGAGCTCTTCCGCCACGGAGCGCTGATCGAGCAGATCGGCGCCCACCGCATGCGCTTCCACCCGTTGCTGCAGGCCTTCCTTCGCGAGCGCGTGCCTCCCGCGCGAGCGCGAGAGCTTCGCCAGCGGGCCGCGCTCCACCTGCGGGAGGTCGGCCGTGTGGAGGATGCCGTCGCGCTCTTGATCGAGAGCGCGAGCGAGCCCGAGCGCGCGAGCGTGGTGCTCGATTGCGCCGACGCGCTCTGGGGCGGCGGGCGCTGGGTCACGCTGGGGAAGCTGCTCAGCGGGCTCGCGGTCCGCGCTGGCGAGGACCCTTGGCTCGACTTCTGGCGCGCGCGCTTGGCGCTCACCAGCGACTTTGCGAGCGCGGCGCGGGGTTTCGAACGAGCGAGTCGGGCTTTCGTCGAGCGGCACGATGCTCGTGGGGTGGCGCGTTGCATCATCGGTCGCATTCAGGCCGTCCTGTACGAAGGCGCGAGCTTCGCCGCGCTCGCGCCCGTCCTCGATGAGCTGGACGAGCTCGACGAGGCGTACGCATCGTTACCGCCCGAGATCCAGGCCGAGCTCGCCGCTTTCGTGCTGATCGCCATCTGGAATTCTGGGGCCCTGCGGGCACATCTCCCTCGCTGGGCGGCGCGCGCGCACGCGGTGCTCGCTTCGGAAGCGTCACCGACGGCTCGCGTGCTCGTCGGCTGCGCGCTGGTCACACACCTCACGTTCGAAGGAGCGGTGGCCGAAGCCGAGGCGGTCCGTCGCTTGACCGCGATCCTCGCGGACGAGGAGCCGGGGTTGGCCGCCAGCGTCGCCTTTGATCTGGCATCTGCGCGCCTCGACCTGCTCTCGGGTGAGGCGCGCGCGGCGGCCAACTCGGTCGAACGTGGGCTCTCGCGTCTCCAGCGCTCGGGTCTCAACTTCTGGCGCGACAGCTTGGTATCGACCGGGCTGACCATCGCCCTCACGCTGGGGGATCTGGCGCGGGCGGAGCAGCACCTAGTGGCCATCAATCAGCTCGCAGCGCGCGGCCGAACCATCGACGTGGGCAATGCGCTCTACGGTGCCACGCTGATCGCCGTCCACCGCGGCGATTGGCCCGCCGCTGACGCGCTCGCGTTCCGAACCTCCGAGCACGCGGACGCGCTGGGGTTCCCGGCCGCGCAGACGCTCTCGCGGGCACTGCTCGCGACCTGCCGCCGGCACACCGGCAGAGCCGACGAAGCGCGCGATCTCATGCGGCGGGCGCGCAGCGTCGAGGGCGTACCCCGCGCCTGGCCCGGCCTTCTGTCCCTGATGGAGGCCGCGTGGGACGACCCACCGCGCCTGGAGCTTCTGCAGAGCGGGTTCGGCACGCTCCGGGAAGCGGGCACTTCAGGCTTCGTCGCGCTGCTCCGCCCTGTCGATCTGGCGTTGCTGTGCGCGGCGGCGCTCCGCCAGGGCGTCGAGGCAGAACATGTCCGCGCGGTGATCCGCAAGTACGACCTCGTGCCCCCGGATCCGAGCGTCGAGGGTTGGCCCTGGCGGCTCGAGATCCGAGTGCTCGGAGGTCTCCGCATCGACCCGACGCCGGCCTGGGGTCGCAAGCGACCCCGTGTGCCGCTTGCGCTTCTCGAGCTCCTGGCGCAGCTCGGCCGGCCGCGGGATCGCCGGGTCTCCCCAGAGAAGCTGATCGATGCGCTCTGGCCGGACGCGGAAGGCGACGCGGGGCAGCACAGTCTCGAGGTTGCAATCCACCGACTGCGCAAGCTCCTCGGCGACTCGAGCACGGTCCTCGTCGACCGCGAGGGTGTAGGCCTCGACCCGGCGCGCACCTGGGTGGACGTCTGGCAGCTCGAGCGGCTGGTGGGGGAGGCACCCTGCCCGGAGCGCCAGCGCCGGATTGCGGCGCTGTACGTCGGTCCGCCCCCGATCCCGCTGGCGCCCGCGCTCGAGCGGGCCATGGCGCGCGCCCTGGCCGGAGCGAGCCCGGAGGTCTGGGCGGCGATCGCGACCGGAGACCGCGGACTTCGCGGTCGGCTCGAATCGGTGAGCCATCGGTGAGCGCTCGCGTGGGAGGGTGCAGGCACCATGAAGACCGACACTACCGGGGTGCGACTCGCGGCGGCTTTGCTCTCTGTTCTTTCGACGGTCGCGGCGTGCGGCGGCGACGACGACGGTGGCGGTGGCGGTAGCGGCGGGAGTGGAGGAGCAAAGGGCGGCTCGGGCGGCGCGACAGGTGGCAGCGGCGGAGCGTCCGGCGGCAGCGGCGGCTCGGGAGGTTCGACGGGCGGAACGGCCGGCAGCGGTGGCAGCGGCGGCGCGAGCGGTGGCAGCGGCGGCGCGAGCGGTGGCAGCGGCGGCGCGAGCGGTGGCAGCGGCGGCGCGAGCGGTGGCAGCGGCGGCGCGAGCGGTGGCAGCGGCGGCGCGAGCGGTGGCAGCGGCGGCGCGTCGGGCGGCAGCGGCGGCGCGTCGGGCGGCAGCGGTGGCGCGTCGGGCGGCAGCGGTGGCACCGGCGGCGGGGGCGTTCAGCTCACCAGCGTCGCAACCGTGACGGGCTCTCACATGGCGCAGGACCAAACCAACCTCTACGTCGCAACGGACGGCGGCGTGAAGAAGATCGTGAAGAGCAGCGGCGCGGTCTCGGATCTGTTCACCCTGACCGGGAGCGGGCCCGATTGCAGCATGGTCGCCGTGAACGGCAGCACGGTCGTGGCGATTTGTGCCGTGGTCTCGCCACCCCCCGCGCTACCGATACCAAAAATGGTGGTGTTACGCGCGCCGACCTCCGGCGGCACACCCACCGAGGCCTACGTCGCCGCCATGGGCAGCATGAGCGTCGGCGGGCTCACCACGGACGGGTTCAACGGCAGTGCGCCGGGTCCTAACGCCTACTTCCATGACGGAAACCAGCTGATGAAGATCCCAGCGGCGGCCGGCGCTGCGACAACCCTCGGAACTGCCACCAGCACCGACCTCAGCCAGGGCTCCAAGTATGCCGCGCTGGACTCCGGGGCGTACTACGTCGTGGGTAACTCCCAGATCTTGAGCGTTCCGTTGTCGGGGGGAACGGTCACGAAGGTCACCGGCCTCAGCAATAACTGGGCAGGCCTCCATGCCGATGGCACGAACGTCTATTTCGTGGAGCAGGGCTCCTGGTTGTGGAAGGTCCCGAAGGGAGGCGGGACCAAGGTCAACCTCACGCCGAGCGGTTCGCTGTTCACGATGTGCAACTTCGGCGTGCATCCGGATGGAACGTTCGCGTACGGGGTTGCCGACAGTACCGTCGTCAAGCACCCGTTGGGCGGCGGGGCTCCCACCACGGTGGCGACGGGCTACGCGAGCTCGAACGCCAACTCCGTCTTGTTGGTCGACACGAGCTCGGTGTGGGTGCTCACGTCACTCGGCCTCTTCAAGGCGCCGAAGTAGGGCGGCGGGTGAGCGCAGGGGATCCGGCTGCGCCGCCGGCGGGGGTGCCTGGTGCTGTGGGTGGCGAAAACCCAGTGCGTCGCGTGATCCTTGCGCTTTCCCGGCAAGAGATGAGACTCGGTTCCCCACTGCGTGCGGTCCTCGTTGCGCTGCTTCACTCCGCCCTGTCCTTCCTGCGTTCTCACCAGTCCGTCGCGCTCGAGATCGTCGCGCTGCGCCACCAGCTCGCCGTGCTCCGCCGACAGGCGAAGCGGCCTCGGATCACCCGCTCGGACCGGATGCTCTGGGTCGCACTTCGCCGACTGACCCCCCGGCAGCTCCGAGGCACCCGTGCTCAGCGTCGGCTGACACGCCGTGCCGGCGTCAGCGATTGCGGGGCCGCTTGGCGACCTCTCCTCGGCCGTCGGTTGCGCCGACAAGAAGTTGGCCCAGCTGCGGCGAGGACATGCCATCATGAGCACAGTGGAGGAGATAGACTTCGACGCGCTTCGACTGGAGCAGCAGCGGCGCGGTGAGTTCGAGACGCGCCGCGATTTCTGGCTCACGGCGGCGGTAATGACCGCGTTGCTGGTCCCCATCGGGTCGCTGTTCGGGATTGCAGCGCTGGTGGTGGCCAAAGGATCGCGCGCTGCCATCGACAAGACGGACTGGACGACGGTCGGGACGAAGCTGGGTCTTTGCCGGGTGCTGGTTGTGGTCGGGACAATCCTCGGCGTGGCTCTCCTCCTCTATCAGGGAGCTTCGGGATTTGCGCTCGTCTTTTCGAGGCCGGAGTTCGGGAGCATGCGATGATCAGGCCGCGGATCGCTTCCGTCGTCAGCGTGGTGTGGCTCTATCTCGGTTCGGCGTGGGTGCTGATCGGCGCTCTCGGGCTCTACGGCTACTACTCGATGCAGGGAGCCCTCGATGCGCTCGGAGCCCACAAGGCAGAAGTCCCCACGATCTACCTTTGGTTTCCCCTGCTCACCTTGGTGCTCGGTGCTGCTGGGATCGTCGGCGCACGAGGTCTGCTCAAATGCAAAGAATCGGGCCGGAAGCTTCTCCGCGGCGTGAGCTTCGGAACGGTAGCGCTTCTCTTCGCGTTCACCTGGAGCGTTGCTCTGGCCGTCACCAACGCCGGCGACCGCCACTACAGCTCGGACGTCAGCTGGGAGCAGATGAAACTGGCCATCGCGGGAATCGTGGTCGGAGGGCTGACGGCAATTCCGTTCATCATCATGGGTCGAAAGCTCGGAAGCGCCCATCTCAGGGTTCAGATGAAGTAACCGAGAGCGGGCAGCAGCGACGCCGTTTCAGCTTCTCCTCAGCGAAACCGCGCCACCATGCCGGCGCTCGTCGACCAGCTCACGGCCGACACTTGGTGCACGACGACCTCGGGCTTTTCGAGCACGAACTCGTGGCGGGTGAGCGGGAAGCCCAAGGCAGCTTCGACGCCGAAGGCGAGGCCCGGGTCCGGAGAGAGCTCGAGGCGGCCGAGCGAGTGGGCCGCGAACTACGGCTCCCAGCTACGGCGCTGAACATTCTGTAGCCATCACGATGCAATCGCGCGAGGCGAAAACATTCGCTTTTTTCCGACTCTACGCGCGCCGATGCTGACGCGCCTGTGCGTGCTCTGCTCACGACATGAACAGCCGCTCCGGCCGCGCCTACGACCACCGGATCAAGGAGCAACTCGTACGGACCAGAAACCCGGACCTGTTCCCGGAGCTCGGCATCCCGCGATGGACAGCGGAGCGCGGCGGGGCTCAGCCCTTCGCCCCCATCAACCTCGCCGCCTCGATCGCTCCATACGTATTGTCCTGCCTCCCCTCGCGTCGCTTCGCTCCGCGGTCCCCTCCAAGCCCGGTGCGCGCGAGCGGAGGCGCCTTGCCAAGACCACCGGCGCCGTTCCGATGCTCCCGCGCACGCGGGCGGAGGGGACGCTTCGCTGCCCCTCATGGCGCAGTCGGCGCGCCGAGCCCGTCCGCCCGCTGCGACGCTGCTCGTCGCACGAGCCGAGGCCCACTTCCGCGCACCCCCGCGCACGAAACCGCGAGGCAGCTCGCCGACCCGGTTGATGCGCGCGCGGCAGTCGGCGAAACTCCATGGCAAGACGAAACGGGGCAGCACGGAGGGCGGGACATGACAGCACGCAGCACGCAGCACGCAGCACGCATCCCAGCAGGCTTGGGCACGTCGCCGTAGCGCTTGCGCTGCCCATGGTGATCACTTGCAACGACACGCGTGGTAGCGGGAACCACGAGGCACAGCGCAACACCGTTGAGTTCGCCTCAGCCGGAAGCCTGCTGCCGAGCGAACCCCGATGGGACGACGCGATGGGCGGAGAGGAGCACGTGGTGGACTCCGCCGGTGCTGTCGTCGCGTCCCGGCAGTTTCCACTTTCCGCAGAGGACGCAGCTGCCGCTGACTCGTTGATGAACGCCGACACAGCGGCCCCGGCGCTCTCAGTCTCGGGGACGCGGTTGGTTCCAATCCAGGGTCTTTCCTTCGACGCGGGCGTCCTTCAGGCGTACAGGTATTTGCTGCGCGTGCCGGTGAGTTTTGCAGCGTCTGGCGCAAAGGGGGAGGGCGCTTCGGGGCCCGCTCCGGAGCAGATCGACGTCGTGAGTCCGGAGCTCGGGGCAGAACTCGCCAAGTCCGACTCGAGCAAACTGATCCGGGTTTCGGTGGCTCTGCACGAGAAGCCAAAGACGTCACTCGCGAGACGTTTCGTGGCGGTCGAAGCCGCAAGTTTCTTGGCGCCTGCTGCGAGCGACCGGGCCCAACGCATCGCCGCTCGCGCCTCCGAGGTTGAGTTGCTTCACTCGCCCCTCCGGTCGAGGCTGAACCAAGCAGGAGTTGCCCCGTCGCGTCTCGTGTCCTTCTGGCTTACCGGCGGGCTGGCGGGACGGCTGACCGCGAGTGAGGTGGAGGCACTCGCTAGCGATCCGGACGTGCGTTCGATCAGCCTCGACGAGCCTACGTCGGGATCCCTCGCGAACACATGGGATGGGACGAACGCGTATGTGGGCGGCACCGACGGACTCAATGCGATGCGGTACTGGAATGCCGGCCACTACGGCAATGGCTGGAACCAAGTGGATGCACGGTACCTTCGACTCGGCCTTGTCGGCGACGGTTTCTACTTCAACCATTCCGCCTTTCGGGACACGCCCGGCGGCCCCTCCCGCTTCGTGAAGAACTGGGACTGCCGAGACGCGACGTGCATCCAAATCTTCACACCGCTGGGCACCGGCACACACGAAACGCTCGTTTCTTCCGCCGCGGGAGCAGATGCACTCGAAGGGCAAGTTCCCGGCGTCACCGTCTTGTGGGACCAACTCGACAGGACCGGAGTTGCAAGGGAGGCGCGCATGTTCAGCGCGGAGGGGACTTCGCACACGGAGATGATCGCCGCACTACAAAAGATGACCGCTGAAGGTGTTGACGTCGTGAACTTTTCGCGGGGCGACTACGGCGGGGGAGAGAATGTCTGCGACTACGACTCCATCGTCGAAGACTGGAGTGTGGCAGTGACGCAAGCGCACGACGCTGGGGTTCTGGTTGTCTCGAACGCGGGCAACGTCGGCAACCCGCAAGGCACGTGCAGCATCACTCGCTGGGCACAGGCCACGTCGGCTTTCGTCGTCTCCGGCACCGTCGATCCACCGGACAATGGCTACGCCACGAGCGCCCGCAACGCGGCGTATTCGATAGGCCCGATGAGCGCAAGGGTGTACACGCCGGCGGGAACCTACCAACAGTTCGCCGGAGTCCTCACCGCCATCGATGCACTCGTGCCGAGTTCTTGGCGATTCGCCGCGACGACTCCAGACAACTTCGTGCTGGGGGGTGGGACGAGCGTTGCCGCACCCCAGGTTGCCGGCGGCGCGATGCTCGTCAAGAACTCCTTTCTGACGAACGGGTTGACCTACATCGACAGCCCAGGCGTGCTGTTCACGACGATGCTCTCGATGACGGACCGCGCCTTTGGTACGGGCGCCACGTACGCGGCTTCCAGGTTCGATCCTGCGTGGGGCGGCGGTCGCATGCAACTCCGCTACTTCATGGGCAGCAGCGACCACCCTGCCGGCGGCGCATGGGGCTTCGACCTGTGGGAGGTGATGGTCTACAACGGCAACGTGATCGACATTCCCGTGCGCGGAACCGGCTGCCATCCAGCAGTTCAAGGTCTACGCGATGGTGTTCGAGCAGAGCTGGCAGACGGTGGCCGACGTCGACTTGTATGTACGCGACAAGAATTGCGGAGCCGGAAGTGTGGAACTGGGCAAGGACGAGAGCCGCGACACCAAGAGCATGGTCCGGGTCGGGAGCGTGGCGGCTGGCAAGCAGCTTTGCGTCAGACTCCGTGGCCACGCCGTGCCTCCCGGCGGGCGTCGGGTCGTGCTCGCGAGCTACTTCAGCGTCGACACACAAACGCGGTGAGGAGGTTCGACCATGCGACCGCTGCTGTCATGTGCGTTTCTGGCGATCCTTCTGCCTGCGCTCCACCTCTCGTCGTGCGCTGAAGAGACGAACGAGACGAACGACTCCGGTGTCCACCCGGTCGTTTGCACGGAGCTCGACGAGGCGGCCTGCGTTGGTGCTCCGGCCTGTGCGTGGCGACCAGACGGCTGCCACCCCACCGACGCCGGAATTTCTGACGCCGCAGCGGAGTGCGGCGCCGACACCTGCCCCCCGGACGCGTGCGGATGGGTGCTCGCCGACGGCCAGTTGATCTGCATCTCGAAGCCGGACTGCACCGGGCTCGACGAGGCGACCTGCTCGGCGACCGTGGGCTGCGTCGCCGTCAAGGGACGCCTCGCCACCGATCCACCCGGGACGATGAAGTACGTTGGATGCGGTGATGGCACCGGAACGCCGGGAGCCCTGATTACATGCACTGCACCTGGCCCGGAGGGACCCTGCTGGGTCATCCAGGTCACCTGGGTGCCCGCGGGATGGCCGAAATGGGCCTGCGGTGACCACCCGACAACCACCGAGGAGTGCATGCAGCAGGCCCCATTCGACGCAGGCTCGGACTGAAGCCCCCCGTTTCTCCCGGCGCGCCCCCTCGACCGGCTCACCCCAGCCCAGCTACGGCGCTGAACATTCTGTAGCCATCACGATACAATCGCGCGAGGCGAAAACCTTCGCTTTTTTCCGACTCTACGCGCGCCGATACTGACGCGCCCGTGCGTGCTCTTCACGACATGAGCAGCCGCTCCGGCCGCGCCTACGACCACCGGATCAAGGAGCAACTCGTACGGACCCGAAACTCGGACCTGTTCCCGGAGCTCGGCATCCCGCGATCGACAGCGGAGCGCGGCGGGGCTCAGCCCTTCGCCCCCATCAACCTCGCCGCCTCGATCGCTCCATACGTATTGTCCTGCCTCCCCTCGCGTCGCTTCGCTCCGCGGTCCCCTCCAAGCCCGGTGCGCGCGAGCGGAGGCGCCTTGCCAAGATCACCAGCGCCGTTTCGATGCTCGCGCGCACGCGGGCGCACGCGGGCGGAGGGGACGCGTCGTTCCGATCTCGGCGCCTGGTCGTGACTCGGGAGCAGGGGAGGCTCCGCGCTCCCTCGTCAGGGACTTGCCCCTCCGGGCACTTCCCAGGGTCGTCCCAGGGTCGTCGGTAGGTCGCGTCGTCGAGCTTCCGAGGGTCGGCGGATTGCACCACCGATACACGAGGCTCGCTGCTTGATTACGATTCTGCCGGCGAAGTTGGGTTTTCACCACCCACAGCCAGAACTTCGACGTGATCAGGACGGAATCCCATGGTTGGCTGGCGTCGCAGCATCGGACGAATCGCGATGTGCCGCGTTGACCCGAACGCGTGCGCCTACACTGGTCAGGTGGCAACGGACACTAATCTCTTCGCCAGGCTGCCCGCGGCGTGAACATGACGCTTCTTCCAAACGGATGGGTCAGGTAGCCATGACAGGAAATTGCCAATGCCGCTAGTCCGGCGCGGCGGCGCGGCGAAGGCGGCGTACTAGGTCGGCGATGTAGCTGCGGAGCTCTCCGGCTTCGACGTTTGCGGGCAAGGAGACGCCATCCGGGATCTCAACCTGCGACAGCAACCATGCGAGCGTCGCTGGCGTGCAACCGCCGTCTTTGTCGAGCGCGGCCGACAGCGCATTTTCCACTCGGTATCCGGCGCGTTCGAGCAACATGACATCAATGACGTCGCGCTCTTCCGCGCGACTGACCAGTGTGTTCAGCTTGTTGGCTAAGATCTCCTCAGGAGGGTCGACCAGCACGCCATCGTGATCCGGTTTGTCCGCGCAGAGCTGCTTGACGCGCTCCAGCACCAAGTCGACCAGCAGCGTTTCGCCGCTTCGGGAAACGCCGTAGCGACGAAAGCCTGGTGCGTCCTGGAGGATTTCCAATTCGGCGGCTAGCGACTCCGCTAGGTCCGCCATCACGTGGCGTCCGCGCTCGAACGCGATCGGATCCATGGTGAACAGGTCCAGGTCCGTTGTGGTTCTGTGCCGCAAATGAAAACCGGCCAACGCCCCGCCACCAGTGAGAAAGAAGCCGCGCTCACGTTCGAAGAACGCCCCGAGCACCTCGCCCTGCAGGGGGCTCAGTAGGCCGAGCTCTTTTTTCACTCCGAATTCAACCTCGGCATCGGTCGGCGCTCATGCCGCGATGATGCCGTCCTCGCGCCAACCGTTTATGAGAAACTCCCAGAACGCGCGGCGGCGACCGAGCGTTCGACCAAGGGCAGGCAGCTCACGCGCAACCTCTTCGGGAGTTGTGAACAGCCACACGTCGATATCCCGAGCCTCCCGCAGCATCTTGCCCAACAGACGGAGGCGCTCCCGCTCGTCATCGCCGCTGAGCTTGGCGCGCAACTCGTCGATGGAGACGTCCTCGTCCCAAAGGAAATACGGGCGCTTGTCCCCTTTGGAAAAGTCCGTCGTGAGCGGGCGCATGCGTTTCAAAGCTTATCACGCACCTCGTAGCTGGACGAGGTTTTCCCGTGGCACTGCCATCGCCCTGGTCGCCCGGCGGTTTGTCCGTGCAAGCGATGAACACGATCGAGTCCTTCTTGGGCGTGTCACTGCCGACGAAGCGCAGGTTGCGCTGAGGGTGGCAGTCCTTCACCAACTCCGGATTGCCCTCCACGACCGCACACGTCGGTCGACGTGCTGCCGTCCGGGTTCCGTGTGATCCTCCTGTGGTGGCTACTTCGCACATCCGCGACATGATCGCGCCGAAAGCGGCCGAGAACAAGACTTGAAGATGTCGTGGGCGTGACCGACAACTCGAGCGTGGTCACGCTGCTCATCGAACGGATCCGCGGCGCCGTGGCCGGGCTGCTCGCCCGAGGTCGGGCGGTCGCGCGGGAAGCGGCGCGACCCAGGCCAGTGCTGATCGGCCTGGCGGTCGATGCGTTCCGATCACGCGAGGAGCTTTTGGTCGACGACCCTGGGAAGTCCCACCCCTTCGGCTCATGATTGATCGGATCTCGTGAGGGACGGGGCTACCAGAAGCTCCTCGACTACGAGATCGGCTTCCGAGCTGCCCGGTCCCAGATGGGATCCGATCAATCATGAGCCCTTCGGGTATCGCGAAGCGCGTCTCACAGCGCGCATCATCGCACGGCGAGGGCTGGCAGCGCGTTGAGTCTCGATGCCGTTCGGTCTTCCCCGGCGCCGCGTCCGGGCTGTGCCCGGGTGGCGCACGGGTCGCGCCAGGCGCGTCGGAACGGTGAAGCATCAAGCTAGTTTTGGGAGAACTGCCCATCGCGCTCCGTCGCGCTCCGCGCCTGTCACGCCCCCTGCGCCGTGATCGGGCAAAGCCCGGACGCGACGCCGGGGGGCCAGGAGTGGTGCTGCCTCCCCTCGTCTCGCTTCGCTCGCCGGTCCCCTCCAAGCCCGGTGCGCGCGAGCGGGTGGCGCCTTGCCAAGACCCCACACGCCTTGCCGATGATCGCGCGCACGCGGGCGGAGGGGACGCGCCGTTCCGATCTCGGCGCCTGGTCGTGACTCGGGAGCAGGGGAGGCTCCGCGCTCGAGGCCACTCACTTCGATGACGGCATCGTGAGCTTCCGAGCCGAAGGCACGGCGTGGTCACAGCTCTCCCGACGAGTTTGGGTTTTCGCCACCCATAGGAACTGCGCTCGCGCTCGTGGCCTCCGCGCAGGCCCTCCGACGTCGGTGGTGGCGGTGGGGGGATTTGCACCCCGGTGCCTTCTGGCACAGAGTGGCTCCGGCCGAACGATGGGGAGGGCGAAGATGTCAGGAAGCATGCTTCGTCACACGGTGGTCATCGCGGTAGCAACGATCGCGGCGAGTCTCTCTGGTTGCTCGTGCGACGACGAAAGCGGCGCGACGAAGAAGCAGCAGCCACCGGCATGCAGCGCCCACCCGTCGAATCCCGCATGCTTTCAGTGCGCTCAGAGCGCCTCGGGTGAGTGCGACTGCTTCTACCCCGACTATACGAGCTGCGCGGGCAGCTTGCCGCCCGATCCCGCGCCGCTCGGACGGCAGGTGAGCTTTCTCTCGACGGGGAAACCCTCGATCCAGGCGGATGCGACCGGAACCAGCGTGAGCTCGAAGCTCGACGCGGTGCGCGTGAGCGTGATCGCTGGGACGGTCAACGGCCCAACCGGAAAGGCCGCGAAGCTCAGCGGCCTCCCCGGTGCGACGGTCAAGGTCGTCAGCGATCCGAGCCTCGGCCAAGTCCAGACCGAGTGGGGAAGCCCCGATGCCTCGGTGACACCAACGGGTCGCTTTTTCATAGCGGTGAATGCCGGGGTCCCCGTGCGCCTGCGCTTCGAGAAGGCTGGGTTTCTGAGCGCCGAGCGGGTGGTCGATCCCGTGGCGGGCCAGTACGTGAAGCTGGATCCAGTAGAGCTCGTTCGACTCGACTCCGAGACGTCGGTCACGCCCGGGGCCGCGACCTGGACGGTCGTGTCGGGCCTCGAGTGTAGTTTCCCACGCTCTTCCCCCGCCTGAATCCCGGGCATTTTCGTGATGCCCTCGGGGTGGTTTCCCGGAGTGCGGTGGTCGAGTGGGCGTGGCGAGGTGGTGGCAGAAAGAGAGCGGCCCGACGGAGACGTGGATCTCCGCCGGGCCTTGTGGACCGTCGCCGGGCGCTGGGCTCAGGTGACTTCGGCCATGGCGGACTGGATGTGCTCGGTCGTGACGGTCCTGCTCTTGGTGAGCGCGGCGGCCATGAGCGCGTGGTGAGCGAGCAGGTTCACCTTCCGGGGCAGGCCGTTCGACGCCTGGAAGATCGCCTCCTGGGTTGCGGGCTCGAAGAGTTCGAGCTCGGTTCCGGCGAGTCGGAGCAGGTGCGTGAGGTACGGGCCGAGCTCGTCACGGGCAAGACCCGGGACGTGAGCGCGCACGACGACGCGCTGCGAGAGTGCCTCGTGCACCGCCATGCCGAGGCGGCGGCGCAGTTCCGGGTGTCCGACGAGGACCAGGCAGAGGCGGTTGTCGGAGTCCATCGCGTAGTTGGTGAGCAGGCGCAGGTCCTCGAGCACGTCGCTCCTGAGGTGATGAGCTTCGTCCACGATCAGGATCGGTTTCTGCCGGGCCTCGCTGCAGAGCCGCGTCACCTCGGTCCGGATCTGCCGGAACAGTGCGGCGCGGTTGCGCTCGGTGGGTAGGCCGATCTCCCAGGCGATGGTCTTGTAGAGATCCATCACGTTGCCGGTGGTGAGCGACACGTAGAGGACGCGGTGCAGACCCGTGTGGAGACCGGCGACGATCTTCCGACACGCGGTGGTCTTGCCGCTGCCGCTCTCACCGGTGACCACACCGATGCCGCGCAAGTCGAGGAGATGGGCGAGCCGGGCGTCGAGTTCTCGGAGCGCACCGGAGGCGAAGAGCTCGTCGGGCTCGATGTTTTTGGCGAAGGGGTGGCGGGTGAGGCCGAAGTGCTTGCGGTACATCAGAGGAGGTCCCCCTCGTCGTCGCCAGCGCCGCCCTGCTGGTTGTCCCCGACATCGAAGTCGAAGTCGCTCAAGCGCATGCCGGGGGGCGGCTCGTCCACGGGCTGAGATGGATGCAGGGCCTTCGTCGTGTGATCGCGTCGGACGAAACAGTTGGCGTAGACGTCGACACGGCGAGCGATCTGGATCTGCTTTCCGCGATGCCAGACCTGGACGGCACGTGTCTCTCGCGGACGCGCCGGATCGAAGCGAAGGACGACGGTCTCGCCGACGAGCATCGCGTCCACTTCGTAGGCCACGCTGTCGAGCGACACGGTGCGGTCGGCCTGCACACGGCGCTTCTGCTCGAAGAGAAACAGATCGGCGAGGTCGCTCGACGACTGGCGCACCTCGTCTGAGCGCATCGCCCAGCGATCCGCGGGCGTCTCACCGTCGAGTCCGCGGTGGGGACTCCGATGATACTCACCCTCGACCCACGCCCAGAGACGGCGGTTGAGTGCTTCGAGACTCCGCCTGTCCTCGGGCTGGAGCGTCGGCAGGAGCTGAAGACGCACGGTCCGAAACCACCGCTCCATCTTTCCTTTTCCCTGGGGCGTGTAGGGACGCGCGTGGATCAAGGTGATGCCGAGCTTCGCGCACACGAGCGCCAGGTGCTGTGCTTTGAAGGCGGCACCGTTGTCGACGTAAAGCCGCTTGGGGATCCCGCGGCGGCAGATCCCTTGCTCGAGCACGCTGAGAAGGGTCGCGGCGTTCTCGCTGAGCGCGAAGGCCGCATACGGCACCATCCGTGTCGCGTCGTCGATGACGGCGAGCAGGTACGTCTTCCGCTGCCGCCCGGACACGGCGACGGCGGGGCCGTGCATCACGTCGCTCATCCACAGTTCGCCCGCCTTCTCGAAGGCGAAGCGTCGGCGGTCCTTCGCCGTCGGCTCGCCCTGCTTCTTCTGCATGAGTCCGGCCCGAGACAAGATCCGGTGCACCGTCGATGGCGCAAGCGTGACCCCCTCCGGGATCTTCGCGAAGCGCGTCACGTGCGCGATGACGAGTCCGACGCTGAAGTCCGCGTGCTGCTCTTTCGTCTCGCAGAGCAGATCCGCGATCTCCCGGGGAATGGCGCGAGCCGAGCCCTCGTCCCGTCGGATCTTCGGGACAAGGGCGTCGAAGCCGCCGCGTCGGTAGTCCGCAAGCCATCCGCGGATCGTTTCGGCCTGGACCTTCCGCCGGAGCGTTCCGGGGATCTCCCAGTCCTTCTCCGCCTTCTCGCGCAGCTTCGCGTACATGCCGCGCGCACCGCGCTCGAGGTGGAGCAGATCTGCGATCACGCCATAACGGAACAGCGCGATCTGCTTTCTGCGCTCGGCGTCAGCGAGCGTGCGTTCGTTTTCGGGGGTCGGTGTCCTCATCGGAGTTCTCTTTCGGTGTCGGCCCGGGTCCGTCCCGGGCACACCAACCCGCTATCGGTCCCGCCGAGGAGGGTCCGGCCCCGTTTCGTGTGGGGTCGGCTCTCGCGATGCTTGCCGCGCTCGCCCTCGCGCCCGCAGTCCGACCGGCGCTGGCATGGCGGCCAGGTGAATGGCCGCGGCCGACCGCAGCGCCACGAGCGCATCCGACACCCCGAGTCGTTGCCGCACCGCGCCGAGCGTCGCCGGGCAGCCCGTGAGCGCCGGCACCAGCGTCACTGCCGCCACGAGCGCCGCGTGGACAGCAACACGCCGCCGCCGGAGCCACCGCAGCGCGCTTGGAAGCGTCACCGCGTCCGCTGCGATCGCGGGGCGCACCTTCTCGGCGACCGCCTCCAGACTCTTGGCGCTCTCGGCCACCTCGACGGCCCGCTCGACCTCCTCGAGCGTGCCCGACAGTCGGGAAGCCAGAAAATCAGGCAAAAGGCTGATAGTCACCCGAGCCCGCGGGCACCAGAACCGGGCGACGCGGACGCCGACGGGGCGGACCCGACCGTAGCTCCCGCGCCCCGCGAGACCGCAGCCGCCCTCCGGGTGCAGCGGGCACCGCTCCAAACTTGCGGCCCGCCACGCCTGCTCGGTAACGTACCGCTCGCTGGTGAGGGTCGTCTCGTAACGGACAACCAATCCTTCGCTGGCCGGGTCCGTGCGGGTGCTACCGCGACGGACCAACCTTCTCCGGCGATCAGCTTTCCGCGGATCAGCCTCTCAGGAAAAAAGAACGGCGAAGCTCTCCGGAGTCCGAACCCGGCTCACCCGAAACAACGAGCGCCCAGACCGACACCACGACCGCGGGGGATCACGACGGAGGGTGACGGCCTACACCCCCCATACCCTCCGACGCGCCCTGCGACCACCTCCCGCGCCGAAATCTCTCCTCGGCGCCGCTGCCCGCTGCGCGCTGCCCGCTGCCGCCCACATCCTCCAGGCCACCACCGACGCGGGCTTGTAACACCTACGCGCTCGCTCGGTTGGTCAGCTGTGCCATCGTCACCCCTCCGGTTTCGGTGTTCTGACCTCTCACCTCTCAGCGGTAAGTTCGGAGCGGGCTCGGGTCAACGCGCGGAATCGACAAATGTCGATCGAGCTCCCTCGCGATGGGCAGCCCGCGACGCCTTCCGGAAAGGGCTTCGTGCCGCGAGTCGCGGCCCTGCAGGACCCCCACAACCGCTTGCGCGCGTTTCATGCCGGGCGTAGCCTGCATGGGGGAGGGCACAATGCAGCTATTCCACGTGCTCGTTTTCGACGACGCGCTCGAAGACACGACCTCGGTGTACATCGATCCGAAGTTCAACGCAGATCTTGCTGCGGCCGACAATCTTCAGATCATGGGTGTCGCGACGCAGATCAGCGGCACGACGCCCACGCTCACCGTCCAGGTCGAGCACTCGCCCGACAATCGACACTTCGCTCCCAAGAGCCGCACGGCGGAAATCGGTGCTGCCTCCCTCGCTTCACCGCCCGTCCTCGTCAGCGGCACCGACCCTGGGACGGTCCCATCCGGAGGGTTCGTGCGCCTCCGAATCGCGCTGGGCGGGACTGCTCCAAAAGCGAGACTCCGTCTCTGGGTCACCGGGCGGTCCTTCTAGCCCGGCGGCACCCGCCGTGGCCGAGTCGCGCGGTGGATGCGTGACCTGATCGGATAGTCGGTCGCATGTGGAGCTTCTACCAGGTCATCTACAATCTCGCGCCCGAGGCAAGGACGCGGAACCGCTTGCTCGTGGCGGCAAGTGTGGCTTCGGCGGACGTCGCGACGCGTCGGGTGACGTCGGACCTCACGGGGGAGGCGGCCGCGCGATTCGTGGGGCTCGCGCTGCATGGGCCGCGGATCCCAGCTGCGCCGAGGGACGAGCGAACTTCGACCGAAAGGCCACTCACGCTCGCGCGGCCTCGGATCTCCAGGAGTCAGCGCGGGCCGATTGCAGTACCCAAGGTCCCGAACCTGCCTCGTACATATCCCCTCGCCGCTCCGGGCCCCGGGACGGGTGAAGCCCCGCCAAGCGGCCCCATCGCAATTCCCGTTCCGCTCGAAGCGCGCATCGCGAACGCGATCTGGACCCACGTGAAGGGCGTGGGAGATGGCATCGATGTGGGCGTGGGCGGACGCTGGGTCTGGTTCCTGCGCAAGAGCGGCTCGGTTTGGAAGGTGGACGGCAGCAACGCGCATCAGGTCGAGTCTTTTCCCAATCCCGTCCTGCAAAACTACGGGCTCGGCATCTACCCGGACCCCGTTCGGATCTCGGGGAGCCGACCTTTCGCTGACTCGGGAAATGAAAAGAGCGCGTTCGTCGCGGCCGGCAACTTGACCCTCTTCGGCGTCAAGATCGTTACCGACACCCCGGTGCTCGTCGATATCAGCGCTCAAGAGTTCGACGAGGACTACCTCAAGGACGGCGGTATCTTCGATGTCTTCGGCGTCGGCACCAAGGGCGAACTGCTCGCTCTCGTCCGCAACAGCGGCTTGACCTACTGGATGCCGATCAGCCTCGGCTACAAAGTGAAGGCCGTGCGTGTCGCCTCCGCGCGCAAGAACCCGCACCAGACGAATCCACTTGGCCTGAGCGAGGTCTGGTTCATACGCGACGATGACGAAGTCGCGAATTTGGTCGATCCCTCCGTCGGATTGGGTCCGTCGTCCGGCGGGGCGTGGGATCTCGGCGTGGGAGCCGATGGAATCGTATGGGCTGTCGGAACCTACGAGTCCTCAGACCCAGGCTCTCACGGCAGTCTGCTCTGGCGATTCGACCCCGAGATCTCGCGGTGGGACTGGGTCTCGCCGGGTTGGGGCGTCGCCGTGGACGTGGACTCCGAGGGCAACCCATGGGTGCTCGACGACCAGGGCAAGCTCTTCGTGCGCGGCCTCCGCGTGCTCGGGATCAACCGCGACATGCCGCGCGGTGAGCCACACCCGAATCAGAGTTGGGACAATTACTTCATCGAATTGGCCTGGCACGTCCTGGAGAGCGGGAAGATGCAGCCGCTCTCGACCGAGGCCGCAGCACGAACACGGGCACTCGGCGCAGGCGGGGCCACTTCACTGCACGCGTGGGACAAGGTGGACAACCTGCTCGCGTTCCTGCCTCCCTACGTGTCGCGCGATCCAGGTTTCGAGACTCTGTTCTGCCTCGCACCGATCTTCACCACTCGCCACCACATCCCGAACGAGGTTCGCCAGCAGGTCCCTGACGCTTTCGCGTCCGTCCAACTCCCGGGCGGAGGTGCGTTCGAACGCATCGACTTCTTGAAGCTGGTGCAATCTTTCCTCGTCAGCTTGCTCCAGCTTTCGTCGATTCCTGGCTTCAGGGACCGCGTTCGCTACTTGTCGTTGGGGAACGAGGTGGATGTCTACTTCAAGGACGTGTTCAACAAGCTGCCCGCAGGCGATGGGGCGAAGGTGCTCGGTAGCTACATCGAGTTCTGCAAGCAGGTGATCTCGAAAATCAGGATGACGCTGCCGAATACCAAGATTGGCGTATCCCTGACGCACCGGGCAGTATCCGAAGCGGTCGATGGAGGAGCATGGGCGAGCACGTGGCACGCGATGGCCGACCTGTCCGATGTCGTGATCGTCACCTACCTACGCGGTGGACCAGGCCCTCAAGCCGGTCTCGCCCGCGCAGTACCAAGCCACGTTCGAGAAGCTCCTGAAGTTCGCTGGAGCGCACGGCAAGCCGCTGGTCTTGCAGGAGGTCGGCATGCCGACATACGGCACCGCTTTCGCCCAAGCCCAAGCGGATTTCGTCGATTACGTCTTCGACCGGTGGGAGAGCGAGGGGGGAAAAATCCGCTTCCTGTCCTGGTGGCCCCTGTTCGACTACTTCTACGATCCGTTCTTGGCGGTCGAGCTGACTGACCCCAACGACGTCTTTTCGCCCGTCAAGGTGATCGGAAGCTCACCGCCCATCGGCGGAAAGCCTGCTGTGCCGAAGACAATCACACTGGGCGGGCAGGACACCGGGTTGCCGTTCATCGGAGCGGGCAACGCCATCGCGCCGTTCTTCAATGGCCCGCGGCCGGGAAAACTGCCCTTCG
Organism: uncultured delta proteobacterium; assembly: GCA_963716725.1. Classification (GTDB taxonomy): domain Bacteria; phylum Myxococcota_A; class Polyangia; order Polyangiales; family Polyangiaceae; genus JADJKB01. The sequence continues at coordinate 170,213 of CAVQUB010000001.1, forward strand.
AATTGTATGTGAACAACATCGACGTCGCCTACTGGCTCAATCAGAACGCGGTCGCAGGGCCAACGAAAGCGTTTTGCCAATTCCTTTCGACCTGCCGGCTGGCTAGCTCGGACGGAACGCAGAAGCCAGCGTGGGCCCGCTACCACGAGCGCGCCACGCAGCTCGGTTTCCAGTCGGTCGCGTCGCCATGACGGGCCGATTCGGACTCTGGTCGGTGAGGTTGGCCGGCGCCGGGCTGATGGCCGCCGCTTGCGGCGGGATCACGGGGCATCAGGACCGGACTGGGGCAGGTGGTACGTCTTCGGACGCTCAGGACGCAGGTGCCGGTCTGGACGGCCCATGGGATGGAACCGGCCAAACGGACTCCATGCCAGATGCGGGCGAGCAGGATGCGGGGGATGGCCATGTCGAGCCGAGTTGTCCCGTGCTCGCACCGGGAGGGAGCGCGCCGAAGTGCGCCGTTGCTGGCGTCAAGTGCGGGTGCGGACTCGACTGCTGCGACCAGCGGTTCATTCCAGGCGGATCGTTCATGATGGGCCGAAGTCTGAACGGCACTGACGCGTACTCTCTCGGGCTCGACTTCGAGCTGCCGGAGCACCCGACAAACGTCTCGGACTTCTACCTGGACACGTTCGAGGTCACAGTGGCCCGCTTTCGTCCGTTCGTTCTCGGCTACCCGGACACCCTCCCCAAGGAGGGCGAAGGCGCTCACCCGAAGAAGCCAGGCACCGGATGGCAGAGCGCGTGGATCGCCGCTTTCGCTGCGCTGCCCGCGACGCGCGCCAAGCTGGAGACCCAGCTCACGTGCCCGGGCGAGAATCCGGGTATCGTCGAACCAACGTACGCCGCCGAGCCCGGCCCGAACGACGCGCTACCGATCAACTGCGTGAACTGGTACGAAGCGTTCGCCTTCTGCGTGTGGGAGGGCGGAAGGCTGTCCACGGAGGCCGAGTGGGAGTACGCGGCGGCTGGAGGCGCAGAGAACCGTCTCTACCCCTGGGGTGCCGAGCCGCCGGATTGGCCGTTCTTCAAGCGCTCTTGCCTGCATTCCAGCTGCATCGGGAAGTACGGAACCGTGGCTGGCGCGAGTCGTTGGGGGAACTTCGACCTTGCCGGCTCTCTGATGGAGATCGTCCTCGACACTCCGGCTGCCTATTCGCCAGACGAGTGCACGGACTGCATCGTGTACGATCCGACGAAGTTCGGGAAGGATTCTCAGGTGATAACGGCACGGGGAGGGGCCTTCATCAGCAGCGAGTCTGAGCAGCGCGCAGCCTGGAGGGGTTCTGGGCTTCCGTGGATGTGGAGCGTTGGTTCGGGGTTTCGGTGCGCGCGCTCCCCATGAGCGCCGCGACCGCCATGCCTGTGCCCCCCGGTCCTCGGTTGTGGCGACGGCATCGGCTCCCCGGGGACGATGATCACGTGCACCTCGCAGCTGCGGCGCCGAACATCTTGGAGTCGGCGCGATGCAATTGCACGCCGCGCAGCTGCGGCGCCGAACCTTCTGGAGCTGACGCTGTGCAACTGCGCTCGCCAGAACTCCCGGTCGAAAGCAGCGTACGCTTCATGCGGCGACGTCCTCCTCGTGTTGACGGGAGCACCGGTCGCACGCTTGTTGACGATTGTGGTCCAGCCGCCGCTTGCGCGCCTCTTGCCGCCGAGCAGCGAGCTCGTCAGGCACTCGAGCCCCGCGCCCGAAGTACATCTCGTCCGGGGTCTGCCCGTCGAACGCACTGTGGGGCATCCGCTCGTTGTGCTCGACCACGTAGAACTCCACGAGCCTCTTGACGGTCGCGATGCTGTCGAGTTGGTGCAGGAACAGCCACTGAGTTTTGAGGGAGCGCCACCACGATTCGATCATCGAGTTCGAGAAGCTCACGTCGATCTGCGCGATGACGCGGCGAAGGACACCTTCACTGAAGAGCGGGTCCACGCTGGCGTTGAGGTTCTCGACGCCGGAGTCCATGTAGACCTCTGCTGTCATCGGCCCCTCCAGGTTGCTCGCCGCCCTCACAAGCACGTCGCGGGTGTTCATGGGATCGAGTCGGTCGGCGATCGTCCAGGCGAGGATTCTCCGAGAGAAGTTGTCGATGACCGCGTGCAAGTGCGCTTTCGTTCCATCGAGCAGCTTGATGATCGTGACATCCACGTGCCACGCGGCGTTCGGCGCGAGCGCGCGCACGCCGACCTTGGGTTTCGGTGGGTAGAGACGGAGTCTCGGCCGCCGCCAGCCGTAGCGTCGGATGAGCTTGCCCCAGTTTGCCGGGTGAGCGAGGACTTCACCGACGCGCTGGGCGTGCAAGGCAAGCGCTCGGATGGACATGTGGCGATGTTCCTTGGACTGAACCAGGCTGCCGATTGCCTCGACCTCCGGCTGGGTCAGTCGCTGCGGCACAGTGCGCGGACAGCTTGGGCGGTCGTCGAGATCGCATGCTTTTTCGGCTCGAAACCAGACGTGATTGCGCGCTCGGGAGAGGCGGAGCACTCGGAGCGCCGCGGACAAGGCCATGCAGAAGCAGTCGAACAACTGTGATGAGCACCGCGGTCCGCCGCTCGAGCACGACGACACGAGCGCGAAGCTCGCCCTCCGCGCCAAGGTTCGGCTCCAGACAGACGACGCTCCCCATGCCTCGCCGGATCCAGCTCCGAACTGTCGAGCGCGGGATCTCGAACTCCGGAAACAGCCCCGGATCCCCGGTCTCGGCGATCTGCTGCTTGATGCGGTGGTCGTACGTACGGCGGGAGCGAGTGCTCATGTCGTCAGCAGAGCATGCACGGGCGCGTCAGTATCGGCGCGCGGAGAGTCGGAAAAAAGCGAAGGTTTTCGCGGTGTGCAATTGCATCGTGACGGCTACAGAATGTTCAGCGCCGTAGCTGGGCTTCTGCGCACACCAACAGGTTCGGCTTCCAGCGTGCTCGCCGTTGGGCCCGGGGCTTGCTCCCGACTAGCAGTGCCCGGAGCAAGAACGCCCGTGGTTACCGCCTTCCAGTTCCACGAATTGGAGATCGGATCCCTCAGCATCAGCAGCGAGGGTGGTGCCCGCCTGACGCGTCGTGCGCTGCCCCACCGAGGAAGCGAGGAAGCTCCGTGGCTGGGCATCAGGGCCAGTGCGTTCGGCGCCCTCGTTCGTCGCCTGCACGTCGTCGGTCGGCACATCGCCGAGGCGGTCCGCAGGTGCGGGCCGCGCTCAGCCCTTCGTCCCCATCACCCTCGCCGCCTCGATCGCCCCATACGTAAAAATAATATCCGCGCCCGCTCTCCGCAGGCACAGCAAGCTCTCGATCAGGCACCGGTCGAACTCCATCCAACCGTTCTGCGCAGCGGCCTTCAGCATCGCGTACTCGCCGCTCACATGATACGCGGCGACGGGCAGCTCGGAGATCTCGCTGACGGCGCGGATCACGTCGGCATACGGCAGCCCCGGCTTGACCATCAGCCAGTCCGCGCCCTCCTCCTCGTCCAGGCGCACTTCGCGCAAGCATTCGCGGACGTTTGCTGGTTTTGTTGCCTCCCCCGGTCGTTGCTCGCGGCGCTGCGCGCCGCTGTGCCCCTCCGGGCATCACGAAGCGCGTCGCGCCGCCTGCCCCCTCCTGATCCGGCAAGCGCCGCCAGCGGTTGGGCGCTGCGAGAAGGTGGAGTTGCTCCGCGGCTGCGTCGCCGACACGACCGCCGCCGGCGCTTGCGCGGATGGAGGGGGCGCGTTGAGCCGAGACCGTGTGCGCGTGGGCGGACTGGAGACAGGGAGCAGCAGCAGCGTCAGCGCAGCGCTGCGGACAGCGCTGGGAGCGCGGGCACCGTGAAGCTCCTCGGCTCTCGGGATCTGTGCGCCGGCGCCGAGCGCAGCGATGCCGCGATCGCAGCGATCGCGTTTCGATGCCGCTCGGTCTTCCCCGGCGCCGCGTCCGGGCTGTGCCCGGGTGGCGCACGGGTCGCGCCAGGCGCGTCGGTGCGGTGAAACGTCAAGCTGGTTTTGGGAGAACTGCTCATCGCGCTCCGTCGCGCTCCGCGCCTGTCACGCCCCCTGCGCCGTAATCGGGCGTGGTCGACCTCGCGGTGCGAGCTGCGAAGCTGGCCATCGAAGCCGATGGCGCGAGTCACGCGGGGCGCGCCGCCGCCGATGCCCGCCGCGACCGCAAGCTCGCGCGGCTCGGGTGGCGCGTGCTTCGGCTCGAGGCGGAGCTCGTGCTCCGCGAGCCGGAGGGCGCGGTCGAGCGGGTGCGGGAGGCGCTCAAGCGGTGAATGCGAGCGCCGGGCTCGACGCGCCTCGCGTGCACCGCGATCCTCACGCCGGTGAACGCTCGCCTCCTGCTCCCGGGACTTCCAAGTCCAAGGGGTCATCTCGATCCCGTTGCCGCGCCATGGTCGCTGAACCGGGACACCCGACCACCGAGCAAGACGGGCGCTAGTCCCCTTCGGTGTCAGAACGCGCAGCGGGGGTCGCCATTCTTCGCGAACGCGCTCGGAGCAACCGTGCAGCCGGGAGTCGCGGCCTTGGGCACGCTCACGCTCGCGGTCGCCTGGCTCACGTTGCCGGCGGCGTCGCGGGCCTCGAGGGTCACCGTGTAGATCCGGCCAGAGCCGGTCCCGAGGCGGGACGCGCGCAGGCAGGTGCTGTCGGCGTCGAAACCGAGGTCTGCTGGCTCGTTGCTGGTGATTCCCACGATGCGCACCTGCGGATGCGGATCGCAGGCGTCACTCACGGCGTACTGGATGGTCGAACCGAGCTCGTCCCCCGTCGGGGACTTCCCAAGGTCGTAGGCGACGAGCTTGCCGTTGGGTGGCCAGAGGCAGGCGGGTGCGATCGTCAACGAACCGAGCACCGGGGGCGTCAGATCCGGCAGGCAGTCGAATCGAGTCCCGCCCGCGAGCACCAGTTTTCCGGCGTACCGCGGGGGAGCCTGGGTGCGCGGCACGAACGCTGGTCGCGCCTTCGTGATCACGGCACCGAAGAGCGCATCGCGGCGAGGTGGCGCTTCGACGAGCTCGATGACTTTGTCAGCAGCCAGTTCATTGCCGATGCCGAGTGTCGCGGAGTCCTTGACGCGGATGATCGCGGACCACCCGGTTTGTGGCAGCTCCGGCGCTCCGGTGCTGGGTGCGACATCCTCCCAGGCCGCCCCGATCACGATGACGCCGTTGCTGGTGCCTCCGACGCTCCAGCCAAAGCGATCGCCCGGAGACAGCGGGTTCGGGTTCGGCGGGGTCTCGCCTTGGTCGGGGATCGGCGCGGTCCCTTGCCGCCACAGCGCTTGCCCTGCCGCCGTGATGCCGTTCGGGCCGCCGCGCAGCACGTGCGCTGCACCCTTCGTGGTGTCCTCGTTGAACGCGCCGATGATGAGGTCGTCGTAGCGATCGAGGTCGGCGCGCGTGATCGCGAGATGCGCGCCAAACCCGTCATCCGGCTCACTCGCGTCCTTGATGGTCGTCCCGTCCGCGGCAGGGCCGCCCTGGACCAAATGCTGGCTCCCGGTGAGCCGCAACCCATCGCTGCTCCCGTACAGGACGTAGACCGCGCCGTTGCTGATGGAACCGCTCCCCTCGCCCGAGTGGACCGCGAGATCGACGCACGGACGACCGGCGTGGGAGTCGCCGTTGAAATTGCCGGCGGCGAGCTCACCGCCGCCGAAGAAGCGGCTGTTCGGAGGAGTTCCACCGATCAGAGCCAGATCGACGCGCTGGCGCAGGTTCTTGTCGAGGCCTGCCGCGCTTCCATAGAGGATCATCACCGCGCCGGCTCCAAGAATCACGCCCGCGTCGGGGTCGGCGGGCGTCGCCGCTTCCAACGGGTCGCCCACCGCGAGATCCTCGAAGCCGTCGCAGTTGAAGTCCCCCGTGGTCAACCCTCCGTTGATCGCTGGCGGCGAGGCCAGACCGAGGTCGGCGCTGGTGAAGATCGGCTCATTGCCGGTTGCCTGGAGACCAACGCCCTGGACTCCGTACATGATCTGCACGTCGGTCCCGGTGCGGATTGCCAGGTCATCCCTAGAATCGCCGTTGAAGTCCCCAGCCGCGAGATCCTGGCCGAGACCCGCATCCGTGGCTGGAGCGCCCGAGAGCGGACCGCGATCGAACGCGACCGCCGTGAACAAGCTCGGGGAGCTGGGCTCGTGGCGCAACGTCGCTATGATGCCTGCGCTCGACAAGCCCGAGACCGTGACGCCCGGAGCGCCGATCACCAGATCCTGGCGATCCGGGCTTCCATCGAAGTTTCCCCACGCGAGCGCGCGGCCGAACAAGTCACCGAGCGTCGATTTGTAGGTGAACGCGGCGGGGGAGCCGGCCGCGAGAAAGTCTAGCGTCACGGCTTGGACTTCCAGACCGTCCCAGACGACGTTCGTCAGGTTGTCTGTCGCCAGGCTGACCTGGCCGATCACCGGCTGGATGCCAACCCCGCCCTGGCAGAACTTCTCGACACCGGCATCGGCGTCGGTGCCGGCATCTTCGCCAGCGTCGGCGCCGGCGCCGGCCCCTGCGTCCGGTGGATACGCGCACGTGCCTCCGGCGCAGCACTGCGCGTCGAGCGTGCAGGCCTGGCCGTTGGCCTTGCAGTCATAGATGCCAGGCGCCGAGATCGCGAAGGCCTCCTCGTCGCCGGGCCCATACCAGTTGAAGCCGCGTGGGACGAACTGCGCAGGCACGGTGAGCCCAACTCCTGACTTGCCCAGGAACACGTCTTCGCTCCCATCAAATCGGACGGCTGCGGTGTCGTCGATGCTGTCGCCGTCGAACCGCCCGACGGTGTAGTACTCGTACGGCCCCGCTGGCGTCCACGCGGCCGGGTTGTTCGAGAGCGTGAAGCTCGACGAGAACGAGTTCGGCGAGGTCCCGTTGAAGTAGAGAGGTAGCGCAGCGAGCACGCCGCCAATCGTCGAGACGATGTCCGCGTCACCGTCACCGTCGAAATCGCCGTGGAACATGCAGCCGACATCCGCCGATACCGTTGGGAATGGCGTGTCGAGGAGGAATTGCTCCGTGCCGTTGTTGAACGTCGCAGCGAGCTGGAGGTTGCCGAGAGGCGAGCTGCGGATCCCGATGGAATCGTCGGCTTGCCCATCACCGTCGAGGTCGCACGGAGTCAAGCTGACTCGCTTGTGCAAGCGGCAGCGCAACCAATTGCGGAACCCCGGCGCCGCGGAATAGTGCCCGAATGCCGGGGCAGGTGGGCCAGCATCATTGCCCAAGCGCGTGGGATCGCCTTCTTTGTAGATGCCGACGACGTCCCCGGCCACCCCGGTCGTGTGCTCGATGCACGGTCCGCCGGAGTCCCCGCCGACCGGCATCGCGGCATAGGCACTGCTGTCTGGCTCGTACACCGTCGGAGTCGGTGTCACCTCGCCCCCGCGGCTCACCGCGAACATCGTGTCGGTGCGCTGGAGCGACGGAAACTTCGTCACCAATGGGTGCGGGTACTCCAGGACGGTGAAATCCGCCTTGCGCAACTGCCCGATAGTGGTCGCTCCACCCAGTGGTGCGCTGGCGGCCATGCCATAGCAGGTCACCTTCTTCTGGTAGAAAGCCGAGGTCGGTTTCTGCGTGACCGCACGCTCGTAGAGACTGCCGATCCCGTTCACGGGGAGAGTCCCGAAGTTCATGATCGCGGCGACGTCTTGCCCGCGGTTATTGGCAAAATAGGAATCGTCCGAGCCAATGGGTGACACGTATCCTGGCGGGAACTTCGCGCCACAGCCCTCCTTCTTCTTCTTGGGGTCAGGAATCGAGGAGTCGCCGCACGAGACGAGTCTCTGCTGAACGCCACTGGCATCCGGCATCCTGATGCGCAGGTAGTTTGGCGCCGCGCCCTGGTTGGCCAAGCACGTCTTCTTGGCGAGCGTGTAGTCGGCGACGTGACCCGCGGTCAGGATGACGTCGTTCGCAACCAGCACACCCGTTCCCAGCGAGCAGCCGACCGGGTCGTTCTGGTTGATCACGTGCTCCAGCCACACGATCCCGAATTGACTTGCGACCGGGACCGCCGTGCCGCCGTAGAGCGCAGACGAGCCCTTGTTCGCAGGTTCATCTCGCGTGTCGCCACACGCGAAAGCCGTCAGCCCGATGCAAACAAACAGGGCGCTCGGGATGACGCGCCAGAAAGTGCTCCCCATGACAACATGCTTCGCATTTTTTTTTTCGCGTGTCACGCTGCGTTTGATGAAGGTGCGCTGTTGCACGTCGGGTCGGTCGAGCGGTCGCCTGGGTGCGAGAGTGTGGTTGGCCGCGTTGCTCACGCTCGCCACGAGCTGCACCACCAGCTCGACGACGCCGACTGGCCACCCGCCGCGACCGACTGCGCCACCGTCGGCGTCCGCGCAGCCGACTGCGCCGCGCCACGCGCTTCGCGATACCCGAAGGGGTGGAGCCACGTGCCCGAAGGCCGCACCCGGACCGTATCCCGCACTCAGCCGCAGCTTTCATCAGATCGCGTTGCCTGCCGAGGTCGCTTTCGAGCAGCTCGTCGGTTGGGACAATCGCGCGTGGCTGTTGTCTGGCGAGCGCCTGTTCGTGCACGACGGGAACACCATTGTCAGCGAGGTCCAGCTTTGCCCCGGCGCGGTCCCGAGCCGCGGCAGGTCGTACGGTCTCAGCGTCGGGTTGTCTGGAGTGTTCGCGGTCGGAATGGACGTGCGAGAAGATTTTGTCCTGGCGCGCGTCGCGAAAGACGGGTCCGTGAGCTGCCAGAACGTGCCGCGACTGCCGGCAGGCAGCCTGCAACTCACGCTCGCACTCTGGCCGCAGAAAGATGTGATCGCCCCGCTCCCGCGTGACACGCGACCGTATCTGGGCCTGTCAATCCCGTCCCCGCCGGTTGGTTGGGAGGTCGGTTGGTTCCTCTCCACCAGTCCCCGCTCCGCGTGGTTGCAGATGCCCGAAGTTCTGAACCGACGCATGTGGACCTTCCACTTCGACGGGCAGCGCTGGGCGCCCGCACCGGACGTGCCCTTCGGCCTGGCCGGCGACATGTGGGAGGATCCCACGGGCGTGACTTGGGCCATCCCCGAGCGCGGACCACGGCTGGCTCTGTTGATCCCCGGCGAAGTCTACTCAAGCTGCCCGGCCAAATACGATGGGAAGACCTGGAGTCTGGTTCCAGCCGCGGGAGAGAACTGGTTTCAGCCGCATTGGCTGACCGGAACCGCGGCGGATGACATGTGGTTCGTGGGCAGAAAGATCGTATTGCAGTGGGACGGCGGGCAGTGGCGGGTCGAGAGCTTCGAGGAGGACCTGGAGCGCCGCAGGCTGGTCGGGGCGTCGTTCGAGAGCCAGCCCTTCATGGACCAGTCGGGCTCCCTGTGGCTTCTGGGCAGGGATCATGCAGACGGAAAGCAGAAGCTCTATCGGACCGATCCGAAGCCGCCCAATGCTCCGCGAGGAAAGCCACCGGGCTGAGGCGCCAAGGGCCAGTGCCGTTCACTGGGCGGTCCGACGCGAGGTTGGGCGGCGCTTTCGTGCGTAGTTGCTCATCTTGATCTTCACGCAGCTGCGGCGCTGAACATTCTGTAGCCATCACGATGCAATTGCGCGAGGCGAAAACATTCGCCTTTTTCCGACTCTACGCGCGCCGATACTGACGCGCCCGTGCGTGCTCTGCTCACCACATGAACAGCCGCTCCGGCCGCGCCTACGACCACCGGATCAAGGAGCAACTCGTACGGACCAGAAACCCGGCCCTGTTCCCGGAGCTCGGCATCCCGCGATCGACAGCGGAGCGCGGCGGGGCTCAGCCCTTCGCCCCCATCAACCTCGCCGCCTCGATCGCGCCATACGTAAAAATAATATCCGCGCCCGCTCTCCGCAGGCACAGCAAGCTCTCGAGCAGGCACCGGTCGAACTCCATCCAGCCGTTCTGCGCGGCGGCCTTGAGCATCGCGTATTCGCCGCTCACGTGATACGCGGCGACGGGCAGCTCGGAGATCTCGGATACCGCGCGCACCACGTCCGCGTAAGGCAGCCCCGGCTTGACCATCAACCAGTCCGCGCCCTCCTCTTCGTCCAGGCGCACTTCGCGCAAGCATTCGCGGATGTTGGCTGGGTCCATCTGGTACGTCTTCTTGTCTCCGGCGCGTGGGGCCGAATCCAGGGCGTCGCGGAAGGGGCCGTAGAAGCCCGAGGCGTACTTCACGCAGTAGCTGCAGATCAGCACGTCGGTGTGGCCGGCCTCGTCCAAGGCCGCGCGGATGGCGCCGACGCGGCCGTCCATCATGTCGCTGGGAGCCACGACGTCGGCGCCGGCGGCGGCCTGGGCGACAGCCATCTTCGCCAGGAGCGGGACCGTCTCGTCGTTGTCGATGAGCCCGTCGATGACCACGCCGTCGTGGCCGTCCGACGAATACGGGTCCAGGGCGACGTCGGTGATCACCACCAGCTCCGGCAGCGCGGCCTTGAGCGCGCGGACGGCGCGCTGGAGCAGGCCGGAGGCGTTCAGGCTCTCGGTGCCGCGCTGGTTCTTCAACGCGTCGGTGAGGGCGGGGAAGAGCGCGACCGCGGGCACGCCGAGCTCGAACGCTTCGCGAGATTTTTGCACCAGGAGCTCGAGGTCGAGGCGCGCGTGGCCCGGCATGCTCGCGATGGGATGCGCGCCGGGACCTTCGTGGACGAAGAGCGGCAGGACCAGGTGCTCCGGTCCGAGCGCGGTCTCGCGCACGAGCCCTCGGATCCCGGCGCTCACTCGGTTACGTCGCGGTCGGTTCATCGGCATGGCCGGGATCTACCGCACTTCCATCGGCGTGCGAACAGCCCGCCCGCGGTGTGGTAGCCTCCTCGAATGGCGGGGCGTCAAACGGTCCGGTTCGCAGTTCGGTTTTCTTTGGCCGGCATGCTCGCACTGTGTGCGCTGCACTGCTCGGCGGGTGGAGACAGCGGCGGGGGCAACGGAGCCACGAGCGGCACGGGGGCCGGCGGTTCTGGCGGCAGCGGCGCGAAGGGAACCGGCGGTGACTCGGGGCTGATCATTCCCTTCGACGGAGAGGCGCCGGACTACTCGACGGACGCGTTCTTCGCGGTCGATCCTCCGCCACCCGACTGCAGCGACTCGGGCGCAAAGCCCATCAAGCCTGGTGGCACGCCGGAGTGCCCCGACGACAAGAACCTCCAGGGCTGTCCCTGCCCGACCGCGGGCGCCACCGCGCCCTGCTGGCCCGGCAAGCGCAAGAACCGAAACCGCGGCGCGTGCAAGGACGGCGTCACGACCTGCGCGGGCAGCTCCGAGTTCAAGCTCGCCTGGGGCGAGTGCAAGGGCTTCGCGGGCATCGCTCCGCCGACCTTCGAACCGGCGCCGGGCGCGACGGGCGCCGCGGCCTGCACCTGCTTCAGCGGCGGTTACTGGGACGTCAAGAATACGAGCCCGTGCTTCTACACCGACGCCGGCGGCAAGGTCATCGGCGGAGTCTCGACCATCGTCGACGCGAGTGGGCCGCGCTGCCCGACCGAGAGCGAGATGAGCTTCACCACGGGCACGCCGCCGGCGCAGCCCTTCAGCGCCAACACGCTCAAGGTCGACTGCAACGGCTACTTCAAGCTCTGCTTCACGCTGCAGGCTTTGTCGCAGAAGGGCGCCGCCAAGAATCAGGGCTCCGACTGCCAGGTGATGCAGGTCTGCAGCGAGGGCCACTACGGCGAGGCCGGCAAAGGCCCGAACGGCACCGACGGCGTGCAGACGATGCCGGACCTGCCCGGGTGGATCACCAAGACCTCGGCCGAGACCGCCTGCGCCGGATCGTTCTACACCAACGGCGGCTACGGGACGTTCAGCGTCGAGGGCATCAGCGACGAGTGCGATCAGGTGAAGAAGGGCTTCTTGACCTTCGACTACTGCCCCATCTACTGCAACGAGCCGGCGAACAAGAGCAAGCCCGAGTGCGTGAACTGCAAGACGGGCAGCGGCGGGCCGTTCTGAGCTAGGATCGGCCGACCTTGGGCATCCTCTACCTGGCCGCGCTGATCATCGGCTTCGGCACCATCGCGCTCCAGCTCGCCATGGGCGGCGAGTCGGACGCGGACGCGGACGCCGACGCGGACGTGCACCTCGACGCGGAGCTCGACGCTGACGCGGACGCGGACGCGGACGGCGATCACGGCCACGCCGACCACGGCCACGGCGACGGCGGCTTCCTGCCGATCTTCCTGTCGCTCCGCTTCTGGACCTTCACCTTCATGGCCTTCGGGCTCAGTGGATCGCTGATCCACTATCTGGACTTGGCAAACTCGGCGGTGGCGCTGATCATCGCGATCGCGCTGGGTCTCGGCGCTGGCCTGCTGGCGTCGCTGACCTTCCGGGCACTCTCCAACAGCGAAGCGAACTCCGGGGCCACGGATCGTGACGCGGTGGGCACGGTCGGGAAGGTGCTGCTGCCGCTTGGCAAGGGCGCACGCGGCAAGATCCGCATCCAGCTCAAGGGGCAGACGGTGGATTTCGTCGCCACCACGGACGACGAGCAAATCGAGAGCGGGCAGCTGGTGATGATCGAGGAAATGCGCGAGACCACAGCGCACGTTTCCCGCGCTCCGGTCGAGCTGCTTCCGCCGAAGCGCGAGCCGTAGCGCGCCGCGCAGAGCTCGCCTATGCTCGCGAGCCATGCAATCCCAATTGCCGCCGGAGCTGGGGCTGGATCCGGATTCGATGATGGTGCTGCTCGGGGCAGCGGGCATCGTCTTCGGACTCGCTTTCCTGATCTTCTTGTTGTCGCGTCTGCTTGTGATTTGTAAGCCGAACGAGATCGTGGTCATCAGCGGGCGCAAGCACCAGCTCGCCGACGGCTCGACCGTCGGCTACAAGGTGCTGCACGGCGGCCGCGGGTTCCGCATCCCCCTGCTCGAGCAGGTCAACCGCATGGACATGCGGCTGATCCCGGTGCAGGTCGAGGTGCACAACGCCTACTCGCGCGGTGGCATCCCGCTGATGGTGCACGCCATCGCCAACGTGAAGATCTCCAGCCAGCCGGGCCTGGCTCGCAACGCCATCGAGCGGTCGCTCAACATGACTCCGAGACAGATCGGGGCGGTGGCGCAGCAGACCCTGGAAGGCGTGTTGCGCGAGGTGGTCGCGGAGCTGACGCCCGAGGAGGTCAACGAAGACCGGCTCAAGTTCGCTGGCACGCTGATCCGCCACGCCAAGGACGACTTCGACAAACTCGGGATTGAGCTCGACGTGCTCAAGGTGCAGAGCGTCAGCGACGAGCAGAAGTACCTCGCGAACCTGGGCCGCGCGCGCATCGCTCGCATGATCCGCGACGCGCAGAACGCCGAGAACAGCGCGAACCAGGCCATCGCCGAGGCGCAGGCGACCAACCGCCAACGCGCCGAGACCGCCCAGAAACAATCCGAGGCGCAGGTGCTCACCAAGCGCAACGAGCTTCGAGCGGAGCTCGCTCGCCTCGAGGCGCAATCCAAGTCCATCGAGAACGAGGCGGACGTCGCCGCACAGACCGCGCGGTCCGAAGCGGAGCAAGAGCTCCAGCAGTTGCGCGCGGAGTTCGAGCGCCTGCGCCTGGAATGTGACGTGTTTTTGCCGGCAGAAGCCGATCGCCTCGCCTCCGAGGCGGACGCCCGCGGTCACGCCGCGCCCGTCGTCGAGAGCGGAAAGGCGTCGGCAGAGGCCCTGCGCATGGTGGCGCACGAGTGGCAAGCCGCGGGTCGGGATGGTCGCGATCTCTACGTGCTCCAGCACCTGCGCCAGTTCGTCGAAGCCGCGGTCGCCCGCGTCACCCGGGCCAAGATCGGGGAGCTGAATGTCGTGGATGGTGGTGACGGTGCCAGCTTCACCGGAACGGTGGCCAGCTTCCCCGCCGCCGTGTCTCAGGTCCTGCAGGAGACTGGAAACGCCCTCGGCGTGGACATGAAATCACTGCTCGAAGGCAAGAAGGAGGCAGGACGATGACCGGTCTACTCATGGTTGGCGCGATCACGGTCTTCGTCGTTTTTGTCGCGCTCTACTTGATGGTGAAGAAGTTGCTCTGGGTCTCCACGCCCAACGAAGCGCTGATCTTCAGCGGCACGACCCGGCAGCTCGGCGACGGTCGAAGCGTCGGATTTCAGATTCGTGCGTGGCGGTCGCGCCTTGCGTCGACCGCTGGTCGAGAAGGTCGACGTGCTGGACCTCAGCATGTTCACCGTGGTGGTGAACGTGACTGCGGCGTTCTCCAAGGGCGGCATCCCGCTGACCGTGCAGGGCGTGGCCAACGTCAAGCTGCCCGGAGAAGATCCCTTGCTCTCGAACACGGTGGAGCGCTTCTTGGGGCGCTCGCGTGAAGAGATCTATTACATCGCGAAGGAGACTCTCGAAGGCAACCTGCGCGGGGTGCTCGCGAGTCTGACTCCCGAAGAGGTCAACGAGGACAAGCAGGCATTCGCGACCAAGCTCTTGGACGAGGCCGAGCACGACATGAGCCGCATCGGCCTCGTGCTCGACACGCTCAAGATCCAGAACGTCACCGACGAGGTGAACTACCTGCAGAGCATCGGTCGCATCCGCGGCGCGGGCCAGAATCAGCTCCAGGCCATCGCCGAGGCCGAGGCGCGGGCGGACGCATCGGTGCAGCAGGCGTCCAACTGGGCCGCCTCCGAGGTGGCCAAGGTCGACGCGGACGTGCAGATCGCGCGGCAAGAGACCGCCAAGCGCATCGCCGAAGCGACCAGCCGGCGCGAGGCGATGATCCAAGAGTCGCGCGGCCAGGTTCTGGCTCAGATCGCCCAAGTGCGCGCCGAGATCGATCGGCAGAAGGCTCGAGCGCCTCAAGAGAAACGCCGACTCGACGCTGACGTGGTGCAGCCGGCCATCGCGCGCCAGCGCGCTGCGGAAGAATCGGCGAAGGGCGACGCAGCCTCGACCATCGAGCGTGGGCGCGCCGAAGCGGCCTCACTCAAGCAACTGGTCGAGGCCTATCGTCAGGGCGGGACGGCGTCCCGGGACGTGCTCGCCTTGCAGAATCTGATGCCGCTGCTGGCTCACGTGTCCGGCGCGCACCACTCGCTCAGCATCGGCAAGCTCACGGTGTTGCCGACCCGCGAGGCCGAGGGCAGCGACGTCGCCCGCAAGGCGATTGGCGCGGCGGAGCAGATCCGGGCCGCGACCGGCGTGGATCTGGCGGGAGTCGCCAAGAAACTCGGAGGCTGATCGCGGTCAGCCTCGCGGTGGCGCGTCGCGCCGGAACCGCGCATACTGCCTGGGCCTTGCGAAAGCTTATTTCGATCTGGGGCCCGGGCTGGGCGCGCCGCTGGACCGTGCTCGGCGCGATCGGCGCAGCACTTGCGTTTGGCGGCTGCGACTTGAATCCTCAGCCCGAGGTGCCGAGCAACACCGCGGGCGGTGGCGGCGGCATCGGCGGCGCTGGCGGTGGTGCCGGCGGCGTTGCGTCCGGCGGCGCGCCGACCGGCGGCGGAGGCGGCCTGGCTGGCGGCGGTGCTGGCGGCGGGGCCGGCGGGGCCGGCGGGGCGGGTGGCGGTACGTCGAAGTGCAATGGCGGCTGCGCTCTGGGCGAGCTGTGCAACGAAGGCAAGTGTGCGGACGATCCCTGCGCGCCGAACTCGTGCATGTCGGACCAAGCCTGCAAACCCAGCGCCGACTTCACGGCGTCGAACTGCGTCGAGTCGTGCGCGGACGTCGTGTGCAATGCCGGCGAGACCTGCACAGACGGAGCCTGCAAACCCACGGGTTGTGCCGTTCCCTGCGCGTCCGGCGAGGTGTGCGCGCAGAACACCGATGGCGGCGGCGGGTGCGTGCCGGATCTCTGCGCGGGTGACGCGGCGATCTCGTGCGGGCTGGGTGAAAGCTGCGCGCCGACATCGGGCGTCTGCTCGCCTGACCCGTGCAACGGGGTGAAGTGCCCAGCGCAGCAGATCTGCGCCGCGGGTGAGTGCCGATGGTCGGGTGACGGCGGCGCGGCGGACGGTGGCGCGGGCGACGCGGGCGACGCGGGCGACGCGAGCGAGGCGAGCGACGCGAGCGACGCGAGCGCGGACTGAAGCGCATTTTGCAGGCAGACGGGCCACTCCCGCCGCCTGCCGCAATGTGCCAGAATGCGGCTTCAGCATGTCGCTCAAGATCGACCAGGACCACTCGCGCTTCCGCAACATCGTGCGCGGCAAGATCCGGCAGAACCTGCGCAAGTACATCTCCCAGGGCGAGATGATCGGGCGCAAGGGCAAGGACCTGGTGTCGCATCCCCATCCCGCAGATCGACATTCCGCGCTTCACGCTTCGGCGAGAAGCAGACAGGGCGGCGTCGGCCAGGGCGATGGCGAGCCCGGCGATCCGCTGTCCGAGGGCGAGCGAGGAGGGCGAGGGCGGGCAGGGCAAGGCCGGCAAAGACGCCGGCGAGCACGCGCTCGAGGTCGAGGTCACGCTCGACGAGCTGGCGGAGATCCTCGGCGAGGAGCTGGAGCTGCCGGACATCGAGAACAAGGGCAAGAGCGAGATCGTCATCGGCCAAGGACCGCTACACCGGCATCCGCACGCGTCGGCCCCGAGTCGCTGCGGCACTTCAAGCGC
Source organism: uncultured delta proteobacterium (assembly GCA_963716725.1). Classification (GTDB taxonomy): domain Bacteria; phylum Myxococcota_A; class Polyangia; order Polyangiales; family Polyangiaceae; genus JADJKB01. Next base: position 186,694 of record CAVQUB010000001.1, read on the forward strand.
ACCTACCGCGAGGCGCTCAAGCGGCAGATCGCCAGCGGCACCTACAACCCGGCGACGCCGGTCGATCGTGCCGCATCCGCGACGACAAGCGCTATCGCTCCTGGAACGACGAGACCGAGCCCGTCGCCAACGCCGTCATCATCTACATGATGGACGTGTCCGGCTCGATGGGCGACGAGCAGAAGGAGATCGTCCGCATCGAGAGCTTCTGGATCGATACCTGGCTGCAGAAGCAGTACAAGGGCATCGAGACGCCGCTACATCATCCACGACGCCGTGGCGCGCGAGGTCGACCGGGACACCTTCTTCCGCACCCGCGAGTCCGGCGGCACGATGATCTCCAGCGCCTACAAGCTGTGCGCGCAGACTGATCGACCGAGCACTACCCGCCGGCGGAGTGGAACATCTACCCGTTCCACTTCTCGGACGGCGACAACTGGTCGCATGGACGACACGCTCACTTGCATCGAGCTCCTCAAGAACGAGATCCTGCCGAAGGTGAACCTGTTCTGCTACGGCCAGGTGGAGAGCCCCTACGGCTCGGGCCAGTTCATCAAGGACCTGCGGGAGCACTTCGCCGGCGACGAGCGCGTGATCGTCAGCGAGATCCGCGACCGCGACGGCATCGTCGGCAGCATCAAGGACTTCCTCGGGAAGGGGAAGTGACGCATGACCCAGTTCGCCATCAAGACGTCCCTGCCGCGCTACCTGCGCGTCGAGCAGGAGAAGATCGAGAAGATACGCCACGGACTACGGCCTCGACTTCTTTCCGGTCATCTTCGAGATGCTCACCTACGACCAGATGAACGAGATCGCGGCCTACGGCGGCTTCCCGACCCGCTACCCGCACTGGCGCTTCGGCATGGAGTACGAGCAGCCTGAGCAAGAGCTACGAGTACGGCCTCTCGAAGATCTACGAGATGGTCATCAACAACAACCCCTCCTACGCCTACCTGCTCGAGGGCAACAGCTTCACCGATCAGAAGCTGGTGATGTGCCACGTCTACGGCCACGTGGACTTCTTCAAGAACAACTTCGCCTTTCGCCCCACCGACCTCGACGCCGGACCCGAGGTGGTCGACGCCACGCGGCACTTGGTTGGAGAGTACAACCCCAACCGCAAGTGGATCGACAAGATGGCGAACCACGCCACCGCGGTGCGGCGGCGTGGTGGATCGCTTCGGCATCGCTCGCGTCGAAGAGTTCATCGACATCTGCCTGTCGCTCGAGAACCTGATCGACGCCTACTCGCGCTTCGTGGTGCGCGACCGCGTCGTCGCATGTGGACGACGAGCCGAACGAAATCGTGGTCCCGCGCCTCCGCGCCAAGGACTACATGGAGGACTTCATCAACCCCGAGGAGTTCCTCGAGGAGCAGAAGAAGAAGATCGAGTCCGACCGCGAGAAGTTGAAGAAGTACCCGCCGGAGCCGGTGCAAGACGTGCTGGCCTTCTTGCTCGACAACGCGCCGCTCGAGCGGTGGGAGCGGCTGATCCTGCTCGATCATCCGTGACGAGGCCTACTACTTCGTCCCGCAGATGCAGACCAAGATCATGAACGAGGGGTGGGCCTGCGTGGCTCCGGACTCGTTGGTCTACACCGAACGCGGCCTCATCCGCATGGATCGACTCGTCGCCGGCGACGCCGCGGAGGTCTGTGACGGCGAGCGGGTGCAGCGGGTCGTGGACCAAAACATCATCCGAAAGCATCCGACCATCACGCTCCGCACTCGGCGCGGCCTCACGCTCACCGGCTCGAACAACCATCGGGTCCTGCTCGACGACGGGGTGACCTGGAAGCGGCTCGACGAGCTCGGGCTGGGCGATCACCTCGCGCTGTCGGGGGCCCACGGGTTTGGTCCTTCGGAAGAAGTCGGCGTGGACTGGCAGCCCGCCGTGAGGGTCAATCTCGACGATGTCGCGGCCGAGGCCGGGGTGTCCGTCTGGACCGTGCTGCGCCACCGGGCTGGTCGACCGATTCGCCGTGAAGCCTCCGTCGCCATGGCGCTCGAGGGCTACGAGGTGCCCGAGAATCTGTCCCGAAACCCGCGGCGCCGACGCCCGGTGCGGCTCCCGGCCAAGGTCGACGCGAAGCTCGGAGCATTCCTCGGATACCTGATCGGAGACGGGCACATCAGTCGTGCCAAGCATCACCTCGGCTTGACGACCGGCGACGAAATCCAGGCGGTTCGATTCGCGGAGCTGGCGTGGGATCTATTCGGAGTGTTTCCGTCGATGAAGTGGGACGAAGGGCGCTGGCGTGTCTTGCTCCACTCGGAGACCGTGAGCGACTTCCTGACCGAGTTCGCGGGCCTGACCACGGGGCCGAGCGCGCGCGAGAAGCGCATCCCCGACGTGATTCTGCGTTCTCCGGAACGGATCGTTCGCGCCTTCCTGTCGGCGTACTTCGACTGCGACGGTCACGCCGGCAAACAGGGGGTCATCCTCTCGAGCGCGAGCCACGCACTGGTCTCGCAGACTCAGCTATTGCTCCTGAACTTCGGAGTCTTGAGCCGCGTGCGCCGCCAGACCGACGGCATCTACCACCTGCACGTCACTGGCCGGAGCGCCGAACGCTTCCGCGAGCGAGTCGGGTTCACGCTCGATCGCAAGCAGCGCGCGCTCGAGGCGTATTTGGCGGGTCACCAGTGGTTCTTGCGGGAAGACTGGAGCGACGAGGTCGTCGCCATCGAGCACGGCGTCTCCGACGTGTACGACATCACGGTCAGCGAGACTCACCGCTACGTGGCCCAGGGCTTCGTGAACCACAACTCGTTCTGGCACTCCCGCCTGATGACCCAGCGCGTGGCCGATCCCAGCGACATCATCGACTATGCCGAGAACAACGCCGGCGTGATGGCGACCAGTGGCGGCCGGCTGAATCCTTACAAGCTCGGCGTCGAGCTGTTCCGCCACATCGAAGAGCGCTGGGACAAGGGCCAATTCGGGCGCGAGTGGGACGAGTGCGACGATCTGGATCAGAAGCGTAGCTGGGATCTGCGCTTGGGGCTCGGCAAGAACAAGATCTTCGAGGTCCGCGCCCTCTACACCGACGTGACCTTCATCGACGAGTTCCTGACCCCGGAGTTCTGCATCGAGAACAAGCTCTTCAGCTTCGACTGGTCGAACCGGAACGAGCGCTTCGAGATCGCCACGAGGGAGTTCCAGTCGGTCAAAGAGAAGCTTTTGCACTCCCTCACCAACTTCGGCAACCCCTACATCTTCGTGGTCGACGCAAACTTCGAGAACAAGGGCGAGCTCCTGCTCCAGCACGATCACCGCGGCGTCGATCTTCGGGCCGACTACGCCAAGGAGACGCTGCAAGCGCTGGTGCGCGTCTGGAAGCGACCCGTCGTGCTCGCCACGGTAATCGACAACAAACCGGCGCTGCTCCGCTTCGACGGCAAGGAGCACTCGGCCAAGAACGACGCGACGCCGTGAGGCCATGACGCCGCGACCTCTCGCGTACCTTCTGATCGCCGGCGTGGTGGCCTGCGGCGAGTCGCGTCCTGCCGAGTCTGCGCCGCAGGGTGCTCGCAGCAACGCGCCCCCACCGCCCGGTCTCTACTCGGAGATGCACGCGCCCGCGCCTGCGCCGCCGCCTCTGGGCACCGCGCCGAGCTGCGTGCCCGGCGTGCCCTGCGCTCCCGGCATTGCCGCGCCTGCGCCAGCGAGCGCCACGCCGCCCCCGCCGCCCGCGCCAGCAACGCCCGAGCCGCCCAAGGCGGGCAAGATGCCCGGCGGGCTGTCCCGCGGCACCGGAGACGCGCTCGACGCCGCGCTCTTCGAGGGGGACAAGGCCTACGCTGCCGATCAGCTCGCCGCCGCTGAGCAGCACTACACACGCGCGAAGAAGCTCGCGCCCAGAGATCCGGCGCCGGAAGTCGGCCTGGTGCGCGTGGCGCTGTCCAGGTCCGGAGTCGCAACCGACTACGCGGCGGCGCCCAAGGACAAGAAGATAGGCGCCCTGGAAAAACGCGTGAGCGCCGTGATCCGGGCGCATGCGAGCTATGGGCCCGCGCGCGTCGAGCGCGGCCGCCTGCTCTTGATCTTGGGTCTGGCCGACCAAGCGCTGTCCGAGCTCGAACAGGCGGTCACCCTCGAGCCCAACGATCCCGAGTCGCACTCGGCGCTGGGCGTTGCGCTGCTCGCGACCGGCAAGGCCGATCAGGCCCTGGCGCGGTTCCGGCGCGCGGCGGAGCTGGACCGCGACAACCCCGCGCGGCTCACGAACCTGGGGACGGCGCACATGATGCGCGGTCAGGTCGAGGACGCCATCAAGGCCTACGAGCGCGCGGTCGCGCTGGCGCCGAACGACGCGCGCGCGCGGGGCGATCTCGGTACGGCGCTGCTCTCCGCAAACCGCCCGGACCACGCGCTGCCGCACCTGGAGGCAGCGGTCAAGCTCGCGCCCGAGCGCGCCACCTTCCTCTCGAACCTCGGCTACGCACAACAGCAGCGTGGCAAGCTCGACCAGGCCATCGACACCTACAAGCTCGCGCTCAAGAAAGATCCCAAGCTGGGATCGGCGTGGATCAACCTGGGCACCGCTCTCGCGCAGAAGGGCAAGCTCGACGAAGCCGAAGCGGCTTTCAAGAAGGCGCAGGCGCTCGACGCCAGCGACCCGCGCGTGAAGGCCAATCTGGACGAGCTGGCGGAGCTGCGGAAGAAGACCAAGCCGAAGCCCTGAGCGCGCGGCCGCTGCCTCAGTTGTGGCGTTCCCAAGGGTGGTCCCGCCGCGCGGCCCGGACCCCCGAAATCTCGAGCCCCGGCAGAGCCTGGTATTCGAGGGGCTCGACCAGTCGTACGAGCTGGTCTCTGGTGACCAAATAGGGTCGGCCGTCGACCTGGATGAACGCCGTTGCCCAGAATGCGTCGAGGTCCTTCTCTCCGGACCTCACCACCACGTAGCCCTCGCGCACGTGCCTCAACGTGAGCGTCGCGCCTGGCACCTGGTTGACGACCAACTGCCGTCGCGCCTCGCCCAGGCCGTCGCTCTGGGTGTCCATGCCCTCCCAGTTGGGCAGGTAGGTGAACGCTTTCACCTCGGCGTGGGGCGGGCTCGGCACCGCCACGCGCGGCAGAAGCTCGCTGCAATTTGCAGCGCGCCACGCGCGGCAGCTCGTGCCCTGCTCCCTGCTCTCACCCCGCGCGAGCAAGAGCTCCGCGCGCGCCCGCGTCTTCTGTCGGCACACCGACTGGGCTCCCACCAGAAAGAAGGTCACTTCGTTCTCGGCATCGGGCAACGGCCGATAGCCCAAGATGACGCCCGCCGCCGCCGACTCTCCGAAGCAATCCGAGTCGGGCAACAAGACCTCCGCCGGAGCCCGGCCGATCACCAACGGACGCACGATCTTGCTTGGTAGGACCGCGGCTTTCGCGTCGGTCCGCGCCGGTCGAGGCTCGGGGACCTCCACGGTGGCGGGCGGCGCCGCGCTCGCGCAGGGCGAAGGCGGGCTGCCGCAGGCGACTGCGGCGATCGCAAACGCCAGTTTTGGGACGGGACCCATGCTGCCGGGTCTCAGCATAGTCCGAGCTCGGCGCTGCGGGCCACCTCACCAGGGCGCGGGCTTGTAGTCCTTGAGGAACTGACCCCACATGTGCTCGCCGGTGTTGATGCCGTCCAAGATGGGATCGACGATGCGCGCGGCGCCGTCCACGATGTCGAGGGGCGGGTGGAAGCCCTGCTCGACGGTCTTGCGCTGGGCGATGTGCGCGGGGTCTTCGTCGGTCACCCAGCCCGTGTCGACGCTGTTCATGTGGATGCCGTCCTTGACGTAATCGTCGGCGGAAGTGCGCGTCATCATGTTCAGGGCGGCCTTGGCCATGTTGGTGTGGGGGTGTTTGTCGGTCTTGAAGCGCCGATAGAACTGGCCCTCCATGGCCGACACGTTGACGATGTGTTTGTCGTCGGACGCTTGGCGCAGCATCAGCGGCTTGAGCCGGGCGTTCAGCACGAAGGGCGCGATGGCGTTGACGAGCTGCACTTCGAGGAGCTCGACAGTGCTGACCTCGTGCAGCGCGAGGCGCCAACTGTTGACCTCGCGCAGGTCGACCTGCTGCAGATCCGCGTCGAGCTTGCCGCTGGGAAAGAGCTGGATGCCCGCGTCCAGATCCTCGTCCACCAGGGGGATCTGAGACAGATTTGAGGATTGGTGCAGCCCGACTCGCGCGCCGGCGTCTGCCGAGGTCTGGTGGACACTGGTCATCGATTCGGCGCCCGAAAGCGCGCTGTGCCGTTCGAGCAGGCGCTGCGCTGGTGGCGGCAACGCGGCCAGGGGCTCGCGCTCGGCCTGCATCAAGTGAGCGTAGAAGCCCGGCGGCCGGCGCACGGTCTGGCAGGCGTTGTGCAAGACGAAGTCCAGGCGAGACTCCGTGTCGTTCAAGTGGCGTGCGAAGACCTCGACGCTGGGCGTGTGCCTCAAGTCGAGGCCGTAGATTTGCAGCCGGTCGCTCCACTTGGGCGCGTCCGCTTCTTGGGCGAAGCGCAGGGAAGCGTCGTGGGGAAAGCGCGTAGTGACGATGACCCGTGCCCCTGCGCGCAAGAGCAAGATGGCCGCCTGATATCCGATCTTCACGCGGGCGCCGGTGATCAGCGCGACGCGGCCGCCGAGTTCGGCGATCTGCGATCGCTTCATGTGATTGAAGTCACCGCAGGTCTGGCACATCTGGTCGTAGAAGAAGTGCACCTTCGCGAAGAGCTGCTTGCAGACGTAGCAGACTCTGGGCTTCTTCAGCTCCGAGCCCGCGAGCGCCAGGTCCATCTCGGGCGCTTCGTCGGCAGCTTCGGCCGCCAGCGCGTCGCGCTTTGGCGTGATGAACACCGGTTGCTCGCGCTTCTTGCGGATCGAAGCCCGCTCTAGCACGGCCTCGTCGGCCTGGCGCAGCGCCTTCTTGTTGTGTTTGCGCAGGGCGCGGGCGAGCAGCTTCTGCTCGAGGCGATGCGGCCGCGATACGCGACCGGCGGCGGCCAGCAGGCGGTTCCGATCGTCGAGGGGCAGCTTCGCGAGGTGCGCGCGCGTGTCGATCAGCTCCTCGAGCACGCGGATGCACTGCTCGAGATCCGCGGCGGTCAGGTCGAGCTTGGGGCCGGGCTTTTCGGGGGGCGAGTTCACGTGGGTGCGGCGTCTAGCGCTGATCGTGCATCGACGCCAGGGGTCGAGTTGAGCTAGCGTCTTCTCGATGAGCCGACTTGCGCTGGTGACTGCGGCGCTCGTGCTGCTGGGGTGCTCGACTGACGAGGGGAGCGGCGGCAGCGGGGGTGCCTCGGGCAGCGGCGGCGCGTCGGGCAGCGGCGGCGCGTCGGGCGGCGGTGGCGCGGCAGGCAGCGGCGGCGCGGCAGGTAGCGGCGGTGCATCCGGGAGCGGCGGCGTATCCGGGAGCGGCGGCACCTCGACCGGTGGCGCCGGGGGGACCGGGGGCTCGTCCGCTTGGATCGATCCGCTCGCGGGCGTGGGCAGTGTCGAGAAGGTCGCCGGCGGCTTCACCTTCACGGAGGGGCCGGTTTGGTTTGCGAAGACCGGAAAGCTCTACTTCAGCGACATCCCGAACACGCGCATCCACGAGCTCTCGCCGCCGAGCAGCGTGAGCGTGTATCGAGAACCGAGCGGTCAGGCCAACGGGCTCGGCATCGACCAGAATGGCTTGCTCGTTGCGTGTGAACACCAAGGCCGCCGGGTCAGCCGCACCCAGAGCGGCGGCACGGTGGTCTCGGTCGCCAGCACGTATCAAGGCAAGAAGCTCAACTCCCCGAACGACGTGATCGTGAAGAAGGACGGCAATTAACCGGCCAATCGTGCCGCGCTCCTCAGCGCGGAGATTTGCGAAGCAGTCTGCGGAGATCGGCTTGCAGTCGGCGGACACGTCGGACGAGCATGCGTGCGGAGTCGCGATCGAGCCCATCGTCTTGGGTGCGCTTCTGCACGTATCTAGCGAGGTCGGCCAGCAACTTGAGGGGCTCCGGAGCGGGGGGTGAGGCGGTAGCAGCCGTGGGAGTGATCATGGGGTAGCGCTCGGCAATTCGCTCGAGTGCCGCGGCGAATTCGGCGAACACGGTGGTGCCGGTGATCTCCGCGTATCGCAGGGTCATGCGGTAGTCGGTGTGGCCGAGCAATCGCATGACCGAGGGAAGGCTCATTCCTGCGGCCAGGAGCGATGTCGCGTAGGTGTGACGGAGGCGATGCGTCGTCATCGGTTCGGCGAACTGAATGCCACGGCAGGCCTCGCGAAGTGCTTCTCTATAGGACCCGTAAAGGGTCTTGCGACCGGCGGCAGTTGCGAGCAGCAGGGTGCGCTTACGCGGGCCTGTCCGCCGCAATCTGGAAACGAGCGTGACGGTGCGCGGATCGAGCGGGACCAGCCGCTCGGTGGCGAGCTTGCCGAGCGGGACCTTGAGCAGGGTGTTGCCGCTGTGGTCGGTGCGGATGCAGTGGTACGGTAATGCGATGAGCTCGCCGATGCGAAGTCCGGTGCGTCGCATCAGGAGCAAACCGAGCTGATACATGCACCCGGACTTCTTGAACCGGCGCTGAAGGAGGAGGTCGGTGTCAGGAGGAACCGGGCGAGGCAGGTACTTGGGGAGCTTCGGCAGGTCGCTGCCACGGATCAATGTGTCGGCGGGCACAGAGAGCACGCGCTGCTCTTCGAGCGACTCGAGGTACGCGCGGATGTTCTGGATGGCGTGAACTCGGGTGCAGGCAGCGAGGTGGCGAGCGTGGAGCCAGGCGAGCCAGGACTCGATGTGTGAACGCTCCAGGCCGACGAGAGACACATGGTTGGCGTTGAGCCAGATGTGAAACTGTCGGAGATGGGTTTGATAGGCGCGTACGGTCTGCAGCGAGTGCGTGGGTTTGAGCAATTCGAGGAAGCGGCTGGCATGTGGTGGCAGCGGGAAATTCGAACGCGGCCAAGCGCAACGCGGGTCGAAGCCGAGGAGACCACGTGCATGAAGCCACTCGAAATACATCAGGGCGAGGCGGCGTTGGCGGGCGCGCACATGCTCGGGCACCGGCGCCTTGGATGGCTGCTGAAGGAAGCGATCGATTTCCGAGCTCTCGAGCTGCAGGATCGGCCGGCAGCTGGCCTTCAACCAAAGGTGAAATTGGCTCAGAACGCCGCGCGCTCTCGGCTCGCGCTGCAAGAATTCGAGCGCGAAAGGGGGCAGATGGGCGAGGGGGTCGCGGCGCGCCATGATGCAATCTCATTGCCGATAGCGGGCGGCGATTTTCTTGAGCGCGCGCCGGAACTCGTCGGCCACGTCGGCCATGGACAACCGTACGTACTGCAGTGTTGTCTTCAGATCGGCATGGCCCATCATCTGTTGCAGAACGGGCAAGCGCACACCAGCGCGCGCCATGTCGGCCCCGAACGTGTGTCGAAACCGGTGGGGGTTGGCGATCGCGAGCACGCGCCGGCGACGACGATGCCGGAACAAGCTCCTCAGTCCAGCCGGCGTCATGGGCTGGCCGCGGCGCTTACCCTGTAAGACGACGAACAGACTCGGCTTGCTACACTGCCTGGGCCTCTCGAGCTCGAGGTACCGCCGCAACGTGCGTGAGAGCACGAGCGGCAAGGGCAGTGCGCGGTCGCGCTGCCCTTTGCCGCAGACGCGAACACGGCCGTCGCTGAAAACGACGTCGGCAAGCTCGAGCCCGAGAACTTCAGCCGAGCGAAGGCCGCACAGGAGCATGAAATGGGTGATGGCGAGATCCCTGTAGCGGGTGAGACTGCGAAGGAACGCTCGCACCTGCTCGGGCGTGAGCGGCTCGACGAGCTTGCGCGGCTCTTGGACACGGAGCTTGAGCACGCCGCGTCGTCGGAGCCGGTGAATGCCGAGGTAGTGATCACGACCGGGCCCCTTGTAGTGCGCAGCGGGCAAGCTCACGCGAGAGCCGACGCCGAGCTCTCGATTCATCCAGAAGCGATACAGAAGGCGGGCTGTGGTCAACCGGCGATTGATTGAGCGTGGCTCTGCGCCGGCCTTGCGTTGCGCTGCGATGAACCCCAACAAGTCGCGTGCCTCGAGCTGCCGAAGCGAGCGCCCCTCAGCACGCATCCATCGATAGAGCAGCAGCAGATCATATGCGTACGCCCGGACCGTACGCCGGGATAATCCGCGGACCCCGAGTGCCGAGAGAAACTCATGAACCTCGGCGACCACGCCATTGGCATCCACGAGCGAATGGCCAATCTCCGAGTGCGCGACCACGCGCAAGGCGGTACCGAGGTCGCATTGCAGGCTGCTGCTCATGGCACTGCACGTCGCTGGTGCGCTCGGATGCCGTGGTGCACGGTGGCGTGATCGCGACGGAACAGCGATGCAATCTCCAGGAGGCTGTAATGGCGATCGGACTGATTACGAATCAGCCACCAGAGCTCCTGGCGTGCACGTGACACGCTCGAGGTCCGAGCTCGGCCGCAGAGCTCTTCCCGAACCACGCCACGACGACGGCAGACGTCCTCGAGCAAGGGCGTGAGATTGCGCACCTCGAGCGCTGCGAGGACGGCCGTGGCGCTGCTCGCGCCGTCGGGGCTGGGCGCGGTCATCGAGGCACTCCGAAGAGCAGCATCTGCCTCAAATCGCAGAATTCACCGACGCCCACGAGGTCGCGATGACGGCGACGAACGCGAGCGGGCGGTGGTACCCAGTCCACGGTGTACAGCGGCGCCCCGTTGTCGATTGGGATCCCATCGTAGGCTGACAAGTCCGCTTCGACGCCCCGCTCTTCCGCAGCGAGCGCAACGCGGACCGGTTGCCCCTGCCACAGCGCCAGCGCCTCGAGCAGAAGCGGCAACGCCCGAGGGTGCGTCGGCGGGCGCAGCAACCGGGCCTTTAGAATCGTCTCGCTCGGGCCGGCCATTGCGAGCACGCGCATCTCCTGGGGCCCAGGTGCAACGCCCATCCAAATCGAGCTCATGGGTCGACTCCCGCTCCGAGCTCGATGCCGCCCCAACGACGGCCTCGGCTACGAACGGGACGACCATCTCACGATGGCCAAGTTTTTCGGCTGTGCTGTGCGTTACATTTTTCTGCTGCTCACGCCAGCGAGCCACTCGCGCCGCCGTCGTCGTGTGCCCCAGCTTGCTGCGGCGGTACCGGCGCACGGACGCTTCGCGCGACAAGCGTCGGCACTCCGGGTCGCAGAACAGCCTGCCGTAGTTGCACGCCGGGCAAACGTCGAGCACGTTGTGGCATCCAACGCGAGAACACTTCGCCTGCTGAAAAACGACCACCGCTGCGAATGCAGAAAGCTGGCCGCAGCACGGGGTGGCATGCGAGGGTAGCGCCGTCGACCGCGACCACCGCGACGACCTGAGGGCTCGGAAGTGACCATCCGGGCCCTCTCACTTTCTTCCGCCGTGATCATGGCTGATTCGACACGGCACGGGCCAACTCGGGGCAGAGGGAACAGAACGAATCGCCCATATCGGCGACCCGAGATTGGCCGGTTAGATCTCAATCTCTATTTCACCGATCCGCCCTACGGAGGGAACCCGAACGAGCTGGGGTTCCAGGGCGTATTCCGCGTCGATCCGAGCGGCGCGCTCTCGCTGGTCGCGAGCGACATGTTTCGCCCCAACGGCATCGCGCTCGCGAGCGACGAGAAGACGCTCTACGTGACGGACTCGGAGCAGAACTTCATTCGGACCTACGTCGTTGCCAGCGATGGTGCCACGTCGAGCCCGAAGAAGTTCCTCGACACTGCGGCGACCCCGGACGGCATGGCGGTGAACTTGCAAGGCGATCTGTTCATCAGCACCCAAGCGGGCGTCGAGGCGTACAAGGCCGACGGCACCAAGCTCGGCACCATCCCCGTGCCCGAGCAGCCGTCCAATTGCACCTTCGGCGGCACGGACGGCAAGACGCTGTACATCACGGCGCGCAAATCGCTCTACCGGGTCGCGCTCGGCGTGGCGGGGTTGCCTTGAGGGTCCACTCAAATGCACGCCCCGGGCTTGTCCTCGCTCTCGCACATCGCAAGGCACGGACACACGCTCGCCCCGGCGCATGACTTTCCTTTAGGGCACTCCGCGTCGCTCCAGCACGCATCGAGCACCGGGACCTTGCATACGCCGTTCACGCATGGCGTGTACGACTCGTCTCCGCAGTCGAAGTCCTGCTGGCAGCAGCCGTCCGTCGGCGCCATGCACCAACCGAGCTTGTCCTCTTGGTGGCAGTCGAGGCCGCAGGCGCACACGCTCGCGCCGGTGCAGAGCCCGAATTGGCAATCGGAGTCGATCCAGCAGCGGTCGGTGGGCGGCATCGCGAGGCAGACTCCCGAGACACAATTTATCGGCTGGGGCGGGCCGTCGTCGGGGCCGCCGGGCTCGTAACAATCGTACTTCGTCGAGCAGCAAAGCGTGTTGCCCCCGGCACCGGAGCTGCCGCCGGATCCCGAGCTGCCGCCTGCGCCGCCTGCGCCGCCTGCGCCGTCCTTCGAGACTGAACCACCGCAGGCGGCGACCGAGAGCGCAGCGCCGAGCAAGAACCATCGCGTCATCATCGAGTGGGGTGAGTGCACCGGGCGTGCCACGCACGCGGGCGGGTTTGGGTGCGTGTTGGACCACTAGTGACACACGCTGGCACAGCAAACGGGCCGGAGTGTCAGGGGGCGGGCCGCGCGCTGAGATCTCGTCGTTCGCTCGAAGCAGGCGGCTCGGGCGAAGCGGCGCCACGAGGGAGGCGCATCAGCGTGTGTCCGAGGAGCGGCAGAGCTTCGGGACCGTTGGCGGCGACGTCACCGGCCGCCGCGCCTCCACCCGCTCCCGCCGAGGCCGCCCCTGCAATGAAGCCGTCGACGAAGAAGCCGGCCTACAGCCCTGAAGCGCCTTGATCGCGCCCCTCCCTCAGTCGCACCCGACCGCGATGGCGAGCGCGCGGCAGATGTCGCTCATCTTGTCCGGGCGGACGGTGCCGACGAGCCGCGACAGATCTCGTTGTCGCACCGTTTGCACGTTGGCGAGATTGGCGCATGACGGCGCCTTCAGTCCGTCTTCGACACCGAGCTCGACTTCAGTGGGCGAGCCGTGCGTCGTGGTGGTGATTGGCACGACCGTGGCCGTCTGCAGAACATCGAGCAAGACCTGTCGACTCAGCACCAGGACCGGTCGCCGCTTGTCGGGCGGCCGGAACGCGTAGAGGCGGATCTCGCCGCGGCTCACTTCTCGGGCCATGCTTGCCCCTCGAGCATGGCTTCGACATCTGCCAGGAGCTCGTCGTGCTTGCCCGCGAATGCGCTGCGGATGCTCTGGTCGATGTCACGCCGGCGCTTCGCGTCGAGGTACAGCAAGACCGCATCGCGGATGAAGGCCGAGCGGCCCTCCTTCTTGGTCTTGGGATCGCGGTCGATGCGCGCGAGCAACTCGCGGTCGACCGAGATTCTGAACGGGCTTGGCGCTCATGTTGGGAATATCACACATGAACCATGTTGCGTCGAGCCACCATGCGAGGCCATGCGTGCGAAACCGAGCTTTACGCTGCTCATCCCCCCGACTACGAGCGGGCCATGGCACGGGCTGTCGCATGCGCTCTCGCAGCGGCGTGTTGCGTGTTCTGCTTCAGCAGTCCCGCTGTAGCCCAGGACCGCACCGAGCAGCGCTATCAGTTCATCTTGCGAGAGCTGGCGGCGGGGGAGGGCGCCTCGAGCCTTTGGTGGAACGGCTGGGTCGGCGGTTTCGCCGTGGCGACCGCAGGACAGACTGTGCTGGCGCTCACGCTCAACGATCGGGGGTGGCGCATCGACAACGCGGTGGGTGCCGCGAGCTCGGGGCTCGGCTTGATCGGGACCTTGCTCGAGCCGCGCACGCCCGTCACCGCCGCCGCCGACCTCAGAGTCATGGAGGCGAGCACTCCGAAGGAGCGAGCGCTGCGCTTGCAACGGGCCGAAGCGCTCCTGTTGCAGTCTGCGCAGGAAGAGATCGACGGCCGCTCCTGGTTTCCCCACGTCGCCGGCGCCGCGACGACCGTCGCCGCGTCGGCGGTGCTCTGGTACGGATACGATCGCTACGAGTCGGGCTGGATCAACATCATCGGCGGAGTGCTGGTGACCGAGCTCCAGATCGCGACGCGACCGACCGCCGCGATAGGTTCGTACCGGGCGTACTACGATCGGTACGGGACACGCCGGCAGAGCCTCGCGCCGCGGCGCTGGTGGATCACGGCGCAAGGGCTCGGGCTCGGCGTGGCCGGCGAGCTCTGAGCGCCGTCAAGCCTCTGCGCGGGGAAGTCGGACCTCGAAGACCGCGCCGCTCTCGCTGGGGAGCAGCTGCAGCTCGCCGCCGCAGCGTGTCACGATTTCGTGGGAGACCGAGAGACCAAGGCCGGTGCCTTCGCCCGGCTCGCGCGTCGTGAAGAAGGGCTCGAAGATCCGCTCGCGAAGCTCAGGTGGCACGCCGGGACCGGTGTCTGCGAAGCGGATCCACACGCTCGCTGTATCCGAGCCGGTCGACACGGTCAGCGTGCCTCCGCCGTCGTGCATGGCTCGGCACGCGTTGACGACCAAGTTGAGGAAGACCTGCCCGAGCTCGCCGGGACGACTGACGCAGGGTGGGATCGGATCGATCGTCTCGACGAGCTGCACCCGAGATCGCTCGAACTCGTCGGTCGCGAGGACGAGAACCGCTCGCAGCTCCCGAGTGAGGTCGGTGGCGGCTGGCTCGGACAGCCCGGACTTCACGAACGACTGCAGGTTCGAGACGATGGACCCGATGCGCTGGGTTCCAGCGTCGACCAGATCAAGGGCGGTCGATGCGGTGGCGCAGGCTTGGCTTGCGCGAGCGACCTCGTCGCAAGACGGCGCGTCGCAATTGTCACGCAGGGAAGCTACGAAGCGCGACACCGTGCCCAGCTCGTCGCGGAGCTTTGCGGCGCCGCCAGCGCTGAAATTCAGGGGGTTATTGACCTCGTGGGCGACCCCTGCGACCAGCCGGCCGAGGGAGGCCAGGCGTTCCTTCCGGGCGAGCTCGATCTGTGCGGACTCGAGCTCGTCGAGCGCGACGCTCAGCTCTTCCGTGCGCTCGGCGACGCGTTGCTCCAACGTTTCGCTGTAGGCCCTTCGGCTCTCCGCCAGCGCGGCGGTGGCGCGCTCTTTGTCGCGCTGAGCGACGTTGATGCGATTGGCGAGCGCAAAGGCCAGCAGCAACGCCTCGGCGCCGGAGCCGATGCGCAGGTGGAGAGTCTGGAGTTCCGGACGATCGAGCACCCCGGCGGTGGTCAGCGTGTCGAGCACCGTGAATACGCCCATGAACACGAAAGCAATCGCGAGGAAACGAGCGTTGGGGATCGCCCGGACCCAGCCGATGACCCCCGTACCGATGGTGGCCATCAGCGACACCATGGCGAGGTAGAGGGTCGCTTGCTGCACCCACGTGTGTGAGGTCAGGGCGCCCAGGGGCAGCAGCACGGCGCCCGTCGCCATCAGCCCCACCAGCAGCCGGTCCAGGCGGGGGAAGTGGCGCGGCACCTCGAGAAACGAACGCGCGAACCAGACGCCGGCAGTGACGGCCGCGGAGCCGAACACCAGCTCACTCCGAGCGGACCACACCGGACTGTTGGGCCACAGATACTGAAAGGCGTGGCGTTCGAAGATCGCGAGGAGCGCCGCGTAGGAGATCTGGAAGACGAGGTAGGGCCCGTAGGCGGGCGCACGCGTCGCTATGAAGACGAACGTGTTGTAGAGAATCAGGGCGAGCATCAGGCCGAAGTAGAGGCCGTCGGCCAGTGCCCCGGTGCGCACGTGCGCGTGAAACGCCGGCTCGGTCCAGAGTTGCGGGCTCAGGTCGAGCGTGTCCGAGGATTGAAGGCGCGCGTAGTAGACGACCCGCTGCCCCGCTTCGAGCGGCGTTCGGAAGACGAAGTCGGCATCGATCACCTCGCGCGAGCCGAAGGGACTGCGGCTGCCCGTGGAAACGTGCCGCACGTTGCCGTTGCGGATTTCGTACAGGTCCAGATGGTCGATGGTTCTGCGCAACTCCACGAGCAGCGCCCGCTTCTCGGTGCCGCGGTTCTCGGCGCCGAAACGGATCCAGAAGGTGATGGGCGTGTACCCGATGTTCAGTCCGCTGGCGCGTGGCGCGAACCGACTCGGATCTGCCGAGACGTCCTCGAAGCGCAGGCTGCCCGCAGGATCTTCGAGAACCTCTACCTCCGGGACCAGGCCGGCGACCTCGCCGTCGGGCGGCACGACTGCGGGCGCGGAGGTTGCCGGGGGCGTGAGCAGCGTCAGGGCGGCGAAGGCGAGGGCGCCGAGCAGAGCGCGAGTGTGAGCCGCGCGCATCGGACTAGAGCAGCGCGTGCTTCTTGGCTCGCGCCAGCAGCGTCGTCCGGGGGATCCCGAGCGCTCGGGCGGCCCGCGCGCAGTTGCCGCCGTGCTCGAGGAGAAGAGCGCGCAGTTCATCGTGCTCGGAGCTCCTGGCTTCTTCACGCACGTTGCCCGCGGGGAGCGCTCCCGCGCGAAGGTCGAGGCAGAAGTCCTCGAGGGTGAGGTGCTCGCCGGTCGCCATCACCAGCGCACGTTGCACCACGTTCTCGAGCTCTCGCACGTTGCCGGGCCAGCCGTAGCGCATCAATGCGTGGAGGGCCTCGTCCGCGATGTCGGGCGCCGGCCTGCGTCTCGCGTGCTTCTTGACCATGTGCCGGAGCAAGGCCGGGACGTCGTCGCGCCGATCGCGCAGCGGCGGAACCCGGATCGGGAGCACGTTGAGTCGATAGAACAAATCCTCGCGGAAGGTTCCTTCGGCAATCCGCCGTTCGAGATCTCGATGCGTCGCGGCGATCACCCGCACGTCGACGCGGATCGCCGAGTTGCCGCCCACGCGCTCGAGGGAGCGCTCCTGCAGCACGCGCAAGAGCGCGAGCTGGGCGTGCGGCGAGATGTCCCCGATTTCGTCGAGGAATATGCTGCCGCCGTGGGCCAGCTCGAATCGACCCCGACGGGCGCTGACGGCTCCGGTGAAAGCTCCGCGCTCGTGCCCGAAGAGCTCGCTCTCGAGCACGCCGTCGGCCAAGAGCGCGCAGTCCACGCGCACGAAGGGACCCTGGCTGCGCGGGCTCTGATCGTGGATCGCGCGGGCCAGCACCTCTTTGCCGGTGCCGGTCTCGCCGCGCAGCAGCACGGTCGAGTCGCTGTCGGCGGCGCGACGTGCAGCTGCCACCGTCTGCGCGAAGGCCGCGGTTCCGCACACCATGCGCTCGACGTTCGCGTCGCGCCGCAGTTCATCGTGCAGCGCGTCAGCCAGCTCGGCACGCGCACGGAGGTCCCGGCGGCGGCGGGCGACCTCGCGGCCTCGGGCGATGCACGCGCGCATCTCGTCGACGGCCCAGGGCTTGACGACGTATTCGTGGGCGTGACCCTGGTTGATGGCGCCGAGCACGCGATCGGCGTCGCTGTAGGCCGAGACGATCACTCGCACGATGTCAGGGTGGTGCTCCACCAAGGCCGCCAACAGCTGGATGCCCGACATTTGCGGCATGCGCTCGTCGGTAAGCACCATGGCCACGTCCTCGCGTTCGAGCAGTTCGAGGGCCTCGCGGCCGCTCGAGGCGGTCAGGAGCGGCAACTCGTCGCCGAAGTGCAGGCGAAAGAGCGTGACGTTGTTTGGCTCGTCGTCCACGTACAGAACGGCGGCTTGCTCCCCGGATCTTGAACTCTTCGACATCCCCGATGGCCGCGGCGACCGTATCAGGTCGCAACCGGACTAGCCGACGACATCCGTCATTTCCCGTCGGTCACCTCTCGACGGATCTCGCCGGTCGGTGCCGGATCGCCGGGATTGCTACCGGCTCTCGGCCGGCACGGCGGTTGCCATGACGGGGCAGAATGGAACCTCAGGAAGTCGAGCTTTCGGCCCTCGGGACCCGACTGGTGAGCGGAGAGGTCCGGGTGGTTAAGCGGTCGGAGCGCGCGGACGGGTCGTGCGCGCTGCAGCTCACCTCGCCCGGGATGGCTCCCTCGCTGCGGCAGGAGTTGGCGCTGCGCCTCGCTGCCCACGGCCGCAGCTCGAAGCAGATTGCGGCCGACCTCCGGGTGTGCCTCTCGACGGTGTTCGCCGATCTGGGCGCGGGCCTCGATCGAATGGGGCTGATGCGGCACGAGATCGCTCTGCTCCACGAGGCCGACCGCTGCGACGGGTGTTCGGACGGTGGCGCGACCGTGTATTGGATGCCATTGGCAGCCCGGCTTCCGGAGGGACTGTCCCCAACGGAACGCGAGATCGCCAAGGCGATCCTGGAGGGCCTCTCCAACCGGGAGATCTCCGAGGCCCGGGGGCGCTCCCTCAACACAGTGGCCAATCAGGTCGCGTCGGTGTTCCGTCGGCTGGGGATCAGCTCTCGCGCCGAGTTGTTCGCCGGAGTTTGGCTGAGTGCGGTTGCGCCGCCGCCCTGCAACGGCCAAATCTCGCTCGCGTCCTGAGGATGCCGGCTCCGCCCCTTGACCCCGGCCGACCTCCGATCAAATGCTTCGCACGCGAAGTAATTCGCGACGGAGCCAAGACCGGTGCGTGCCGCCCCGAAATCCCCTGCCGCCGAGCAGCCCGAGCTCGACTCCATCGTCGAGGCCATCCTCTACCTCTACACAGAGAGCCGGCGCATCACCAAGGACCTCGCGGCGCGGCATGGCGTCACCGGACCGCAGCTCGCGGTGGTGAAGATGCTCGAGCCGGTCGGCAAGCTCTCGCTCTCGGAGCTGTCGTGGAGGATCCGCGCCCGCAACAGCACCGTGACCGGCATCATCGACCGCATGGAGCGCGAGGGGCTGGTCGAACGCAAGCGCTCCGATGACGACCGGCGCGTGATCCACATCACGCTGACCAAGAAAGGGCAGCGTCTCGCCGGCGAGATCCCGGTCGAACCGGTGCAGATCTTCCGGCAGATATTGGGTGAGCTCAGCCCCCGCGACGCCTCCGAGCTCAGCCGCATCCTGAACCGTCTGGCTCGCCGCGTGCGCGAGCTGGTGCAAGAGAAAGGTGAAGCCGAATGATCAGCGACTCCAAGCCCACTCGTGATCCCGACGTCTGCGTGGTGACCTGCGCGCTGACCGGCGTGCTCGCGAACCGCAAGCAGTGCCCCGGCATCCCCTACACGCCCGCCGAGATCGGCGAGGAGGCCCGACGGGCCCACGAGGCCGGGGCGTCGGTGGTGCACATCCACGCGCGCAACGATGACGGCTCGCCGACCTTCAGCCCGGCGGTCTTCGCCAAGATCCGCGAGGAGGTGCGGGCTCGCAGCCCCGTCATCCTCAACTACTCGACGGGGACCATGAGCGACGACGTGACCGAGCAGAGCACGTACATCCGGGAGACTCGGCCCGAGATCGCCGCGCTCAACATGGGCACCATGAACTACTCGAAGTACTCCGGAAAGCGGAAGGAGTTCGTGTTCGACATGGTGTTTCCGAACACGTACGCCAAGATCATCAGCCTGCTTTCGGCGATGAACGAAGCCGGCGTCAAGCCCGAGCTCGAGTGTTTCGACAGCGGGCACACCCACGGCGTTTGGCCGTTGGTGGACATGGGCGTCTTGAAGCCGCCGCTCCAGTATTCGTTCATCGTGAACGTGCTGGGCGGGATCCCTCCACGGGTCGAGTCGCTGCAGCTGCAGGCGCAGCTGGCGGTGCCCGGCAGTGAATGGGAGGTGATCGGTATCAGCCACGGCCACTGGAAGATGCTGGCGGCGGCGTTGGTTTTGGGCGGCAACATCCGCACGGGACTCGAGGATCACCTGTACCTGCCCAGCGGCGAGATGGCGAAGTCGAACGGCGAGATGGTCGAGACCGCCGTCGGGCTCGTGCGCACCGTCGGCCGACGCCCGGCGACGGTGGAAGAAGCGCGACAGATCCTGAGCCTGTCCCGGGTGTCGTGATGCAGGTGCGCGAGTACCGGACGTTGATCGTCGAGTCTGAGGCCGGCGTGGTTCGGATCACGCTGAACCGTCCGGAGCGGCGCAATGCCATCGGAACTCAGATGGTGAACGAGCTGCTGTGGGCTCTGGACGACGCGCGTGACGACGAGTCCGTGCGCAGCGTGGTGATCACCGGCGCCGGCAACTCGTTCTGCGCCGGCGGCGACTTTCAGCAAATGACCGCTGGCACCGATGCGAACGAACTGCCGTTCAAAGGCGACTACAAGGATCTGCTATTGCGGCTCTGGCGCGGCGAGAAACCCGTGATCGCTCGGGTCAACGGTCACGCCATGGGGGGCGGACTCGGGTTGGTCGCGGCCTGCACCTTCGCCGTCGCGGCCGACGACGCCAAGCTGGGCACGCCGGAGATCAAGGTCGGCCTCTTCCCCTTCATGATCATGGCGCTGCTCGAGCGTCTGATGGGGCGGCGTGCGCTGGTGGAGATGATGCTGAGCGGGCGGCACCTCAGTGGCGAGGAGGCCGCGCGGCTGGGCTTGGTGAACAAGGCCGTGCCTGCGGAGTCCCTCGATGCCGCGGTGGGTGAGTACACCACGATGATCGCTGGCAAGAGCCCGAGCACCGTGCGACTCGGCCTTCAGGCGCTGCGGGACACGGAAGAGCTCGGGCTCGACGAGAAGCTGCCGATCCTCGAGCAGCGCCTGCACCAGTGTCTGGCCACCGACGACGCGCGCGAAGGCCTGATGGCGTTCTTGGAGAAGCGCGACCCGAGGTGGATCGGGACCTGATCGTGGTATGGGGCGGACCATGTCGAGACTCGGCGCCACCCCTGCCGCCCTCTTGGTTGTGTTCGTTGGCTGCGGGCCTGGGACCCGTCCGACGGCGCGCGCTCCCGAGTTTGCTCCGGCCGATCAAGCCAAGTGTCGGGTGAACAAGAGCTCCGACCGACCGCTGATCATCGAGTGGCCGTCGTCGGATCGCGCCGCCCTCGAGTCGACGGCCAAGCGCGGGCTGGTGGTCGTGCGCTACTCGGGCTGCGAGATGGAAGTGCTGCCTCGCTGTCAGCTCGGCGGGTCGTATCGCTACACCGCGACCACGCACAAGCTCGAGAAGGTGTCGATCCGCGACGCGGACGAGCTCTACGCTCAGGTCCCGGTGGGCGCGGCCAAGCTCGAGGGCAAGCTCGAGAAGGCGGGTGAGCTCAACGTCGCGATGCATGTGGTCGGCCGCTACGACGCCATCGAGCCGGAGAAACCCGAGCTGCAAGGCGCCTGCGATGGCGCCACCCACCTGGTCACCGCCATGACCTCCGGCGCCTTCGAGTTCTTCGCTGGGGCAGAAGCGGCGGCGGGCGGCGGTGCGTCGGTGTTCGGAGCCGGAGCAGGTGCGAGGAGCGCTACCAAGAGCGAGCTGTTGAGCAAAGACGGCGATGTCGAGGCGTGTGCGGGTTCCTCTCCCAGCACGGAGTCACCGCCGGCTGGCTGCGGAGCGATCCTCCGGCTCGAGGTGTCGGATCTGGCGAGCCTGGCAAAGCTCGCGAAATCAGCGCCGATGCCAGAAACCGAGAAGGTCGGCGGCCTGGGCGTGGCGGGGACTTCGGGCGCGTTGATCAAGACCGGGCCGGGCGTGGTGCGCATGCGCATCGAGAGCCCCGAGCCCAACCTGGAGCTGCACGGCCTGGGCGCGCAGCGACTGGACAAGGTCCCCGGCGGCTACGTCGGACAAGGCCCGAGCACGCTGCTCTGTCGCGCGCCCTGCGACACCGTCATCGACGCGCGGCTGGGTCAGCCGCTCAAGATCTCGGGGGCGGACATCCCCGACTCGGCGCCGTTTCAGGTCTTCGACAAGGAGGGCGAGGTGACGGCGCGGGTTCGCCCTGGCAGTCAGGGCAAGCTGACCTGGTCGGCCATCACCGGTTCGATCGGGATCCTGGGAGCGATCACCGGCGGCAGCCTGCTGCTCACCGGCGTCTTGGTCAACTCCGGGGACTCGGAGTCGACGACCGGCGACAGCCTCACCAAGTGGGGCGGCATCACCCTGGGCGTGGGCGTGGCGCTGACCGTCACCGGCGTCGTGCTCTACAACTCGGGCACCACCGACGTCACGCTCGAGGGCGGCGGCGGGCGCCAGCGCTGAGAACGAGCTTTTCGCCGGCAGCGCCCGGCGCGACACTCGCCCCATGAACATGAGAGACCGGGTCGCCGAGCTGGAGGCGCGTCGCGCGAAGATCCGCGAGATGGGCGGCGTCGAGCGCATCGCTCGGCAGCACGAGCGCGGCAAGCTCACGGCTCGCGAACGCATGAGCGCGCTGTTCGACGAGGGGCAGTGGTTCGAGGTCGGCATGCACGGCCGTCAGATGGGCGCCGCGGGCGAACGCGGCGACACGCCGGCGGACGGCGTGATCTGTGGCTTCGGCAAGGTCGATGGCCGCATGGTCTGCGCGGCGGCCTACGACTTCACGGTGAAGGGCGGCAGCATTGGGCAGACCGGCGAAGAGAAGGTGACGCGGTTGCGAAAGATGGCGCTCACCGGACGCTGGCCCATGGTCTGGCTGATCGACTCGGCAGGCGCCCGCATCGATCCCGGCAGCGGGCATCATCCCGACGAGCTGAGCACCTTCGCCGGATCGGGGCACTTGTTCCGTGAGCAGGTGATCATGAGCGGTGTCGTGCCTCAGATCGCCGCCATGGTCGGGCCCGGCGCCGCGGGCACGGCCTACATTCCAGGCCTGGCGGACTTCGTGCCGATGGTGAAGGGCGTGGGCACGCTGGCGCTCGCCGGGCCGCCGCTGGTCAAGGCCGTCACCGGGCAAGACATCGACGAGCAGTCGTTGGGCGGCAGCAAGGTGCACTGCGAGCTGAGCGGGGTGGGCGACGCCGAGGTCGCCGATGACGCTGCCTGCATCGCCATGGTGAAGCAGTACCTGTCGTACATGCCCTCGAGCGCCGACGGGTCTCCGCCTCGGATTTCCTGTGACGATCCGATCGATCGCCGGGATGAGAGCCTACTGGATCTGCTGCCCGAGAACCCGCGGCAAGCCTGGGACATGTACGCGCTTGATCAAGAGCCTGGTCGACCACGGCGAGTTCCTCGACATCAAGCCGAAGTTCGGGCGAAGCATCATCACCTGCCTTGGCCGCATCGACGGGCGGAGCGTGGGCATCGTGGCCAATCAACCGAAACACCTGGGCGGCATCCTCGAGAACGACAGCGCCGACAAGGCCGCGCGCTTCATCCAGATCTGCGACGCCTTCAAGATCCCGCTCGTGTTCTTGCAAGACGTGCCCGGGTTCATGGTCGGCTCGAAGGTCGAGCACGCCGGCATCATCCGACACGGCGCCAAGATGCTGCACGCCATGAGCGCGGCGACGGTGCCGAAGATCACCGTCATCGTGCGCAAGGCCTACGGCGCGGGCTACTACGTGATGTGCGGCCGCGCCTACGAGCCCGATCTGATCGTCGCCTGGCCGACGGGTGAAGTGAGCGTGATGGGTGCTGAGGGCATGGTCGGCATCGCGGGCAAGAAGCTCTTCGGTGGCGGCGAGCCGGACCCCGAAGTGAAGGCGCAGTTGGTCGAACTCATCCAAAAGAACATCGACATCTACAAGGTGGCGGGCTGGGCCTTCGTCGACGACGTGATCGATCCGCGCGACACGCGCCGCGCCGTGGCCTGGGGCCTCGAGCTCTCGGAGCACAAGCGCGTGGAGCGACCGGCGAAGAAGCGGAGCATCCTGCCGGTGTAGTGCTAGCAGCGCGTGCCCGCCCAGCGCTCGAGCTCGCCGAAGGGATCGAAGACGCCCGTCAGCACTCCGCGCCAGGTCCGATCGCCAATGCTGTGGGCGAGCGTCCAGCCCAGATAGCGTGCCTCGCCCAGCACGAGGCCAGCTGCCGGCGTGTACCAGAGGTCGAGGCCGCTCGGGCGCACCCCGTTGGCCTCGAAGCCGTACTCCCAGACCGTACTGCTGATGGCGGTGAAGGCCAGCGCGGGCAGGATCGAGTTCTTGCAAGTCCGCGCGCGCAAGTAGAGTTCGCTTCCGAAGAGCGCGTGTCCGATGCCGTTGACCCACCAGGGATCGCCGTCCCACTCGAACGCCGGCTTCGACGAGTCCCATTTTGGCGGCCTGGTGAAGGCGGCCTCGTAGCTTCGTCCCATGCGCGACAGATCCGTGTCGGCGAAGGGATCAGGCCAGATCACCGCCTCGGTGAGCCGCATCGTGGTCATCAGGCCGAGCGCGTGCAGCGAAGGGATGCTCCAGGACGGATCGTCTTCGGGCGGAAGCGCGGCGCTGCCCGTGAGCAGGAGCACCGTCAGCGCTGGGCTCACGCGCTCACCGCCACCAGTTCGGCCCGGCACCGACCAGCGGCGGTCGCGAAGCGGGCTGTCAGCAGCGCACGCTGTGCGCGGAGGAAGTCCATCGCGCCAATTCTGCGAGATCGCGCTGGGAGGGCGAGCACAAACCAAGGCGTTTGTTTGGCGCGCCGCGTGCATTCTGCGCGCCAAACCCCGAACCCACAGGTTCGAAACTCAATCGGGGGAGAAGGACACACGAATATGTTTAGAGTATCTTCATTGTCCACGCTCGGCGTGGCGATCTTGGTTGCGACGGTCGCGGGAATGACAGGTTGCGGCAGCGACGACGACGAGGACCCCAAGAAGAACACCGGGGGCACCGGCGCAAGTGGTGGCAGCGGCGGCAGCGGCGGCAGTACCGGTGGCACTGGCGGAACCGCCGGCAGCGGCGGCACCGCGGGTAGCGGCGGCGCATCGGGTGGGATGGCCGGTAGCGGCGGCGCAACGGGCGGCACCGGAGGCATGGCCGGTTCCGGTGGCACCGGTGGCACGGCCTGCACCGAACCCACCTCGACGACGGCGCTCGAGTCCGTGAAGGTCGCGACGGCTCCGACGCTCGATGGCGACGCGGCGGACTGGGGCTGCTTGCCGGTGTTCGAGAAGGACTTGTCCGCCAACTTGGTGTACACGCCAGCTGGCGCGCCGACCTCGCCCTCGTATCCCGGCCTGACGAAGACCAAGGTCTCGATGCGGTCGGTCTACACCGCGACGGACGTCTACTTCGTCGCCACCTGGGCGGACCCCACAAAATCGTTGGCTCGCGTCCCCTGGACCAAGCAGGCCGACAACAGCTGGAAGCAGCTGGCGAACAAGGACTCGTCGGGTCACGAAAACACGTACTACGAAGACAAGCTCAGCATCCAATGGGACATCAACAGCAGCGACTTCGCCACCGCTGGCTGCTTCGCGAGCTGCCATCTCGACGGCACGCCCAGCTCGTCCACATTCCCCGGCAAGAAGTACAACAACAAGGCCGGCGAAACCACGGACCTGTGGCACTGGAAGGGCGTCCGCACTGAACCCAACGGCCAACTCGACGACACACACGTCGTGTACAAGGCGAGCATGGCCAATGGGCGCGTCAGCGACACCAACACCAGCGGCGGCTACAAAGACAACACCTTCGGCGGCTTCGCAGCAGCGTGTGCGGGTGACCCGGCCGGAACGCTGGGGTTGCCCTGTTTCATGGGCCCAGCGGGCAAGGAGCTAGTGGCCAACGACACCTTCTGGATCTTCGACAACGAAAAGCAGACCTTCGCGGACACCTTCGCTGCCACCAACCAGGTCGCCGCCATGATCACCGCTCCCTTCGTGGGCGGGCGCGCCGATGTCGCCACCAAGGCCAAGTACGCCAACGGCATGTGGACGCTCGAAATGAAACGAGCGCTCACCACGGCCCACGCCACCGAAGACGTGCAGTTCAGCGATCTGAAGAAGAAGTACCTCTTCGGTGTCGCCGTCTTCGACAACACTCAGATCAACCATGCCGTCCACGGCGGGACCCCTGAGTTCACCTTCCGACCCTAGCCAGCCCAATCAGAAAATGGGGACGAGGCGAGACGTGTGTCTCGCCTCGTCTTCGTTGGTGCGCCCGGAATGGGCGCTGCCCGTGAGCAGGAGCACCGTCAGCGCTGGGCTCACGCGCTCACCGCCACCAGTTCGGCTCGCGCGCGCTCGCCGTCGGTTTCGAGGCAAACGTGGTAGCGCTGACCGCTCTTCTCGATGCGGGGCACGCGAGCGGCGTTGACGTACAGGACGCCGTCGGTCTCGACGAGCCACTTGCGCTCGCCGCCGCCCTTCAGCCGATGGTGCATGTGCCCGGCGACGACCGCCAGCACGCGCTTGCCAACCTGCTTGGCGTGATCGATGGCGGTCCGAAGGTCCGCGTCGCCGAAGTCGCCCTCGACCTTGCGAAAGTCGCACCCCCAGATGTCGTGTCTTCGCGCTCCCAGTCCGTTCGGGCCGTTGTGCCCCAGGAACACCACGCGATCGTGAGGCGCGTCGTCCACGAGCTGGCACAAACGCTCCGCCGACTCCGCCAGAGAGCGCACGCCGTATTTGGCCTCGAGATGCCGGGAGAACGCGAAGAACCCGCCGCCCTGGGAGTGAGGTCGCGCTGCGATCAGGCTCAGCCGCAGCTCGGCGCGCCGCACTTCGTGCAGGCTGTACCCCGCGAGCGGAACCGGGCCGAGCATGGCCGCGAGATCACGGCAACGGCGGTCCTGTCCGCGCCCCATCCATCGTGCGAGCGACCGACGCTCCAGGGTCTCGGCGGCGAGGTGCGGCAGGCTCACGCCGTCGTGGTTGCCCGGGATGACGAGCGCCGGAGTGATCAGGCGCGCGATGCTCGAAGCCACGGCGAGCGCGTCCCGGCGATAGCCCGCGAGATCGCCGACGAAGGCCACCAGGTCGTAGCGCGCGCGATCGATGAGCTCGACGTCCTGGTCGTCCCAATGCAGGTGCACGTCGCCGACGACGCCGATGCGTATCGCCGTGCGATCCATCAGTCCACGGGCGGGGTTCCGGAGACGGGGTGCTTCAGCTTTCCGTTGCACAGCCACTCGCAGCCGCAGACGATGAACTTGTGACCGCTCTCGGTGCAGGCGTCCTGGAACGCCGCGCTGGTGTCGGGGGGTGAGCAGTCTTTCTGCTCGGGCGGGCAGGGCTTCTCGCGGCTGTCGGCGTCGTAGCCTGACTTGGAGCCCTTGCGCCTGCCAGTGCATACGTTCGAACAGCCGCACTGCATGATGCGGAAGCCGGCGAGTCGACACTCGTCCTTGAACGCGAGCGGGACGTCGCCCGGCGTGCAGGACCGATCCGGTGGCGCGCAAATCAGCTCTTTGCCGCCGGCGTCGTAGACCTTCTGACCGGCCATGCGGTCCTTTGGCAGCTCCACGGGCGCAGGGTCAGCGGTCGGAGGGTTTGCTGGCGGCGAGCCGCCCGCGCAGCCGGCGAGTCCCAGTATCAGCCCGAGGTAGATCGGTGAGTTGGCCAGCGCCATGACGGAGGTTTCTATCGTGGAGATTGTGCGCCGTCACCCCCCTCTCGGCGCTGCGCGTGAGGGAGCCGCGCTTTTGCGTCAGCGCCGCACAGAGGACTAGAAGCGGTACTTCAGGTGGCAGCTCGTGCAACCCTCGAGCACCACGCCGAGCTGCTTGGTCGCTGCGGGCAGATCGTTGGCCTTGGAGGCCTTCAGGAGCTTCACGAGCTCGTCGTGGAAGGCCTCGTCCTGCTTCTTGAACTCGGCAACGCTGGCGCCGGCCTTCGGCGGCTTGTACTCGCCCTTCTCCAACGCCTTCTCGGTGACCATGCGCGCGCCGTGCACCTTGGAGATCCCTGGCGGAATGCTGGCGAGATCGTTCTGGGCGATGGCGGTCACCCAATCGCGGGTGGCCTCGTGGAGCGCGCGCATCTCCGCTTGAACCGGGTTGAGCTGCGGGGTGGGGGCCGGCGTGCTGGTGGGTGGCGCCGGCTGTGCATGATCGGCGTGCGCGTGCGGATCGGGTTTGGCCGCGGGAGCCGTCGCGCTGGGCGCCTCGGCAGTTGGGTGCAGATCTGCTGCCTTCTTGTCGCAGCCGGCAGCGAGGGCGATCAGCGAAACGATTCCGATGGTGAGCGTCGATGGTCTCATGCGCGAGCCTTTCTACAGCCGATATGTTTGCATCCGAGCCACGCGATGGCGGTCCACAGCCCGGTCCGGAAGGTCATTGCGAGCACCGTGCGGAGTTCGTGGGCGGTTCCGAGCACGACGTGAACGCCAAAGGCCAGATAAACCAGCGCGGTGAAAGCTGCAATGGCCACCGATAGCCGCGCGGCGCCTGGGCTGCCACGCCACAGGCCGATGCCGGCCACGACATAGGCGAACCCGGCGACGAAGTTGAACCACAGCACGAAGGGCACGATTTCGCCGGCGGCGATGCGAGCGCTCTCCGGCCCGAACAATACGCGGCCACCCGAGAAGACGGTAGCGATGCCGAAGAGCACGGCCACGACCGCCGCTAAGCGCAACGCGAGGGGTTTAGGGGTTGCTCGGATCGTTTCCATGGTCCTTGGTGGTCAACAGTCGTCGTAGCGACCGCCACGCGCTGGTCGGATCGAGCCGTCCGGAGCGTCGTCGCGAGTTCGGCGCGGGGCTCGACCCGGCGGCGCCGTGCAGCACCCCGGTGAACGTCCACACGAGCACCTCGATGGGCACGTCGTCGCGAACGACCTGTTGCTGACGCGCGCGCGTCAGGTGCTCGCGGATGAACTCGATGGAGCGTTTCACCACGGCGCGCACTCGAGCGGCGCCCTCTCTGCCCGCGACTTCGGTCAAGCGGTCGCTCAGGGCCAAGCGCAGAAACTCCGGCCGCTGTCGCGCCAGGACCAGTCGGCGATGAAAGAACTCGGACAGAGTCTCGAGGGGATCCGAGCCGGGTTCGGGGAACGTCCCGGCCATCTGCAACTCGAAGGCATCGATGGCCGCGTCCACGATCGCTTCTTTGCTGGCGAAGTGCCGGAACAGCGAGCCGTCTCGCACGCCCACGCGGGCCGCGATGGCGCGGGAGGTCAGGCCGCCGACCCCCTGAGTGGCGAGGATTTCCAGGGCCGATGCCGCGATTTGCAGGCGCCGCTCGGCCGCGGGGAGGCGTTTAGCTAGCAAGTGCTCGCTAGCTTATGGCTTCGGGTTGCGGCGTCAACCGGCAGCGAGTGGTAGATTCTCGGGGTGATGGGCCCGCGGGTGCTTTGGGGCGGGGGACGCGCGCGATGATGCGGGCGCTGGCTGCATTGGCGGCGCTGGTGCTGGTCGCCTGTGGCACCACCGCCTCCGACGAGGACGACAGCATCCCGACGGGCGGTGGTGGGAGTGGCGGCAGCTCCGGCGACGGCGGCATCATCCCGTCGGCGGGCTTTCCCGGATACGACGGGGGTGGCGGATCACCGAGCGGCGGCGGCGGGTGGCCGAGCGGTGGCGGATCACCGAGCGGTGGCGGCTCGCCGAGCGGCGGCGGCTCGCCGAGCGGTGGCGGATCACCGAGCGGCGGCGGGTCATCGAGCGGCGGCGGCGGATCACCGAGCGGTGGCGGCGGGCCATCGAGCGGCGGCGGCGGATCACCGAGCGGTGGCGGCGGATCACCGAGCGGTGGCGGCGGATCACCGAGCGGTGGCGGCGGATCACCGAGCGGTGGCGGCGGGTCGAGTCAGTGTGGTGTGCTCCTGCCCGGCCAGTCCTTGTCCGCCGGTCAGAGCAAGAAGTCCTGCGACAAGCGCTTCGAGCTCGCGATGCAGACCGACAACAACCTCGTGCTCTACGGTCCTCCGGGCGCGCTCTGGTCGACCAACAGCGTCGGCACCGGTGCGAACGCCGCCGTCATGCAGAGTGACGGAAACTTCGTCCTATACGCGCCCGGCGGCGCTCCGAAGTGGGACTCGAAGACCGGCGGCAAAGCCGGGGCGTACCTGGCGATTCAGGATGACGGCAACATGGTCGTCTACCTGGGCGGGGCGGCGCTCTGGAATTCGAAGACCTGCTGCTATTGAGGGCGCAGTTGCGCCCACCTGTCGTCGCCTCTGGGGAATTGATATAGGGGGCGCCGTCGGCGGTGCCTCGCACCGACCGATCCGAACGCGTGCGTTCGGTGCACGGGAGGCATGCATGTCGAAGAACTTCCTGCGGCGGTCCATCGCCGCGCTCTCCATCATCGGTTGCTCTCTGCTCGCGGGTTGCGCCGAAGAGCGCGACCCCATCAACCAGGTCCAGGCCAATGCCTTGGCAAAGAGCTTCTTCGTCGGTGAGCTGGCGAAGCCCGAGGACGATCCCGAGTTCTACATGCGCGTCACCGTGGTGGACGTGGACTCCGGCGCGGGCTCGGACGGCCTGTTCACCAACAGCGACGCCCAGCCCACCATGCGTGTGCGCTGGGAAATCACCGAGAACCTGCTGCTCGCGCGCCTGACCTACGAACGCATCGACAACACCGACGGCAAGGGCGTACGCCGCACTCCCGACGGTCAAGCCGTCGCGGCCTACACCATCGAGAGTCACTTCGACATCAAGCGCTCGTACAACGAGAGCACCGGCGAAGAGCTGAACGTGATCGTCGAGAACGACACGGATCGGCCGTGGTTCCGTCGAGAGCACTTTCGCGTCGATTGGTCGAAGAACCTGATCACCACGGCCTACGAGCTCGACACGCTCTCGCAGCTCGGCATCTACTACGGCGTCGAGGTCGAACCGGTCGCGTACTACGTGAACGACCCGGCCCACGCCGACACGCCGGTTTTCGACCGGAAGCGCGGCTACTTCGATGTGACCCACAAGGTCTGGGCGAAACCCCAGGTCATCAAGGACGAGATCTGGGGGGACTTTCCCGCGTGCTGGCTGTACGGCAGCTTCCCGAGCACGAACTGCAACCCCAGCGAGGTCACGCTGCGGCAGTCGTATCTGAAGATCGAGGACACCGACTACGAGCCGCTCGAGTACGACGGCACGAAGATGGACATGTTTGGCCTCTTCACCGTCGATCGCTTCGGCTACGACCGGAGCTACGGCGTGGTCGATGATCGCTGGCACCGCTTCGGCGCCCGCTGGAACCTCTGGCAGCGCTCCCACGCCGAACCCGTGGTGGCCTGCAACACGCCCGAGTCGACCCCGATCGGAGCTGACCCGCATCGCGACGACGACCAGAGCGGAACCGAGGACGAGTGCGAGAGCGTGGGACGCGGCAGCCGCTGCGACAAAGTCGTCGGCGAGTGCACGATCCCGCTCCGGGACCGCCAGAGCCGCACCATTGCCTGGCACGTGAATCCGGGTTTCCCCGGCGATCTCTTCGCGTCGACGAACGAGCAACTCTCGGCATGGAACGACGCCGTGCGCGTCGCCGTGCTCGCGGGTCGACTCGCCGAGTGCCGCCGCACCGGTGAACAGGGCTGCGAGGCCACGCACGGTTGGCCGGCGCGTTGGTCAGACGATTTCGTGCCGCCCGTGGGCAAGGCCATGGGCGCCGAGGTGCCGAACATCTTCGTGCTCTGTCACAACCCCGTGTCGAGCGCGGAGGGTGACGATCCGGCCTGTGGCAAAGACGGGACTGCGCCCCGGATTGGCGACCTGCGCTACAACATTCTGGCGGTGATTCAGGACCCGCAGATCATGGCTCCGTGGGGCATCATGATGGACGCAGAGGATCCGCTGACCGGCGAGAAGATCGCGGGCTCGGTGGCCGAGTGGGGCTCGGTGCTCGATCGCGCCGCAGCGACGCTGGCGGATCTGGTCGGCCTCATCAATGGTCAGATCGAGCCCGACCAGTACATCAAGGGGCAGAACGTGAGCGACTGGGTCGCCGCCAATCAGCCCAAGGGCTCCGCGCAGAAGCTCCCGGGTCTCTCGAAGGAAGAGCTCTCGTCCCGCCGCGGGGCCTTCGATCCGAAGGTGCTCACCAAGTACCTGGAGGGCGCTCCGACCGGCAAGCCGCACCGCCATCCGCTGGCCAAACGCGCGGCGCGCGCGAAGTTCCTGCTCGACTCGGGCAAGCTGGGTCCGGGCAACGCCGCGCTCTCGGCGCGCATGTCCGCCCTTCGGGGCAGCGCTGTCGAGGCGAGCCTGGTCACGCCGGAGATGGTTCAGGCCTCCGGGGCCGATCCCAGCGTGGCCCCCAGCGCCGAGGCGATCCGTCGATCGTCGCCCTTCGACCGACGCATGAACCCGACCCTGCGGGCCTCCGATCGGCGCGCGCGAATGCTCGGGAACGCCAAGCGCCACGCCTGTCGCTACGACGCCATTGAGCCCGACAACCTGCTCGGCATCGCGCGGCGGGTGGCCAACAGCTTCCCGGCGCCCGATCCGAAGGACAAGGCGGCCGTGAACGCCTACAAGAAGCAGGTTGTCGACTGGGCACGCGCCGAGCTCAACCGCGGCGTCATGGCCCACGAGATCGGCCACTCGATGGGGCTCCGACACAACTTCGGAGCCTCCTTCGACTCGCTCAACTACGAGCCGGAGTACTGGCAGCTGCGCACCGGCGACGGCAAGATCACCGCCGCCTGCGCCGATGGCACCACCGATGGCTCCGGCTGCGTCGGTCCCCGCTGGCGTGACCCGATCGGCAACGCCGAGATCGACGGCGAGATCCAGCGCTACTCGACCTCGAGCGTGATGGACTACCCGGGTGAGCACAGTCAAGACATGGTCTTGCCTGGCAAGTACGATCGCGCGGGCGTGCGTTTCACCTACGGTGGGGTGGTCGACGTATGGGCGAAGCAGGGCGTGAGCGTGAGCGGTGCTGGCGCGGCCAAGGCCCAGGCTTACAAGCTGACCGCGTTCACCAACAGCCCGGGTCTGTTCGGCGTCCACTACTTCCCGCCGGTCGACATCAACGATCCCTACGAATTCATCCACTACAGCCAGTACCAGAAGGAGTTCGGGCTGATCAGCGGCTGCGCCGTGGACTCGGCCGCGGCCCTCGGCACGCGCTGTGAGCAGGCGGAGATGGACGTGGTGGACTACCGGGACATGGAGGACTTCGCGTCCGACCCGGACTACGCGTCCTTCTCGTGGGCAGTGCAGGCTCGGGCCGTCGATCCCGGCGGACGCGTTCGCCGGGGGTATTTGTTCTCCAGTGACGAGTACGCGGACACCGGCAACGTGCCGTCGTTCAGCATGGACTCCGGCGCCGACGCCTACGAACAGGTGCGCTTCCTCGAGCAGGGCTTCGAGAACCGCTACGTCTTGGACTCGTTCCGGCGCAATCGGGTGGAGTTCAACTCCTTCGACGTGACCTCGCGCATCCAGTACCGGTACCTGGACAAGATCCAGCAGATCAGCAAGGCCTTCGCCTTCGGCGCCGTGCTCGAGGGTGACCCCACAGCGCCGCCGACCGCGCTGCTCGCTGACGGCAACTTTGGTCCACTGGCCCTCGCAGCCAGCCACGGCCTCGATCTCTTCGCCCGCATCCTGACCCGCCCGGAGCCTGGCTACTATTGTCCGGCCTCCATCTGCGGCGGGGGGCAGCCAGTCGGCGTGCAGACCGAGCTGTTCGCAGCGGACTCGGCGCCTCTGCCGGACGTGTTTGCGTACGACTTCCGCGTCGCGCTCGGCGACGGGCGCTATCTGCACAACGAGTTCGACTACTCGCAGGGTTACTTCTGGGGCGACTACCAGACCCAGGTCGGCGCGTATTACGAGAAGATCTGGGCGACCTACTACCTGGCCGAGGCCTTCGACTCCTTCGTGTCCAACTCGAAGGAGGACTTCTACGACTCGCGCTACAAGAACGTGAGTTTCGCCACCGTCTACCCGGAGCAAGTCCGGCGCCTGTACTCGTCGCTCTTGACCGGTGATCTCGACACCTTTGCGCCTTGGGTCGCGGTCAAGACCAACCCGAACGACACGCCGCTCGGAACCCTGACCTACCCCAAGTGGCATGACGCGACGGATCTCGGCACGCGCCCCGCGAGCGCATGCCTCGCCGATCCGAACTACGGCTTCAACCCCCAGCTCTACGCCATGGTTTGGGGCAGCATCTACTTTCCCACCAACTGGTCGAGCTCGTGGGTCCACGACGCGCGCATCGCGGTCTTGCCCAACGAACTTCCCGACTGGCCGGCGGACGAGGTCATCAAGTTCAGCTACCCGCCGAGCGGGCTCACTTACCGGGCGCACCGCACGGGCACCGAGACCTTGTTCGGTCAGGTGCGGGACAAGAGCGTGGGCGCCCGCATGCTCGGGTGGGCCAACCACCTGCTGGCGCTCGTCTACAAGGTTCAGCTCGACACCAACGGCAAGCCTGTCTTCAACGCCGACGGGACGCCGGCCTTGGAGCTCGACGTCAACGGCAAGCCCCAGAAGAGCGGCGCCAACCCCGGAGCCGAGGCGGCGCTACAGAAATACGTCGATCAGATCGACCTGTTTCGGCAGCTCACCGCGAAGTTCGTGATGCCGCTCGACGGCGACAGCTTGCCAGCGCCCTGAAGCAGCGCGACCGCGCTAGCAAGTCGGGCAACCGCAGGTCACGCCCTTGACCCCAGACAGGTCATTGCACGTGTTGAAGTTCCCCGTGCAGACGCTCGGACCGAAGCAGGAGCAGCTGGCGTTGCCGCCGCAGGCCAGCGGCACGTCGACGCAGTGGTGCTTCGGTCCGGGTTTCGCGATGTAGGTCACGCAAGCTGATTGGGAGTCGCAGTCCGCGCAACCCGTGACGTCTTTGCACTCGGTGGTCGGCACGCACGCACCAGTCCAGCAGCTGCCCTTCACCTGCGGAACCTCGCCGGCGGGGCATTTGGGCGGCATGCCCAAGCACACCACGCCGGTGGTGTTGCAGTCGAAGCCGACCACGCAGCGTCCGGCGATGCAGGAGACCTCGGTGGACGAGACGCCGAGCACGCCGCACTTCTTGGTGGTGCAACCCAGTTTGCAGATGCCCGGGTTCGCGGACTTGGGAATGCCCTCGCAGGAGCAGCAATCTTCGAAGACCTTGCAGTCGCTGGCTTCCTTGCACTCGGGCAGAGCCGCCACTCCGCCTCCTGTGCCTCCTGTGCCCCCAGTGCCTCCGGTGGTCGTGCCGCCTGTGCCTCCGGTAGTCGTGCCGCCAGTGCCTCCGGTGACGGAGCCTCCGGTGCTCGAGCCCCCGGTTCCGGTCCCGTCCTCGGATTCGCCCCCGCACGAAACCGCCAGCGTCGAAGCTACGATCAAGACAGCAAAGCCACGCATCTCTGACCTCCCAATCCCTGAGCAATACGGGGAGCGCGCTCCGCCGGCAAGCGGAGCCCACGCAAACTGTCGGCGCGACGCGACCCGGAGCCCGCCTGACGCCGAGCGCCGAAGGGGCTACTATCGAGCTGTCCCGCGCGCTCGATGAGGAATGGACGTTGGCGGACGCCGATAACGACACAGTGGTCGCGGTCCCGTCGCCGAATGACTCGGCCGACGACGCGCCGACCACGCTCTCGGGTCCATCTGTTTCGGCCTCCGGCGTCCGGGGCACCCAGGGCAGCGCGGTGCAAGAGCGCTCTGCCTCCGCTGCGTCCGTCGAGCTGGCCACCCGGGGCAGCGCCGTCATTCTGAGGCGCGAAGAGGCCGAGCGCATCATCGCGATGATGAAGGTCATCGGGCTGGTCGCCGCGCTGGCCGGCGTGACCCAGTGGATCCCGCGGGACCTGCCCTACCGAGGGGCCTGCAGCGTCGTCTACGCCTTCACGGTGGCCGTGACGCTGGGGCTCTTGTCGCGTTTTCGGGACCGCTCGCGCTACGATCACCGACTCGCGATGTTCCACGCGGGCTGCGCCGTCGCCAGCGTGCTCGCTGCCGCCGCGTCGGTCGGCGTCTTCTCCGGCACCATCGTCTCCGCCGCCCTGGGCATCTTCTTCTACGGATCGGGCGACGACAAGCGGCTCGGTTGGTTCGTCTACGCGACCGGCACGCTGGGCTATGCCGCGCTCTTCGCGCTGACCATCGGCGGCGTCATGCCGCTCGACCGTGGCCTAGTCGCCATCGCCGAGCCCGACGTGTTGGGACTCGTGGTGCTCTCCCTCGAGCTTCAGGCCTTCTTGGCGTTCACGTTCTGGAGCGCACGTCGGGTCCGATCGGCCACCCGCGAGGCGTTTCTGCGACTCGAAGGCGCGGCCCGACGCATCGAGCAGCGAGAGGCCCTGCTCGACGAGGCTCGCGCCGATTTGGATCGGGAGCAGGCGGCGCGCCTCGGGCGCTACACCGGGCAGTCCGTCGGCGAATACATGGTCGACGAGGTGATCGGACGGGGCGCCATGGGCGACGTGTACGCGGCTCGGGCCGCAGACGGCTCGCCCGCCGCGCTCAAGTTCTTGAATCCGAATCAGTTGACGGAGCCGGGCGCGCTCCAGCGCTTTCTGCGCGAAGCGGAGATCGCTGGGACGCTGAAGTCACCGCACGTGACCCGCCTCTTTGGGACGGGCGAGGCCAGCGACGGCGCGCCCTATCTGGCCATGGAGCTCTTGGTCGGTGAAGACTTGGGCAAGCGCCTGCGCAAGAAGAAGCGAATGAGCGCCCGTGACGCCGCGAAATTGGTCAGAGAGGTCGCCGAAGCCTTGGAGGTGGCTCGGGAGCGCGGCGTGGTGCACCGAGACATCAAGCCGCAGAATCTGTTCCTGGCCAGCGAGGGCGGGCGCAGGCGCTGGAAGGTCTTGGACTTCGGGGTGTCCAAGATCCGTGAGAGCCACGCCACCCTGACGCAGGGCGCGGCGATCGGCACCCCGAGCTACATGTCGCCGGAGCAGGCCCGGGGCAAGGACCTCGACCATCGCTCCGATGTCTTCGCGCTGGGCGTGGTCGCGTACCGCATGCTCACTGGACGTCCCGCGTTCACCGGAGCGGACAGCGCGATCACGCTCTACAACGTGATCTACAAACAGCCCGAGCGCCCCTCGGAGGTGGTGAGGCTCGGGCCGGACGTCGAGCGGGTGCTCGCGCTCACTTTGGCCAAGGACCGGGAGCAACGGCCGGCGACCGCGCGGCTGTTCGCCAGAGCGCTCGCCGACGCGCTTGGTGGCAACTTGGAGCCCAAGCTGCGCGAGGCCGCGGATCGGTTGATCGCCAAGCAGCCCTGGGGCGAGGAGATCCGACACCCGAAGCGCCCGAGTCGAGGCGTCGCCGGCTCAGCGCTTCCCGTGGGCGACCTTCACGACCCGCAGCGTGCGCTTCTGGAGGAAAGGCTGCTCTCCGGTGCGGATGCGCACGGTGGCCGGCGTCCGTGAGACCGCCCGCCCCACGAAAGCGTCGAGATCCCACTCTTCACCGGCCTCGGTGGCGTCGTAGCGGGCGTGCACCAGGTACAGGCCCGGGCTGCCGAAGGTGCCCGTCGGGCAGAGCTCGATCAACCGGCTCACGACCGAGATCGAGCCGCCGGGACGGAGCCGGGTGAAGGCTTGTCGATCTGGGGCCCGGGTGTCCGGCTGGGGGTCGCAGGTCATCAGGCCATCCGGGCGCATCACCTCGAACTTCACCAGCTCGCGGCGAAAGTAGACGGTCTCGGTGCGTTTGCCGCGGTTCTGAAGGGTGAGCTTCACCGTGGCGGTCCGCTCCGCGTGGGCGTCGGAGCCTTGCACCATGCGCAAGACGAGGGGGCTCTCGTCGCTCGCCTTCCGGTCGGCGGCGATGCGGGTTCGCGACCACTCTTGGTAGTCGCTCTTGAGCGCGAAGGTCTCGCCCTGGAGCTCTTTGATTCCTCCCTCGTCGCTGGGCTTCCGAGCGCCCTTTTCGGGAGCCCGGAGCACGGCAAAGGGAGGCTCTTGCGCGTTGGTTTGCTCAACGCGCTTGCCGGCGCGCCAC
Organism: uncultured delta proteobacterium; assembly: GCA_963716725.1. Taxonomy (GTDB): domain Bacteria; phylum Myxococcota_A; class Polyangia; order Polyangiales; family Polyangiaceae; genus JADJKB01. The sequence continues at coordinate 224,175 of CAVQUB010000001.1, forward strand.
ACCGTCTTCTTCTTCTCGGGCCAGCCAAAGTGCGGGGTCACCAGCGCGCCCGGCACGAGTTGCCACTGACCTCCGGCCGCGAAGCAGTAGAGCCTCGGATCGAAGTGTTGTTCGACGCCCTCTCCCGGTTCGAGCACGAGCAGCGTGCGCTTGTCGGCGCGCTTCGGGAAGAGCTCGCCGGGCAGGCTGCAGGTCTCGGCCTTCTTCTTGCTGGGAGCGAGGACCTCCAGCCGCAAGAGGCGAGGATCGGCGCTCAGGACGGCGGGCACGCTGCCGGTGTTCACGATGCTGAGCGACCACGGCCGGCTCGGTCCCCGCTCGCTGACCCTGAGCGTGAGCCCCGGCGAAGCTGGAGCGCCATCGGTGGTTTTTGCCTGCTCTTCGGCCGCAGCGACGCTGGCAACGAAGAGCGAAGCCAGGCACAGCAGCGAGACGCGACGGGACATCGATCCTGGGTTACCAAAGCCGGGCCGCGCCGCCAACCCGGAGCTATGCTGCCGCCGGTCATGCGCGGGCTTTACGCCATCATCGACACCGACGGCAGCGGGCGGCGCGGCATCGAGGTCGTGGATTTCGCCCGAGCCGTGATCCGGGCCCGACCGGCGCTAGTGCAGCTTCGGGCCAAGCACCTGCGTGCCCGTGACACCCTGGAGCTGCTGCGGTCGCTGCGCGTCGTGTGCAGCGAGGTCGGCGTTCCGCTCTTCGCCAACGATAGACCGGATCTCGCGCTGCTCGCCGGATGCGACGGCGTGCACGTCGGTCAAAGCGATCTCGAGGTCGCCGACCTGCGCTCGGCGTTTCCGTCGCTGAAGGTCGGCGTCTCGTCGCACAACCTCGAAGAGGTCGAGGCCGCGCTGGCGTCGCGCCCGGACTACGTGGCCTTCGGTCCGGTGTTTGCCACCGGCTCGAAGCAAGATCCCGATCCCGTGGTCGGGCTCGAGGCACTCGCCTGGGTGGCTGCGCGAGTGCACGGCGCCGGCTTGCCGCTGGTGGCCATTGGGGGGATCGACTTGGAGCGCGCGGCGCTGGTGGCGAACCACGCCGAGCTCGGTGCGGTCATCGGCGCGCTCTTGCCGAACGCCGGCGAGTCGCTCGGAGACGTGACCGACCGCGTGCGCGCGTTGCACAGCCGGCTTGGAGGAACGACGTGAGCTTGATTGTCGCCGCGCTCGCCATCGGAGGTAGCGCGCTGATCGCCGGCCTGGCCACGCGCTACGCCGTGAAACGGAGGGTGCAACCCGTGGCCCCACCACCGGTGCTGCCGAGTCCTCCGTCGCCGCTCGCACGCGCCGGTTTCGAGATCGAGCTCGGAGACGTGATCGAAGTGCTCGGTCGCGAGCTGTGGCTCGAAGAGGCCTGGCTGCTCACCGAGGGCCGAGAGCCCGTGGCGGCGCTGTTTGGCGCCCGGGAGGCGAGCCTGCTGGTGCTGCCTCCGCCCGCCGGCACGCTCTACCTGCTCGACGTGGTGGAGATCGACTTGCCCGAGGAGCCGCCGAGCAGCATCGAATCGCGCGGCGTCCGCTTCGAGCGGGTGCGGCGCTTGCCCGTCGAGGTCGCTGCCGTCGGCAAGTCGGCGCCCCTGCCGTGGACCGACGGGCTGCTCTCGGAGTACCGCGGGCTCGAGAGCGAGGCGCTCTGGGTCCTTGGGCGGGGAGCGCGATGCCGGATCTGGCAAGGTCGGATCGCCCAAGGTTCCGACGTGGTGCGCTGGGGCGGCGGACAGAAGACCCTGGAGTAGCTCAGGCTCTGCGCAACCTCGCCACCATCGCTTCGAGGGCCAGCGCCGGCTGCACGTTGCGCTCGATCTCCGCGAGCGTGCGCAGCACGACGGCGTGACGATGGGCCGCGCGTTCGGCGCGCGGAGGGTCGGAGGTGATGGCCCCGCGGGCGTCGTCCGCCAGAGCTTGGGCGAAGAAGCCGAGTTGCTCGCGGATCCCGTCGCGACCCTCGGCCCGAAACTGTCCGAGCGCGATGGCCTCTGCCAGATCGGGCGCTTCGAGGGCGGCGCGCGCGGCGCTGACGAACTCGTCGCGCTCGCGCATCGCCTCGGGATCTGCCAGCTCGAAGGCGAGCTCCGCGCTGCCGTGCGCCAGCGGAGCGACGTCCGTCGCCAACCCGCGGGCCTCGAGCAACTGGTTCACGATCGCGTCGGAGAGCGGCGCAAAACGCACGGCCAGCGTTCGCGAACGCACGGTGTCGAGCAGGCGCCGCGGTCGGCTCGTGAGCAGCACGAAGTGGGTGCGGTCGGCGGGCTCTTCCAGGGTCTTGAGCAGGGCGTTTGCGGCTTGCTGCGTCAACTCGTCGGCGTTTCGCACGATGAAGACCAGACCGCGACCCTCGTGGGCCCGATAGCCGGCGCGACTCAGCACCAGCTTCCGGATCTGCTCCACGCTGATGCCGGTGGCCTCGCTCACCCCGCTGCCGAGCAGCGAACCGTACAGCCCGCGGCCCAAGAGCACGACGTCAGGGTGGGACGGAACGCGGGGATCTTCCGCTGCCAAGGTGACGGCCCGCTGACAAGCCGAGCACTTTTCGCAGCCGACCGGCGTCGGCGCCTCGCACACCAAGGCCTGCGCCAGAGCGAAGGCCGCGAGCTCTTTGCCGACGCCCGGCGGTCCCTCGAAGCGATACGCGTGGTGGAGCTTTCCGGCCGCGAGGGCCCGCGTCAGGGTCTCGACCGCGGTCGGCTGTCCGAGGATGGAAGAGAAACCCATGCCAGGTGCGGCAGCTAAGCAGGCTCGGGGCGCGGCGACAACGCAGCGCTCACTCGCCGTTTCCCCACGAGAGAGCGCCGCTTTCGACGATCCCGGGCCAGCTGTCGACGTAGCGCGACGGCGTTCCGGGTTCCGAAACGTCGATCCAGACGGCGTGGCCCGTGCCCGGAGGTCGGACGTCCACGTGGACGAATTTGTTGTTGGGGTAGAAGCCGCATCCGACGTCCTTCAACGTGCGGCAGACCCGCACCAGCGCGTCGTTCGAGACCCCCATCACGAACAGGTCGAGGGCGCGTCCCTTGCGGTGAAAACTCTCGTGGCCGTCGCGCCGGTAGCCGCTGATCAGGTAGATGGCGCGGCCGGGGAAGGCCTCCGAGATGCGCGCGACGACCCAGAGCAGCCGCGGGTCCAGCAGGCGCACGTTGGGCACCCACTCTCCAATCAGCTCGCTCTCGGGGAGGGGCTCGAGGGGCAGCGGCAACTCCGGGCGGTCGGCTCCCGCCGGGCGGGCGACCACGCTGAGACGGTCGAGGGCATCGATTGCGACGGAGCCATCACACTCGAGCACGCGGAACGAGTCGCGCTCGCCTCCGTAGCGCGCGAGCGTGACGGTGTACGGTCGCTCCCAAGCCTTGCAGCGCGGCGTGCGCGTCGCGCTCACGAAGGAAGCGTCCACCCGCGGCGGCGCTCCGAGCAGCCACGAGGGCAACAGCTCCGCGGTGCCGAGTTCGGGTCGGACCATCTCCCGGGGCGGCGTCATCACCAGCTCGAGCTCGGTGGGCGCGCTGCGGCTGGGCTGCCACGCGCTCAGCGTCCACTCGAGACGTGGCGGCGTGGTCCAGCTCGCGGGTCCGAAGCGACCTCCATAGAAGCTACGCCACTCACCCTGGCGCTCGACCCACGGCTCGTCGAAACGGCGGAGCAAGGCCAGGTCGCCCTGGGACGACAGCCGAACGTCGCCGAGGTTGCCCCACGGTCCATCGCCCAGCGCCGCCAGCGGCGTCGACTTGGCTGGCCGCTGGGGGATCGGAAATGCCCCTGCGGTCGCTGCGCACGTCAGCGCGACGACCGAGCTCCGGAGCAGCGACAGCTTCACTCCCACGAACATGCCTCGGTCCGGGGCGGTTTTCAAATTAGGTGACGCCTCAGCTCTTCAGGGCCTGGGTCTCCATCGCCTTCATGCCCAGCCGTAGGAGATAGAGGAAGGTCTGGAAGGCCTCCTCGGTCTTGGCGTTGTCTTCGCCCTCGAGCTCCTGGGCCACGACCAGCCCGTTGAGAACTCCCAGGATCAGCACCGAGAGCGCTTCCATGGGTGGGAAGTCCTTGGCCTTGATCCCCAGCACGTCGGCGACTCCGTCGCTGATCAGGTCGCGGGCGTCGCGTTGGAGCGTCGCGGCGCGCTTCTTGAGCTCCGGATCCCGGCGCGCGGCAGCCCAGACCTCGATGTTGAGGCCGACGATGGTCCGGTTCTCCTGCATCGAGCCCCACAGCGACGTCAGCGCGCTGATCATTCGCTGTTTCGAGCCCTCTTCGCCGGCACTGAGCGAGCCCCGCACCTTCTCGAGGTAGCGCTTCTGCGTGAAGCTCTGGACCTCGTGGATCAAGGCGTTCTTGCTCGCAAAATAGTAGTGGACGATGCTCTTCCGGAGGCCAAGCTCCCGGCCGATCTCGGCCAGGGTCGTCGAGCTGAACCCCTTTCGGGCGAAGCAGGTGGCAGCGGCGGCCAGGATGGCCGCGACGCGCGGGTTCTCCCAATCGACGGGGCGGGTCGCGGCGCCATTGCCGCCGTTGGTGGACTCGGAATGCGTCAGGGTTTCTGCGGAAGTCATATTCGTCGTGAGGTCCGTTTCTAAACGGAACCTCGCCCTCCGGTCCGGCTTATTGGCCAAAGGCGCCACCCGAGTCAAGGCCCGCCGGCCGAATCGGCGGAGCCTCTGAAATGTCCGGCGTTTAGCCCCGGGCCCCGTAGCGCCGGCGCAGCGCGGCGCGGAACTCCCAAGCCGGGGCGATCAGCAGATCGGGCGGGTAGCCCAGGTGGGCCACCGCCAGGGCCTTGGCTCCGGCGACGTGCTCGAAGGCGGCGTCCACGCTGCTGCCGAGCTCGCACAGGTGGGCGGCGATGACGCTCACGCTGCGGCTCATGCCCGCGGCGCAGTGTACCAAGACGTTCCCGTGCAGCATCCGGCGCTGGATGAAGGGCAGGGTGACGCCGAGGGCGCCTTCGAACTCCGTCTCGCCGTGGCCGCCGTCCATGATGGGCAAATGCAGCCACTCGGTCTCGGCGCGCTTCGGGCCGGAGAACTCGACGCTCGGGTACAAGGGCATGGGGCAGAGGGAGACGACGCCCGAGAAGGGCGCGCAGCTGCCCTCGGGATCGGTCGGGTGCTCGGCGCCGTTCAAGGCGGTCAGGCCAGACTCGTGATCACCCAGGAACAATCGATGCTCGATGCGCCACACGACCGGCAAGGGTGCCACGGAAACGCCTGGCGCGACAGCTCGGCCCGGAGCCGGCGTGATCGCCCGCGCCGAGCTCACTTCTTGGGCGCAGCCGGCGGCGGCGGAGCGGCGGGCTTGGCCACCGGAGGCTTGGCCAACGGAGGCTTGGCCAACGGTGGTTTCGCTGGAGGAACGGGCGCGGCGCCGGGCTTTGCAGGAGCTGCGGCGCCGGGCTTCGCAGGAGTCGCGCCGGGCTTCGTGGGAGCGGGTGCGGGCGCAGGGTCGACCTTGGGTTCTTCGGCTGAAGGCTTGTCCTCGGCGTCGCCGCCCTCGTCACCTTTCGCGTCAGTCGCAGCCGCCGGCGTGCTCTTGGTGTCCTCTTCCTCTTGGTGAAATCCCTCCTCGGGCACCGGCTTGAACACCGGCGCGACGGGGGGAACGCTCGCGACTTCTGGACCGCCGCACGCAGCGACGACGAGGAGGACCGGCAACGACGACCAACTGAGATGGCGCATGCCGGGGAGCCTAGAGCATTTCGTTTGCGGGATCACGGGGTCGCGTCACCCCTTGGGACGCTTCTTCTTGTCGGGCTTGTCGGGCTTGTCGGGCTTCTTGCCGGGCCGGTCGTCGGCCTCCTCGGCCTTCCGCGACGCTTCGTCGAACCAGGGCATTCCCGCCTTCTGGGTCCAGCGGGCCTCACCGAACTGTCCGGGCTCGCGGCTCTCGGACATGTCGCGCCCCGTCGACTCGCCGTCGTTCGCGCCGACGTCCACGCCCTGGGTCATCACCAGGAGCTCGTCGGCCAGGTACTCCGGGTGCCCGTCGTGGGTGAGCTTCACGCTGTCCGCCGCCATGGCACCCCGCCCCACCTTCACGATCTGCGTCGTGGGCGGGTACACGTCGTTCCATCGCTCGCGCACGGCGTGCTCGCCGTCGCGTACGATGCGGTATCGGTGCAGCTTGAAGCCAGCGACGCCGCGCTGCGACAGCACGCGCACGCCGTCTGGGAGGTTCGGATCGTCGCGCTCGACCTCGTCGTAGGGGATGGCGCTGTCCACGCGCCGGATCAGCGTCACCGTTCGCACGCGGGCGGGCCCGAGCACCTCCGCGCGCACCACTCCGTTTTTCACCGTCTGGTGGAGCACGACCGGGAAATCGAAGCCGTTCCTCACGCGGAAGTTGATGGTCGGGTACACCACCGTCGCGTCGAGTCCCATCTTGATGTACGAGCTCGGTCGCGTGTGGGGATAACGCTCGACGATCTCGAGGCCGGCGAAGAAAGCAGCGCCGTGCAGCGTGCCCGAGATCTGGCAGGTGCCGCCGCCGATGCCGTCGACCAACTCGCCCTCGGCGATCACGGGCGCGACCTTGTAGCCGTTGGCTTCGTCGCGCGCCCCCACGACCTCGTTGAAGTCGAAGGTCTCGCCGGGCAAGAGCACCGTGCCGTCGAGCTTGCTGGCCGCGAGGCGCAGGTTGAAGGTGCGGGCCTGGTAGCGGTCCCCGCGGTTGTACTTGGTGTCGAACCAGCCGATCACGGCGTCGAATTTCACGCCGCCAAGCTCCGCCGCCAAGCGCCTGGGTGGGCGTGCTTCGAACACCGCCTCCGCCGTGGTCTGCCCCGAACTCGCGGCCGCGCGCAGCGCTGCCAGCGTCGCGTCGACGTCCAGGAGGCGACCGCTGACCTCGGGCACCAGCGAGCGCTTCTCGAGATCGAGGCGCGCGTCCACGGGCAGCCGGTCGAGCTCGTCCTTGAGGCGTAGCAAGACAGCGACCGTTGCGTCGGTGTCGAGCGCCAAGGGCACGGGCAGCACCACGTCGCCCTTCGAGCCGCGTCGCGCCATGCGCAGGGGGCTGGTGGCGTCGCGGCAGTCCCGGACCAGCTGCGAGAGCCGAACCTTGTCGATCTCGGCGCCCAGACGGCCGAGCTGGAGCTCGCGCTTCTGCCCGCCCCCCACGTCGAGCACGAGCTTCTGGGCGGCGAAGCGGCGTACCCGATCCAGGGCGCGTTTGGGCGCGTCGTCGTCCAAGCTCAGCGCTTCGCCGAGCAGCAGCACCTTGGGCGGCGGCTCTTTCGGATCTCCCGGGGTCGGGGCCCGGGGCACCAGCAGAAGCCCGATGCCGAGGCCCGCCACGACCGCCACCGCGAGCATCAGCGCGCCGCGCGACCGATTGAGCGAGACCGGGTGCACCAACCGCATGCCGCGGCGCTAATATCACGAGCGAGCCAGTCCGGCACGCCGTGAACCCGTCCCCAGACCTCGAAGCGAAGCTGAAGGCGCTGCCCGCGCGCCCAGGCTGCTACGTATTTCGCGACGCCGCTGGCGCCGCGCTCTACATCGGCAAGGCCAAGAGCCTGCGCTCGCGCGTGCGCAGCTACTTTCAAGAAGGGCAGGTCGACGCGCGAGGCTTCATTCCTCTCTTGCAGAAGCACCTGGCGGACTTCGACACGCTGGTGACGAGCACCGAGAAGGAAGCGGCCATCCTCGAGAACAACCTGATCAAGGAGAGCCGCCCTCGATACAACGTCAAGCTCCGCGACGACAAAGAGTTCCTGACGCTTCGGCTATCGCTCGATCACGCCTGGCCGCGCCTCGAGCTGGTGCGGAGGCCAGCGGCGGACAAGGCGCGCTACTTCGGGCCCTATCACTCGGCTACCGCCGCGCGGCGCACGCTGAACCTGATCGAAAAGCACTTTCAGCTTCGCACCTGCACCGACCGTGAGCTCGTGCGCCGATCGCGCCCTTGCTTGCAATATCAAATCAAACGCTGCCTCGCGCCCTGCGTCTACGAGGTCGACGGGGCGCGCTACGGAGAGCAAGTGCGAGCGGTCAGCCTGTTCCTCGACGCACGGCACGACGAGCTGACTCGAGAGCTCGAGGCGCGCATGGCCGAAGCCGCCGAGGGCATGGAGTACGAGCTGGCGGCGCTCTATCGCGATCAGATCCGCGCCGTCGGGCTGGTGCGAGAAGCGCAGCGCGTGGTGGCCGTGAGCGATCGCGATCAAGACGTGCTGGGCGTGTATCGGGAAGGAGATCTGGTCGAGCTGTCGCTGCTCAGTGTCCGCCGCGGGCGCGTGATCGACGCCTCCAGCTTCAGCCACAAGAAGGTCGGGCTCCCCGACGATGAGCTGGTGGGCTCGTTCTTGCGCGAGCACTACGGCGCCGAGGGGCTGTCCGCGGGGCTGATCCCCGACGAAGTGCTGGTGCCGCTGTTGCCGGAAGGCGCGGCCGGAGTCGCCGAGTGGCTGACCGACCGACGTCAAGCCATTGCCAGCGAAGACGGCTCGCGGGCGCGCAAGGTCGAGATCGTGGCCCCCGAGCGCGGCCCCAGGCGCCAGCTCCTCGAGCTGGCGGTCGACAACGCTCGGCACACGTTCGAGGAGAAGCGGCGTTCGGCGGAGGACATGGATGCGAGGCTCGAGCAGCTCCAGGAGCGGTTGCGCCTACCCGTCGTGCCGCGCCGCATCGAGTGCGTCGATATTTCGCATCTCGGTGGGCAAGACACGGTGGGCGCCATCGTCGCGCTCAGGGACGGCGTGCCCGACAAGAAGCGTTACCGCACTTATCACGTGAAGGGCGTCAGTGACGGGGACGACTACGGAGCGATGTACGAGGTACTGGCGCGCCGCTTCCGGCGGGGTCGCGCGGCCGAAGACGCCGACGAGAAGACCGAGTGGGGCTTGCCCGACCTGATGGTGGTGGATGGTGGGCGCGGTCAACTGGCGGTCGCGCTGGCGGCGGCCGGTGATCTTGGGCTGCACGAGCTCGCGGTGGTCGGCCTGGCCAAGGAGCGCGAGAACCCCCTCGGCGACAAGATCGTCGATCGCGTTTACCTGCCCGGTCAGAAGAACCCCATCGCGCTCCGGCCCCAGAGCCCCGAGCTGTTCTTGCTCGCGCGTGCCCGCGACGAGGCGCACCGTTTTTCGAATCGCGGGCGCAAGAAGCAGGGCAAGAAGCGCAGCTTCGAGAGCGAGCTCGACGCGGTCCGTGGCGTCGGGCCGAAGACCCGGCGCGCGCTGCTCGAAGCGCTCGGCACGGTGCAGGGCGTGCGCGCGGCCAGCGACGAGGCGCTCTTGGCCGTGCCTGGGATCAACCGGCGGACGCTGGCGGCGCTGAGGGCCCACCTGGATCGCGGGAACTGCTGATCGGTTGGCGCCCTGCCAACCGGGTTGACGCTCGCGGTCCCAGGACTTCGGGAATTTGGCCGCGTATTGCGCGGTACGGGCCTTGCTCTAATGATGCTCGGCGATGGTCTGGGCTCGACCCGAAACCGCGATTGACAGCAATCCTCCCGCGCACTTACGCTGCGAGCGCTGGCCATTTTCGGCTGGCTGGCGGTCAGTCCCTTCCCTGGGACTACCCACCGGGCTGTTTGGATCTCGCCGGTCCGGTCCTGAAGGAGCAATTCGATGAGTCTCGATATCAAAAAGGATGACTCGCTGGTCACGCGCTGGGTGCGCATGGGCCTGGCAGGCCTCGGCCTGGTCTCAGCCGTCGCGGCTTCTGCCGTGGGCTGCCTCGATCGGCCGGTGTCGCCCGCCTCGCCGAACACGACCAACGTGTTCGTGCAGGACATCCGCCAGACCACCATCGACAAGATCGATCTGCTCTTCATGATCGACAACTCGATCTCGATGGCAGACAAGCAGCTGATCCTCGCGGACGCAGTGCCGCAGCTGCTCAACCGCTTGATCACTCCGCAGATCGTGGACGGCAAGCCCGAATTCAAGGCCGTCGTCGACATCCACATCGGCATCGTGTCTTCGAGCTTGGGCGGTCACGGCGGTGACCAGTGCTCCGAGGGCGGGCCGAACTCGAACCCGACCCAGTACGACAACGGGCGGCTGATCGGCAGCGTGCGTCCGACCGCGAGCCTGCAGAGCTACAACAACTTGGGCTTCCTCTGGTGGGACGCGGCCACCCCGCAGAAGGGCAGCCCTCCGGGTGAGAACAACCCCGGCAGCATGGAGGCCAACTTCACCGCCCACGTGAAGGCCACCGGCGAGAACGGCTGCGGCTACGAGGCCTCCCTCGAGTCCTGGTACCGCTTCCTGGTCGATCCGGCGCCTCCGGCCAAGATGGTCGTCGAGAACAACAACGCCGTGTCGACGGGCGTGGACGACGTGGTGCTCCAGCAGCGCCGAGACTTCCTCCGGCCGGACTCCCTGGTCGCGGTCATCATGCTCACCGACGAGAACGACTGCTCGATCATCGACGGCGGCTTCAACTGGTACGCCGCCCAGACCAGCAACCCGAACAACACGCCCTTCTTGCTGCCGCGCGCCACCTCGACCTGCGCCACCGATCCGAACAGCCCCTGCTGCCGCTCGTGTGCGACCCAAGAGGGAGCTCCGCCGTCGGGCTGCCAGGCCCTGGGCAGCGACTCCGAGTGCACGCAGAACAGCGGCTTCTGGACCGACGTCGACGATCACCCGAACCTGCGCTGCTTCGAGCAAAAGAAGCGCTTCGGCATCGACTTCCTCTACCCGACCCGGCGCTACGTCGAGGCCCTCACCCAGCCGCGCATCTGCCCGTACTGGGACGCCAACGGCCCGGTGAACTGCCAGTTCGACGACCCGAACCAGGGCAACTACCGCGCCTGCAACCCGCTCTACGTCAAAGATCTCAACAACCCGACCGAGTGCGAGACGGGCACGCGCGATCCCGCGCTGGTCTACCTGGCGGGCATCGTCGGAGTGCCGTGGCAGGACATCGCGACGGACGAGACGCTCAACGACCCCACCAAGCTCGACTACCTCTCGTCCACCGAGCTCGCCGAGAAGAACCGCTGGGACTGGCTGGTGCCCAAGTGCGAGAAGCAGGCCACCGACAAGATGCCCCGGCCGATCTCCGTCTGCGACAAGTGGGACCTGAAGGATCAGCCCGACGACGCCCTCATGATCGAGTCGAGCGATCCGCGGACCGGCAACAACCCGGCCCTCAACATCGCCCTGGCGGACCCAGCGGCGGGCCCCCTGGCCAACGCCATCAACGGCCACGAGTGGCTGACTTCGAAGGGCGATCTCCAGTACGCCTGTATCTTCAAGCTGCCGCAGGCCAAGGACTGCGCCACGGCCAGCGGCGGCTGCGACTGCGACGACGTGGCCTCGGGCTACACCGCCAATAACCCCCTGTGCCAGGGCGGCGGCGGCTACACCAAGCTCCAAGAGTACGCCAAGGCCTTCCCGGGCACCCGTATGCTGCAGGTGCTCAAGGACTACGGCGACAACAGCATCGTCGCCAGCATCTGCCCCAAGGTCACGGACTCGAAGGCCAACCCGAGCTACGGCTACAACCCGGCAGTCTCCGCCATCATCGAGCGCCTGAAAGAGGTGCTCAGCGGCCAGTGCGTCAACCGTCCCATCGCGTTCCCGCCCGGGCCCGACGGCAAGCCGGATCCCAACGCCATCCCGCAGTGCGCGGTGGTGGAGGTTCAGGCGAACTCGGGCGGCTGCCAGGCCTGCGACCCGACGCTCAACCGCTCGGAGGTCGATCCCGATCTGATCAAGCCGGTGATCAACCGCCTGAAGGAGACGGGTCAGTGCACGGGCGCCGGCTGCACCGCGGCCAGCTACTGCATGTGCGAGATCAACTTCGTGGCGGACGCCGCGAAGGACGACTGCCTGAACAATGACCCGACTCAGGCCTCGACCGTGGGCTGGTGCTACATCGACCCGGCCCAGGGCATTGGCAACCCGAAGCTGGTCGAGAGCTGCAATCCCGCGCGGCAGCTGCGCTTCGTGGGCGCGAACACGCCGACCTCTGGGTCCACGGTGTTCATCGCCTGCCTGGGTGCGCCCATCGCGGCGGCTGCCCCGACGCCCTGAACCACCGAACAGTGCGCCGCGCGGGGAGTCGTTCCTCGCGCGGCACGTCGGTGGGTTGAGTCTCCGCGCCCGCCGACTACGATGGCCCGAGACGGATGGAGGCCAAGAAGACCATCCTCGTCATCGACGACGAGCCGCACATCCTGCTCGGGCTGCGCGACGCGCTTACCTTCGAGGGCTATCGGGTGGTCACGGCGACCAACGGCAAAGAAGGCCTAGCGCTCTCCCGCGCCGAGCGACCCAACGTGGTGCTGCTCGATCTGATGCTGCCGGACATGAACGGCTATCAGATCTGCGAAGAGCTGCGGCGCCAGGACGCCTTCGTCCCGGTCATCATGCTCACGGCCAAGAGCCAGGAGGCCGACAAGATCCGCGGCCTCGACGCCGGCGCGGACGACTACGTCACCAAGCCCTTCAGCGTGGGTGAGCTGGTGGCCCGCATTCGGGCCTTGTTCCGGCGCACGGCGCGGCCCATCGAGAACAACAGCTTCACGATCGGCGACGTGACGGTCAGCGTCTCGGCCCACACCGTGCAGCGCACGGGCAAGAAGGCCGCTGAGGCCCTCAGCTTCTACGAGGTCGAGCTGCTCAGGCTGCTGCACGAGCGGGCCGGCACGCCGGTGAGCCGCGAGGAGATCTTGAACAAGATCTGGGGCGTCGACGCGAACCCGACCAACCGCACCATCGACAACTTTATCGTGAAGCTGCGCCGCAAGGTCGAGAAGCGCCCGGACCGGCCCGAGCACATCCTCACGGTCTACGGCTTCGGCTACAAACTGGTGCCCTGAGCCCCGGCCGCGTCGAAGAGGCGCGGGGGACGCGGGGAACGCGGGGAACGCAGGAAGAGATATTTTGGGTTCGGAAGGAGAGGGGCGAGTCGGGCCGGATCCGAACCCGAAAATCTCTGTGTGCTCTGCGTGCTCTGCGTACGCCGCGCCTTTGGCCGGGGGCGTTCACGAGGGAGAGGCGCGGGGGACGCGGGGAACGCGGGGAACGCAGGAAGAGATATTTTGGGTTCGGAAGGAGAGGGGCGAGTCGGGCCGGATCCGAACCCGAAAATCTCTGTGTGCTCTGCGTGCTCTGCGTACGCCGCGCCTTTGGCCGGATCGCGCGCTCAGGGGTGGGCGGAGAGTGGCATCACGTTGCGCGGATCGCAGGCAACCGTGCGCGCGTTCTTGGTCAGCTCGCCCGACGCCAACGAGGCGAGGTTGATCCCGTCGCGCACGCGCCGCACCTCGAGGTGAAGGTGCACGTCGCCCGGGCTCCCGCTGTCGCCGACGAAGCCGAGCAGGGCGCCCTCGCGCACGTTCATGCCGCGGCTCAGTCCCGGCGCGGGTCCCTGCAGGTGTCCATAGAGGACAACGTATTCGCGGAGGCGGTCGCCCTCGCGCACCGTGTGGCGAGTCACCACCGAGTTGCCGAACACCTCGCCGACGAAGAGCACCTCGGCCTCCGCGGTCTGATGCTCCAGGTCCACCAGGCGCACCTCGGCTCCGCGACGCTGACCCAGGTCGAGGCCGCCGTGACCCACGGCCTTGATGTGCGCGCCGCGGCGCTGTTGCACGTCGGGACGATCCGAGATCGTAGCCGCTCACGACCAGGTTCTGCCCCGGCAGCGGCGGCACGGGCCAGCGGTAGCGTCGGTAGTCGCTGGGCCGCTCGGGGCGCCGGGGGATCTGATCGTAGAGCCGCCACGCGCCGCTGCGGTCACGGTGCAGGTTCTGCTCCTGAGTCAGTTCGGCGCCGCCGGTCGGGTCTCGCGGAACGGGGATGCAGACCCCCTGGTCGGGCAAGGTGCCCGGTGGGCAGGCGCTCGACAGCGCAGGCGACCCGGCGGGCGCGCTAGCCGCGCCAGCCGCAGTGACTCCGAAGGCCGGCGCGCTGACCAGAGGACGCCCACCTTCGGCCGCGTGGGAGAGGGCGGCGACGGCGGCGAGCAGGGCCGTCGCCTGGGTCAGCGGCTGCATGTCGGGAGCATAACCGAGGAAGGCTCAGGGCCATTCCGTCCCGATTTCCGCCCCGCCGTGCTGGAACGTTTGCCTTCAGTCCCCCGGGTTTGATAGCGGATGGGCGTGACGTTCCCTTCGGGTGAGCTCAGCCCGGCCGACTCGGCGGTGATGGAAGACCTTCGTGGTCCCGCGCTATCTGTCCTTCTACGGCGAGCTGGCCCTGGAGCTCGTGCTGGCCGGCGAGGGTGCGCGCATCGTGCACATTGGCTGCCGCACCGGCTACCCCGATCGCCAGCTCTGCGAGCTGGCAGCGCAGGCCGAGATTGTCAGCCTCGACGCGTCGCCGGCGGCCCTCGACCTCGCCAAGGGCAAGCTGGGTCCAGATGCGAGCCTGCCCATCGAGTACCTGCTGGCCAACGAGCTGCCCACCGGTCTCGATGCGGGCAGCTTCAGCCACGCTCTGTGTCTGCACCCGCTGGGATCGACACAGGAGCGGGCCGCGCTCTACCGGGAGATGTACCGCCTCTTGTGCGACGAAGGGCAGGCGTTGATCGCGTTGCCGCTGCGCGGGTCATTTCAAGAGGTCGGTGATCTGTTCCGCGAGTACGCGCTCAAGCACGACGACGGCGATCTCGGCAAGACCGTCGAAGAAGCCATGGCCACTCGCCACAGCATCGAGACCCTCTCGGAGGAAATCGAAGCGAGCGGTCTCGACGACGTGGACATCGAGGTGCGCTCCGTCACGCTCACCTTCGACAGTGGCCGCGCCTTCGTGGATGATCCCGTGACACGCCTCCTCATCTTGCCCGAGCTCGCCGCCGCGCTGGGCGGCGTCGACCTGGAAAAGCCCCTGGCCTACTGCCGCGACGCCATCGACAAATACTGGTCCGAGGGCCAGTTCGAGCTGACGGTCAACGTCGGCTGCGCTAGTGCCCGGAAGTGAGCTCGATCGAGATCTCGCCGGGGCGCACTCGGCGACGAGACTGCACGCGACGACGACGCGTGGATGCGCCTCTGACCTCAGTAGCGATACTGCCAGAGCAGATCCAGCCCCGTGCCCACAGTGCCGACCTCGGTGCGCAGGGACCAATTGCGCTGAAACCGCCAATCGACCGTTCCGCTGACGTCGACCGGGTCGGTGGTCGTGTTGTTCTGCTGCTGCTCGAGCCGGTTCCGATAGGTACCCTCGAACCACACGCTCTCGCTGAGGCGGACCGCCGCCGTGTAGCTGGCCTTGTTCTCGTCGGTGCCCGTGCGAAGCTCGACGCTGCCGACCAGAGCGTCGGCGAAGAGCGTGTTGAACGCAGTCGCGATGCCACCCGCCGCGGCCGTCTCCCGCGTCCGGGCGCCGGAGGCTTCGTCGCCGCCGCCGCTGGACGCACCCCCAAAGAGCAGGGCCATGATCTCGGGCTCGGACCGGGCCGGATCGCTCGACAGCCTGAGCTTGGCGTCTCCCAGCGAGCCGCCGACATCCACGGACACGACGGTTCCGTCCGGCGCGCGCCAGCTCGCGGTGGCGAACAAGTGGGGGTTGCCCGGATCGGGCGTGTCGAACACCACACGCCCGGCCTCGATCACCCAGGTCTTGCCCCACGAT
Organism: uncultured delta proteobacterium; assembly: GCA_963716725.1. Classification (GTDB taxonomy): domain Bacteria; phylum Myxococcota_A; class Polyangia; order Polyangiales; family Polyangiaceae; genus JADJKB01. Next base: position 239,697 of record CAVQUB010000001.1, read on the forward strand.
TGAAAGCGCCCGCCGGGCTTGAGCTCGATGAAGCCGCTGACGGCAGCCTTCTGATCCAGGTCGATCACGGGTTGACCGACCAGCGGCAGATCGAGATCCGATCGAGTGACCCGCACCCCACGCTTCAAGTTCACTACGAAGCGCCACGGGAGAATGGTCGCGGTGCGCTCCACGGCGGGTTCCTTCAAGGGTTGAACCACGTGAATGGCGGGGTTGTCGCTGACGTCCACGACCTCGCGTCCGCTGGCCTGGGGCAGCCGCGCCGTCAGGTTGGGGATGTCCACGGTGACGAGCATGCGCTCCTCCACGCGCTCGAGCTTCAGCGTGGCGGCGCCGCTCGCGGTGGCTTGCGAGACGCCTTGGAACATCACCGGCACGTCGCTCATGCTGAGCGAGGCGTCCCCACGCGTCATGCGCGCGCCGTCGAAGTAGAGGTTCGCGAGGGCCCGGACGTTGACCTTCTCCGAGCGCGCCTTGGCCTCCACGTCGTGGATGTTCACCCGGGTGAAGCCCCCGGCCTTCTTGGCCGTCGCCCCGAAGCTGACGTCTCGGAATTCGATGCCAAGCGGCGCGATGTGCAGCACGCCCTTCTGCACCGTGGCCTGTCCGTCCACGTCGGTCTCGAACTCCCCGCTGGGCTTCCCGTCGGCCTTCAACCGAGGCTCGAGGGTGGCGACTATGCGTCCGTCGACCTTGCCGGTCATCCGCGAGAATATGTCTCGCAAGAACGGAGAGAGTACGACCGCGTCGTAGCCATGCGCTTCGGCCGAGAGCAGCACGCGACGGGCACGGTCGAGGCGTGGCCAAGCACCGGACCAGTCGAGTCCCATGCGAGCTTCCGCGGTCAGGCGTCCGCGTCCGTCGTCCAGCGTCGCGTCTGCACGCAGCTGGCGTCCGTCCGAGCGGATCGAGACGTTGCCGCGCCCCACGCCGACGCCGTCCACGCTGGCGCCGGTCAGGTCGACGTTGGCGGACAGCTGCGGCGGAGCGTCGGCGCTGGTGCGCTGTAGCGCGATGCTGCCCTGAAGCGCGCCCGCCACTTTGGCGTCCGCCAGCGTGCCCACCATGGTGAGCGGAGCGCTCTCGAGCGCCAGGTGCGCTCCGCCAGTCCAGGAGCCGTCCGCGATGTTGGCGTTGCCCTTCGCCGTCAGCTGCGCGATGCGCCTTCCAGCTCCGCGGACCTCTGCGTTTCCGCCAAAGCGTCCGCTCGCGAACTCGTACTGACCGTTGGCCTTCAGGTCCATCGGCAGTGCGCGGTAGCCCGAAGACCACTGAACTTGGCGCGCCTCCAGGTTGGCCGAGAGCTTGGGATCGCTGGCTGAACCAGAGAACCCCAGGCGTGCGGTGGCCGAACCCCGCAGCCCTTCCACCAAAAGCGGCTTCGGGTATTGGGAAAAGGGGCGCTCGTGCAGGGTGACCACCGCCATCAGCGGCGCGTCGAGCACCTGGCTCAGCCAGTCGTCGGGTGCAGCCAGAATTTCCTTCCAGTTGATCCTCGCGCCACCACTGGTCGTGATGAACCAGCCTGTCTCATCGACCAAGCGCGTGGTGCCACCGATGTCGCCGCGCTCGCCGTTGACGCTGCCCGCGAGCTCGACGTCGATCCCGGTGACCTGCAGCGGCTTGTCGCCCTTGGTGGCTGGCCCCTGCACGACCTCCAGCTTGCGCGTGCCAGCCACCATGATCTCGGCGTTCGGTAGCTGGGTCGGCGCGAGGCGCTCGACCCGGATCCGAGCGAAGGCCGTGCCCGCGACCTTCTCGATGCGGGCGGACTTCGGCAGCAGGTGCTTCAGGAGCGAGAGCTGAACGTCGCTGAGCTGAATTTCACCGTCTCCGGTCATGCCGAGCCACGACGCGGGCTCTGCTGGATTGCCGTTGACCTCGGTCTGCCAGGTGGCGCCGAAGGCGCCGATGTCCTCCACGATGCCCGAGGCCTTGCCCTCGATGTGCTCACCGTCGAGCCTTGCGTCGAGGGACAGCGAGACCCCGCCCACCGAGGCGATGGATCCCTTGCCGAGCCCGAGGCGGACGTGGCCGGTCGACTGCTCTTTGCTCGCGATGATGTCGGCATCGAGGTTGAGGATGCCGCCCAAGACTCCGCGTTTGAGCCCGATGGCGCGTGACACCACGTCGAGGTCGAGTCCGACGCCCTTGGCCTGCACCTCGACGCGATCCTTGGAGAGCCGGATCTTTCCTCCGAGCTCACCGCCGGCGCCGGTCAACTTCACGCTGTCCACCACCACGTCGCGCGAATCGAGATCGAGGTGCGCGATGCGTCCGGTCAGAACGACGGCGTCGCGCTTGATCTTGAGGTCGAGGTTCTTGACCGCGGGCTTGGCCTTGGCCTCGAGAATCGCGCTGGCGCGGACCTCGGAGCCGTGCTCGTCGGAGAGCGTGGCGGTGACGGTCGGGCGGGTCACGGGGCCCTTCGCGGTCGCGGTCACTTTTCCGAAGCTCCGACCCTGGGCGGTGAGGTTGGAGCCGGTCACTCGGGCGTCGATGGCGAGCTTCTCGAGCTCGCTCAGCTTGCCTTTGACGCTACCCGTGACGCGTCCCCGCGCGAGCTTCACCTCCGCGAGGGAGAAGCCGGACACGTCCGCGGCGAGGGAGGCGTCGATCAGGTTCTTCGCGACGTGAGCCTTGACCTGAGCGTCGGCGTGGCCTCTTGCCGGCGTGAGCTTCTTCACGCGGGGGGCTTTCTCGAGCTGAAAGGAGCGTGCGTGCGCGTCGAGATCCACTGCGCCGTCGGGGTGCACGGTGAACGCCACCTTCAGCGGCATGCCAACCTCGTGGACAGTCGCCTTGCCCACGAACCCCTTGGGGTTCCAGGTCCCAGACAGGTCAATGGGCGGCACCGTCTGGCCCACGAAGGTCGTCTCGGCGGTGGTGCCGTTGACCTCCACCGAGACCTGGCCACGGCGTTGCCATATGGATAGTGCGGTGTCGACGTTCACGTCGGTCTTGGGCGCCGTCGGCCAGAGCGCGCGAATGTCCACGCCCCGGCCCTGAACGTCGAGGTCGATGTCGAGCTCCGGTGCAAAGCGGATGTGACCGCTGCTCGCCAATCGAGCATCTCCGACCTCGAAGCTCGCCTGGGTCTGGAGCTTCGGCAGCACGCCGCTGGCCTCGATTCGAGCGACGACCGGCTCGACCAGGGGCCAGTCCGCCAGCAGTGCGCGCACGTCTTCGGGCAGTGCCCGGGGTATGTCGAGGGAGGCCTTGACCGTCTTTCCCTTGACGAAGACCGAGCTCGAGACTGGGAGATTGCCGAAGTAGCCGTTGAAGGAGGTCCACACGGTCTCCGGGGTCCGGATGTGAACCTCGCCGGTGCCCGTGGCGTCCGTGCCGCCGAGGCCCCGCACCGTCATGCCGTAGCGGTGCACGTCGACGGCCGCTCCCTTGGGCGTCGCCAGCACCGAGCCGCGCACCCCGCCGATCCTCACCTCCAAGGTGGGCAGGCCGGCGACGGTGCCACGGGCGTCGATACGACCGATCTCGATCTGAGGCAGCCACACGCGCAGCGGCTTCGACGGCGCGCTGGGCGTGGCAGCGGTGCTCGGGGCACCGGGCACGGGGGTCAGCGCCCGCGCCAGGGTGGGAATGCCGGCGTGGTCGGGGATGACGAGCACGTCGGCCCGACCCGCGCGGATGTGGCGAATGATGACCGTGATGCGTTCCTCGGCCGTGATCACGTCGCGCACCAGCGTCACCACGTCGGTCCGCACGCGCAGGTCGTTCAGCGTGATCACCGTGTTGCCGGATTCGTCTTTGACGGTGACCTCGCTCAGAGTCGCGCCGCGCAGGCCCAGTTCTTGGATTTCACCCGTGCGGAGCTCGCCGTAGAAGACCCCGGTGAGCGAGCGCGAGAGCAGGTCCGCCGCGACCCGCCGCGAAGCTGGCAAGTTCACGTGCAGCACGACGCCGACGCCCAGCGAAACGACGAAGGTCGCCGCGAGCCCCAGCGTCGCCAGCGTCCGCCCCGCGATGCTCAGCGCGCGCGCTCGTCGGCGCCTGGGAGCGGGCCCGCGATCGGGGACCGTGGGTGGTGGGCGGAGGGTGGACTTCCGCATCAGAAGGACTCTCCGAGCGCGATGTGGATCGCCATCGGCAGGCCAAAGACGGTGCCGGGATTGCCTTCCTGCCGCTCGAGATCTTGTTCGCCGATCTGTTGCAGCCACGGCGTGCGGTAGCCCGCGTCGATCCGCAGCGGACCCACCGGGGTTCGATACCTGAGCCCGAGCCCAGGCGAGACGTGAGGCACGTTGAAGCGGATTTCTCCCACTGTACGTGTGACGTCGCTCGCGTCCAGGAAAGTCGCCGCGTAGAGCGGCCCGATCAGCGGGAATCGGACTTCGAGCGAGGCTTCCCAGAGCGTGAGACCGCCCAGCGGACGAATGCAGGCGGCGGGCAGCTGGTCGAGGGGCCGACCGCAGTCTTCGCCCGTGGGCACCAGGAACCCGACGGGCCCGTGGGGTCCGACGCCGCGGTAAGCGTAGCCGCGGTTCGAGTTGGGGCCGCCGGAGTAGAAGGCGCGGAACAGGAGTTTGTGCTGATCGCGGATGACCGCTGGGTTGGTGGGATCGTTCGCCGCCTGGGCGCTGGTGAGCGTGTCGCCGTAGTTCGACGGAAACAGAAACCCCGCGGTCAGCCGTGTTGCCAGCGTGACGTGCTTCGACAGGGGCAAGAAGCCACGGAACTCCGGCCTCAGTCGGAGATCGCTCACCGTGCCGCCGAACAGGTAGCCCGCGACTTGCAGCGAGTTGGAGACGTAGAAGCCCTCCTTGGGTTCGATGCGATCGTCCCGGAAGTCCAGGATCGCGTACAGCTCCGGGAAGGACACGCGCACCGCGTCGAGGCCATCGGGCTTGTTGCCCTGATAGGTGAAGGGGAAGTTGGCTTGCCAGTTGAACGACGGCGTGACGAACAGGCGGTGGCCAAAGAAGGGGCGCTCGAGGCCGGTCGTCGCCCTGATCTCGTGATAGCCGATCACGCGTTCTCGTTCGGGATCGGCTCCGTCGGGGAGGGGGTAGAGCAGCGGGTAGATGCTGTAGTCGCCGGCGATGAAGCCAGTCGTTCGACCCTCGACGAAGGAGGGTTGCCGCAGCTCGGCGTGCACGCGGTTCTCCGGCAGCAACCGTGTCGGTGAGTCGAGACGCCCGATGCGCGTTGGAAAGTAGGTGACGCCGGGCCGCGCCTCGATGTTGAAGCGGCGCATGCCCCCGATGAAGTTGCGATGCTCCCAGCCCACGCGCGCGTGGGTCGACAGGCGAAGCACGTCGAAGCGCGCGCCGCCGCCGAGCCGCAGGGTGCGCAGAGATGATTCGCGCAGGACGACGGTGATGGGAACCTCGCCGCCGTCAGGGCTCGCCTTGTCCTGCCCGACCTCCACCGATGCGAAGACGCCGAGGCTCTGCAGCGCCTCTTGGGCGTCGAGCAGGTCTTTGCGCGAGTAGACCTCGCCCTCTTCGATGCCGAGCACCGCGCGAACCGGAGCTTCGGGGATCGACTCGAGCCCGACGATCCGCACTCGGCCGTAGCGCGCGACCTGGCCCGGTACGGCCTCGAAGGTCACGTCGGCGGTGTGCGTCGTGAGATCGACCTTGGCGCGATGCTTGACCTGCGCGAAGGCGTAACCGGCGTCGCCGAGCACGTGCGTGATGGCCTTGGCGCTCGCTTCGAAGGCGTCTTCGTCGAAGCGGTCCCCCGGATCCACGGTGATGGCGGCGACCGCCTTGGCCGCGACGTCGAAGGGCAGGTGGGCGAGGCCGTTGACGTCCGCGCGTCGGATTTCGACGACCGGGCCCTCGTCGACGGAAATTTCGACGCGAACGTGACGTTCATCGACGCGCAGGATGCGCGCTGCGCGGACCTTCGCCTCGTAGAAGCCTTTGCGCCGGTAGTAACGCTCGACCCGCTCCAAATCCCGGGTGAGCACCGTGTCGTTGAACACCTCGTAGTCGTAGAGCAGCCCTTCGAGCGAACGCGGCCAGGGCGGGGGCCGTGTCGCGAGGCTGTCTTCCACGGCGCTCGCGTCGATGGCGCTGCCGCCCACTACGTCCACGTCCGCCACGAGGTCTCGGCCTGCCGGGACCCCTCTCTTGATGCAGCCGACGAGCGCGACCGAGAGCACGGCCGCCCCGGCCAGCGCTCTCGCGGGCGACGCCGTCATCCGACGTCACTTCTTCTTCGGGGCTTCCTTCGGCGGATCCATGCCCGGCAGGAAGGCCAGCTCCGCCGGCTTCTCGTGATACGTCATGTCCTCGTAGGTGAGGATGCCCATGATGGGGTCGGCCTCGGTGCCCGTCGTGGCGCGAACGAAGGTGGTCGAGTAGTCGCCCTTCACGGTGACCTTCGCTCCCTTGTTCGGGATCGGATTCGGCATCTTGACGCCCCAGAAGGTGTCGCTCTTCTCGGCGTCTTCCTTCTTCTCGAACTCCATCACGGCGTCGTAGATGCCCGCGAAGTTCGAGGACCACCCCATGACCTTGATGCACTCGTTCTCGGGAGCGTCCTTGGTGTCGCAGACCCAGAACGCCGGCACCGGCGCGTTGCAGCCGTCCGGATCGGCTTTGCCGCCCTTGTGTACGGCGCAGGCCGGTGCGTCCGGCAGGTTGGTCTTGCCGATGTAGCCGGTGATGCTGAGCTTCTTGCCCGCCACATCTTTGCGGTGGGTGCGGCTGCGCAGGGAGTAGCTTGCACCCCACACCGTGTAGGCGTCCCCGGCTTTGATGGGCTTCTGCGGGACGTTCGGCACCGCCGGCAAGGACGCCTTCGGACCGCTCGAAGCGGCGCGCGGCTGGTACTTGTCCTCGTCTTTGCCTCCGCAGCTCACCATGGAGGCGGAAAGCACGACGACGGCGAGCGAGGAGTAGATTCGGCGGGCTGACTGCATGGGACCTCCCTGAACGGAACGATTTCGCATGGCTATCACGCGCTTGGGCGCTGCCACAAGGCTCTGGTGGCCCGGCGGGGCGTCGGCGGCTCGCGGCGCCCCGGGCGCCGGCCTGATTCAGGCATTTGACAAGGCTTTTCAGGGTCCTAGCCTCCCCGTCCGTGGGCCGAATCATTCTCATCGGGGACGTCCACGGCTGCCGTCCCGAGCTCGACCAGCTCCTGGACCGAGTGGCGCTTGCGGCCGGCGACGGCCTTTGCTTCGTGGGGGACTTGGTGGCTCGCGGCCCCGACTCGACCGGCGTCCTGGATTTGGCCAGCGAGCTTGGCGCGTCGATGGTCCGTGGCAACCACGAATGGCGATTGCTCGAGGCCCGGGCGGCGCGCGCGCGAGGGGACACGCCACCGCGTCTCGGGCCGTCCCACCGGACCCTGATGGACGAGCTCGAAGATCGGCATTGGGCGGCCCTCGAAGCCATGACCTCTTGGGTCGACTACCCGGACCACGAGCTTCGCGTCGTGCACGCGGGAGTGGTGCCCGGCATCCCCATCGAACAGCAAGACAAGTGGGTGCTCGCCCACCTGCGCACCCTCCGCGCCGACGGCTCACCCAGCGACAAGCGCGACTTCACCCTGTGGGCAGAGCGCTATCGCGAAGCGCCCCACGTCGTGTTCGGCCACAACGCGGTGGACGGACTGCAGCTCCACTCCCACGCGACCGGTATCGACACGGGCTGCGTCTACGGGGGACGCCTGACGGCCATGGTGCTGGGACCCGGACAAAGAGTGCCGCCCGAGAAGCACCGCCGGGACGTGCTCGTCTCGGTTCGGGCGCGCAAGGCCTATGTGGAGCTGAAGCCGGGGGTGTGACCACGCCCATCGACTTGCGTCGCGCCCGCTGTTAGGAGAGGCAATGGAACCCGAAGAGCACGACGACCCTCGGAAGTCCCCAGGGGGAGACGAAGATCAGGCCGCGCCCGTGCGCTCCAAGCGCCGGAGGGCGAATCGCCCATCAGTGGGCGAAGACCTCGCGCCTCAGCGCGAAGTCACGACCAGCAGCGGCTACACGACGGGGCAACTGCTCGTGGTGCTGATCGTCGGCCTCGGCCTCGGCGCCTTCGTCGGTTACAGCGTGCGCGGAGGCGCTCGCGCCCCGAAGGCCGAGCCCATCGCGGCCGAGTCGGATGGACCGCAGCTTGGACCGCTGGCGTCGGCGGTCGGTCCGGTCGCGCCGGCCGCGGCGCCGGGCGCGGACAAATTCGGTCGCCAGCCGGGCGACGAGCACTTCGGGCACGACCACCCACCCGAAGGTGCAGCCGCGCCGGCCGCTCCAGCTGCGCCGGCGGGTACCGGTCCGGACTCCTTCGGTCGCGCACCGGGCAGCGAGCACTACGGGCACACTCACGAGTGAGCGGTCATCGTCGGTGAGCGGCCCGACCCCGGGCGCGCTGGGATCCCACGCCGCGTTGGGCGAGACTCGGAGCATGAGAACCAAGCTCGTGCTCGGCGCAGCCTGCCTGCTGGTGGCGTGCAACGGTCCAGAGGCGCGCGTAGCCCCAGTGGAGACCAGCGCGCGACAAGAGCCTGCCCCGCCCGCGGCGACGACGCCGGCAGGGCCGACTCCGGATCCGATCACCCACCCCTGTGTGGTCGAGGCTGCTCAGTACGACATCGCCATCGAGAAGGGCAGCGATGCGTGCCAGAGCGACGCGGACTGCGGTTGCTATCAAGGGGGCATCGGCAAGAGCGGATGCGGCGGGGTGCTGAACCAAGAGAGCGTGCGAAAGCTCGCGGAGATTGCCAAGCGCTTCCACGACATGAAGTGTAGGCGCTCCGTCAACTGCGCGGCGTGGGCCTGCCAACCCCGGTGCGAGGGCGGTCACTGCCGGCGCTGAGGGCCTGGGAAGCCGGGGAAACTCACAAGAGCTCCACCGCCCGCCCCAGCCCGCGCAGGGCGTGGCAACCGTCTCCGATCAGATCCAGATAGGTCTGTTCGCGGTCCTTGCGGACGGCGTCGAGGCGGTCGTAGACGCCGCCGTCGAGCAGCTCCTTGGACACGTCGACCAGATCGCCGGTGGCGTAGCGGATGGTCTGATCGATGCGCTTGCCGCCCTCGGTTTCGGGGGCGGTCAGCCCGAGGCTCTTGGCCAGCGTCAGGGTCTCGACCAGGTGACCGAAGAACTTCTGCTGCTGCAGCCGAATCAGCAGGCCCTGACCCGGATGACGCAAGAGCAGCGCGGCGTAGGCGGGACGCTCGAGCTCGTAGCGATAGAGCAGCACGCCGAGCTGCTTGCGGAACCGGCGCTCGTCTTCGTCTCGACGAGCGGCCGCGATGGCGCTCGCCACGGCCTGCACCAGGTGCATGCCGCCGCAGCTGTGCCCGTAGATGCCCTTCTTTTCGCGCTTCGCCGCGTTGAGCGGGCTGCCGTCGTCGAAGGCCTTCTCCGGCGGTCCGCCATAGCCCTCGACCACCTTCTGATCGGCTTCGAGCCGAGCGAGTGCGTCGGCGATCAGCTCGGGCAGCTTCGGCTCTTGGCCTGCCGCGGCCGGCACCCGCCTCACGTGCTCCGCCAACGCAGAGATCTGCCACGCGACGTGGTGGTAGTCCGAGTCGGTCTTGGGCGCCGCGGCCGCCGTGCGCAGATCTGCGACCAGTCGCGCCAACGTGACCTTCTCTCCCGACGAGGTCGCGAAGCTCTGGTCGAGCGGCACGTTCATCTCGAGCAACGTCTTGACCAAGATGAAGCGGTGCGGCTCGACGGGTGAGCCTTGCTTCGATTCTGGGAACAACCAGACCTTCTTGGCGCCCGCAGTGCGCGGCTCGGCGAAGGATACGATCACGTCCCGGGCAGCTCGCCCGTCCGACGCCGCGAAGTCGGGGCCAAAGGCCACCATCCCGTGGGCCAGCGCCCAGGGGCTCTTCGGATCGCCGGCGTCGGCCCGCACGGCTTGCCCAAGGCGCTTGCTCAGGGCCTCCGCCTCCGCCCGCGTTGGCACGCGCGGCGCGCGGATCGACGGCGCCTCGGCTGACTGCGACGGCCCGGGCGGAGCGCTGCCCCCGGCCGCGGGGTCCTTGCGGGCGAGACCCAAGTAGATGCCGGCCACTGCCGCAGCGGCGAACAACACGATCAAACCGCGGCCACGTTCCGACACGGCGAGGAGGATATGCGCGGTCTTCTGCGACGCGTCAGGACTTTTCGTCCAGTGAGGCTGCAAGCCCCGGGACGGTGTCGTGTCGTGTGTGTGAGTGGAGACACGAACCCCACTCGAAATTGGAGGCTTCGATGCTGCGGACGATCGGATTCATCTCGCTGACTCTGGTGCTCGGTGGCTGTGGGGGAGGGGACGACGCCGGGCCCGAGGGCAGCTCCGGCGCGGGCGGTGGCCAAAACTCGGGCGGCGGCGGCGGCGTCGGCGCTGAAGGCGGCGGCGGCGGCAGCGGTGCCACCAGCAGCGGCGGCGGCAGCGCCTCGGGCGGTAGCAGCAGCGGCGGCGGCGGCGGCGCTTCGGGCTCACCCGGCACCGGGGGCGCGAGCAACGGCTGCGGCAACAACACCAAGCACGCCAACATCGGGAATCTGATCGTGGCCGACGTGAGCTGGCCCGCCGCGACTGGGATCGCTGCTGGCACCGGGAAGCTCCAGATCTGGACGCGCACCGTGCTCGACTTTGGCGAGGCCGACGCGAAGGGCGAGATCCCCGCGACCGGTGAAGTGTCACCCTGTGGCAGCACCATCCCCGCGCTCACCAAGACCTCCATCGCGGGCGGCGGTCAGGTTCAGACGGTGATCCCCGACGCGGTCTGGGACAAGCCGGGAATGCCGAAGTTCAAGGCCACAGGCAAGCTCTCTGGCTTCGATGTGGGCGCGACGATCACGATGGAGCCGGTGGTGAGTCTGGTGGGGCTCAGCATGTCCGATCCGAACGGCTCGTGGCCGGCGTCGGCGAAGCAGATCACGGGCGTCGATCACGACGGGGACGGGCAGCTGGGCATCTTGGCGGTGCCGCGCACGGATCCGCCCTTCTCGGCGCCGCCGACCGGCTTGCTCGAGGCGCTCAACGCCAACGGCAAGCGCGCGGTAGAGGTCTACGTCTCGACGCGTACCGCGGTGCAGATCACGGGCAAGCGTGACACCTGCAACAGCGCGTCGGGCGAGGCCGTCGTGAAGCTCTTCGACAGCCACGTGGTCGGCTGCAAACGCAACGACGGCCAGCTCTGCAAATCCGGCGAGGCCGACTTCATCGACCAGAATCAGCCAAAGTTCAAGGTGGCGAGCGCGAGCTACAAGATGGTGCAACTCAAAGAGGGAGCCACCTGCGCAGACGTGCGCGCGGCGCTGCCACTGTGAGTCGGCGCCTCGGTCTCGGTCTCGTCGTCGCGCTCTCGGTCTCGGGCTGTGCCGGGGATCCTACGAGCGACGGCGAGGCCGCTCCGCCCGTCGAGATCATCGTCGACGATATGGGCGTACCGCACGTCTACGCCGCCACCGACGAGGACCTGTTCTTCGGGTACGGCTACCAACTGGCCACCGACCGCCTGCTGCAACTCGAGATGTGGCGGCGCTTCGCTCACGGGCGTCGCGCTGAGGTCCTGGGCGCCGACTTCAAGGGCTCGTTCGGCGCCACCGCGCTGCACGACGACAAGCTCGTGCGCCTGTTCGACCTGCCACGCTGGGGCAAGCTCGACGCCGAGCTGATGCGGAGCGAGCATCCGGATCGCTGGAAGCTCCTTCAGGCCTGGCGCAGCGGGATCAACCGCCGCGTCGAAGAGGTCCGCAGCGGCGCGGTGCCCCGGCCCTTTGGTTTTGGCGCTGATCAGCTCGACTTCTTGCCCGAGGCCTGGAGCGAGGACGACCCACTGATCGTTCAGAAGATGATCCAGCTCGGCCTGGATCAGAGCCTGCTCTACGAGATCCTGATCACGCTCTTGGGTCAGCTCGCGCCAAATACGCTGGAGGCGGCGAAGATCTTCCAGCCCGCGCACCCCACCTGGACCGTGGCCCCGGAGGATCTTCCGGCCGGAGCCAAGGCCGGCGGTAGCACCACTGCGCAGCCAGGGGCTGCGCAGCAAGGCGCCGAGCTGCCGGAGCCAGCGAAGAGTCCCGCGGCGTGGCGACACCTGATCGCCGTGCCCAAAGCCGGCAGCAACAACTGGGCGGTGGACGGTCGCTTTACGGACAACGGCCGACCGATGTTGGCGGGCGATCCGCACCTGGTGTTCACGCTCATGGGCGCGATGTACGCCTTGCACCTGAACAGCGCGGATCGCGGCGGGAGCTTCGACGTCGCGGGCTTCGCCTTCGTGGCGGCCCCGGGCATCTTCGCCGGTCAGACCCAGGGCGCGATGTGGGCGCCCACATCGGCCTTCGGTGACGTGATGGATCTCTGGTCCGTGGAGGTCACCGACGCCGGCGCGAAGATCGGCGACCAAGTGCTGCCCATCAGCACGCGCGAGGAGGTGATTCAGATCCGCGGAGGTCAGAGCGAGAGCATCGTGGTCCGCGACGTGCCCGGCCAAGGCGTGATCTTCACACCTTCCTTCGCCGGCGTTCCCATCCCGCTCACCGAAGAGGGCCGCGAGGTCGTGCTCGGGTGGACGGGCTTCGCGGCGAGGAGCTCGCTCTACTTCTTGGAGCTCAATCGCGCACAGAACGTGGCGGAGCTCGACGCTGCCGTGCAGCGTGCTCCCGAGCTCAGCTACAACTGGGTGGGCGCTGACTCGAAGGAGATTTTTTATCGCGTCAGCCTGGAGGTCCCGAAGCGAAACCCGGTGGTCCCAGGACGCGAGCCCTGGCGCCTGATGAACGGAGACGATCCGCTGGCGTTTTGGCCGGGAGGCAAGCTGCCGCTCGAGCAGCTGCCCAACGGCCGGGCCGCGACGCGCGGCTTCATCGCTACGGCCAACAACGACCCCTTCGGCTTCACGGCGGACGGCGATCCGGCGAATGACCCCTGGTACTACGGTGCGTTCTTCGATCCCGGCTACCGCGCTCGACGCATCGAATCCGAGCTCGAACGCCTGACGAAGCGTGGGAGCATCGGCCTAGAGGACATGCAGGCGCTCCAGATGGACTCGCGGTGTCTGATGGCCGACACTTTCCTGAAGTTGCTCGACGACGCTTGGTCGGGGCGCAACGACGACCCGGTGCTGGCCGAGCTCGCGGCGCGCCCAGGGACCGAGAGGGTGTACAAGCTGCTGAGCGCGGAGTGGAACCGGGAGATGACGCGCGATTCACCCGGCGCCGTGGCGTTTCACGCGTTTGCCCACTTCACGACGGCGCACGCCATCGAAGACGACATGATCCCGCTCCTCTACGAGCGTGTGCTGGAGGCCGCCCCGTTCTACGTGCTCAAGGTGGCTGCCCTCGCGCTCAGCGGACAGTACCCGAAGGGTGACGAGGTGCTCCAAGAGGGCAGACATCGCATCGTGCTCGAGGGACTCGCGCAGACCGTGGAGTTCTTGGCCGAGCGCTTCGGTGGCGTCGAGCCCTCGCTTTACCAGTGGGGCGACGTGCACGTCAGCAGCTTCGACAACGCGTTCGGTCTGGGCGTGTCGCTGCCGTCGATCCCGACCGACGGCGGGGAAAACACAGTGAACGTCGCTCACAGCGTGTTCCGGCGGGACTTCGAGGTTCCGAAGCAATGGGTCAGCGACTACGGGCCGGTGGAGCGCTTGGTCGGTCGCGTCGGCGACGGTGGGACTCCGGAGTTGTGGGTGAACTTCCCCCTGGGCAACGTTGCCGATCCGGCCAGTCCCCACTTTGACGACATGCTGGAAGACTGGGTCGAAGGTCGTTATCGGAAGCTCGCCTTCGATCGCGGCGAGGTCGAAGCGCGGGCCGAGCACCGACGCGTGCTCGGATCTGATATGACCGCCCGGTGACCCTGCGTGCCCCGGTCGATGCGCTCGGCCCCGGTGAACGAGACCTCGATCCGGCGACCTCGCGCTACCTGGTGCGTGTGCATCGCTTGCGGGTGGGAGATGCGTTCGTCGCCTTCGACGTCGCGGCAGGGCTCGAGGCCGACGCCGAGATCCTCCAGGCCGATCCGAGGCGAGCCCGCGCGCGGGTCGGCCCGCCGCGCCCCGCAGCGGTGACCTCACCGCTGCCGGTGACCCTGCTCTGGGCCGTTGGCAAAGCCGACAAGCCCGAGTCCGTGATCCGTGACGCCACCGCGCTGGGCGTCGTGCGCATCGTGCTCCTCACCACGGAGCGGACCATCGTACAGCTTTCGGACCGCGCCGACGTACGCCGCGAGCGCTGGCAGAACGTGGCACGGAACGCCGCTCGCCAGTGCGGGCGCGGGGACGTGCCCGAGCTGATTGGTCCGCTGCACCTCGCGGACGCGCTCGAGATCGACGCGGGCGTTTCGGGCGTGGTGCTCGACCCCAGGGCCGAGTCGACCCTCGTGCAGGCGCTGTCGGCGTTGGCGCCACGGGCGAGGCTGCGTGTGTTGATTGGTCCGGAAGGGGGGCTGGGAGTGGGTGAGCTCGCCGCCGCACGGAGCGCGGGTTTTTCCTCGGCGCGCTTCGGCCGGCTGGCGCTGCGGACCGAGACTGCGGTGGTGGCGGTTCTCGGCGCGCTTCTCGCGCGATCTGACGGGCAGACCTGAGGTAGGCTTCGGCCGCCATGCGAACACGTGAGGGAGCATCACGGCCGGGACTCGGCCGTAGGTTGGGTTGGGCGGCGCTGACCGCGGCGCTGGTCGCCGCCGCGCCGGCCCGTGCGGCCTTGACGGATTCGGAGAAGGCCCAGGTCCAGGGCTTCGTGCGGTCGGGCGAGCTGCGCAACGCCGCCCGCATCCGAGCGCTGGTGGCGCGCCCGGATCTCACCGTGGACGAGGCCTCCGAACCGCTGAGTGCCGGTTTCGGAGCCGTCGCCTTCGACGACGCGCACGAGAAGCTCGCCCGGGAGATCCTGCTGGGACCTGGCTCGGCGGCCGCGCGCAGTGCCCTCGCTCCGGCGCTCGTCCGAGCGCTCTTGGCCCGAGCCTCGAACGCCTATGCCGCGATGCCCATCAACGAGTCGGGCACCGACGCGTCGAAGGCAGATCGGCTCGCGGCCGAGAGCGTCGAGATCCATCGCTTCGTCACCGAGGTGATCGCGAACGCCGGACAACCTCCCGTGGACGGGCACGATGCCGCCGCGGGCATCCGTGATGACGCGCTCAAGCTCTGCGTCGAGGCCTACCGCGCACACTTCGATCGCCACTCGGCGACCTTGAAGCCCGGCACCAAGCTCAGCCCGTCCTTGGTACAGGTCCGGGCGCAAGCCGCGCTTGCCGTCGTCGACTTGTCGCGTGGGCTCTATCAACGTCACCAGGTCGCCGCGCTGCTCGGCCTCGCAGGGCCGCGCAAACAGGTCTTCGAGCGTCATGGAACGCTGCTCGAAGATGGCGGAACCGCCGGCGACGAGCGCCTGAGTGAGGTGTCCCGCTTCCTCGACAGCGCGCCGCGCGCGGCGTCAGAACTCAGCCTCTGGCTGATCAGCAAGGCGCCAGTGCGCGGGCTCTCGTCGCGGGGCGCACGCGCCAGCGCCCGGGTGTCGCTCAGTGCTGCGTCCGGCGCGCCGACCGCGGCCGCGCTCTGGCCCGAAGACGTGGTCGCCTCGCGGCCCGACCGCGAAATGATGGAGGTGGCGTATTCCGCCGCGTGGCTCGTCACCCGGGCTGCCTTCAAGGCCCAGCCGGCGCTCTCGAAGAGGGCGGCGCTGGTCGCGACTCGAGCCGCGCGCGCTGGCGCCGCCGGCCAACTCGCGCCGGATCTCGAGGCATCGGTGCTGCGGGCACCGGGCGCCATTGGTCCAGGCGCCCAGGCTGCGTCCGCCGAGCAGTTCGCCGCCCACGCCTTGCGTTTGGTGCTCCTCGACGCGCCCCGGGCGCTCGATCTCGCGCTCTCGCGTGCCGTGCAGGGACGGGACGAGCCCTTGGCGGCCTTCGTGCTCGGCGCCAGCTTGCTGCACGCCGTTGGGGGCAGCGCCGACGAGATCGCCGTCGGGCGCACCGGCGAAGGCGGCGCGCTCGTCGCCGACAAGCTCACCCGCGTCACGCTGGCGAACGGACTCGTCTCCTCCTTCGAGCTCGACGGCAAGAAGGTGCAGGTCAACCTTGGCTCGGACGGCCAGGTCGACAAGGTGCTGGTCGATGGCGCTGCGCCACGCCTGTCGCAGCTCAGCCGCGTCCGCTTCGTGCCCAAGGCGGCGGAGAGCTGGCTGGCCGGATCCCAGCGCTGGGAAAAGCTCGGTGGCGCGCCACGCGGTCTGGCCATCGACGACGGCCGCTTCGTCCTGGGGGCCGCCGAGACGAGCGACGGCTTCGATGCGGTGGTCACCGGTGAGGCCTCGAGCGACTCCACCATCCACGCCTACCTCGCGGTCACGGGCCGCGGGGGAGGGCTCATCCTTCGGGGACAGCCGGGGCAGCAGAGCTACGACGCCATCGCCGTGCTCGTCACCCGCGAGCCGAAGCCGAAGGCGACGCTCATCCTGGTCGACGGTCGGGCCCAGGCCACGGAGCTCGCACCGGCTCGCGACCTCCCGCCGGCGGGAGAGACCGGCTACTTGGTGACCCTGAGCGCCCGGGCCGAGAAGATCACCGCCACCATCGATGGCGTGAAGCTGGAAGCCAAGCTCGCGCGCGGGGTCGGCACCGGGAAGGCCGGATTGATGGTCGTTGCCGGCGGGCTCGTCGAAGCCCGCGGGTTCGGTCGCGGGACGCCCAAGGCGCCCCAGAAACCCCCCAAGAAGGCCCCCGATCCGCCGAAGTCCACCTCGACTCCCCCGAAGGCCGGGCCGACTCCCACCAAGCCGCCGGCGCCCACCGTACCGAAGAAGAAGCCATGACCGATCGACAGAAGGTCCGCATCCTGGTGGCCAAACCCGGCCTCGACGGCCACGACCGCGGCGCCAAGGTCGTCGCTCGGGCCCTCCGAGACGCAGGGTTCGAGGTGGTCTACACCGGCCTCCATCAGACCCCGGAGATGATCGCCAGCGCGGCCGTGCAAGAGGACGTCGACGCCGTGGGGCTGTCGATCATGAGCGGCGCCCACAACACGTTGTTCCCGGCCGTGATCGAGGCCCTGCGCGGTCGAGGCGCCAACGACGTCATCGTGTTCGGCGGCGGAATCGTGCCCGACGACGACCTCGGCCGACTCACGGATGCCGGCGTGAAGCGGGTCTTCAAGCCCGGCACGACCCTCGGCGAGATCGTCGAGTGGGTCGACGAAAACGTCAGGCCGCGCGGCCTGTAGCAATCGGTGGGCCCCCGGCCTGGCAGCTCAGGCCCGCAACTGCTGCACGCCCGTCCCGCTATGGCTCGAGCCCAGGGGCAGCGGGGTCCTTATCGAAGAGCTGACCCTCACCGTGGCCAAGGTGCGCTGAGCTCGAGATGCAGCCACGGCTCGCGGCGGCGTCAGGCGGAAGGTGCCGACGAAGATCGCCACCGCAACCAGGCTCGGGATCAGTGCGAAGAGGACGGTCATGCTTTGCCTTCGTGCTCGAGGCGTTGCAGCGCTCATGCCGCTCGCCATCGGGGCGGCAAACCTAGGGAACAACAGGGCATTTGAGCAACAGCAAAGTTGCCCTGGGGACGCAGGGGCGTGGGTCGATTTACACGGGGCGCCAGCTCTACGTACTGAACACCGGACCATGTAGGGAGCGTGTATCCACATAGGTGCCCGGAATCCTTTGGGTTCTTCCTCGGCCGACTTGTTGACAGGCGAACTCCTGCCCTCTAGTTTCGCCCAACCCTCGGTGGGAAAAAGTGGGGCGAAGTGTTTGCTTCGCCCGTCAGGTGTCAGGACAGGATGTTCCGCGGACAGTTCGCTCATACGATCGACGCCAAGGGCAGGGTCAGCCTGCCGGCGCGCTTTCGTGACGGACTCGTGTCGCAGGGGGACTCGCGCTTCATCCTGACCCCCGCGCTCTTCGACCCCTGCCTGCACCTCTACCCGATGCGCGGGTGGGAGGAGCTCGAGGAGAAGATCGCGGGGCTGCCGAGCTTCGACCCGAACATCGTTCGCTTCCGCCGGCTCTACGTCTCGGCCGCCATCGAGTGCGAGCTCGACAAGGCGGGTCGGGTGCTCGTGCCTCCCACGCTCCGCGACCGTGCGGCCCTGGCGAAGGACGCGCTGTGGGCGGGCATGGGACGGACCGTCGAGCTGTGGGCGAAGGAGAAGTGGGAAGTGGAGCTCACGCTTTCCGATGACGAGCGCGTCGCGCTCGAGCGGGCGGTGATGGAGCAGATCAAGGTATGATGACCGTGCCAACGACGAGCGACGACACGCCCAGCTTCGAGCACGTCACGGTCCTGGCGAAGGAGGTGCTGCGCGCCTTGGCCCCCGAACGCGGTGGCCTCTACCTGGACGTGACGGCCGGCGGCGGCGGTCATGCGGCGGCGATCTTGCTCTCGGCGCAAAACGCCCGGGTGATCGCCTTCGATCGTGATCTGGTGGCGGTCGCGGCAGCTCGCAAGCGCCTCGCGCCCTTCGGAGAGCGTGCGCTCGTCGTGCACTGCGCCTTCAGCGGGGTCGCGGACTGGCTCGTCTCCGCCGAGATGGGTCAGGTCCAGGGGCTCATCGCCGACCTGGGCGTGAGCTCGCATCAGCTCGCGGATCGCGAGCGCGGAATGAGCTTCCGCAGCGAGGGGCCCCTCGACATGCGGATGGACACGACGGAAGGCGAGACCGCGCGTGAGCTGATCGAGCGGGTGTCACAGGACGAGCTGGCTGACATCATCTACCAGCTCGGTGAGGAGCGACGCTCGCGGCGGGTCGCCGCATGCATCAAGCAGGCACTGGCCGCTGGCGAGCTCGAGACGACGTCGGAGCTGCGGCGCGCCGTGGTGCGAGCCGTCGGACCGCGACGCGTTGGCGGTATCGACCCGGCGACACGCACCTTTCAAGCGCTGCGTATCGCGGTGAACTCCGAGCTCGACGAGCTTCGTGACTTGATCGACGCGCTGCCCGCCATCTTGGCCGAGGGCGGCGTCGCAGCCATCATCAGCTTCCACTCCCTCGAAGACCGGCTGGTCAAGCGAGCGTTCCTGCAACGCACGATCTGGGAGCGTCTGAACAACAAGCCCGTCGTCGCCGACGAGGACGAGCGAGCCGAAAACCCCCGATCGCGCAGCGCCAAGCTCCGCGCCGCGCGTCGCGTCGTTCAGGAGGCCTCGTGAGGCATCGGAAGAGCCCATTTCTCACGCTCTGGACCTTGGCTGTCTTGGCAGCGACGGCGGCCTTCGTGCTCTACCTGGGGCTCCGCGTTCGCAGCGTGGAGCTCGGATACGAGCTCGGACGAGCCCACGCACGCGTTGCTCGCCTGCGCGAAGTCAAGCGTGTGCTCGAGCTCGAGCTCGCGAGTCACAAGGCGCCGGAGCGCGTCGACATGGTGGCGCGATCGCTGCTCGGCATGAGCGAGCCCTCGGCAGATCGGATCGTGCCTGCGGGCCCGCAGCCCGCGGATGAGGGGTCGAATGGGGTGAAGCCGAACGCGGTCACCGACGAGGTCTCGGCGGAGGACACCTCGGCCGCAGCGGCTCCGAACACCCCCGCGGGGGCGCCCCGTCCCTTGGCGCCAGCAGCACCTGCCGGCCAGTCCTGGGAGGAGTCTGACGAATGAGCAGCCTCGATACTCCTCGTGGTCGCTGGATCCGCCTTCGCATGGGCATCCTGTGCGGCTTCCTCGCGCTCGGCCTCGGAGTGGTGGTGACATCGGGCTACGATTTGATGATCGGCGAGGGCGCCGAGTGGCGCGAGCTGGCGGAGAAACAGCGGCAGCGCCGGCTGCACGTCACGCCCAAGCGCGGAACGATCTACGACCGCAACAAAAACGCGCTCGCTGTGAGCGTCGAGGTGCCCAGCGTGAGCCTCGATTCCGTCGAGCTCTTGCGAAACGTCCCGGCGCAGCAGATCCCAATGGTCGCGCGCGACGCGGCTAACCGCATCGCTCAGGCGCTCTCGCTCGATCCGGCGCTGATCGAACGAAAGATCCTCCAGAAGCGCCGCTTCACCTGGCTCAAACGCCAAATCACGGCGGACGAAGCCGAGCGCGTGCGGGCGCTGGGCAGCAAGGACGGTTTGGGCGGCAAGCCCGTGCGCGGCATGGTCGTCGAAGGCGAGGGCCGGCGCTACTACCCCCGCCGTGAGCTGGCCGGACCGTTGCTCGGCTTCGTCGCACCCGACGGCGAAGGCAAAGACGGCTTCGAATACAGCATGAACCAGGAGCTGAAGGGGCACGTGGAGCAACTCCGCGGGTTGCGCGACCGTTCCGGGCGTCTGCTCTTTGCCGAAGGAGTCCAGGACGAGCAAGCGCTGGCTGGACACAACGTCGAGCTGACGCTCGACCAAGGCATTCAGTTCGCGGCGGAGCGCGAGCTCGCCCATGCCGCTCGGACCTTCGAGGCCGCGGGCGGGAGCGTCATCGTCGTCGACCCGTGGACCGGAGAAATCCTCGCGGCGGCGAGCTGGCCTGGCTACAACCCGAACGACTACGGCGACAGCGAGCCGGCGCAACGGCGGGATCGCGGCATGAACGATGCGTTCGAGCCGGGCTCGACGATCAAGATGTTCACCATCGCCGCCGGGCTCTCAGCGGGCGTGATTACTGCCGATCAGAAGCTGTTTTGCGAGAAGGGCATGATGCCCGTCGACAACGTCGTGATCCGCGACACCCATCCGTCGGGCTGGCTGACCGTCGCGCAGGTGTTGGCTATTTCGTCCAACATCTGTTCGGCAAAAGTGGGCCTGGGCCTCGGTGGCGACAAGCTCTACGAGACCTTGCTCCGATTCGGTTTCGGCCAAGAGTCGGGCGTGCCGCTGCCCGGTGAGGCGAGCGGGACCCTGCGCCCGCGTGGACGGCCTTGGGTTCAGGTCGAGATCGCGTCCGCTGCCTTCGGTCAGGGCATCAGCGTCACCAACCTGCAGCTCGCCATGGCGTCGGCGGCCATCGCCAATGGCGGCGAGCTGATGGAGCCGCTGCTCATCAAGCGGGTCACGACCGCCACCGGGGAGGTCGTCCGCGAAGCGACGCCGAAGGTGCGTCGCCGGGTGATCCAGAAGCGAGTCGCGCAGACCATCACCGAGCTGTTGATCGCCGTGACCGAAGGCGAAGGCACGGGTCTCGAGGCGGCCATCGACGGCTACCAGGTGGCTGGCAAGACCGCCACGGCGCAGAAGACGGATCCGGCCACCGGGCGTTACTCCCTCGAGAAGTACATGGCGAGCTTCGTGGGATACGTGCCGGCCAAGAAGCCCGTGGTCGCCATCAGCGTGATCGTGGACGAGCCCATGGTCGAGCACGCCGGCGGCGCGGTGGCAGCACCGATCTTTCGTCGGGTTGCCCAAGCCGCCCTCAAGTACAAGGGACTCACGCCCATCGGGAAGGAACGCGTCGACGTGGCGACGCTCGGCTCGAAGCCCGACCGCGCGAACGTCGCCTACGAAATGCTGCGGGAAGCCCAGGGCAAGAAGCCTGCGGTGCAGGACGGCGTCGCGGCTTCGGGTCCCGTGCCGGCAGGCAAGGTGCGTGTGCCGGACATGACCGGGTGGCCCGCGCGCGCGGCGGTGCGGCAGGCATACGAGCTCGGGGTCGAGCCCCGGCTGACGGGCACGGGCCTGGTGGCCAAGCAAGACCCGCCGCCCGGCGGAGTCGTCGACAAAGGCGCGAGCATCACCCTCGTGTTCGAGCCCGCTTCATGACCTTGGCTCAGATGACCTCCACCTCGCTCGAACCCGGTTTGACGCTCGGCGAGCTCGGCGCCGAGCTGGCGAGCCTCGGTGCGCGGCTCACCGGCGATCCCGGCGTGCGAATCAGCGACGTGCGACAGGACTCCCGTCGTGTGGTGCCCGGCGACCTGTTTGCGGCGCGCTCCGGCGGGCAGTCCGACGGCACGAGCTTCGTGCGTGACTCGGTCGCACGAGGCGCTCGTGCGGTGATGATCCAGCGCGGGACCGCCCTGCCCGACGTCCGGGTTCCGATCATCGAGGTGCCCGACGTCCGGCTCGCAGTGGCCTTCGCGGCCGAGGCAGTCCACCACCATCCGTCGCGATCCGTCAGCGTGGTAGGCATCACCGGGACCAACGGCAAGACCACGACCAGCTACCTGACGGCGGCGGCCGTCGCGGCGGCCGGCGGAAGAGTCGGCCGGCTCGGCACCCTGGGGTTTGCCTTCGAGGACGACGTGGTCGACTCGGCGCTCACCACACCCGAGGCCGACGAAGTCACGAGGCTCGTCGCGCGGATCCGAAATCGGGGCGGGAGCCACTTGGTCATGGAAGCATCCAGCCATGCGCTGAGCCTGTGCCGGGTCGAAGCGCTCTCCTTTGCCGTCGCAGTCTTCACGAATCTGACGCAGGACCACCTGGACTTCCACGGCAGCATGGACGCCTACGCGGCGGCCAAGCTGCGGTTGTTCACCGAGCTGTCGCCGAAGGTCGCCGTGGTGAACGTGGACGACGCCTTCGGGGTCACCATCGCCGAAGGCGCGAGCGGGCGCGTGCTGCGCGTGAGCAAGCGGCCGGGCGGCGCCGACGTGTGTCCCCTGCGCGTCAGCGTCGATGCTCGCGGCATCCGCGGCACCGTGCGCCTGCCCTCGGGTCAGGTCGAGATCGTCAGTCGGCTCGTGGGCGCTCACAACCTCGACAACCTGCTGGCTGCGCTGGCCGTGGTGGAGGGGCTGGGCCTCGACCCCGAGCGCGCGGCGCGAGGTCTCGAGTCCGCCCCGGCAGTTCCCGGTCGCCTCGAGCGCTGCGACACCCCGGATGACGACGTGCTCGTCCTCGTGGACTATGCGCACACGCCGGACGCCCTCGAGCGGGTGCTTCAGACCTGCCGCACCCTGACCGCGGGCGAGCTGATCTGCGCGTTCGGATGTGGTGGCGATCGGGATCGCGGCAAACGTCCGAAGATGGGCGACGCAGTCGGGCGCTTGGCCCGCCGCGCCGTCGTCACGAGCGACAACCCGCGCAGCGAAGAGCCGAGCGCCATCGTCCGCGACATCGTGCCGGGTCTCGACGCGCACCAGATCCCCTACGAAATCGAGCTCGACCGGGCGCGCGCCATCGATCGTGCGATCCTGAGCGCTTCGCCGGGCGACGTCGTGCTCATCGCCGGCAAGGGGCACGAGCCCTATCAGATCCTGGGCAGCGAGCGTCGAGAGTTCGATGATCGCGTCGAGGCGCGTCGCGCGCTGGCGCTGCGACGAGCGGGAAGGCGCAGCTGATGGCGACGCCCATTCCGGACAACCGCGCGGCCTTCTCCCTGGAGGAGCTGATCGAGGCCACCGGCGCCATCGTGCGCGCGGGCGAGCACGGCGCCGTGAGCGGCGTGGCCACGGACTCGCGGGCAGACGTCGCGGGCAAGCTCTTCGTCGCGCTGACCGGCGACCGCTTCGATGGCCACGACTTCGTCGCCGATGTGGTTCGACGGGGCGCGCATGGCGTGGTCGTGAGCCGCGACGTCGAGGTGCCTGGCTCGGCCAGCGTGCTGCGCGTCGGCGACACCCTCGGGGCGTTGGGCGGCGTCGCCCGTTTCCACCGACGCCGTTGGGGCAAGTGCGTGGTGGCCGTGGGAGGCTCGGCGGGCAAGACCACCACCAAGGGAGCCATCG
Source organism: uncultured delta proteobacterium (assembly GCA_963716725.1). Classification (GTDB taxonomy): domain Bacteria; phylum Myxococcota_A; class Polyangia; order Polyangiales; family Polyangiaceae; genus JADJKB01. Next base: position 263,190 of record CAVQUB010000001.1, read on the forward strand.
CGGCGCTGCTCGAGGCCGCCATGCCCGGCGCCGTGCACGCCGAGCGCGGCAATCTGAACAACTTGGTTGGCGCGCCGATGGTCCTCTTGGGGCTCCGCGACGAGCACGGCGTGGGTGTCGTCGAGCTCGGCACCAATCAGCGGGGGGAGATCCTGCGCCTCTCCGGCATTGCCGAGGCCGATGTCGCGGTGCTCACGCTGGTTGCCATCGAGCACTCGGAGGGCATTGGCGGCATTGACGCCATCGAGGCCGAGGAAGGCGCGCTCTTCGACGCGCTCGGGGCGGCGGGCACCGCCATCGGCAACTCGGACGATGAACGCGTCGAGCGCCGGCTGCGCGCGTCGCCTGCGGTTCAGGCCATCCGCTACGGCAGCGCGGCTCCCGCCGAGTACCGCGTGGTCGGCCGAAAGGCGCTGGATCTGCACCGCGTGCAGGTCGAGATCGCGCGACCGAGGGGCGGCCCCGTGCGGGTGGAGACCCGGCTGCTCGGCGCATCCGGAGCTCTGGCGCTGGCCGGGGGGCTCGCAGTGGCGGAGCGCGTCGTCGGCGAGCCGCTGCCCATGAGCGTGATCGAGCGTGCCGTCGCCCAGCTCGGGGCGGGTGAGGCCCAGCGCCTCTGCCCTGTCGAGCTCTCCGACGGCAGCGTGGTCATCGACGACACCTACAACGCGAATCCCGCCAGCGTGCTGAGCTCCGCGGAGACAGCCCGGGAAATCGCCCGGGAGCGCGGCGCGCGTTTGCTCTTGGTGGTGGGGGAGATGCGCGAGCTCGGTTCGTTCAGCGTCAGCGAGCACCAGGAACTCGGCCGTGCGCTGGCGATTTTGGAGGCCCAGGCCCTGATCGCCGTCGGCGGCGACGCTGCGCATCTGGCGGCCGCTGCCGGTCCCCGAGCGACCTTTGCCAAAGACGCAGACGAGGCACTGGGCTCGGTGCTCGCCCTCTGGCAGGCGGGCGACGTGGTTCTGGTCAAGGCGTCCCGGGGAGTCCGCGCCGAGCGCGTCGTCGAAGGACTGATTCGAGCGAAGGGCAGGGCCGCGTGATCTACGAGCTGCTCTATCCGCTCTCGCTGAAGTACGGCTGGGCCGGCGCGCTCAACGTGCTCCGCTACACCCCCTTTCGCGCGATCATGGCCACCATCACCGCGATGGTGATGTGCTTCGTGCTGGCGCCTTGGTTCATCCGCACGCTGCAGACGAAGCAAATCGGCCAGGTGATCCGCGCCGACGGCCCCGAGTCGCACAAGATCAAGGCTGGCACCCCCACCATGGGCGGGGCGCTGATCCTGTTGGCGGTGTTGGTCCCCACCGCGCTGTGGGCCGACGTGAAGAACGTATTCGTGCTCGCCACCACCGCCGTCACCGCGGGTTACGGCGCTATCGGCTACCTGGACGATCGGCTCAAGATCGAAGGCCGGAGCTCCAAGGGGCTGCCCGGTCGCTACAAGCTGATGGGGCAGTTGCTCATCGGCGGCGGGGCCATCGGCTACCTCTTTCTGGGCACCGGCAAGCTGACCCCCGAGTGGCTCGCGATCCGCGGGCGGCTCGCGATTCCGTTCGCGGCCTTCGACAAACACCAAATCGACCTGCCGCTGTGGTTCTACTTTGCGTTTGCGTTGCTGGTGGTCGTGGCCACGAGCAACGCCGTCAACCTCACCGACGGGCTCGACGGGCTCGCCATCGGTCCGGTGATGATCAACGCCGGGACCTACGTCGTGTGGGCCTACATCGCCGGCTCGGTGTTGTTCGGCCGACCGCTCGCCACCTATCTGCACATCGCCGGCATCCCGGAGATGACCGAGCTCGCCGTGTTCGGCGCGGCGGTGATAGGCGCGGGGATCGGCTTTCTTTGGTACAACACCTATCCTGCCCAGGTCTTCATGGGCGACGTGGGATCGCTCTCCCTCGGTGGTGGGCTCGGCATGATGGCCGTGCTCACCAAGACCGAGCTCTTGAGCGTCCTCTTGGGCGGCATCTTCGTGGTCGAAGCGGTCAGCGTCATCACGCAGGTGGCTAGCTTCAAGCTGTTCAAGAAACGCATCTTCTTGATGGCGCCGATCCACCATCACTTCGAGAAGAAGGGCTGGCCGGAGCCGCGCATCATCGTCCGCTTTTGGATCATCTCCATCCTGCTCGCGCTGGTGTCGCTGAGCTCGCTCAAGCTGAGGTAAGCGGCATGGAGCTCTCGAACAAGCGCGTCATCGTGGTCGGCCTCGGCAAGAGCGGCATTTCCGCGGCGCGGCTGTGTCAGAGCCGTGGCGCGCGGGTACTCGGGACGGACGTTGCTCCGGCCGACCGGTTGCCGCCCGAGCTCTCAGAGCTCGACATCGAACTCCGGCTCGGCGGGCACACGGGGGTGGATTTCGCGGGCGCCGATCTGATCGTGCTCTCGCCAGGCGTCCCCCTGTTGCCGGAGGTGGCCGACGCCGAGCGAGCGGGCGTCTTGCTCATTGGCGAGATGGAGCTCGCCTCGCGCTTCGTGCGGGCGCCTATCCTGGCCGTCGGTGGCACCAACGGGAAGAGCACGACGACCACGCTCTGCGCCGAGATGCTCAGCGCCGAGGGGAAGCGGATCTTCGCGGGCGCCAACCTCGGGCAGCCCGCATGCGACGCTGTCGGCGCTGAGATCGACGTTGCGGTGTTCGAGGTCTCGAGCTTTCAGCTCGAACACGCCCCGACCTTCCACCCCAAGGTGAGCGTGCTGCTCAACGTCAGCGAAGACCACCTGGACCGCTATGCGAGCTTCGCCGAGTACGCGTCGGCGAAGGGCAACGCCTTTGCCAACCAGACCGAGGACGACTTCGCGGTGATCCCGAGCGATGACGCCGCTTGCGACGAGCAGGCGCGGCGCGGACGCGGCAAAAGCATCCGTTTCGGCGCGGGCGGCGACTACGACCTCCAGGGTCGTCGGGTCGTCGAGGGAGCGACCGGCGAGTCGTTCTCCCTCGAAGGCGTCGCGCTCCACGGCCGACACAACCTGGAGAACGCAGCGGCTGCCATCGCCGCAGTGCGCGCTCTCGGCGCCGAGCGCCCGGCCATCGAAGCGGGCCTCGCGCGCTTCCGACCGCTTCAACATCGCATGGCCTTGGTGCGGGAGATCGATGGCGTTCGTTTTTACGACGACTCCAAGGGCACCAACGTCGGTGCGGCAGTGACCGCGCTGCGCGGGCTCGAAGAGCCCAAGGCCGTGCTGATCGCGGGTGGGCGCGACAAGCACGGCAGCTACCGTTCGCTGGTCGACGCGCTGGTGGACAAGGGTCGTGCGGTGGTGCTGATCGGCGAAGCCGCCGAGCGCATCGCCGAGGCCGTTGGGTCCCGGGTCCCGGTGGCACGGGCCGGCAGCGTGGAAGAGGCGGTGCGCCTGGCCTTCGAGCTCGCAGGGTCCGGGGACGCGGTGCTCCTGTCGCCGGCCTGCTCCAGCTACGACATGTTCAAAGACTACGTCGAGCGGGGCAATCGCTTCGCCGCGGCGGCGAAGGCCCTCGGCAGCGTGGAGGCAGGGGCATGAACCTGGTGAGAAAGTGGATTTCTCCCTCCCAGGGACCCGTCGATCCGGTCCTCGCGGCCATCGTCGTGGCGCTGATCGGATTCGGCGTGGTGATGGTCTACAGCGCGAGCGTCATCGAGGCGACGGTGGTGTTCCGTGACTCGCAGTACTTTCTCAAGCGACAGGCGGTGTTTGCCGGAGCATCGCTGATCCTGATCTGGGTGACCTCGCGCATCGACTACCACCGACTCCGCCCGCTGACCTATCCCATCCTCGGCAGCGTCTTCGTGCTGCTGGTGCTGGCGGTGGCCGGCTTTGGTCACACGGGCGGCGGCGCGACGCGTTGGCTGCGCCTGGGCCCCATCCACGTGCAGCCCTCGGAGGCCGCCAAGCTCGCGCTGATCCTGTGGCTGGCGTACTCGCTCGAGAAGAAGCGAGAGCAGATGAAGTCCTTCTCGGTCGGCATGGTGCCGCATCTGCTCATGGCCGGAGCGCTGATGCTGCTCTGCCTCAAGCAACCGGACTTCGGCGGCGCGGTGGTGCTCCTGTTCTTGACCTTCACGCTCTTGTTCGTGGCCGGCGCGCGGGTGGGCTACCTGCTCGGGGTCGCGATGCTCGGCGGGCTCGCGGCGGCCTGGCTGGTGCGGTTCACGAGCTACCGCTGGGAGCGCATGCTCGCCTGGTTCAACATGAGCGAGCACCGGCAGGATCTGGCGTATCAGCCCTTCCAGTCGGTGATGAGCTTTGGTTCGGGTCAGACTACCGGGCTCGGGCTCGGCAAGGGACTGCAGGTCCTGTATCTGCCGGAGGCCCACACCGACTTCATCTCCGCCATCATCGGCGAAGAGCTCGGGTTCATCGGGGTCTTGGCCCTGGCCGCGACCTATCTCTTCATCGTGGTCCGTGGAGTGCGAGCGGCGCTCCTGGCCAAAGACGACTACGGCTCGTACATCGCGTTCGGCGTGTCGATGCTGTTCGGAGTTCAGGCACTGGCGAACCTCGGTGTCGCGATGGCGGTTTTGCCGACCAAGGGCCTGACCTTGCCCTTCGTCAGCTACGGCGGGTCGTCGTTGTTGGTGAGCGCAGCTGCCATGGGCATCTTGCTCAACGTCACCCGCTCCCGCGAGGGCGCCGCGAACGAGCGAGTCGCCGAGCCCCAGGGGCCCAAGCCCGAAGCGAGCGCGATGCTCGTGTCCGAGGCGAACTTTGCAGAAGAAGCGACGGAGCCGCGGCGCCGTCGCGGCGCGCGGGCGGCCGAGGCGGCGACGTGAGTCGACCTTCCATCCTGCTCGCCGGCGGCGGCACCGGAGGCCACGTCTTCCCGTTGATCGCGGTGGCAGACGCGCTGACCCTGCTGGCGCCAGAACTGCAATTGGTGTTTGTCGGCACCGAGCGCGGCATGGAGGTGACGCTCGTACCGGAGCGGGGCTACGCGCTCGAGCTGGTCCGCGTGAGCCCGATCCGCGGCGGGGGAGTGCGGGGCGCGGTGCGTGGCGTGTGGCGCGCGATGATGAGCATTCCCGAGTCGCGGGCGCTCTTGGCGAAGTACGGGCCGCGTGCAGTGCTCAGCATTGGCGGCTACGCTGCGGGCCCGATCTCGTTGGCGACGCGCCTTGCACGCGTGCCGCTCGCCCTGATCGAGCCGAATAGCGTGATGGGCCTCGCCAACCGGCTCACGGCCCCGCTGGTGCAGCGCGCGTACGTGGCCTTCCCGCAAGCCGCCACCCACTTTGGCCGGGGGACGGCCCTGACCACCGGCGTGCCGATCCGCGGCGGATTCGAGCCGCGAGCCTACGGCAAGCGCGGCGGCTCGATCGAAGTGCTGGTGCTCGGCGGCAGCCAAGGAGCCAAGTCGCTGAACGAGACCATCCCGGAGGCTTTGGCGCGGACGAGGGCCGAGATCCGGGTCACGCATCAGTGTGGCGCTGCGCACGCAGCCGCGGTGCGGGCGACCTACGAACGACTCGCTCCGGGCTTCGAATGGCAGATTGTGCCTTTCATTCAAGACGTGCCGGCAGCCCTTGCGGCTTCGGACTTGGTGATCAGCCGCTCGGGAGCCAGCGCGGTGAGCGAGATCGCAGCGGTGGGGCGCCCGGCCTTGTTCGTGCCGTACCCCCACGCGGCGGGCGATCATCAGCGCCACAACGCCGAGACGCTGGCAAGGGCCGGCGCGGCGGTTTCCGTCGCTTCGAACGAGGCGACGGCAGCGCGTCTCGCGACCGAGATCGAGCGGCTGGCCAGTGATCCCGGGCTGCTCGCGAGCATGGCTGAAGCCGCCTCCCACTGGGGCAAGCCAAACGCGGCCCGCGAGATCGCGCGCGATCTGCTCGAGCTCGCCGGCCTCGCACCCGCCGGCCACCAACCCAGCAGAGCCGCGTCGAAGGCCAAGCGACCGGACGACGGCGCCAACAAATTGCTCGAGGTAGCGGGATGACCTCGAACGCCCCCCTCATCGAAGAAGGCTCCGCGAACGCAGAGCACGCGGAGCACGCAAGGAAGAGAAATTTGGTTCCAGTCGCGAGCCGCGGCGCAGCGGTGAGTCAATACCCTCTAGCCATCGCAGATCAGAATCGCCCTCCGGCCGCTGCTCGCCTCGCGAGCCAGGCTCCGGCCGCTGCTCGCCTCGCGAGCCAGGCTCCGGCCGCTGCTCGCCTCGCGAGCCAGGCTCCGGCCGCTGCTCGCCTCGCGAGCCAGGCTCCGGCCGCTGCTCGCCTCGCGAGCCAGGCTCCGGCCGCTGCTCGCCTCGCGAGCCAGGCTCTCCCTCTGCCTCTGCCTCTGCCTCCGGCCGCCGCTCGCCTCGCGAGCCAGGCTCTCCCTCTCCCGGCCGGCCAGGCTCTGCGTCGAGCCGCTGCTTGCAGCGGCGAGACTGGAACACCGGTCCCAGTCCGAAGCCCGATCAGATCACGATCCGCCCGAGTAGCCACAACGCCCAAGGTGCCCGGCGGAGCGGGCGCCTGGCTCCTCTCAGCCCGCGACAGTCGCAAGACCTCCCCCCGCAAGACCCAACGCAAAATACAAAACCCAAGAGCGGCCCGCCGGGGCGTTCCCACCCACCACAGTAGCCCGGCGCCCCACGGAGGCCAGAGTGTTTAGGGGCCGCGTCCGGCACGTGCACTTCATCGGCGTCGGTGGCATCGGCATGTCCGGCCTGGCGGAGATCCTGCGCACGCTCGAGTTCGACGTCTCCGGATCGGACATGAAGGAGGGCGAGAATACGCGGGGCCTCAAGCGGCTGGGCGTTCGCATCGACGTCGGGCATCGGGCTGAGAACGTCCAGGGCGCAGACGTGGTCGTATTCTCGAGCGCCATCGGCTCGGACAACCCCGAGATGCGCGAAGCGGTGCGGATCGGCATCCCGGTGATCGCGCGGGCGGAGATGCTGGCCGAGCTGATGCGGGTGAAGTACGGGGTCGCCATCGCCGGCAGCCACGGCAAGACCACGACCACGTCGCTGGTGGCCACGGTGCTCCGTGAAGCTGGCTTCGATCCGACCGTCGTGGTCGGCGGGCGCATGGCGGCGCTGGGCTCCAACGCGCGGCTCGGCGCCGGCGATCTGCTGGTCGCGGAGGCCGACGAGAGCGACGGCTCGTTCCTACGGCTCACCCCCACCATCGCTGTCATCACCAACATCGACGCGGAGCACCTGGATTTCTACGGGACTCACGAGCGCGTGAAGACGGCGTTTGTCGAGTTCGCGGAGCGAGTGCCGTTTTATGGGCTCAGCGTGCTGTGTCTCGACCACCCGCACGTGCAAGACATCTTGCCACGCATTCGGCACCGGCACGTGACCTACGGCCTCTCGCCGCAGGCGGACTACTGCGCGCGCAACGTGCGCCAGGCCGGTCTCACCACCAGCTTCATGGTGCATCGCAAGGGCGAGCCCCTGGGCGAGTTCTCGGTGCGCATGCCTGGCGAACACAACGTACTGAACACCATGGCGACCATCGCCGTCGCCGACGAGCTCGAGGTGCCGCTCGACGTGATGAAGAGCGCTCTCAAGAGCTTCCATGGCGTCGCGCGCCGCTTCACGGTCACGCACGAGATCGGCGGCGTGACGCTGGTGGACGACTACGGGCACCATCCGGCGGAGGTGATCGCGACCCTCGACGCGGCGCGGAAGGTGTTCAATCAGCGGGTACTGGTGGCGTTTCAGCCCCATCGCTACAGCCGCACGCAGCACTCCTTCGACGACTTCACGCGGGCGTTCAACGTCGCCGACTCGGTCATCATCGCGGACATCTACGCGGCCGGAGAACAGCCCATCGCCGGCATCAGCTCGGAGGCGCTGGTGAAGGCGATGCACGACCACGGCCACCACTCCGTTCGTCACATCCCGGACCGGCGCGCCATCGCCGAGGCGCTGGTCGCGGAGGCTCGGCCCGGCGACGTCGTGGTCGCCCTGGGCGCGGGTGACATCAACAAGATCCTGCCGCTGGTGGCGGAGGGCTTGCGAGCGCGCTTCGGCGGAGGGAACCAGCCATGAGGTCACGAAAGCACGGAGCTGCGGTGGCGGCGCCCGACGAGAGCGGCTTCGTCGACGGCGAGAGCCCGAAGCCGGGGCCGGTGGGCGCCAAGAATGCTCGGGGACGGCGCTCCCAGAGCGGCGTGAGCGAGCCGCCCCCGGGAGATCCCAGCTTCCTTCGCACGGCGTGGTCGCTGACCAAGCTCGCGCTCGGCGTCGTGTTGGTGGTGGCGGCGTCGGGGCTGGTCGCTTGGGGAGCGCACCGCTACGCCCTGACCTCGCCCCGCTTCGCCATTCGAGAGATCGAGGTCAAGGGCGGCAAACGCAAGGCTGAAGATCAGATCGCGCGCGCGGCTGGCATCAAGCGCGGCGACAACGTCTTCGCCATCGACACCAACGCGGCCGAGCAGAAGCTGCTGGCGGATCCCTGGGTCAAGCAGGTGAAGGTCGCGCGGGTCTTGCCGAGCACGATCAAGATCGAGCTCGAGGAGCGCGAGGCGGGCGCACTTGCGTCCATTGGCGATCGTCTGTACCTGGTCACGCGCGAGGGCGATCCCTTCAAGCCCATCGAAGAAGGCGATCCCTTCGACCTGCCGGTGCTGACGGGCGTGACCGCAGAGGATCTAGCGCGCGACCGCGCGCGGGCCATCGAGCGCGTCGCGCTGGGGCTCGAGATCGTGAGGCACTGGGAGCGCATCCCGCTCAGTCGCGTTCACCCCGTGCAGGAGGTGCACCTCGCGGCGGGGGGCGACGTGAGCCTGACGGTGGGCAAGGCCGGCATCAGCGTGCACATCGGCAAGGGTCCGTGGCGCAAGAAGCTGCTGATGGCCGAGCGGGTCATCGGGCAGATGGAGAAGAAGGGCCGAGCGCCCGGCATCGTGTTCGCGGACAACGTGGCGCACCCCGAGCGGGTGGTGGTGAGGATGCGATGAACGGCCAACTTCTTGGATCCGGGATTTCGCTGGAATCCTTCGTGAAAACTTGGCCCCCCGGGGGCCCCTCTGGCAGCGTCGCCCCTGCTTCGAGGCCCGGAAAACCGGCCTCAGTCGAGCCCCGAGGAGCCCCAAAGCGATGAGCTACGCCGCCCTGTCCAGCCCCGAGATCGTGGTCGGGCTCGACCTCGGTTCGACCAAGGTCAGCGCCGTCGTCGGCGAGGTCGACGGCGACGGCATCACCATCCTCGGTGTGGGCAACGTGCCCTGCCGCGGACTGCGCAAGGGAGTGATCAGCAACATCGATTGGACCGTGCGCTCGATCCGCGAGGCCATCGACGCCGCCCAGACCATGGCGGGCGTCGAGATCCGCACCGTCTACGCCGGCATCGCGGGATCGCACATCCGCAGCCACATGTCCGACGGCGTGTGCGCCATCAGCGGACGCGAGGTCACGCGCTCCGATCTCGAGCGGGTGCTCGAAGGCGCGCGGGCGATCCCCGTGGACGCCGATCGCATGATCTTGCACGCGCTTCCCCGCGAGTACGTCGTCGACAACCAAGACGGCATCCGGGACCCGATCGGCATGAGCGGCGTGCGCCTACAGGTGCGCTGCAACTTGGTGACGGCTGCCAGCAGCTGCGTGCAGAACGTCGTGCGCTGCGTCGAGCGCTGCAACCTCCAGGTCGCCGACGTCGTGCTCGAGCCGCTGGCCAGCGCCGACGCGGTCGTCTCCGAAGACGAGAAGGAAATCGGCGTCGCGGTCATCGACATCGGCGGCGGTACCACCGATCTGATCCTGTTCGCCGACGGCGGAGTGGCCCACGTCTCGGTGATCCCGGCCGGTGGCAACAACATCTCCAGCGACGTCGCGGCGGGGCTGCGCACGCCGCTGGCCGAGGCCGAGCGCCTCAAGCGCAACTACGGCTGCGCCCTCGGCCGCATGGTGAACGACGACGAAGAGATCGAGGTGCCGGGCGTCGGCGGACACGGACCGCGTCGCGCGGCGCGCCGCTTGCTCAGCGACATCATCGAGCCCCGGGTCGAGGAGATCTTCAGCGAGGCTCGGCGTCGCATCGAAGAGACCGGGCTGCTCGAGCAGGTGTCGAGCGGATGCGTGCTCACCGGAGGCGCTGCGCTGATGGAGGGCATGGTCGAGTGCGCGGAGGAGATCCTCGGCATGCCGGTGCGGCTCGGCTTCCCGGTCGGCGTGCGCGGCATCGTTCAGTTGGTGCAAGGGCCCCAGTACGCGACGGGAGTGGGGCTCGTGCGCTACGGCGCGCAGCAGCTCTCCGACGCCTCGCGCGGCGGGATCTCGCCGGTGGAGCAGGCGATCAGCCCGAGCGAGGCCATCGCGAAGAGCAAGAGTGGATTCTGGGGCTGGATCAGGGCTGCGTTCTGATCGGCTTCGAGCAGTATTTGGCAACGTAACAGCGGACGACTAGGCGAAAGAAAGACGAAGGCTCCACCAGGGGAGGCAGGCCCCGGAGCTCGAGTCGAAATGACACAGCGGCGATTACCGCGCCGGGAGGATGAGGAAGATGACGTTCTCGATCGAGTTTGCCGACGAGACCCAAGCGTACCAGGCCCGTATCAAGGTGATCGGGGTGGGCGGTTCGGGCGGCAACGCAGTCAACACGATGATTCACTTCGGCCTCGAGGGGGTGGAGTTCATCAGCGTGAACACCGACGCCCAGGCCTTGGGCAGCAACGCCGCAGCGCAGAAGATCTCCATCGGAGCGAACCTGACGCGCGGCCTCGGCGCGGGCGCCAATCCGGAGCGGGGCCGCAAGGCGGCGCTCGAGGACGTCAACCGCCTCAAGGAGGTGCTCGAGGGCGCCGACATGGTGTTCGTCACCGCCGGCATGGGCGGCGGCACCGGCACCGGCGCGGCGCCGATCATCGCGCAGGTCGCCAAGGAGCTCGGCGCGCTGACGGTGGGCGTCGTCACCAAGCCCTTCGTCTTCGAGGGCAAGAAGCGGGCGCGCCAGGCCGAGTCCGGCATCGCCGCGCTCAACGAGCACGTCGACACGCTGATCACCATCCCGAACGAGAAGCTGATGACGCTCGCCGACGAGGAGCTCACCTTCGTCGACGCCTTCCGCAAGGCCGACGAGGTGCTGTTCCAGGCCGTGAAGGGCATCAGCGATCTGATCACCCAGGACGGCATCGTCAACGTCGACTTCGCCGACGTGCGCACGGTGATGAACAACATGGGCCGCGCGCTCATGGGCACCGGCTGCGCCAAGGGCGAGGGCCGCGCGCGCCTGGCGGCGGAGCACGCCATCATGTCGCCGCTGCTCGACAACATCAGCGTCGAGGGCGCGACCGGCGTCCTGATCAACATCGTCGGCGGCTCCGACATGAAGATGCGGGAAATCCAGGAGGCCGCCAGCTTGATCCAGGAGCAGGCCCACGAGGACGCCAACATCATCTTCGGCGCCAGCATCGACGAGAGCATGGGCGAGGCCATCAAGGTGACGGTCATCGCCACCGGCTTCGACCGCGCCGATGCGGACATCCCCGTCGAGATCTCCGCGCCGGCCCGGGTGGTCGCGACCGCGCCCTCGCGCCGTGACTCGGCCCGCGACGCCCTGCGCGAGGGTTTCGCCAGCGCGCCCCCGTCCCGCGCCTCGCTCTCGCGCCCCGCCCTCGATCGCGATCTGGTCCCGGCCATGAGCACGCGCCGCCCGGCTGCCCTCGCCGCGAGCCTGCAAGCGCAGAACGCCCCGAACTCGAGCGCGGGTCCCGAGGTCCGTTCCCGCATCAGCTTCCCCGCGTCTCTCGACGCGGACGCGGACTGGGACACGCCTGCGTTCCAGCGTCGCGGCGGCGGCTGAAGTCGCCTCCTTGCCCGTTCGGTATGTCGAACCCCCTCGTCTCGCAAGAGGCGGGGGGGGGGTGGTGCGCCCAGCGCTACCCAAGGGGCTCCGCGGAACGAAACCAGAGCGGGTTGGGCTGCGGGCTCGCGGGGCGCACAGACCTGGGATTGGACGAGGCGCTTGGCACGCACGAACTCGCCCGCTACGTCAGTTGCCGCTCGTCCCGGGCGGCGGATCCGGAACGAACACGTACTGCTCATTGGCAACTACGATCTGGGGGGTAGTGGCGCGTTGGATCGTCCCAGTCAGGCGGACGGGGGTTTCCTTGGGGAATGGACAAACACGTTCGCAGTTGTTTTGGCAGTCAAAGTCATGGCACAGATACTTGTTGAGCGTCTGCGGGTCCATGATGATGAGCGAGCTCGCGTTGCCTTCGCAGGCCGGCATCCCGACAGTGCCAGGCGGCACGAAGACCGCACGACCCGTGCATCCGGTGCAACTCCCGCACTTAATCATCTTGCAGGTGATGGGTGCGTCGCACGACACCACCCAACCGGCGGTGGTGACTCGCTTTCCGAAGTAGGCCGCGGCCTCCACGATCAAGCGCTCGATTGACACTTCCTCGGGGCTCTCTGGAGCGCTCGTCGCGTCATTGACGCCCCCATCGGACGCTCGGACGCCCGCTTCCGGCAGTCCGGGGTTGCCGGGTTCGGCCCGAGGCGTCGCAACGCCTTGGGATTGACCTGACGGCGCGCGACAGGTCACCGCCATCGCGGCGCCGAGCGTGGCCAAGCAGACGCTACGCGTCGCGGCCGAGAAAGCACCTCGGATGCTCATCGCCGTCAGAGCCCGAGGAGCTGTTGGGTGGGCTGGGGCTTCGAGGACTGCTTTCCGCTCGCGGCCGGCGCTGCGGGCGCTGCGGGCGCGGTGGTCTTGAAGAACGTGACCTCCGCGGCGTTGATGGCCCGCAGAAGAGCCAAGAGGTCATCCGCGTGAGCTGAGTCCGCCGCGGTCCATGTGCACGCGCCCCGGCCGACAAGTAGAGCTCCCGCGCTTGCAATGACGTCAGCGACCGAGCTGTCGCGCGTATACACGAACGCACCCGCCAGATCTTCGCCGGCCGCAGCTCGCGCGACGACGTTGATCTGGCCAGCCAACAACTCGGCGTAAAGGTCGGCCATCACTCGCGCTGGGCCGATGGTGTCGCCGTGGGCTAGATGCGCCGGCAGTGCGGGAGCCCCGACGACGAGCAGCTTGGTTTTGGTACCCTGCTTGCCTGGCGGCAGATGGCACACGGCCGCGTGCGAGCCGTTCGCGCCGCCAAGCTCGGGAGCGGTGCCACTGAGCATGGCCGTTGCCCCCGATGCTGATGCCACCGAAATGCCACCAACGGTGATCGGCAAGAACGAACTCACGTCAGCCGAGATCCACTGATCGACGGGGACCGCTCCGCTCGGGCTGAGCCGCCGGGTGGGCTGGCCGAAGACCTCGTATGTGACCGGAGAGCCCACCGGGGCCCAAATGCGGACGTTGTTCTGGACGCGAAGGTTCTGCCATCGCCATTCCCACGCGCCAGGCACACCCTGGACCGTGACCTTCAACTGCTCCTCGTCGAAGACCGTCACCCCGTCGTTGTTTCCCGATGGGTTCGTGTTGGTGAGGACGACCGCCCCCGAGGGGTTCCGCACGTCGTAGCGAAGATCTGCGCTGGCGCCGGTGGCGACGCCGTTGGACTTCACATCCAGCGGCCCGCGTTGGCCCACGACCGCAGGATCGTCGTCCACCAGGATGTCAGCGTCGGCATCTCGGAGCGTCATCGAAACCGACGCGGTCCCGACATCCACGAAGAACCGAAATACTCCGTCGTACTTGGTGTCCAGCATCGCGGTGTCGGCGAGCGGACCCACGGCGAAGGGGCCGGCGAGATCGCGCGCGATGAACGCGAAGTCATTGGCGATCGTGCTGACTTGACCCGTAGCGCGCACCTTGAAGCTGTTGGTGAGCCCGGCGGTGACCGGAATGACGGGCTGCCCGCAGGCCGCCTGGGTCAGGTACACGTCGAGAATGTAGAAATGCGCCCCGCTTCCGCTCGCAGTACCGAAGACCGGTCCAGCGTATATCTTTCCCCAGGACGCGTCGGGCAGCGCAGCGTCCTCGACCACCGTGGCCGGTAGCAGCGTTTCGGGGGTGGCCTTGTCCTTGGAGCTGTAGAGCTCGTAGCACGTGCGGGTGCCGGCGTTGTTGCCGGTGTCGTACAGGCTTCCAAGCGTCTGGTCACCGTCGAAGACCTGAACGGTGACGGCGCTTTGGCCGGCGGGTACGCCGATGAGAAAACGAGTGCGCTGATTGGGTACGGTTGCGAAAGGTTGCCCCGTCACCGTCACGAATCGGCCATCGTCGCCGTCTGCTGACGGGAAGCCCGAGAGCGGCACGCCTTTGTTGACGGGTCCGTTCGCACCACCGAAGTACAAGTCTCGCGTCCCGTCCTCTCTGATCAGCTCCAGATCGATGAAGCCGTCCTTGTCGGCGTCCCCGGTCGAGTACTCGACGTAGGTCCCGACGAGCAGGGGGAAGACGGAGCCGCCCAGATTCACATCGAAGAAGATGGCCTGCGCCCCAGCGACCACGACGAAATCTTCAACGCCGTCGTTGTCGAAGTCGCCCAGCGGAACGAACGAGAACTTGTCCGCCTGCTGCTGTGAGACGGGGAGCAGAGTGTCGAACGACACAAGGAACGCACCATCGATGTAGATGTTGATCCACAGCGTGCCTTGGTCCTCGAAGAACGCCAGGAAGTCGTCGCGGATCCCGTCCAGGTCGTAGTCATAGGCGACGGGCAGCCATTTCCGCGGAAGCTGCTTCAGGTCGAGGCCGACCGAACGATGGTCGCCGCTGCCCGGGCACGTCGGCGCGCCTTGCCCGGTTGGAAAACAGTCCTGCGTGCAGCCACCGGGGCCGAGCACCTCTTTCGGCCCAGAGATGACCATTCCGAGCGCCGCCCCGGAGGGCGTCAGCACCGGAGCGCCACTGGACCCAGGCAGCAGATCGGCCTCGACGGTGAACGTTCCGGGTCCCCCGCCGTTCACCAGCACTTGGCCGACGCTCGCAATGTTGACCTGATTGTCGAGCTTGAGTGGAAGGCCCAAGTTGTGCGTCCAAACGAGGTTGTTCTGCGAGGGCGCGACCGGCGCACTAGCTGGGAACAGCGGTTCGCGGGCGGCCGTCAGCGGGCCGCCGGTGCCGGTGCCGCCGCTCACCGGACGATCCACTCGGAAGACCACCCAATCGTTGGGCAGCCCGCTGGTCGTGGGCAGCGCGACCGGACCGTGATCGAGAACCGCATCGCAGAAGTAGATGTGGCGTGAAAAATGTTCGGGTTTCCGTCGGGAAAGCTCGAGCCGCTCGTGCGCCACCGCATCACCACCGACCGCTCCGCGCATTCTTGATTCCAGCCGTTCCATGGAAACACCAGATCGGTCATGCAGTGCGCGGCGGTCGCGAATCGATCAGGTCCGATCATGAACGCCGTGCACGGCGCGGTTGGCAGGACGCGCTCGGAGCTGAAGAACTCCCCGCGCAGAGCCCCGATGGCGTCGTGGACATGATCCAGGTGCAATCGGTGGCCGTCGGAGGTACGGGACAGTTGAAGGCCGTCGAGTTCAGCTGGGATCGGTTCGCCATCAGCCCGACCGCGGTGCCGTATTCCTGGTGAGCCAGGGTCGACACGTTCTCGAAGTTCTTCAGGTTTGCATTGCCCCAGATCACCTCGGAGGCGGTGTTCGAGCGCGGACTCTCCATCGGCCCGTCAGGTGATGAGCACGCCGTGGGTGCGACGAAGGCCAGCAGGGCGAGCAGCGCTATCGCCGCGCGGCGTGCCCCCTGCGAGGCTCGTGCCAACCTCGATACGAATGCAGTCCGCCAGCCGTCTCGTCCTTGCGCCATCATCCACCTCCCGCGCAGCCAACGCCCCAGAGCTGAATCAACACGAAGGAGGTCGGGGTCGTCAAGGTACGAATCAGCGCACACGCACACGCGCACGCCGACCTCGCCGACCTCGCGGCGTGCCCGGCTGCGCCCAGAAGCCCTGCGACAGTAGGTGGCGCCAGCGGCGACGGGTTCTCTCTCGCGCGCCGTGCATGCGCAGCGCTCGCCGACAAACCCGAACGTACGCACCTTCCCCTGCCGCGCGCAGCAAACTGCGCGCGCGACGCGCAGCGCGCTTCTTGTTCGTACCGCGAGGCGCGGGCTGCGAGCACGGCTTTGGGGAAGGTCGCGCGGCCGGAGACAGCGCGAGGCAGTGGGTCGCTCGCGCCGAACCTCGATCGAGGACGCGCGGGTTGGGGCAACAACACCTGCGTCGCTCGACGCCGACGCGGACTGGGACACGCCTGCGTTCCAGCGTCGCGGCGGCGGCTGAGCCTCCGCCACGTCCGCTTTCGATTCCTCCGTCTGGTATGTCGAACCCCTCGTCTCGAAAGAGGCGGGGGTGCCTATTTGCGTGCCTCGAGGTTCTGGAGGAGCTCGGCGTTGCGGTCGATCGGCGCGCCGCGCCGTAGGACCACGAAGTTCGGGCGCTCGGCGTGGAAGCCGAAGCGGCCGGCGGTGAGCTCGTCGGTCACGATGCGCCGCGCCGCCCCGAAGTCGATGTCATCGTAGGAGTAGAGGAGGAAGTCCGCCCCTTGGTGCTCGTATTTGAGCGTGAACAGGTACTCGCGCTGGGCGAGGTGCGGTGTGTCGTGCTCGGTGGCAGCCACGCTTGCGTTGGCCGGAATGGTCTCGGCGATTTCGCGGAGGTTCTTCAGCTTCTCGGCGTGCTCCGGGGTGAAGTCGAACTGCACGCGGCCGCCGCCGGAGACGAAGTTGCGTTGTTGCAGCGCGCCGAACTGATGCGTGGCTAGAATCGTGCCGAATGCGAGCGCCCCGAGGGCCGAAGCGCGACCGATGGAGCCGACCGTCTTGCCCAGGTGCTCGAGTGCCAAGACCGCTGCGATGAAGACGTAGGGCGTGAAGTGCGTCACGTACTGGAAGCGGATCTCCACCACGGGGAGGTATCCGGTCGAAAGCAGCGTGACGAAGGCGCCTGGAAACAGCAAGAACCAGAAGCGCTTCACGCGCAGCGGCAGAAAAGCGAGCGGCACGAATACGTGCAGCGCGAACGGGATCTTTTCCGGGAGCAAGATCGTCGCAAGCACGAAGAGGGGATTGGTGAGGAGAGTGCGGAGCACGCCTCTGAACCCTTCCTCGCCCGGGGCCACGAGCTTCTCGTAGATGTAGACGAACGAAGCGTCCCCATAGCGCGGCATGATGACGAACTTCACCATGACGAGGTAGGTGGCCGAGAGCACGAAGAGCGCGGCGCCGACGCGCGCACGATGGCCGGCGAGAACCAGCGCGAGCCCGACACCGATTCCTCCGAAAGGCAGGTCTTCACGGCAGAAAAGAGCCATGACGACGAAGACCCAGAAAGGCACCCAGCGCTCGGCGAAGAAGAAGTATGCCGCCCACAGCACGAAGAACGCGGAGATCGTGAGGAAGTGGAAGTCGCTGAAGTTGGGCGCGTGCAGCGGGGGATAAAGGAGAAACGCGGCGGCCAGCAGCGCGGCCATCCAGTCGCTCCCGAGGCGACGACGCGCGATCAGATACAGCGGAACGGCCGACAGCCCGAGGAGCGCCGACTGCAGGATCACCAGCGTTGAAGCGTCGGGGCGCAGCGCGTAGATGGGCGCGAGCAGGTAGACCGCGGGCTCGGCGTGGATCGAGAGGTACGATCCGGCGCGGGGATGGGTGATTGGGCAGTAGAACGGCCGGCCATGCAGGGTGTTCCAGAAGAAGGTCGCAAAGTAGCCGAGGTCGAACCCCGATGTCTGGCGCCGAAGGTGCTGGAGCCACGTGTAGTAGCTCATGTACCCGACGAAGCTGCTGACGAGCACGACAACGATTGCGTGCGGGGCCCACGCGAGCACGCGGGCGCGCGCGCCAGAGCCGGCGGCACGGAGCCTGGCCGCGCCTGCGCGCAGCAGGCCGAGCTCATCGGCGGCGACGAGCGTCGTGCGCAGCGCCCGCTCGAAGGCGATGACCAAGACCGCGGCACTCACCAGGTACGGAAGATCGCGGCCGACCCAGGCGCTGACCTTCATCATGGGCGGCAGCGCCCAAAGCACCAAGGACGCGGCGAACAGCCGGGCGACCTGGGAGGCACGGTCGACTTGCGCGACGGCCGCAACCCTGCCCCCACGCCTCCACGCGTGGGCCCCGGCCGCCAACGCGAGCACACATGGAATGGCCGCGCCCACCAGGGTCCAGGTGATGAGGCGCTCGCGCACCGCCGATGGGACATCGTTGTGGGCGACGAAGGCCGGAAGCCACTTGCGCCCGCGCAGCGCGAGCAGGAAGCAGGCGAGGCTCGCGCCTTCAGCGGCGAACAAAAGCAAAGTACGCATGAGCCGCGTGGTCGCTGGCGCGTCGACGGCCGGCGGCGTGGCCGCCAATGCGCTCGACGTTCGGGAGTGTGCTGGCATGAGCCGGTCGCTGGGAGCGTCTCAATGGGGAAAGCGGCGGTGCGGTCAGTCGCTTCCGCAGGGGGTGTCTTGCTGCATGTTGATCACCCACACCCCGCCCTTGCAGACCGCGGTGATGAGCTCCCACTTGGCGGCGTTGCACCACGAGCACACGGATGTGGGTGGGTTACAGCAAGGGCCAAGAGTCAGCGGCGGATCGGCCGGGCAAGCGCAGAGGGCGTCGGCCTCGAGTGTGGCGTCGGCGTCGTGGTCGCCAGCGTCAGGCACGTCGAGTTGCGCATCGCGGTCCGTCGCCGAGTCGCTCGCGGCGTCCTCGCCCGGGGCGTCGACCGGGCCATCCGTTCCGCCATCCGACGCGAGGTCGGAGTCCGCCGAGCCCCCGCACGCGCCGTGGAGCGCGATGGCGCCAAGCACGGCAAGAACCAGGATGAAACGTCGCGCTCGCATGCTGCGTCCCTCAGTAATCGGCCCAGCGTTTGGAGTGGTAGAACGACTTCCACGGCTGCCAGTACGTGCCGCAGTCGCAGGCCGCGTTGGTGCACGGGCCCGTCTCGTAGGTCGTGTAGTGGACGTTGCCCTGGTTGTCCGTGGCGAAGATGACGGGCACCACGCTGCTGACCGGATCGTCCTGCCACCGGCTGGCGGTGACCGACACGATGCCGGGCGGGGCGCCCCCGCCGCAGTTGGTGGCCGGCGCATAAATCGGGGGCCCGACGGGCGGGTCGAAGGTGATCCAGCTGTACCAAGAGTTGCCGCTGGTCGAGGTTTGCGTGCGCAGCCAGAGGTGGCCCTGATTGTCCACCGCGACGACGAACACGCGGTTGTCCCAGAGCCAGCCGGCGTCGAGGTCCACGATGTTTGCCGGAGCCTGGAAGTCGGACGGCGCTGAGACCGGGAACGGCTCGGCCGCCCACCGGACAGCGCCGGTGGTGGTCACCAGAAACATCTCCTGCTTCAGATCGCCGTGGCGGCGGATCGATGAGACGCGCTTGTAGCCATCGTTGACCCAACCGGTGACCAGGAGCTGCCATCCGTTCCACGGGTCATAGGCCCCGGACCCAGAGCGCCGTCGGCGCCAGACATAGCCGCCGTTGACGTCGTCCACGCCGAAGTAGTAGGGGATGCTCGCCGAGTCGAGGGTGGCATCTACGTCTCTGATGAGGCGCCCCGGTGGTGAGGTGAAGGCGGACCAGCTGCGCCAACTCCCGCCGGAGTCGACGTAGCGGTAGAACAAGTTGCCAGCAGTGGTCGTGACCAGCACGTCTGGCCGCAGGTTCGTGAGGCGGCTGGCCGCGATGCGATCGGGAGAGGCTCGGTCGCCAAGCGTTTGGAAGTCCTTCCACGTCGCGAAGCCGTCGCTCAGGCTCGCGCTCTTGCGCGAACGCGTGCGGATGGCGGCCGAGTCGCTGTCGACGGCCCACACCTGGGTTCGGTTCGCGCCACTCTCGTGCCGCGAGATGGCCACGTTGTTGGCGAAGCGGGGGGCGTGGACGAAGCGCATGACCCCCGCTGCCCCGGTTCCGTAGTCGTGGCCCTGTCCGGGGCTTTCGCAAGGCACGTTGTCGGGGGTGAGCCAGGAGCCATGGACCACGCCCCGGATGGTGTAGCCGACCTCCGGAGACCACCAACGCACGATGGGCGATCCCGACGACCCGCCGCGCGCCGAACAACTCGACAGAAGGAAGTCGTCGGTCCAGCCGTTGTCGTTCGGGGAGTTCACGACGCAGGCGGGGTCGACGAACCCGTTCTGCCACCAGTAGGCCCACGGTGGGGTGTTGCATGGGCAGACACCACCAGGGCAAGCGTTGATCTCGTCGGCGGCGTTGCTCGGGGGGCAGAGGGCGTCCGGACTCAGCTTCGTCATGTCGCGATCGTAGCCGGCGCGAGAGACGCTTTCGCCTTGCCAGGAGGACGCGGCCACCAACGCGAGGCTCGGGAAACCCGCCACGGGCGGGCACCACTGCTGCGTGTGTTGCGAGTTCCACTCGCAATCCAACCTGGAGATCGCCCAGTCCGAGGCCATGAACCCGCGGTTCAGGCCAGTGTTCCCGTCCTCGGTCAGCGAACCAACAACGCTGCGCGACACGCGATAGCGCGGCGGATCGGTCCGACTCGGGTGGAAGTTCGGGTAGAACCGGAGCGGGTTGGGGAAGTCCCCGTTTGGCACCCACGCACCCGTGTTTCCGTTGCGGACGCAGTGCGCTGCGGTCAGGATGTGATAGCCGTCGATCAGGGTCGCCGTGCAGCCGTCGTTGAGGTAGCCGACCGCACCCCAAGGCGCATTCTGGGTCATCGGCAGGGTCTCGGAGAAATCGGGGCAGTAGACCGCAGCGTTCTGCTCAGTTTCCAACGGCGGTTCGCCCTCTCCGGCCCCGCCGCTACAGGCCGTGAGCGCCGCACCAAACGTGGCGAGAACCGCTCCGCAGAGCCGGAAACTACGCTCGAGTGTGGTTGGGTGCGAACGGCGTCTGCAACGCGGCGTCCGGCTTTTCAGGCACGGATCGTGCTCTGTCTGTCTGTCTGTCTGTCTGTCTGTCTGTCTGTCTGTCTGTCCTGCGACTTGCTTGCTCATCTGCACCCTCCCGAACCTGACTGCGTTCAGGTCATCAGGTTCACCGGGAGCCGTCAAGCGCAGTGGTTGCGACTCAGCGTCGGAAGGTGACGCAAGGGCAACACGACCCGCCGCCCGGCCCGCGGGCTGCGACAGCACGGGTCGCAGCGCCGACGAGCGCAGCGCTCGCCGACAAACCCGCGCGCACGCACCTTCCCCTGCCGCGCGCAGCAGACTGCGCGAGCGCCGTGCAGCGCGGTCCCTGTTCGCGCCGCGAGGCGCGGTCTGCGAGCACGGCTTTGGGGTCGCGCCCGGCATGGGCGCAGAACAGAAGGTGAGAACCAGTACTCGATGAGAATTGATTCAAGTCCTTTGAGGGCCCTGACAGAGGGAACCTCTCACCGAAGGCAAGGGCGTCGGCTCGGAGCACCGAGCTTCACGCTTGCGGTTGTGAGCCGCGGTGTGCCCGCGAGGGGACGTCTGGTGGAAGCCGTAGGTGCAACACGGAACCGAGCGCAAGCGAAGCGCCGTAAGGCATACGTACCGTGGGTGAGCCGGTCTCCAGCGGCGAAGCCCGAAGTCTGTTGGTCGGTCGGGTGTAGTGGCGACGGGATTCGTGTGAAGTTCTGCGTTTCTTACCCGGGGAGATCTGTCGGCCTCCGTGCGATGAGCACGGTAGCAGTCGAGGACGAAAGGACGAGACGATGACGGGACGAGAGAAGTCGGATGGTCGCGTAGTACCGGAAGGTCGTCGAAAGGCGCACCGAGCCGACGAGGGTCGGGAAGGGAAGGCGGTCACGGCCAGCAAACAGGTAGAGCAGCTCGCTCTGTTCGACGAGACAGCCGAAAGCCCGAAAGGGGCCGCGGTCGGACGAACGTCGGGCCCACCCGGCGGGAAACGACTCGCGGTGCCGAAGTCGTCGCAGGGAACGAGCAACGCCCTATCGCCGATGACGATGGAGGAGATAGCCAACGATGCAAACCTGAGACGGGCGTTTCAGAAGGTCGCAGCAAATCGCGGCGCCCCTGGACCCGACCGGCAGACGATCGGAGAGGTGCGAAAGAACCTCGAAGATTGTTTGGCCGCGCTCGGGCGGAGCTTGCTGGACGGGAGCTATCGAGCCGGGGATGTCCGGCGCGTGTGGATCCCCAAGGCGAGTGGAGGTCAGCGAGGACTTGGCATCCCGAACGTGATCGACCGGATCGTGCAGCAGGCGGTGCACCAAGTGCTCAGCCCGCATTACGAGACGACCTTTCACGATTGGAGCCACGGTTTTCGCCCGGGTCGTGGAGCCCACACGGCCATCAAACGAGCCAAGATGCATCTGGGAGCCGGCAACGACTGGGTCGTGGACATCGATTTGGAGAAGTTCTTCGACCAAGTGAACCACGATCGACTGATGTCGCGGCTGGAGCAGCGCATCGCGGATCGCCGCGTGCTCTCGCTGATCCGACGGATGCTGAAGGCCAAGGTGGTGATGCCGGACGGAGTGGTGGTAGCGACGGACGGCGGGACTCCGCAAGGGGGCCCACTGTCGCCGCTGCTCAGCAACATCGTGCTCGACGAGCTCGACCGTGAGCTCGAAGCGAGAGGGCATCGATTCGTGAGGTACGCAGACGATTGCAATGTCTACGTACGGAGCGAGCGTGCCGGGCAACGTGTGATGGCGAGTCTCGAGCGCTTCATCGAGAAGCGCTTGCGGCTCAGGGTCAACAAGGAGAAGAGCAAGGTGGCGAAGCCACAGACGCGGTCTTTTCTCGGACTGACGCTACATCGGCTGAAGTCTGGGCCAGTCCGCGTCCTGGTGGCGGAGTCGTCCTGGGAGCGTCTTCGGCAACGGCTGAAGGAGCTTACGCCGCGCAACTGGGGGCAGTCGTTCGACGAGTGCATCCAGCGCGTGAACGTCTATCTCCGCGGTTGGCTCGGCTACTTCGCGATCTGCGATGGGAAGCATCACCCTCGAATGGACCGTGTCGACGGTCATCTCCGCCGTCGCCTGCGCGCTCTTCTGCTGAAGCAGTGGAAGCGCAAGCGGCACATCGTGAACCGATTGATGCAAATGGGAGTGCCGGCTCCACTCGTGCACGTCGATGTACATGCACGAAGACGGAGCTGGTGGGCGCTCAGCAAGGTCCGCGCCGTTTCTCGGGGGCTCAACAACGAGTACTTCGAGCGACGCGGCCTCTTTGCGCTGCACGCTCACTGGCGTGGCAACCACGAGCGCATTTGGCACATCGGCTTCCCGCCGCCGGTGCGGCAGGGAAGATGAGCTGAGGCGCAAGCTGATGATGGAAGAGGACCCGCCCCGGGCTACGCGAGCCATGAGGTCTCGTGAAGAACACGGCCGTCGCCAACGCCATCGTCCCGAAGAGCCGGATGTGAGGCCCACAAGTCCGGTTCTGTGAGAGGGGCCCCCGGGCAACCGGGGGTCCCTACTCGGCAAGGTCGCGCGGCCGGAGACAGTGCGCGGCAGTGAGTTGTTCGCGACGAACCTCGATCGAGGACGCGCGGGTTGGGGCAACAACCCTCGACGCCGACGCGGACTGGGACACGCCTGCGTTCCAGCGTCGCGGCGGCGGCTGAAGTTTCCTCCTCGCCTGCCCCCTCTGTCGGCAGCCAGCGGAAACCGCGGAATTCTGAGCAGCCCGAACTGACGGCGTAGTTGGCCCCGGTGTGGCAGGCCGCCGACGATCTCGGGCCGCCCACCAAAGAGTAGGGCTCGGAGTCACAACACTCCGAGCCCCGGGCCGCCGCGAGTGGACGCGTTCGACATGACCGTTGTCGCACGAGTCCTCCGGGGTGGCCGAGTTTCCGGTGGTCGCACTCGCGAGTGGACGATCTCCGGCAAGTTCAATGCGTGATGGACGCGTGCCGGCGAGTCTTCTACCTCTGCCGCGACTGCGATCACGGCCACATCTATTGCGTCGACGGGCGCCACAATGAAGAGCGTGCTCTGCGCCGCCGGACGAAGCAGCGGGAGCACTGGCGGACGCCGAAGGCGAAGCGGAAGACCGCTGCTCGGACGCTCCGCTGGAGGGAGCGTCGGAAGAAGATAGTGACGGACACAGGTCGCCAGGAAGTTGCCCCGGCGTCGATCGTTTTCGTCGCGGAGCGTTCCGCCGTCGCTGTGACGGTCGAGCCGCCCCGCCGCAAGGAAGCGACCGATGACCGACATCTGGATGGGAATTGCGCCGGAGCGGCACGCCACGCGTGTGATCGCGATGGCAGGCCCGGGCGAGACGATCTTGAAGGCGCGCCTGTCGCCGTCGCCCGTGCACCCACGCGCGATGGCCACGCTGCTGGAGGCAGTGGCGCTGTGGCAGGGAACGCGGGTCCGCGCTGCGCTCGCTGCGGCCGAGCAGGGGGAAGGGTCCGACTCGAGCCTCTTTCGCGAAGCGTTCACCGACGGCGGACCGCTCTACACCGTCGACTGGGTCCCCGCGTGCCGCGCGCGCCGCCGGCACCGTGATCTCGCTGGCGTCGGCCCGTTCGGTGACCTGCGCCAGCTCGTGCTGTTCGAGGTGGCGCGATGATCCCCGAGGAGCTGCGTTCGCGCATCCGACGGCTGTTCTTCGCCGAGCACTGGAAGATCGGCACCATCGCGGCCGAGCTCGGCGTGCACCACGATGCCGTCGAGCACGCGCTCGAGCCAAAGCAATTCATCAACAAGCGCTGGGCCGCTACGGCGGCGGCGCTCGACGCCTACAAGCCGTTCGTCAAGCTCACGCTCGACCAGTACCCGCGTCTGCGCGCCACGCGCCTGCTCGAGATGATCCAGGACCGGGGCTACACCGGCAGCGTCAGCGCGCTGCGCCGCTACGTGCGCAAGGTGCGGCCCGTCTCGCGCCACGAGGCATTCTTCCGGCTGTCGGTCCTGCCCGGCGAGCAGGCGCAGGTCGACTGGGGCTCGTTTGGCAAGATCCGGGTGGGCCGCGGCGAGCGCTTCCTGTCCTGCTTCGTGATGGTGCTGGCATGGTCGCGAGCGACGTTTGCGCGCTTCACACTGGACCAGACGCTCGAGAGCTTCGTCCGCTGTCATGTCGAGGGATTCGAGCGTCTCGGCGGCGTGCCGCGCACCGTGCTCTACGACAACTTGAAAAGCGTCGTGCTCGAGCGACAAGGCGACCTCATCCGCTTCCATCCGAGGATCCTGGAGCTGGCCGGCCACTACCACTTCGCGCCCAAGCCCGTCGCGATCGCACGCGGCAACGAGAAGCCGCGGGTCGAGCGCCGGATCCGCGACCTGCGCGAGTCCTTCTTTGCCGCTCGCGGTTTCGCCTCGCTCGACGACCTCAACCGGCAGCTGGACGAGTGGATCCAGCGGATCGTGCACGCGCGCCGCGTCCCCGGCGAGGACGAGCTCACGGTCGCGCAGGCGCTGACCCTCGAGCGGGAGCGACTGCTGGCGTTGCCCGGGCACCGCTTCACCGCCGACCTCGTGCAACCCGTCGCGTCCGGCAAGACGCCGTACGTGCGCTTCGACCGAAACGACTACTCGATCCCCCACACGCTCGTTCGGAAGCCGCTGACGCTCGCGGCCTCCGAGACCACGGTGCGCATTCTCGACGGGGATCGCGAGGTCGCTCGCCACGAGCGCAGCTGGGACCGCCGCGCGCAGATCGAGTGCGAAACGCACCTCGCGGCGCTCGCCGCCGAGAAGCGCAAGGCCCGCGACCACCGCGGCCGCAATCGGCTGTCCGCGGCGTGCGCCAACGCGACCCCGTTTCTCGGCGCCGTCGCACTCCACGGCGGACACCTCGGCGGCACCACCAGCCGGCTGCTCCGCCTGCTCGATCAGTACGGCGCCGTCGAGCTGGATGCCGCCCTGCACGAGGCTCACCAGCGCGGCGCGTTCGCGGCGCACTCGGTGGCTCACGTGCTCGACCAGCGGCGGCGCGTTCGCGGCGCTCCCGTGCCGCTCGACGTCGTGCTGCCGGCCGATCCACGGGTGCGCGACCTCGTGCTCACGCCCCACTCGCTCGACACCTACGACCGCATCGGACGCACCACTCCCACGCGGATCGACGACGACAGCGCGCCAACAAACAACCCCAACGAAAGGGACCCGTCATGACCGACCTCGCTACGCACATGCGCAGCCTCGGACTCCTCGCCACGGCCGCCGCGCTCGCCGACATCGTCGCGCTCGCGACCAAGAAGCGCTGGGGTGCCACCGAGCTGCTCGAGCACATCGCGGACATCGAGGAGAAGGACCGCGCGGTGCGCGGCCTCGCCAGACGCAAGAAGCGCTCCAAGCTCGAACGCTTCAAACTGATGGCCGACTTCGACTGGAACTGGCCCGAGAAGATCGAGCGCTCCCTGGTCGAGTCGGTTCTGCGCCTCGACTTCATCTCCGAGGCGCGCAACGTCGTGCTGGTTGCGCCCCAAGGCCTCGGCAAGACCATGATCGTCCAGAACATCGCGCACCAGGCGATCCTCGCCGGACACGGCGTGCTCTTCATCACCGCCGCCCAGCTCCTGCTCGACCTTGGAGCGCAGGAGTCGTCGCGAGCACTCGATCGGCGGCTGCGCTACTACGCGCAGATCGGACTGTTGATCATCGACGAAATCGGATTTCTAGCATTCGACAACCGGAACGCCGACCTGCTGTTCCAGGTCGTCAGCCGCCGCTACGAGAAGAAGAGCCTGGTGCTCACCACCAATCTCCTCTTTCGCGACTGGCACACCATCTTCCCCAACGCCACCTGCGCCACCGCGCTCATCGATCGTGTCGTCCACCACGCCGACGTGATCAGCATCGAGGGCAAGAGCTACCGGGTCCGTGACGCCGAAGTCGACGCCAAGGCCCGGGCCGCCAAGCTGCCGAAAGGCGGTGCGCCGAAGAAGGCATGAGCGTCAGCCCGCCGCTACGATGCAGCCCGGGTCGTCCTCGAAGACGAACCGGGCTGTTCCGTTTTCTGCGGATCTGCGCGCTCGTCAAC
>CAVQUB010000002.1:0-482600 GCA_963716725.1 uncultured delta proteobacterium
CAGACGCGACACGTCGACAGCGCCGAGTACGCCTACGACGAGCGCCAGCCGCTCGGCATCGAGCCGCGCTGGCTCTACCTCGAGTATCTCTCGCCCATCGGCTTGTTCCGCGTCGGGCAGCAGCCCTCGCACTGGGGCATGGGCATCGTCGCCAACGACGGCGATCACCCCACGCTCTTCGGCGACTACCAGGGCGGCATCCATCGCCGAGCGCGTCATCTTCGCGCACCAAGCCCGCGGGCAAGGACTCGCCCTTCAACGTCGCCGTCGGCGGCGACCTCGTGTTCAAGGACGCGACGGCCGATCTGGAGGACGGTGACCGGGCCTTCCAGGGCGTTTTGGCGGCGTTCTACGCCGACAAACACGACAACATGATCGGGTTCTACGGCGTCTACCGCGACCAACGGCGCACCCGCGAGTCGCTGCCCGGACGCGAGTTCGACGAGTCCCTGAAGGTGTGGGCGCTCGACTCGTCGGGCAAGTTCAACGCAAAAATCCCGGGCCTCTCCGGCCACGTCTTCGGCGAGTACGAGGTCGCCTACCTGCTGGGCGACACCAGCTCCTTCCGCACCGTCAACCAGACGCGCAACAATGAGCGCGAAGACGTGCGAGCCCTCGGCGCCTCGGCCTTCAGCTTGGCGCGGTCACGACCTCGGGCGAAGGCGACGACCGCTGGGGCGACTTCGTCGCGCAGCTCGAGTGGGGCTGGGCCCAAGGCGACGCAAACCCGAACGACGGCGCTGTCCCGGCGCTTTCGTTTCGATCCGAACCACAACGTCGGTCTGATCCTGTTCGACGAGGCCCTAGCCTGGAAGACGGCGCGCGCGTCGAACATCGCCAGCGATCCCGCGCTCACCAACCGCCCCGCTCCGGGCTCCCAGCTCTTGCCCTCGAACGGCGGCGTCTTCGGCGCCACCTACCTGAACCCGACGGTGGTCTGGCGCCCGACCCGACCCCTCGATCTCAAGCTGGGCGCGGTCATCGCTCAGACCACCGCCGACGTGGTCGATCCGGTGCAGGTGGCGACCACGGGGCGCTTCCGCAACTACGACGGCGGCGATCCGAAGAGCCACGACCTCGGCGTCGAGATCGACGTCGGGACCGAGTACCGACTCGCGCTCGACTACGACATGACGCTGCAGCTCGGCGCCCAGGGAGGCGTGTTCTTCCCCGGAAACGCCTTCGCCGACGCGGCGGGCAACAAGATGGACAAACAGTACCTGGGCGTCGCCAAGCTCGGGCTTCAGTACTGAGGGAAGCGCAGATGATGAAACAAATCTCAGTCCGCACTTCGCTCGCGCTAGCGATCTGCTGCGCCGCGCTCGGCTGCAGCATCGACGAGGTCCCCGAAGGCATCGGCAAGACGCCCGCGGGCGAGAGCGCCACCGTCAAGTGGGACCTCTATCACAAGCCTCTGCCCGACATCCCCTTCCCCAACGACCAGGCGATGTGGCCCGATCCGACCAGCCGCACCGGCATGCGCGTCAACGCCAGCATCGTCGCTCCGACCAGCATCGAGGAGACGGCACGCAGGAAGTTCGACGAGCTCGAGGGCTTCGGCACCTACGCGCCCATCACCGTCGGCTTCAGCAAGCGAAAGGCCAACCCCGCTCAGCCCGCCATCGATCTCTCGAATCTGTCAGCGCGCCATCAGGGCGACGACTACGAGCTCGCCGACGACGCCGTCTACATCGTGAACCTGGAGACCGGCGTGCCGGCCCTGGTGGATCTGGGCGAAGGCGCGTTTCAGTACGTGGTCAAGGAGAAGCACAAGTACTGGCGCAACGACACGCGTCGGCTCGAGCAGAACCTGATGTGGGACACTGCGGACGAGACCATCGATCCGGCGACGGGCAAGCGCGACCCCAACCGCGCTGGCCAACGGCATCCCGAGCTACAAACCCGAGTGGGACACCGACTTCGACGGCGTGCTCGACCTGCCCAACTTCAAGAACATCGACGCCTGCCCGAACCAAGTCGACGTGGAGCTCGGCACCGTGACCGAGCGTGACCGCGATCGCTGCGTGACGGACAACCTGCTCACCTACTACGAGCGCGAGACCGACACGCTGATCATGCGTCCGCTGGTCCCGCTCCTGGAGAAGACCCAGTACGCCGTGGTGATCACCGACCGCGTGTCGATTGCGGCACGGATCCGAGCAAGTGCCCGACGGCGAGCCGGTGCGCTCGCCCTTCGACTTCAGCTACCACCCGGCCCAAGAGGAGGCGATGGCGCGCCTGAAGGCCCACCTCTCGAGCGCCGAGTCTCGCCAGCTACTACGGCGACATCGGCGGCACCGGGTTCAAGCACGTCGCCTTCGCCTGGACCTTCACCACGCAGCCCGTGGACGAAGATCTGGTGCTGATCCGCGACGGCCTCTACGGCAAGGGCCCGCTCTCGCGCCTGGCCAAGGACTTCCCAGCCCACACCGAGCTCGCGCGCGCCGCGGGTCAGGTCGACCTCGAGATCCTGGCCGACAGCGACTGGGAGGAGCCAGCGGGCTGGGAGAGCGACCCGAAGTGCCAGAAGACGATCAAGAACTTTCACATCGTGAACTTCGAGACCGTCAAGAGCACCCTCCGCGAGCTGGCCAAGCAGGCCTTCGACTTCGACGGCCCGACGCTGGACACCCTGATCGCGTCCTTCGACTCCATCAGCCATATCGCCATCGGGGAGTTCGACAGCCCGTTCTTCATCAGCGGCGGCCCCAAGGGCAAGGATCCGAACGCCTCGTTCGACATGGACTTCCGCACCGGCGAAGGCAAGATCTACCGCGACCGGGTCCAGTTCCTGATCGTCGTGCCGAAGACGACGGCCACCAAGAAGCAGCCGTTCCCCGTCGCCTACTACGGCCACGGCTACACCTCGAGCTCCCTCGAGGTGCTCGGCTTCGCGGGGCACTTGGCGGCTCAGGGCATCGCGTCGGTGGGCATGAACGCCACCTTCCACGGCCTCGAGCTCGGCGAGACCGAGCTGCAGCTCGCCAAGAACCTGTTCTCGTCGGCCTGTGAGGGCCCCTTCGCCAGCGCCCTGCTCACGGGCCGCGCCCGCGATCTCGACGGCAACGGCACCAAGGACTCGGGCGGCGACTACTGGACCAGCTACCTCTTCCACACCCGCGACGTGGTGCGCCAGAGCGCCGTCGATCTGGTGCAGATCTTCCGGGTGCTCAAGGGCTTCGACGGTACGCACCTCGCGCGCCACACCAAAGATCCCCACAGCGGACGGCTGCTCCAGGACTACAACGCCGACGGCGAGCCCAACGATCTGGCCGGCGACTTCGACGGAGACGGCACGCCGGACGTGGGCGGGCCGAAGTCCGAGTTCTACGCCTGGGGCCAGTCCCTGGGCGGCATCTTGGCGCCCTTCGTCGCCGCGCTCGATCCCAACGTGGTGGCGTCGGCTCCCACGTCGGGCGCCGCGGGCTTGCTCGACGTTGGGGCGCGCACCTTCCAAGGCGGCGCTTTCGAGGGCATCTACCTCCGCAATTTCGGCCCGCTCGTGACCGGTGTCCCGGCCAAAGAGTTCTACGACGCCGGCAAAGAGAAAGAGACCAAGTGCAGCGCGAGCCAGATCTCGCTCCGCTTCGTGCTGATCGACGTGAATGACGACCGCGAGGTCGAGTTCGGCTGCGCCGAGAAGGCGCCGTACACGCCCGAGGGCGGCACCGTGATGGTGTCCAACGGCCGAAACGGAGAGGTGCGCTGCGGCCGCATCGATACCGAGGGTCGCTTCCGCATCGGCATCCCAACAAGCATCGGGGACAAGCTCGAGGTGCAGATGTACGACGTGCCGGACGCCGTCGACAGCTACCACCCCGAGACCGGCTGCAACATCACCGCCGACGCGACCCGGCGCATCGAGCTGGTCAACAGCTGGGGCGAGGGAGTGATCCCGCAGGGCGGCGTCGATCCGCTGTCGGGCAAAGAGGTCTGCTCCGCCGAGGGCGGCTGCTCCAAGTTCCAGAACAAGTACTACGCGGCCGGCTCGGCGCTGGTGGCGCCGGCCGAGGGTTTCGGTCACATCCGGCAGACGCCGTCCCTGCGGCGTTTCATGAACCTGGCGTCGAACATCGTCGACCCCGGTGATCCAGTGAACTTCGCCCCCTACTACGCGCTTCGACCCATGCTGGATCCCAACGGCGAGGTGATGCCGCCCAAAGGCATGCTCAACATCGTGACCGTCGGCGACATGAACGTGCCCCTCAACTCGGGCATCGCCATCGGGCGAGCCGCCGGCGCGGTCCCGTTCCTGCGCCCCGACGCCGCCGATCGTTACCCGGCCTACGTCGACTACGTGACGCCGAGTGCGCTGTTTGCCGCCCTCGACGGCGTGACGCCCAACCGCGCGCTGATCGACGCCCACGTCATCGAAGGCGTGAGCCGACTGGCCCGAGAAGCACCAGCTGATCTGACGTCGTGCCGGCCCAATGAGCTACCGGTCACCGTCCAGGACGTGGTGTGCCACCCAAACTGCACCGAGACCGACACCAAGAGCTGCCTCGGCGGGCAGGCCTGCGTGAGCGGCCGCTGCGTCGGGAAGCCCATCAGCGAGGACGACTGCGCGCAGTCGCTCTACGACATCGACGTGCTCGACGAAGGCCTGAGCCTGTACGGAGAGCGCGAGGCGACGGTGCCGCTGCGCACGGGACGCATCGCGATGCCCGCCACGCCCGCGTCCATCAACGCGGTCTGGGAGCCGCGCTTGAAGGGCGTGCCTTACTCGGCAGACGCGAGCGCCTGGGGCGCGAACAAGCGCATCCTGGCGCAACTCCAAGCCTACATCGAGCCGCGAGGCGTGCACGGCTTCGAGCCCTCGAATCCCTGCCAGAACTGGGACTCCGGTCAGTACATGACCAACCTGATCGGGCGTTTCTTCAACTCCAGCGGCAGCGACGCCTACTACCTGTCGCACCCGTCCAGCCACCACTGCCTGGGCAAGCCCACCGGCAACGGCTCGTGCTCCTTCGTGCAAGTGCCGCCGAAGTGATCGGGGCGACCGAGTGGCGCTCCTGGTCCTCGAAGGCGTCGCGATCTCGGTCGAACAACGTCGGCTGCTCGCCGACGTCAGCCTGAGCCTCGACGCCGGCGAGCTGGTAGGGCTCGTCGGCCCGAGCGGCAGCGGCAAGACCGAGCTGCTCCGCGCCATCGCGGGCCTTCGAGATGCGGACTCGGGGGCGTTCCTGCTCGATGGGCGCGAGCGCGGCGATCCGTCGTGGCCCGCTTGGCGTCGACAAGTGACCTACGTTGCCCAGCGCCCGGTGATGCTCGAAGGCAGCGTGCGCGACAACCTGCGGCGCCCGCTGGCGTTCGCGAGCGTGCGAGGCAGGACGATCGACGACGCCGAGCTGGGCGACTCCCTCGCTCGCCTGGGTCTCGGCAGAGAGCTGCTCGACCAACGCGCCCGCACGCTGTCGGTCGGCGAGCAGCAACGCGTGGCCCTGTGCCGTGCGCTGTTGATCCGGCCCGCCATCGTGCTCTTGGACGAGCCCACCAGCGCCCTCGATGCCGAGTCCGTCGAGCGCGTCGAGGCGCTGATCCGCCATCGCGCCGAGGGCGAGGGCCTGGCGGCGTTGATCGTCAGCCACGACCGCGATCAGGTCACGCGCTGGACCAGCCGCCAGCTCGACATCCGCGATCTTCAGCCGGAGCGCGCTGATGCCTGATCGCGGAGTGATCCCCCTGGGCGTGCTCGAGCTCTCCATCGCCGGGCTGCTCGTGCTCGTGGCCGGCGTGGTGAGCCTGGCCCTCCGGCTGAAGCTGGAGTCGAAGCTCGCCATCGCCGCGGTCCGCACGGTCGTGCAGCTGATGCTGGTGGGTTACCTGCTCGAGTGGGTGTTTCGCATCGAGAGCCCGTGGCTGATCTTGGGCGTGCTCGTGGTGATGACCGCGACGGCGGGACGTGCGGCCCTGGCGCGCTCCAGCCGCAGCTTCGCCGGTGCCAGGCTCGGGGCCTTCGTGACCTTGGTGCTGACGGGGCTCTCCACCACCTTCCTGGTCACCGGCGCCATCATCGGCGTCGAGCCGTGGTACCGCCCTCAGTACGTGATCCCGCTCTTGGGCATGGTGCTGGGCAATTCGCTGACGGGCATCTCGCTCTCCCTCGACACGCTGCTCACGGATCTGGACGAACATCGCGATCGAGTCGAGATGGAGCTTTCGCTCGGAGCGACGGCTTGGGAGGCGGCACGCGATCCCCTCACCGAGGCCGCACGCCGGGGCATGATCCCGATCCTCAACTCCATGGCCGTCGTCGGCATCGTCTCGCTCCCGGGCATGATGACCGGGCAGATCTTGCAAGGCGCGAGCCCGCTGGATGCGGTCAAATACCAGATCGTGGTGATGTTCATGCTGGCCGCGTCCACTTCGCTCGGCTGCATGGGCGTGACCTTGTGGGTCTTCCGCCGGCTCTTCAACGAGCGGCATCAGCTGCGCGCCGAGCGCATCGTGCGCCGCTGACGACAAGCCGAGAGCGCGACTGACGCAAGGACGCCACACGCGGGCGCGTGAACGACCATTCATGCGGAGCCGGGTCGGTCGGCGTTTTTCAGGGACTTGTCCAGGGCACGGGGCTTGCTCAGCGTGGCCGACATGATGCCCTGGCGCGCGACCATCGCAGCCCTCTGCCTCGCGAGCATGGCGCAGGCGGAGCCTCGTGCCGTCGATCGACTGGTGGCTCGGGTCGACGGCGCTCCCATTCTGCTCTCGGACCTGATGCGGCGAACCCGGCCGCGCCTGCGACCCTTGGCAGCGCAGCCTGGATGGAAGAGATCGCTGGCCTTGCGCACGGCGCTGCGTGAAGAACGCGAGCTTGCCATCGAGCAAGCGCTGTTTTCCCAGACCGCGCGCCGACGGGGGCTCGCGGTCACGGACTCTGATGTCGCCGCTGCGCTCAGGCACATCGCGAGCGATCAGCGCGTCTCGGTCGACGAAGTCCTCGCGTTGGCCCACGCCGCCGGGCTGTCGGAGCAGGCCTATCGCGAGGAGCTGCGTCTTCAGCTCCGCGAGCAGCGCCTGCTCTTTGCGGAGCCCTGGGGACCAGCGGGCAGTCCGCCCATCGACGGTGAGGCCCGATTGCGCTGGCAAACAAAACGGCGGGAGCTCGTGCTCGCCGAGCTCTGGAGGCGTGCGTGCGTGGAACGTTTTGGGCGGCTCTAGTCGCAGTCGGGCTGGGCGGCTGCGCCGGCGCGGCGCGGACTGCCCGCGTGACCGAGCCCTCGGCCTGTGACGCGCCGGATCCGACGCCACTCCCGACCGAAGTTGCCTTGCCCGCCGAGCCCCCCTGGGGCGCCCGGATCCGCGCCATCGAGCTCCGAGGTCTGTCACGCGTGCCCGAGAGCCTGGTGCGGGGCGCCATCACCACGCGCGCCGGCGACACGCTCGACGAGGCCCAAGTGGCCAGGGACGTGCTCGCGCTGCTGGCCCTCGAGACCTTCGCTCAGGTGGTCGCTTCGACGGAGCAGGACGGCGCAGTACTGCTCTACTCCCTCACCGAACGCAGGTTGGTCGGCCGCGTCGAGCATCGCTCGGGTCAGCCGCTGCCGGTGGGGCGCCACGTGCCGCTCGCCAGCGGGGAGCTCCACGATCCGGCGCGGGTGCACCGCGCCGCGCGCGATCTCGAGGACCACCTGATCGAGAGCGGACACGTCGATGCGCGCGTGCTCACCCGCGAGCGACGCTCGGGCGAACGCGTGGACGTGTGCTTCGTGATCGAGCCCGGACCGCGGCGATTGATCTCGGCCATCGTGCCCCAGGGCAACACCCAGGTCTTGGCCCGGGAGATCTTGGCGCTGATCGACGACCACGACCGGATGGCGAACCGGATCGGAGCGCCCTTCCGCGCCGATCTCTTCGGCCCCGATCGCCTCCGCATCCAGGCGCTCTACTACGATCACGGCTACCTGGAGAGCGCCGTCAGCGAGCCCGCGGCCTCGCCGGACCGCGGAGGGCTGCGGGTCGTGATCCCGATCCACGAAGGCGCCATCTATCGCCTGGACCGGGTGAGCTTCTCGGGAAAGCTCCGGGCCACCGAGCAGCGATACCACGAGCTGTTCGCGGTACCCGCCGGGCGCGTCTTCTCTCGCAGCGAGGTCAGCGCCGGGCTGGATCGCGTCGTCGCTCACCACCGGTCGCTGGGCTTCACCGCGCGCGTCACTCCGCAGACCGAGCTCGACAATCCATCGCACACCGTGAACTTGCGCCTGGTGATCGAGGAGGACGCTCCGTGACGCGCGTCGCGCTGGTGGCGACCCTACTGGCGGTGGCCTGCGCTCGCCCGGCGGGTTCGCCGCCCGCGGCGACCAGCGCGACCGGCGCGACCAGCGCCGACCACGCTGCCGCCGAGCTGCTCTCAGATCTTCTGATGGGCAGCCACCGAGCCCTGAAAGCGCCGAAGCTGAGGCGCTACGCGACCGAAGTCGCGGCGCGGGTGGTCCGAGCCAGCGGCCACCATGTCCACTGGCAGCTCCAGCTCACCGACGACCCGGATCCGGCGGCGAACGCCCTGCCCGGTGGCACCTTGCTCGTGTCCCGGGGCGCGCTCGCGCACCTGAACTCGGAGGCCGAGCTGGCCGCGGTGATCGCCCACGAGCTCGCGCACCTGGTGATGAGGCACACGGATCTGGAGAAGACCTCCCTGCCCGCGCACCTCGAGGACGGGCCGAGCCGGAGCGCGCAGATCGACGCCGACGAGGAGCGCCAAGCCGACTCCCTCGCCGTCCGCTACGTGGCGCAGGCCGGGTACGATCCGCGGGCCGTCGGCAGCGCGTTGGCGGCCCTGCACCGCGCGGCGGCCCTCCGATGCCAGCAGGAGCTCGCCCGCGACGACTGTGACGACGCGCACGACGAGGACGACCCGCACCCTCAGCGGCGTGCGCGGCTGGCACGCGTCGCCCTCGCCGCCGGATCTGCGGGCGGCGAGCTCGGCCGCGATCGCTACCTCGACGCCATCGACGGGCTCGCGCTGGGCGGGGCTCGCGCCGCGATCGAGTCCGGCCGCTTCCGATCCACCGCAGGGCTCAGCTTCGCGCTCCCGCCGGGCTTCTCGGCGGCCGTTTCGGGCGATGCGCTCAGGGCGAAAGCCCTGGATTCCGAGATCTCCATCGTGCAGTTTCGCGGCCGGCTCCTGCGCGAAGCCAGCCGTCGGAGCCTGCGCGCGGCGCCCTACCTGAGCCGCGAGATCGCCGGGCAGCGTGCGCTCATCGGCACCTTCGGGGACGACCCCCGACACCTGGTCGCGGTCTTGGACGCCGCGCCCTTCGTGCACGTGGTTGCCGTCTCGGGCCCCAGTCGCGACCAGCATCTCGAGGAGATCCTGGCGAGCGTGCGTCCGGTCGAACTCGAATCGAGGCCGGTGGTCCGGGTCGTTCGGAGTGCTCAACGCTCGCGCTTCAGCGACTTCGTCGCTGCGCACTGCCCAGCGGCGTCACGCGCGCTGATGACGGCGCTCAACGGAATCGGCTGGGGCGAGAAGGTCGAACGCGGTCGCCGCCTCAAGTGCGTGGCGACAAAATGAAACACGGCGCAGAGCATAGAAGCCCTGCGCCGCGCTCAATCCGCCGATCAGTTGCAGGGCGCCGCGCCCGCGGCGTGGGTGCAGTGAACGGACTTCATCGAGTCTGCCATCCCGAGGTGATCGTTGGCACACGCCTTTCGCTTGTCGGCGAAGGCGCCGTACTTCTGCTTGCACTCAGCGCTCGACTTGTAGTGCTCGGCCGTACCGAAACCACACTTGGTCTCGTAGCTCGCGCAGAAGGCCTCCGGGGTCATGTTGCCACCAGAGCCGCCGGTGCCAGAGCCGCCGGTGCCAGAGCCGCCGGTGCCAGAGCCGCCGGTGCCAGAGCCGCCGGTGCCAGAGCCGCCGGTGCCAGAGCCGCCGGTGCCAGAGCCGCCCGCGCCGGCCATGCCGCCGGAGCCCGCGGTCCCGCCGCCGCTGCCGGCCATGCCGCCCATGCCGGCCGTGCCGCCCATGCCGGCCATGCCGCCCGTCGCGCTGCCGCCCGTGCCACCGCCGGAGCCGCCCGTGCCGCCCTTGCCGCCAGTCGAGCTGCCGCCGCTGCCGCCGCCGTCGTCATCTTCACCGCACGCGGTCAGCGAGAGCCCAGCCACCAAACCAAGGAACATGAATGAACGAAGTTTCATGAGAATCACCGCCTCCAAGACCCCGAGCATTCGCTAGAACATGACCTTCGTCAATACTTCGAACCTAGCGGCAGCGCACGAGCAGACATCGAAGCTCGCGGCGGAGCGCCGCCCAGTCGGGCTCAGCCCAGTCCAGCCCGAGATGACACGGCCTCGGCGCGCTCATGATCAGTACACCTCGATGTCACCGCGGAGCAGCCGCGGCAAGAGCCCCGGCAGATGCGCGAGCGCATCACCGAGCACTTCTCTTGCTTGCGGGCCCAGGCGGCCGAGATTCCGCCGGATCGTCCAGCCAGAGCCTCACTTGGGCGAGATCCGGCTGGTCGATGGGGCGACCGATGCAGCTCAGCAAATAGACCTCGGCGCCGCGCACCCCCGGCAACTCCGCGCAGAGCGCGCGCGCCGCTTCGTTCGCCAACAGGTTGTAGAGCTTGCCCACGTGGCTCACCGGGTTCTTGCCGGCGGCCGCTTCCAGGCTCATGGGGCGGCAGGGAGTGATCAGACCGTTCACGCGGTTGCCGCGACCGACTTGGCCGTCGTCGCCGGCTTCGGCCGAGAGCCCCGTGACCGTGAGGTAGACGCTGCCGGCCGCGGCGTCGTCGCTGGCGTTGACCACCACGCCCACGTCGCCGAGCGTTGGTTCGGCGAGCTCACGAACGCGGGCTTCGACGGCGCGCTTGGCCTGCAGATACGCGTCGAGATCAGGCAGGTGGCGATCGACGAAGGCCCGCGCGACGGTCAGCGCGGCCGCAGATCCGTCGCGCCGACCCATCACTTTTACGTCTTCACCGCCCGCCGGATTCGCGTCTCGAAAGCTGGGGGCGTTCAGCTCGCGTTCGACCGAGAGCACCAGGGACTCGAGCCGCGACAAGGGCGCGAAGCCGACGCCGATGGAGGTATCGTTGGCGAGCACCGCGGGCGAGGGGCCGCGACGCTGAAAGAGCGCTGACAGATCCACCGAACCAGCGCGGACGTGGGTGTGAATGCGAACGTGTCGCTCCCGGTCGA
Organism: uncultured delta proteobacterium; assembly: GCA_963716725.1. Lineage (GTDB taxonomy): Bacteria > Myxococcota_A > Polyangia > Polyangiales > Polyangiaceae > JADJKB01. The sequence goes on from CAVQUB010000002.1 coordinate 11,149, forward strand.
GCCCGCGTAGGTTTTTGCTCAGCCACTCGGTGGCGGCACGCTCAGCAATGTCGTCGATGGGGACGAGCTCGTCGCCCACTCGCGTGACCGCCCGGCCTGCCAAATGGATCTCGATGGGCTCGATCACCTCACCTCCGCCAAAGCGTGGCCGGGCCAGCCCGCCCACGAGCAGCGCCTTGTCGACGTTGTGGTGGAGGATCACCCCGAATCGCTCCAGGTAGAAGCGGCACAGCCCGCGCGACAGCTCTTCGGCCAGCGCGTCGCAGATGGTGTCAGGGTGACCGAGCCCCTTGCGCTCCACCAGCTCGACCTCCCCGGGGGCCCCTCCGACATCGACGCGGACCTTCATGGCATGCCCGATGATGCACTCATGCCCCCGCCAGTGCGAGCCCGCGCGCCCACCCGCCGGGCGCAGCATTTTCTGTCGCGGCCCTTCGACCGGTGCGCTAGGTTCCGCCGCCGATGCGCTACTTCGTCACCCTCGACGGCGTGGAGCACGTGGTCGACGTCACCGAGCTCCCGGACGGCCGCCACGAGGTCCGCCTGCTGGATTCTGCCGACGCCGATCCGTCGAGTGGGCAGGTCTTGCCCGCGCGTTGGTCGCGCGCTGGCAGCGCCCGGACGCTTCAGGTCGGCGACCGAGTCTTCGATGTCGTGCTCGAGGGCCAGCTGCCAGACGTTGGCGCGTGGGTGAGCGGGCGGCGAGCTCGGGCCACCGTCGAGAGCGCGCGCATGCGCGCGGCGGGTAGCGCGCGCAGCCGAACGGCCCAGGAGGGCGACGGCACCGTGCTGTCCCCCATGCCAGGCAAGGTGATCAAGGTCCTGGTCGCCGAGGGCGACGAGGTCGCGGCGGGTGCTCCAGTAGCGGTGGTCGAGGCAATGAAGATGGAGAACGAGCTCAGCGCTCCGCGGGCCGGCGTTGTGGAGAAGGTCCACGTTCAACCGGGCGACGCGGTCGAGAGCGGCGCCAAGCTCGTCACGGTGGGTTGATGCGCGACAAGATCGCGCTCTGCCATCTGCCCACCCCGCTCTGGCGTTCCGACGCCCTTGACGCCCTGGTCGGCACCAGCGTCTGGGTCAAGCGCGACGACATGACCGGCGGCGCGGAGGCCGGCAACAAGCTGCGCAAGCTCGAGTACCTGATGGCCGACGCGATGGCGGCCCGCGCCACCGTGATCGTGACCTGCGGCGGAGTGCAATCGAACCACGCCCGCGCCACGGCCATCGTCGCGGCCCGCCTCGGCCTGTCGTCGTGTTTGCTGCTGCGCTCCGCGACCCCCGACCTGATGCCCCCGCCGACGGGCAACCTGCTACTCGACCGCATGGTCGGCGCCGAGGTCCGCCTGATTTCGCCCGAGGACTACCGGCAGCGAACTCTGGTCATGGCCCGCGCAGCCGACGATCTCGCAGCCCGAGGGCAACGTGCCTACGTGATCCCCGAGGGAGGCTCGAATGCGCTCGGCTCCCTCGGCTACGTCGACGCCATGCGGGAGGTCCGCGAGCAGCTCGATCTCGGCCTCGGGGGCGGCCCCCGCGCCTTCGACAGCGTGGTGTTTGCCTGCGGTTCCGGCGGCACCGCTGCCGGCGTCGTGCTCGGCGCCGCCGAGTGGGACGTCGCGCCCCAGGCCCACGCCATGGCTGTATGCGACGACGCGCCCTATTTCGAGCGCGTCGTCGGGCGCATCGCCATCCAAGCGCAAGGTCTGGCGCCGGAGCTGGACCGCATGGCCAAGCTCTGCGTGGTCGATCGCTTCAAGGGGCCGGGCTACGGCGTGGCGAGCGATGAGCAGCGTCGCTTCATCGTCGAAGTTGCTCGGCGCACCGGGCTCTTGCTCGATCCTGTCTACACCGGCAAAGCGATGTTCGCGCTGGCGCGACTCGAGTCGAAACCGAAGCGCGTCTTGTTCGTGCATACCGGTGGACTGCCCGGGCTCTTGGCCCAAGCCGACGCCTTCGCCGGAGAGTTCTGATTTCCGACGACGACGCCGCCGCGCCTGCCGCCCCTCCGAGTCGGGGATTGAAGACCTGGCTGTCGTGGCTGGCTCCCTACGCCATTGCGGCCTTGGTCATCGTCTTCATCAGCCGCCAGTACTCGATCACCGCCATCCGCGCCGAGATGGCCAAGGGCGAGTGGCTGCCCCTGATCCCGCTGGCCTTCGTGACCTACGTCGCGTCACTGGCCTGGGTGGCCGCGGCCGATCGCACGGTGCTCCGGGGCCTCTTGGCGGAGGATCTGACCCCGAGCTACCTCGCCGTCGCCAAGGGCAAGGCCGCCGCCGTGGTGCTGCACATCGTGCACTACGCGCTCGGCCAAGGCGTCTACGCGACGTGGATGGCGCGACGCACGCGACTGAACTTGGGCCAAGCCGGCGGACTGATCTTCTACATCATCCTCGCAGAACTCGGCTCGGTCTGCCTCTACGCGGCGCTCGTCATCGGCATCGGGCGCCCGGACGTTCCCAGCGCGGTGTTCCCCTTGGTGCTCGGCGTCGCGCTGGCCGTCATCGCCGCGGTGGTATTCCTGCCCGCCACGCGCTCGGAGCGCTTCGGCTTTCTCCAGATCTGGGTCAAGGTCGGGCGCGCTCGCGGCCTCGCTCAGCTGGGCATCCGAGTGGGTCAACACGCGACCACCACCACCGCGACGTGGCTCGCGGCGCGTTGGTTCGGCATGGACATGCCCCTCGCCGTGATGCTGTCGTACCTGCCCGTGATCCTGGTGGTCGGATCGCTGCCGATCAACGTCGCCGGCTTCGGCGCGGTTCAGGGCGCGTGGCTCTTGCTCAGCCCCTGGGCCCCCGCCGAACGCATCTTGGCCTTCAGCGTGGTGTGGCAGGCGGCGAGCGCGCTGGCGCTGGTCGCCCGCGGGCTGCCCTTCCTCCGGGGTGTGCTCGCCGACATCCGGGAGGGCAAGCAGAGCGCAGCCCCGCCGAGGCCCTCAGATTGACAAGTTTGCGCTACATGTCGTAAGGCATTCTTGTCATGCTGATGCCCCCGGACTGGATCGGTGCGCACCGGCAGGCCTGGCCGGACCGGCGCAGCGAGCGCCGTGGCCGCGGGGGTCGCGACCGCGTCGTGGGGGGACTGTCTGACGCCTTGCGGCTCCTGCATTCGCTCGTGGTCTTGCTCTGCATCTGCCTGAACGCGTGCGCGCGCCCCGAGGCGGCCCGCGACGAGCAGGTCGTGGTCTTCGCCGCGGCCTCGCTCCGCGACGCCTTCGGCGCGCTGGCCCGCGATTTCGAGCGGGTCCGGCCCGGCACGAAGGTGACGTTCAACTTCGGGGGCACGCAGCAGCTCCGCACCCAGATCGAGCACGGAGCAGCCGCCGATGTGTTCGCCTCCGCGGATACCCGCCACATGGACGAGCTCGTGCGTGCGTCGCGCGCTTCGGCGCCGGTGGTCTTCGCCAAGAACGAGCCGGTGTTGGTCGTTGCCAAGGAGAGCGCCGCCACCATCCGGGGCCTGTCGGATCTGCCCCACGCCAAGCGCATCGTGATCGGCGCGACCGAGGTGCCGATCGGCCGCTACACACTGCAGATCCTGGACAGCGCGAGCGCGCGCTTCGGCGCTGACTTCCGCGCCCGGGTCGAGGCCAGGATCGTCTCCCGTGAGCTCAACGTGCGACAGGTGCTGGCCAAGGTGAGCCTCGGCGAAGCGCAGGCCGGCATCGTCTACCGCACCGATGCGATGTCCGCAGTGGACAGTCTGAGCATCGTGACCATCCCTGCCGACCTCAACGTGGTGGCCGAATACCCCATCGCCGTGACGACCCAAGCCAAGAGCCCGGTCGCGGCCCGCGCCTTCGTCGACTTCGTGCTCTCGCCCGACGGACAGCGCGCGCTTCGGCGGGCCGGCTTCGTAGCGCCATGACCCCGGGGCGATTGCAGGCCGAGCGGCTCGTCTTGGCCGTCTTCGGCGGCGTGCTCGTGGCGTTCTTGGTGGTGCCCCTGGCGGCCCTCGTGCTCGGCAGCACGACCTCCGAGCTCCGCGGCGGCCTCGCGAATCCCTTGGTCTGGCCGGCGCTTCGCTTGAGCCTGCTGACCACCTCGCTGAGCCTGTTCGTCGTGGTGGCATTCGGCACACCCCTGGCGTGGTCCCTGGCCCGAACGCAGAGCGGTTGGGCTCGCGCCATCGAGACGGCGATCGAGTTGCCGATCGTGGTACCGCCGGCGGTGGCGGGCGTGGCGCTGCTCTTGGCCTTCGGTCGCCGCGGCCTCCTCGCGGGGTGGCTGTACCCGGAGGGCTGGTCGGTGACCTTCACCACGGCAGCGGTGGTCATGGCGGAGGTATTCGTCTCCGCGCCCTTCTTCGTGCAAGCGGCCGTGAGCGCGTTTCGGCGCATCGATCCCAAGCTCCTGCTCGTGGCGCAGACCTTCGGCGCCACGCCGCTCCGGATCTCCTTCGAGTTGCCCTGCCACTAGCCGCTCCCGGGCTCTTTGCCGGAGCCGCCATGAGCTGGGCTCGCTCGCTGGGCGAATTCGGCGCCACCCTGATGTTCGCGGGCAACCTCCAGGGACGCACTCAGACGCTGCCGCTCGCCATCTACACCGCGCTGGAGTCGGACCTCGCCACAGCTCGTGCGCTGTCGGTGGTGCTGGTGGTCGTGGCCTTCGCGCTCCTGCTCTTCGTTCGGGCTGTCTTGCGCCGTCAGGAGGCCGCGGCGTGAGTCTTTCGGCAAAGCTCGTCGCCACGGTCGGATCGTTGCGGCTCGAGCTGGAGATCGACACGGGCCCGGGCACGTTGGTCGTGATCGGCCCAAATGGCGCCGGCAAGACCAGCTTGCTCTCGCTGCTACTCGGCGCGCTGCCGGCAGAGCGCGGGCGCGTGTCGGTGGGAGAGTCGTTGCTCCTGGACACGGAAGCGGGCGTGCACGTGCCTCTGGAGGCCCGGCGACTCGGCTACCTGCCCCAAGACTACGCGCTCTTCCCGCACCTGACCGTGCTTCAGAATGTCGAATTCGCGCTGGGCAGCGCCGAGCCCAGACTCGCCCGAAGCACGCGTGCCCAGCGCGCCCGAGGGGTCCTCGAGGAGCTCGAGCTCGAGACGCTCGGCGACCGCAGGACTGACGCGCTGTCCGGCGGTGAGCGTCAGCGGGTGGCCCTGGCGCGCGCACTGTCGGCCGGCCCCCGCGCGCTGTTGCTCGACGAGCCCCTGGCCGCCCTCGACGTTCACTCGCGCCGCGAGGTGCGACGCTTCCTCCGAGAGTACCTGAAACGCCTCGCCCTGCCGACCTTGCTGGTGACCCACGACGCCGCCGACGCCAGAGAGCTGGGCCTGCGCATCGCGGTGTTGGAGAGCGGGAAGCTCACCCAGACCGGGACCTGGGACGAACTCGCCGCGAGCCCCGCGTCCCGCTTCGTGGAAGAGTTCGTCGGGGCCGAGGGATCGTAGCGGCGGCTCGGGAAACACCGAGCCTTTGCTTGCAGCTAGCGGCGCCTCCGCGGACGTGATCCGCGCTCAGCTCGGCTCGACCGACACCCGCACGTCCAGCCCCTGCCGAACGCTCTGGGTCACCACGCAGAAGTCCTCGAAGCTCTCCAGGCACTTTGCGAGCTTCTCCTGGCTCGCCCCGAGCTGGGGCATTAGCTTCACGGCAACGTGGCCGATCCGCAGTCGGCGTTCGGCGTTGCGCACGAGCTCGACGTGGACGGCCGCTCGAATCGACTCGAGGGGCGTGCCGGCCCGCGACATGCAGAACACCAAGCTGGCGGCGAGGCAGCCGCCAATGGACGCCGCCAAGATGCGCGCTGCGTTCGGCGCGGCGTCCCCCGACAAGGGCGCCGGCTCGTCGAGCATCAGCTCGGCGTACTGCTCTTTGTCGAAGCGCGTGCGCAGCTCGTAGCCCGCGACTTGCTCGATCGTCAGGTCGAACTCCGCCACCTTGGTTTCGCTCTGCATGGTTTCCTCCACGGGGTGAGAGCCCGGAAGGGCTCGATGGATTCAGCGCGGCTTCACCCTGACTTCGCGCAGCTCTTTGAAGAACGCCCGGTAGCGGCCCATGACCTTCTCTTTCAGGGCGGCGTCGTCGAGCAGATCCTTCTTCTCGGCGGGATCCTGCTCCAGATCGAAGAGCCCCATGGGCCGACCGTCGCTGGTGATGAGCTTGAGGTTGCCGTCGATGAAGGCCTGACGGTCGGCGTTGTTCGGACCCGCCGTCATATGCGAAAAAACGATGCGTTCTCGGGGCTGGTGACCCTCCGGCTGGACCAGGTCGAGCAGCAACGACGTGCCGCTCACGAAATCGGTTCCGTCGCCCTGGGGCATCGGTAGGCGAAACAGGTCCAACACAGTTGGAACCAGATCGATGGCTCCGCGGCGGACAGCCACCTTGCGCGGTGAAACTCCCGGGACGTGCACGATCAGTGGCACCCGGATCAGCTCTTCCCACAGCTCGAAGCCGTGGCGCACCATGCCGTGCTCTCCAAACGCCTCGCCATGGTCGCTAGTGACCATGACGATCGTGCGATCCTTCAGCGGGCTCTTGTCGATGGCTTCGAGCACGCGGCCAACATGGTGATCGACGTAGGCGACCTCGCTGTCGTAGAGGTCGCGGCCGGTACCGCCGAAGTCGAAGCCCTCGTGCTTCACGTACTCGGCGTGCGGGTCGACGTAGTGCGCCCACATGAAGAAGGGTTTGTCGGTGGTCTCGGGCTTGGCCAGGAGCGCGATGGCAGCGTCGGAGATCTTCTCGGAGTTGAAGCTGCGATCGCCTTCGACCTGAATGCTCTTCGGCGCGGCGGAGCGGTCGATCACGTCGAAACCGCGCTCGAACCCCGCCCCTTCTTGGAAGAAGTACCAGTAGCCCTGGACGCTCAGGGTGTGCACGCCCGCCCGCTGGAGGCGCTCGGCGACGAAGGTGTCGGCCTTGCCGAAGAGATTGAAGTGCGCCCAGCCGCGGTGGGTCTCGTTCGGGTACTTGCCGATCAGCGCCGGGGCGAGGCTCTTGCTGGTGTAAGAAGCGAGCGCGTAGGCCTTCTCGAACACCACGCTCCGGGCCGCCAGCGCGTCGATCTTGGGCGAGACCGCGCGCGCATTGCCCATGTAGCCGAGGTCCCAGCGCAGCGTGTCGATGCTGATCAGCACCACGTTGGGCTTTTCAGGGATCTTGGCCAGCGCCGCCTCGCGCACGCTCTTGGGCGCCACCGGCGCGGCTTTCTCGATCTGGGCCAGCTCGGCGTCGCGTCCAGAGCAGTCTTCGTCGATGCCATTGCCGGGGGCGTCGTCGGCGCCCGGGTTGATCGCGGGATTCGCGTCGTCACAATCGCCGCCGCCGAAGCGCGCGGAAAATCCGTCCCGATCTGCGTCGCTCGCCTTGCGCAGCCGGCCGACCACCAGCTTTCCGAGGGGCATCGAGCGCTCCGCGGCCAGGGCGACGCGGCGCTCGGCCAGACCCGGGCCCGCAGCCCGCACGAAGAGCAGCACCGGCAAGATCGCAAACGCCGACAGCGCCCAGCTCGGCGCACGTCGGAGCGCCGCAGGCAGCAGGTACGCGCCGAGGGCCATCGCCGCGAGCAGCCCCGGCGCGCGAAGATCGAGCTCCTCGCGCTTGAGCACCCCGAAGATCGCCAGCGTGCCGCCGGCGCCGCTGGTGGTTCCGGTTGCGACCGCGGCGGCGAATGCGCCCACGCCGAGCGCGACACCGACAGCGAGGGCAAGCGCAGGCCGCGGCCCGCGGGCGATGCTGGATGAAAGCAAGCGCGCCGCCCCCAGCACCAACGCGAAGATCCCGAGCGCTGCCAGCGCGCTGCCCAGGACCCCCGCCGCCGCCGACGGTTTCGGCCCCAGCGGTGAGGCCAGAAATCCCAGGCCGAGTCGCGCAGCGACGATCAGCCACGCCACCACTGCCAGGGGCGCGAGCAGGCAGACGAAGGCCCGCTCACTCGACTCCGACTCGAGGGCGCGCACCATCCGGCGTGCCGAGGGCGCCGCCTCGGGATGCAAGAACAACGATCCGCACGCGACGCCAATTCCAACCAACAGCGCGACGGGCCAGGCGAGGCCCGAAGCCGCCAGGGTCAGCGCGCCGAAGGCCGGCGGCTCGGTCTGCGAGCCCTGGACCCAGCGCGCCTCGAGGAGCGCAGCGCCGAAGCTCGCGAGCACGGCGCCAGCAGCGCTCGCCGCCACGCGGTGCACGACTTCCCGGAGCTCAGCCACCGCGCCGGGCCTTCTTGGCCAGGGGGTGGGCCCGGTCGTAGACGCCCAGGAGCTGCTCGAGCGACACGTGGGTGTAACGTTGGGTGGTCGAGAGGCTGCTGTGGCCCAGCATCTCCTGAATCGCGCGCAAGTCGGCGCCTCCTTCGAGCATGTGCGTCGCGCATGTGTGCCGGAGCGCGTGCGGATGCAAGTCCGGTCGTCCCGCGCCCAGCGCCCCGTAGCGTTGAACCAGGATCTGGACGCGCCTCACCCCGAGTCGGGTCCCGCGGCGGGTCAGGAGGAGTGCGCGGGGATCTTGCTGGGCGGACTTCGGGTGCTTCAGCGCGGCACGCAAGGGCAGGTAGTTATCAAAGGCGGCGCGGGCCCGACTGCCAATGGGCACGATGCGCTCTTTGTCGCCCTTGCCGAGCACCCGGAGCTCGTTCTGCTCGAGCGAAAAGCTCTGCAGATCCAGCCCCGCGAGCTCGCTCACGCGCACGCCGGATCCGTACAAGAGCTCGAGCATCAGGCGATCGCGTGCCTCTTCGCTCGGGTTCGTCCGCGAGTTGGGCTGCGGCGCGTCCATGACCTGTGCCGCGGCGTCCACCGAGAGGAACGCCGGCAGCTTACGACGCACTTTCGGGGTCGCCAACAGCTCCGCCGGGTTCTCGCTGACCTCGCCCTCGCGGGCGAGGTGGCGGAAGAACGCGCGCACGCTCGCCAGCTTCCTGGCGATGGTCCCGGCCGACCGCGATCGGCTGAGCTCGCCGAGCCAGGCGCGCAACGTCAACTTGTCGATGTCCTTCGGGCTCAGCGCCCCCTCGCTGCGGCTTCGAACGAAGGTCGCGAGTTGATCGAGATCGCTGCGGTAGGCCGAGACGGTGTGGCGCGACGAGCGGCGTTGCCCGACCAGGTGCTCGGTGAAGCGATCGATGGCGCGCTGGAGTCGATCGTCCATCACGCCCTGTACACCGCGTAGGTCCACATCACCGCCCCGAAGAGCGAGAGCGCCACGCCGAGCTTGGCGCGGCCGAGGGAAAGCCGGCCCTGGGGCGTGACTCCCGAGAAGCCCACCAGCCCGAGGCCGCCGAGGGCCAGCGCGAAGCCGAGCACCAACACACCCAAGAACAGGGTGCCCGGCGCGTCATCGCGCGCGAGCTCGGCCTTGGCACGTGCCACCGCCAGCTGCGGGTCGCCCACTTCGGACCCCTCCGCAGCCCGGGCGAGGCGCGCGAGGTTTTCGTCCGCCCGCGCGAGCTCTGCGCGGTGGGGTACCCAGACGTGTCGGGTCTCGAGGGCCGCGCCCCGCACCGACCGCCACGCCGACTCCGCCGTGCGCTTCTGTCCCGCGGCCTCTGCCCCGACCGCGATGGCCAGCAGGCGCTCGTAGCCCCGTCGCACGTGCGGCGCACCCGGCGCGTACATCACAGCGGCGGCGCGGGCGTGCAGCACGGCGCTGGTCAAATCTGCGCGGTTGAAAGCGGCGTCGCTCTCGCGCATCTGCCGCTCGCCTTCGCGCACGGCGCGGGCCGTGAGCGCCGCGACCCCGAGCACCACCAACAGGAGCCCAACTGCGACGCTCCGGAGGATCTTGGCGGTGGTCATAGGAAATCGCGCCGACGAAACACCAAGCTCGCGAAGGCCAAGAGGCCCGCGGCCCACGCCAGGGAAGACAGCGCGGCCCACGCTACGTACTCACTCAGCGCTACTCCCGCTGCTTCACCGGTGAGCAACGAGCGCGGGGGCACATACACCATCAAGTTGGGCACCACCCGGCTCATCAGCTCGCCGGCGGTCTGGATGCCCTTCCCGAACACGCGATGCGGCAAGCGCGCCAGCGTGTCGGCCGAGCGCCCGACGATGAACACGCCGAAAGTGAAGATGGCGGTGAGGAAGGGCGACGAGAATGACGAAAACAGCGTGGCGATGGCCGCCACGATGGCGACCTCGCAGACGGTGAGGCTCGCGGCGCCCACGATCACCCGCCGGTCGTCGATGGCCCCGCTCGCCAGGAGCCAGCCGGCAATGACCATGGCCGCTGCCCACGCCATGGGCACGTAGATCCCGAGCCTCGGCCGTTTGATGGCGACCACGGCTGCCAGGGCCGCGCTGCCGAGACCCGAGCCGAGCACCACCCACAGATTGGCTCCGGAGAGCGCGCCGAGCGCCAGCAGCAGCGCGCCGGCGTTTGCCGCTACGAAGACCGCCAGCGTGAGCAGGGTCCCCAGGTACTTGCCGACCAGATACTCCCAGCGCCGGATCGGCCGCGCCAAGATCGGGAACACTGTCTTGTGCTCCAACTCGCGGTGCAGGCTGGTCGCCCCGAGCACGATGGCGACCACGATGGCGTAGAGCGAAATCGACGCCGCCCCAAGGTCGCTGACTACTCGCAGCGTGTCACGCAGCGCGAACTGCCCCACGACCAGCGCGTAGGCGCCGGTGCCGATGGCGAGACCGAACAGCCCGTGCAAGACCCTGGCGCGAACGGCCTCGCGGTAGGTGTTGAGGGAAATGACTGCGACGCGCGCCAGCATGCCAGCGCTCTTCTATAACCGCAGCCGGACCGAGATGACAAAGATCCGGTTGCTCACATCCGGGGAGCTGCTGTCGGGGAGTCGCTTCGGGCCAGCGCCTTGGGCTCGAGGTAGTCGCGGATCCGCCGCGGTGTGTCGAGAATCACCCGCTGGATCTTGTCCTCGAAGAGCGCGCGAACCAGGCCGGGGCCGACATCGAGGGCCACCGCCATGGTGACCAGGGTCTGGCCCTTGCCCAGGGGCTTTACCCGGACGTAGCCCCAGAGATCGCGGATGCCGTGGGGTCGGCTCGGATCGAGCCGGAAGCGGACCTCGGTCGCCGTCGCGCGCTTGAGCACCACGGTGTACGTGGTCTCCACCAGCGAAGTGCCCGAGGTCAGCTCGACACGCGCGCCTCGGCGCGTGACGTCGACGAGCCGCGCGGCTTTGGTGCGCGGCAGCATGAGCGGCAACTCCGCGGCGTTGCCCAGCGCGGCCAACACCTCCGCCGGCGACGCCCGGACGACCTGGTAGGCGAGACCGCCCACGTAACGCCCTTGGCCCGTCGTGAGCACCATTGGCCGCGCGACGGTGTCGCCAGCCACGAGGCGGGTCTGCTCCGCAAAGCTCAAACTCTCCGAGCGCACGCTGCGCGGCGCAATGCTGGTCGCGCGCGCGGGCGCGGGGCGCAAGGGCCGGGCGGTGGCAACCCCGGCTGACGAGACGACCAGCCCCGTCAGCGCCAATGAGATGCAGAAGCCCCGCCTGACCATGCGCCGAGCAGCATAAGTCAGAACGCGATCAGGGATCGACTATGAAGGCATCCAAGAACCACTGGCCAAAATAGCCAGCGTAGCCGTCGACTTGCACCCAGTAGCTGCCCGCTTCGAGGGTGAGGTCGAGGAAGCTTCGATCCGTGAAGTAGCCCGCGGCGCAGGCCTTGGCGACCTCGGGACCGGGGCACCCGGTGGCGCGGCGCACGACCAGAAGAGTGCTGTAGGCGCTGCCCTTCATGTCCAGGATCACGCGCTTCTTGGTCAGCAGCTCCAGCTTCAACATCTGTTCGGGCGCACCGCCGGGCCCCTGGCTGCCGAGATCGCAGCCGCCGTCGTAGTTGGCGTTGGCGTTGGCGGTGTTGCCCTGAAAGAAGGCGCCCGCGGAGGGGATCTTCACCGCGGTAGCGCAGGTGTCGGCGAAGGGCACCAAGATCGGTGGCGTCGCCGGGCGTGTGAACGCGCTCAGGTTCGTCGGCGCCGCGTTGGTGGTCTCCATCACCACGCGATAGCTGCCGGGCTGGACCTTGTGCGCGCGCGCGCGGACCGGAGTCTGCGTGGACACGCCGCAGGCGATCAAATCGGAGGGCGCGGCGCAAGCTGCCTGCACCAAGGAGACGCCGCCTTGATCGTTGTCCGAGATGCGACCGACCAGCAGCACGTCGCTCGGCGCGCCCAAGTTCAGGGTGTAGGCCGCGTCCACTGCTCCGGCGACGCAACCCGAGTTCACGTCGTCGGTGTGCCCCGTGAGCGGCACGTCGATGCTCGTGTTGGCGGTCAGCACCGCGCCGGAAGCGCAGGTCTCGTCGGCAGGCTCCGCCGTCGGCGGGTGGAGTTCCACCAGCAGATCGATGTCAGTGGGCGCGGTCGCCGAGAGCGCCACCACGTATTTGCCGGCTGCCAGCCCGCGCTCGAAGAGGTGGCCCGCGGTCGCGACATTGCAGCCGAGCTCCTGCTTGGCGTCCGTGCAGTCGGGCTTCCAGAGCGAGAGCGCGGGTTTGCCGGCGCCGTCGGTGGACGTCGCCCAGACGTGGACGTCCTTGGGCTCGCTCAGAGTGACTTCGTAGGTGAGCTCGCCCAAGGGCGCGGCGCAGTCGCTCGTGAGGTCTTCCTGGGCGTCGATCACGCCGACTTGCAGCGCGACGCCCGGCACGATCGGGGCCGCAGTGCCGCAGGTCTCGTTGGCCGGCGCGGCGCTGGCCGGCAGATACGCCACCAGGAGCGAGACGTCGGTGGCGCCGGCGCCCATCACGTAGACCGGGTACGCGCCCGGGGCCAGGCTTCGCAGCCGGATGCGCGCGCGCAGGCCGCCCTTGGGCATTTCGTAGCCCTTGGCGCACGCGGTCTCGCTGCCCGCCACGCCGCACTGAGTGAGGCCCGCGAGGGCGATCTCGCCACCGTTCACGCTCGCCGAAATGTCGACGTCCTGTGGGGGTCCCGGTGGAACTACGATGGCGACGACGACGTCTTTGGAGGTACCGCCGGCGGGCGCGCAACTCGCGCCGTAGTCGCTCGCGGCTGCGGCAAGCGACACCACGTACTTCCCGGACTTGTCGATCTCGAGGGCGTCGGCGCACTTGTCGTACTTCGGGGCGCTGCACTCGGGCTCATCGCTGAGTTTGTCGCAGTCGTCGTCCACGCCGTTGCCGCAGATCTCGACCTGCTTGCTGGAGATGGCGGGGTTCACGTCGTTGCAGTCGCCGCCACCGCAACTCCAGTCCGGATCGCCATCGCCGTCGGCGTCGCGCTTCTCGTTGGTGCACGACTTGGTGGACTCGATGCAAGTGTCGATGGTGCAGGTGGAGCCGTCGTCACATGCGACGGCCGTGCCTTCGCGACAGCCCAGCTTGGGCTCGCATACCTCGAGCCCGTCACAGAAGACTCCGTCTTGGCACTTCGAGTCGTCAGCGGTGTATCTACAGCGGCCAATGCTCTGATCACAGGCGTCGAAGGTGCAGTCGATGCCGTCGTTGCATTGAGGGTCGTCCTTGCAAGGCGGCCCCAGTGAGGGATCGCCAGAGTCGGCGTCGGCGCCCGCGTCGGCGTCGGCGCCCGCGTCCGCCCCCGCGTCGGACACGAAGGGGCTCGGCACGTCGGAGCCGCACGCTCCGGCGGCGAGCGCCGCGACCACCGCGGCCCAGACCAAGGGCTGCCTCGCTACCATGGCGGCGCATGTTAGCGCGTCTCTGCCCTCGCGACGCGCCCCGGCCGAACGGCCGATCCGGCCGTGGTCAGGCGCGCCGGAGCGTGCCATGATGCGGGTTCGCCGTGTCTCAAGAACGCCTCACTCGTCAGGAGCTCGGTTGGTTGCTGGCACAAGAAGCGCGGGGCGCCGCCCGGGCGCTGCGCGAGGGTGTGCAGCAGCTGACCCAACCTCCGCCGCCCGCCGCGAGCGTGCAAATCCACGAAGCACCGGCCGTCGAGACCAACCTCGACGCGCTCGACGACGCCATCGCGCGCCTCGGCGAGTTGCAGATGGGGGCGCGCGTTGCGGCTCGCCGCGGGCGTATCGACCTCGGGGCGCTGGTCTGCGAGGTGATGCCCAATGCGCGCGTCGCCATGGACACCGGCTCGGGCACGGAGGTGTTCGGCGAGGAGCAAGAGCTCCGGCGCATGCTCCTCCTGCTGGTCAGCCAGACCAATTCGAGCCCAATCGACAACGAGTCCGCGCGCTCCGACGTCGAGATCAAACGCGACGGAGACTGGGTGAAGATCAGCGTCGAGCTGGGGCCCGACAGCTCTGCGACGGCCGAGCTCGAGCGCAGGTGGCTGAGTCGGATGGCCACGCGGCACGGTGGCCGGCTCGAGCTCGAAGGCGGTACCCAGACGCTGTTGCTGCCGGCGGACCGCGCGAGCGACGAAATGGCGGAGCTGCGCAAGGAGCTCGAGCAAGCTCAGCAGCTCGGCGAGGCCTACGCTCGCGAGCTCGCGGTCGCCTTCGCCGAGACCTCGCAGCTTCCCAGTGAGCCGCGAGCCGCGTCCGTCCCGCCCCCCCGGGCAGCGACCGCCTGGAGCTGCTCGTCAGCACGTCCAGCGCACTCACTCGCATGATGCGATCGTGGCTCGACCAGACCCGATCCGACATCGCCGAGGCCGCCCGCACTCTCGGGCACGACTCCGAGCTGGGCGAGCGGCTGACCCGTCGGATCTCGTCGGTGCAGGAGATGTTCGCCGAGCTCGAGCGCATCGCGACCTGCGCCACGGAAGACGCGCCCGCCGCCATCGACTTGGCAGCGGAGCTCCGCGGTCTGCTGGCCCAGGCAGAAGCGCGCGGGGCACGCCACGACGTGCGGCTCGACGCCGAGATCCCGGCGACGCTGGAGACCACCGCACACCAGCCCACCTTCGCGCTGGTCGCTCGCGGCCTGATCGACCACGCCATCGCTGCGACGCCGCGCGGCGGACAGGTGAAGCTGCGACTCACCGCACGGGGCCCGGGCTTCTCGCTCACGGTCGAGGACGGTGGGCCCGCGATCCCGATCGCGGCGCGCCAGGACATCCTGCGCCGGCGCACCGATCCGACCGCGTTCGGACGCCCGGAGGGGCTCGCGCTCCTGGTCGCCGAGGTCGCCGCCGAGGTGCTGGGCGCCAGTCTCTCCCTGGGAGAAACGCCGTCCGGCCGCTTCGAGGTCGAGCTCGCGAGCCGCTGACCCGCAAAAACACGGCGATACGCTTTCCAAAGGGCGGGGCCGTTGGGCTATGCTCCGCGGAGCATGCGCATATTGGTCGTCGAAGATCAGGACTCGATTCGCCGGATGATCGAGGCCTTGATCCAGGCCCGGGGCTACGAGGTGGTTGCGGTCGCAAACGGGGCCAAGGCCATCGACGTCGTCATGACGCAGAGCTTCGACCTGGTGCTCCTGGATCTGATGCTGCCGGGCCAGTACGACGGCTTCGAGGTCTGTCAGCGACTGAAGAGCGATCCGGCCACGCGGGAGATCCCGGTGGTCATCATCAGCGCGCTCGACGATCCTGATTCCCGCAAGAAAGCCGCCGAGGCCGGCGCCGCCGCGTACTACACCAAACCCTTCAGCCCGATCGCGCTGCTCAAAGAAATCGAGCGGCTCAAGTCTCAGGCCGGCGCCTGAGGTCAGATCAGGTTGAGGAAACCCTTCGCGCGCTGCGAAGCGGCATCGATGATGCCCCGGGCCTCTTGGGTGGGGATCCGGAGCTTCTCGCACAGCTGCTCGAGCAACTCCTTCTCTTTCTCGTGCTGTTCGCCGTCGATGAAGGTGAGCAGCACCGCGTGCTGCAGGAGCACCCGGCGATCGTCGTGACTCAGATCCGTGAGCGGGATGTCGTCGACGCTGCGCTGCGTCTTGGCGTAGTTCCGCAATTCGAGCGCCTCGCTGGGGCTTGCTTCGAACGCGTCGAGCAACGCCTCGATGACCTCGATCTCTTCGTCGGCGACTCGGCCATCGGCCCACGCCACGCTCACCAGGCCCTTGAGAATGGCCATGTTCTGATCGTGCATGCGGCGGAGGATGGCACGGTGGCCCGGCCGCCCGCAACGCCCAACTCGCCGAGCTCTTTCAGCGCAACGCGACCGTGTATCGGACCAGTCCCGGCGCCTCGGCGCTGGGGGAGAGTGCTTCTGCCGCCACCGGGATCCGCACCCAGCGGGAGCGACCGGGCAGCTCGACGGTCACTTCGGCGCTCTGCCCGCACTCCAGCCCCTCGAACACCGCGTCACTACCTACGACTCGGCTCGGCACCAGCACGCTGCCGTCGGCGCCCGCGCGCACCCGGGTTCGGCTCTTGGCCGGCACCTGCCTCACGGTGAGCTCCGCGCTGCAGGGCCCACGGACCGGCTCTGCGCTCGACTCGTCAGCGGGTTGGCTGGCAGCGAAGCTGGGATCGCTCGGCTGCCGAGTGGGAATGCTGCCAAGGCCGATGCCCGCGATGATCAAGGCCAGCGACGCCGCTCCGGCCACCACCCGCGCGCCGGATCCTCCGCCGTCGCGAGCTGGCTGAGCATCCGCCCTCCCCCGCTCCGAGACAGCCACCGGCGGCGGAGTCTCGCTCATTTCCACCAGGGGTGGCGGCGCCGTCTCGTCGATCCCCGCCAACGCCTTCAGATCCGAGCACAACTCGCGCTCGCTCTTGACGGTGGCGACGCCGAAGCCCGAGAGCAACGCGGACACGTCGCTGCGACGGGGCGCGTAGCGCGGCGGCGCGTAGTCGATTCGCGCAGGACGCTCCGGACGCATTGCGAGCCGTTCGAGCGCTTCCCGCGGCGTGATCGGTTCCGGCTCCGGCTCCGGTTCCGGCTCCGGCTCCGGCTCCGGCTCCGGTTCCGGTTCCGGCTCCGGCTCCGGCTCCGGCTCCTGCGTCGCGGCCAGCTCCTGCGTCGCGGCCAGTGGCGCGGCCAGCTCCTGCGTCGCGGCCAGTGGCGCGGCCAGCTCCTGCGTCGCGGCCAGTGGCGCGGCCAGCTCCTGCGTCGCGACCTGCGTCGCGGCCAGCTCCTGCGTCGCGGCCAGCTCCTGCGTCGCGACCAGCTCCTGCGTCGCGACCGGTGGCGCGGCGGCGGCCGGTGGCGGCTCGTTGGTCTCGAGCCCCTCCGAGGTGGCGCACAACTCGGCAAACGCGGCCGACACCTCGGCCAGCGCGCCTTCGAGGTCGTCCTCGATCACGCTGGGCATGCGCTCGGTGGCGTCGTCGCCAGCGAACGCGAGCACAGCGGGGGTGAGTTCGGAGATCTCGACCGGCGCCGACAGCTCGACCGGCGCCGACAGCTCGACCGGCGCCGACAGCTCGACCGGCGCCGACAGCTCGACCGGCGCCGACAGCTCGACCGGCGCCGACAGCTCGACCGGCGCCGACAGCTCGACCGGCGCCGACAGCTCGAGCACCATCAGGCTGGATCCCAACACCGGCGTCCGCGGCGGAGCGCTGGGCTCCCAGTCGTCGGCCACGCGCGGCACAGGCGGGGCAACCAAGGGCGCAGGCACCGTGACCGGCTCGGGCACCGCCCACCGAAGCTCGGGCACCCCCGCACCGGGGGGGACCTCGAAATCCGGAACCACGGGAACCACTTGAAGCGCGGGGAGCGGCGTCTCGGCGCGCAGCTCTTCGACGAAGACCGGGATCGCCGTGAGAAGCTCGTCGTCATCGACGACCGCGTGCTCGCCCGGCCATTCGACGTCGGCGAGGGCGACACAATCCGGGGTGTGCCAGCTGTCGTCTCGCTCCGGCGCCGCAGGCGGCGCGCACTGTCGCGAGAGCATCGCCGACACCTCGACCTCCGCGAACGGGCGCTGCGGCTCCGGTGCCGACGCGGGCACGGGGCTGGGTTCCAGCGCCTCGATCGTCTGCTGTGCGGGCGCGCTTTGCACCGCCGAGCTCGGCGCGGCGGCGGGCAACGGTGGCTGCCAGTCGGCCATGCGTCCAGCTTGTCGCGCGCGATCGACGTCTCGGTATACACGTGCGAGGGCCCTCCGCGCGGCGGCGCGATTGACCGGAACCAACGCGACCTCGATCTCTCGAATCAGCGCGTCGAGTCCGCCGCCGCTCGCCTTGTGCGCCGCTCGCAACAGCCCCGGGGTCACGCTGCTCGACTCGAGCAGCATAGCCCCCAGCATCTCCCGGAGCGCGCGCTCTGCCTGCACCTGGTCGACCGGCTGCCCACCGCCGATGCGAACCTGACCCTCTTCGCTCAGCGCCACGTCCGCAAAACCCAGGCCGCGCGGCGCACCTGCGATTTGGTCGGCGGTGGCCAACACCAGGTAGCCGGCCACTTCGGCGGCCAGTGACGCGCTGCGCGCGCGCGCAGCGCTCATGATTTCGTGCAGCTTGACGCTCATGCAACACCTCCGCGCACCAGCACGCCGTGGGCACGAAGAAACGTCTTCGCCTCCTCGATCGTGTGGATGCCATCGTGAAAGATCGAAGCAGCCAGGGCCGCGTCGGCCCCGCCCTCTGAAAGCCCCTCGCGCATGTGCTCGAGAGTCCCGACTCCGCCGGACGCGATCACGGGAACACTCACCGCGTCGACCACGGATCGGAGCAACTCGACGTCGTATCCGACCCGGGTGCCATCGCGATCCATGCTGGTCAGCAGGATCTCGCCAGCGCCCAAGGCGACACAGCGGCGTGCCCACTCGACTGCGTCGAGGCCGGTCGAACGTCGCCCACCGTGAGTGAAGACCTCGAACCCGCCGGCCGCCCCGCGCTTGGCGTCGATGGCGACGACCAGGGCTTGGGCGCCCCAGGCCTGGGCGATCTCGGCGATCAGCTCCGGCCGCTCCACCGCGCGAGTGTTCACGCTGATCTTGTCGGCGCCCGCATGCAGAAGATCGCGCACGTCGTCCCGGGAGCTCACCCCCCCGCCCACGGTGAGCGGCGTGAAGACGACCTCCGCGGTGCGCTCGACCGCCGACAGCAACGCGCCTCGCCCCTCGTGGGACGCGGTGATGTCCAAGAACGTGATCTCGTCGGCGCCGGCGGCGTCGTAGCGACGGGCGCACTCGACGGGATCGCCCGCGTCCCGGATCCCGACGAAATTGACCCCCTTGACCACCCGGCCGTCGCGGACGTCCAGGCAGGGGATGATGCGCTTGGCGAGCATGGGATCTGATGCCCCATAGCGGACTGGCCGAATTCTGGACAAAGACCTTGCGATCCCGGCCGGGGCCCGGACCCGGGGCCCGGCCTCGATTCGGCTATAGTGGCCGGGCGATGGCCGCTTGTGCGCGCTGCGGAGCGCTGCCCGACCCGGGCGCGACGAGTTGCCCGTCCTGCGGAGCAGCCCACCTCACGCTGCCTCTGGGCAGCGAGGGCGAATCCCCCGTTCGAAGCGGCACGCTGGTGCTCGGCAGCGGCGTGTCCATCACCGATCCGCTGCCGAAGTCGCAGCGGATCCGCCCCGCCGCCCCGCGTCCTCGGGAGCCCGAAGCTCACCCCCACCAGGCTCGGGTCCCCCGCGACCATCCGCTGGCCGAGCGCCGGGCCGTCCCCCGGGTCGAGGTCCTCGACGCGCCACCGGCGCCGAAGCCACGCCGGATCTCCACCCGGACAGCCGCCCTCGGGGCCCTGGCCCTCGCCTGCCTGCTCGCGGCGGGCGCGGCCCTGATGCTCATCTCTCGCGCGCCCTCGCTCCGGGCGGAGACCCGCTTCGACGCGACCGGTGCTCCGATGCTCCACGTGACGTGCCCGGACTGCGTCGATGGCACCATCCTCGCCCTCGGTGAGCAGACGCTCACACTCACGCGGGGGCCGGGGGCGTTCCGGATGGAGCCGCCCCTCGTGCTAGGCGTCCGTCCCACGCAAATCGAAATCCGCGCGCCGGGAAAGCGACCCAAGCTCGAAACCGTGAACGTCGTCGTGGACTTCATCGTGAGCGCCGATCGGCGTGGGCTCACCCATCCCGATCCGAAGCTCGCGGTCGTGTTCGACGCGAAGAGCGACGTCTCCATCATCGTGGACGGACGGGTGCTCGATCCGGGCGCGAGCGGCGTCCGCCGTTACGACCTGCCGCTACGAAACGATGTCGTTGGGCCGGCGAAGAGCGCAGTCACTCTGTCGAAGCAGATCCCCTATCTGGTGAAGCGCGCCGGCGGTGACAGCCTACGGGGCGAGATCCAACTCACCGTCGACGTGGTCCCGCTCTGGGTGGAGGTTCCTGGCGAGAGCATCGTGATCGAAACCTCGAGCTTCATGCTCGCGGGCAGCACGGAGCGAAACGGGATGGTGACGGTGGAGGGTCGCCCGATCACCGTGGATCCTTCCGGCCGATTCGCCCAGCTGATGAGTGTGTCCGCGATCGGCGACACATCCATCAAGGTTCGTGCGTCAGCGCCCGGTCGCGCCCCGCGCTCCCAGCCGATCCGCGTCCGGCGCGTCGCCAGCCTGGCCACGGAAGCCGCCGCCTTCGAGCGATCCGCCCAGCGTTCCTTCGACGCCATCGCCGACGACGTCGATCGCAAGCTCGGCTGGGCGGTGGTGCTCGAAGGCAAGGTGGCGGGTCTGGAGTCCGACGGCTACCTGACGTTGCTGACTCTGGACGTCACCCAGGGCTGTGCCAAGCCGCCCTGCCTCGCGCAACTCCGACTCGGCGAGCGCCGCGGTCTGTCCCCCGGTCAATCGCTGATTGCCTACGGATTTCTCGTCGGAAAGCGCCACGACGCGGCCAGCGGGCGCGACCTGCCGCAAGTCCGAGTAGAGTTCCTGCGAGGCCGAGAGTGAGCGAGATCCAGGCGAAGAACGAGGACCCGGGCGCCATCTCCGGGCCGGAGCTCTGTCGCGCCTGCGGGCACGAAAACGTCCTCGCTTCCCGCTACTGCTCCGGGTGTGGCGTGCGACTCGGCTTGGGCGCCATCGACGAGTTCGATGGGCCGTCGTCCAAGCGCGCGACCGGCTTGGGCGCCTCGACTGAGGTGCGCGCGGCGTCCGACCACGAGGCTCCCATTGCTGACCCGCTGATCGGCACCACCGTAGCCGGGCGGTATCGCATCAGCGAGCCCCTCGGGCGCGGCGGCATGGGCGTCGTCTACCGCGTGGAGCACGCGCGCATCGGCAAGCTGATGGCGCTCAAGCTGCTCACAGGTGAGCTCGGTCGCGACCCCGAAATCGTCGCACGGTTCAAGCGCGAAGCGCTGATGGTGAGCAAGCTCAGCCATCCGAACACGGTTCAGGTCTTCGACTTCGGCGTCGCCGATGGGCTCACGTACCTGGCCATGGAGTACCTGCGCGGCAACGACCTCGGTCACATCGTCCGGCGCGACGGACCCGTCGACCCCGAACGCTGCGCCAAGATCATGATTCAGGTCTGCAGCTCGTTGGCCGAAGCTCACGGCCTCGGGATCGTGCACCGGGATCTGAAGCCCGAGAACATCTTCATTCTGAGCGGCCACTCCGAGAGCGACGTGGTCAAGGTGCTCGATTTCGGGTTGGCCAAGCTCCGCGAGTCTCCCGAGCTCGGCGAGGTGACGTCGCGAGGCGCCATCGTCGGCACGCCCTATTACATGTCTCCGGAGCAAATCCGGGGTGAGGCAGCCGATCCGCGCAGCGACATCTACTCGCTCGGCTCGCTGATGTACGCCGTGCTCACCGGCGTGCCGGTGTTCGACGCGCCCCGACCGATGGGTGTGTTGACGAAACACCTGACCGACCTGCCGGTTTCGCCAAAGTCGCGCTTCCCCGAGCTCGGCATCCCGATCGGGATCAGCGGGGTCGTCATGCGCGCCCTCGAGAAGGATCCGTCCAAGCGTTTTCAGAGCGTGCACGAGCTGCAGTTCGCGCTGATCTCCGAGCTGCGGACCGGCGGCGCCACGAGCAGCGTGGAGATCTTGCTCGACTCGGGCCAGATGCACGCGCTCACTCGCAGCGCCGACGACGCGGTCACCCGCGGCGAGGTCGAGCGATACGAACGAAAGCTGCGACGACGCGGCCTGTACACCTGGGTGTCGCTGCTCGGCATCTTGGGCGCCACCGCCGCCGCTGGATGGCTGGTGATGGCGCGCACGGGAGCCAGCGACGGCTTCGATGGCAGCGAACGCGAACCCAACAACGCGGCGAGCGAAGCCAACGATCTGCCCTTCGGCGAGGCAGTGCGCGGCCAGATCGGGCGGCGCATGGATCCCGAGCGCAGCGATCGGGATTTTTACCGCGTAACCATCCCAACGGGCACCACCCACGTCAGAATCGAGACCACGAGCCTGCCGAACTTGCCGCTCTGCACCTACGTGTACCGAGTTGGCTTCGAGTCGCCCATCGGCCGCTACTGCTCCGGCGCCGCCGGCCGACCCCTGAAGGTCTCGGCCCTCGAGATCGAAGCCGGGGAACACCTGCTGGCCGTAATGCAAGATCGCGACTCGTACCAAATCGCCGGCGCCCAGCTGCCCGTACTCGAAAACGTGTCGGACAACTACCAGCTCTCGGTCGGAAACTCGGAGCTCGCGCCGGGGATGGAAACCGAGCCGAACGACACCGCGAAAGACGGCGCACGCCTCGCGCTCGGCGCCGAGTTGCGGGGCCGGCTCGATTGGGTACGCGACGTGGACTACGTGTGCGCCGAGCCGGGCGACGGGAAAGTCCGGTTCGCCGTCGAGGACTCCCCCACTCTCCCGCGCCTCCGCCAGGCTGTGCTGCAAGTCACTCCCGTCGGCGGCCCCGCGAACGGGATCCCGATGCGCCTGCATAGCCGCAACGCCAAGCTGCCCGCCGACGCCAAGAACGACGTCGCGGGTGCCTGGACGAGCGAGCCGGCACCGCGCGGGCTCGCCGAGGTGTGCATCAAGATCGAGCTCGTGCCAAACCCCTACGCCCCACTGCCCCAACCGGTGATCGCCCCGTCGGGCGACGAGGAGTACACGGTCCGTGTCGAACTCAGCCCGTAGCGTGCGTCTCGCGCTGATCGCCGGGGCGGTGCTCTCGATGGGGCCCGGCGCGCGGGCGGAGCGCATCGACCCCACTTTCCCCCTGAGGCGGGCCGTCGGCGCACCTGGCGGCGCGCAGCCCATGTTTCGGGTCGACGCCGCCAGGACGGGTCGGGCCCGAGCACCCCTGCCGACGGCCCCCCGAGTGATCTGGCGCGCTCGCGTCACCGGCGGCCTGGATCTTCCGGTCGTGGTCGATGCGCGCGGGCACGTCGTCGCCGCCAGTCCGATGTCACAGCTCGTGGAGCTCGATCTGAACGGAAAGCTCTCCTGGTCGCTGAAGACGGGCAGCTCCGCTCCCGTGCAGGGCCCGGTGATCACGACCAACGGCACGCGTTTGATCGTCACCGGCGGCGCCGAGCTGTGGGGCGTCGCAGCGAACGGGACGCTGCGCGTCCGGCGGTCGCTGCCCGTTCCCAGCGTTCGTGGCGCTGTTCCGCCGCTGGCCACCCGTGATGGCGGCGTGGTGCTCTCGGTGGTCGGCTCGCTGCTCGCGCTCGACGCAAGCGGGGACGTCCAGGCTCGCGCCACGCAAACCGATCCCGTCGTGACCTTGCTCGAGCAGGGCGGGCGCACGCTGATCGTCACCGAGCGCGGTGACGTGTTGGAATGGAAGCCCCCTCGCGAGCCGACGAAGCTCGGAAGCTTCGGCGGACGCGTCGACGAAGGAGCCGCGCTTTCGAGCGCCAACCACCTCACCGCCGTGGTGGACAACGAGCGACTGGTGGACTTCAAGCTCTCGACCAAGACTCGTCACGTTCGCGCAGTCTCTACCGATCGCTTGCAGGGACCGCCGGCGATCTTGGCCAACGGCGAAAGCCGCATCGCGTCGTTTTCGGGGTTGATGCTGGGTCACGATCGCACCGGCCTCGAGACCGCCCGGGCGGAGCTCGAACCGAGCAGCGGCACCACTGCGAGCGTTCCGGGCATGTTCCAACCGCCGCCCCTGGTCGTCGATGAAAAGGGCCGTGTGGCCTTCGTGCGACCAGGCCTCGACGCGGGCGTCGTGCTCGAGTCTGGGGAGCAAAAGACAGCCGCCGGCGCGGCCTGCGGTGACCCGCTCTCGCTGGCTCCGGCAGGACCAGGGCGTTTCGTGGTCGCTTGCCGCTCGGGACTGATCTTGATGATCGGTCAGTGATACAGCGCGCTAAACAGGATCGACAAGCCGTAGGCGCGAGCGCTCTGTCGGACTGTCTGGTTGTCGACGTCGAGATCGCGATTGCCCCGCGCGGCGACCAGGCGCAGGTAGCCTCCGAGGGACCAGTTCGGCGAGACCCAGGCGTCGTACCCGGCGAAGAGCGCCAGCCCGGCCCCCTCGTAGGGTTTCTCGTCGAAGCCGGTCCCGTCGTCGTCCGGCTTCACGGCGAGGGATGACAGACCGATGACTCCACCGACGTGCAGCCCGCCGGCGGCGTCGAAGTAGCCGTCCACGAAGGGCCCGACCACGACCGCAGAGGCTTGTCCCGACAGATCGGAGGACTTGCCGCCGGACTCGACGCGAGGATCGCTAGCGCTGAGTCGAGAAGATCCCTCCACCGATCACCAAACCGTCGATGGGCGTCCCGCCCAGGAGCAGATCGAGGCTCCCGCCGCCACCTTTGACATCGGCCTCCGGCGCGGAGTCCGTGCGCATGCCAAGCCAGCCGCCGCCGAGCGCGACGCGCAGGTAGAAGCCGTCGTGCAAGTGCGCGCCCGGCTCGTCCGCTTCCTGCGGCGGCGCGGGCGCGACCACGTAGACTCCGCCCGTCGGCGGAGGTGGATACGCATACGCCGGTGCGACGTAGCCGCCCGGCGGCGCGACGTAGCCGCCCGGTGGAGCCGACGGATACGCGGGTGGCAGCGCGGTCCCGGACGGCGCGGCGGTGGCAGGCTGCGGCGCTGGCGCTGGCGCGACCGGCGCGGGCACGTCCGGTGGGGGCGGCTGCGCTCCGGCCTTTGTCGAAGACATGAGCCACGCGAGCGCCAGCCAGCCACGAGCGTTCCGCATCGACCAACGAGAGCCCGCATCGAGCCGCGCCGTCAAGACCGACCGGCGCTTCGCCCCGCCGGCACCTGACAGAGCTCGGTGGTATGGTCCCGGGCATGTCTTCGGCTGCCGCCGCTCGCCCCAAACTCTACAGCGTCGCCATCGAGACGACGGCGTACTGCAATCAGAAGTGCGACTATTGCTACAACGAGTGGCGCGCAGACGGCGGTTCGTCCCTCGACAAGGGCGATCGGGACAAGCTCTTCTTGCGCGTGCAGAAGCTGCTCGATGCCTTCGAACTCGACCACGTCACGGTGAGCGGCGGTGAGCCGTTTTCGCACCCGCGCATCTTCGAGCTCTTCGATCTGCTGCGAGAACACGGCGTTTCGGTCCAGATCATCTCGAACGGCGGCATGATCACTCCGGCGCTGGCCGAACGACTCGCCCCCTACCGCATCCGATACGTGCAGATCACGCTGAACGGTCCCGACGAAGCGCTGCACGCCGCGCACGTGGGAGCCGGGCATTTCGAGCGCACCCTGGCTGGGATCCGCGCCCTGGGCGCCGCGGGAGTTCCCGTGGTCGGGTGCACCGTGGTCACCAAGAAGAACGCCTCCCGCGTGGGGGAGATCCTCGAACTCTTCTCGTCGCTCGGCGTGCGACAGGTCTCCCTCAGCCGATTCAGTCCGGCGGGCTACGCCGCCCGCTACGCCGGTCAGCTGCTGCCGTCGCGCAGCGACTTCTTGCTCGCCTTCGGGCAGGCGCTTCCCTGGGCCAAAGACCGCGGCATGTCCCTCTACTGCACCATGCCCATCCCGCCCTGTTCAGTCGACGTGGCCGAGTTCGCTCCCATCCACTTCGGAAGCTGCTCCATCGGCACGTCGATGCAAGAGATCGCCCTCGGCCCCGATGGCCGACTCAAGAACTGCACACTGCACAAGACCGCCCTCGGGGGCGTCACCGATATTTTGGACGAGGGCGTCGACGTCGCGAGTCTGATCGCGTCCCCCGAGCTCACCGAGTACAAACGCGAGACACCGGAGTTCTGCCACGGCTGCCTGCACGAGCACACCTGCGCCGGCGGTTGTGGTGCTGCCGCCGAGTGGGTCATGGGTCACGCCCGGAAGTTTGCCGATCCCTTCGTGATGCAGCACGTCGACGACGATCTGGCCTCGCGCCTCGAAGCCCAGCGGCGTGACGGCAAGACCCACCTCGAAGTCATCCTCTGAGCCCATGGCACGGCCCGATCGCCCGCGCGTGCTCTTGCTCTGGCCCGGGGGTTTGTTCGCCGGGGGTGCCAATTTCGGCGTGCCTCAGCTGCTGATGCTCGCCGCCGCCATTCGGCAGAAGACCGACGCCGAGATCGACGTGGTCGATCTCGACATGGAACGCGCTTTCGGGCCGGTCGATCTGTCCCGAATCGTGGCCGGCGGATACGACCTCGTCGGCGTCTCCTGCTACTCCTCGTACGACTACCTCAAGGTGATGGCCATCGCCGCTCGCCTGCGCGAGCTGTTGCCCAAGGCGTGGCTGGTCACGGGCGGCTATCATCCCTCGGCGCGCCCCGACGAGCTCTCCTTCGACGGTTCGCCCTTCGACTTCGTCGTGGTGGGGGACGGCGAGCGTCCCCTCGCTCGCCTGGTCGAGGCCCTCGCCGCGGGCAAGCGTCCGCTGAACCGGGTGCTGGGCCCGGAGCCCGTCCCCGAACCCAAGGAGCTCGCGCCCTACGACTGGTCGTTGCTCGAGCGCTACCGCCCCATCGCCCGGCGCATGGCATCGCAGGCCGAAATCTACCTCTCGCGCGGCTGCCCCTACGACTGCTCGTTCTGCATGGAGAGGGCCAAGCGCGACGTGAGCTGGCGCGCTCTGGAGCCGCTGCAGGCGGTCGAAGAGCTGCACCGTCTCGATCGCTTCCTCGACCTGTCCCGCTGGACGCTGTTCGTGGCCGACGCGCTGTTCGGAATGAAGCGCGGCTGGCGGCGCGAGTTCTTGAGCGAGCTCGTGAGGCGCCCGATCCGCGCGCGCAAGACCTGGCTCTTGATCCGCCTGGACTTGATCGAGCAGGAGGACGTCGAGCTGATGGCGCGGGCCAACGTCGGGCCAGGCTTCGGCCTCGAGTCCGGCGATCTCGGGCAGCTGCGTCGCATCCGCAAGGCGGGCAAGCTCGAGGGCTACCTCGACAAAGTGCTCACGGTGGCGGAGTGGGCGCGACGCTACGAGGTCGCCTTCGGCGCCAACATCATCGTCGGGCACCCAGGTGAGACCGAAGCCAGCCTGCGAAACAGCGCCCGCTTCATGAAGAAGCTCTTCGTCGACCACCCGCGGGGCACTCATGGCTTCCTGTCAGTGGACCCCTTTCGCCTCTATCCCGGCTCCCCCATCGACGAAGAACGCCCGCGATGGGAACGCGAGACCGGGATGAAGGTGCACCGCTACCCCTGGTGGAACGACGGCGATCAGGACTTCTTGGCCGAGTGGATCGACCCGAGCGCAGAACTCGATTTTCGCACCACGGAGCGGCTGCGCATCGAGCTCTTCTCCCCGATCCTCGAGGCGATCCCCCAGCGCTTCGCCTACACCGGCCCGGCGCGGGACTACTACATGCGGGCCGTCCGCGAGCAGGTCGATCTGCTCGCGCCTCGACGCCAACTGCGCACGCTGGGTCTGTATCACCTCTGGCGCGGTCTCTCGGGCGAAGTCGCACCCGGCGCGCGAGCTGGCGAGCTCGCGGCTGACACTGAGCTTGCCGACTTCGCACTGCGCGCCCGGACCTCGACCGTAGAAAAGAAGGGCATCGCCGGCGACGACGCCGTGACCCGCGCCTTGCACAGCGTTCCACGCGAGCGCTTCGTGCCCATGGAGAGCATCGGCGAGTCGGCCGATGACCGCGCGCTGTCGCTGACTGAAGACGGAGGTTCGACGATCTCGGCGCTGCACGCCTACGCCATCGCCTTTCGGGCGCTCGGCCTGGGCCCGGGTGACGACTTCGTCGATCTCGGCGGCGGTACGGGCTACGGCGCGGCGCTCGCTTCTGAGATCGTCGGCGAGAGCGGCAGCGTGCTCAGCATCGAGTTCGACCCCGATCTCGCGGCGGCGGCAGTCGCCAACCTGGCGCGCTACCCGCAGGCCCGGGTCCTTGCCGCCAATGCCCACGACGTGGCCGCTTGGGGCGATGCTCAGCGGGTCTACGCGGGGTTTGCCGTCGAGCAGATGCCCCAGGCTTGGCTCGACGCGCTGCCCGACGGCGCGGTGCTCGTGGCGCCAGTCGGCGCGCCATCGGACCAGACGCTGATGCGCTACGAACGCACGGCTCAGGGCGTGATCCAGCAAGCGCTCGGAGCCGTCCGCTACGTGCCCGACCGCTCGCGCCTCGACGATCAGGCGGCAGCCATCAGCGAATAGACCAGGCTCCGCTCGTCGTTGCTCAGCGCACTGACGCTCGCGTCCGGAGCGTTGGGTCCGAAGTGCGCCAACCAGCGCAGGTGCTCCAGCCGAGCGCCGCCGCGCTCCGCTCGGGTCGCGAGCAAGACCACCGCCATCTGCTCCACGCGACGCTCGGCCGCTCGAGCGGCCAGCCCAACTTCACGAACCGTGGCCTCGTGGGCGGCCTGCCAGGCGACGTGCTGCACACCGGGTCCTCGCTCCAGGTCGGGAGCGCCGATCCAGATCGAAGATCCCCGTACTCGCCCCCGCAGCCGCAGCGGTCGCAACACCGCCACGGTGCACCGGCCGAGCTCGGGCGCGACGGCGACCAGCTGCGTGAGCGCCGCTTCCAGCGGCGCCCAGTCGAGCGCCGCGGCGGGCAGGCGGTCGAAGAAGGGCGCCTCGAGCTCGGCAGCGACCCGCAGCAACTCGGCCGCTCGCTCCGAATGCGTCAAGGGCTCGAGCAACTCGGGTGCATCGACGTCCTCCGCGCGGAGCTCCGAAAGGTCGCGGGTCGCGCAGGCGCGGGCCCGGGCGTGGTCCCGAAACAGCCACGCGACGAGCTGTGCCCGCGCGAGGTCCTCGTGGCCCGGCGCGAGAACGCCGAGTGCTTCAGCGTCCTCCGCCAGCGTCCGCTCGGAGGCGTCGCCGAGGGTGCGCCTCGAGTGCTCGATCCAGTCTGGGTCGTAGACCGAGGCTGGCGCGGCGGCGGAGCGCCGTACGTGGGCGAGCACGTGGAACACCAATTCTGCGTACCTGGGCGGCGTGCGCAGCAGCAGCGGCATGAAAAGGCCCCGTAGCACGAACGGCCCGGCTAGCGACTGGCCCCCACGTCGCCTATACTGTCCCGGAACGGACCAGAGGTCTGGGAGCAACCATGATTTCGATCACCAACCTAGCAGCGGAAAAAGTGAAGGAAATTGCAGGCACCGAGGGCCTCGACGGACAGGGGCTCCGGCTCCGGGTCATCGGCGGCGGGTGCGCTGGGTTCCAGTACGACCTCTATTTCGAGGACAAGCCCACCGATATGGACGAGCGATTCGAGTCCAACGGAGTGCTGCTGTTCATCGATCCGCTGAGCTACCAGTACCTCGACGGTACCGAAATCGACTACGTCGACGGCGTCCACGGCGCGGGCTTCAAGTTCGGAAACCCGAACGTGACGGGCTCTTGCGGCTGCGGCTCGTCGTTCAACGTCTGAGCTGACCCGCGCTCGTCCACCCACCTCGGCAGGGCCCCCCGGGCCTTTGACCGAGCGTCTGGTATTTCTGCCCGGCCATCCAGCCGCGCAACCGGAACGAATACGCGCCGTAATTCCCACAGATCGCCGGGAATGCCCCGGTGGGTTGTCGGTTGACAGAAAGTTACGTTACGTGATGTTATCTATCGATGGGCGGTGCCGTTTGACCCGGACTCCACCTCGACGAGACCTAGACAAGACCTGAGCAAAACGAGGACCCATGGCTCGCGAAATTGACTCCTCCCTTTCCCGCTACATCACCCTGGTGCACCGGTACCCCAAGCTCGACCGAGAGCGAGAGCAGGAGCTGGCGAAACGCTGGGCAAAGACCGGCGATCCGGCTGCCGCCGACGCGCTGATCCGCGCGCACCTGCGCTACGTCGTCGCCATCGCGCTGAAGTACCGGCGCTACGGCGTCCCGCTCACGGAGCTGATCGCGGAGGGCAACTTCGGGTTGGTCCACGCGCTGAAGAAGTTCGAGGCCAAGCGCGGCAATCGCTTCGTGACCTACGCCGCCTACTGGATCCGGGCCTACGTCCTGGGCTACGTGATCAAGTCTTGGAGCCTCGTGGGGGTCGGCTCAGGCGCGCTGCGCTCGAAGCTCTTCTTCAAGCTGCGAAGGGAGCGCACTCGCATCCTGAATCTGGTCGGGGACCAGGAGCGCACCAACGAGATCTTGGCCGAGAAGTTCGGAGCGTCACCCGCGCAGATTGCCTCGATGGTGCGTCGGCTCGAGACCCGCGACGTTTCCCTCGACGGGAAGGTGTTCGACGACTCGTCCACCACCTTGATGGACACGCTGGTGTCCGGGGAGCTCGATCAGGAGGCGAGCCTGTCTTCCGACGAGAACCGCGACGAGGTCAAGAGCGCGGTCAAGCGCGCGGTGCAGGATCTCGACGTGCGCGAGCGCTACATCGTGGAAAAACGCATGATGGCCGATGCTGAGGACGAGCTGTCGCTCGCCGAAATCGGCCGACGACTCGGGGTCTCGCGCGAACGCGCCCGGCAGCTCGAGGAACGCGCCAAGAAGAAGCTGCGCCTGCGCATCGCCGAGATTTCCCGCGAAGAGGGCTCGCGCCTGAATCTGGAACACGCGGCTTGAAGAAGCGCACGTCGGCGGTTTCCCGCCGACGTGGTCGGAGTGGCTCGTAAGCCGGGTTCTGTCTGCCGTCGAGGTCTCCCTCGGGCGGCGCGACGATCATTCCTCTGGGACCCGCGTTGCCGCGAGCCTCGTGCGGCCTACCCCGGGGCTCGGGCGGGCAGCCCTCGAACGCCCCTGTACATGGCCTTGCTCCGGATGGGGTTTGCCGTGCCGCGACCGTTACCGGCCGCGCGGTGGGCTCTTACCCCACCGTTTCACCCTTGCCCGGACGATGCCGGGCGGTCTGCTTTTCTGTGGCACTTTCCTCGAGGTCACCCTCACCGGGCGTTACCCGGCATCCTGCCCTATGGAGCCCGGACTTTCCTCCCGGGCCAGAGGCCCGAGCGATCGTCAGTTCCACTCCGACGGGGCAGACATACCACAGACGCGGGGCGGAGCGCGGCGATGATCCGCGCCGCGCTGGTCACTGCGCAGCGAACACGAAGGGGACGTTCACGGTCGTCGTGCCGCTCGAGCTGGGGAACTGCCAGGCCTTGACGCGAGCTGCGATGCAGCCGGCGAGGCCGGGGTAGCCCTTCGGATCCCCACTGGTCGACACGCTCTGTACGCTCCCGCTCGGCGCCACCACGATGGCGACGTTCACCCGTGCGGACGTGGGAGCGTCTTTGGATCGGCCATCGAGCGCTGGCTGCCAACAGCTCCGCTTCACGCTGCCGGTGTACTTGCCCACTGTCTTCTGGATCTCAGCGGAGTCGAGCGCCTTCCCGCTGCTTCCGCCGCTCGTCGGGGTGGAGCCGGGGCCAGTGCTGGGACCGCCACCTTGCAGCCCCGAGAGGCCGGACAGACCCGTCAGGGGTTTGTCTTCCGGTTTTTCCCCGGGCTTGCCTGCGACGGCGACCGCAGGGCCTCCGCGCACGACCTTGCCAACACCTGCGTCGCCCTCGACGACGACCTCGCCGGACGGCTGCTGCCCGCCGGCCGTGCCGGCCACCGGCGCTTCGCCCGGCTTGGCCGGAACCTCGACGTACTTCACGACCGGCTCCGGCGGCTTTCTGCTGAACATCACGAAGCCGATCGTGAGGCCGAGCATCAGCGCGACCGCGACCGCGACCCACGCAAACACGCCGGTGCCAGCACGCCGCCGGGAGAGCACCACCTCTTCCATCTCGACTTGCGGTGGTGCGCTGCTCGGCGCGGCACCCACTCGAGCCGGCACCGGCAGGGTGTTGGCCGAAAAGACATCAGGAACTGGCTGCGACGGACGCAGCATCTCCTGGAATGGATCGTTCGCGACGACCGGAGTGCCCCCAGGCAAAGCGAAGGGATCGTAGACCTCCGGGCGCGGTTGCGGCGGCGGTGCAGCTTGGAGGCTCGCCGCCGCGCTCAGTGGGTTGAGCGACGCGCGGGCGCTCGAGAAGCCTTCCTCGACGATGGCGACGAGTTCGGGGAAGTTGGCGAGCGGCAGCCACTGCTCGAAACCCTCGCGCCACACTAGGGACTCGCCGGAAATCGAGCCTGAGGTCGCCTTCGAGCGCAGCTCGCTCAAGCGGATGGGACCCACCGGCACACCGTTGATGCCGACGTACCACTCGTCGGTGACCTCGAGGGATGCGGCGAAGGTGTTCGACTCGGGACCGGCCACGCTCTCGGTGAAGGCCGACGACAGCGCACCCGCACCCGCGATCACGGTGCGTTCGTCCTCGTCGCGCTGAACGCGCGGAGGTTCGGCTCGGAACGCTTGGTGCTGCCCCGACGAGCCGTTGCCATTCTTTGGTGACTGCGGCGCTGGCACCGGTCGCACCACCGCCGCGCTCGGAGTTGTTGCGAATGCCGCCAGCCGACCGGGCGGGGCGACAGGAGCACCGCCGCCGCGCACCGCGCGCGATGGGGGCCGGGGCGGCGGCGCGGTTCGAGGAGCGCTTGCACCGACTCGGTGAGGTGCTGGCGGCGCCTGTTCGTGACTCTCCGAATCGTGAGGTGGCGACACGCCCGCCAGCTGCTGCGAGACGGATCCGTCCGTCACCGCTTTGCCGATACTGATGAGGTATCCGCACTTGCGGCACTTCATCCGCACCGATCGGCCAGCGACTTTCTCGTCGCCGATCTGGTACTTCGCCTTGCAGGACGGGCAGAGGAACTTCATGGGGGGCCGCCGACCGGCCTCAGGTGGTGGACAGGATAGCTCGGGGCTCCTTGGGGCGCGAAAACACTTTTACAGGAGATTGAGCAGGTGCTCCTTGATTGTCATCCGAGTCGCTTCGTCGGGCGCCAACTTCAGGCCCAGTTCCCACATTTCCGTGGCTTTATTCCGGAACCCGGCCTTCTGGTACAGGATAGCCAGGTTCTTTACCGCCGGAAAATGGTTGGCGTTGATGTCCACCGCGGTCTCGAGCTCGGCGATGGCCTCATACACCTGCCCCTGCTTGCCATACAGCAGACCCAGGTGGAAATGCAGCCGATAGGCCAGCGGGTCGATGGCGATCCCCTGCCGCAGATGGTCGATGGCCACCTCGACCTGGCCCGCCTGGTAGGCCCGGACGCCGGCCTCCAGGTGCCGCTCGGCCTCCGCCGAGGCCTCCTGCCGCACCTCCGGTCGGGCCGGCGCGCTCTGCGCGAGGGCCAGCTCCACCCCGCGCAGCACGTCGGCGATTCGAAATGGCTTCTCGAGGTAGAAGTCCACCCCGCAGCTCTGCTTGAGGTCCTCGGCGTAGCGCCAGCCGCGGTACACGGCGCTGATCATGATGATGGGGATGTGGCCGTAGCGAGCGCTCCCCTTGATGCGCCGCGCGATGTCGAAGCCGTGCACCTCCGGCAGCATCGCGTCCAAGATGAGTAGATCGGGCGTCTCCTCTTTGACCATGCGGAGCGCGAGCAGGCCTCGATCAGCCTCGAGCACGCGGTAGCCGTGGCTGGTGAGCAGGCGCCTGAGCATCTTGCGGATGTCGGCCTCGTCGTCGATGATCAAGACCGTCTTGGCACCCGCCGGCGAGGACGGCGGCACCGAGTCGGCGGCCTCCCGGGGCAGCTTGGCCATCACGCTGAGATCCGGGCTGGTCTCGCCGAACTCGGTGTCTTCGATCTGGTCGCCCCGCGAGATGCGGCCCACCTGATCGTCGACCACGACTCCGGGCGCGGTCAGCGGCGAGAATGTCTCGTCGGGCGGCGGGATGCTCGCCGCTTGCGGTGGGATGCTGCCGGCGTGCGCGAGATCCTCGATGCCGAACTTCTTGAGCACCTCGGGCGGACAGCGCGGCCCAATGTAGAAGGCCTCGCCCGCCGCCTTCTTGGTGTAGGCCTCCTGAATCGCCCTGGAGAGGGCGTTCTCGAGGGCGACGTAGGGGTACGCCTTCTTGCCCGTCACGAACTCCAGCTCGTCGAGCACCGTGCGCTCGCGAGGGTTCGCCATCGCGATGAAGAGGCGGTCCTCCCGGACCAGCACCGGCAAGATCAGGTGCTTTTCGGCGATCTCCCGGGGCAAAAGCTCGAGATCCTCGAGGCGCAGGCAGATTTGGGCGATGTCGATGCCCGGAATGCCCTGTTGCTCGCTCAGGGCCTTCAACGCAGCGATGTCGCTGATCGTGCCGGCCTCGGCGAGGCGGGATGCGAGTCGGCCCCCGCCCTCGTGCAGAGCCGTCTCCAGCTGATCTGCGGTGAGCGCTCGCTGTTGGAGCAAGATTCGACCGATTTGCTTCTTGCCCTGGCTCATCCGCGACCTGTCAGCATATATGCCACCAAAACCCACGGGAGCGACAACTTTGGGCAGAGGCCGGAACCCAACCCGTCCAGGCGATCTCGCGAAACCCTGGCAGCAGCCCGGCGGGGCGGCTAGCCTCCCGGGGGCGCGGGGCGGATAGCGAAAGTGGCAGCAAACACGACGAAAGACCCAGCTGGAACGTCAGGAGCTCAGCCTGCGCGCAGCCGCGACGCGGGGGAAGACCGCCCGGGGAAGATCCTGGTGGTCGACGACCAGCGCAACATGCGCACCACGCTGGCCATGATGCTCCGAGGCGGCGGCTACGCGGTCGACGAGGCCGGCGACGGCGCCCAAGGTCGCGAGCTGGGGTCCACCGGCGCCTACGACGTCGTCCTCACCGACCTGCGCATGGGCGAGGTCGACGGCATCGACGTCCTGCGCTCGATCAAGGAAGCGCAGCCGATGACCGAGGTCATCGTGATGACCGCCTACGGCACCATCGAGAGCGCCGTCGAGGCGATGCGGCTGGGAGCCTTCGACTACATCCAGAAGCCGTTCAGCGAGCAAGAGCTGATCGTCAAAGTGTCGAAGGCGCTCGAGAGCCGACGCCTGCACGGCCAGGTCCAGCTGTTCGCGCAGGAGTTCAGGGAGCGCTACCACTTCGAGAACATCATCGGTCGCTCCCAAGCCATTCGCGACGTGCTCGCACGCGTCGCCAAGATCGCGCCGACCGATGCCATCGTGCTCATCACCGGCGAGAGCGGCACCGGCAAGGAGCTGGTCGCGCGTGCCGTCCACGCCAACAGTAAGCGTGCCGACCGGCCATTCGTCACCGTCAACTGCGCGGCCATCACCGAGACCTTGCTCGAGAGCGAGCTCTTCGGTCACGCGCGGGGCGCGTTCACCGGCGCGTCCCACGCGCGCAAGGGACTGTTCGAGGAAGCCGACGGCGGCACGTTCTTCTTCGACGAGATCGCCGAGACCACGCTGGCCTTCCAGGCCAAGCTGCTGCGCGCGATCCAGGAAGGCGAGATCCGGCGCGTCGGCGAGAACCGCCCGATCGAGGTCGACGTGCGTGTGATCGCCGCGACCAACATCGACCTGTCCGCCGCGGTCGAAGAGAAGCGCTTCCGGCAGGATCTCTACTATCGACTCAACGTTGCGCGCTTCATTCTGCCGCCGCTGCGCGATCGGCGCGAAGACGTGCCGCTGCTGGTCGAGTTCTTCTTGGACAAGTACACGCGCAAGATGAACAAGCGAGCTCAGCTCGGCGAGGGCGTGATCGACCAATTGGTCATGTACGACTACCCGGGCAACGTCCGAGAGCTCGAGAACATGGTCGAGCAGGCGGTCGCCCTGGCTTCGGGTGGCATCATCACTGCCGACGACATCATGCCGGAGGCGCCGAAGAAGCCGGCGCGCGCCAGCGGTCAGACCCTCGCCGACATCGTCGACGACGCCGAGCGCGAGGCCGTCCTACAGGCGCTGCGCGCTACGGACGGCAGCCGAGAGCGCGCGGCCGTGACTCTCGACATCAGCCCGACCACGCTGTGGCGCAAGATGACACGGCTCAGCATCACCTACGACGCGAAGTGATCGTCGGGCCGTTGCTCGTCGCCCCCGACCGCTGACGGAAGTCCGTGCGCACCGCCCTCTTGGACTACGCTCTGCCGACAGAGCTCATCGCGACCGTCCCGCTCGCCGAGCGTGACCACGGGCGGCTGCTCGTGCTCGCGCCGAGCGAGCTCGGGCACTCCAGCATTTGCAATCTTCCCGAGCTGTTGCCAAAAGGCGCGCTGGTGGTGCTGAACGATACTCGGGTATTCCGGGCGCGCCTGGTCGGAACGCGCCCGGGCGGCGGGCGCGCCGAGCTGCTCTTGCTCCGCCGGCTGGGGCCCGCCGGCGCGGTCGAACGCTGGACGGCCCTCGGCAAACCCGCCAAGCGGCTCCGGCCGGGCATGCAACTTGGCTTCGGAGCGCTCGGGGTCGAGGTCCGGGCACGGGATGCCGCCGGCGGGCTCGAGCTGGAGCTGCGCGCGGACGACTCGGTGGACGCCACCCTGGAGCGCGTGGGTCGCGTGCCCATCCCTCCTTACCTCGGGCGTGACGACGAGCCCCTCGACGCGGCTCGCTATCAGACGGTGTTCGCTCGGCGGACGGGCTCGGTTGCCGCCCCGACGGCAGGGCTGCACCTATCCCACGCGCTGCTCGAGCGATTTCGTGAGCGGGGGGTCGAGACCGCGCAGGTGACGCTGCACGTCGGCCCCGGGACCTTCAAGCCCGTGTCCGCCGACGACTTGGACCACCACGACATGCACAGCGAACAGGTCGAAGTGGGCCCCGACGTGGTCCGGGCCATCGGGCGGGCGCGGGAGCGGGGCGTTCCCGTCGTCGCCATCGGCACGACGGTGGTCCGCGCCCTCGAAAGCGCTCGCGATCCCCGGCGGCCGGGTCACGTCCGCGAGCTCTTCGACGACACTCGGCTGCTGATCCAGCCTGGATATCGCTTCGGCGTCGTCGACGCGCTGCTCACGAATTTCCACATGCCAAGGAGCACGTTGCTCGCCCTCGTCGCCGCGTTCGCGGGCCTCGAGCGCACCCAGGAGGCGTACCGGGCAGCGATCGTTCACCGGTACCGTTTCTTGTCGTACGGTGACGCGATGTGGATCCCTTCTCGGCTGGAGCCCATCGAGCCGTGAGCGCGCCGATTCAATTTCGAGTCGACGCCACGGATGGCGACGCACGCGCCGGCACGCTGGAGACTCGCCACGGAACCGTGCCGACGCCCGCATTCATGCCGGTCGGAACCCAGGCCACGGTCAAGGCGCTGTCGCCCGACGAGGTCGCAGCGTCGGGCGCGCGCATGACGATCATGAACACCTATCACCTCTGGCTCCGCCCCGGGCCCGAGGTGGTGGCGGCGCACGGCGGGCTGCATGGGTTTTCACGCTGGCCTCACGCGATCGCCACGGACTCCGGCGGCTTTCAAGCGTTCTCGCTGGCGTCGCGCTGCAAGCTCAGCGAAGAAGGCTTCGAGTTCTCGTCTCACCTCGACGGCGCTCGCAAGATGCTCTCGCCCGAAGAGAGCATGCGCGTGCAAGGGCTACTCGGCTCCGACATCGCGATGCAGCTCGATGTGTGCCCACCGGGCGGCTCGCCCCGCGACGACCTCGTCGCTGCGGTGGAGCGCACCACGCGCTGGGCCGAGCGCTGCTTGTCAGCCCGTGTGCCCGAGCAAGCCGTCTTCGGCATCATCCAGGGCGGCACCGACGTCGAACTGCGTTTGCAGCACGCCGAGGCGCTCTCGAAGCTCCCGCTCGACGGCCTCGCCCTCGGCGGCTTCAGCGTCGGGGAGCCACCGGCCGAGATGCACCGAGCCCTGACCCAGGTTGCTCCGAAGCTCGATCCGAAGCGTCCCCACTACTTGATGGGCGTCGGAACTCCACGAGATCTGCTGACGGCCATCGCCGCCGGCGTCGACGTCTTCGACTGCGTCATGCCCACGCGCAACGCCCGCAACGGACAGGCCTTCGTGGACGGGGGCAAGGTGATCGTCAAGCAAGCGAAGTACCGCCTGGACACCCGGCCCATCGACGAGGCCTGTCAGTGTCCGGCCTGCCGCGGCGGCTTCAGCCGCGCGTACCTGCGGCACCTGTATCTGGCCGGGGAGATCTTGGTGCACCGGCTGCTCACCGCCCACAACCTGTGGTTTTACCAGGGGCTGATCGCCGAAGCGCGGCGCGCTATCCTGGAGCAGCGCTTCGCCGAGTACGCGGTCGAAAAGCTCCGAGAGCGCGCGCCCGACGAGTCTGCCAGTTGAGCCGCGGATCACCGCTGCTCAGAAGCGGCCGGCGCTCACCAGAAAGCCGCCGCCTCGAACCGGCACTACACCCACCCGCGGGAGCTCGCGGGCGCGAGCCTTCTCCCGCTCCCGGGACTTCCCAGGGTCGTCAGCGGGCACCTTGCGGCCAAGGTCCTTGATCAGCAGATAGGTCCCCACACCCGCCGACACGCCGGCGACTCCGATGGCGATGTTGGTGAACAGCTTGTTCTGGTTGAAGCGGTCGTACTGCTCGCGAGTGGGCTGCTCCGCGTACTTCTTCTCCGCATCGTTCACGGCGAGCCCGAAATACACGGCGCCGCCCGCTGCCACCGCGGTCAGACCGAACATGACCAAGGTCGGTGCTCGGACTCCGCCCGACTCTTGGGGACCCGCGTCCGACGTGGGAGCGGCCTCCTCCGGCTCCACCGTCGCCGGCGCGCTTTCGGTCCGCTCCGGGCCCTCGATCTCCGGCATCAGTGTCGCCAGCTCCACCGTGCGGGACACACCCGCAGTCAGATCGAGCTTGCGTTGCTTCGCTCCGTCGACGTCGATCAGAGTGACGACGTGCTCGCCGGGCTCGACGTAGACGCGGTCGCCGCCGACGAACTCGTCCTGATCCACGCGCGCGCGTAGGGTCGCCTCGCCCTTCAGCTCGACGATGGCGAGCTTGGGCGTGAGCCGCGCGAGCCGCTCGGTCGCGTCCGCTCGGTCTTGTTCGCCCGACTGCTCGAGGCCGATCACGCGCTGGAACGTACGGGCTGCCAGCGCCGCGTCGCCGGACTTCTCCCAGGCGTCTCCAGCGTTGATCAACGGAAAGGGGTGGGGCTTGAGCCGAAACGCCTCTTCGAAGGCCTTGGCGGCCTCGACGTAGCGCTTCTGCTTGAAGGCCTTCTGCCCGGCGTTGAAGAAACGGCGCGCCTCGTCCTTGCCGGCCTGCTGAGCCTGAGCGGAGGATGCCGTCGCCAGAGCGACGAAGACCGCGACGGCGATTCGAAGACGGAGGCCCATCACTCGTAGGGGTTGTTCCGCGGCGGCGCCGCAGTGGTCTCTGGGGGCGGCGGCTTCGGCTTGACGTGCCCCGGGCGCCCTCCCCCGAAGTGCGGCTTGGGCGGCGACGGCGCAGCGCTGTTCAGCGAGTCGACCTGCACCGGCGCCATCGAATCGTCGGGTTTGGCGGCGACGGTCGGCTCCGGGGGTGTCGCCGCGGGCTCGGGCGGTTTCTGCTCCGCAGGCTTCGCCTGCAAGTTCACGACCGTCGTCCTTCGATGGGGTCCATAGAGCAAGAACAAGACGGCGACGAGCGCGACCGCCAGCCCGAGCACGCCGACGACCAGGCCCAGCATGCCGCCGCGCTTGACCACCACCGTCGTGCCCGAGTGACCGAAGTCCGACGGGTACATCACCTGGGATACCGCGCTGGGATTCGACGCATCTTGGGGCAGCGGGGGCTCGACGCTGGGACGCGGGTGGCTGGGATGACTGGGTACAGAAGGGCGCTCGACCAAGCCGATGGCGTTGATGCCGCTGCCTGTGCCGCCGGTGACCGCGCTGACGCCGGTGACGCTCGCGTGTTCCGGACTGGAGGCAAAGGGCACTTCGGAGAGCGGGGGCTCGACGCCCGAGCTGGCGTCGAGTTGGCGGAGCACCGTCCGGATCGCCTTGCGGCGTTGCTCGATGCGTCCCCCGATCACCTTCTTGAGCAAGTTGGCGATACCGGCCCGTGGCACCACCACTCGCTCGGACTTCAGGAATCCGTCGAGCGTGCGCTGGAACTCTTCGGCGGTCTGGAAGCGCTTGGTCGGATCGCGCTGGAGGGCCTTGAGCGCGATTTCTTCCAGGGCCGGGGGATAACCCGCGACGATGCTGGTCGGACGCGGGATCTTGCCGGACACCACCATGTGCAGCGTTTCGGCGTCGTGCTGCCCGCGGAACAGCCGGCGCCCGGTGGTCAATTCGAAGAGCACGATGCCGAGCGCAAACACGTCGCTGCGGCGATCGATCTTCTTGGCCATCGCCTGCTCGGGAGACATGTAGCCGAACTTGCCCTTGAGCTGTCCGGCGCTCGTGACCTCCGACAAGCGGCCCATGGCCTTGGCGACGCCGAAGTCCACCAGCTTCACGGCGCCATCAACGCCGATCAAGATGTTGTGCGGCGAGACGTCGCGATGCACCACGTTGAGCAAGTTGCCCTGATCGTCTCGGAGTTCGTGGGCGGCGTGCAGCCCCGCCGCCGCGTCGGCGATGATTCGGACCGCCATCTCCGGTGGGATCGGTCGCCGCTTGCCGGCCTCGGCGATGATGGCGTGCAGCGAATCACCCTCCACCCACTCCATGGCGATGAAGCCGACCCCGTCGTGTTCCGACGACTCGAAGACGTCGACGACGTTCGGATGGCGGATCATGCGGATGATTCGCCCCTCGTCCACGAACATCTTGGAGAACTCTTGATCGGTAGCCAGGTCCGCCAGGATCGCCTTTACCGCGACCAGGCGCTGCTCCGACGCGAGCTCTGCCCGCTCGCGCGCGACCCACACGGTGGCCATGCCGCCGCGACCGATACGCAGCAAGAGCTGGTACTTGCCCAAGCACGCTCCGCGCTGGAGGTCTTCGGGCATCGGCCTTTCGGGTTCGACGGACGGCAACATTCGCTGCGCAGGTGCTCCCTCGGATACGCCAGAGCATTGGGCTCCGGGCCAGACCCCAAGTCTAGCTGATTTCCCCGGGTTCAGCTCTCTTTCGCCGGGGGCCCGGCCTTCCCGCGTTGCCCCCCACCGGGGGACGGTGGTAAGGGCGCGGCCGGCATGCCTCACCTCAAAGAGCTCGCCCAAAACGGCGACAAACGCTCGCAGGTCGTCCAGGACGCCTGCCAAGTGCTCGACCTGGAGGTCAAGGACAAGTCCGGC
Organism: uncultured delta proteobacterium; assembly: GCA_963716725.1. Lineage (GTDB taxonomy): Bacteria > Myxococcota_A > Polyangia > Polyangiales > Polyangiaceae > JADJKB01. Next base: position 52,091 of record CAVQUB010000002.1, read on the forward strand.
CTCTCCGGCCTGGCCATCAAGGCTGGGTACAAGTTGGTCCAGGGAGTGAAGCCGGGCTTCGTCCGACAGGCCGTCGACGACCTGCTGGACGACTTCCTCGACGCCTTGGACCCAATCTTTCAAGAGGCGGTTTCGTCGGGGAAAAAGCCTGGGGATTTCCTCAAGAGCCACGCCCCGCGGGTCGCGGACTCGCTCTTGTCAATCACGGACCGGCGCGCGGAAAATGCGCAGCGCGCTGCCATCAAGAGCATGTACGACAAACTCCGACCCACCGCGAAGAAGCACGTCGAGTCGGCCACGCCTCGGCTCGCCGACCTGCTGGACAAACACGCCGGCGGCGGCTGAACGCTGCCCGACTCATCGCGTCACTTGACAAGTCCGCCGCGGGAGCGCAAGTGACGCCGGTGTCAGTCGCCGGTTCGCGCGAAGAATGGCGCGGCTCATGCGATCAGACCTGAGCGCGCACGCCAGGACGCGCGCACGAGAAAGCGAGTACGACGAGGATGGCACAAGTGGGACAACCGGTGCCCGACGGTTCCGCCGCTGGGAAGGTCAAGACGCTGCCCGGCGCGGTGGTCCGCTTCGCGGGAGACTCCGGCGACGGCATGCAGGTGACCGGCGCCCAGTTCACGGTGGCGGCGGCCCTCGCCGGCAACGACCTCGCTACCTTTCCCGATTACCCGGCTGAGATCCGCGCTCCCGCAGGCACGACCTACGGAGTGTCCGGATTCCAGATCAACTTCGCCGCGCGAGACGTGTTCACCCCGGGTGATGCCCCCGACGTGCTCGTCGCGATGAACCCGGCGGCGTTCAAGACCAATATCAAGGACCTCAAGCGCGGCGGGCTCCTGATCGTCAACACCGGCGCCTTCACGCAGCAGAACCTGAAGAAGGCGGGCTACGAGGCGAACCCCCTCGAGGGCGACCTCGTCGACGGCTACTCGCTCTTGGCCATCGACATCACGAAGGCCACGCTGGCGGCGGTCAAAGAGACGGGCATCAGCACCAAAGAGGCGAATCGCTGCAAGAACTTCTGGACCCTGGGTCTGATGTTCTGGGTCTACGGACGCGAGCTGGAATCGACGATCAAGTGGATCGATTCCAAGTTCAGGAGCGAGCCCATGGTCGCCCAGGCCAACATCCTCGCGCTCAAGAGCGGCTGGGCCTACGGTGAAACCACCGAGGCCTCGCACTTTCGCTACGACGTCCCCGCGGCCCCGGTCGCCAAGGGCACCTACCGCAACATCGGCGGCAACCAGGCGACGGCCTTGGGCATCGTCGCCGCGGCGCAGCTCTCCGGAGTCGAGGTCGTCTTTGGCGCCTATCCCATCACGCCGGCGAGCGACATCCTGCACGACTTGGCGCGGCACAAGGCCTACGGCGTCACCACGGTGCAGATGGAGGACGAGATCGCCGCGATCTGCGTCGCGGTCGGCGCCTCGTACGCTGGCAAGTTGGGCGTGACCGCGTCGAGCGGCCCCGGCATCGCGCTCAAGACCGAAGCCATGGGGCTCGCCATCGCCACGGAGCTGCCGCTGGTGATCGTCAACGTGCAGCGCGGAGGACCCAGCACCGGACTTCCCACCAAGACCGAGCAGGCCGACCTCTTGCAAGCGCTGTACGGGCGCAACGGCGAGGCGCCCATCGCGGTGCTCGCCGCGGCGTCGCCGGGAGACTGCTTCCACATGACGCTCGAGGCCGCGCGCCTGGCGGCCAAGTACATGACGCCGGTGATGCTCCTGACCGACGGCTACCTCGCCAACGGGGCCGAGCCCTGGCGCGTGCCGAGCGTGGCCGACCTGCCGAAGATCGACATCACCTTCCGCAAGGACCCGGAGGGCTTCCAGCCCTTCCTCCGGGATCCGGAGACTCTCGCGCGGCCCTGGGCCATCCCGGGCACGCCGGGCCTCGAGCATCGCATCGGCGGCATCGAGCGCGACTACGACTCCGGACACATCTCCTACGATCCGGACAACCACGAGAAGATGAGCCTCACCCGCGCCGCCAAAATCGCCGGCATCGCCCGGGACATCCCCGAGCAGAAGATCGAGGTCGGCACCGCCAGCGGCAAGTTGCTGGTGATCGGCTGGGGCTCGACCTACGGCGCGATCCGCGAGGCCGTCCAGCGAAGTCGTGACCGTGGCCTCGACGTCTCGCACGCTCACATCAAGTACATCAACCCCTTCCCGCGAAACCTGGGCGACCTCCTGAAGCGCTTCGAACGCGTCTTGGTGCCCGAGATCAACCTGGGGCAACTCGTGAAGGTGCTGCGCAGCGAGTTCCTGGTGCCTGCCGAGAGCTTCCCCAAGATCAAGGGCTTGCCCTTCAAGATCGACGAGATCGAAGACAAGATCCGCCAGCTGATGGAGAGCTGACCATGTCCAACATCGTAGAGACCCACAAGCTCACCAAGAAGGACTTCGAGTCGGACCAGGACGTGCGCTGGTGCCCCGGCTGCGGCGACTACTCGATCTTGGCCAACGTGCAGCGCGTGATGCCCGAGTTGGGCGTCGCGCCAGAGAACGTGGTCTGGATCAGCGGCATCGGCTGCTCGAGCCGCTTCCCCTACTACATGAACACCTACGGGTTTCACACCATCCACGGCCGGGCTCCCGCCATCGCCATGGGCGTCAAGGTCGCGAACCCGGACCTGAGCGTGTGGTTGGTCACGGGCGACGGAGACGGGCTCTCCATCGGCGGCAACCACCTGCTGCACGCCTTGCGCCGAAACGTCGACATCAAGATCCTGCTCTTCAACAACCGCATCTACGGCTTGACCAAGGGCCAGTACTCGCCGACCAGCGAGCTCGGCAAGCAGACCAAGAGCACTCCCACCGGTGTGCCGGACTACCCGGTCGATCCGGCCTCCTTCGCCATCGGCTGCTCGGCCACCTTCGTGGCGCGCTCCGTCGACACCGACGCCAAGCACTTGAACGAAGTGCTGCTCCGAGCCGCAAAGCACTCGGGCACCGCCTTCGTGGAGATCTACCAGAACTGCGTGGTCTTCAACGACGCCGCCTTCGACGCCTTCACGGACAAAGCCAACAAGGACGAACACCAGATCCGGGCGGCGCACGGCCAGCCGCTGATCTTCGGCGCCCAGAAGAACAAGGGGCTGCGCATCGACCCCCGGACGCTCGGACTCGCGGTGGCAACCATCGGCGAAGACGGCGTCACCGAGGCGGACATCCTGGTCCACGACGAGAACAACGCGACGCTGGCGTACATGCTCGCGCGCATGCCCTTCCCCCAGTTCCCGGTGGCGGTCGGCGTGCTCTACGCCACCGAGCGCCCCACCTATGGGTCCATGGTCCGCGATCAAATCACGCAGGCCAAGGCCAAGACCAAGGTGGATCTGCAGCAGCTCCTGGCGTCGGGAAATACCTGGACGGTCTGAAGCGAAGCTCGCCGCGGCCTGAAGGCGCTGAAGCGCGCTGAGGCCCGGGGACTCGGCGCGGTCAGGGCTTTCGCAGCGCGCTACTCCGCGCAGGCTTTGGCGATCGACACGCAATTGCCCGCGCCAGCGCCCACCGCCAGGTAGCAGGCTTCACAGTCCTGTGGGCTGCCAATGCCCGAGCACGCCGGGGTCGTGGTCACCGGAAGGCCCATGGACTCGGCGGACTTCGCCGCACACTGGGTCTCCGATGCGGTAGCGGTCGGTTGCAGCGCGCAGAGGGACTTGCAGTCCGAGACGCTGTCTGCGCGGGAGTTGGCGTCGTCGTCCGAGGAGCAACCGCAGGCAGCGATCGCAGTCGAAGCAAGCAGCGCGGCGATGAGAGCGTGTTTGAGTTTCATGGTGGACCCTTCCTTTCGAGCCATTGCTGCGTGCTCCAGCAAGGCTCGCGCCACCGGGGAAAATCCGCGTTTGAGGGGGAAAAGCCCGGCGTGAGGCCGCCCGATGGACGGGCGCCGCCCACCGCCGCTGGCCGCTGGCAGGGCGCCGCCCGCCAACGATGAGTTGGGCCCGAGGCGCCGTCCGGAGTGCCTGGGGGAGGCTCCCGTGCGCCCTGGAGTGATCCGCTGCTCCGCTTGGGGGAGGATGAAGCGCGGCGTCGCTCACGCGGGAAGTGCGCGTGGTGCTCGACTCGAGCGCTCAGGCTCCGCACTTGACGCGCATCGGCCCCGTATTGGTGCAAAAGGCAGCGCCGCCGGCGCAGGGCGGCGTGAAGGGGCAGGCGCACGCATCGGCGCTCGCGCAGATCGTCTGCAAGCAGTGCGCGCTGCCGTCCGCGGCGGTGGCGCGACCGAGGCGTATGCCATGCGTGCTGACCCAGCAACGCTCGTGCCAATTAGCACCCCAACGAGAGCTGAGCCGAATTCCCGTGGTTCTGCCGGCGCCCGGTGGTCAAGAGCGGACCGACGCGGCGTCCACCGCGACGAGATCGTCCTAGGCGTGGCCTGCTCTGTGCCGACACGGCCAGCGTCACTGGAACTTCTGACCTGGATTCGGCTGGCCGGGCGTGGCGGTCGCGCCAGCGTCCCAGCTGAACGCCGAAGCTTCGCGTCCCGTTCCCTTCAGCGAAAGCGAGGTGCCCACCGCCAAGGTCGAGAGCTGCGAGACGCCGATGTCCGTCGAGGCGAGACCGATCGCCGGGCCATTGGTGGGCTTGAACGCGCCTTCGTAGGAGAGGAACTGCAAGACCTTGCCCTGGGCATCGACCAGCGCCACGCCGTCGGGCTCACCGGCGCCGTCGACGCCGCCATTTTGCAGACCCGCGACGGGCCACCAAACGACGCCGAACCCTGCCTGCTGATTCGGCAGCTTGCCTTCGAGCGAGACGCTCTTGTAGGTCCGGAGCTGTCCGGGCTTGCCGTTGTAAAAAACCAGGCTGAAACCGGTCAGATCCGCGCCCGCCGTGCCCGCGAGCTCGACGCCTTCCCCGACGTCGGTGCCGGCGTTCTCGTAGTTGATCTCGTTGACCCAGACCACCGGCCCCGCGGGCGGCGCCGCACCGCAAGAGAGCGTCGTCGGAGCGCAGGCTTTGGTCGTGATCGTGTCACTGAAGCGAATGTCGAAGCAGTTGTAGCCCGTGGGGCAGTCGTTGTTGGTTTCGCACTTCGTCGCGCAGTGCTTGCTGCCTCCACCGTAGTCCACACACTGCGAGTCGAACCCACCGCACTCGCTCGCCGCCGCGCAGGGCTCACAGAGCTTGGAGAAGTCCGCGAAGGGGTTCACCCGTGAGTTGTCGTCGATGCCGTGAACCCCGTAGAGCGGGGTCATCCAATACTCGGCGTTCAAGTTGCGCAGGATTTCTCCGAACATCTTCGGCTTCAGCTGACCCGCCGCATCCTGGTTGATGACGGCGTCGAGCAGCACCTTGCTGGTTCGCCCTTTGCCAGCCGCGTTCGAGAAGCTCGTGGTCGTGATCACGTCGAGGTCGACGCGCCCTTGCTTGACCGGGTTCTCGTAGAGCGAGTCGGCGACCATGTAAGTGTCGCAGCCGCTGGCGAGCACGACCTGGTAGAAGTTCTCCGGAATGCTCAGGCCAGGCAGCTCCGTGTCGTCGAGCTCACCGGTGACGGTCTGGTTCCAATCCGACATCGAAAAGCCGTAAAGCGGGCCAGCGTGGCCTTCGTAGATCATGATCTGCCGCTCGCCGAAGGCCTTGATCATCGAGGCCTTCATCTGCCCCGCAAAGGCTTCTTTGGCTGGATCGCCCTGTCCCGGGTGAACCAAGAGCACTGCCACGGCCACGTCCTTGCCGTTCACCTTGATGGTCTTGGTGAACTCGCCGGAGTCGACCTTCAGCTCTTCGTAGCTGCCGACGGGGCTCTTGAAGCCTTTGTCTTGGGTCAGCCAACGGTAGAGTTCCTTGGCGGTCTGCAGGTCGAAGCGCCCGTCGTTGTAGTCCCAGCCGACGAAGATCCCGATCCGGAGCGCGCCACCCGCCTTGGCCAACTGATCGGGTGAAAACAGCTTCGCGTACTCGAGGTAGGCGTCGTTCGAGCGCGGGTAGGGCTTGATGGTGAGAGCGAGGGGCTCTTTGTCGCCCGTGTAGGTGCCCGGGTCATAGGCGTTGAACGGTGCCTTGCGATACCACTCGCTACCAGTCGTGAGCTGACTCAGCGTCGAGTTCGGAAGCACCGGCACGTCGAGGCTGAAGCATTTGTCTTCGCCGCAAGCTTGGGTTGGGATTTGCTTCAACAGATCGAGGGGGCCCGAGAGCTCGCTGGTGAAGCGATAGCTGAACTTGCCGTCCTGGTCCGGCTCGGAGATCTCGAGCGCCTCGTAGCTCTCGGGCCGCGTCATGGCAGTGAAGCCGCCCCAGTCCTGGTTCGCGGCATCGTGCTTCGCGATCACGTACTGGTTCAAGAACCACGCGATGGAGAAGTTCTTCAAGGTGATCGACTCGAGCGAGCACAGCTTCTGCGCGTCGGGCTCGCCGGCGTGGCGAGTGAGACAAGCCGGGTCAATGCTCGCGAGGCTCGTGCCGGTGACCGTGTACTCCTGGGCGTTGGTGCTGAAGTAGTTGTCGGCCTTGCCCGGCGGCACGATGGTGCCGGTCTTGTCGGCGGCGCCGCCTTCGGGGGTGTCGCCGCCAGAAGAGCAGCCGACCAGGGCAGCGAGCAGGGTGAGCGTAGCGGCACGACCGATCGACAGCTTCATGGAAATCCTCCGAGGGGCACGAGCACGCCGTGATACGGCCCAGCAACTTCGACTCTTCCATGCCAACGGCAGCGTGACCACCCCAAGTCACGGATCCAAGTGCGCCCGCCAAGACTTCCAGTGGCTCGGGTCGAGAGCGCTCCTTCACTCGAAATGGTCCCCGCCTTCCGCCCAAAAGTTCGCGGAGGGGAAGACGACGCGGCCGCGCTCGAGGCCGACCAGGGCCCCGACGCTTTGGGGTATGGTTCGACCATGAGCCACCTGCGTCGTTGGGCCACCATTGGCGCCATGTTCACGACGGTGGGTTGCTCCGAGCCCTTCGAGTCAGCATCCATGCCGGACGCCGCGGCCGCAGGCGCCGGTGGCGGTGGAACCGGTGGCGGTGGAACCGGTGGCGGTGGAACCGGTGGCGGTGGAACCGGTGGCGGCGGAACCGGTGGCGGTGCGCCGTTGGCCTGCGGCACATTCAACGACGAATTTGGGGCGAATGGACCGCTCGACGCGAACAACTGGCTCGTGAAGAACCCGAACGCGAAGGTCTACCAGGAAGCCGGGGAGCTACACATCGAACCGCCGTCTTCGGGGCAGCCATCGCACAGCTACGCGCTCTCGAACCCGGAGCTCGACCTCCGAGCGTGCAGCATCGAGGTCGAAGTTCTCTCGGTGGTCGCCGGTTCCCCAAACGACAGCACCTACCTTGGCATCGGCATGGGCGCGACGGTTTGGCGGGCGTTGCGGGTCGAAGACGGGATGTTGGTCACGAACGCAGGATCGAGCCAAATCTTCAATTCCGTAAGCCAGAAGCGTTGGCGTGTGCGCAGCTCCGGCGGCACGACCCACCTAGAAACCTCCGACGGCGGCTCGTGGTTGGAAGTCGAAACGCTACCGACGCCGTCCGGATTTGCAAAGGCGCGCATCGGCCTGGGCGTCGAAGTCACGGCGGGAGCGGGCGCCGGCTTCAAGCGCGCCGCGTTCGAGTACCTGCGGACGAACTGACGGGCAGCGTCCCGGGTCGCTGAGCGCGACCGTCGACGGTGGGCGCCAGGCAATCTGGCGGTTCCACGCCACGCGAGGTAGCCTCCGTTCTTCCATGCGCAGCCTGCTCGCCGCAGTACTGGGCGCCGCTCTGGCGGCAGCCTGTTCGACGGCCCAGCCGCCCGCGTCGGCCCCGGTGCGCGGCACGCCCAATGCCCCACCCGCCGCGAACGGCAACGCGAACGGCAACGGCAACGCCCCCGCTCCGCTGCCAAACGCCCAGCCATCAGCACCCTCCGGGCCTGCCGCTGCCGACGCCCCGCCGGCCGAGCTGGTCCTCTCCGCAGACGGGGGCCGGGGCCGCTACGCTGATCTCGAGATCAGCGTGGTGAACGTCACCGAGAAGTGGACCATGGAGGGCTCGAGCATGATGCGGGTGACGTTGCGGCTGGTTCTGCCCGGCGGGGACGAGACGTTGCAGATCACTTCGGACGAACCGATCCGAGAGTGGAAGGGTTACGTGCTGGAGTACCGAGGCGGCTGGCGCAAGGAGGTACAGCTCTTGGTGCGCCGACGTCCGTGATCCGCCGCGTGCCGGCGGCGGGCGCAGACCGCCTCACGCGAGCTGCAGCCGCTTCAACGAGCTGCCAGAGTCCCTCGGCTCGGAGGAGAGCAAGGCGCGCCGCGGACGGCTTCGGCGGCAGCCTCCGTGGCCACGGCTCCCGCTTCGACCAGCGGCGCGCACGTGTCGGCAGCGCGATTCCACACCCGGACCGGGTGCTCCCTTGGGACGGCGCCAGCGCGAGACACATGGGCACGGGCACCAGTGACTTCTGAGCGCGTGGAGGATTTGACCTTCGTCTACAACATCGTGCGGCACACGGCCTCGGGCATCAACTTGGCAGGCGAAGACAACAACCACCCGAGCCAACAACAGCAGCGCATCGTGATTCAGAACAACCTGTTCGACGACGTGAACCGAGACGTCTGGGGCGGTGACGGTCGCGTCTTTCAGCTCATCGCGCCGGCCAAGCCCAGCCTAAAGGTGAAGATCGATCACAACACCGCCGGGCAACGCCTTCCTGGTCATGGGAGACAGCGTCGTCGTCTCCCTGGGCGCGCGCTTCACCAACAACATCGTCATCAAGGGCGACTACGGGGCGTTCGGCTCCGGGAAGGGAGAGGGAACCGGCGCGTTGAGCTTCTTCATGCCGGACGCCGTCTTCGCCAACAACGCCATCGTCGGAGCGCTCGCTGGGAGCTACCCAACTGGCAATCACTTTCCGGCAACCGTGGCCGAGGTGGGGTTCAAGGACGCGGCAGCTGGCGAGTATTCTTTGCTCGCGTCGAGCAGCTACAAAGGCAAAGGCAGTGACGGCAAGGACCTGGGAGCCGACCTGGCGGGGATCACCGCGGCGGTAGCCGGTGTCGTCAAATGACAGAACCGGATCTGAACGCCGGTGGCGTGCGGGACGAGGACCGTGGCTGCGCGGAGCCGCGCTAGCGGCCGCCGCCGCAGGCGCCGGCGCCGGGTATGCACGCGCCCTTCACGCACAAGGTGTGAGCAGTCTGGTCGCACTCGTCGCTGGCGCTGCAATCGTCTTCCTCGGATTGGCAGCCAAACGCCATCGCCAGGGAGTTTTGAGGGTCCCCACCGCAGCTGCTGACGAGGCGCGCGGTGCACAGCGCCGCGCCGGGGCAGTCGTCGTCGATCTTGCAGCTTGCCGGCACGCACACACCCGCGGGCGCGGATTCATGACAAGCGCAGAGTTGGTCGGCGCCGCAATCCGCGTCCGTCTCACAACCATACTGGCAGGCGACGATCGCGAAGTGGTCGCCAACGGGGCGGCCGCACCAGCCGTAAGGCTTTGCCAGACAGTCGAGATCCGTTTCGCACTCCGTGGTCTTGTCCCCCGCCACGACCCCTGGGCGGGGTACTCGGCTTGGACATTCTCCGGCAGCTTTGCGATGGAGAAACTTTCCGTCACACCCCACCAGACCCGTGTCCGAACCACCCACCACGACCGGCGTGGGATTGTCGCACTCTCCGGGCGGTCGCTTGCCAGGCGTGCCGCCGGAACTCGGCGCCCCCCCCGTGTTCGCCGTACCCCCAGAACCTCCGCCGCTGGCGTCATTCCGGCTCTCCCCGCCACAGGCGCCAGCCAGGGTCGTTGCAATCACCAGGGCCGCCTCAGGACGCAGGAGGCAGCGCGCGATGCGGGCGATGGAGAGGTGTGCCATGCCAATCAATCCAGCAACGCGCATGCCATTCGCGGTCGCGACCTGCACCGACCTGGATTCTGCCAGGTCTCCCGGTGCATTCGGCGCGCGCAGCGGCCCGTCGCCCCGTCCACCGCGACACGAGCGTCCTAGGGACGGCCGGCTTTGTGCCGACAAGGCCGGCAATCTGGGGGCCTGGCCCGACCGGTTGCTTCGCGCGCGCCCGCCCACACGCTGTTCCCCCTCACCAGCCCAGACGCACCGAGGCCACCAGTGCGAGCACGAGCAGGGCGGCGATGACCAGCATCAGGAGCGGGCCACCGATGAAGTAGGGGTAGACCAGCATCACGATGCCGACGCCCATATGAGGCAGGCGCGACTGCCGCTTGCCGTAGACGAAGAGCACCATGCCGATGGAGCTCACGAGCAACGAAGCGAGCAGAAAGTTTGCGTCGAGGCTCACCCCGCCAGTCTAGCTTTCCCGCTCTGCTGACGCTGCTTCCTTGGGTCAGGGGCCTCGCTGCAACTCTGGCACCGCCGCCTGCTAGGACACCGCTGCCAGATCGTTCCCGGCGACTCTGGTGTCAATCTGTTGGCGCGCGCTCAGTCTTGGCTGGCGTCGCTCGCCGCGTCGGAGACGGCGTCATCCGAGGCATCGCTCGCGCCGCCGCTGCCGCCGGGGCCCGCGCCGTCCGAGCCGCCGCTGCCGCCGGGGCCCGCGCCGTCCGAGCCGCCGCTGCCGCCGCTGCCGCCGGGGCCCGCGCCGTCCGAGCCGGAGGTGCCGCCGCTGCCGCCGGGGAACGCGCCGTCCGCGCCGCCGCTACCGCCGCTACCGCCGGGGCCGGCGGCGTCTGCGCCCGAGTAGCCGCCGCCCCCAACCGCAGCGCTCTTCTCGTCGCTTTCGTCGTCCCCGCAAGCCACCGGCAGTCCGACAACGAACAGTCCGACCAAGGTGGCGACTCTGAGCGTGCTCTCTGCCGACATGAATTTCCAATATCGTCGCAGGCTCGCTCGGGCCTGTCAACGTGGGTCGCGGCCTCCCAAGCAAGGCGTGCGCCGAGCGAACATGCCGACCAGCACCACGCTAAAGATGACGTAAGCCGCGGCCATGGCGTAGTAGCGCTCGTCCGGGGGCCGGAAGCGCAACGCCACGATCTGGCTCGTCGCGGCCAGCCCCAACGCTGCCATTTCGAGCGAACGTCGAGCTCGGGAGGCGACGGCCGCCAGCAGCCAGAGCGAGTAGTAGTAACAACTCGGATCAGTGACCGAGAGAATTGGCAGCATGCCCAGGCAGACGGCCAACCAAGCTGTTCGCAGCCTCCAGACGGTGTAGGCAAATCCACCCAGAAGGGCCGCGGCGGTCAACCAGTACGCGACGCGGTACTCGTCCAGGCGTGCCCGTCGGGCGCGAATCCAGGGCTCGATGCGATCGAGTTGGCGCGCGTCCTGAAGCTCCACCAAGCGGATATTCGGTGAGGCCGAGAACAGGGTGCGCAGGCTCATGTGGTTGGTGATCGGCGTCTGGGCGTGCATCCCGATGTGATCGACGAACTCGTCATAGGCGCGGAAGCCCCGCACGCTGGCCCCCCAGGGGATCAACAACGCTGCGCAGGTGACGGCGCCGGCGATCAGTCGTCGGTATCGAATCGAGAGCCGCCGGGTGATCACCAACTCTCGCAGCATCAGGACCAGCAGCCCCGAAAAGAGCAGAACTGGGAAGGCTCGGACCAGCGCGGCGTAGGCGAGCGCGGCGCCGGCGCCGAAGAAGTAGCGCTTGCGGAGCAGTGCCACCCCGAGGACGCAGGCAAACAGCCAGTCTTGCCGGAGAAACGCGCCACCGGTCCAGTACAGCTCTGCCGGCGCCTGGCTGCCCCAGAACACCGTCGCCAGGGCGGCGATGCGCCACCCGAAAGCCCACCACAGGAGCAGCAGACAGCCGCCCATGAGGGCGACGTCAATGGCTGCGAGCCAACGGAAGTGAGCAATGCTCGGCGTCACCCGGTTGGAGATGGCATGACCCGTCGCCGCCCAGACCGGCGAGGCGTTGAAGCCATGGTCGAGTTGCATCAGCTCCCACCACTCGCCGCCGCCAGAGACTCGGCGAAACCACGCGATGTCGGAGCGAAACTCGGCCCAGCGACCGGCCGAGAACCGTTGCTTGCAGGTGGCGGCCGTACTGAGCGCAGCCCCGGCCAGCGAGACGCTATCGTCTTCCAAGACCCGCATTCGCCGCTGGGCGACGTGTTCGGCGTCACCGGTCTCCGCGTCGGCCACCGCGGTGCAGGCGTAGAGCTTCTTGTACCCGAGCTCTGGGGCGTACTTGGAACCTACGTAGTAGTGAAAGACGTCCCAGCGGTGAAAGTATCCCGGGTAAGAGTAGTGCGAGAACTGAAAGAAGGCGGCCAACGAGAGCACCGCGAGCGCGCCGGCGAAGCGCTTCTTCGCGCGCTCGCTGAACTGGTGCGGTGATCGCCACTCGCGCCACAGAAACCAGCAGGCGACGACCGTGATCGAGACCTTGATCCACGCGAGGGAACGCTCGCTCGCCAGCTCCTGCAGGTTCACCATGCAGCGTCTCGTGTGCGCGCCACCCTAGCGCCAACGGCAGGGCACAAGCACCGGGAGTTTTCGGTGCGACGGCGCCACTCGGGATCAGAAGGTGCCAGCCTCGGTGCGCACGAAACCGGCGCCAAGCGACCAGCGCATTCCCCCCGGCCGAGCGAAGCGAGGGCTTGGGGGGAATCGCCCGCCGCGAGGGCGGCGACGGGCCGAGGTCGAGCGTGGTCTCGAAGCGACGCCCCGAGCGCCGGGCGATGGGGGGCAGGTCGAAGCAATGCCGCTCGAGTGCCCCGATCAGAACGAGCCGACCTCTGGCACGCCTGCCCTCGTCCCCGTCTTCGTCGGATCACATCCGCGCGCGGACCTCTCGACCACGGTCCGTGAACCCCGCGGGTGTCCGGCGTCTGCGCGGCTGGCCTCCAAAGCCCGGGGGCAACCCGGGGTCAGGGGCGCGCCGATCGACGGCCTCCACCCCGCTCGGGGCAATTTGTCCTGGCATCGCGGGAGGTTTCGGACTACTTGGCGCTCCGCCATGGGAACACCGCAAGATCCGCGCGCACGTCGCCGCCAGAAGCAGCGCCGCGCCAAGAACAACGTCGAGTGGGAGCTGAAGCGCGCGGCAGAGAATGCCGAGGCCGCCAAGCCCAAGGCGCCCGCCAAGAAGACGACCTGAGCGTTCTCGGTCAGCCCACCTTCGCCGCGGCGTTGCCGAGCGCTTCGATCAGATTCGCACCCCGAGCGAGCTCCTGCTCAATCGTGCGCTCCAGCGCGCGGAGGCCGCCAGCGCGTTCGATGCCGACCTCGCCGTAGCGCTGGCCGAAGAGGCGCGTCACCCAAGCCACGCTCTTGCGCAAGCGCCGAGTCGCGAGTTCTCCACTGGAGGCGATGCGCGAGAAGTGGGCGTCCAGCGCGAGACAGAGTTCGTCGATCCCGGCGCCGGTCGTCGCGCTGGTGGCGAGCAGCGGCGGAGCTTCTCCCTCGACGCCGAGGCGGAGCGCGCTCCCGAGATCGGCGAGCGCGCGTTGGGCCACCGCGCCGAGATCGGCTTTGTTCACGGCGATCACGTCGGGGATCTCCAAGATCCCCGCTTTGATGAACTGCAAGACGTCGCCCGAGGCGGGCTGAACCACCAGCAGCACGGTGTCGGCAACGTGCTCGATGTCGGTCTCGCTTTGTCCGACGCCGACCGTCTCGATCAACACGACATCGTAGACCGCGCTCAGGACCTCGACCGCCGCGCCTGCGGCCCGCGCAAGACCGCCGAGTTGGCCCCCCGAAGCCATCGAGCGCACAAATACGTCGCGGTCGTCGGGGTCGAGCTCGATCCGCGCGCGGTCTCCGAGCAGAGCACCGCCGCTGTGCGGGCTCGACGGATCCACGGCCAAGACGCCGACGGTGCGCCCATTCTGGCGCCAGCGTCGGATCAGCGCCGACACCAGCGAGCTCTTCCCAACGCCGGGCGGCCCGGTCACGCCCACGCGCTGACAGGTCTTGCCCCGTCCGCGTGACGCGAGCGCCCCGAGGAGCGCGGCCGCAGGGCCCGCGGCTTCGGCGCGACGGTCCTCGACCATGGAGATCGCCCGCGCGACGCTGGCGGGGTCCCGCGCGAGCGCGCCCAGCGCGAGCGCCTCCGGCTCGAGTGGCGTCGTCACGTCGCGGCTCGCTGCACGATCTCGACCAGGTCCTCCAGGATCCGGGCGATGGCGAAGTCCTTCGGTGTGTAGACCGCCGCCACTCCGGCGCTCCGCAGCAGTTCGCGGTCCTGCTCCGGGATGATCCCGCCGACGACCACCGGGGCCTTCACGCCGCGCGCCGCGAGCTCCGAGAGCACCTCGCGCGTGAGCTCGACGTGGGCCCCGGACAGGATGCTGAGACCAACCACGTGCACGCCCTCGTCCGCCGCCGCCCGGGCGATCTCCCGGGGGGTCACGCGGATGCCTTCGTAGACGACCTCGAAGCCCGCATCCCGCGCGCGCAGCGCGATCTGCTCGGCGCCGTTCGAGTGACCGTCGAGCCCGGGCTTGCCCACCAGGATCTTGGGGCGGCGCCCGATCCGGCGCTCCAGCTCGGCGACGCGCTCGCGCAATGAATCGTAGGCGCCGGACAGCTCCGGCACCCGCGCTCCGCCGACCCCGGTCGGCGCTCGGTACTCGCCGAAGACGTCGCGCAAGGCGCCGGCCCACTCCCCCGTCGTCACCCGGGCGCGGGCGGCCGCGATGGAGACGGGTACCAGATTGTCATCTCCGCGAGCTGCCGCGCGCACCGCGTCGAGCGCGCGCGCCACACCGTCTGCGTCTCGCGCCCGACGCCAGGCCTCGAGGCGCTGCACTTGGTCGCTCTCGGCCGCCGGGTCGACGCGCAAGATAGCGTCGTCTCCGCCAGCGGTCAGCTCGCTCGCAACGGTCTCGGTGAAACGGTTCACACCCACCACGGTCTGCTCCCCGCTCTCGATGGCCGCGAGCCGTCGGGCGTTGGCTGTCACCAAACGCTCCTTGATGTATCCGCTCTCGACGGCGGATACGGCCCCGCCGCGCTCGAGCACGGCCTCGACCTCGGCCCACGCCGCGTCGGTGATCTCCCGGGTCTTCTTCTCGATCACCGGCGAGCCCGCGAAGATGTCACCGTATTCGAGCAGATCGGTCTCGTAGGCGAGCAGTTGCTGCGTGCGCAGCGAGAGCTGTTGATCCCAGGGGCGCGGCAGCCCCAGCGCCTCGTTCCACGCGGGCAGCTGGATGGCCCGAGCGCGCGCGTTCTTTCCCAGCGTCACTCCCAGCATCTCGAAGGCAATTCGCACCAGGTTGTTCTCCGGCTGAGCCTCCGTCAGCCCGAGCGAGTTCACCTGCACGCCGTAGCGAAATCGGCGGAGCTTGGCGTCGGAGACCCCGTAGCGTTCGGCGCCGATCCGGTCCCAGAGGGCGCCAAAGGCTCGCAGCTTGCACGCCTCTTCGACGAACCTCATGCCCGCGTTCACGAAGAACGACAGCCGCCCGAACACCCGCGCCAGGGCCTCGCCAGAGACGCCACGAGCGCGCACCTCGTCGAGCACGGCGATGGCGGTCACCAGCGAGTAGGCGATCTCTTGCTCCGGCGTCGCACCGGCCTCCTGCAGGTGGTAGCTCGAGATGTTGATGGGGTTGAAGTCGGGGACCTGCTCCACCGCATAGAGAACGGTGTCGACGGTCAGCCGCAGGCTGGGCCCGGGCGCAAATACGTAGGTGCCGCGCGACAGGTACTCTTTGACGATGTCGTTTTGCGTCGTCCCGCGCAGCACTCGCGGTGCCACGCCCTGCTGCTCAGCGACCGCTACGTACAGAGCGAGCAGCCAGACGGCCGTCGCGTTGATGGTCATCGAGGTGTTCATGCGCCCGAGATCGATGCCGTCGAAGAGAGCGGCGAGATCACCGACGTGACCGATGGGGACTCCGGTGCGCCCCACTTCGCCGCGCGCCAGCGGGTGATCGGCGTCGTAGCCGGTCTGCGTGGGCAGATCGAAGGCCACGCTGAGGCCGGTCTGCCCACGCGCCAAGTTCTCCCGATACAGCTGGTTCGACGCCTGGGGCGTCGAGTGCCCGGAGTACGTGCGCATGATCCACGGGGGGTCCTTGGCTGACATCTCGCTGCAATCCTTCCGCCGTGCGGCCGCCGGAGCAAGGCGGATTGGGCGATTGGTGCTAGGTTCGTGCGGCGTGAGCAGCGGACCCTATCGCAGCGGGAGGCCGGGACCGGCGTCGCGGGGACCCGCCGGGGGCAAGCTCGAGTGTCCCGGGTGCGCCGCCCAAGTCGACGACTCGGTGCGGGCCTGCTCGGGCTGCGGCACTCCCATCGCCACGGTTCGCTGCGCGACCTGCTACCAGATGAACTCGCCGACCTGCGCCCTGTGCACCGGCTGCGGGCACGAACTCGGACTCGAGCCCGTGGGCGAACCGGACACCTATTCGTGCCCCGATTGCCGCGTCCCCTTCCAGATCTTTCGCGGCGGACCGGGCGCGCTGCACGACTGCGAGCGCTGCGGGGGTCAGTTCGTCGACCACGCTTTGCTGAAGGATCTGTTGGAGCAACGCGAGCTCTACGGCCGCGCCGCACCGCGACCCCCTCCGCGTCACAACCCGCTCACCTCACCCATGCGCTACGTGCCTTGCCCGCTCTGCGCAGAGATCATGCTGCGCAAGAATTTCGGGCGTTCGAGCGGGGTCATCGTCGACGTCTGCTCCCGCGATGGTCTCTGGTTCGATCGCGGCGAGCTGCCGCGGGTGCTCGAGTTCGTGGAGGCGGGGGGGCTCGAGCTCGCGCGACGGCGAGAGCTCGACGAGGAACGCGACAGCCAGCGTCACCAGCGAGTGCGCCAGGTGGAGCGCTCGCTCGAGGGTCTCAGCACTCCGGCTTCGTCGAACCCCTTCGACCGGATGCGTCGGAACGTGGAATTCGCCGACGCGACGCTCTCCTTGGTCGGCTATCTGGGCGGTCTCTTGAAATAGACGGCCTCGGGCAGCTTTCTCGGCGTCTGGGGCCTCGACACCCGAGGCCGGCATGGCCAAGATCCCCCAGTCTGCTGCATGACCACCCGAGGCTCGAATCCGAACCCCGATCACGACGGGGACGTGGCCGTCCAAGAGAAGCGGACCACACGGCGCGCGCGTCCCTACAACGTCGTCTTCCACAACGACGACTACACGACGATGGAGTTCGTGATCCACGTCTTGATGCATTTCTTCCACAAGTCGGAAACCGAGGCGACGCAGATCATGTTGGAGATTCACCACCGAGGCTTCGGCGTGGTCGGCGTGTTCACGCGGGACATCGCCGAAACCAAGGCCGAGCAGGTCATGGACCTGGCCAAGGAACACGGACACCCCCTGCGGGCGACCGCCGAGCCCGCCGACGACCCCGAGGAGGATCAGTGAAGGTCAGCCCGGAAGTGGAGATCGCGTGCACGCTCGCCCTGCGCGAGGCGGCGCGGCGCAACCACGAGATCATGACGGTCGAGCACCTGCTGTACGCGCTGCTCTTCGACGAAGCGACGGCAAGCGTCGTGAGGAACTCGGGCGGCGACGTCTCCGAGATCAAGAAGTCCCTCGAGCGGATCCTCGACGAGGAGATCGCCGCGGCGCCGGAGGGCGCCGAAGGCACGCCGACGCCGTCGCGGGGGTTCCAGCGCGTCTTGCAGCGCGCGGCCATCCACGTCGAGTCCAGCGGCAAAGAAGAACTCCGGGGCCAGAACCTGCTGGTGGCGATCTTCGCCGAGGTGGACTCACCCGCGGTCGCGGTGCTGACCGAGCACGGCGTCACCCGCTACGACGTCATCAGCTACATCTCCCACGGAGTGCCCAAGGACGCGGACGACGATCCCGACTTGACCACCGCCGGCGGGGATCCGGCGTCCGAGCACGACCACGACCACGACCACGACGACGAGAGCTCCCGTGGCGGCAACGCCCTGGAGAAGTTCGCGATCAACCTCAACGAGCGCGCCAAGGCCGGCGACATCGAGCCCCTGGTGGGGCGGGAGCGCGAGCTGCGGCGCGCCATCCAGATCTTGGCGCGTCGCAAGAAGAACAACCCCCTCTTCGTGGGCGACGCCGGCGTGGGCAAGACGGCCATCGTCGAAGGCCTCGCGGCCAAGGTCGTGGCGGAAGACGTGCCCCAGCCGCTGCGCGGATGCGAGATCTTCGCTCTCGACATGGGCGCGCTGGTGGCCGGCACGAAGTTCCGAGGCGACTTCGAGAACCGGGTCAAGGCCGTGCTGAAGCAGCTCGAGAAACGCCCCGGCGCGATCCTCTTTGTCGACGAGATCCACACCGTGATCGGCGCCGGCTCCGCCAGCGGCGGCACCTTGGACGCCGCCAACCTGCTCAAGCCGGCCCTGTCGAGCGGCAAGCTGCGCTGCATCGGCGCCACGACCTTCGAGGAGTACCGTGGTCACTTCGAGCGGGACCGCGCCCTCGCGCGCCGCTTCCAAAAGATTGAAGTGCTCGAGCCGACCACGGCAGAGACCCGGCTCATCTTGGAGGGACTCCGCCCCCGCTACGAAGAGTTCCACGGCGTGAGCTACGTCGCCGAGGGCCTGGACGCCGCGGTCAAACTCTCGGAGCGCTATCTGCACGACCGCAAGCTGCCCGACAAAGCCATCGATCTCTTGGACGAAGCCGGCGCTGACGCCAAGCTCGAGGAGGGCGAGGGCGCGAGCGTCGGCGTCGATCGCATGGAGGCGGTGGTGGCGCGCATGGCGCAGATCCCGCCGCGGCAGGTGTCGAGCAGCGACAAGAGCGCTCTCAAGAACCTGGAAGCCGACCTGCGCCAGGTCGTGTTCGGGCAGGACCAAGCGCTGGCCGAGCTCAGCACCGCGATCAAGCTGTCGCGGGCCGGCCTCCGACCCGCCGACAAACCCATCGGCTGCTACCTCTTCACGGGCCCGACCGGCGTGGGCAAGACCGAAGCGGCCAAGCAGCTGGCCAAGACCATGGGCATCGAGCTCGTGCGCATCGACATGAGCGAGTACCAAGAGCGACACACGGTCTCGCGGCTGATCGGCGCTCCGCCGGGCTACGTGGGCTTCGATCGCGGCGGGCTCCTCACCGAGGCCATCGCGAAGACGCCTCACGCGGTGCTCCTGCTCGACGAAATCGAGAAGGCCCACCCCGACGTCTTCAACGTGCTCTTGCAGGTCATGGATCACGGAACGCTCACTGACAACAACGGCAAGAAGACCGACTTCCGCCACGTCGTCGTGATCATGACGAGCAACGTCGGCGCCTCGGATCTGGCACGCGCCCGGGTGGGCTTCGGCGATCGCAGCAGCTCGGGCATGGACGACGTCGCCTTCAAGAACGCCTTCAGCCCGGAGTTCCGCAACCGGCTCGACGCGCGCATCGGCTTCGCGCCGCTCTCGCCGCAGGTCATGGGACAGGTCGTCGACAAGTTCATCGGCGAGCTGGGGGCTCAGCTCGCCGAGCGCAGCGTGACCGTCGAGCTCGAGGGTTCTGCTCGGGAGTACCTGGCCGAGAAGGGCTACGACAAACAGATGGGCGCACGCCCCCTGAGCCGCCTGATCCAGGACGAGGTGAAGCGCCCGCTGGGCGACGAGCTGCTCTTCGGCGCCCTCGAGTCCGGAGGGCACGTGGTCATCGGCACCCGCGATGGAAAAATCGCGTTCGACTGTACGGCCACCCCGAAGGCGACGACGCCCTGAGTTGACTCGGGTCCGTCAACGGGCTGCGACAGTGTTGCCTGTGCCACCACAGGTCGCCGCTGGCACAGTGGGTTTTTCCCGGGATGGCCCGACCGTCCCGGACGGCACACGGCTTGCTAAGTCGCCGGGCATGTTGCCCGTTGCCCCCAAGAAGATCCTCCGCGACGCACTCATCGGCTTCGGCATTGGCCTGATCGCCATGGTGGGAATCAGCTATGGCGCAGGAGCCCTCGTGGGCTCGCCCCCGGCGGCGGCGACGTCAGCGCAGTAACGCCCGCGTTAGGATCTCGCTCGCGAGTGCGCCCATGTGCGCCTCCGCCCCACACGCGGGCGACCTCGTGAAGGCCCTTCCGACGTCCAGCTCGCCGGCCGCTTCGCTTCAGCGCGACTCTGCCAGGTTCTTGAGGCCGCGCCGCTTGGCGTTCACCAAGATCGCCATGTTGCCGTTGGGGTGCCGGTTCTCGCGCATCAGCTGGTGACAGGCGCCCGTCTCATTGAACTCGAAGGTGCGTGAGAGGCAGGGGTCGACCTTCTCGGCGATGACCAGATCGTTGACGCCCTTGGCCTGGTCGTCGTTGGCGAAATGGGATCCCTGGAAGCGCTTCTGGCGCATCCAGTGGTAGCGGAGGTCGAGGGTGGCGTTGTAGCCGGTGGTGCCCGCGCAGATCACCACCATGCCGCCGGTCTCGCACATGAAGCCGCTGGTCGGAACGGTGGCCTCGCCAGGATGCTCGAACACGATGCTCGGGTTCTGCTTGTCGCCGAGCGCGTCCCAGAAGGCGCGGCCGAAGGCCCGAGCTTGCGCGAGCCACTCGGCGTAACCCGCGTCGTCGGTCCAGTGCGGGAGCATGCCCCAGTGGTGGAAGCTCTTGCGGTTGATGCAGCCAGCAGCACCCAGCTGTTTGCAGTAGTCGAACTTGCTCTCGTTGTTCGCCACCGCGACGGCCCGACCGCCCGCGGCCTTCACCAGCTGAATTGCCATGGAGCCGAGCCCGCCGGCCCCGCCCCAGACCAAGACCGGATCGCCTTCTTGCACGACGTTGGGCGCCCAGCCGAAGAGCATGCGATACGCCGTCGCGCCCACCAGCATGTAGGCCGCGGCCTGCTCCCAACTCAGATGTGCCGGTTTGGGCAGGCACTGGTGATCTTGCACCTTGGTGAACTGGGCGAAGCTGCCCCAGTTGGTCTCGTAGCCCCAGATCTTCTGCGAGGACGCCAGCATCGGATCCTTCCCCGCGACCACATGCGGGTCGTTCGGATCCCAGTGTCCGCAGTGCGTGACGACTTCGTCACCAACTTTCACGTTGGTGACCTCGGCGCCGACCTTCCACACGATGCCGCTGGCGTCGGAGCCGCCAATGTGAAAGTTCTCCTTTTCTCCGCCCTTCTGGCGGATCTTGATCACGTCGATGGGCACGCCCAGCGCTGCCCAAACGTTGTTGTAGTTCACCCCCGCCGCCATCACGTACACGAGTACGTCGCGCGGCCCGAGCTCCGGCACCGACACTTGCTCGACGCGAAAGGCGTCCTTGGGTTCGCCGAAGCGCTCGGGTCGGATCAGCTGCGCGTGCATCTGCTCGGGAACGACGCCGACATCGGGGATCTCGGTGAGCTCACAAATCTGCTTGGCCATGGCGCGCTCGGAGTCTATGACACGACGCGGCAACCACCTAACCTTCTTGGCGAATGCGCAGGAATTTCGTGGCTTGCCGCCCGCGGTGTCGCGTTGCAAAAGGGACGAGCCATGACCGAGGAAGACGTCGACAAGTCCCCCGCGCCCAACACCGTCCGCGGTGACGATCTCGAGCCCGCGGTCCAAGCGCTCAGCGAGCTTTGCCGCCGCGCCAAGCAGCGGGTGGTGGGTCACGTCACCGAGGCCGGCAGGATCTCCTCCCGGCTGCTCGACCGCCATCAGCTCGCGGCGCATGCCCTCGCGTACCTCGCGACCGAGGTCGAGGCAGCGCGACAGCTCGTCGCGTGGTCGGACCGCGTCGACGGTGCGCTCGAGCGGGCCATCGCCGGCGCCTACGTCGGCGAGCTGTGTCGAACGCTCGCGGGCGGGATCGACCTCGGCCCCTGCGAGTCGGTTTCTTTGGGTCAACTCTGGCTCGAGGGCGACGACATTCGGGAAACGCTGGGGCGCACCGACGTGAAGGCCATCGCCGAGCGCTACGGCTCGGGGGACGGCGTGTGCGAGCTGGCGCGCCAGGCCCACGAGCGAGGAAACTTCGGAGACCCCGGCCTCGACGACGAGACGCTGTCCGCCATTCAGAGTGAGTTCCGCCGCTTCGTCGAGAGCGAAGTGATACCCATCGCCCAGGACGTGCACCGGCGCGACCAGCTCATTCCGATCTCCCTGATCTCCAAGATGGCGGAGCTCGGCGTGTTCGGCTTGACCATTCCGGAAGAGTTCGGGGGCCTAGGGCTGGGTAAAGTCGCCATGTGTCTGGTCACCGAGGAGCTGAGCCGGGGCTACATCGGTGTAGGTTCCCTGGGCACGCGATCCGAGATCGCCGCGGAGCTGATCTTGGGCGGGGGAACCGAGGAGCAAAAGCGCGACTGGTTGCCGCGGCTGGCCGCCGGGGAGGTGCTCTCGACCGCCGTGTTCACCGAGCCCAACTACGGCTCGGATCTGGCTCACATCAAGGCCCGGGCCGAGAAACAGCCCGACGGCAGCTACAAGATCTTCGGTCAGAAGACCTGGATCACCCACGCCACGCGCGCCGACCTGATGACGCTCCTGGCGCGCACCGACCCCGACGACACGGGCTACGGCGGCCTCAGCATGTTCCTCGCACCCAAGACCCGCGGGAGCGAAGACAACGTCGAGACCGAGGGCTTCCCCGACCCGGGTCTGACCGGCACCGAGATCAAAGTGCTGGGGTATCGCGGCATGAAGGAGTTCGAGATCGCCTTCGACGGCTTCGACATTCCTGCGGGCTGCGTCCTGGGAGACATCGAGGGCCAGGGTTTCAAGCAGCTGATGGTGACCTTCGAGAGCGCGCGCATCCAGACCGCCGCGCGCGGCGTCGGGGTAGCGCAGGCGGCCCTCGACGAGGCCATGCGCTACGCGCACGACCGCGTGCAGTTCGGCGTGCCGATCTTCAACTTTCCACGCGTGCAGCGCAAGCTGGGCCGGATGATCGCCCGCATCATGGCGTCACGCCAGCTGACCTTCTTCGCAGCTCGCGCCAAAGACGGCGGCAATCGCTGCGACCTCGAGGCAGGCATGGCCAAGCTCTTGGCGACGCGCGCGGCGTGGGAGTCCGCGGACGCTTGCGTGCAGATCCACGGCGGCAACGGCTACGCTGAAGAGTACGTCGCGTCGCGCTTGTTGGTGGACGCCCGCGTGCTCAGCATCTTCGAGGGTGCAAACGAAATCCAAGCGCATGTGATTGCGCGGCGCCTGCTGGAGGTTTGAACGATGACCACGATTCGAAAGCCCGAGTACGGACGACGCCTGGACGACTTCGAGCTGGGAGCGGTGTACGCGCACCCCTGGGACGTCACGGTCGATGACGGCATGATCGCGCTCTTCGCGGCGTCGTTTCAGGACGCGACACCCACCTACGCGAGCCGCGCAGCGGCTGAAGCCCTGGGTTTCTCCGGACGCCCGGTGCACCCGCTCTTGCTGCTGAACCTCGGGCTCAGCTTCAGCGTGCACGACGTCAGCGAGCAGGCGATCGCTCATCTCGCGTACATCGACCTGCGCTTTCCGGAGGCCTGCTATCCGGGCGACACGCTCACCGCCTCCAGTAAAGTGCTCGGCAAGAAGCCCAGCTCGAAGGGCGATCGTGGCGTGGTCGAAGTGCGAACGCTGGTGGAAAATCAGCGGGGCGAAGTCGTGTGCCGCTTCGACCGCAAGGCGTTGGTCCGCGCCGGCAGCGTTCGGGAGCGACCCGCGAGCCCCTGGCCCGGGGCCACGCAGCGCGATCCCGGCGAGCACTTCCTGCCGCCGCCGCTCCGGAACGGAGTCGCGCCCCCGCGTCGGCAGGCGGGCTTCTCGGGGCTCTTCGAGGACTACGCCGTGGGCGACGTCTTCTTCCACAGCGTGGGCAAGACCGTGGGCGACTCCGAGCACATGCAGATCACGCAACTGTGTCGCAACTCCCACCCGATCCACTTCGACGAGATCTACTGCAAAGAGAACTCCTTCGCGAAGACGCGGGTCGTGTACGGCGGGCTGGTGATGTCCTGGGTCCTGGCCCTCACCAGCCGTGACCTCTGCGGCAACGCCGTCTGGGACATGGGCCTCGACGCCGGCGCTCACCCCAACGGCACCCTGGCCGGCGACACGCTGTTTGCCGCCTCGCGCGTCGTCGCAAAGGAAGAGCTGGGCCAAAGCGCGGGCATCGTCACGCTGCGCGTGGTCGGCACCAAGAATCGACCGCCGGAGGCGCTCTACGACAGCGGCAAGCTCTTCGACCCGGAACTCGACAAGGCCGAGGGAAAGATCCCGGAGAAAGTCGTCGAGATCACCCGTCGGGTGTTGGTGCGCCGCAGGCCCTGACGCGGCCGGCCCGAGCCGAGTGCCCGCTCGCCGACAAATGCGATAAGAATACGCGATGGTCGACTGGATGGTGCGCCCACCTGGCGACAGGCCGATGGGGCCAGTTCCGACGGATTGGGTGGTGCGCGCGCTGCAAAGCGGACAGCTCGCGCCCACCGCTCAGGGATGTCGGGAGGGCACCCAAGAGTGGAGGCTGTTGGCGGAGTTCAGCGAGTTTGCGCCCTACGCCTTCGACGGCGAGGCGACCCACGTCACGAACCCACCTTGGGCCGAGGCCGGTGCGCATTCCGCGCGCGCCCCCCAGGCGCCGGGGCCGGGGCTGCCACCTGCACAGGCACCGGCGCCGTTGGCGATCGGTCAGCGCGCCTACGGCGAGGTGGACGACGAGGCCGAGACCCGCATCGCGCCGCCCCCCAGCGAGGCCGCGGACTTTCCCGTCGACGACGAGACCATGACGCGAGTCGCGACCGGCCCCGTGCCGCGGTCGATCCGGGAGCGACGCGGAGGCGTGCTGCCCACCCTACCGATGCCGGCCTCCTCCAACCTGCCGCCGGGCCTGGAGCTGCCGACGCCACGACCCGCAGCGGGCGCGGCGCTGCCGCCACCCCTCGATCGAGCGGACGCGCCGCCGCCGACGCTTCCGTTCATCAACGCCGGGAGCTTTCCGACTCCTGACGGCCACAGTGCTGCCGTGCAATCACCGATAGCCGGGCCCCCCGCCCATGCCCCTCAGCAGTGGCCAGGCAGCCTGCCGCCCCAGCAG
This sequence comes from uncultured delta proteobacterium, assembly GCA_963716725.1. Lineage (GTDB taxonomy): Bacteria > Myxococcota_A > Polyangia > Polyangiales > Polyangiaceae > JADJKB01. The sequence continues at coordinate 76,911 of CAVQUB010000002.1, forward strand.
ATGCAGTACCCGCCGCAGCAGTACTACGCGCCCGACCCGGCCGGCGATCACGGGCTGAAGAAGCTGGTCGGACTGATCGTCTTCCTGGCCGTCGCCCTGGCGATCGTGCTCATTTTGCTCCTGATCCGTCGCTGAGGTGAGGGCATGCGCTGGCAGATCGCCATCGATCGCGGCGGGACGTTCACCGACTCGGTAGCGATCGATCCGACCGGGGATCTGCGAGTGGGCAAGGTCCTGTCGAGCGATCGCGCGACCCTGGACGTGATCCGATCGGTGATGGGCCTCGACGCGGACGCGCCAATACCCGCCTGCGACCTGCGCATCGGCACCACCCTAGCCACCAACGCCTTGCTCGAACGCCGCGGCCGCCGCACGGCCCTCGCCATCACGCGCGGCTTCGGCGACCTGCTCGCCATCGGCACCCAAGCGCGGCCCGATCTGTTCGCGCTCGACATCCGGAAGCCCGAAGCCCTGCCCGAACGCGTGATCGAGATCGATGCTCGCCTCGACGCTCAGGGCAGGATCTCGTCGCGGCCAGACGTCGGCGCCCTCGCCACCGAGCTCGCAGAGCTGGTGGCCGAAGGCATGCAGTCCCTCGCGGTCGTGGTGATCCACTCGTATCTGGATCCGACCCTCGAGGCCGAGCTCGGGACCATCGCGCGCGCCGTCGGATTCGAGCACGTTTCGCTTTCGCACCGGGTTTCACCGGAGCTCGGACTGCTCGCCCGCACCGAGACGACGGTGCTCGACGCTTACCTGACGCCGCTGCTCCGCGATCACTTCGCAGCTTTGTCCGAGGAGCTGCCGGGCTCGACGCTCGAAGCCATGCAATCGAGCGGCGGCCTGATCGCCGCGCCGCTGCTCACCGGGCCCCACGCCATCCTCTCGGGGCCTGCGGGGGGCCTGGTCTCGGTGGGCGCCATCGCAGGGGCGGCAGCAGCGGAGAAAGCCATCGGCTTCGACATGGGTGGGACCTCGACCGACGTCTCTCGTTGGGCCGGAGAGCTGCCCGTCGTGTACGAGGCCGAACACGCCGGGCTCCGCGTCCGCGCGCCCATGATGGACATTCACACCATCGCTGCGGGCGGTGGCTCGCTCTGCCGCGTCGATGGCAACCGACTCGCTGTGGGACCGGAGAGCGCGGGCGCGGACCCGGGACCGCTGGTCTACGGCCACCCGGAAGCACGTGAGCTGACGCTGACCGACGTCAACGTGGCGCTGGGCCGATTGCCCGTCGATCGATTCCCCTTCCGGCTGCATCCCGCGCGGGCCGAGGCGCGCCTCGCCGAGCTGGCCGGACAGCTCGCGACCTCCGGCTCACCCCTCGATCCGCGGAGCGTCGCCGAAGGCTTCGTCGACGTGGCCAACAGCGCAATGGCCGAGGCGATCCGTCGGGTGTCCATCGCCCGAGGCCACGACGTCCGCGACCACGCCTTGGTCGTCTTCGGCGGCGCGGGCGGGCAGCACGCCTGCGGCATCGCCCGGCGGCTCGGCATCCGACGCTTGCTGTTTCACCCCCTGGCGGGGGTGCAGAGCGCCTTCGGCATCGGCTTGGCCGATTGAGTGAGCCACGTCGAACGCGATGCTGGGCGAGCGCGGCTCGAGGCGACGTCCCGCTCCGCGCTCGAGGTGGCCTTCGCGGAGCTGGAGCGCGAGGCGACCGCCGCGCTGATTCGATCCGGCGTTCCGCCTGGCGAGGTGACTCTGATTCGACGCCTCGATCTGCGCTACGTGGGCAGTGAAGCGCGGCTGACCCTCGCGTTCGACGAGGCGGAGGAGCTGATCGGTGGCTTTCACGCCGCCCACGAGCAGACCTACGGGCACGCCCGCCCCGGTCATGCCATCGAGGTCGTCAATCTGCGGGTGCAGGCCCGGGCGCCGGGGCTGGGCTTCGCGCTGCCCTCGATCGCGGCCGGGCAGGCCCGGGCGCCGGTGCCGATCAGGACCGAGCGGGTTCATTTCGGCGGGCGCTGGCTCGAAGCCGTGCCCTGCATCAACCGCGAGGCGCTTGCGCCCGGCGCAGGCGCCCGGGGGCCGCTCTTGGTGTTGGAATCGACGGGCACGATCTGGCTCGAACCGGGTTTCGATCTCCGTGTGCTCGTCGATGGGGTCTTCGAAGTCGTGGTCTCGGCTGGAGCCGACCCCCCCTCTGAGCTGCCACGAATCGACGCAGCCAAGGTCGATCCAGTGCTGCTCGAGGTCATGAGCAACTCGTACATGTCAATCGCCGAGCAGATGGGCGAGTCACTGCGACGAACCGCCTTCAGCACCAACATCCGCGAGCGACTCGATTTTTCCTGCGCGGTCTTCGATTCCGACGCCGGGCTGGTCGCCAACGCGCCACACATTCCGGTGCACCTTGGGGCGATGAGCGAGTCGGTTCGCTCGGTGTGCGAGGCGCACCCCAACATGAAGCCCGGCGACGTGTTCGTGACGAACGACCCCTATGCGGGTGGCTCGCATCTGCCGGACATCACCGTCGTGAGCCCGGTGCACGATGAGCGCGGCCAGCTCGTGTTTTACACCGCGTGCCGCGGCCACCACGCGGACGTCGGGGGCATCACGCCCGGTTCCATGCCTGCGCTGTCCTCCTCCCTCGAGCAGGAGGGCGTCGTGCTGTCCGCGTTGCGCCTCGTGAGCGAAGGGCGCCTCGATCGGGAGCGCATCCTCCGCGTGCTCTCCGGCGGGCCCCACCCGGCCCGGGATCCTGAGGGAAATCTCCGGGATTTGGAGGCTCAGGTTGCAGCCAACGCCACCGGGGCGAGGTTGCTCGGAGATCTCGCGCGTCACCACGGAGCTGACCTCGTGCGCGCCTACATGCAGCACGTGCAGGACGACGCGGCCAAGCGTGTGGAACGCGAGATCGAGCGTCTCGGCGACGGCGAACACGCTTTTGCGGACGCGCTCGACGACGGCACGCCGATCGTGGCGAGCCTGCGCGTCTCGGGCAGGACCATGCGCGTCGACTTCAGCGGGACCGGCGCCGAGGTGGGAGGCAACCTCAACGCCCCCCGAGCGGTCACCCTCGCCTGCGTCTTGTACTTCCTCCGCACCCTCGTCGGCGCGCCAATCCCGCTCAACAGCGGCTGCCTCCGCCCGGTCGAGATCTACATCCCGCCCGGCAGCGTGCTGAGCCCGACGCCGGGCCACGCCGTGTGTGGAGGCAACGTGGAGACGAGTCAGCGGGTCGTGGACGTCTTGCTTGCCGCCGCGGGACGCGCCGCCGCAAGTCAGGGCACGATGAACAACCTGAGTTTCGGCGGCCAGGGTTGGTCGTACTACGAGACGATCGGGGGCGGAGCCGGCGCGGGGCCGGGTTTCTGCGGCGCGAACGCCGTGCACACTCATATGACCAATACGCGCATCACCGACCCGGAAGTCCTCGAGAGTCGCTACCCCGTGCGCCTCGAGCGCTTCGCGCTCCGCTCGGGATCTGGCGGTCGGGGTGCGCATCGTGGGGGCGATGGAGTGGTGCGAGAGCTCACCTTCCTCGAATCCGCCGAGATCGCCCTGCTCTCGGAGCGACGCCTTCGGGCTCCCTTCGGCTTGGCTGGCGGCGAGCCCGGCGCCTGCGGGCGAAACCTGCTCGACGGACGCGACATCGGGGGCAGCGCCAGCGCGCGCGTCGAAGCGGGCGCCCGCCTCGTCATCGAGACCCCCGGCGGCGGCGGCTACGGGACGCCGAGGTCGTGAGCCCGTGCGGACGTGGTAGGAAGATCCAGCGATGGACATTTCGCTTCGAGACGTCGAAAAGTCCTTCACCGGGCGGGACGGCCAGCACACGGCGCTGGCCGGAGTGAGCATCGAGATCCCCAGCGGCTCCTTCGTTTGTCTGCTCGGACCGTCGGGCTGCGGCAAGACCACGGTGCTCAATCTGATCGCCGGCTTCGAACGCGCTGACAGCGGCAAGGTGCTGGTGGACGGTCGCGAGATCGACGGCCCCGGTCCGGACCGCGTGGTGATGTTTCAGGATCCCGCGCTGTTTCCCTGGCTCAGCGTCGAGCAGAACGTCGGATTCCCACTCGAGCGCAGCGCCCTGGGCACCGTCGAGCGTGCGGAGCGGGTGCACGAGGCCCTGCGCGTCGTCCACCTCTACAAGTTCAGGAACGCCCAGCCCCACGAGCTCTCCGGCGGCATGCGCGCCCGAGCCGCCATCGCTCGAGCGCTGGTGATGGAACCCCGCGCGATGCTGATGGACGAGCCCTTCGCAGCCCTCGACGCCCAGACCCGTGAGCTGCTTCAGACCGAGATCGAACGCGTCTGGCAACGCACCAAGGCGACGATGGTCTTCGTCACGCACGACAATCGCGAGGCGGTGCGCTTGGCCACTCGGGTCGTGGTCATGGGCACTCGCCCGGGCTCGGTGAAGCTCGAGCTCGACGTGGAAGAGGATCTGCCCCGTCCGCGGGACCCCCTCGACCGAAACGTGAACCTGCTGGTCACCCGCGTGCAGCGCGCGCTCCAAGCCGAGATCGAGAAGATCGCACGTGAAGAGAGCGACGACGGAAAGCCCAGCCCTTCGCGACCTGGGCGCGGCGGGCCAGATTTGGGTCGCGACATCTGAGTCGGAGGAATCGGACCGTCGCTTTCGGCGCCGAGCTCGACTACGAGGGGCTCGTGTCGTCAGCTCCCCTCACCCTGCTGAACAACGCCGAGGTCTTCTCGCCAGACCCCCTTGGACGCCGCCAGGTCCTGGTCGGCGGCGGCAGCATCCTCGCCCTCGGGCCCGAGCTGGGCCAGATCGACCCGAGCTTGTGCCAGGTCATCGACCTCGGTGGCGCGCGCCTCGTGCCCGGGCTGCTCGATGCCCACGTGCACCTCACGGGCGGTGGCGGCGAAGCCGGACCGTCGTCGCGCGTGCCCGAGGTTCAGCTGACCGACCTCAGCCGCGCGGGAGTGACGACGGCGGTGGGCGTGCTCGGCACCGACGGCACGACCCGCAGCGTCGCCGCCTTGGTCGCCTCCACGCTGGGCCTGCGCGAGCAGGGCCTCTCGGCCTGGTGCTGGACCGGGAGCTACGAGCTGCCCCCGCTCACGCTGACGGGCAGCGTCCGCTCGGACATCGTCTTCGTCGATCCAATCATCGGCGTGGGTGAAGTCGCCATCAGCGATCACCGATCCTCGCAGCCGACCCTCGACGAGCTGGCCCGCCTCGCCGCGGACTGCCACGTCGCCGGGATGATGAGCGGCAAGGCGGGCATCCTGCATCTGCACCTGGGTGACGGGCCGCGCGGGCTCGAGCTCGTCCGGCGCCTGCTCGAGGACGACGGAGCTGCCTGCGCGGGTCTTCTACCCGACGCACGTGAACCGCAAGACGCGACTCTTCGCCGAGGCCCTGGAGCTGGCGGCGCGCGGCTCCACCATCGACGTGACGGCCTTTCCCGTCGCAGACGGGGAAGATGCACTGTCGGCCGCTGACGCCATCGCGGAGTACCTGCGCGCGGGCGCTCCCCGGGAGCGCCTGACTTGCAGCTCCGACGGCGGCGGCTGCCTTCCGACCTTCGACTCGGAGGGCCGCATGCTCAGCATGGATGTCGGGACCCCCGCCGCGCTGGCTGAGACCCTCCAACTCCTGCTGGGCCGCGGCCACGCGCTCGAGCAGGTGCTGCCGATCTTCACCCGGAACGTCGCTGACCTGCTGCGACTGCCGAGAAAGGGCCGGATTGCCGTGGGGGCCGACGCCGATCTCGTCGTGCTTGACGACGGCCATCGCATACGCGACGTGATGGCCGGCGGACGACTCCTCGTCCAATCCGGCGAGCCCGTGGCCCGCGGGAAGTTCGAACGATCGACTCCGAAAGCACCCAGATGAGCCCAGCGAAGGTCGAGGCAGATGGTAAGCGAGGCTTCATCGTTCCCATCGGTGGCGCCGAGGACAAAGAGGGCGCCGCGAACATCCTGCGCAAGTTCATCGACGTATCCGGCGGCGGCGGTTCGCGGATCGTGATCATCCCCACCGCCTCCAAGCTGGCAGACACCGGGCGCCGCTACGAGAAGCTCTTCCGCAAGCTGGGAGCCGACGAGGCCAAGGCGCTGCCGCTGGCGTCCCGCGACGACGCGGCGAAGCGTGAGTGGCTCGACTACATCGAAGCCGCCAACGGGATCTTCGTGACGGGAGGCAACCAGCTCCGACTCAGCACCATCTTGGGAGGAACGCCCGTTGCCAAGGCCATCCGGCGCGCAAACGCTCGGGGTGTGGCGGTCGGCGGAACCAGCGCCGGCGCCGCCATTCTCAGCGAACACATGATCGCCTACGGCGCCGAGGGGCATACGCCGCACGCGGGCGCCGTGGCCCTCGTCCCCGGCTTCGGCCTCACGAACCGCATCATCCTCGACCAACACTTTCGACAGCGTGACCGGCTCGGCCGCCTGCTGACCGCGCTGGCCTACAACCCCTTCGCCGTGGGCGTCGGGCTCGACGAGGACACCGCCGCTTTCATCGATCACGAGCGCAAGCTCAAGGTGGTCGGAACCGGCGCCCTCACCATCGTCGACGCCTCCGAGCTCTCGCACTCCTCCATCGCCGAGGCCAAGCAGGGCAATCCCGTGTGCATGACCAACGTCCGCCTGCACGTGCTGATCGACGGCGGCACCTTCGACCTCGAGACGAGGCTTGCCACCGCGGCGGGTGGCTGAAGACCCATGGAACTCCTCGAACGCCGCGTCTACCGTGGCCCCAGCCTCTACGCCCACTTCCCGGTTGTTCGACTGACGGTCGATCTGGGCGCGCTCGAAGACTGGCCGAGCGGAAAGATCCCAGGCTTCAGCCAGCGGCTCGTGGCCGCCATGCCATCGCTGCACACCCACACCTGCTCCGTCGGCTCTGCAGGCGGCTTCGTCCGGCGCCTCACCGAAGACGGAGGCACCTGGCTCGGTCACGTTCTGGAGCACGTCGCCCTCGAGCTGCAACAGCTCACGGGCGCCAACGTCGTGTTCGGCAAGACCCGGGGCGAAGGCACGCCGGGCCGGTACCACGTCGTCTACGAATACGAAGAGGAGCGCGTCGCTGAGGCAGCGGGAGAGCTCGCTCTGCGGCTCTTGCACCACCTGCTGCCGCCAGAACTCCGTCCCGCTCACCTGGGCGAACCGGACCCCGCGGAGCCGGCCTTCGATTTCGAGAAGGAGCTCGTGGAGCTCATCGATTTCGCGCAGCGGCGCCAGCTCGGCCCGTCCACCGGCGCCCTGGTGCGGGCGGCGGAGGCCCGCGACATCCCCTGGATGCGCCTCAACGACTTCAGCCTGGTCCAGTTCGGCCACGGCAAGTACCAGAAGCGGATCCAGGCCACCGTCACCAGCGAGACCCGCCACATCGCCGTCGCTATCGCCTCGGACAAGGAAGAAACGAATCGCATCCTCGGGGATCTCGGCCTGCCCGTCCCGCGCCAGCACCTGGTGCGAAGCGCGGAGGCGGCCGTCCGCGCGGCAACGCGCCTCGGCTTTCCCGTCGTGGTCAAGCCGCTCGACGCCAACCACGGGCGGGGCGTGTCACTCGATCTGAAGACCGAGGCCGAGGTGCAGCTCGCCTTCGAAAAGGCGAGGCAGCATGCCCGCAGCGTGGTCGTGGAGAGCTTCCTCGCTGGCTTCGACCATCGCATGCTGGTGGTGAACGGCGAGCTGGTGGCCGTGGCCAAGCGCGTGCCCGGTCACGTCGTCGGCGATGGTGAGCACACCATCGCGGAGCTGGTCGAGATCGTGAATTCCGATCCGAGGCGAGGCATCGGGCACGAAAAGGTCCTCACCCGGATCGAGCTCGACCCCCAGGGCGAGCGCTTGATGACTGCCAAAGGTGCCACCCGCGACACCGTGCTGCCGGCAGGCGAGATCTTCTTCCTCCGCGGCACGGGCAACCTCTCCACGGGGGGCACTGCCATCGACCTCACTGACGTCGTTCACCCCGACAACCGCGAGATGGCCGTGCGCGCCGCCAAGGCCATTGGCCTCGACGTGTGTGGCGTCGATTTCATCACCTCCGACGTCAGTCAAAGCCATCGGGAGGTCGGCGGAGGCATCTGCGAGGTCAACGCGGCGCCCGGGTTCCGCATGCACGTGGCCCCCACCGAGGGCACGGCGCGCGACGTCGCCGAGCCCCGTCATGGACATGCTCTTCCCGCCGGGAACGCCGTCGAGGATCCCCATCGCCGCGGTCACCGGGACCAACGGCAAGACGACGACGGCGCGGATGCTCGCGCACATCCAGAAGATGAACGGGCACACGGTCGGCCTGTCGACCACCGACGGCGTCTACATCGACGGCGAGCGCACCGTCGCCGGCGACATGACCGGGCCGCACTCGGCGCAGATGGTCCTGCGCGATCCCTCGGTCGATCTGGCGGTCCTCGAGACCGCGCGCGGTGGACTGCTGCGCGCCGGCATGGGCTACCGGAGCTGCAACGTGGGCGCGGTGCTGAACGTCACCGAAGACCACCTCGGCTCGAGGGGAGTCGACGACGCTCGAGCAGCTCGCTGAGGTCAAGCGCATCGTGGTCGAGGTCACGCGCGACTGCGCGGTGCTCAACGCCGATGACCGCCTCTGCCTGCGCATGGCCGATCACACCAATGCCGCGCGCATCGCCTACGTCACCATGAACCCTCGGCACGAGCTGGTCCGACAGCACCTGCGTGCCGGCGGGCTCGCGGCGGTGCTCGAAGAAGGCATCAATGGGCAGATGATCACGCTCTACGACAAGGGAGCGCACCTGCCGCTGCTCTGGACGCATCTGATCCCCGCGACCATCGAGGGCAAGGCGCTGCACAACGTTCAGAACGCGATGTTCGCAGCGGTCATGGCTCACGCCATGGGTGTGAAGATCGAGAACATCCGCCAGGGTCTGCGCACCTTCGATACGTCCTACTACCAGGTCCCCGGTCGCACCAACGTCTTCGACGACCTGCCCTTCAAGGTGATCCTCGACTACGCACACAACCCGGCGGCGGTGCAGGTGATGGCCGATCTCGCCCTCAGGCTCGAGTGCAGTGGGCGACGAGTCTGCGTGCTCTCCGCGCCCGGCGACCGACGCGACGAGGACATCCGCGCCATCGCCGAGATCGCCGGTGGCGCCTTCGATCACATCATCCTCCGACGCGACGACGACCTGCGCGGCAGGGCCCCCGACGAGGTCCCGTCCATGATGCGCGATCAGCTCCTCTCGTCAGGATTCGCCCCGGAGCGCATCGAGGTGATCCCGGACGAACACGCCGCGATCGACGCCGCGCTCCGCTTCTGCAAACGCGGCGACCTGTTGGTCGCCTTCGCTGACATGATCTCGCGCAGCTGGAAGCAGGTCATCTACTTCAAGGCCGATTCGCGCGAGAAATCCAGCCCGCCCTCGGCCCCCGGAGCCGAGGGTAGCGCCAGCGGCCCGGTGTTCGACACGCTCGCTCGCCACCCGACGACGCCCACCGAGCTGCTCGAAGGCGCCCACGTGATCCAGGACGAGCGCGGAGTTCGCCTGGCGCGCGAGCAGGACGACTGACCGGCGCCAGCCATGCAGCTCGTCGATGCGCGCCGCCTGACCGGCCCGAATCTGCTCTCGCGATCGCCGCAGGTGCTCGTCGAACTCGCTTTCGACGTCGCGGACGACCTCCAGGCCGCCCTCGCAACCTACTCAACCGAGCTCGGGCGCATGAGGAAGGCGCTCGATCTGCCGGACTGCCCCGCTCTGAACGTCCGCGCTCACCTCGGCGGCGCTGTCATTGGCTACGACGCCGCCATCGACGTCATGCTCGCCTGCGCCGAGATGAGCGAGTGGGCCGCCCTCTCCGCCTGTGAGCTCGCGGCAGGGCGGATCGCGTTGCCCCTCGAGCCGAAGAGGCTCGAGATCGCTCAGCAGCTCGATCGCGATCGCAGCCCGCGCCTCTTGGCCTTGGACGCCGAGGCAGCGCGCCGCGGCATCCCCCTGTTCTGGGACGACGAGGAGGTGAGCGTCGGCGCCGGCTCGCGCTCTGCGTGCTGGCCACGAGGGGCGCTGCCGATCGCAGCCGATGTGCACTGGCACAGCCTGGGCACGGTCCCCATCTCACTGGTCACCGGCACCAACGGAAAGACGACCTGCACGCGCCTCTTGGCGCGAATCGCCCGCGAGGCGGGCATGCACGTTGGCAGCACCTCGAGCGACGAGATTGCGGTCGGCGGGGCGGTGATCGACACGGGCGACTGGACCGGACCCGCCGCCGCGCGCACCGTGCTGCGGCGAAAAGACATCGACTTTGCCGTGCTCGAGACGGCGCGCGGCGGGATCCTCCGGCGGGGGCTGGCCATCGCGGAGTGCGACGCCGCGTTGATCACCAACGTCAGCGACGATCATCTGGGCGGCTACGGCATCGATGATCTCGAAGCCATGATGCGTGTGAAGGCAGTCGCCGCCGAAGCGGTGCGTCCGTCTGGGACGGTGGTATTGAACGCCCACGACCCGAAGCTGGTCGCCCTCGCCGAGGGCTTGGGCCCACGCGTCGTCTTCTTCGCGGACCTCAGCCGCGAAGACCCGGAAGCCCGCGCCGTGATCGCGCGGCACCGCGCCAGCGGGGGGACTGCGTCCTCGCCGAGGGCGGACGGATCGTGGTGGCTTCGGGCGACACCCGCCGCAGCATCACGGAGCTCGGTGCTGTGCCGATCACCTTCGGAGGTGCCGCCGGCTACAACGTCGAGAACGTCGCCGCGGCCGTGGCCATGGCTGGGGCGCTCGGGATCGGCGACGAAGCCATCGTCCGAGGTCTCACTTCCTTCAACCCTTCGGACAACCCGCGTCGCGGCGAGCTGCTGGAGCGCCGGGGCGTGCGTGTCTTGCTCGACTTCGGGCACAATCCGGACGGCATTCGAGCGGTGATGCGTTTGGTGCGCAGTCTGCGTGCAGACAGTCCCGGACGCCTGACCGTGATCGCAGGCGCCGCCGGCGATCGCACTGACCCCGACATCGAAGCGGTGGCGCGGGCGGTCCTCGACGCCGAGCCCGACCGCGTGCTCTTGCGCGATCTCCAGGGCTACCTCCGGGGCCGCGCGCCCGGCGAGGTGCCGCGACGCTTGGCGCACGCGCTGGCAGCCGGAGGCTACGCGAGCGCGGCCGTTGCGACCCTGGACTCCGAGGTGGCGGCGCTGCGCTCCGCCTTCGAGTCGGCTCAGCCCGGAGACTTCGTCGTCCTCCTCGCCTTCCTGGAGCAGGACGAGGTGCACGCTTTCCTCGGCGAGCTCGGCCCCTGAGGGCCGCTGCCGCGCTCGGCGCGGCCGGGCTCAGTCTTTCTGCTCCGGCGCGGGTGGGGCAACGCCCGCGTCGCTCTGGGCCGCTGCACCCGCGTCCGCCGGCGCGCCGTCCGCGTCGGCCTCCGCCGCATCCGGCGCCCCGGCATCGGGCGCTGCCTCGGGCTTCTTGGGAGCGAAGGCCAGCTTCACGGCGTCGGCCAGATCACAGCTGTTGACCTGACGCTGTCGGGCAAACACCGTCTCTTCACGGGTCACGGGTTTGTTGCCGAGCGCGATGAAGCGAGCGTCGACGCGGCGCCGCACGCGAGCCACGAGCTGACCGCTTTGCAGTTCCCAGATCCCGACACGGGCGAAGTGCGGCAGCCGCTGGACGAGCTCAGCCTCGGTCTCGCCGGCGTCACTGCGCGGGAGACCATCCGCGGGATCCTCGTCGATCACGGTCACGAAGAAGCGCGCCCGGGTCAGGATCTCGACGGCGACCGGGACGTCTTCTTTGCTGACACGGTCGAGGTCGCGATCGTAGGCCGCGATGGCCAGCTCGCTCGTGCTCTCGTGCAGCTCGTCGGTCCATGCCGTCGAGAGCACGCGCAGCGTGCGGTAGGCCAGGCGCATGTTGTAAGGCTCTGGCGGTGGCGCGCAGATGTCCCACTCGTTGCACAGAAACCCGGGCTTGCAGTCCGCGGGCGACACGCACTTTTCGCCCTGAGTCGGATCGGGCACACCCTCGCGCTGAAAGAAGCACGAGGTGAACCCGTCGTGAAGCGATCGCAGCGATGCCTTGCGGACCGTGTTTTCGTCCTTGGTGTCGGGAACGCGCAGCCGCAGATACACGCCCGGCGCCCTTTGGACTTGGGAGAGCGAGGCGGACTCGGCGATGAACTCGCCGGCAAAGCCTCTGCCCAGCTCGGTCACCCAACCCTCAATCTTGTCGCGGAAAGGCAGGATCTTGGGCCCCAGCGACTGAGCGACGGCTCGCTGCTTGGCCATCACCGCGCCCTTCTTGCCTTCGACCTTGCCCTGCTCGACCTTGTAGAAGATGACGACGATGGCCGCGATGACCGCGCCGGCCCAAAGCCAGAACTGAGGCGGCAGCGACCGCAGGCGCACCTTGCCGCCCACGATTGCGCGCCGCCGCTCGGCGCGGGCCTCCGTCAGCGACGGTAAGCCGCGATGGTGATCACGCTGATGCTTCTTGGCTGCCATGGAACGAATCGAGCGCCGAGGCGGCTGCCCCGGCGCTCTCTCGTCGTGCTGGACCGATCAAACTCCCGGCCCCGGCAGCGGCTCAGTGGCCGCCGCCCTCGCCGCCTGGACCACCCAAGCGACCCACCATGAAGCTGATGTTCGGGTATCCCGCGAAGGCCGCGGTCTGGAACACGCTCTTGACGACCAGCGCGGGAACCTTCTTGTCGACCTGCAGGACGGCGACGCCGGGGAACTCCTTGCCTGGGTTGATCTGCTTCCAGAGCTCGCGCTTGTTCTTGAGGATGTTGAACAGCTCATCGATGCGCTGCAGGCGGTTGGCTTCCTCGATGGCACGAGTGTTACCCGCGGCCACTCCGTCGACCAGGATCTGCGTGCCGGTGATGGCCACCATGGGCGCCTCGGCCATGTCGAGCACGTTCTCGGCCTTGGGCAGCTGCACGTTCTTGTCGATGGGCAACTCGCCCGTCGCCGAGAAGCTGGCCAGGAGGAAGAGCACGATGCAGAGGAGGAAGTCGATGAAGGGGATCAGCGGGATCTCGTGGTTGGCGGCGCGATGCCCGCCGCCGACCACCTTCTTGACCACGAAGTTGAGCGGGATGTGGTGCAGGAGGCGGCGCCCCGGCACGCTGATCGGCTGATGAAATCGGGAAAGAGGTTTTTCCGACATCCTGGTTCGCTCAGTTCACCGCAAAGGTGACGTTGAAGGCTGGGATCTTCTTGCTGGCCCCGCCGGCGGGAGGCGTCCAATCACGCTGCGGCTTGTAGATCGCGTCGATGACCGCGATCACGTCGTGGAACTGCGTCGAGTTGTCCGTGTGCAGCACGGCTTGATCGACCTTCTGGTCAGTCGGGGCGCGGTGGCTGCCGTTGGCGGTCCACTCCTCGATGATCTTCTTGGCGAGGTCGGGGTACTGCGTGTCTTCTCCCACCTTCACCGGCTTGCGCTCGACGTCGATGGTGTTGACCACGGTGCTGCCCTCTTTCCAGACGAGCTGGAACTTCCGTTCGCCGCGCATCTCGACGTGGAGTTGCTTTTCCTTCTGCTGCTTCTCGACCTCCTCGTCGGGCTTTGGCGGCCCCGGCACCCGGGCGTCCGCGTTGATTCGAGCCATCTGGGACCAGACAGCCGTCACCAACAAGAACGCGACGAGGCACAAGAGGAAGTCGATGAACGGGATCAGCGGGATCTCGTGATTGGTGGCTCGACCTTTTCCATGTCCGCCACCCGTATCGATACCAGCCATTTCAGCTCCTTCGACTGAGAACAGAGATCACGAGAGCCCGGGGGAAGGCGACAGGCCCTTCCCCCGACGCGCTCGAAACAATCAGGCCGCTTGCTCCAAGCCCTGCAGGCTGACCTTCTGACGGTTCGCCACGACCAGGTTCAGCACCTGGACCGACGCCTCGTTGATGTCGTCTTCGAGCCCTTGGGTCTTGCCGTTCAAGAAGGCGAAGCCGACGAGCGCGATGATGGCCGCCATCAGGCCGAAGGCCGTGCAGTTCATGGCTTCTGAGATGCCTTCTGCGAGAATGCGTGCCTTCTGGCTCGGATCGATCGATTCACCGCCGACGGCGCCGAACGCCTTGATCAGCCCGATGATGGTTCCGAACAAGCCGGAGAGCATCGCGAGGTTCGCGAACAGGGCCAGGTAGCCGGTGCGCCGGTTGATCTTCGGCATTTCTCGGAGTGCCGCCTCATCCATCGCGGCTTGCACTTCTTCGTCGGGCCGGTTCACCTTCACGAGACCGGACTGAACGATGCGCGCGAGCGGAGCGTTGGCCGCCGACGCCATCTTCACTGCCTTGGCGACGTCACCTGCCAGGATGCATTTCTGCATGGTGGCGAGGAACACCTCCTTGTTGATGGAGGCCCCGTACAGGTAGACGGCGCGCTCGGCGATGACGGTGATGCTGCAGATCAGCCAGAAGAGGATGATCCACATCGCCCATCCGCCGGCCTGGTAGTGGTGCCACATTTTCGACATTGCTGGTTTTACCTTCCCCTGTACTGTCGGGATTTTCCTGGTCGGTTGGTAACCCGCTCCGCAGATTCAACGGGGTCGGGACGCCACGGATCCGACGGCTTTGGGACTCCTCCACGCGCCGGCCCGATTTTGGCCACGCCATCTTGCTGAAGCTGACCCGAAACAGTCAAGAGAGTTTGGGTGCACTGGCACGTTTCGCGCACCGGTAGAAAGTTGCAAGCCCCACGGATACCGCGGCGCGTCGTGAGGCGGCTCACTGAAGTCCTTCATCAAGTGGCCCGGCCGGCCCACCGCTCCCCCTCCCGGGCGCCGGGCCTGGGAGCCGCCCGCGAAAGTCTTCGGAACGTCAACAAAAACGCCTCCGCACCAGACTCGACCACGTGCTTGCACTCGCTTCTCGGCGGCGGCTATAGTCGCGTCCGCTTCAGCGGGGCGGTGAACGCCCGTGTGAAGACGATTCAAGAGGTTCAGGAATGCAACTCTTCGTTCTCGCAGCGTCAGGCGCCTCCAGCCAGTTGGTCGAGGCTTTCAAGCACAACCCGACTTTCATGGTCTTGAACCTCATCTGTTCGGCGATCGTGTTGACGATCGTCGTCGAGCGGTTCATCTTCCAGATGACGCGGTACCGAGTGAACTCGAAGGAGTTCTTCGCCCAAGTGAAAAAGCTGGTCACGGCCGGCAACATCGACCGCGCCATCAAGCTGTGCGAGGCGAGCGACTTCCCGATTCTCCAGCTGGTGAAGTCGGGGCTCACGCAGGCCAACAAGAGCCCGGACGAAATCGACGCGGCGCTCAGCGAGAAGCTCTCGGAGCTGAAGCCGCAAGCGGAGAAGCGCATCGGCGCTCTGTGGTCGCTCGCGAACATCGCGACGCTGATCGGGCTGCTCGGAACGGTGAGCGGTCTGATCGCGACCTTCGCGGCCATCGCCGCTCCGGGCCTCGCGCAGGCCGACAAGCAGCGGATGCTGTCCAACGGCATCGCTGAAGCCATGTACAACACGGCGCTCGGCCTCGGCATCGCCGTCTGCTGCATGATCACTCACATCATTTTGCACACACGGGCCAAGGCTATTCAGCACGACCTCGAGGCCACGATGGAGCGGACGTTCAACCTGCTGACCATCCAACAGCGCCCCGGCCAGTACTGAATCGAGGCTTCGGCGAATGGAAGCACCCGCCGTTCCGCTCACTGCCGCCCAGCGCGGCAGAATCCGCCGGCTGAGCCAGCCGCGGGAGCTCTCGCCCGACGAAGAGGGCGGTGAGCTCAACATCATCCCCTTCCTCGACATCATCATGAACGTGCTGATCTTCGTGCTCGCGACCATCGCGGTCACGTTCACCGCGTCCATCGACACCACGCCGCCCGCTTCCCAGTCAGGCGGCGTGCGCAGCTCGGTCGAGAACACAGCGCTCAACCTGACCATCTTCATCGTGAACGAGGGCTTCTCGCTCAAGGCGTCGGGCGGCAACATCGCGCCCGGCTGCGAAGGCGCGGGAGCCGGCATCACGATCCCGAAGAAGGGCAACCTCTACGACTACGAGTTGTTGAACTCCTGCGCCGCGCGCCTCAAGAAGGCGTCGCCGGAGTTCGATGACGAGACGCAGGTCTTCATCACGGCGAACCCTGGCACCGAGTACCAGACCATCATTCAGGTTCTCGATGCCGTGCGCACGACCCCGCAAGGCGAGTCGCTGTTCACCGACGCCAACTTCAAGGTGCCGCGATGAGCCAACCGAATCCGCCATATCGATCGCAGCCGCCCAAGGGCAAGCCGTCCGTCGTCAGGTACAAGGCCGAGCTTCGTCGAGCCATCCGTCGCAACGCGATGGAACCGGAGATCAACTTCCTGAACATCACGGCGATGCTCGACATCATGACGATCATCTTGGTGTTCTTGCTCAAGACCCTGGGTGAATCGAGCGCGGCCATCCCGCAGAGCGACGATCTTCGCTTGCCGGCCTCATCGGTCAAGACCCAGCCCGCGGACGAGGGCGTGGTCGTCACTGTTTCGAAGAGTCAGATCCTGGTGGGTGACAACCGCGTGCTGACCCTTCCGAGCCGCGAGAGCATGGCGCAGACCGGGGTCGGCGCCCGTTACAAGCGCAGCGGTCCGAACGACATGTACATCGTGCCCCTCGGGGAAGCGCTGAAGAGCGCGCGACGTACCGACAAGCTGATCCGGCAGGCCAAGGGGCTCGACCCCGCGTCATCGGAGGCCATCATCGTGGCCGACCGAACCACGCCCTACCGCATGCTGATCGAGGTGCTGTTCACCCTCGGCCAGAGCGAGTTCGGCAAGTACCACCTGATGGTCATTCAGGGCAGCGGCACCTGATCCGGGGCCAAAACGCCGTCGGTTGATCCCCCTCGGGACCACGTGCTAGACCCTCCGGAGCAGTCGCTCCTTGCGGGGGAGCGTCCCGGCAGCAGCCCGCTGCCCCGGAGGCGAACCACCGCGAAGACCGGCGCCGGGATCCCCCGGCCCGGACCCGAACCTGCCGCCGGCGAGACGCCGCGCGCTGCCTGACCCCCAAGCACCGTGACCGAGCTCGGTTTGCTCATATTCCTACACACGAGTGGACTCGTGTTTGCCCTCTTGCTCGCCCAATGGCTGGGCAAGGGCCATCCACTGGGCGCGGAGCTCCATCGCCTGGGTGGAGCCATCACTCGGGCCGCGGACGCGTTTCTAGCCCAGGAGTTCCGCGTCGTGGCGCTGGCCGTCGGCGTCCTCGCTCCCGTCGCCTTCGCGCTCTACTCGACTTTGCTCAGCCCAGGTGCTGGCCTCGGCGGGCTCGAGACCGGGTTCTGGGCCGCCGTGGCGCTGGCGCTGGGAGCGGCCAACGCCTGTCTGGTCGCACGTGTCGCGACGCGTTTGGCATTGCGCGCAAGCCATCACTCCCTGCCTGCCGCCAGCCACAGCGTCGATCGAGCACTAGTCGTGTCGATGCGCGCGGGAGGCGCCGTCGGCTTGTTCGTCGAGACCATCAGCTTCATCGCCATCAGCTTGGTATTCGGGTTGTTGTTTGCGATGAAGGGCGGCTTCCGCCTCGCTCCCGCCGAGGCCATCGCACTCGGCCGCGCCGTCGCGCTGCTGCTGCCGGCTCACGCCCTGGGCGCCGCGACGGCCGCCCTCGTGCTCCAGCGCGGAGGCGCGACCTATCATACATCCGGAGATTTGGCGGCGGATCTGGCCGGAGAACGCGATGCGGGGCTCGACCACGACGACGCGAGAAACCCGGCTGTAATTGCCGATCTCGTGGGCGACCACGTGGGCAAGGCGGCGGGCCGCGCCACCGATCTCTACGTCACCGCAACGACGAGCACCGTTGTCGCTCTGCTCATCGGCGCCAGCGTGCTCGACGCCAATCGCGCGCAGGCCACCTTGGCCCTCGCGGCGTTTCCGCTGGTCGCTCGCGCCTTCGGTGTCGTGGCGACGGGGTTTGGCGTGATGATCGCGCGCACCGACGACTCGGACAGTCCCGCGTCCGCGCTCTGGCGCGGGCAGCTCACGACGGCGGTGATTTCCCTGGCCGGGCTCCTGGGCGCAGCCCACTGGCTGGTGGCGGAGAGCGGATCGATCCGACTGTTCTGGGCCGGCGCCTTCGGCCTGCTCGCCGCGTCGATGGCGGCCCACGCAGCGCGGCTGCAAATCGATCGACGGATCGGCCCACTGCGCGAGCTAATCGAGACTCAGCGCGTGGGTGAGTCCACCGGCCTCACCTTCGGCATGAGCAGCGGGCTCGGCGCGACGGCTTGGCCCCTGGGCGCATTGGCGGTGGCGATCACCGCCGCTTGGGCCGTCGGCGCGTCGAGCGGTCTGCCCCTCGGGGGTGTGCTCGGAGCGCTGACCGCTCTGATGACGATCTCGGCATCCGCTCCCTATCTTCTCGCGCTCGGCACCTTCGATGCCGTGGCGGACAGCGCCCGAGGCGTGTCGGCTCTGGTGACTCAAGCCGAAGACGTGCAGCGACGTACGGCGCGGCTCGACGAGACGGGACTGTCCGCGTCCACCGCGTCCCAAGCCTACCTGATCGTCACCGGAGGGCTGACCGCGGCGCTGGCCGCCAGCGCGCTGCCGATGCTCTTCACGAAGGGCCTAGCGAGCGTCGACCTACTCTCCCCCGCCGTGGCGATGAGCGGGGCATTGGGGCTGGCGACGGTGCTGGTCTACGCCGGCAGCGCGGCTCGCGCCGGGACCCGCGGCGCCCGAGGCGTGGCGCAGGAGGTCGAGCGCCAGCTGCGGGGATTCCCTCGCGAACGGGGCCGTCCCCAGATCCCGCCGGACTACACACCGAGCTATCGCAACTGCGTCGAGCTCACTGCGCGGGCAGCGCTGCACCGGATGATGGCCCCGGTGGCCGCCGGGCTCGCGGCGCCTTTGGCCCTCGGCGTCGCGCTTCACCTGATCTTTCGCCACCACTACGCCACGCTGCCAGCCCAAGCGTTGGCCGCCTTCGTGGTGGTCGCCGCTCTCACCGGCATGGCGGCCGCGTTGGCACTGCACGCGACCAAGAGCACGCTCTCGGCCGCCCGTCGCTTCGTACGCCGCAGCGGTTCTGCCCGGGATTTCGAGGCGGCCATCGCCAGTGACGCCGTCGCCGACGTGCTCGGCAACGCCGCCGGTCCGGCGGCCCATCTCCTGACGAAAGCCATCGCGGTCGTCGCGCTGGTCGTCGCTCCCTTCATAGCCCAATGACACCTGACCGATCTTCGAACCCAACCCGAGCCTTAGAGTACCCGCCGTGTCGTCCCTAGCAGACGCTCTTTCTACACTCTCCGATCGTGGCCTCCGACGCCTGCTCGGCGCCCGCACCTTCTTGCGCGGCCTCGACTACGAGAAACGCAAGGTGGTCGAGGAGGTCGGAGTCACCGAATCGAACGCCACCGGAAAGGTCAAAGGCTCCGATCCGGAGCCCTACGAGGTGACCATTCGCCTCGGCGGCGAAGGCATCACGTCGCAGTGCACCTGTCCGGCCTTCCAGAAGACCAATCAGCACTGCAAACACGTCGCGGCGCTGCTCATCACGGTGCGCAACCAAGCTCGCGCAGCCATGCCGCGTCGCGAGATGCAGCAGAACACGCCCGCTCAGCCGCCCCCGCCCCAGCAAGCCGGCGCTCTCGGCGACAGCAAATCGAGTCGGCGAAGAGACCGACGCCGACGCGCACAACAACAACACGTCGTGCCTCCGGGATTCACGCCGCCGCCCTCACCCGACGGCAGCGCGCGGGCCACCGGCCTGGGCGCGTGGCTGGCGCCGGAGGGCATGGTTCGGCCGCAAAGCCTCGAGTTTCGCGTCCACGTTCGCCAAGGCGGGCTGACCGTGACCGTGCTCGACACCGAAGCGCGCGTCCCACTCTTGCCGAGCGTGGCCTTGAACTGGCAGGCCTTGGCCCCCACCGCCGATCGAGGGGCCTTGCGCGTCCTCGCGCGCTTCGAGAGCGGCAACCCGCGCCACCCAGCCGTCGACATCCGGAGCGAAGACGCCGCCGAGCTCATGCCCCTGCTCAAAGAACGCCGCGTCTTGCTCGAGCCGGCCCTGATGCAGCTTCGCTTCGGCAACGAACCCCTCAAGCCGCGCTTCGACCTCGAGATGGTCGGCAGCGATACCATCGTCGCCAAATGTACCTTCGAGCGATCGGGCGACGGTCGTCGCTTCGCGCTGACCAGCGGCGGCTGGTTCGAAGGCGCTCCGGGCTGGCACATCGACACCAACGAAGGCGTGGCCCGACCCGTCGACCATCGCGTATCACCCGCCGCGCTGCGGCGACTCCTGCGCAGCCCCACCATCGCGGAGCCCGCGAGCGAGCTGATCGGACTCATCGCGCAGGGTCTGCCGCGAGTCGCGGCTGAAATCGGCGCCGAGTTGCCCGACCTCTCTCAGGTCGCCGACGTCATCGACCTGACTCCGACCTTTCGTCTCCGCGCAGGTGGCGGCATCACCGAAGCGCACGTCTACCTGAAGGCCGCGTATCGAGAGCTCGAGGTCGAGGTGCGCGCCGACGGCATCTCACCGCCGGTGATCGTGCTGCCCCCAGCGGAAGGTCAAAAACGCGCCACCTGCATCCGGACCGACATCGCCGCCCAGCAGGACGCCGTTCAGCGGCTGCTCGACCTGGGGCTGACTGCCGACGAGAGCGGCGGAGCGTTCATCGCCGAGGGACAAAGGGCGATTCAGTTCTGGTCGGACGGCGTCGCCGCGCTGCCCGAAGAGTGGGACTTGTACGTGCCCGAGGAGCTGGTCGGCACCACCGTGCGCGGCAAGCCGGTCACGATGAACGCGAGGGTCTCGAGTGGCGTCGATTGGTTGTCCGTGAAGATCGCCTACGAGAGCGACGGCGTGGGTGTGGAACGCGACGAACTCGTGCGCTGCCTTCGCGAGGGCAAGAAGTACGTGCGGCTGTCCGACAACACCTACGCCGAGATCGACCCCGACAAGGTTCAGGCAATGATCGATCGCGAGGTCGAGCTGTTGGCCGCCGCGGGCAAGAACGGCAAGCTGCCCCTGTCACATGCAGGCCGCGTCCAAGAATTGCTCGAGCACGCCGCCGACGTGAACGTGGCCCCGGCGGCCCGGGCGCTGTTCGAGAAGCTCGCCAGCATCGACGAGATCAAGAGCACCAAGAAGCCTCGGAGCCTCAAGGCGGTCTTGCGACCGTACCAGGAACAGGGGCTGTCGTGGCTGCGCTTCATCCACGACATCGGGTCGGGCGGTGTGCTCGCCGACGACATGGGTCTGGGCAAGACGGTTCAGACCATCGCCCTGCTCTTGTTGCTCAAGCAGGAGAAGAAGGAGCACGCGCTCCGGGCCTTGATCGTCGCGCCGACCAGCGTCGTGCCCAACTGGCTGCGCGAGATTGAGCGATTTGGCCCCGCGCTTTCCACCGCGCTCTGGCACGGAGCCGGTCGCAAAGAGCAGATGGACGATCTCGAGAGCGCCAACGTGATCATCACCAGCTACGCGCTTTTGCGGCGCGACATCGACCTGCTGAAGAAGCTCGATCTCGACTACGCCATCTTGGACGAAGCGCAGAACATCAAGAACCCGATGTCTGCGACGGCGGCGGCGGCGCGAGATCTGAACGCCAAGCACCGGCTTGCGCTCACGGGCACCCCCATCGAAAACCGCCTGAGCGAAATCTGGAGCATCTTCGATTTCGTGAGCCCTGGACTGCTCGGTCCGCTCGCGAAGTTCGAGGAGCGCTACGGCAAGCCCATCGACCAAGGCGATTCGAAGGCCGCGGCACGCTTGCGGGCCAGTATCCATCCCTTCATCTTGCGCCGGACGAAGAACGAGGTCGCCAAGGACCTTCCACCGAAGATCGAGATCGACAAGGTCGTCGACCTGCCGCCGGATCAACGCGCGATCTACACGCAGGTGCTGCGGGAGGTCCGCGCGCAGGTTCTGGGGGAGGTCGAGCGCGTCGGCGTCGCCAAGAGCCAGCTGCACATCCTGGCGGGTCTCACCAAGCTGCGCCAAGCGGCCTGTGATCCGCGCCTCTTGGGTCTGCCGCGCGAGTTCTCGCACGACGACAGCGGCAAGCTCTCGGCCCTCCGCGAGCTGGTCGAGGAGGTCGACAGCGGCGGCCACAAGGTGCTGATCTTCAGCCAGTTCGTCAGCATGCTGAAGCTCGTTCGAGAGGCCCTCGACGAAGACAAGATCCGCTACGAGTACCTCGACGGCAGCACCATCGATCGCTCCGAGCGCGTCGACAATTTCCAGAACGACCCGACCATCCCGGTGTTCTTGATCAGTTTGAAGGCCGGCGGCTCGGGGTTGAACCTGACCGCCGCCGACACGGTGATCCACTTCGATCCGTGGTGGAACCCCGCCGTCGAAGACCAAGCATCGGACCGCGCCCACCGCATCGGTCAGAAGAAGGTCGTGACCATTTACCGGCTGGTCGCCGCGGGGACCATCGAAGAGAAGATCCTCCAGCTCAAGCAGAAGAAGAAGGAACTGGTCGCGTCGGTGCTCTCCGAGGACAGCGGCGGCGCGAAGAAGCTGACCAAGGACGATCTCGACGACCTGTTCCGGCTGGACTGAGATCGAGTCCCACCGCCGAAGCGACCGGCGCTGGTGTCACAAAAAACCAGCGGAGCGAGCAGCGATGCTCACTCCGCCTGGTATGTGATAGGCGTGCTCGCGAGGCGGCTTTCCGCGTTCGCGAGCGCCTCAGGCCTTCAGTTGTCGCCGGTCGGCGGAACCTGACAGCCAGCGCCCTGGCCGTAGTCCACGCCGCAGGGGCCGTTGGCGGTCACGCAGCACTTCACTGCGGGCGCTGCTGGAGTCGGACAGGTCTGCACGTTGCAGGTGCCGCCGCCGCCGCTGCCACCGCCGCCGCCGCTGCCGCCGCTGCCGCCGGTGGCTCCTGAGCCGCCGCCACCGCTCGTGGTACCGCCGCTGCCGCCGCTACTGCCTCCGGTTGCGCCGGAGCCGCCGCCGCCGCTGGTGGTGCCACCCGCGTTGTTGTCCGGAGCGGCGTCCTTGCCTCCACTCCCAGTA
Source organism: uncultured delta proteobacterium (assembly GCA_963716725.1). Taxonomy (GTDB): domain Bacteria; phylum Myxococcota_A; class Polyangia; order Polyangiales; family Polyangiaceae; genus JADJKB01. Next base: position 99,801 of record CAVQUB010000002.1, read on the forward strand.
AACGTCTGCTCGTCGCTCGAAGCGCACGAAGACGTCGTGATGAGGGGCACGGCAACCAAACCTGCAAAGCAAATCCCAAGCACACGGGCGACACTGGTCTTCACGAGGGGCCTCCTGAACGCTGAAGCATGACCCAAGACCGCTCAGCCTGCCGAGCGGACCAAGGGCACTCTACATCAGGTCAGGGCGCTGCGCGAGAAGTGTCCCACCCGATCGAAGGGATCCCGGCCGAGCGCGCCGCGCGGCGCGTCATCGCCACCGGCGCCCGCCCGAAAGGGGATCGGCAAGCAAGCGCCGAGGTCGGCGGCCGCGCACCGGAGGAATTGCCCGGAGGCATGCGTTGCGAGGCTCCCGGTTGACCACCCGCGTGGCAGGATCCCCGCAACCCGATGCCCTCCCCGCCCTCACCTCGCCCGCGCGACCGGGCCACCCCCGCGATGCTGGGGCTGCTGGTGGGGCTGATGGGGCTCTTTGCAGCCTTCGCCGTGCCGCGTCTCATCAACAACGCCGTCGGCGACATCGAGTTCACGGGCTGGTCGGGCGCCATCGGGCGACAACTCTTGGGTGGAGGCGTGCCCTACGTCGACTCCGTATCGCCCATCCCGCCAGGCAGCATGCTGCTGCTCGACTTGATCCACCACGTCGCCGGCACCTCTCGCCTGTTGCACGAGTTGGGCTTGATCGCCGTCTGCCACATCGCCATGGCGCTGCTCGGGTATGCGATGGTCCGCCCGCTGACGACCCGAGAAAATGCGGTCTTGGTCGCGATTTCGTCGGCCGTGATCCTGCTCCGAGGCATCAAGGAGTGTGGCTACGACCAGACCGCCGCCGTCGTCGCCTGGGGCAGCGTCGCGATGGGAGTGCGGGCGTTGACGCTGGAGTCGACCCGAGCCCGCCGGCTGGCATGGAGCGCCTGCGGTGCGCTCGCCGGGGCGACTTTGTTCTTCAAGCAGAGCACGGCCCTCGGCACGCTGCTCGGCTGGCCGCTGGTCTTCGGCTACCTGGTCCTGGCGGGCGGCGAAGACCCGCGTCGGGCCGGCAAGAATGTGCTGGTCTGGGCCTCCGGCGCCGCGCTCGGGCTGGGCCTGGTCGCCCTGGGGCTGCTGGCGCTGGGGAGCTCCATCGGTCCATTTCTCCAGGCCGTGATCGGCGACGGCCCCGCGCTGAAGGGCGGCAGCCGGTCGATGCGCGCTCTGATTGGCTTCTTCCTGGCCGGCTCGCCCGTCTACCCCGCATCGCTGCTCTTGACCTGCTTGGCGGGCGCCGTCTTGGTTCGGCTGTCGCGACGACCGGGTGGACTGAACCTGGGAAGCCACGACATCACCGAGCCGTGGTCGCGGCGGCGCGCCGTGGTCATCGGCGCGCTGGCCACCGCGGCGTTTGGGACCGCGACCCTGCTCATCGTCACGCGCGTCCCGAAGCTGCCCGAGCACCTCGGCTTCTGGACGGAACGCTTCCGCCATGTCGCAGGCTTCGGGGTCCTGTTCATGTGCATCTTCGCCGTCGCACACCTCGGACCTGCCGCGCCCGGCGAGGCGAACGAAACGCGACGACGCGCGCAGGTCTGGAACGCACTGGCGCTGATCGCGGTGTGCGTCAGCTTCGCCCACAACTTGTCCTCCACCGAGTTGCGCTTCTTCTACGATCCGAATCCGGTCATTCCCGTCGCGTTTGCGTTCTTGTTTGCCGCCTTCGATCAAGCCGCGTTGCCCCGGGCCAAGCTCGTCGTGTTTGCCATGGCCCTCGCGTCATTGTTCTCGGCGCGCTTCGATCGGACGCTCGCCGCCCAGATCCCCATGGGGCGCCAGGGCCACTGGGGCGGCCTGTACGTCAGCGAAGGGGCGATCCCCCTGGTCAACGCGGCGCTGCGCGTGCGGGAGCTGGCGGGAGAGAACGACACGGTACTGGTGCTGCCCGAAGACCTGCAGCTCGTGGGCTTGATCGACCGGCCTCGGCCGGCCCTGCGGGGGGCCGTGGTCTTCGTCGATCAATACGCCCCCCGCCTGGTCGCGGAGGACCTCGCCCGGCTCGAACGAGACCTGCCCAAGGTGGTGGTGGTCCGGCCGGCGGAGCGCGATCTGTGGGCCATCATGTTCGCGCACTGGAGCAGCAACAGCGCCGCGCGGCGCATCGTGGATCGCTTCCTCGACGACTGGCTCCTGCGCCATTACCGCCGAGACTCGAGCTATCAGAGCCGCTTCGGGGATCGGGTGGGAACCCTCGAGATCTGGGTCAAGGCGCCCTGAGCGGACTCACCTGCGCATCGAGACGCTCATCAAGAGTCCGAGGCCGATCAGCATGGTCACCACGCTGGAGCCTCCGTAGGAGAACAGCGGCAAGGTGATGCCGACCACGGGCAAGATGCCGACCGCCATGCCCACGTTGAAGATCGTGTGCCAGAAGAACATGGCGCCAACGCCCACGGCCACCGCCGCGCCAAAGCGGTCCTTGGACTGCGAGGCGACGTGGATCGCCCAGATGCAGATGAAGCAATAGGTGGCGAGCAGCACCACGGAGCCAAGGATCCCCCAGTCTTCGGCGAACACCGCGAAGGGGAAGTCCGAATACTGGTCCGGCACGAATCCGAACTGGTTCTGGGTGCCCTGCATGAAGCCCTCCCCGGAGAGCTTGCCGTTGCCGATGGCGGTTCGGGACTGGAAGGCGTGCCAGCCGATCCCGGTCTTGTCGTGCTCGGGGTCGAGGAAGCTGGTGATGCGGTTCTTCTGGTAGTCCCGGAGCACGTACTTCCACGCCAACGGGACCGCGGTCACGGCGGCGACCACCAAGATGGCGACGCTCTGCGCGCGGACCTTGGTCATCGCCAGCATGCTGGCGGCGGTGAGCAGATAGATGAGCGAGGTCCCGAGATCGGGCTGCGCCATCACCAGGATCACGGGCAGCCCCACCAGACCCGCTGCCGGCGCCAAATCGAGCAGGGTTCGCGGTTCGGTCTTGGGATCGTCGTGCAAGTACTTCGCGACGACCAAGATGATCAGGATCTTGATGAATTCGCTGGGCTGAAAGTTGAAGCTGCCGATCTGGATCCAGCGGGAGGAGCCCCGAATGTCGGCGCCGAGCACGAACACGAGCCCGAGCATGACGATCCCTCCGACGTAGAAGAAATACGCCAGCCGCTCCAAGTGCCGGTAGTCGATGGCCGCGACCAGCATGGCCAAGATCCCGCCGACCACGAACCAGTAGACCTGGGAGACGTAGATGTCGGCGAGGGCCGCGCGCTTGCCAGCTTCGACATAGACGCTGGTCGCGCTGTACAGGTTGACGACCCCCAAGGTCGCGACGGCCACGATGGCGAGCAACAGCGGCGCATCGATCTGAGTGCCGCCGCGGAACGAGATGCGGTCACCGCGTGCCATCGTCGGCTCCAGGGTCGGGCGGCGGGCGCCGAGCGGCGGCCCGGGCGGTGGCTCGCCGCTGCTTCAACTTCTCCCAATCGCGTACCAGCCGCGAGCCAATGGGCACGGCGTTCTTGCCTCCGGCCCCGCCGTGCTCCACCAGGACGACGAAGGCGATTTCGGGCGAGCGCGCCGGCGCGTAGCCGGCGAACCAGGCGTGGTCTCGATTGAAGTACCAGACCTTGTGAGGGTCCACGCCGCGGGGCGTGACGTGGCTCACCTGTGCGGTGCCGGTCTTACCTGCCATGTCGGTGCCGGGAAGCGTCTCATGGAATGCCGTGCCCTCGCGCTCGACCACGACGCCGGTCAGCCCGGACTTGATCCGTGAGAGATGGTCTTGATCCACGTTGACCATGCGCCGAACGCGCGGCGGGAACTCTTGCACGACGGTGCCGTCGCTGGTCTCGATGCTGCGAACGACCTGCGGCTGGTACAAGGTGCCGCCGTTGGCTATCGCGCCGTACGCCAATGCCAGCTGCAACGCCGAAACCGTCGCGGCGCCCTGACCGATGGCGGCCAGCAGGGTGAAGCCGCCGCGGAAGGCGCCTTTGTAGCGGCGCGTATACCAGGCGCGAGTGGGCATGCGGCCCCGCGCTTCCGGATTGACCCCGATGCCCGTCTTGGTGCCAAAGCCAAAGTCGACGCCGACCTTGGCCAGTTGGTCGATCTGGATGCCCTCCCCCAGCTGGTAGAAATAGGTGTTGCAGGAGCGCACGATGGCCTCGTGCAGGTTCACCGTGCCGTGCACGCCGGTGCAGCGGAAGAACCGGCGACCGTACTCATAGCCGCCACGGCAGTTCACCCGGGTCGAGGGCAGCACCACGCCCTCGGCGAGGGCCGCCAGCGCCGCGAAGGGTTTGTAGGTGGATCCCGGCGGATATGCCGCCGAGATCGTCTTGTCGAGGGTGGGGCGGAGTGGGTCGGCATAGAGGCGGCGGAAGGCGTCGCGCACGGCCCGCATCCCGCTGCCGCCGGAGACCACGTTCGGGTCGAAGCTCGGCTTGGAGACCGCCGCCAAGAGCCGCCCAGTGCGCACGTCGACGACGACGACCGCACCGGCGAGCTGTCCCCTCATGGCCTTCTCGATGGCCTGCTCGAGCTCGATGTCTACGGTCAACGAGACGTCGCGGCCCGGAACTGGCTCGAGCCGCCGAGGCTCCTCGAGGTACTTGGGCTCCAGATCCTCGCGGGCGGCCCGCCGGTTGATCCCGCGCAGCACCTTGCGCCAGCCTCGCTGCCCGCGCAGGTAGCTCTCCCACCGGCGCTCGACGCCCACGGCACCGAGCTGGTCTCCGGCGCGGTAGCCGCGTCCTTCATAGCGCGCGAGCGTCTCGGGGTCGATCTCGCGCATGTAGCCAATGAGATGCGCCCCGAGTTCGCCATGCGGGTAGTAACGCACCGGCACCGGCACGACGTCGATCCCGCGCAGGTCGTCCTCGTGGGTCTCCAGCGCCGCCACCACGTCGCGATCGACGTCGACGCGGAGCAAGGTTTGTTGAGAGGGGCGCGTTCCGCCTGCGGACCGCGCGTCGAGGATCTTCTTGGTCAGCTCTTCGCGCTCGCCGTCGTCGACCGCCATCAGCTGCATCACGCGCGGCCAGGTCTTCTCCATGTCGATCTGGCTGGGCACCGCGTAGACGTTGTAACTCGGCCGATTCGCCGCCAGGACCTTGCTGTGCGCGTCTCGAATCACGCCGCGGGTCGTGGCCAGGGAGAGGTCGCCGATGATGTTCTTGCGCGCCTGCGCCCGGTGCAGATCACCCTCGACGATCTGCAGCTGCACCAGTCGACCGAACAGAATCATGAACCCGCCGAGGATGACCAGCACCATCCAGCGGTAGCGCCGCCGAAATTCGCCGACGTCCGAGCGCTGAACGAGGATGCTCACCGAGCCGCTCCCTCGGCACCGCCCTGCGCGGGCTGGGTGCTCAAGTGGATGCGCTGGGCGATGCGGAAGACGAGGGGAGCGAAGAGCGCCGTGGCGATGGCGCGCGGCAGGACGATGTTGCCGATTTCCAATGGACGCCGGGTGTCCGAGCCGAAGACGGCCAGCAGGATCAACACCATCGCCGACTCGATCAGCGCGAACACGAAGCCCAGCGACATGCGCGTGATGAAGGTCTGTGCGGTGAGCCGCACCCCCGCTACCCTCGACAACCACCAATTGGCAACGGTGATGAAGGTGAACAACCACATGGGTGCCGACGCGACGAGATCGAGGAAGTACCCGAGCGCAAACGCGAGCAGCGCGCCTCGCGCCATCGAGTGCTCGTGCACGCCCAGAAAGATCACCAGGGGTAGCAGCAGGCTCGGCGTGGCGCCGTTGAAGTGCATCCAGCCGAGGACGCGATACAGATTCGCCTGAACCAGGATCAGGACCACGCCGATGGCGAGAAAGGCGGCGTTGCGCATGGTGGCCTCAGGGCTTGGTCCCCGGACGACGCTGGCCGCCCTTGGCTTCGCAGTCCTTCGAGTCGGACAGGACGATCAGGACCTCCTCGAGCCGGGAAAAGTCCACGGTCGGCTCGGCTTCGACGGTCTGGTACATGCCGAAGTCTCGCTTCAAGACCTTGTTGACCCGCGCGACCGGCACTCCCTTGGGGAAGCGGCAACCCACCCCGCTGGTCAGGAGCACGTCGCCCACGTTCACCTCGTCGCTGCGCTGCACGTATTCGACGCGGACGCCATAGCGGCTGCGATCGCCCATTCCCCGCACGAAGCCCCGGGCGCCGGTGCGTTCCACCACGATGTCGACGCCGAACCCGCTATCGACCGTCAGCTCCACATCGACCTTTTCTCCCGCCACTCGCAGCACGGTGCCGACGGTTCCGTCGAAGGAGAGCACGGGCATGCCGGGCTTCACCTGCACACCCGGATTGTCCAGGGTGACGTGAGCCACGCGGAAGAACTCGGTGGCGTCCTTGCCGATCACCACGGCGCTGACGGTCTCGGCCGAGATCGTTTCGCGGAGGTTGAGCAGCCGTCTCAAGCGAACGTTCTCGGCCTCGGCGCTCTTCAGTTGACGAACCTCGGCGCGTAGCCGCGCGTTCTCGTAGGCGAGCTTGTCGTTGTCCTTCTTGACGTCGACCAGATAGACGTAGTCACCCACCAACGACGAGAGCCCGCGCGCCAGCGCGGCGGACGACGTACTCGAGGGGCGCGGCGACGCGCATGATGGTGCGGTCGACCACGCTCAGCTCTTCCGGGCGCCGAATGCTGGCGCGCAGGAAGAAGAAGGGCACGGCAAGGAGCAGCACCACGATGCTGATGTCGCGGTAGCGGCGCAGCGAGCTCACGGCGACCTCCAGGACTCTGCTGACCGAACCCCGACGATCAACCGATCGTCACTTCCTTCAGGAGCTCGATGTGGTCGAGCGTCTTGCCACTTCCGAGCACCACGGCGCTGATCGGGTCGTCGCCGACCATGACCGGCAGCCCGGTCTCTTCGCGCAAGCAGCACGTCGATGTTCTTGAGCAGGGCGCCGCCGCCGGTCAGCACGATGCCCTTGTCGACGATGTCCGCGGCGAGCTCCGGGGGCGTCCGCTCGAGGGCGACCGAGCACGGCCTCGACGATGGCGTTGATCGGCTCGGCCAGCGCTTCGCGGATCTCGTCGGAGTTGACCACGACGGTCTTCGGAATGCCGGCCACCAGGTCGCGGCCCTTGACCTCCATCGTCAACTGCTGCTCGAGCGGGTAGGCGTTGCCGATGGTCATCTTGATGCGCTCGGCCGTCTGCTCGCCGATGGCAGGTTGTACTTGCGCTTCATGTAGGCGACGATGGCCTCGTCCATCTTGTCGCCGCCGACGCGCACGCTCTGCGAGTAGACGATGCCGGCCAGCGAGATGACGGCGACCTCGGTGGTGCCGCCGCCGATGTCGACGACCATGTTGCCGCTCGGCTCGGTGATGGGCAGGCCGGCACCGATGGCCGCCGCCATCGGCTCCTCGATCAGGTAGACCTCGCGCGCGCCGGCGCTCTCGGCGCTCTCCTTGACGGCGCGCTTCTCGACCTCGGTGATGCCGAAGGGCACGCAGATGATGATGCGCGGCTTGACCAGGGTGCGCCGGTTGTGGGCGCGCGGCGATGAAGTAGCGCAGCATCGCCTCGGTGATCTCGAAGTCGGCGATGACGCCGTCGCGCAAGGGGCCGGATGGCCTGGATGTTGCCCGGGCGTGCGCCCGAGCATCTCCTTGGCCTCGCGGCCGACCGCGAGCACCTTCTTGTCGCCGCGCGCGTCCCGCTGGACCGCGACGACGGACGGGCTCGCAGGAGACGATGCCCTTGCCCTTGACGTAGATGAGCGTCGTCGCCGTCCCGAGATCGATGGCGAGGTCGTTCGAGAACAGGCCGTAGAGCCAGTCGAAGATCATCGGTCACTCTCGGGTGGACGCGGATGGGAACATCCCACCCGGACCTCACCGGTGGCGGGGAAAACGGGCCCGCTCTCGTACCACGCCCGAAGCGCGGCGCGCAATCGCTGGAGATTGTCCCAGCGGCCCGACGGCCGGTGCCTCGCGCGGGTCACGGAATCAAAGCGGCTCAACCGACGGAGCCAAGCTCCGGCCGGTTCCCACCGGCTCAGTCTTTGTCCCAGTCTTTCCAGTCCTTGCGGTTGTCGCGCCCCTTCTTGGCCCCTGCCTGATCGAGCTTCCCGCGCTTCTTCTTCTTCTCCCAGTCCGCGGTTTGGCTCGGCCCACCGCCGCCGCCGGCTGGACGGCGGTCCGTGCGAGCGCCGGCATCGGCTGGCGGCGCCGACGGGAAATCTGGGTAGCCTCCGCCTGGCGGCCCGCCGCGGGGCGGCCCGCCTCGATCGAAGCCGCCGCCAAAGCTCGGCCGGTCACCACCGCCGGAACCCGGCGCGCCACGCGGGTGAGCGACGTTGATCATGAGGCCGCGGCCTTTCATCTCTACGCCACGCAACGCGGTGATTGCTTCGTTGGCGGCCTCTGCGCTGCCCATGGTCACGAACCCGAAGCCACGCATGCGACCGTCAGGCCCCACTGGAAGGTGAATACGCACCACCGGCGCCACGCCGTGCTCGGCGAAGACTGCTTCGAGATCCGCCTGCGCGGCGTCGAAGGGCAGGTTTCCGACGTACAGCGTGCGATCACCGGTATTGCTGCTGCTGAGCGGCCCCGGCGCGTCGGTCCGTGCGTCGCGACGCGGCGGCTCGGACTGGAACGGCCGAACGGAGATCGAGCGTCCCTCCTGCAGCGACCCGTCGAGTTGGTCGCGCGCAGCGCCTGCCTGATCGGAAGTTGCGAGGGTGACGAAACCAAAGCCGCGCGGGCGGCCGGTGTCTCGGTGCTTGGGCAGCGTCACGTTGACAACCGTTCCACCGGTTGCCTCGAACAGCTGCCGCAGCACGTCCTCGGTCATGGAATCAGGCAAGCCCGCAACAAAGAGCTTGCGCTCATCCTCGGTCGACATGCTTCGCGATCCTCGTTCAGCCCTTTCCGGAGACTCCCACCGAGCGCAAGCCGCTCGTTGAAGTCGCATCAACAATATCGCCCGACCCTCCCCGGTTCAAGTCGCTACTGCTCCCGACCCCCCGGGGGGCACCCGGACGCGGCTGTCGGTGGGCGAGACGCCAGGCGCCGATCCGCGGTATAGGGGCGCCCCCGTTGAAGCTCCGAGTCCTCGTCAACCCCAAGGCCGGCGCCGGCATCGCCGTTCGCAAGATCCCGGTGATTTCCCGCGCCCTCGAGCGGGCAGGCCACCCACACGACGTGGTCGAGACCCGCGCGCCGGGCGACGCCCCTCGCCTGCTGGACCAAGCGCGCCAGGACGGGGTCACCTGCCTCGCCGTGGTCGGGGGCGACGGCACCCTGAACGAGGTCGTCCAGGGCTACCTCGACGCGGCCGGGAACCCGGTCCCGGGGCCCGAGCTCGCCCTGATCCCCGCCGGCACGGGCGGCGACTTCCGCAAGACCTTCGGCCTGGGAGACAGCGTGGACGAAGCGGTTCGCCGCCTCGGCGCCGCGGACGCGCGCCCCCTGGATCTCGGAGTCTTGGAGCTCACCGCCGATGACGGCGCCCGCGTCGTGCGCGCTTTTCTGAACATCGCGAGCTTCGGCATTGGCGGGCTGACCGATCGCATCGTGAATACGACCCCGAAATGGATCGGTGGTCGGGCTGCCTTCTTCACCGGCACCCTTCGAGCCATGTTCGCGTATCAAAACGCCCCGGTGCGCGTGCTCGTGGACGGACAACCATTCCACGAGGGGCCGATCTTCAACGTGGCCATCGCCAACGGACGCTTCTTTGGCGGCGGGATGAAGATCGCACCAGAGGCCGATCCGTCGGACGGCCAGCTCGACGTCGTCGTGCTCGGCGACTTCGGGCGAGCCGAGACCGTGCTGCTCTCGCCCAAGATCTACCAAGGCCGACACACGGAACACCGGAAGGTGCACGCCACGCGTGGCGCGCTGGTGGAGGCCGAAGCGCTCAACAGCTCGACGCGGGTGCTGATCGACTTGGACGGCGAGACCCCCGGGCGTCTGCCGATCCGCGCGCGCTTGGCGCCGGGAGCGCTGGCAATCCGCGTGTGAGACTTCGCGGGCGTGGGGCGCAGCCGACTGCGGCGTCGCCGCGGCCGCGACTTACACCCGACTTACACGGGAAAACCGCGCAAACTTCGACATATCAGGCACGCGCTTTGCTCCAGCCGAGAGCGAATGCCGCGGGCTGATGATTTCGAGAAATCCTTGCGTAGCGCCGCTCGGGGGTTGCAAGGGCTGCGCGCGCTCGTCGGCACGTCGCCACCTGCACCAGTGAGCACCCCATGAAAAAGCCCGAGCTCGTCGACTTCTCACAGGCCCGAATCCGCACTCTGCATTGGACGTGGATCGCATTCTTCATCACGTTCTACGTCTGGTTCAACATGGCGCCGATGGCCACGACGATGCTCAAGAGCGTCGACTGGCTGACCAAAGACCACATCAAGGTGCTGGCCATCTCGAACGTGGCGCTGACCATTCCGGCGCGCATCCTGGTCGGCGCGCTCGTCGATCGATACGGCCCGAGGATCACGTTCTCGGCGCTGATGATCGCGATGAGCGCCCCGGCGCTGGCCTTCGCCTTCGGAAACAGCTTCGTGCAGCTCTTGGTCGCGCGCTTGATCCTCGGCTCCATCGGTGCCGGCTTCGTCATCGGTATCAAGATGGTCGCCAACTGGTTCCCGCCGAACATGGTCGGGCGCGCTGAGGGCTTCTACGCCGGCTGGGGCAACTTCGGTTCAGCGTGGGCGGCGATGACGCTGCCTTGGATCGCCACGTCGCTGTTCAAGGATCAGCTGGGCTTGGGCGCAGACGCCTGGCGCTACGCCCTGGCCGTCAACGCGCTGGTCTGCCTCGTCTACGGCGTCCTTTACCTGTTCTTGGTCAGTGACGGCCCGCGCGGCCGCGTGATCGCCAAGGCCACCAAGACCGACCCGATGACGGTCACGAGCTGGGGGATCTCGCTCAGTACATCGTCTGGTCCTTCCCGCTGGTGGGCGCCATGGGCGTGCTCGCGTGGCGTATCTCCAACGTGAAGGTCGGCGGCTCGGCGCTGATCAGCCAGAACCTGCTCTATGGCGTCTACGTGGTCCTCGGACTGGTCTTCGCCGCTCACCTCGTCCGAACGCTGCAGGTCAACCTGCCGGGCCTGAAGCGGGGACACGCTCCGGGCGAGCGTTACTCGTGGGGCAGCGTCGCCGCGCTGAACAGCACCTACTTCGCGAACTTCGGAGCCGAGCTCGCCGTGGTGAGCATGCTCCCGATGTTTTTCGAGATGACGTTCCGCGATCTTCTGGGCGCCGACGGAAACCCGATCATGACGGCAACCCTGGCCGGTCTGATCGCGTCGTCCTTTGCGTTCGTCAACCTCTTTGCTCGCCCGCTCGGCGGTTGGCTCTCCGATCACATGAAGAACCGCAAGCGCACGATGCTCGTCTACATGATGGGCATCGCCCTGGGTTTCTTGGGCATGGCGCTGATCGGCAAATATGGGCCGGTGGTCGAGGGCGTGCAGACCATCGTGCCGACCTTCGACGGGATGTGGTGGCTGGTGGTGGCGGTCATCATCACCGTCGGCTGCTCGATGTTCGTTCAGGGCGCGGAGGGCGCCACCTTCGCCATCATTCCAATGATCCACCCCAAGCAAACCGGGCAGATCGCCGGCATGGCTGGCGCTTACGGCAACGTCGGCGCGGTGGTGTACCTGGTCGTGTTCTCGCTGGTGGACGCCCGCACCTTCTTCTTCATCATCGCTGGCGGCGCGGCCTTCAGCCTCGCCTACTGCTTCTTGTTCTTGCGCGAGCCCGAGGGAGCCTTCGCAGAAGCGCACCAGGGCGACGTCGAAGATTCAGTTCAGGACGACGCGCCAGCTGCTGCCGGGTGAAGCCGATCCGGGCTTCGCCGGCGTAGGATTCGGCCGGCAACAGACCTGCGCACCGGCGCGTGGCCTCAGGGCGCTCCGCACGCGAGCCATTCGGCCAGGCGCCGGCGCTCGGCGGCCGGCGGGTCGTCGGTCCCCGGTGGCATGGAATCGTTGCCGAGGGCCGATCGCTCGAAGATGCGCGCACGCCAGTTCACCTCACCCCCAGCGCGTGCGGGACACGCGACGAGGGCACCGGCCACGAACCCAAGGACCCAGCAGCGGCTCACGGCAGGACCTTAGGCTGCGCCCACCAATGACGGAAGCGCTTCTGGAAGGAGACGAACCGCCAAGACGCCGAGAGCGCCAAGTCTACTAGTGCCGCCCGGCTGAAGTTCGAGTGGATTCGCCCCTGAGACCTGCGCTCATTTGGGCTCTCACAGGAAGGGCGGCAGAGCGGAAGGATTTGGGGTGGTCAGGCGTGAGCCTCCGCAGGCCATTTCTGAGCGCGGTCACGTTGAAGTTGACGAGCAGACCGACGGGCAACCGCGAAAGGCGCAGATAGGTGATGACCTGCGCTTCGTGAATCGGGAGCAGCCGCTCGACCGCCTCGAGTTCCAGGAGGATACGATCTGAAAGCGACCAGGTCGAGGCGATAGCCGCAGTCAAGGTGCACGCCTTTGTAGCGGATTGGCAGCGGTCGCTGCCGCTCGAACTCGAGCCGTCGTTCGGACAGCTCGGCAGATGGACAGGCCTCGTATGCGGATTCCATCAGCCCTGGACCGAGATGCCGATGCACCTCGATCAGCGCACCGATCACCTCGTCCGTCCCATCCCCAAATCTTCCGAGCTTTCGCCCTTCCTGTGCCATCCCCGTGTTGGCGCTTGCCACCCCCAATTCTTGGCGACCTTGGCGCCTTGGCGGTTCACTCCCAAGATCTTCGAGCGCGCCTTCAGCTCGAATCTGGCTCTTCGTCCTCGGTCGACTCCGGCTCCGACGCGGGCTCACTCCGCGCTCGACTCCAGATCACCACGCCAGCCCCAAAGAGCGCGAAGGATCCCCACTGGGCCGGGGTCAGGTGGAAGTAGCGAGCGTCCGCCGTCTCCCCGACTCGCATGCGCAAGAAGTCGAGCCCGAAGCGGATGGGCGCGTAGACCGCACACATGCTGCCGAGGAAGAACCCCCACGGGCGCTCTCGACGCTGCAGCACCAAGAACGTGACGGCGAGGGGGAGCGTCAGCAACATCTCGAAGAGGCCGAGGTCGAGCCGGCCCCCGTCGGGATAACGCACGGCAAACCAAAGATCGCTGTGCAGCCCCGGGTGGTCGTGCGCAACCGTGCAGCCCAGCCGTCCGAACCACCAGCCCACGGGGAAGCAGCTGGCGACCACGTCGGCGTAGTGGAGCGCGGGTTCCCGGTGGAGCCGGCGCCACACCAAGAGGCCGATGGTCGCGCCTGCGAAGCCGCCAAAACTGCTGAGTCCCTCCCAGACCCGAAACAGCGATAGCGGATCGGCCAGCACCCGCTCGGGAAAGTAGAAGATCGTGTCGAAGAAATGGCCGCCGAAGAAGCCGAGCCCACCGACCCAGAGCATGAAGCTCATCAGCTTCTTCTCGTCGAGCCCCCGCCTTCGACCGTGGCGCAGCGCCAGCCAAGCACCGACGTACACGCCGACGGCCACCAAGGTGCCGAAGGGCTTGAACGAGAATGGAGCCGGAGGAAAGGTGCCTCCGAAGAAGCCTTGGGGGATCAGAACCCAGTCGGGGATCTGGATGAAGGGGATGCGGGGTTCGTGGATCATGGACCGTGCTTCGTGGTGGGCTCGACTCTGAGTTCGTCGTCCGACTCGGGCGTGGGAGCCGCGTGCATCTGGACGCGAACGCCTCGGCACTCGCGCTCGAGCACCACGGGGCTCACGGCCTCCCGCTGGCACTCGGCGCCAGCAAACGACGGCCCCAGCGACGACTCGACGATCTGCACCGCCCGGGCGATGGCTTCGGTTCGGGCTTGGGCATCGTCGGGACGAACCGGCCGTTTGTCGTGGCACTCGTAGAGCCGGCTCCAGAGCTCGGGGCCGCGCAGCCGCGCGCTGGCGACGTTGCCCCGAACCAGCGTCAGCTCCACGTCGAACACCACCTTGCGCGGCGACAGGCGCTTGCCGTCGGGAATGGCGTAGGGGAGTGACAGCGCTTTCGAACAGCGTTCGTCGGCACACTTGGCCACCGGCTCGAGCACGCGAAAGTGGTGAATCGTCTCGTGAGGCAGCTCGCTGGTCGGCATGCCAAAGCTGGGGATGGTCGCGAGGCGGTTGGACCAGTCACGGATCTCGCGCACGACGGCGCGCCGCATCTCATCGGCGTCGGCAAGCTTCTGCTCCACGCCCAGCGCCTCGTCGAGCAGTTCGCTGTCTCGCTCACGGGCCATGCGCGCGCCGGCGCGGATCTCGAGCAGACGTTCGGCGGCGAGCTTGGCGTGGGGGCCTCGAGGCAACGCGCTCATGTAGGCCTCGAGGCCCGGTGCCGATGCGCTCGAGGTTTCGTAGTAGAGCGGCTCGGCGCGGTTGAACCAGGCCTTCACCTCGGCATTCCAGCGCCCGTCGGGCTCCCGCTCGAGATACTCGAAGCTCGCGCTCAGCCGCCCTTCGCTCGTGGTCGCGGTGCGAGTCCGGCGATACAGCTCGTAGTCGGTGGTATCGGCGGTCAGGCTCTGGGTCGAGGCTCCGCAACTGGCCGACGCCAGCGCTGCAACGAAGATCCACCGGCTCATCGGCGACTTCTCAGGTGGGCAGAAGTTGCACTCGCTGGCGGTGGTCGGTGACGCGTCGTCCATGTAGCTCGAGTAGTCGTCGCAGCTCGCGTGCCGAAGCGCCCGCAGGCAGACCTCGCCGTCGTGGACCAAGGGGTAGCATTCCTCGGGAAAGGCGGTGGCGACGGGGAAGCCGCTGTCGCACGCGCGGGAGCAGGACTCCGACAAGAGATCGCACTCTTTGCAGCGCGAGCAGTCGGTCGCCTTCTTGTTCGCGAAGAAGGCCGGCGGATCGAGCAAGTCCGGGCTCTGCCCGCAGCCGCCGACGTCGCCCGGCGTCGGCGCCATGCAGAACAACACGACGAGAGCGGCGAGCGCGAGCTTGGTGCTGGCCAGCGAGCAGCGCCCGGTCACGGGAGCACCTCGAAGTCCACGATCACTCCAGCCTGCAGGGACAACATCGGGATCACGCTGTAGGCCTGATCTTGAGTCGCGGCGCCATAGAAGAGATCGCCGACCAACTCGGCGGTGACGCCGATGCCGGCGCTGACCATGAAAGCGCCGCCCAGCGCCAGCTCGTAGCCCAGGTTCGGATCCGGTCCGATCACGACGGGCAGCCCCGCCCGCGCGAACGCCCAGGCTCGGGGCGGCAGTCGGTGGGCCACGAGGTAGGACGGCGTCACGACCTCCTGGGGGACACCCTGGAGCGCCACCGAGAAGTGCAGGCTCCCGCCGTGCTGAAATCCGTCTGGATCCCCGCTCGCGGCGCTCACCGAGAGATCGGCGTAGGTGGCGCTCGCCGACACCGACTCCGCATCGTCTCCCAGCGGGGTCGCGAGCCGGTAGGGGTTATTGAAACGAAGGCCGCGGCCGACGGCCAGCGCGCTCATGAAGTGCAGGTAGCCGCCGTCTGCCGGGCGAAGGGCGGCCGCCGGCTCGCCCTTGGGCGCCTCGGCGCGGGCAGCACCCGCGAGCGACAGCAGCGCGAGCGCGAGCCCCCAAGCTCGCAGCTCAGGCACAAGCACGTTCGACGTCGTCAACGCTCTTGGGCACGTCACTGGTGAGCACGCTCGCACCCTCTGGCGTGACCAGCACGTCGTCTTCGATGCGGACGCCGATCCCGCGATACTGCTCTGGGGCGCCTTCGGCATTATCGGCCACGTAGATGCCCGGCTCTACCGTGATCACGACTCCCGTGTCGAGAGGACGAGCCTTCCCGTCGACGAAGTAGCGGCCGACGTCGTGCACGTCCATGCCGAGGTAGTGGCAAGTCCGGTGCATGTAGTACTTCTTGTAGGTCTGTTTCTCGAGCACGGTCTCGATGGGCCCCTCCACCATTCCCAGGTCGAGGAGGCCTTGGGCGATCACGCGCACGCTGGCGTCGTGGATCGCCTCGAGGGTGACGCCCGCGCGGACCGCCTCGATGCTCGCGATCTGGGCGGCGAGCACTATCTCGTAGATCGCCCGCTGCGGTCCGCTGAACCTGCCGCCCACCGGAAAGGTCCGAGTCACGTCGGCTGCGTAGTAGCCGTACTCACACCCGGCATCCACGAGCAACAGATCGCCGTCGCGCATCTTTCGGTCGTTCTTGCGGTAGTGCAGGACGGTGGCGTTCGGGCCAGAACCCACGATCGGACCGTAGGCCAAGCGCTCGGCCCCGGCCTGCCGGAACACCGCGAGCATCACCGCTTCGACCTCGTACTCGAAGGCGTCGGGCCTGGCGGCTGCCATTCCCGCCAGGTGCGCGTCGCGGGTGATCTCGGCGGCCCGCCGCATCAGCTCCAGCTCCTCGCGAGCCTTCACTCGGCGGTGCTCGTGGACGAGCGTCGCCGGATCCACGATCTCGACGGGCCACGACAGGCCGAGTTTCGCTTTCGAGCGGACCTTGTCGATGGCGGTGAGCACGACGTCGTCGAAGCTCCGATCGCGTCCCAGCCGGTAGTAAAGACGTGTCGCGTTCTCGAGGAGCGCGGGCAGCTTCTGCGCCAGCTCGCCGATGGGGAACGCCTCGTCGGCGGCGAACGCTTTCACGGCGCCGTCAACGCCGGCCCGGGCGCCGTCCCAGACCTCTCGCTCCGGATCCCGCGAGCGCAGGAAGAGCGCGTACGGCTTTTCCTTGCCGCCGCGCAGGCACAGTACGCTCTCGGGCTCGTCGAAACCGCTCAGGTAGAACAGATCCGAGTCCTGGCGGTACTCGTGTTCGACGTCGTTGTTTCGAATCGCCAACGGCGCCGAGGGCAAGAGAAGCACCGCGGAACCCAAAGCGTCGAGCACACGCTGGCGCCGCTGCTTGAAGTCGATGGTCATCGTTCACACATCCAGGGGAACCGCCGGTGGCCGGGGCGGCCAAAACGTAGTGGCGCCGGGCTCCGCCGTCGACCGTTGGCTTTGCCTCAGCGAAGCCGCCAGATCTCGATGTTGTACCGCCCCTGACCGCGCTGCGCCCGCACCACGGCGCGGTACTCACCGGGGTCGAACACGCAGAAGGGCCCGTCGGGTTTGACCACCGGCCAGCGGTCGTCGCTCGTGTCGAAGGCCACGCGGGCGCCCTGCGGGCTCAGGACCTCGACGTCCAAGTCCTCGACGCCGGGCTCGGCCACGGCGAAGACCCGATAGCAGTCCCCGGGCTCGGCCTGGAAGCGATGCTCCTTCGCTTCGCTCGAGGCGGTGTCCTGCGACTCGGCGACCTTGCGCATGCCGTTGGAAGGGCCGCACATCAGCCCGAGCCGCATCACGTCGAGATCGGGGCGGGTGCGCGGCTGAAACTGCGCGTAACACTTGAGCCAATTGCCCCCGCTCGGTGCCGGGCCGCCCGCGTCCAGGGCGGGGCTCGGGACGGGGGGCAGCGCCGACACGGCCGGCGCTGCGCTGGGCGCCGGCTCCGGCGGTGCTGGCACGGAGCTCGCGGCGGGTGCCGGGGTCGGCGTCGGCGCGGGCTCTCGGCACCCCGCGAGCCCGAGTGCGACGCAGAGGAGACTGCCCAGCCCGCGCATGCCTCGCACATAGCCCGATTGGCCCCTTCGCCCCAAACGATTGACTGACGCAGTGCGCCAGGGTAACTGCCCAGCCGTGAGTGCAAGCGAGTCCCCGCCGCCCGAGGGCGAAGACCGTCCTGAAGAGAAGGAGCGGCGTCGACTCGAACGCATCTTGCCGGAGCTGATTAAGCGCATCGTCGAAGCCAGCTACGTGAAAATCAGCGAAGGCCCGGAGAACGTCCGGGAGTTCGTGCGGGAGATGAAGCTGCCCAAAGAAGTGCTCGCGGTGCTGCTCGCCCAGATCGACGAGACCAAGAACGGCCTGTACCGCGTGGTCGCCAAGGAGATCCGCGACTTCCTCGAGCACACTGATTTTTCCGAAGAAGCAGCCAAGATGCTCACGATGCTCTCCTTCGAGATCAAGACCGAGGTACGCTTCATCCCGAACGACGAGCGCGTAGGCGCACCCCCGAAGCCGGAAGTACGTTCCAAGGTTCGCGTCCGACGCGACGGTCGAACCGAGCCGCCACCAGATTCTACGAAGGCCGAGGGGGAACAGGAGAACACCGATTGAAACCTCTCGCCGCAGGCAGTGAAATTGATTCTTGGTGCACCAAGTGCCGCATGGACCTCGGACATCGCATCATCGCGATGGTCGGGGATTCGACCCAAGCGCGTCGTGTGTCAGACGTGTAACTCGCAGCACAACTACCGCGCTCCGGCATCGGAGAAGAAGAAGAGCGTGACGAAGCGCGCTTCCGCCAGCGGTCGCCCAGCCACGGCCGCCCAACGCGTGACCGAGAAGGCCCGGGTCGAAGCCGCACGGGTCAACGACTGGGAGAAACGCATCGCGGGGCAGGCGGTGGACTCCTTCACTCGCTACAGCATCGACAAGACCTTCGCGGTCTACGAGCTCATCGCCCACAAGAAGTTCGGTGAAGGCTTCGTCGCGGAGGTGCTCGACAGCGGCAAGGTCAGCATCATGTTCCGGGACGGCCCTCGCATGCTGGCACACGGACAGCCCGCGTGAACCCGCGGTGGCTCGCGCCGCTGCTGGTTTCAGCAGCGGTCTCGGCCACACCCCGCGCAGTCGCAGAAGTGACAATCAGGCCAGCCGCCGACGGGCAAGTCGGCGCCTGGCTCGTCAGCGGCCCCCTGCCGCCCGATCGGGCGCGCGCGCTGGCAGAGAAGAGCGCCGCGCCCAGCGCCGCGGGCGCAGCGCCTCGCTTTCGGTTGCTGCACTCCAGAGACGGCGCGCTGGATCTCGATCGTGCGCTCGGCACGGGACGCAAGGAGGGATCGGCGGCGCTGCTCGGCGGCACGCTCGTGCTCGACGCCGACCTCGACGGCGTACTGCTCGCGTCCATCGACGGTGCGGCGCTGCTCTACGTGGACGGCAAAGCGGTCTGGGACAGACCGGCGCGAGCGCTTCGAGGCGGCGGCTGGGACGCCATCCCGCTCCGGCTGCAGCGCGGCAGCCACCAGTTGGTGCTGGTGCTCGAGCATCCAGGCAACTGGTGGGCCCTCGAGCTGCGGCTCTTGGACGCGCGGAACCTGCTGGCACCGAGCGGCGCCCGGGTGACCTTGGCGGGAACGACCGATGCCGACGGTGATCGCCTCGCGAGCAGCTTGCTCGATCTGAGCCTCCACGCCGGCGCGGGTCCGAGTGCCTTCCTCCCGAAGCTCGTGGTCGACTTCCCCCGGGGAACTCCCCTCGAAGCTTCGGTGCCACTGCGCGCGACCGTCCGCGCTGGCACCACGCGCCACGAGCTCGAGCTCGGGCTGCTGCCGCTGGGCCCCCACGGCGTGTCGCCCTACGAGGCCACGCTTCCGAGCCTCGATCCGCGCGCGCTCGGCGGCGCGACGACGCTCGAGCTCGAGCTGAAGATCGGCAAGCACAGCCGGAAGCTCAGCGTTCCCCTGCGAGCAAATGCCCCGTCGCTGCTGGCGCGGGCGGCGAAGGCTCGTTCCGAGCTCGAGCGACCACCGGGCAAGCTCCTCGATCCGACGAGCCTCTCCGCGACCCTCGAGGCCGACGCCACGGCCGTCGCCCGCAGCGTCCCGGGAGCCGAGGCGCGGCTCGATGCGCTGCTCACCGAGATCGAGGCCGGACGTGATCCGCTGCTGCGACCCGGCGTCACGCTCCTCGCCCGTCGATCCAGCGTCGATGGCGAGCCGGATCCCACAGCGCTGCACGTGCCCGCGGGCTACGCTGCCGGCGGCGCGACGCGCTATCCACTGGTCGTGGTCCTGCATGGCTTGAACGGGAACCCGCAAGGCATCATGGATGCCTTCCTCGACTCCAAGAGTCGGGGCCCCAGCGTCGATGGCTTCGTGCTCGCGCCTCACGCCCACGGCAACGCTTTCTACCGAGGCCCGGGCGAGCTCGAGGTGATGGCGGCCCTGAAATGGGCGGTCGACACCTATGCCATCGATCCGGCGCGGGTCTCGATCACGGGAGTCAGCATGGGAGGCACCGGGGCGGGTCACCTGGGCCTGCGCTACCTCGATCACTTCGCGGCCGCCGCCCCGCTCTGCGGCTATCACAGCTACTTCGTGCGTCGCGACACCCGAGGTCGGCCGATCCGCCCCTGGGAGACCGAGCGCATGCACCACTGGTCTCCGGCGACTTGGGCCGAGCGCGGACGAAATCTTCCGATGTGGGTCGCCCACGGCACCAAGGATTTCCCCCTCGAAAACTCCAAGGTCCTCGTCGAGCGCTACAAACAGCTCGGCTACTCGATGACCGACGAGTGGCCCGACACCGGCCACGACGTCTGGACCAAGGCCTACGCCGGGGCGCGACTGTTCCCCTGGCTCTCGCGCGCGCGGCGTGATCCCGGGCCCAAGCACATCACGGTCAAGACCGACTCGCTGCGCTTCGGCAAGATCCAGTGGGCGACGATCCGCGCGCTCTCGCAGCCCGGGAGAGCAGGGAGCCTCGACGTGGATGCGAGCGCGAGCCCGGTCCGCGTGAAGACCGCCGCCATCGAGGCCTTCGAACTCGAGCGGGGGCCGCGGCTGGCCAAGACCGGAAAGGTGGAGCTCGAGGTCGACGGCACCACGCTCACCTTCGACGAGGCCGAGCCGGTCCTCGTGACGAAACGCGACAAGGACTGGACCAAGGGCGCGCCCTCAGCTCGGGGAAAACGCGCAGGGCTCGAGGGGCCGATCCGCGACGCCTTCTTGGAGCCCCTGATCTTCAGCTATGGCAGCGGTGATCCACGCACCGCCCGGGCGAATCGCGAGGTCGCGCTGGCGCTGTCACGCCGCCACGGATCCGAGGTCGGATATCGCATCGTGGCCGACGTCGATCTCGACGAGACCACGATGAAGTCCCACGCCGTCGTGGCGGTGGGCAGCTCTCGGGACCACGTGCTCTTGGCCAGAATCGGCCGGAAGCTGCCGCTCTTCGACGACGGCGCGGCTCTGGTCGCGGGCTCGGAGCGCTTCGACCGCCCGGGCACGGGTGCGATCTTCATCACCCCGAACCCCGAAGCCACGGAGCGTTACCTGCTTGTCGTCACGGGCGTGGACGCCGCCGGGATCTGGCGAGCCCTCTCCTTGCCCCAGCTGCTGCCGGACTTCTTGGTCTACGACGAGCGCCTCGGGGCCGCAGCCGCCGAGGTGGTGCTCGGCCGCGACGCGCGCGTGCTGGCAGGCGGCTTCTTCGACTGGGACTGGAAGCTGCCGGCGCTGCTGGCTGACCCGGAGGCCTCCGCGCGCTAGCATCCTCTCGACTAGGACCGCTCCGATGCCAACGACCGCCGCGCACAACAACCGAGAGATCCACAATCGCCTCTGGCGCGAGCTCACTCCCTTCATCCGCTACAACCCCGGCGCCCGCCACCGCCGGCGGATCCTCTTCCAACTGGCGGACGACTTGCCCAAGCGGAGCGTGATCGATGTCGGCTGCGGAAACGGCGAGCTCTTGCGGCTCATGCGCGCTCGGTATCCCGAGATCCAGAGAGCGACGGGCGCGGATCTCTCCGACGCCGTGGTCGAACAGAACCGTCGAGCTTTCCCCGAGTTCGACTTCGAAGTGCTCGACATCGAGCGTGAGACGCTCCCGCAGCAGGCCGAGCTGGTCACCTGCGCCGAGGTGATCGAGCATCTCGACACCCGCGAGACGGCCTTCGCCCACCTCGCGGCGATGGTCGCGCCGGGAGGCACGCTGATCGTCACCTGCCCAACCGGCAAGGTATTCCCGACCGAGAAGCACTTCGGTCACACCACTCACCCCGACCTCAGGGAGCTCGAAGCGCTGGGCAAGACCGCCGGCCTCTCGCTGGACAGAGTCCAGAACTGGGGCTTCCCGGTCTACCGGCTCACCAAGTGGCTCACCAACCTGAACCCGGAGCTAGCGCTGCGCAAGTTCGCGGTCGACCACTATGGCCCCGCGCAGGTGTTTGTCTCCGGCGCGCTGTACGTCGCGAACTTCCTGAACGTGCCGTCGTCGTCCCACGGCTGCCAGCTCTTCGCTCGCTATCGCAAGCCGCGCTGACCGCGACAGGCTCCGAGACGCGGAACAGTCAGCGCTTCGCGGGGCGCTTCACCGGGCGCTTCACCCCTTCGGGTATCCCCCGTCGGGGACTTCCAAGGGTCGTCGCGGAGCGCGTCGTTCCGGCGCGTCGACCGCCGGCCGCGTCCCGCTCGGCGCGCGCCTCGAGCTTCCGCTTCTTCTCCCCGGTCGGCGCGCGGGAGGCGAGCTTGCCGTGGACCCCAGGAACGACGGCGACGCCCCGCACCCGCTTCGGAACACCGAACTCGGCCTTCAGCGCCGTCAGCTCGTCGACGGTCAGGTGGCGCCACTCCCCGGGGCGCAGTCCCGGCATCTCGATCCCGGCAAAGCTCGACCGCGACAGCCGCAGCACCGGCAGGCCGGCGCTGTCACCGAGGCGCCGCACTTGCCGATTCCGGCCTTCCCGCAGGGTCACCTCGATCCAACTCTTGTCGCCCTCGAGGCGCAGCAGACGCACCGAGGCGGGGCGCGTCGCGCGGCCGTCGATCTCGATGCTCTCCCCGAGTCGCGCCAGCGCGACTTCGTCCACCACACCGCGCACCTTGGCGACGTAAGTCTTGGGCGCTCCCTTGCTGGGGTGCCCGAGAACGGCGGCGAAGTCACCGTCGTTGGTCATCAACAGAACGCCGCTGGTGTGGAAGTCGAGCCGACCCACCGGAACGACTCGCCCTCCCGCTCCGCGTACCAAGCTCGCGACCGTCGGCCGACCTTCCGGATCGCTCATGGTGCACATCACCGCGCGCGGCTTGTGCAGCGCGATGTACACCTTCTGCTCGGCGATCAGGCGGGTGCCGTCGAGCTCGACGCGGTCGCGCTCCGGATCCACCCGCGTGCCGAGCTCCGTGACCACGCGTCCGCCCACGCGAACGCGCCCAGCGGTGATCAGCTCTTCGGCCTTGCGTCGAGACGCCACCCCCGCGCGGCTCAGGACCTTCTGCAGTCGTTCCAAGTTGCTCATGATCGATCCGGGGCCTGTCCTGCCCTGCCCGGAGCTGGTCAGTTCTTCTTGCGCGCGCTCACCTGGGCGTCGGTGGCGGCATCCGTGGCCGCCGCGCCGGCGTCGAGAGCGGCCTCCTGCGCGGCCTTCTCTTCTTCTTCACGCTCTTTTTGCTCGGCCAGTCGCGCGGCCTCTTCGTCGCGGTCCCAGCGGTCGACGTGGCCGTCGTGATCGAGATCCACACCCATGCGCTGCAAGCGCCCCTTCTCGTAGATCTCCCAGATGTCGGGCTTGCCGTTGTGGTTGGTGTCCCGTTGGGCGCGGCTCAGCTGCCCGTCGACGTAGAAACGAATCTCGTCAGGCAGACCGTCGCCGCTGCTGTCGGTCTCGACCTTGGCGATGCGCCCGCGGCTGAACTGAATCCAGGTGTCGATTCGGCCGTCGCCGTTGGTGTCTGCCTTTTCGTGGTTGGCTTCGCCCTTGTCGTTGTAGGTGCGAACGACGTCCTTCAGACCGTCGAGATTGGTGTCCACCTCGCGGCAAAGCAATACGCGGCGTGCGTCTTCACCGATGCCCACGATGGCGAACACCCGCCGGATGTTGGGTTGGATGGCGCCCGGGCCGGTGGTCTCCTGAACCTCGCGATCCTTGCGTCCCTTGAAGTCGCACTGTGAGCGATCCTCTTTGTCGCGCTTGTCTACCGCGACCCCGCGATCGCCCACGGCCTTGGGCCGCTGGGCTTCGCTGCCGCCGCAGGCCACAAATGCCGCGAGGCCGGCGCCGACGCAGAGCGAGATGCCGAAGCGGTGAAGCGCGCTCACTTCTTCTCCTCCTTCGTCGGGGGTCCACCCGGGGGAACTTCTTTGTTCTCGGTCTCTTCCGGCAACGCGCCGGGGCGCTCGAAGGTGTGCTTGGGTCCGGCGGCTGCGGCGCGAGAAGGCGGCACGTAGCCGGTCTGCTTACAGTAGTCGATGGTCGCCCCGGGGTCGGGGCGCCCGTCGCCGTCGATGTCGGAGTGGATCATGGGGCACTTGTCGGTGTCGGCTTTGAACTCCCACCACTGATCGACGATGGCGTCACCGTCCGAATCGCGCTCGGTGCGCGCCAGCTTGCCGCTTTGGTAGATCTGCCAAGTGTCGAGGCGCCCGGCCATGACCGTGGCGCGCTGCTGTTCGACGAGCACGCCGGCCTGGAAGATCTGGATCTCCTCGATCTGCCCGTCACGGTCGTAGTCTCGCTCTCGCCGCCGGAGCTGCCCTGAAGCGTCGAAATAGGAGTAGCCGTCGACCTTGCCGTCGAAATTCAGATCGACCGCGCGACAGACCTCTTTGCCTCCGCTGCGGACGAGCCAGACATCGGGTTTGCCGTCGCCATTGGCGTCGAGCTTCTCGGCGGAGTTGAGCGCGCAGTCCTCGTGGACCACGCGCGTGTCGCGCCGCTGGGGAGCGCCGTCCGCGGACTTCGCACCGACCTGGACTGATTCACCACAGCCCGATTGAAACGCGAGCAGCGAGAGCGCGCAAAGCACACCCCGAGCCCGCCCAATGCTCTTCATGTTCGAGTTCCGTTCCGAATCGCCAAGCAGAGAGCCCCGGGCAACGCCACGGGGCGGCCGCCATCCTAGCTCACCGGGCCGGGCCGGAACACCCAATCGAACCAGTCAACATGCGCGCCCCGAGTCCGCGACCAGGGCCGCGAAATTGGCATTTTGATCTTCAATTTCCAGCATTTAATGCCACCAACACGCATTGACAACAGACATAATGGCATCTATTGTAACGACTGGCACTCGCGCCCGGGTCCTGCACGATGTCGCGCAAGAAGATTTCCACCACCGTCTACATCACGCCCGAGCAAAACGAGCGCCTTCACCTGCTCCACAACCGGACCAAGGTGCCGGTCGCGGTGTACATCCGGGAAGGCATCGATCTGGTGCTGAAACGCTACGAGCACGCGCTGCCGGGCCAAATGACGCTGGCGGACGCGCCGCCGACCAAGACCAGCAAGAAGGGCTGAGCGGCCCGGTTCCGCTGGTCCTGCGTCGCTCGACGGGCTACACGCGCGGTTCGTTACCACTGCGACAGCGGCGCATGCCCACTCCGACCCACAAAATCCGGAATTTCTCGATCATCGCGCACGTCGACCACGGCAAGTCGACGCTCGCCGATCGCATCCTCGACGTGACGGGAGCGATCAGCGCACGTGAGAAGGTGGAGCAGTTCTTGGACAAGCTCGAGCTCGAGCGCGAGCGCGGCATCACGATCAAGGCCCAGAGCGTTCGACTGAAGTACCGGGCGGCCGACGGCGAAGAGTACCAGTTCCAACTCATCGACACGCCCGGTCACGTGGACTTCAGCTACGAGGTGAGCCGGAGCCTGGCCGCCTGCGAAGGCGCGCTGCTGGTCGTCGACGCGACCCAGGGCGTGCAAGCGCAGACGGTTGCCAACGTCTACCTGGCCCTCGACAACCACCTGGAGATCATCCCCGTCCTGAACAAGGTCGACCTGCCCTCGGCTGACGTCGACCACACCGCCCAGGAGGTGGAGGAGATCATCGGCCTGGACTGCAGCGGCGCGATCATGGCCAGCGGCAAATCTGGGCTCGGCGTACCCGAGATCCTCGAGGCCGTCGTCACGCGCATTCCTCCGCCCAAGGGAGATCCCGACAAACCCCTCGCCGCCCTGATCTTCGACAGCTGGTACGACAGTTACCGCGGCGCGGTGGTGATGGTGCGCGTCATCGACGGCGTCTTGACGAAGGGCGACAAGATCCAGTTCTTGTCCACCGGGCGCAGCTACGAAGTGACGGCGCTCGGCTGCTTCAACCCCCACCCCGTGGCGCTCGACGCCCTCGGGCCGGGTGAGGTGGGGTTCATCGCCGCCAACATCAAGACCACCGAAGACACCAAAATCGGCGACACCGTCACCCACGCGGGCCGGCGCACCGACAAAGCCCTCGAGGGTTTCAAAGACGTCAAGCCGATGGTGTTCGCCGGCGTGTTCCCCACGGACTCGGCCGAGTACGAAAACCTGCGAGACGCCCTCTCCAAACTGCACCTGAACGATTCGTCGTTCCAGTTCGAGCCGGACACCTCGGACGCTCTCGGCTTCGGCTTCCGCTGCGGCTTCCTCGGCCTCCTGCACATGGAGATCATCCAGGAGCGGCTCGAGCGCGAGTACAACATGGATCTGATCACCACGGCGCCCAGCGTGGTCTACCGCGCAAGCAAACGGAACGGCGACGTCGTGCTGGTGGACAACCCCAGCAAGATGCCGCCCGTGGGCGACCTCGAGTACATCGAGGAGCCGATCATGAAAGTCACGGTGCACACGCCGTCGGACTACGTGGGCGCGGTGGTGGCGCTGTGCGAAGCTCGGCGCGGCGTCCAGAAAGGCATCCATTTCGCTGCGCAGACCCACGTCGTGGTGACCTACGAGCTGCCGCTCGCAGAGGTGATCCTCGACTTTCACGACCGGCTGAAGAGCGTATCTCGCGGCTATGCGAGCATGGACTACGAGCTCGAGGGCTATCACCGGGACGACTTGGTCAAGCTCGACATGCTCTTGAACGGCGAGCCACTCGACGCGCTCAGCGTCATCGTGCACCGCGCCACCGCCTACATTCGCGGGCGCGCGCTGGCGAAGAAGTTGAAAGAGCTGGTCCCGCAGCAGCAGTACGAAGTGGCCATCCAGGCGGCCATCGGCAGCAAGGTCATCAGTCGCGAAACCGTGCGCGCGCTGCGCAAGGACGTGACCGCCAAGTGTTACGGCGGAGACATCAGCCGCAAGCGCAAGCTGCTCGAGAAGCAGAAAGAGGGCAAACGCCGCATGAAGGCCGTGGGCAGCGTCGAAGTCCCCCAGGAGGCGTTCTTGGCCATCCTGAAGCTCGACGACGAATGACCGCGCCCCCCTTCTCTCCGTGCCCGCTTCGACTATGTTTCGGGCGATGACCAAGCGCTCCCGCGACCGGCGACTGGCCCAGCTCAACGAGAACGCCTCGCCCTTCGCCCAGATCCGCCACCTGGGCACCACCGCCTTCGGTCCGGCCCTGAGTGTCGAGCGCTTTCGCTTCGGCAATGGGCTCGAGTTGCTCCTGTGCGAAGACCACTCCGCCCCGGTGGTCGCCTATCACACCTGGTACCGCGTGGGCTCGAGGCACGAGCGCCCGGGCAAGACCGGACTCGCGCACCTCTTCGAGCACCTGATGTTCAACGAGACCGAGCGCCTCGGGCCGGGGGAGTTCGACCGCAAGTTGGAGGAGGCGGGCGCCGAGAGCAACGCCGCCACCTGGCTCGACTGGACCCAATACAACATCGCGGTTCCGAAGCAGCAGCTCCCCCTCGTCGTCACCCTCGAGGCGGAGCGCATGTCTCGCCTGCTGCTCAAGGACCCGCAGGTGACCAGCGAGAAGGAGGTGGTCGCCAACGAGCGCCGCTACCGCGTGGAAGACGACGTCGAGGGCGCGGTCAGCGAGACGCTCTGGTCGACGGCCTTCCAGAGCCACGCCTACCAGTGGCCCACCATCGGTTGGATGGCGGACATCGAGGCGTTCACCACCGAGGACTGCCAGGATTTCTACCGGACCTATTACGCGCCGAACAACGCCAGCATCGTCGTCGTCGGCGACGTGACCGAGGCGGCGCTCCTGGCCAAGGTCCAGAAGGCCTACGGCCACCTCGCGCCCTCGACGTTGCCGCTCGAGGACGTGCGACCCGAGCCGCCGCAGACCGAAGAGCGCCGCCGCGAGCTCAGCAAGCCGACGGCCACCGAGAAGCTCGCGGTGGGCTACCACAGCCCGGCGATCGGAGACTTCGACCACCCGGCGCTGTCCCTCTTGTCCGAGGTCTTGTTCGGCGGGCGCGCCAGCCGCATGCACCAGGCCCTGGTGCGCAAGCTGGAGATCGCCTCCGAGGTTCGGGTGTTCGTCGGCCCGTTCCGCGACCCCGGTCTGACGGAAATCTACGCTTCGGCCCGCGGTACCCACACCGCCGAGACGCTGCTCGCGGAGATCGACCGCGAGATCGCCCGGGTCTGCGAAGAAGCGATCCCAGAGGCCGAGATCGAGCGAGCGCGTGCGCGCACGGAGCTGTCCCTCGTCGCTGGGCTCGAAAGCGCGGACGGCAAGGCCTCCACCATTGGCTTTTACGACACGATCCTCGGGCGGCCGGGCGCGGCCTTCGAGCGGCTGGACGAGCTCTCCCGGGTGACCGCCAGCGATCTGCGCCGCGTGGCGCGGCGTTATCTGGTGCCCGAACGGCGGACGGTGATCCTCGTCCGGGCCCAAACCGCTGAAAAGAAAGAGGCCGCAGAGTGAGCGTGTCTGTCATGCACCTCGGATCGACCCCGGTGATGCTCGAACCGAGCGCGGCTTTGCCGCTGGTGCACGTGAGCGCCAGCCTGCGAGTCGGGGCCCTCGAAGATCCGGAAGGCAAGGAGGGGCTCACGCGCTTGGCCGCCAGGGCCATGCGGCGCACCGGGGGCGGTCTGAGTCAGCAAGAGCTCGACACTCGCATCGATTCCATGGGCGGCGCTTTGGGGGCCGACGTCTCCCACAGCACGATCTCGTTCAACGGCACGGTGATCGAGCGCAACTTCGGCGCTTTCCTCGAGCTCTTGGTCGACGTCTTGGCGCACCCGGGCTTCGCCGACGAGGAGCTCGCGCTCTTGCGGCGGGAGACCGACGCGGAAATCATCGAGTCCCGGGACAACGACCGAGCCCTCGCGCGACGCTGGTTTCGGCGTCGGATGTTTGCCGGCCACCCCTACGCCCGCTCCGTGAGCGGACAGCGGGCCACCGTCTCGAAGATGACGACGGACGACGTGCAGGGCCTGCACCGCCGCACCTGGATCCGTGAGAACCTGGTTCTGAGCTTCTCCGGTGACCTGGACCAAGAGCGCGCCCGAGCCAGCGCCGAGCGCATCCTGGCAGCGCTTGGGCAAGGCCCGCCGCTCCGCGGCAGCGTCGACGAGCCGAGCGGCCCGCGCGGCCGCAGCCTGGTGTTCGTCGACAAGCCCGAGCGCACGCAGACCCAGATCCTGATCGGCGGCCTCGGCACGCGCCCCCACGACCTGGACCACGTCGCGCTTCACGTTGCCAACACCGTCTTGGGCGGCACCTTCACCGCGCGCCTGATGAACGAGGTGCGCAGCAAGCGCGGCTGGTCCTACGGCGCTTACTCGAGTCTGCCCTACGATCGCCACCGGCAGGCGTTCAGCATGTGGACCTTCCCCAAGGCCAGCGACGCCGCCGCGTGCATCCGCCTGGAGCTCGATCTGCTCGCCGCCTGGTGCGATCGCGGCATCACGAAGCGCGAGCTCGCCTGGGCCAAGCGCTATCTGACGCGCAGCCACGCCTTCGCCATCGACACGGCGAGCAAGCGGGTGGGGCTGGCCCTCGACGCCCTGATCTACGACCTCCCGGCCGGCTACTATGACGACTACCTCGACCACATCGCCGGGGTGACCCTCGAGGCCGCAAACGCGGCCATCCGCCAGCGCATCTCGCCCGAGAACCTGGTGATCGCCGTGGTCGGCACCGCCAGCGAGATCGAGGCCGACGTGCGCGCCGCCATCCCCGACCTCGGGGCCCACGAAGTGGTCTCGTTCGACGCGGATTGAGGCGGGCTCAGAACCAGCCCAAGAGCCCGACCTGGATCCCGAACGACCGGTACCTGAGCTTGCAGCTCTCGTCGTTGTTCGGACCGCCGCACTCCTGCTTGCCCATGAAGTCCATGTCGAAGGTCGGACCGAGCATGAACGCGAAGTGCGGCGCCGGCGAAATGGTGAACATGCCTTCGAGCGTCAGCGCCAAGCCCCACTGATTGTTGCTGTCTCCGTCGGGGTCGAGGCTGTGATAGGTGAAGCCGCCGCGCGGCCAGATGCCGAAGGTGTCGCTGAAGCCGTGGAAGTAGCCGACCCGCGGCGCGAGCAGGAACGACTCGAAATCCCCACTCGGGCCGTCGTCCTCGTCGTCCACGCTGGCGTAGCCGAGCGCACCGCCAATGCTGAGCTGGTCAGTCAGGAAGTAGTCGAAGCCGAGTCGGGCCATGTTGAACGGAAACTGGTAGCCGACTCCGCCCCAGCCGAAGCCGAGCCCCGATTGGTCCCAGTCGCTCTCGTCCCCATTCGGTGCTTCGAAGGCCAGGTTCGATTTGTAGAACGAGAACAAGCGCTCGGCGCCGAAGGCCACGGTACCGGACCTACCGATGGACTCGGCCTGGGCGAACGCCGCGCTCGCGCCAAAGGTCACCAGAGAGAACGCCAGAACACCAATGGATCTACGCATGACCACCTCCGCTTTCTTTCATCCGAGCCCGACTCGATCTGCGACGTCGTCCGCGAGGGCCTGGGCCGCTCGGAGCGCCTCTTCTTCTTTGGCCGACACGCGCTCCGACGCGGCGAGCGGCACACGCAGGTCGACGTAGATCTTGAGCTTGGGCTCGGTGCCGCTGGGGCGGACCAGCACGCGCCCGCCGCCTTCGAGGTCCAGCGCGATCAGGCTGGTGGCCGGCAGCCACCGCGGGCGCGCCTCGGCCCCTGAGCGAAAGTCGGTGACCCGAGTGACGCGCACCCCGCCCACGGTCTCGGGTGGAGCGTCCTTCAGCCTTTGCATGGCCTGCTCGATTTCGGCCAGGCCGTCGCTACCGGGACGCGTGATGCTCTTCTGCAGGCTGACCCAGAGCCCGTGCTTGCGGTAGAGGTCGTCGAGGCGCTCACCGAGCCCCCGCCCCCGGGTTTTTTCGTAGGCCGCGAGATCGGCCAAGAGCAGCGCAGCGCTGATGCCGTCTTTGTCGCGCACGATTCGTCCCACGGAGTAGCCGAGGGCCTCCTCGTAACCGAAGGCGAAGCGCACACCGGCCTGCGCCTCGAGATCGAGCGCGGCGTTCCAGATCCATTTGAACCCGGTCAGCGTCTGCTCGAAGCGTGCGCCCCGCGCCTCGGCGATGGCGCCGAGCATGGGGGACGACACGATGCTGGACGCAACCAGAGGTCGGGGCGCCGCCAACGCGTGTTCGAGCATGAAGTCCGCCAGCAGAAGCCCAACCTGATTCCCGGTGAGCTGACGGAAGCGGCCCGTCGCGGTCGGGATGCAGGCCGCCAGGCGATCGGCGTCCGGGTCGTTGGCCAGGATCAGATCCGCTTTCTGCTCGTCGGCCAGCTTCATGGCCAGATCGAGGGCGCCGGGCTCCTCTGGGTTCGGGAAGTTGACGGTTGGGAAGCGACCGTCGGGCTCCGCTTGTTCGGGCACGACGTGCACGTTGGGGTAGCCGGAACGCTCGAAGGTCTGCCGCACGTAGCGCCAGCCCACACCGTGCATCGGCGTATAGACGATGCAGAGCTGCTGATCGCGCTCCACCCGCGGTCGGACCGCGTCGACCTCGGCCAAGTAGCGGTCGAAGAACGCGGACGAGACGCGCTCGGCCTTGGCATGCGATCCGCCCATGGCGCCAGCAACCAGCGGGACATCCTTGGCGCTCTTGACGGCGGCGATGCGCGCCGAGATCTCCTGGTCGACGGGCGATACGATCTGCGCCGCGTTGGCGGCGTAGACCTTGTAGCCGTTGTACTCCGGCGGGTTGTGACTGGCGGTGATCACAATCGCCGCGTTGGCCGAGAGCTCCCGAGCGGCGTGAGCCACCAGCGGTGTCGGCGCCGGATCTTCGAAGAACCGCACGGGGATGCCCGCCGCAACCAGCACGCCCACGGCGTCCTCGGCGAAGCGCCGACTCGAGAGCCGCCCATCGAAACCCACCACCACCGGCAGAGTGCGCGGATCGGTGTTCTTCGCGAGGATGTACTCCGCGAGCCCGCGCGTGGCGCGGATCACCACCGCGCGGTTCATGCGCCCGAGGCCCGCGCCGACGATGCCGCGCAGCCCCGCCGTGCCGAACTCCAGAGGCGCGAGCATGCGTTCGCGGAGCTCGGCGTGGTCGCCCGAAGCGATCAGCGCCTCGAGCTCGGCCACCGTCTCGGGATCGGGATCCTGTGAAATCCACGCACGAGCGGCCTCGATGATCGCGTCGGGTCCTGGCTCCATGGCGCGAGCATAGTGGCAAGCGTGCCGCGCGAGAAGGTTCGGCTCTCGGCCCGTCGGCCCGAGACTGATGCCTGAAGCCCTCAGCCGCGGCGCGCGCGCACCAGATCGCCGCTCAAGGCGAGCTGGCCACAGGCAGCAGAGACGTCGTCTCCGCGCCGGGTCCGCACGAAACACGAAAGTCCGGATTGGGCCAGCACGCCTCGAAACTCGTCGATGCGCGCAGGCGCCGGCGCGCGGTGGGGCGACGCCACGATGGAGTTCATCGCGATCAGGTTCACCTTGACCCGCAGCCCGTGCAGCAGGCGGACCAGCGCTCGCGCTTGCTCGAGGGAGTCGTTCACTCCGGCGATCAGCGTGTACTCGATGGTGATGCGCCGACGTCGCGGCAGCGGATAGCGTCGCAGGCTCTCGATCAGCTGCGAGATGGGGTAGCGTCGGTTCACCGGCACGATGCGGCTGCGCGTGGCGTCGTCCGGAGCATGGAGCGAGATCGCGAGGCCGATCTTGCCGTCGAAGTCTTCACCCAAGCGTCGGATACCCGAGGTGAGCCCCACCGTGCTGACGGTGATGCGCCGCGGTCCCATGTTCAGTCCATCGCGATGGTTGAGCAGTCGGATCGCCCGCGCCGTCTCCTCGTAATGGTGCAGCGGCTCGCCCATGCCCATGAACACGACGTTCCGCAGGTATTCCCGCGGCTCGAGGTAGGTTCGCGCGAGCAAGACCTGGCTCACGATCTCGGCGGCGCTCAGGCCACGAACCAGGCCGGCCTTGCCGCTGGCGCAGAACACGCAGCCCATGGCGCAGCCGACCTGCGTGGACACGCACAGAGTGACCCGCTCCCGGGGCTCCTCCTCCTCGGCTTCCGACTCGTCGCCCTCGTCCTCCACCGCTGTGCCTGCGTCCGCATCGGAGGTGTCCGTCATGGGGATCAGCACGCACTCGACGCGGGCCCCACCGGCGAGCTCGAGCACGAGCTTTCTGGTCGTGTCTGCGGCTCGGTGCACTTGGCCTACGGTCGCAGGAGGCGAAAACCCGCTCTCGGCGAGCCGTCCGCGGAGCTCGGCCGAAAGCTCGGTGATCTGCGCCGGGTCGAGCACGCCGCGAGCGTGGATGGCCCGGAAGATTTGCTCGGCTCGGTAGGCACGCTCACCCAGCTTCGCGATCACCTCCTGCCACTCGACAGGCATGCGCGCGACCGGATGAATGTCCTCGGGACCACTCGCTCCGGTGACTCCGCCTTCGGCGCGCGCAGCAACTTCGTTTCCTCGATTCATGAGCCGCCTCGCTTGGCTTCTTCCCAGTACCCGTCGAGCTCTTCCAATGAAAGCCCGCGCCCCGGCTTGCCGTCTTCGCCCTTGGGCCAGGCCCCGTGGGCGCCTCGCACCCGCGCCTCGACGTGCCCGAAACGTTCTCGGAAGCGATCGCCGGCCTTTCGCAGCGCCGCTTCTGCGTCCACCTCCTGGTGACGCGCCAGGTTGACCAAGGCAAACAACAAATCCCCGAGTTCGTGCTCGATGCGCTCGGAGTCGCCGCTCTCGATGGCCTCATCGAGCTCGCCGACTTCTTCGTCGACCTTCTGTCGGGAGCCAGACGGGTCGGGCCAGTCGAAACCCACGCGGCTCACCTTCTCGCTCATGCTCTGGGCGCGAAGCAGCGCGGGCAGCGATCGAGGTACGCCGTCCAGGAGGCCACGCCCCTGCTTTTCGTCGGCCTTGATCGCCTCCCAGTTTCGAAGCACCTCGTCCGATCCGCTGACCTCGAGATCCCCGAATACGTGGGGGTGTCGGCGCACGAGCTTGTCCACCACACCACGGACCACGTCATCTGGACCGAACTGACCCTCGCGCCGGAGTAGCTCGGCCAGGAACACCACTTGCAGCGCCAAGTCGCCGAGCTCCTCCACGAGCTGACTTCGATCGCCGGCGTCGATGGCGTCGATGACCTCGCAGGCTTCTTCGAGCACGTATCGACGCACCGACGCAAAGGTCTGCTCGCGATCCCATGGACAGCCTTCCGGCGAAAGGAGCCGCTGCATGATGGCGACCAGGCTGGGGAAGGTCTGACCTCGTTGCTCGGCGAGGGGCAGCGGGTCCGGGACGTCGGTCATCTTGGCGGGGGCCTTTAATTCACGGGGGAGCTTCGGGCAACCCCGGCTAGACTCGCCGGCCATGGAACCCGTGCTTCTGGTGGAGCGCCACGACGCCGTCGCCACCCTCACCTTGAACCGTCCCGGCACGAAAAACGCGCTGACCCGCGAGCTCGTCACGGCATTGGGTCGGGTGTTGCTCGAAGTCGAGGCCGACGAGGCCGTCCGCGCCGTCGTCCTGACTGGAGCCGGCGGCTCTTTCTGTTCCGGGGCAGATCTGAAGGCCGGGATGGCTGACTTCGGCGAGGTCAGTGTCGAGACGCGCGTCGACGAGTTCCACGCGGTGATCCGGGCCATCGCCCACGGTACCAAGCCCTTCGTCGCCCAGATCGACGGCCCGGCGGTGGGCTTCGGGGCCGATCTCGCGCTGGCCTGCGATCTGCGTGTGATGTCGACGCGCGCGTACCTCCAAGAGAAGTTCGTCAAGATCGGCCTGATGCCCGACGGCGGCGGCACCTTCTGGTTGCCCCGCCTGATCGGCATCGGCCGCGCTCTCGAGTACCTCATGCTTGGCGAGCGTATCGACGCCAGCTTGGCGTTGGAGCTCGGTCTGACCAATCGCGTCGTCGATCTGGACGCGCTCGCTCCCTCCGCCCGCGCCCTGGCGGACGCTTTGGCCAAGGGCCCACCCCTGGCCCTCGCACAGATCCGCGCCGCGGTCCGCCAGAGCTTCGGCGGCACCATCGACGACGCGCTGGCACGAGAGAAGACCGGGCAGGTCGGACTGCTGGCGTCCAGCGATCTGATCGAGGGCGTGCTGGCCTGGTCGCAACGGCGCGCGCCGGAATTCAAGGGACGCTAGCGCGCGGGCGCTCTGCAGGCCCTCAGAACAGATAGCGCTCGCCCGAGTCGCAGACGATGGTCACGACATGGCCGCCGGGGAGTCCGGCCGCGATCTCGCAGGCCGCGTGCACGTTGGCGCCGGAACTCGGGCCGACCAGCAGGCCTTCTTCGCGGGCCATGCGCCGGGCCATCCGCTCCGCCGCCACGTCGCTGACCGTCACGACCTGGTCCACCACGCTGCGGTCGAGGATCTCCGGAACGAAGCCCGCGCCGAGCCCCTGGATGCCGTGCATGCCGGGCGGTTTTCCGCTCAGCACAGCGCTCGATTGGGGCTCCACGGCGATGATCCTGACGGACTCGAGCTCCGCCTTGAGCACGCGTCCTACGCCGGAGACCGTACCCCCGGTCCCGACTCCCGCCACGAAGGCCGTGAGTCCGCGATCCGTCTGTTCCAAGATCTCGAGCGCGGTGGTCGCGGCGTGACTCGCCGGATTGTCCGGGTTGTCGAACTGGCTGGGCATGAACGCACCCGGGGTCTCCCGGAGCAGCGCCTGCGCCTTCTGCACCGCGCCACTCATGCCATCGAGGGCTGGGGTGAGCACGATCTCGGCGCCGTAGGCCCGGAGGATGTAGCGGCGTTCGAGGCTCATGTCCTCGGGCATCACCAGCACGCAGCGATAGCCGCGCACGGCGGCGATCATCGCGAGACTGATGCCGGTGTTGCCGCTCGTCGCCTCGACCAAGGTGGCGCCTGGCGCGATCTTGCCGCTCCGTTCCGCGCCGATCACCATGCCGAGAGCAGGACGATCTTTGACGCTGCCCGCCGGGTTCATCAGCTCGCACTTGGCCCAGACCGCGGCGCCGCCTTCGGGGCTGACCCGGCCGAGCCTCAGCAGCGGCGTTGCGCCCACGAGCCCGAGCACGTCGTCGGCGACTCGGAACCCGCTCTTGGTTCTGCGTGCTGCCTTCGGCCCGCACGGCCCGTCGGACTTCTTCGACCGATCCGCCATCGAAGGCACGCTACCTCAAGGGCCAAGCATCGGCGAGGCTCATGCCTCGGGCCGTGGCACGACCCGGGCCGACGCGCCATCGACTTGAAGCGGCTCGTTGCCCTCGGCAGCAGCGCCGAGGACACGCGCCAGCGCGACCACCGTCGACAGCCGCTCGCTGGTGCAGGCCGTGGTCACCTCCCCCACGTCGCTTCCGTCACGTGCGCGGAGCACCCGAGCCCCCCGCGCGGGCGCGTCTCGGCCGTCGATGATCAGAGACACGAGGCGACGCTTCACCGTTCCCCGCATGCCTTGCATGCAGACCACCTCTTGGCCGAGGTAACAGCCCTTGGTCCAGCAGATCGCCCGTTGATCCAGGGCCGCCTCGTGGGGATTGTCCTCCGGTCCAAAGTCCACGCCATGCACGCCGACGCCACGTTCGAGTCGGAACCGCGTCCAATCGTCGGCCGTCGCCCGGACCATGTCGGGGCTCGCCTCACGGACCGCCTCGAGCGCGGCGTCGATTTTCGTCGTTTCAACGACCAGCGCCGCGCCGCCGAGCCCGGACCAATCGATGCTGCCCGACGCCCCAGCCACGCGCTGCCGCGCGTGCTCGGCCGCCGCCGCCGCCCGGGGCCCATGCAGCATGAGCCAGGTGTGACTCGCGGAGCGGTCCTCGATCTCGGCGTCTTCCATCACCAACATCTGGT
This sequence comes from uncultured delta proteobacterium, assembly GCA_963716725.1. GTDB lineage: Bacteria > Myxococcota_A > Polyangia > Polyangiales > Polyangiaceae > JADJKB01. The sequence goes on from CAVQUB010000002.1 coordinate 136,419, forward strand.
CGAAGGTCCGGAGCAACGCCAAGTGGGTGCCGGCTGCCGTGGAAATGAAGGACTGATCGGCGCTGGCAACGAACGAGAGATCGCTCACGATCTTGCCGGTCTTGCTCAAGATCAAGCCGAACACGCCGTGCTCGGGTCGAAGGCCGACCAGGCTGCTGGTGACGATCCCGTCGAGCCACCCGATTCGGTCGGGACCGCTCACGACCAGGGTTCCTCGCTCGGCCTCGGTCACCACGAGGACGGCAGACCGGGCAGCTTCGTCCGCGTTCATTCGAGAGGGATGTCGTCGTCGACCCTCGGGTAGACGGGCCCGTCCTTGAGACTCACGTCGTTGGTGGCGCCGTCCGGCTTCTTCACCGTCAACGTGACGCCGGCAGGAGAGTGGGCGTTGATCAGGCTCCGCGCCTCGGCTTCTTCCAGCGTCTTGACCTCCTTGCCCTGGATACGGACCACTTGGTCACCCGAGCGCAAGCCGGCTCGGGCCGCCGGGGATTCGAGCGCTACGCGGGTCAGGTACACGCTCTGGGTGCGGAACTCGTAGTGCATCCCGAGCCCGATGCGCGCGTGCGCCGGCTCGGTGACCAGCGACATCTTGGCACCGCTCTCGCACTCGAGGTCGATCCATCCGGAGCGCGCTTCGCTGGCAAAGGAGCGCAGAACCTTGACGCAGATCGGGTGGTTGTTGATCGGATTCGAGTCCCAAAGCTCGACGCGAACGCTCGCCCCTTTTTGCACGCGGTAGTTGGCGCGCGGCGCGTCGGGCCAAGTGGGCGACAGGGTATTGGGCTGGATGGGGGTGCGGAACAGCTCGCTGTCGCCAACGAACACCTTGACGAAGGGATCTGGCGCCGCGCCCCCGACCGCGTCCCATTTGCGCCCGTCGCGGGTCGTCTCCGGAATCGTCGCGCTCTTCATACGGATGAAGAACAGGTCGTCCGGTGGCGGCGGCGACAGCGTTTGGCCGGGAGCGACCGGACGAGTCGGAGTGGCCACTTCGGGGTAGACGGCGGCGCACGCGACGGACATTCCGCCGACCGCGGCGAGCACGAGCGAGCACCAGCGAGTTCGCAGCATCTTGGGCGCGCAGGCTACCACACCCGACCAGCGGCCCGTCGGAAGCGAACCGGAGCGCGCGCGACGCGTGGGCCGGCGACGCGGGCTTTCGGCCCCTAGGCCGGTGCGCGGCGCCGCTGCGCAAAGGAAAGTATGACAAGCGCCTCCGGACGTCCCATGCTTGGATCGCAAGGCGCCATGGCACGAATGTTCGGGTTCATCGGAAACCGCGCCGACCTGGGCGCCCGAGTGCTCGAGCTGCACACGGCCGCGCTGAACGTGCGGTCGGAGGAGGGCCAGACTCTCGGCTGGGGCATCGGCTTCTATCAGGCCGGCGAGGTGCTGCTGCGCCGACGTCCCATCGACGATCGCCCGCTGATCGAGATCGCCGAGGCGACGCGCGGCCTCCGCACCGACGCGATGATCGGCCACGTGCGCCGGGCCACCGTCGGTGCCTTGCGCACCGAGAACACCCATCCGTTTCGCTACCGTTCCTGGCTCTTCGGCCAGACGGGCACTATCCAAGGCTTCGAGCGCTTGCGCGAACGGCTGCTCGAATCACTGCCGGAGTTTCTCAGGCGCAACGTGCGGGGCGACACTGACAGCGAGATTTTCTTTCATCTCTTCCTCTCGTTTCTCCACGACTCCGGCCACCTCAACGACGCCGATGTGGCCACTGAGCACGTCGTCGCCGCGCTGCGTTCGAGCGTCGCCCTGGTCGATCGGCTGTCCGCCGAAGAGGGCCACGGGCAGAATTCGGGCGACACGCTGGTGACCAACGGTGAGCAGATGGTGGCCTTGCACCGCAACGGCGGCATGGCCTATCGAGTGCTGCGCGGACGCTATGACATCGAGGAACTGCTCGGGGCGGAGAGCCGGATGAAGCTCAAAATCCCCGCCGTCGAGAGCACCCACTTCACGCTGATCGCGTCGGAACTCGCGGCCGTTCCAGCGGGCTGGACAGCGGTCGACGGTGCGAGCATCGTCACGCTCACGCGTACCGATGACCCACTGGTCGAAGCGATCTGACCCCCGGCTCGACCGAGCCAGCGTGCTCGCCGCGAGCGCGCTGTTCGCCGTAGCGGGCTGCGCTTCCATGGGTGCGGGGGGCCTCGAGACCACCACCTCACTCGACACGGCGCCGCGGCGCGCCCCCGGCGTCGCGGTCGATCCGGCGCCCGAGCTTCCGGCGGCAGCAGCGTCCGCGCACCCCGAACAGGGAGTGGTCGTGCTCCGTGCGCCGCAAGATCCCGAGGCCGCCCGGGACGTGGTGCGGGGGTTCTTCCGCGCTATCGGTCAGGGCTCCTTCGCCGAACTCGAGCCGCTGATCGCCGAAGACGCCTGGCTCAGCGCCGGCGCCAGCGTGGGACGCCAAAAGGCCCGCCAGTACTGGCAAACCCGGCTCACGCGCCTGGACTACGGCGCCATCGCCGGCTCCCTGGTGTTCCGCGAAGGCGAGCTCGAGACCTACCGTGCCGCAGACCTCGCGGCGCTCAGGCCCCCGCGCTCCCTGGGCGTCGTTGCTCGAGGCGACGACGTCGTCGTGCGCGTGCCGATCGCCTCGCCAAGGTTCGGCAAGACTCGTCTCTTCGGCGACGAAATCGTGTTCCTGCTCCGGCCGAAGGGCAGCGGCTACTCGATCGTCGACATGGCCGAAGAGTTCATGCTGCCGTAGAGCCCCTCAGTTCAGACGGCCTTGGGCGCCGAGGCGGGCGACGTCGAACACGCCGCGCTCCTTGGCTCGAGCCAGGGTCTGCAAAGCTGCGCGGTACCCGCGCAACACGAGGGAGCGCGCGGCGAAGCGATTCAAGTAACCGAAACGGCCGATGTCCGGCGCGATGTCGATGAAAGTGCAGCGCGGGTGCACGTGGGTGTAGAGATCGATCCCTCGCCGCTCCTTCTCGGTCAAGAGGATGTTGAGCGTCTGGTTCATGACCGAAAACGGGCCGCTCCGCGCCATGCTGCGCGACCTGCGCTCGCCCTCGGCGGGGCGGTAGATGTTCGAGACGATGACGATGTCGGCGCCGGCTTCGACAGCGACGTCGGCGGACAAGGTTCGCGCCACCTCGCCGTCCAGGTGATACCGACCATTGATCTCGTAGGGCCGAAACAAGCCCGGAACCGCGCACGACGCCGCGACAGCGCGACTGATGGGCGTCTCGGCGTCGTAGCCCTTGCCGAAGAGCACTCGCTCTGCGCGATCCACGTCCACCGACGTGACGATCACCCGCTGCTCGACCTTGCGAAAGTCGTTGATGGGCAGGTGGCGCCGCAGATAGCGCTCGAGTTTGTCGAGGCTGAAGAGCCCGCTCGAGAGGTAGCCGGGATCGGCCAACTGTTTCAGAGACGGCAAACCAAAGAACGTGTCGAGGTGAAAGCGCGGCCCCTGGTGTCGGCGTTTCCACGGCAGCCGGTAGCCGTCGAGCAACACGTCGAGCGGGACCCCCTGCCCGTAGGTCGCCGCCACGATGGCGCCGGCGCTCGCGCCGACGAAGATCGTCGGCACAATCCCGAGCTCTTCGCAGGCTTTCAGAACACCCAAGTGCGCGATGCCGCGCGCTGCTCCCCCCGTCCCTACGAATGCCACGGTGGGCTTCTTCATGCTGCGACCTCTTCCGACTCCAGAGCGCGTGAGGGTACGGACCTTCACATAATCTGACGGACGGACGGCCCTCGCACCAACTTCTGCGCCAACGCGTCGCGTTAACTGGCGACTACATGCCCGAAATGATCTTGTAAGACTCCCCTACCGGCACCAGCTCGAGACGATTGTCCGCGACCACGTGGCGCCACACGTCACCGGCGTCGGTGGGGATCTTGTAGCTCGCGCTGTAGGTGTAATCGACGGCCACCGACGTGTTGCGACCCTTGCCGACTCGCCGATACCGGATTTCGTAGCGAATGCCCTTGGTCCGAGCGAAGTGGTCTTCGAGGTATGCGCGCAACCCAGCGTGGTCCAGATCATCGGCAGCGTCGGTGTTTCCGCCGTCTTCGTAGTAGCTGGTGTCGGCGAGTTGCAGCAGCCTTCCGACCTTCTTCTGCTCGACGGCGCGCCGGTATTCTTCGCAGAAGTCGATGACCTTGCGGTTGTCGGTGGTGTCCTCGACGTCGGTGTTCGGAATGGAGTGACCGCCGCACCCCGCCAGGGTCAGAGCGAGTAGCAAGCCAGGCCAGCGCAGGGGAACCAGGGAGGGCATCGAGGGAGTATCCGGTGTCAACGCGCCGCGAGGGCGCTCGCATTCCGGGCCGGCACACTGCCAAACGCCACCGCATCCGGCAAGGCCTTCCGAGAACTCCCCTAGGCGAGAGCCGCCGCCCGAGCGAGGGCCGCGCGAAAGGAGGGCCAGCCTGGCGCCTCTCCTCCGAGCGCCCCACGCCCCTCACGGGCAGCGAAGAGCGCGGCAGCCAGGCGCTGCCGCGAGATGGCCTCTGCCCCGTCAACCCCCAGGACCGCCGCGATGGCGCCCTGGGCGGGCAAGGGCCACTCGGCGGCCTGCCAGAGGGCGCCGACAGCGTCTCCGATGAGCTCCGCGGCGACGACCAACGCAAAGTCCACCCGGCCGGCGCTGATCCAATCGTGCGCCACGAGCAACGCCTCGATGGCGGCGGCCGGACTGGCGCCGACGCTGAAGGACGGGCCGTGCAGACCCAGAGCTATTGTGCACTCGCCGGCGCAGAGATTGGGTGACGTCGCAGGAAAACGCCGCGGCTCTGGACCGCGGCGCCGTCGGCGCCTCTCGAAATCGGCATCGATCTCCAGGGTCGCGGCGGCCGTTCCCACGATCACCGCCGTGCGATCACTGAGCGAGAGCCCGGCGCTTGCGTCGAGCACCGCGGCGACCGTGAGCGCCGAGAGCCCATCCATGCGGTCGAGCTTGATCGCATCGGTCAACACTCGTCCCTCGAGCTGCCTGGGATCACTTCGAAGCACGGGCGTCCCGATCCGGAGCAACCTCACGAGTCTCGGAGCTACTTCGGGCTTGGGATCGTGCGTTGCGCTCAGTACCAGCGCTGCGTTCGCACCGCCGAACGCGCTCGACAGCTTGAGGCAGACGCGAGCTTCGGTCGCCTCGGCCCGTTCGAGGATTCGCGCGTGAAGCGCCGGCTCGACCGGGCCGTCACCGGTCGTGGCCGGCGCCACGCCTTGGCGGCACGCCGCCAAGGCAAACAAGGACTCGATGGCCCCGGCAGCGCCGAGCGTGTGTCCGATGGCGCCCTTCAAGGCGTGAACCACGACGTCGGCTGAGTTCGAACCGAAGACCTCGCGGAGGGCGTGAGCTTCTGCCGCATCGTTGTAGGGCGTTCCCGTTCCGTGAGCGCTGACGGAGCGCACGTCGCAGGCCTCGACGCCGGCGTCTTCGAGAGCACCGCGCGCCGCCCGGGCGAGTCCGGCGCCGGATCGAATCCGGCGCCGTGACGTGAAGGGCATCACTGGTGGCGCCGAAGCCAAGCACCGCCCCGAACGGGGCCTCGGAACCGCGACAGAGCGCGAGCAGCGCGGCCCCTTCGCCCAGCGCGAGCCCGTCGCGGCTCACCCGGAATGGAGCCGGCGCTTCGCTGGTCGCGCCCAGGCACTCGAAGCCCGACGCGATGAACGGCGACACCGCGTCGTAACCTCCGGCAATGACCAGATCGGCGGCACCGATGGACAGCCAGGTCAGGGCCTGGCCGATGGCGAAGGTCGACGATGCACAGGCCGCGAGCAGCTGCGTGCAGAGTTCGGCGCTGGCGCCGAGGCGCGACAGCAGCGCGTCGATGGGGCCGAAGTAGGGGCAGCGTCGCGCGAGTTCGAGGTCAATGGGCCGCCCCGTATCAAGGCGCGCCAGGGCGTCCTCGAAGCTGCGCATGCCGCCACCGGACGTGCCCAACGCCACGGCCAGCCGGCGCGAGCGGAAGTCCGGCATCCGCAGCTCCAGCTCGCGGACGAGCTCTTCGCTGGCGCTGGCGAGGAGCGCGGCAGCTCGGTCGGCGCCGGGCACAACGACGACCTCGGCTCGCGCGGCGAAAGGCTTGCGCAGGCCGGCGGCCTCGAGCTCGGCGTCGCGGCGCACCCGGCTCGCCGCGAGGGCTCCGATCCGGCCAGGGTGCACCGCGGCCTCCCCCAATCCGAGGGCCGAGACTGCGCCGTAGGCTACGACCACGGCGCTCATGGCTTCGTCGCTTGCACTTCGATCGCAAACGCATACGTGTGACCCCGGCCGGTGGAGACCCACAGCGCTTGCTCAGCTTCGCCGGCCAGGAGCGACGCCACCGCCCGGACGAAACCGAAGCCGCCGCGCGCCTCCGGCGGAACCCCGGCAAAGCTCGGCGCTTCGAGGGGAACGTCCCGCCACGAAGAAGCGGCGACGAAGGTCTGGGAACCGGGCATGCAGAATGCCCGCGCGCGTTCCGGCCGCGGTGCGGGCAAATCCTCGGGCCGAGCCGCGTCGCTCCAGAACGACACCACCGGATCTCCGGCCGCTCCTCCGCGCGTCAACAGCGCAAACGACGCCCCCTCGCCGCGAGGTTCGGTCGCATCGGCGCCAGCCAAGTGCAGGGGCGCGAGCACGCGCTCCGCAACGCGATCGTGAGGCTCGGCAGAGCCTGCGATGATCGCGTCGGCCTGTTCGTCTTCGAGCAAAGCGAGCGCGATGCACAGCGCAGACTCGGCGGAGGTCGCGAGATCCGCATTTGACATCACCGGACCATGCAGCCCAAGGTAAATGCTCGCGTTGAACGCCGGCGCCGAGGGCACCAGATGCGGAAAATCCGCGGGGCTCGCGAAGCGCGGACCACGTTCGAAGACCCGGCGTTGGAAGTCGACCGTACGCTCGATGTTGCCGAAGGCCGACCCGGCGACGAGCCCCACCGCCGACAGCGCCCCATGCAGCCCGCCGGCGACAGCGGCCGCGCCCAGCGTGACCAGCGACGACGCGCGGTCAAAGCGCCGGGACCGTGTCGCGTCGAGTCGTTCGACCAACGGCTCTCGCTCGGTCGACGAACTCGAGCGCGACGGCCGCGTCGCGATCTCGGCGTCCTGCGCCAGCGCTCCACCCACCAGGGTGACGACCGACGAGACGCGCAGCGTGCTGCCTCGCCGAGTGCGGTCGGGTCGTGGACGGTCGCTGGAAGAAAGCAGCAGAACGGTGCCCGCGCCCCCGAACCCGAAGGAGGTCGAGAGCGCCGTGCGCAGCCGAGCGGGCTGGGCCCGGCCGATCACGTGGCGGAACCCCAGGGCCGGATCGGGCGTCTCGAGCCCACCGGTGGGCGGCATCAGGCCCTCGGCGACCGCGAGCACCGTGAGCGCTGCTTCGATGGCGCCCGACGCCCCCAGCGTGTGCCCGATCTGTCCCTTGGACGACGACACGTGAATTCGTCCAAGTTCGTCCCCCAGCGCACTGGCCAGCGCCCGAGCTTCGGCGGCATCGTTTTGCAGCGTCGCCGTTCCGTGCGCGTTCACGTAGTCGAGCTCCGACACCGCGACGCCCGCCCGGGACAGCGCTCGCTCGATCAGCCGCGCGGCGCCGACACCATTCGGCTCGGGATGGGTGATGTGGTGAGCCTCGGCTCCGACCGCCCAACCGTCGAGCCACGCCAAGATCGTCGCGCCGCGGTCCCCGGCGCTCGCCGCAGACTCGAGCAGCAAGAAGGCCGCACCCTCACCGAGAGTGAGCCCGCTGCGCGCCACGTCGAAGGGGCGGCATGCCATCGGCGAAAGCACGCCCAGGGCATCGAAGCCGGTGAAGGTCAACCGACAGAGCGCATCGGCCCCGCCGACCAACGCGCGCGAGGCGCGACCGTGTTCGATCCAGCCCGCGCCCAGCAAGATGGCGTTCGCGCCACTCGAGCATGCGCTGCACACGGACGCCGATCGTCCCCGAGTCCGGAGCTCTGTCGCCAAGCGCTCGAGGGGGGTCGACAGAGGATAGGACAGGAGGCGCCGCGCGGCCTGCTCGGGGGCGAGCCCCGAGTCCCCGAGAAAGACGCCCTCGGCCTCGAGCATGCCCCCGGTGGTGCCGCCCACCGCCAACGCGAGGTCCGAGCCCGGATCCCGAAGGCCGGCATGGGCGAGTGCGGATTGGGCCGCCAGCACCACCATCACGTCGGTCCGCGACCAGGCGTCGACCCCAGCCGCCGGCACCAAGCCTGGGTCCATCGGCTTCACCTCCGCTGCCAGTCCAGAACGCTGGCCGCTGACGTCGAAGAGCGTCACCGGCCCAATCCCAGTCTCTCCCGCGCAGAGGCGGGACCAGGTCTCCATCGCGCTACCGCCCAACGCCGACACGATGCCCACGCCGGTGACCGCGACGCGTTGTCTGCGAGCCGTCATCTCTCAGCTCTGCCGCAGGCGCTCGATTTCCAACGCCAGGGCCGCCACCGAAGCGAAGACCGGTCGCGCCGCTTCCCCTTCCGGCAGTCGAACACCAAAGCGCTCTTCGATGGCGAGCGCCAGTTGCAGCGCGTCGAGCGAGTCCAGTCCGAGGCCGGCGCCGAAGAGCGGCGAGTCGTCGCCGATTTCGTCTGCCTTCTGGCCTCGCAGGTCGAGCTCCTGGACGAGGATGTCTTTGATGGCCCGCTTGAGTTCGTCGTGGTCCACAGGTCGCCTGAGAAGCTGGAGCATAGCGCGAACCGAGGGGAACTGAAGCGTCCCCTTTCGATCCGCGCTAGGGTCCGTTCACCCGAGGCTGCGGGGCTCGGAGGAGAAGGACCCGTCGTGAGCAACCTGGTCGGATACAAGACAGATCGCGGAGTCGCGCTCGTCACGCTCGACGATCCGCCGACCAACGCCACCACACACGAGTTGATGAAGGAGCTGGACGAGGCCATCATCGAAGCGCGTTTCGACCCCGACGTGCACGCAATCGTGCTGACGGGCTCCGGCGACCGTCACTTCTGCAGCGGCGCAGATCTGGACTTGCTGCGAGAGTCGGACGCGACCTTCAAGTACTACTTCGGCATGCACGTCGCCGAGACCCTGCGGCGCCTGGAAGAGACGCCGAAGTTGTGCGTCGCGGCCCTGAACGGCAGCGCGAGCAGCGGCGGCTTCGACTTGGCCATGGCCTGCGACATCCGGATCGCGCGACAGGGTCCGTTTCGCCTCGGATCGCCGGAGGTCAAGCTGGGGTTGCTCCCGGCGGGGACGCAGCGGCTCACGCGCCTGGTCGGGACGGCGCGCGCCATGCAGATCATGATCGAAGGCGAAGAGTTCACTCTCGAGCAAGCGCTGGAGTGGGGACTGATCCACTATCTCTGGGAGACCGACTCGCTCGAGTCCTTTCAGGCCCGAGTCCGCGACTACGCCCACAAATTCACGCCGCCGCACAAGGCTTCGCTGGCCGTGGGACGCATCAAGCAGGCCGTTCACGCGGCCATCGATCTGCCGCTCGACCGCGGGCTCGCCATCGAACGCGCCTTGGCGGCGGAGCTCGCGACCACCGACGACGCCAAAGAGGGCCTCGCTGCCCACGCCGAGCGCCGCCAGGCGGTGTTCCGGGCGCGCTGAAGCGAGTCAGATCCCCAGTTTCTTCTTCACCTGCGCGAGCACATCCGCGTCTCGGACTCGGTCGGCGTCCGCCCGATACGACAAGACCATGCGATGGCGCAGCGCCGGCAGCGTGAGCGCGACGATGTCATCGACATCCGCCGCCGCCTCGCCGCGCAGCGCCGCCCGGGCCTTGGCGGCCAGAACGAGCGCTTGGCTCCCCCGGGGGCCGGCGCCGAACCTCACGTAGGTGCGCACTGCCTCCGGCGCCTCGGGTCCATCGGGGCGCGTCGCGCGCGCGAGCCGGACCGCGAGCTCTACCGCTTCGTCGGTGACCGGGATGCGCGGCACCAGGGCGCCGAGCGTGCGGATCTCGTCGCCGCTCAGCACTGCTTCGATCTCGGGCATCGGCCCCGACGTCGTGCGGCGCGCGATCTCGCGCTCCTCCAGCTCGCTCGGATAGTCCACGTGCACCTCGAGCAAGAAGCGGTCGAGCTGCGCCTCGGGCAGCGGGTAAGTCCCCTCCTGCTCGATGGGGTTCTGGGTCGCGAACACTTGAAAAGGATCCGGAAGCGCGTGGGTGGTGCCGCCCACGGTCACCTGCCGCTCTTGCATCGCTTGCAGCAGCGCCGCTTGGGTCTTGGGAGGAGTCCGGTTGATCTCGTCGGCGAGCACCAGGTGTTTGAAGATGGGACCCGGCATGAAGCGCACTTCGCGCCGCACCACGCCCCTGTCCTCGACTTCGTTCAGCACGTCCGTACCGGTGATGTCCGCGGGCAGAAGATCCGGAGTGAACTGCACCCGGCCAAAGCTGAGACTCAGCGCCCGAGCGACGCTGGCGACCAACAGGGTCTTTGCCAGCCCCGGTACGCCCACGAGCAAGGCGTGCCCCCTCGCCAGCAGCGTGATCAGCATGATCTCGACCACTTGCTCCTGGCCGACCACGACCCGCGCCACCTGTTCCTTCAGCCGCCCGCACGCGCGCGCGCAGCTCTCGAGGAGCTCGGCGTCGTCGTTGGAGTGCCGTTGGTCGGTCACGGAGGCGCGGGATCATACTCGGATCCTGGGCCTGGCGGCGCGCAAAGCGGTGCGTTTCCGGCCTCGCAGAGGGTTGCCCCGGCGGCGTCCCGCGTGGTAGCCGAGGCGCGTGCAGACGGAGGCCACCGACGCGGGCGCGACGCAAGCTCAGACGAGCCGCGTCATCATCGAGCGGCCCCCCGCGGGGTTGGCTCGAGGGCAGTACGCTTGGCCGGCCTGGGGCATCGGTGTGCTGGGCACGAGCGTGGTCATCCTGGGGCTGATCTACTTCGTCGTCTCCTCGAGGCGACGCCGCCGCCGATGAAGGGCTTCATCCGCAAGCTCGTGATCGCGATGCTGCTCGGCATCTTGGTCTACGGGGTGTTCGTTGCGTGGGCCGGCTACCGCGACATCCAAGAGTCGCTCAGCCGCTTTCGCTGGAGCGCCTTTGCGTTTGCGCTCGCGCTCGCCTCGGCGAACTACGGATTGCGCTTCGCGAAGTGGGAGTATTACCTGGCGCGCCTGGGCATCCGCGGCGTGCCCAAGCTCGACAGCCTGTTGGTATTCCTCTCGGGTTTCGTGCTGACGGTGACGCCCGGTAAGGTGGGCGAGGTTTTCAAGAGCGCCGTCCTGGCCGAGACCCACGGCGTGCCGGCGGCGCGGACCGCTCCAATCGTCTTCGCCGAGCGTCTGACCGACGTCATCGGAGTGATCGCGCTGATCGTGATCGGCAGCTTGGGCTTTTCGGGCGGGCTCGTCTGGGCGGCCGTCGGCACCTTTGGGGTTCTGTGCGGGCTGCTGTTGGTGATCTGGCGTGCGCCTGGCGAGGCGTTGATTGCGTGGATGAAGCGCCGTCCGGGACGCCTGGCCGCGCTGGCACCGAAGCTGGAAGAATCCTTTGGGAGCCTGCGCATCGTGGCCAGCCCCAGCGCGCTGCTCTGGCCCAGCTTGCTCTCGGTGTTGGGGTGGGGCGCCGAGGGGTTCGCGCTCCATCTGCTGGTCCAAGGCTTTGGAGTGCACGTGCCGGCTCCGCTCGCGATGTTCTTTTACGCGACCGCCACCCTCGCGGGCGCCGTCATTCCGGTCCCGGGTGGCTTGGGCGTCGCCGAAGCCATGATCCAGGAGCAGCTGGTGCGCCTCGGCCGAGTGCCCCAGAGCTCCGCCACCAGCGCGATGATCCTGATCCGCTTCGCGACGCTGTGGTGGGCGGTGGTCGTGGGCTTCGTCGCGCTGGCGATCTTGCGCGCGCGATTCCCGTCCCTCACTCGTCGGGGCGCGGACGCCGAGCTAGCGCAGTGACCGCAGCGCCTCGAGGGCGTCCCGCATGTCCGCGGGCAATGGCGACTCGAAGCGCAGGGCCTGCCCCGTAGCGGGATGCACGAAGCCAAGGACCGCGGCGTGCAGCGCCTGTCGCGCCAGCTGCTCTTCGATGGGGATCAGTCCAGGATCGGCGGAGCGCCGTCCGTAGAGGGCGTCGGCGAGCACCGGCGCTTTGCCACATTCGGCCAGATGAACGCGGATCTGATGGGTCCGCCCCGTCTCGAGCCGGCACGCGACCAGCGCGGCCCTACCGCCTCCGAGACGCTCGAGGACCGAGACCTTCGTCACCGCTCGCCGACCCTCGCGCACCTTGGTCGTGAAACGCAGCCGCGACCGCGGATCACGCCCGTGCAGAGTCTCGATGCGTCCCGGCGCCGGGACGCCGAGCGTCAGCGCGAGGTACTCTCGCTCCACGTCGTGGCGCGCCAGCTGCGCCTTGAGGCCCTCTCGGCTGAGCTCGTCCTTGGCCACCACCAAGAGCCCGCTCGTGTCCTTGTCGATGCGGTGCACGATGCCCGGCCGCAGCGCTCCTTGCGGGTCTCGCGGATCCGCCACCGAGCCGCCAAAGCCCTCCCGCGAGAGCAGGCCGCTCACCAGGGTGCCCTGCCAGTTCCCGCGCGCGGGGTGGACCACGATCCCTGCGGGCTTCTCGACCACCACCAGGTGGCTGTCCTCGAACACGACGCCGAAGGGCACGCTGGCGTCCGCCACCACCTCCGTGACCGGCGGCGGACCCGGCGAAAGCTCGATCACCGAGCCCAATGCCAGCACCTCCCGGGCTCGACATACCCGCCCGTCGATCAAAACGCGCTGCTCCAGAATCCAGCGCTGAATAGTGGCGCGGGAGGTCTCCGGCAGGAGCCGAGCGAGCAGCTTGTCGACGCGATCCCCAGCTCGTTCGGCGTCGATCTCGAATCGGCGCATCCGCGCGTACTACCAGACGGGGCTCTTGATGTGCCCCTTCGACTTGATCAGGATGTCGACCAGGGCGCGGTCGTAGAAGTTTCGCTGGTACAGATCGGGAGCCACGCGGCTCTTGTACAGCGCTCGCCCCTCTTCGATCTCTTCCGACAGCTCGGCGAAGAGTGAATCGTGCTCGATGCCGCGCACGATCTTTTCCTCGTTGTAGAGCGAGAGATCACTGGCGATAGCGCGTGCCAGCCGGCGCGCAGCTTCTTCGGTCTCGATGAGCGGCATCTCGGGGCGTCCTCCGAGCGAAGTATCACCCGGTCGCTCGCGAGATGTCAAAACGCGAGCGATCTTCGGCTTCGCGCCGGCCAACGATGGCCGTTCCGGCCGTGGCGGCCACCAGAGGGAAGACCACCAAAGAGTATCGACCGGCACCAAAGAAGGCCGCGTGCGTGACCAGGGTCGCCGCGAGGACCGCCACGCCAAGGCCCAACACCGGTCGCTCGATCAGCCTGCGGCCGAGCAACGCCGTCGCCACGGCCAACACCACGTAAGCGATCCACGCGAAGGGGGTGAGCAGCAAGGGCGCGGCGAGTCCCACGCCGATCTTGCGGGCGGTGGCCCGCGAGCCGGGGGTCCGGCCGACCGAGACGAGCGCGAGCAGCAGCAGCGCCCGCTGCACGACGGTCTCGGCGATGCCGAGAGAGAGCTTCGCCCGCTCCGAGAAGTGCCCGGGGCTCGAGGCCCGGAGGTACCAACCGGCAGCACCGCAGTACTCGAAGGTGTGAGCCAGCTTCCGGGGCACGAGCCCGAGCCAGCGCATGGGTCGAGCGCGCACGAGCGCGATGGCCTCGCGCGCAAAGCACGCGTCTTTGTCGGCCTCCCCGAACACGTTGCGGCATGCCTCGGGCACGCTCTCTCCGCTGATGGGCACGAAGGTCCCGGTCGCGCCCTCGGTGGCACCGATCAGGAGATTCCAGCCGACGTTTGCGCTGACCACGACGCAGCGGTCCATCCTCTGGCAGTTGCGGAGCGTCCACGGCAGCACCACACACGCCGTGGCGAGGGTGGTCACCAGCGTCGACCGGATCAGCGACCGCCAGCTCGGGGCACGCCCCGTCCAGCCGGCCATCACGGCAAAGACCGGCATCACGAGCAAGCTTTGGCCGCGAACCAGGGTGGTCAGGCCGAGCAAGCCGCCGAGCAGTACCCACCAGCCGACCGGGCGCGTCGACCCGCGGGCAAGAACCACGACCCACGCGGCGATGGCGAAGAGCGCAGCGGTCACCCCCTCGGTCATCAGCGCCGGTGTGTACAGAACGAGGGCAGGATGGATCGCGACAGCCGTCGCCGCGAGCCCCGCGCCCACTCGGCCGCTGCTCGCCGCAACCACGCGATGGACCGCAATCACACCGAGGGCCCCGAGCGCCGCGTTCAGCAGCATGCCCCAGGTTGGGCTCGGCCCGAGCGTGGCGTAGAGGCTCGCGAGCAAGCCCGGATATCCAACCGGGTAGTGCGCCACGAAGGTGACGACGCCGTCCGGCCAGCGCCAAGTGTAGCCCTGCCCCTCGGCGATGCGCGTCGCCAGTTGGTGATAGAAACGCCCATCTTCCACCGGAGGAAAGCGCCCCGCGGCCCAAACGACCACCGCCACTCGCAGCGCGGCACCAATCGACCCGATGACGATGGCGTCGCGACGCGCTTCGCGACGACCCTGGGAAGTGCCCGGGGGGGCATACCCGACGGGGTCACGCGGGGCGCGACGACCCTGGGAAGTACCCGGAGGGGTACTCGTCATGGATACCGTTCGAGCAAGCCCACGCGACACAGCTCTTGGACCACCTCGCAGGCGGGCAGCCCGACCACGTTGCTGTACGAGCCGTCGATGCGTTCGATCAGAAACGCCCCGATGCCTTGGGCTGCGTAGGCTCCCGCCTTGTCCATGCCCTCCTCGGTCGCCGCGTAGGCCTCGATTTCGCTCGGGCTCGCTCCGCGCATGGTGACGGAAGTGCTCACCGTGCGGCCGACCGCCGGCTCCGCGGGCGCCTCCGCCTTCGAAACGACAAAGCGCGTGTAGACCGTGTGCGTGCGCCCCACGATGCGCCGGAGCAGTGCGCGTGCGTCAGCGAGGTCGCTGGGCTTGCCCAAGATCTCGCCGTCGATGACCACTATCGTGTCTGCCACGAGCACGCCTGCGAAGGGCGCGTCGCCAATCAGCGGCAGCACGCTCGAGAGCTTGGCCATCGTCACGCGTTCGAGAAAGTCGAGCGGCGGCTCACCGGGGTGCGTGGACTCGTCGCACTGACCCACCTGCTGCATCAGCGGGATCCCCAGCCCGCCCAGGATCTGCAGCCGACGCGGCGACGCCGAGCCCAGCACCAGCGGACGCTCTCTTCCGATCACGCGCCCCGCATAACACGGATGCTCGGCTGCCCGGCCAGCTCGAAGTTCGATATAATCTGACCACCATGATCGGCGTCGTCCATGCGCGGCGGGCACGCGCTCGCGCCCTCGTCGCCGCCTCGCTCGCGGTTCTGCCCGCGGCGGCCGCGCGCGCCGCCGAGTGCGATCCGCCCTCCGGCGTCTCGACCTGCTTCGACGCAGACTCACTCTGGCACTCGGCGGGCGCTTCGCGCTTCGCTGGCCTCTCGTCGCCTGCCGTACCGAATCCGGGCTCGCTCGCCTTCGCGGCGCTCCTGAGCTACGTCGACCGGCCGGTGCTGCTGTCGGCGCCGTCGCCCGATCCCGAAGGCCGCGACGTCAACGTCGTCCGCGATCGCGTCGATCTCTCCCTCGCCTATGCCTATGGCCTCGGCGCAGGCCTCGAGCTCAGCGTCGCGACGCCCTTCGTGATCCACCAAACCGGATCCGGCGCCGAGGGGATCACCTCTCAGCGCGCTCCACCCCTCACCTCGGTTGCCGTGCGTGATCCCCGGATCGGAGGCGCGATCCGGCTGCTACGCGCCGAGGGCGAGCACGGCTGGGACGCGAAGTTGAAGCTCGAGCTCGGCTTGCCGCTCGGCGACGATCAACTGTACGCGGGCGCGGGTGCTTTTACCTTCGCGCCCGGCTTCGCCAGCGGTCTGCGCTGGGGTCCACTGCACGGCGCCGTCGAACTCGGCGCTCGCCTGCGCCGCGCAGTCCCCTTCGCTACGGCCAAGATCGGCTCCCAGGCCTTCGCAGGGGTCGGGGTGGGCGTCGACCTGATCGGCGAGCGCCTCTCGCTGGAGCTCGAGGCCTCCGCGCTGCCTTCCCTCGTCTCCCAACCCGGACGAACTCGCGGTGCTTCGCGGGTCAGCGGCGGCAGGTTGGTGCCCGCGGAGTGGCTCGCGAGCTTACGTTCCGCCCCCGTCGCGGACGCTGGCGTCTCGCTCTCTCTGGGCGGCGGCACAGGGCTCCCGCTGTCGAGCGAGACCCGGGAGACGGCGAGCGCATCGTCGACCGAGCGCTTCGCTGGCGTGACAACGCCGCGCTTCCGACTGTTCTTTGGCCTGCGCTACCGGCCCGAGCTCTGACCCGACCGCCGGAGCGACTCAGAACACGCGCTCACGCACGTAGATGGAGTCGCCCGCCTGCAGGGCAATGTCCGGCGAGCGACCGTCGGTGATGGCGTCGATGTTGAGCACGACGGTGGTCCGCCCGGATTTCGTCTGGCGGGTCAGGTTCACGCCGTCGCGGGTAGCGATGGCGGTAAACCCGCCCGCCAAGGAGATGGCCTGGAGCAAGGTGAGGCCGGGCGTGAGCGGGAAGCTCCCGGGCTTGGCGACCTGCCCGAGCACGGTGATGCGCTTGCTGTTGTACTCCTTGATCGCGACGATCACGCTCGGATCCGTCAAGATCTTCGCCTCGATCAGGCGCTGGCGCAGCAGCCGGGCGATGGCCTGCGGTTCGAGACCGGCAACCTTCGTGGTGTGCACGTAAGGGAAGTCCACCGTGCCGTCGGAGGCGACCTGGTACTCAGTGGGAAGCTCCTTCTCCCCGACGACCTGCACGGTGAACACATCACCGGGCCCGATCGTGGTGCTCTCGATCGGCGCGGGCAGCCTCACCCTCGAGTTGTCCTGGCCGGCGCTGCAGCCGCCGAGCAGCGACATCGCTCCGAAGGCCCCTACGACCAAGCAGGCAACGAGGACGCGAAGCCGAACGAGGAGGAACGAAACCATCTGAGCTGACACCAGCGCGGTCACCGCGCCCATTGGTTGACCGCAGCTACGAAAACATTCGCCGCGCCGGGCGCCGTCAAAATCACATGAACCAGCGAGCGCCGACCCACAGCTCGTAGCGGTTGTACTGGAGGTTGTCCTGAGCCGTCCCCGCTGGATCCAGCTGTATCCGCTCGTTGCCGAGGGAGCCGTCGTAGCGCAGCGTGGTGTTGATGCCGATCGAGTCGCTCGGGCGGTACTCCGCGAACAGGGTCGCGTCGGCGCGGTGCTGACCGAAGCTCGCCTTGCGCGGCGCCCCGGTGGCGAAATAGGTGGGCGAGTGCGTCAGGTACGAGTACCCGCCTTCGAGGCTGACCAGGAACGCGCCGGCCACGAAGTACGAGAAGTTCGTGTAGCCGCGATCACGCCGGTAGAAATCCGAGAGGTAGCTGTTGGTGTAATCGCGCACGTAGCCCGCCGCGATGCTCGACAGACCCACCGTGGCCTGATCGGGTGCCAGCGATGGCTGCGGCAGCAGGAACCACTTGAGCTCGGCTTGTCCCACCGGGCCGTCGTAGTTGTGCACGGGCACGCCGCCTCCGGTGTCGTAGAAGCTCGCCGCCCAGCCGGCCATGGCCAGCATGGAAAAGTGGTGCGTGACCAGCCCGTTGACGCCGATCTTGCTGTTCACGGTCTGAGCGTTGTGGTCGACGCTCGTCGCGTCCGTGTACCGCAAGAACCCCACCTTGCCGTCGTACACCAGCGCGGTGCGCGGCAAGAAGCGCCAGCGCCCGCGGGTGACCAGCGAGTTCTGGTAGTTGTTGAGGTTCGTATACGCGTCCTTCTCGAAGAAGTTGTAGACGAGCTCGTAGCCCACACGCCACTCGAACAGGCCCCCGCCCGGCCGCCAGTTGACGCCCGCTCCGAGCCGCACGCTGTCGCGATTGAAGGCCAGGTCCTCGACGATGTTGTTGGAAGGCTCCGCCGTGCGCACGAAGTCGCCGTGCAGGTCGAAGCCCAGGGGCTTCTGCGGCAGCACGTCCAAGCTGAAGTTGACGCCCGCGTTGACGACGTTGTCGTTGTCGCTGACGGCGTCCGAGTTCTTCGAGTCCGTCGCGAAGAGCTTGTTGTACGAAAGGAAGGTGCCCGCTCGGAAGTTGAGCTTCGGCGGGTCACCGCCGCCTTCACGGCGCTGGGCGCCGAGCGTGGAGAGCGAGAGCGAGGGCGTCACGCGCAGGCGCATCACGCTGATCTTGCTGCCCTCGTCGTCCGCTCTCAGAAAGTAGTTCGAGTCGTAGCCGAGCTCTGCGCTGACACCCGGGTGGATCTCGAGGTTGCCCGCTCGGTAGCCGATGCCCTCGGCGTAGCGGCGGTCCTTGATCCACGGCTGGTTCTGAGCCGACGCGGAGAGGCTGACTGTCGCGACGACCAGCGAGGTCGCAAGTAAGGCACGAAATCGCATGTCAGGTCGGCGTCCGGAAGGTAGTCGGAGAGGTGATAGTCGATCGGGCGAGCCGGTGCGAGCACCAGTTTCGTCACTGGGTCGGGCTGGCAATCACGGGGGGCTGGGAGATGATCGGGTCGTTCGGGTACGCGGAGGGATCGTCGGGGATGGTCGGATCGATCTGCACCGTCACCTGCGACTCGCCGATGAACCCCGTCTCTTCACCGATGCACTGATTGGCTTCGGCGACGAGGCTCCGGACGCGATCGCGGAGAACCTGGATGACCGTGAACTCGTGGCGGGACCGGTCGGAGTCGTTCTTCTCCGCCGCGCCCCGCAGGTTCGGCATGCGGTCGCGCGCGGAGCGCGTGGCCACGTCGATCTGGTTCAGCTTGTCGTTGAGGCAGAGCACCTTCACGACGTCGCGCTTCTCCCGGGATTCGCTGAGCTGCCGGCGCACCGTGCTGGCTCCTCGCTCCATCTCGGGCAGGTAGCCCTCGGCCTCGTCCCGCATCTGCGTCGGTGAGAGCTTCACGTCGCGTTGCGTCGTCACGTCCGCGGGAGGCGCCGGAGCTGCCTCTTGAGCGACCGCTACGCCGAACGCAAACGATATCGCCGTGGCGATTGCCATTCCCCAGATTCGCTTGGAAAGCATCGAGCCGGACCTCCCTCTACCCGTCAAAGTCGGGCCAGTATAGAAACCCGGGTCGGCCCTGTCAACGAGCCTGCGTTTCTGGATAAATGCCATGTTTTCGCCAGCTTCTGGGCCGGACACGCCGGACGCCCAGCCGGGTTCGATGCCGGGGGGCCCGGGAGCATTCAGCTCCCCCGACCCACCGGCAACCCTACTACTGCTTGACGAAGCTGACGGGAACCACGACCACGGCGCTGCCGCCTTCGGGCGGGTCGAACTGCGCCGCCTGTGCGCGCGATTGCACGCAGCTGGCGACCGAACCCGGGAGGTTGCCGCTGGAAGACGCGGTCACACCCTGGACTTCGCCGCCGGGGCCCACGCGAATGCTCAAGCGAATGCTGCCCTGCGCGTCGGGATTCTCCGCCAGGCCGCGGTTGTAGCAGCTGCGGAAGCCGGCGCGCATTCCAGCGACCACCCGGGCGGCGTTGCTGACGGTGCCACCGCTCACGGAGGCCCCGCCGACGTTCGCGCTGCCCTTGGGGCCCTGGACCTTCTTCACCTCGCCGGTGCCCGTGGTGCCCTCGGTCTTGCCGCCGCTGGCCATGCCCGCCAGACCCGAGCCGCCCATGCCGGGGCGGATCGTGCCGCCGCCGCTGCCGAGGTTGAGCCCGCCGATGCCGCCGGCGGAGACGCCGGCCCCGCTGGCCGCCGCGGCGTCGAGGGCGCCGGTCGGTACTTCGCCGCCGCGCAGCACACCCGCCGTCGCGGGTCCCTGGGCCGAGAGCGCACCGATGGTGGCCATCTCGAGGTTGTCGAGCTCTTTGCCGAGCGCCGCAGCCTGCGCGCCCGTCATCGGCGCGCTCTTGCCGCCTGCACCCGGGGCCGCGCCCGCGGCCTTCGGCGCCGCCTTCTCGGCCTTCTCGGACTTCTCGGCCTTCTCGTCGGTGACTTCGTCCTTGGTATCGACGGGCGGAGGCGGGGGCAAAGCCCTCATGGAATCCACCAGCCCGGCGACGCTGACCTCTTCGTCGAAGACCGCGTCGAGCCAGTCCGAGTAGACCGAACCGATGGCCAGGAAGTGCAGCAAGAACGAGAAGGCCGCGATCATGGTCGTCGGCCAGTCGATGCTGGTGGCGCCCTGGGTGACCGACACCGGAAGCTGCGGCTTCGGTTGAACCGGCGGCGGCGCGACGAACTGGAAGAGGATGGTGGTGTTGGCCACCACCACCTTGCCGCGCGAGTCCTCGGTCAGGCGGATCTGGTACGCGCCTTGCGGCGTCCGACGCGCCTGCCCCTTGAGCATCGACAAATCCGAGATGCCGGTGGGCAGGGCGATGCGTCCGCTCATCCCGTCGAGGAAGTTCAGCCAGTAGTCGTTACCGACGAGCTCGAACAAGCGAAAGGTCGGTGGGAGATTTTGCGTGGCGACGACGAACATCGCCTTTTCACTGGGGCCAACCGTGACGTGGATGCGCTGCTTGACGATGCGTTCTTCGATGATCCGCCCGCCCTGCACCACTCCGATGCGCAGCACCTTGGGACCGCTCATCGCGACAGCGCGCATCACTGCCGTCATCTGACCGGGTCGTTGGCTTCCAGGCTGAGGGAACGGCTGCTGCTGGCTCATCGATGCGCTCTCCGCGACTACGGCCTGAGGAAGATCTCACGCCGCGCCGTTCGACAGCCCGTCGAGGAACGAAGTTCCCGCCGGGCCGACAAAGACTAGTCGGGGGTCGCCTCGGGGTCCACTGGACGGTGGCTCCCTCGCCCACCCACATTGTCCGACTCCGCCAGCAATCGCTCCAAAATCCGGCCCAGACGGTCCCACCCGTCCCGGGCCCGACGCCCCCGTTGCTCCGCCAACCGGGCCAGAATCAGGCACATCGCCGCGCCCAGCCCTCCAGCCGCCATGGGCGGCAGCGCCCCCGCCAGGGCCGACGCGCCGTCGTCGGGCAGGCGACGCCCGAGCTCAACCAAAGCCAGCAGAGCCCCGCACGCAAGCGCGACGCGGGTCGCGCTCTTCGGGACCTCTCGGCTCACATCGAGTTCCCGCGCCACGTCACCGAGCGCCTCGTTCAAGGTGGCCACCGCGGCCTGGCGGCTCGGCGCCGAGAGCACCTCCGCCGCCGTGCGAGCGAGGGGGCCGTCGGGAGGCAGCTTTGCCAAGAGCCGCTCACGACTCGCCCGGTCCAACCCGTCACTCGCGACTGCACCGCGTTCGATCAGCGTCACCAGCGCGAGGCGCTTCGCGCTCAGCCAAACGCACGCGGCGGCCACGACGACGGCGAGCGCGAGGGCGACCACGATGCCAAAAACCGGGTCGAATCCAGCTCAAAAAGGATCTTGGTAGAGCGCCTTTTCGATCCGGTGCACGAAGGGCTGTCGCAACTCCGCCAGGGTGAGCTTCGGCTGGATGCGGCTGACGTCGACGGCGGCGATGGGCTTTTGAACCCGGCCGACGATGGTGACCTCGCTGATGGTGACCACTCGGCTCTTGCCCTGAGCAAGCGCGAGCCCAGGCACCGCGAGCAGCGCGACCACGACTCCGATCTGAATCAGCGTCTTCATTTCTTCTCTCCGGCAGCCGGCAGTTTCCCAGTCGAGGCGGGCGCTTTGGCTCCGCCGGCAGCGGGGGCCGCCGGGGCCGCGGGCGCGGCGGGCTTCGGCGCGGGCTTGCTCTTGGCCTTCTCGGCCTCCTCGAGCAGCGCCTTCTTGGTCTTGGCTCGGGTGATGAGCTCGTCCGTATCGTCGCGCTCGCCCGCTTTCCCCTTGGGCTTCATCTTCTTGTAGAGCTCGAGCTCGGTGATCGCCTTGTCGACAGAGGCCTTGGGCGCAACCCCGGGCAGGTTGTCGCTGAACAGATAGAGAAGCCCGAGGTTGTAGTGAACCTGAGCCAACGAGCTGTCCTTGCTCGCGACCCACTCGAGCTCTTTCTTCGCCTGCTCCGCCTTACCGAGCAGCCGGTAGGCGTCGCCCAGGTTCAGGCGAGCGAGCACGTGGTTCTTGTCGTACTTGAGCGCGCCCTCCAGCAAATTCGCGGCCTCGAACGCGTTGCCCGCCTCGAGCACGTAGCTGGCGAGCTGGATCCGCGCCTCCACCAAGTCGGGACGCGTCTCCACGGCGCGCTTGAAGTCGTCGATGGCGCCGGCCTTGTTGTTTTGCTCGCGGTAGATCAGGCCCCGGAGCAGACGCGCCTCGGCGTTGTTCTTGTCACGCGCCGGGTTCTCCTCGCCGTGACCGTCCAAAATGGCCTTCAGCGTGTAGAGCGCGAGATCGAGTCGACGCTTGCGGTAGTGGTCGCGCGCGATGGTCACCATCGCTGGCCGGTAGTCCGGGTTCTTCTTGAGCGCCTCTTTCGCGAGCTGCTGCGCCTCGGTCGAATCGCCCTGAATCGACTTCACTTCGGCCAGCGCCGCCACCACCGCCGCGCTCTTGGGCATCTTCGAGATCTTGCCGTTCAGCAGCGTCTCCGCCTCGCTCGCCTTGCCGTCGCGAGCCAAGAGCACCGCCAGCGCGTAGATCGCGGGCTCGTAGTCGGAGACGACCGAGATCGCGCTCTTGTAGGCGGAGGCCGCGCCACTCGATTCGTTCAGGCGCTCCTTCACGACACCGAGGGAGTAAAACGCTTGATAGGCCTGAGCGTCCGCTTCCGCGGCTTTGGTGAACTGCTCACGCGCCGACGCCAGATCTCCCGCCTTGAAAGCGTCCATGCCGGCCGAGTAGGCCTGGGCCGCCGACGCGTTCATCTTCGGCCGGTTGGCGCCCGACTCGCCGCTGGACGGCGCGTCGGTCACCGCGAACTGCTGGCCCTGGGGCGAGTAGACCGCGCCCGGCCCGCCATGAGCGGACTGATCGACCTTGCCCACGCCACCGGGGTACTTCGCGTCGGTCTTGTCCTTGCCGCCGCAGGCGACGCTGCCGAGCGCCAGCATCAGGACCAGGATCGAGCCGATACGACGTTTCATGCTTCGCTCCTGATTCATTGGGAAAGCACCGGCAGCGGTCGCGGCATGCCTTCGGCCTCGGGCCGCGTGACCTGCCCCGGGCGCATCTTGAGGAACATGCCCTCGGTGTAGTTGAGGTCCTTCACCTTGGAAGAGAACTGCTTCATCTTGGCCTCACCGATCACGTCGGTGAAGAACGCCAGGCGTCGGATGGCGTGGATCACACCGGGGTGCGAGACGTTGTAGCGCCGCGAGAGCATGATGGCGTTGCCGTAGCGGTCGACCATGATCTCGTCGGCGCCGTTGATTTCCTTGTCACGCGCGTCGCGCCAGGCCTGCTGCACCTTGACGCGGATGGCGTCGACCTTCTCTTGCAGGTCGGGGTTGTCGCTCTCCTCGGCCTTCTTGAGCATCGCCTCTTGCTTCTTGTCGAACATCTGAAGCTCGGGCGGACGCACGTTGTACAGACCCGTGCGCAGCGAATCGTAGAGCGTGCCTTGCCGTGAGATGGCCACCGTCGAGTATTCGGGGGAGACGTACTTGTCGATGATGGCTTGGAGTTTGTCGTACCACTGCTTGGCGACGCCGGCCTGCTTGCGGTAGGCCTCGATCACCTGAACCGGGGTGCCCTTGAAGCGGTGGTGGCCCGACTCGTAGTCGAACTTCTTGGTGATCTCCTGGTCGAGCATCGTGTACTCGCCCTGAGCCGCCATGCTGGCCTCCGGCGATCCGATGGCGCTGTTCTTGCCATCCTTCGCCGGCGCTACCTTCTTGTAGGCGTCGAAGGCGTCCATGGTGGCCTTCCACCATTTGTTGGTGTCGCCCGCATCCGAAGCCGACTTGGTCTTCGCGACGTTGTAGGCGGCGTGAACCACGAACTGCGCCGCCTCGGGCTTCTTCCGATTGGCGTCGTAGTAGTTCATCATCGAGTTTTGCGCGTTCTTGCGCGCAGTGGCGTTGGCCCCGGTGTCCGGGCTGTACTCGTCCCACTTCTTCAGATCGCTGGAGGCGATGATGTAGTCGACCTCCGCGGTCTCCTTGGGTGACGCACCCAGGTTCTTGAAGCGGTCGCGAGCCTTCTGCATCGCCGACTGATCGCCCAGGCTCGAGTAGAGCGAGAGCGCCTGGCGTGCCGACTCGCGCCGAGCCGTGGGCTGAAAGTGCTCGATGCTGCTGATCTTGTCGAAGGTCTGCGCGGCCTTCGGGTAGTCGAAGAACAGAACGTAGGAGCCTGCGAGGGCGTCGTAGGCGTCCTTCAGGAACTTCACGCGCTCTTCGTACTTCTTGGGCTCCGCGAGCACTGGCGGCTTGGCCTTGGTGTCGCCGTTCTTCAGCCGCGCCAGCATGGTGTCGCTGCCGTACTTCGAGATGAACAGCTCGTACATCTCGATGGCCTTGTCGTACTCACCGACCTGCTTGTAGGCGTAGGCGCCGTTCATCGCGGCTTCCGGCGCCTCGTCGCGGCCGGGGGCGGCGTCGAGCGCCGTCTTGTAGGCTACGGCGGCGGCGCGCCAGGTCTTCTGCCGCTCGGGGCCGTCCGGCATGGCCCGCGCCTTGTCGAACAGCTCGGCGGCGTCTTTGTAGGCGAGTCCCTGGCGAATGGGGTTGCGCTTGTCCTCTTCCGCCTTCTTGGTCTCTTCGCTGTAGGCGCAGCTCTTGCCCTCGGTCAGCTTCTTGCTGGCGGGGTTGTCGCGTTCGAGGAGCGCCATGCTCATCAGCTTGTCCCAGGATTTGTAGCCCCACTCGTTCTTGCCGCAGTGCTGGTCGTACATGGCCTGGTAGCGCGGCTTCGCTCCCGCGAAGTCGCCGTACACGAAGAAGTACTCGGCGTTCTGGAAGGCGTAGAGCAGACCGTTCTGCTTCGCATCGCGGTCGAGCGGAACCCTCGCGTTGTACTCGTCACGAGCCTTCACTGCGTCGAGCACCTGGGTCGGCAGCGGGTCTTTGATCACCGTTCGGGTGTTCGGATCCTCGCCGTTGAAGCGCACTTCGTCGCGCTTGGCCAACCCCTGAGCGCCCTTGGAGTCCTCATGCTTCCGATACTCGTCCTCGAGGACTTTCTCCGCGATGGTGACCACGTAGTAGCCGGCGGGCTGGAGGTACTTGTCGTCTTCGTTCGAGTCCCGGACGGCGACGGCGGCCTCGCGCGCTCTCTGGACCTCGGTGGGGGACGGCGAGCGATTGATGGCGACCTGGAGGACGACCACCCAGTAGCGCGCGTCGGCCAGCCAGAACTTGCTCTCGTAAGCGTCGAGCGCGTTGGGATCTTGGTTCAGGTAGCCGCCCCACCCGGTCTCCGCCATCCGGTACTCGTCGACGGCTTTCTCGATCTGCGCCTTTTGCTCGGCGGGATTCGTGAGCTCGAGGGCGCGGTTGTAGAAGATACGGCCGGCGTTGGTGTGATCGGCCGCGGCGCGGCGCAGCCCGCCCTTGACGAGCTGCTCGGCCTGGGCGAGCGCCTCCGGATCGTCGCGGTTGGCGTCCGTCCAGGGCGTCGCGCCGACGTAAGCGGCGAGCTTGGTGCGGGCCTCGAGGGCCTTGGAGGCAGCCTCGGCCTTGGCCGGCGAACCCTCGGGCGCGAGCCGGGTGAGCTGGTCGTAGAGGTCGGCGACGCGGTTTTGCATGACCGGCGCGTCGCGATCCATCGGGAACTTCTTGAGCGTGATCTCCAGGGTCGCGATGGCGTTCCGGTTCTGGGTGATCTCGATGTATTCCTGGGCCAGCGCCTTGTAGATCTCGACGCTCCACTTTTTGTCTTGGGGGATCAGCGCCGGGTCTTGCACTCGCTGGATGCCGATCGCCATCTTCTCTTCGGCGATCAGCGGGTTCGGCTCGGTGTCGAGCACGTCGTTGCGGGGGATGTACGGGTTGTCGCCCGGGGGCCCCTCGAAATCGACGTAGGTGAGCGAGCCGGCGATGTAGGTGAACGCCTCTTGCCGGAAGTCAGCCCCCGGATCTCCGGTCTTGGCCTCGAGCTCGTCGGCGTGGTGCAGCAGCTTGACGAATTCGTCGACGGCGGTCTTGTAGCGCTGCTGCTTGAAGTAGGTCCAGGCCTGCTTGTACATCGACACGCCGTAGACCGGCGGCTTCTTGAACTGCATCGAGTGCTGGTAGGCACTGACGGCGCGATTCAAATTGTAGGGGCCGCCCTTGGGGTCGATCTGGTCGAAGTGGTTGTTGCCGATCTGCCACCAGATTTCGGCCATGTACCGCGGGTCCTCGCCGGGACGCAGATCTTGGGGCAAGGCCTTGCAGTCGAGCGGGTACGGGTCGCGGAACGTCAGCTCTTCCTCCGCGGTTCCCACGGGCGCGCCCTTGGCCTTGCCCTTGGCTACGGGCTTGGGCGCGGGCTTCTTGGCGGCTTTGCCCAGCGCGCCGCCGTCGAGGGGGACCGGATGTTTGTTCATCCAGTCGGTCCAGAACTTGTCGTCATGGTCTTGTTCGAGAGGCTGCAGCTCGATCTTGCCCGCGTCCTTCTTGTCCGGCTTGACCTGATAGCGGTTGTTGCAGACGAGCGCGCGCCAGGCCTGCTGACCTTCATCGAGTTTGGCGGAGTCGGTGTAGGCGTGCCCGAGGAAGTAGTGGACGGCCGCCATCTCTTCGTACTGCGGGTACTCGTCGATGATGCGGCGGTAGAGCGTGATGGCGGGCTCGAGCCCGGCCGACAGATCGCCTTCTTGCGCCTCCCTCGCGCGCTCTTCGTAGAGCGCGGCGAGTCGGAACATGCCGTCCGGCGTGGCCGACGGGTGCGCGTTTTCTCCGCTGTACAGCGCGATGAACGCCTCGAGGCGCTTGATGGCCTCGGCGCGCGCCTCTCGCAGGCCCTTCTTCTCGATGCCGATCTCGCGATCGAGGGTGTTCAGGATCCGCCGGCGGCGCTCTTCGTAGTGGTGGCGCACGATCATGGTGAGCGTGTCGCGGAACTCCTTGGCGCCCTTCTCGTACTCCTTGGCCTCTTGCTTCAGGACCTCGTAGGCCTTGAGTTGCCCCGCGCTGGGGGGAGCCGCGGGGGGCGCGCCCTTCTTGATCCGAATGTCCGGCGCCGTCGCGCCGGGGGTGGTCGGCGTCGCGGCGGCCGCGGAGGCCGCCGGCAACGCGCCGGCGCTGGGCGTGGCGGACGCAGAGGGCGCCGCCGAGCCTGCGGGAGGCGCGGCGGGCGGGGCGGCGGGCTGGGTGGCGGCCACCGAGGGAATGACCAGGGTCCCGGCCATCGCGCCGAGCAGGAGCCAGTTCCGAGGAGCGCGGCGGATCACAGCTCACCTCCGGCGTCGTCGAGCACTTCTCTCAACTCGTCATTGAGGTTCTGCTCTTCGCGCGCGCGCTCCCGTTGCAGATTTCGGACACGCATCAGCTGCTCTTCTCGCACTTCCCAGGCATGTTGGACGATGCCGACGTCCGCTCGAAGCACGATGCTCTTGAGCCGGTCGCGCACCAGGGCGAAATTCTTCATGGCGAGCTCACCCACGAGCAGCCGAGCCTGCTCGTCGAGCTCGTCGAGGTTGGCCGCGAACTTTTCGAGGGCGGCGGCCTCTTTGTCGACCTGCTCGCGCAGGGTCTGGGCCTGAACGTCGGCCTCGCGTTCGAGCCTGGCTTTGGTCTTCTCCAGGGTGTCGTCGACGGTGTCGGCCCGACGCAGGATTGGCCTGATCTGCCGGGCGTAGTCGGCCGCCCCAGAATCGCCGCCGGCAGCGACCAGCTCCACCTCGCGATTGAAGACCTCGCGGAAGCGTCGCCGAACCCGATCGTCCTCGACATAGCGCTGATCGCCGAAGCCGACCTGCACGCGACCCATCTCCACGACCTCGCGGTACTCCGTGATTCGCTTCTTGTAGGCCGCGAGGTCTCGCTCGTTCGCGGCGATCTCGGCCTGGAAGCGCTGGCGGCTCGTGGGGTCGCTGGTGACACCGAATTTGTCGGCGTCCTTCAGCACGCGCTTGAGACCGTTCACGATGGCGTGCAGCTTGTCCGACTCGAGCTCGAGTTGCTGCAGCCGCTGGCTGACCGTGTTCCACTGCTTCTCGCCGGAGGACTCACGTCTCGCGAAGTCACCCGAGCTCACGGGCAGCTGCTCCATGCGCCGCATCAACGCGCGGCGTTCGGCGCGCACCTTCTCGAGCTCGCCGCTGACGCTGCCGGCCTCGTCGTCCATGCCCGCCGCCAAGGTCCGCCGCGCTTGTCCGGACTTGTTGAGCAAGCCGAGCGCTTGCTCCATCGCCGCGACAAGCTCCGGAAATGCCCGCATGCGGGTGCCCGCGCCGAGCACCGCGTTGAGCTTCGTCACCAGGCGTTTGGACTTGCGGATCAGGTCGCGGGAAGCAGTGACGTCGTCGATGACGCCGAAGGCGCGATCGTTCTCCGCCTCTTCTCGCGCCCACTGGATCACGACCGGCGACAGGCCGCCCTTTTCGGTGCCGAGCTGCTCTCCCACGAGCTTGTCGTAATAAGCGGCGGGATCTTGAGTATCGGCGAGGAAGGTCGCGACCTGCTCGCGGATGGGGTCGAAGCGGCTGCGCACGCTCTTGTAGAGAGTGAGTGCCTTGTCGAACTGCCCGGAGCGAAGCATCAGGTCGGCACGCAGCAGCGAACCGTCGGCGAACCTCAGGTTCTCGGGATCGGTCACGGTCAAGACTTCGAGCGCGCGCTGCGCGCGCTGGTAGTCGCCGAGTCGAACGTAGACCCACGCGAGCTCGTAGAGCATGCCCGAGAACTCGGGGCTCTTGCGATCGACGTGGCTGTAGGCGTCGGCAGCGTCGAGGAAGTTGTCGGTCTCGTAGAACAACCGCCCCACTGCCATCCAGGCCAAGTCGATCACGTGGCGCTGCGCGTCAGTCTCGGCCTTCATGCGGGTCACGCGGCGGAACTGCTCGATGGCCGCGGCGTAGCGCGCGGTGGGCACCGCCTCCACCGTGCCCTTGGTGACGATGCTGGCCGTCTCTTTGTCGACCTTCTCGGTCGCCTCGTCGACCACGGGCGTGGCCTGTTTCACGAGGATGACGCCCAGAAGGTACTGAGCCTGCAGACCCCAGGCGCCGGTGGTGGACACGTTGCCGATGGACGCCTTCGCTCCGTCGTAGTCCTTCTTTGCAAAAAGCGCCTTGCCACGGGCGTAGGGCAGGGAACCGGTGCTGTCCGAGGTGGGGAGTGAGGACAGCTTCGCAAAGACCTCGTCCAGGATCTCGAAGTTCTGCGTGCGCAGGGACACGTCCACCAGGCGGCCGACGGCGCGCCCGGCGTAGCTGTCGAAGGGACTCACCGAGGCCTTCTCGAGGATCTCGCGGTAGGCGCGGCGAGCCGAGAGGAACTGCTTGGTCTGAAAGTAGCATTCGCCGAGATAAAAGAGCGCGTCCGCCTGAGACGCCGAGTCGGCGCGACCCTGCCGACCGAGCTCGACGACCTGGGAGAACACCTCGATGGCCCGAGCGTAGTCCTTGTTGCGGAAGAGGATGTCGCCCGCGGCGATGCGCTGCGCCGGTGTCAGCTTCTGTTTGGTCGCTCGCGCGGCGGCCTTCTGCACGTTTCCGAGGCCGCCCTCGACGCCGGCGATGGCCGATTCGGCGTTCGCTCGGGCCTCTGCGGCGCTCACGGCATTCGCTGGCGCCGTGAACGCGAGGCCCACCAGGGCTGCTCCCAGAGCGATGAAGCGGGGCGAGCCGGCGCCCAGCAAGGAGAGCCAGCCGGCGCGCGGCGAAGCTCCGAGTCCGATCTGCATCACTTCCCCCCGGAGCCGAACGAGAACGAGCCGGACAGCCCGGACTTCTGATTGCTGCCGCTACCCGACGAGCCCGAAGAACCGCCGCCCGTCCGAACCTTCTCGACGAAGCGCACCGCGGGACGCTGCTCCACTGGAGTGGTCACGCCGCCTTTCTCGTAGGAGATGGCCTCGAGCTCCATGGTCTTGCCTTCGGTGACGGTGAACGAGTGCGACGACTTCACCTCGAAGCGGTAGCCGCGCAGGTAGGAGAAAACCCCGTAGCCGTGCCCTTGGAACTGCAGCAATACCTGCAGCGTGTGGTCCCCCGGCGGGACCGAGCCGGCGAAGATCGGGATCTCTTTTTGCGCCGCCAATGCGCCAGTGTCGTCCTGCTTGTTGTACTGAACGGCGCCGTCGAGCACGAAGAGCGCGCGGTTGAGTCGGAAGACGCTACTCATGTCGTTGGAGTATTTGATCTCCGCACGGGCGCCGCCCACCCCGCCGGACAGGATCGTCTCGCTGAGCAGGCTCAGGCGAGTGTGGCTGCGTCGGATTTGCTCCTTGAGCTCGTCGACGCGCGCCTCGAGCTCGCGCAAGCGAACTTGGTAGGTCGGGCCGTCCATCTGGCCGCTGGGCGTGGTCGGAGTTGCCTTGGGGTCCGCGGCGGCGTCCGGCTTCTTCTCTGGTTCCGCCGGCTTGGCGACATCCGCGGGCTTGGCAGCCTCCGCGGGCTTGGCGACCTCCGCGGGCTTGGCAGCCTCCTTCTTGGGATCCGCCTTTCCCTCGTCCGCCTTCTTCGGATCCGCCTTGTCGGCGGGCTTCGTGTCGGCGCCAGCCGCGGGGGCGGCGGTGCCCTGAGCCGCGGCCGGGGAAGCGAACGTCAGCGCCGCGATCAGCGGCAGCGCAAATGCCTTCAAGAGTTGCATCGGTGTCCCTCTGTCGAGTGGTGAGACGGCAGGTGAGGCCTGTTCGGATCAACGTCGCTGTCCATCAGTGGACACAGTTCGGCGAGGCCCTCGAGGCTCCACCCCGGCTCGGCGGTAACGCCCTCTTATGTTCGGGATCCGGCTGGGGTGCAACAGTCCCGGCACTTCGACCGCGGGGGCCGGGGCCCCCGGGCCGCCTGGCCTTCGGCCGGACGCTGGCGCCGCGGCGCGCCCCGCGCCGGACCGGGCCTTGCGGCGGCGCGCTTCGGGGAGTTAGAGCTTCTGCGAAGTGATGCAAGAATGCCGGGCCTCCGGCGTTTCGAGCCGCCGAAGATCGAATCTCGTGCTGGCACGTCCGACAAATCCAAGGGTCCCGGAGTGTTTCCGAGAACCGTCAGGAACAGAACCAACAACGTGGGCGCTCGTCCATCACCTGCCCGGGCCGGGGTGACGGATGGCGACTTTGCGGGGCGATGCAACGGACGAAATGCTCATGGTGCGCTACCAGCGAGGCGACCGTGAGGCGTTCGCGGAGCTCGTGAGGCGTCACAAGACGCCGATCTACAACTTCGTGCTGCGCCACGTTCGCCAAGGCAACACGGCCGAGGACGTCACTCAAGACGTGTTCTTGCGCGTCGTGCAGAGCGCCAGTGAATTCAAGCACGAGGCCCGGTTTTCCACCTGGCTCTACACCATCGCGCGCAACTTGTGCGTCGACCATCTACGCAAGCAGACCCACCGACGGCACGCTTCCTTGGATCAACCCGTCACATCGAATGGAGAAGACTCACGGCCACTGGTCGATCACGTGGCGGACGCCCACCCCCGCGCCAGCGTCGAACGCAGCGCAGTTGCAGGCGAGGTGGCGAGCCGCATCTTGGACGCAGTGGAGAAGCTCCCAGACGAACAACGCGAAGTGTTCTTGCTGCGCGAAGTGGCCAACCTGCCCTTCAAGGAGATCGCCGAGGTCACCGGCGTCGGAGAGAACACAGTGAAGAGTCGGATGCGTTATGCGCTCGACCGACTCCAAGAAGCTCTGAGCGATTTCGAAGAGTACGCACGAGCCTTGAGATGACCCGAGACTGAGCTGAAGGATAGACCCGTGGATTGCGAGAAGTTCGACCGAATCGTGCTCGACCTGCTCTACGACGAGCTGGACGAACTCACGAGCGCCGCGGCGGCGCGGCACACCGAGCACTGCGCCCGCTGCCGCAGCATCGGCTCGGGACTGCGGGCGACCCGGCAAATTGGGGAGCTTCCGCTGGTAGAACCGCCCTCGGGGCTCGAGCAGCGCATCCTCGCGGCCGAGCGCAACGCCCGGGCAGATTTCCCGTTGCGCCAGCGGCTCGGGCGCAGCATTTCGGTCATGGCCGGATACGCCATGCGACCGCAGTTGGCGATGGCGGCGCTCTTGCTCTTGATGATCGGCACGAGCCTGTTGTTCCTCCGAGCCAAGCCCGGTGCCAGAGAGAGCTTGCAGGTCACCGAACGCGGGATCCCCGAGAGCGAGAACGAGACGGTGACCCTGGTGCCCGTGCCGGCGAAGGCCCGCGCCGGAGAGCCGGCGAACGAAGGGCGCGCGAGCACCAGCGACCGCGATCTCCAACGCGAGCTGTCGCCCGGTGCGGACGAGGGCGAGCGCGGCTTCGCTGCCAGCCCACCTCCCGCCGCCGCGGCTGCCGCTCCGGAAGGCGCCGAAGAGCGGAAGGATGACCAGGCCTTTTCGTCGGGCCTCGCCGTCGACGGGGGGTCCGGCGACAACGAGTACGACCAAGCCATGGCGGACTACCGGGCCCGTCGCTACGGCGCCGCCCAGAAGAACTTCGACAACGTCGCGAACCGCGGCGGGGGCAACGCTCCCACCGCCGAGCTCTTCGCGGCCCAGTCGGTGCGCAACCAGGCGGGGTGCTCGGCAGCCACTTCGCGTTTCGAGTCCATCAACAGCAAGCACCGCGGTACCGGCATCGGCAATGAAGCGCTCTGGCAAGCGGGCGACTGCTACCGAACGGCCGGCGATCCCGAGAACGCACGACGCGCGTACAAGCAGCTGATCGGAGTTGCGGGCTACGACGGACGCGCCCAGCGCGCGCTGGCCTCGCTCGACGAAGAACCCGTGGCTGCGCGGCAGGAGGCCGCCAAGCCCAAGCCCGCCGCCAAGCCGGAGCCCCAAAAAGCCGCGCCCAAGGCCGGCAAGCCCCCGCCCAAACCGCCGGCCTACTGACCGGGGCTCGGGCGCCGAGGCCGCGCCCCGGAGCAGGAGCCCCATCGGACGCCTGACTCGACTAGTGCCGCCCGGCTGAAGTTCGAGTGGATTCGCCCCTGAGACCTGCGCTCATTTGGGCTCTCACAGGAAGGGCGGCAGAGCGGAAGGATTTGGGGTGGTCAGGCGTGAGCCTCCGCAGGCCATTTCTGAGCGCGGTCACGTTGAAGTTGACGAGCAGACCGACGGGCAACCGCGAAAGGCGCAGATAGGTGATGACCTGCGCTTCGTGAATCGGGAGCAGCCGCTCGACCGCCTCGAGTTCCAGGAGGATACGATCTGGAAGCGACCAGGTCGAGGCGATAGGCGCAGTCAAGGTGTACGCCTTTGTAGCGGATTGGTAGCGGTCGCTGCCGCTCGAACTTGAGCCGTCGTTTGGACAGCTCGGCAGATAGACAGGCCTCATATGCGGATTCCATCAGCCCTGGACCGAGATGCCGATGCACCTCGATCAGCGCACCGATCACCTCGTCCGTCCCATCCCCAAATCTTCCGAGCTTTCGCCCTTCCTGTGCCATCCCCGTGTGGTCGGGCCTCACTCCGAAACAATTGCGGCTTTCTTCGCAGAAAGTGAGGGGATTTTTCTGGGTTCGGCCCACGACTTGGGGCGGTACGACCAGCGAAAGGGTCGGTCGGTCTGCAGATACCACGCGACGTACGCGTCGATCCTCGCCGCGAGGTCGTCGGTGCTTCTACTCGAGCCGCTACGGTGTCCGAGAGAGAGAGGGCGGCCGTCCCGAGCGCGGGGCGTCCGCCAGTCTCTCGCTAGGTGCCGCGCAGTCGAAGCGCTTGCGCCAGTCGTCCACCGTGCGCACGTGCACCCCGAGGAGCCGGGCGATGTCCGTCGCAGGCACTCCGTCCGCCATCATCAACACGGCCTGCGCCCGACGAACCAGCCGCTGCTCCGCCCTGGCGGGTCGCAACGCCTCCTCGATCCGCGCGCGCTCTTCAGCCCTCAGCGCGAGCGGAACCGTCGGACGACCACCGTGCGCTCGACCCGCGAACGCGCTGTAGTCGATCATGTCACCCCACTACACCGACGACACGCACACGGAAAAGAAACCAGCGAAACTTCTGCCGCGCGGCACTAGTTCTTCGCGGCCTCGCGCACGTAGGCGATGGTGCGTACGAGATCGACGATCCGGTCTCGCTCGTCGAACTCGAGATCCACGAAGCTGACCCCCATGCCGGGGTTCAGGTTCTCCCCGAGCACTCTGAGCGGGTTCACCCACTGCACCACGCCTTCGATCACGAAGGAGTCGGCCGAGCCCGGGGCCGAGAAGCGCAACCTCAGCCGCGTACCGATCTGCAACGGTTCGTTGGTTCGCACGAAGATCCCGAGCTCGGAGATGTTGGTGATCGAGGCGTAGAGAAAGGTCTCGTCGGCCTCGCAGTCCACCGACCAGACCACGTCGAAGCGATCCGCAGCGCGCCGCTCCCTGAGTCGCCGCTCGGAGAAATCCGGAGGATCGTCGTCGTGGCCCACCACTGGGGGCTTAGCCCCGAATCGGGGCGATGTCCAAGCCCCTCCCCCGCGGCCGCTGCCCCGGGTTTTTGCCCGCAACTCAGCGCACCCGGAGCCGGCCCGCTTCGAGGCGGTTGTCGTTGTGGCGCCCGCGCTTCACCTCGAGCCGCCGGCTGCCGATGAACAGGCCGAAGAAGACCTCGTAGTCGCCGGGCGTGAAATTCGGCTCGAGCGAGAAAGGGTAGACGTCCACCATGTAGTCCCCGACCCGCCACAGGTGAAAGGCGTACTTGTTCTCCAGAGTCTGGTGGTCACCGTTGAACCGGCGCTGAAAGCCGTCGATGTGGATGAAGGTCTCCCAGTTGCCCGAGATCGCCGCCACGACCTTGTAGTAAGTGCGAAACTGGAACTGCTTCTGCGGCACGACGCTGTCGACGGGACGACCCTCGAGGTCGGTCACCTCCCAGCCGATCACGTCGAGCTGCCCCGCCAGGTTCGCGTCCATGCGGACCCTGGGGTTCGGAGCTTGGTCGAGCACCCACGACGAGAAGGGGTTCTCGTTCTTTTCGCCGGCCTCGAGGCGGTTGCTGAGCAACATGATCTCGCTCGAACGCGCGTCGAGCACCGGCACATTGCCGGGCGCACTCGGCAGGGCCCGGTGCAGCGAGTTGAGCTGGGGCAGATCCGCCGAGCGCAGCACGAGCCAGCGCCGCTCCGTGCCGTCCGTGAGCCAGTTGAAGGCGGCGTTTGCGTTGTCGAAGGCCGGCACGTTGCGACCGGCGTAGTAGGCCGCGGCCCCGGTGCCGACCCCGACGATGCCCAGGGATTCACCCGGCTTGGCGTGCTTGCGGTAGGCGTCGAAGACCTCCTTGGGGGAGATCTGCGCGGCTAGCTTGGGGTAGTAGCCGAGGCTGAACACCGCGCCGGACGCCGCCACGCTGCAGGCCGCGACCGTCGCCCGTGACAGCGGGATGCGCAGGAACAACTCGCGCAGGACGTCGCGCGCGAGCAGCCCCAGGACGGGCAGCAGCACCAGCAGGGGCAGCCCCAGGTAGCCCCAGGTCGCGACCTGACGCGCGAGCGGCCCGGCCTGTTCGAACTGCTTCCAGTGGAACTGGCTCTTGCTCAGCCAAGTGAGCGCGGCGTAACCGACCAGGGCCGCCTCGGCCACCAGCACGGTGAACCACAAGTTACCCGACCACAGTGTCCTGAGCGCCCGCGGCCAAGCCCAATACTCCTCGCGATCGAAGCGTCGGGCGAGCCGGTCGGTGCTCTCCATGAAGGCGGCGCCAAAGCCGCCGATCATGATCAGGGTGCCCACCTTCAGCAGACGGTGCGCCGACTCCTTGAAGCTCTCCGGGAAGCGCGGGTCTTCCACCACGAAGGCCGAGAGGCCCTTCTCCGGGAAGTTCTTGAAGTCGTAGTAGAGGAGGATGGCGAGGGCTGCGACTCCCATGGCCAGGGCCCTCGATCCGGGCGCACCGCGATCGAAATCACGGAGCGCGAGCGCGGCGATCACCGCTAGCATGCACACGGCGACGTACGGGAGGAGACCCACCGTCGGCGCCACCAGCCCGTGAGCGCCGAAGGCCACCGCGGCGATCAGCATGGCCATCACTCGCAGCGCGGTCTCCGGGGCGACTCGGCTGGGCGCGACGCCGTGCGGCGGACGCAAGAGTCGGCCCACCGCGAAGGGCACCACTGCGCTCCACGGAAACAGCCCGTGACCCAGGTAGTGGACCACTGCGTCGTAGGTGGGCAGCATCTTGGGCGGCTTGACCGACGCCCCGAGCAGCAGCGAAAGATCGGTGGGGTGAGCGGTCGCTCGACCGAGGGCCCGAAGTCCCAGGAACACCCCGAACAGGCCCAGGGCCAAGGTGAGCGCGCCCACGACGTGGGCAAGCCGCTGGGGGCCCAAACGAGATCGCAGGAGCAACCACGTGATGCCAACGCCCAGCGACGGAGGCACGACGCCGAGCAAGACGCCGCGGGCACCGAAGCCGGCAGCCAGACCCACCAGCCCGAGCAGGAGCCAGGCGACGCGCCTGGCGGCGGAGCTCTCCGCGTCGAAGATCGCCAGACCCAGGCCCGCCGCGGCCATCGCGATGGACGACATCGTGACGATGTCGCCAAGCATGGTGCGCGAGTGCAGAAAGTAGAGCGGCATGGTCGCCAGCGCGAGCACCGCAAACGCGCCGGCAATCCGATCGACGAGACGCGACACCAGCGCGTAGGTCGAGAGCGCGCCGACCATGCCCCAGATCGCCAGCGGTAGCCGCCCCGCCCATTCGTGCAAACCGAAGAGCTTGAAGCCGAGGGCGATGGACGTGAACGGGAGTTGCCCGCGCGAGAGCTCGCCGAGGGTGGGCACCGTGTTGGTGGACCCCTCGATGGAGAGGTTCGATGCGCCGAGCAGGGTCAGCGCGATGCGGCGGGACAGCTCCGCGACGCGGAGCTCGAAGGGATCCCAGATGCCGCTCTGGGCCAGTGGCCCGAACAAGCTCGCCGCCAGCAGCAGGAACGCCACGGCCGGCAGCCAGCTCGCGCCGCGGCTTCGTTCGGCCCCGGCGCTCTCGCCTCGCGTCTGGGCGCCCAGCGGAGCGACGGCGTCGTCGGGCGCGCCGAGGTCCCCGCTCGTTCGATCGATGTCCGTCGCGCTCATGGCTGGTCGAGAAGAGGGCGGGACCTTAGCAGAAGTTTTCGGGCGGAAAGCGCGGTTCTGCGGGCCGACAATCGCCCGTGCATTTGCGTCAAAACCGGGCCGATGACGCGCAAGCGGCTTGCGAACCCCGATCCGCTCGTGAGAAGACGCCGCCGGCTCCTCATGCGCTTTGGTTCCGTTGCCCTCCTGGGTCGCACCAACGTCGGTAAGTCGACGTTCCTCAACGCCGTACTCGGCGAGAGCCTGGCCGTGGTGTCACCGATCCCGCAAACTACCCGCGAGTCGCTGCTCGGAGTCGTCCACCGGCCCGACGCTCAGATCGCCTTCGTGGACACCCCGGGACTGCATCGACCCAAGAGCGAGCTGGGGCGGCGCATGAACGCCACCGCCCTCGAGGTCGCCCGGGCGGCGGACGTGTTGGTGGTGATGACCGACGTGGACCCGGCGCTGGCCAAGAACCCGAGCGAGATGGTCGAACGCGACCGCGAGGTCATCGAGCTCCTGCCCAGAGGCCCTGCGCGCCTGTTGGTATTGAACAAGGTCGATCTCGTACGCAACAAGCAGAAGCTGCTCCCGGCCCTGGTCGCCTACGAGCAGATGCACGAGTTCGCGGAGCTGGTGCCGGTCTCGTTGAAGACTCCCGCCGACGCCGAGCGCGTGCTCGATGCCATCGAGAAACTCCTGCCCGAAGGCGCCGCCGGTTACGACCCCGAGACGCTCACGGACCGAACCACGCCCTTCTTCGTCCGCGAGTACGTCCGCGAGCAGGTGATCGTCGCCACCCAAGGTGAGGTCCCCCACGCCGTCGCGGTGAGCATCGACGTGATCGAAGAGCGCGATCGGCTCCTGTCCATCAAGGCCACCATCCACGTGGAGAAGGACGGGCAGCGCCGGATCCTGATCGGCAAGGGCGGCGCCAACATCAAGGCCATCGGCACGGGCGCCCGACTGCGACTCGAGGAGCTCTACGGAACCAAGATTTACCTCGAGCTGTTCGTGCGCGTGACGCCCAAGTGGAAGAGCGTGCCGCGCCAGCTGGCGGAGCTCGGCTACGAAGCCCCCGCCGAAAAGCGCTTGCTCAGCGCCCTGCCCGACGCACCAAAACGCCGCCCGCGAGGCCCGCGGTGAGGCCCGTCGTCGCCATCGTCGGCCGACCGAACGTCGGGAAGAGCACGCTCTTCAATCGGCTCGCCGGCAAGCGACTCGCGATCGTGCACGATGCGCCGGGGGTGACGCGCGACCGAAACTACGGCGACGTGCACCTGGCCGGGCGCGAGCTCGTGATGGTGGACACCGGCGGCTTCGACCCGACCGACGAGGACCCGCTGCGCCAGGGCATCGCGCGGCAGGTTCGGGCGGCGCTGGCGGAGGCCGACGTGGTCGTGTGTGTGCTCGACGGATCGATGTCGCCGACCTTGGCCGACCGCGAGGCGATCAAGCTGCTGCGGCGCAGCGACAAGCCCGTGATCTACGTCGCGAACAAGGCCGACGACCGGAACAAGGCCTTGGCCGCCAACGAGCTCTACGAGATGGGAGTGCCGGCGCTGTTGCCGGTATCCGCGCTTCACGGTCGCGGTACCGGGGAGCTGATCTCGGCCATTGCCGCCGCGCTGCCGAAGCACGAGGTCAGCGCAGAGCCCGAGGACGACGGGGCCATCCGGGTCGCCATCGTGGGGCGCCCCAACGCCGGCAAATCGTCGCTGGTGAACCGACTGGCCAAGTCCGAGCGATCACTGGTCGACGATCGCCCTGGGACCACCCGGGACCCCGTCGACACGCGGGTCGAAATCGACGGGCAGGCCTTCGTGGTGGTGGACACGGCTGGCATCCGCCGGCGTGCGAAGGTCGAGAGCGGAGTCGAAGCGGCCAGCGTGTTGCGGGCGCTTCGCAGCATGGAACGAGCCCAGGTCGTGGTGCTCCTGTGCGAGGCCACCGAAGGCGTCGCCGAGCAGGACGCACGCTTGATGGGACTGGTGTCCGAGCGCGGCCGCGCCATCGTGATCGGCCTCAACAAGACCGATTTGCTCGACAAGCTTGGGCGCAAGAAGGCCGAGGATCAGGTGAGCGACGCGCTCCGCTTCGCTCCCTGGGCGCCGCTGGTGCAGGTCTCCGCCAAGAACGGCTGGGGCGTCCAAGAGCTGATGCGCACCGTCCGACGCGCCTCCGAAGAGTTCACCCGCCGCGTGCCGACGGCGGAGCTGAACCGCTTCTTCGAGACCGTGCTCGAGCATCGCTCGCCACCCACCCACAAGGGTCGCGCGCCGCGCATCTACTACATCACGCAAGCGCAAACGGCGCCGCCGGTGTTCGTGGCCGTCAGCAGCGCGCCAGATCACATCAAAGAGAGCTACAAGCGCTACGTCATCAACCAGATCCGCAAGAAGTTCGGCTTCCAGTGCGTGCCCATCGAGCTCGTGTTCCGGGGCAAGGGTCGGAAACCAGCGAGCTGAATCAGCCCGGGCAGAGCAGCGTCGCTATTCCGCCCAGCGTGCTCAGATCGTGAACGTCTCCGGGGAGCGCGGGGATGTCCACGCGGATCGGCCTGGTGCCGCGGAGCCCGGGAACGAGGACTCGATCGAGGTTCGCGAGCTCGCCGGCGTCGGTCTCCGCGAGCTCGGTCTCTTCGGCCAGGGCGCGGTCGAGTCGGTCTGCGCCCGACGCCCCGAGATCGAGCCCGTGCAGCGCGATGGAGGTCTCGATTTCCTCGCGGCTGGGCCGAGCGCGGGGCCTCTTGTGCACCCGATTGACCACGAAGGCATCGCGGTGCATGCCCTGCTCTTCCAAGCGATCCGCGAAGAAGATCGCCTCGCGCACCGCGGCGGGGGCCGGGGTGGTGACCAGCACGTAACCGAACTCGGGTCCCCGGAACGCCGCCGCGACCTCCGTCGCCCGCTGCCGAAATCCCCCGAACAGGTCGTTCAGATCGGTGATGAACGCGGCCATTTGCTCCAGGAATCCGCCGCCGGTCAGCTTGCCGATGCCGCGCAGCACCACCGCCACGCTCTTGGCGACCAGGTTCAGACTGAAGCGCCCCGACTGCTCGAAGGCCTGCATCATCCAGCGCACCGCCGCGCTGTCCAGCGCGTGGATCAGCCGCTCCGGCGCATCCAAGAAGTCGAGCGCGTTGCTGGTCGGTGGCGTGTCGAGCACGATCAGGTCGTAGCCACCGTCACGCTTGACGGCGAGCAGCTTCTCCATCGCCATGTACTCCTGAGTCCCTGCGAGGCTGGTCGACACGTACTGGTACAGACGATTGTCGAGGATTCGATCCCTCGCCTCGTCGCTCGACGCGTAGCGCACCACGAGCTCGTCGAAGGTCTGCTTGGTGTCGAGCATCATCACGCTCAGATGACCCGGCACGGTCAGACCGGCACGCTCGAAGAGCTCGGGAGCCACGACCTGCTCCTGCCCGGTCATGTGCGAGAGGCCCAGGCTGTTGGCGAGGCGTTTGGCGGGATCGATGGTCAGGCAGAGCACGCGCTTGCCGCGCGCTGCGGCGGCCAGACCGAGCGCCGCGGTCACCGTCGTCTTGCCGACACCACCGCTGCCCACGCACAGAACCACGCGGTGGCGTTCGAGCAGCGGAGCCAGGCTGGGTGCGGACATGCGGCGAGGCGACGGCCTTAGCAGCAATCGGCGGCTCAGTCACCGGCTCGCGCGCAGGGGAACTTGGCCCAGGCCCGCACCCTCTGGCATCGACTGGACCCCAATGGACGGTCGAGGATTTCCCATGGGCGAGCGCCCGGAGCGGCGCGCAGCACGGCGGGCAAACACCCTCAGCGCCCTCGACGAGCTGCTGGACGCCGTCCGGCGCAACAGCGACTTCCGGGCCCTGGCCGTGGCGGACTCCGCGGGGGTGCTGGTGGCAGGCTCGGGAGCCTTCGCGGAGTGCGAGGAGCTGGCCGCGTGGGCCCCGTTGGCGACCCGGCAAGCCGCCAAGGACGACCCTTCGAAGTCCCAGAAGGGGGACGACCCTTCGAAGTCCCAGAAGGGGGACACCGTGCCGACGCGCCTCGAGGTCGTGGCCCGCAAGATGCTAGTCCGGCGCCTGACCATCGACGGCATCGAGGTCCTGCTCTGCGGGCACGGCGGGCAGAGCGACGCCCTGCGCCGCGCCGCCGTCGGCTGCGCGCGGATCCTGGGCCAACGGCGCCACCCGAGCTGAAGCTCTCCCGAGCCGTGGGTCGCGCACCCCGGGTGGGTCGAGTAGGCTCGGCGCGACATGCGCGGCTACGTCGACCTACACTGCCACTGGATCGCCGGGATCGACGACGGCGCCAAGACCCCTGAGGACGGCGTCGCGATGCTGCGCGCGCTGGGGCAAATCGGCTTCGATCGCGTGGTCGCCACGCCACACATGCGGCCCGGCCTCTTCGACAATACCCGCGACACCTCCCGAGCTGCATTCCAGCGAATGCTGCCCCACCTGGCGTCCGATCTGCCGCAAGTCGATCTCTCCACGGAGCACTACTTCGACGACGTCGTCTTCGGTCGAATCATGGACGGCGATGCGCTGCCTTACCCCGGAGAGCGTGCGATCCTGCTCGAGTTCTACGAGAGCGATTTTCCCATCAGCATCGACCGTCGCCTGGCCGACATCCGGGTCAAGAAGCAACTCATCCCGGTGATTGCCCACCCGGAGCGCTATCAGCGCATCTGGCGCGACCCCGACGTGCTCGAGCGCCTGATCGACGGCGGAGCCGCAGCCTTGCTCGACACGGCCGCGCTCGTCGGCAAGTACGGGCGGAAGCCCAAGCAGTCGGCGGAGGCCCTGCTCGAGCGCGGTCTCTATCACGCGGCGTGCAGCGACGCCCACCGGGTCTCCGACCTCGCCGAGGTCGCCGCAGGGATCCGGCGCATCGAGGAGCTCCACGGTCCGGAGGAGGTCGATTTCCTGCTCCGTTCGGGCCCGCTCGAGCTACTGAGCGGCCGGATCCCCGAATGACCGACGGACCGAGCAGCTGGCTCAAGCGCCACTGGCTCAAGCTACTGGCCTCGCTGCTCGTGGCAGGCGGATTCGTGTGGCTGCTGCGTCAAGGCGCGCTGCCCATCGTGCCGCCGGCCAGCGCCTTCTCCAAGATGCGCTGGTGGACGCTGCCCGCGTACGTGCTGATCTGGTCGGCCATCCACGTCCTGCGCGCCGTCCGCTGGCAGTTTCTGCTCGCGCCCATTCACCCGATCCCGCTACGGCGCGTGGTGTCGGTGGCCTGGATTGGATTCGCGGCGATCTTGCTCCTGCCGTTTCGCACCGGAGAGGTGGTGCGTCCGGTCTTGATTCGCAAGCAGGGACAGCTCTCGGCGTGGGCCGCCACCGGGACGGTGGGGGCCGAACGCGTGATCGACGGCTTCTGCATGAGCGTGATGCTCCTGGTGGCGCTGCTGCTGTCCAAGCCCCTCGATCCGCTCCCGAGGTCCATCGGCGCGCTGCCCATTCCAGCGGCAGTGGTACCGGGCGCCGCCTACAGCGCGCTCGCCGTGTTTGCAGTTGCGTTCCTCGTCATGGGCGTCTTCTACTGGCGCCGCGATCTGGCCCGCTCACTCACCGAGCGCGTGGTCGGGGTCGTGTCGAAGAAGCTGGCTCTGTGGCTGGCCGAACGCGTGGAAAAAGTCGCGAGCGGGCTCTCGTTTCTGCCCAAGTGGCGCTACGCCGCGCCCTTTCTGGCTGCGACCGTCAGCTACTGGCTGCTCAACGCGGCGGCTTCGTGGCTCCTGGCCTGGGGCGCGGGCTTCGATCAGATCACTTTCGCCCAAGCCTGCGTGAGCATCGGCGTCCTGGCGCTGGGCATCTTGGTGCCGAACGCGCCGGGGTTCTTCGGCGCTTTTCAGATCTCGGTCTACGCGGGCCTGGCCATGTACTTCCCCGCCGAGCTGGTGGTGGGGCCGGGCTCGGCCTTCGTGCTGTTGATCTACGCCTCGCAGGTCACCATCACCGCCGCCGGGGCCGGCCTCGGCCTGCTCATGGAACGGACGACGGTCGGGGAGGCGCTCGCCGCTCGAAGTGAGGATCTCGGGGACGAAGCGGGCTGAGGGCGACCCGGAAACTTGGCCGGACCGTCGCCTGAGCGTTACCGAAGCAAACCATGAAGACGGCCAGCGCCGGGTGGCTCGGGGCGGGTATGCTCGTGGCGCTGGCCGCGGTCCTTTCGAGCTCGGGCGCGGCGGCGCGGATCGAAGCCGACTCCGACTACAGCAAGGCGCAGACCTACAACGGAGCGCTGCGCTACGTTCGCGTGGATCTGGGCTTCGAGATCGTGGAGAAGGACCCCGAGGTCGGCTACTTCCTCTTCCGCTACGAACCGCCGGGGCGGAAGAACCACCCGACCAGCGGATCCATCGAGGTCATCGAGAGCCAGGAGCGCGTGAAGGTCGTAGTCCAGCTCCCGCAGATGCCCACCTACCACGAGACGACGATCCGGGACGGCTTGTTGAAGAAGCTCCGCAGCGAATACGGCGAGCCGCCGAAGAAGAAGAAGAAGAAGGACCAAGACAAGCCGCCGGAAGCTGACGGCGGTGTCGACGGCGGGTCGGTCTTCGCCCCGTGAGCGCGCCGGACGAGCCGAGTGCCGGAACGCTGCCCGAGATGGTCGGGCGCTATCGTGTGCTCGGTTCGCTGGGCCACGGCTCCATGGGCCGAGTGCTCCAGGCGCGTGATCCCAATCTCGATCGGGACGTCGCGGTCAAATTGTTGCGCGAGGATCTCAAGCTCGCGGAGCCCGAGCGTCACACGCTGCACGAGCGCATGCGTCAGGAAGCGCGAGCCAGCGCACGGCTCACGCATCCGAACATCGTGGCGCTCTACGACATCGGCGACGAGCCGGCGCTGGGCATCTACCTCGTATTCGAGTACGTCGAGGGGCCGACGCTGGAAGAACGCGCGGCCGGATCCCCGCTGGGCGCAGCGGCGGCAGCACGACTCAGCCGTGAACTCGGCAGCGCGCTCGGCGCG
Source organism: uncultured delta proteobacterium (assembly GCA_963716725.1). GTDB lineage: Bacteria > Myxococcota_A > Polyangia > Polyangiales > Polyangiaceae > JADJKB01. The sequence continues at coordinate 180,293 of CAVQUB010000002.1, forward strand.
GCCCATCGCGCGGGCATCATCCATCGCGACATCAAACCCGCCAACGTGATCCTGGCGGCTACTGGGGGAAAGATCGCCGACTTCGGCATCGCTCGCATTCCCGGCTCGACCTTGACCCGAGATGGTCGCGTGCTCGGCACGCCGGCCTACAGCGCGCCCGAGGCCATCGAGACGGGTGAGCTGACAGCGGCATCCGATCAGTTCTCACTCGCGGCCACCATGTACGAAGCCGTGTCGGGTCGCCGCGCGTTTCCGGGTGACGACGCGGTCACCGTCGCAAAGCTCATCACCACCAGCGAGGCCTCGCCAATTGCCTCGGATGCAGGACTCGACCCGCACGTCGATGCCGTGCTGGCCCGCGCAATGGCGAGAGTGCCGAGCCGTCGCTTCGCCTCCGCGGAGGACTTCGGTGACGCCCTGGCCGAAGCGCTACTGCTCGCGCCCCGGGCCGCCATGCCGACGGTGCCGGATCTGCGGCGCCGCGACGCACACGACGCCCGCGCGAGCCGCCGAGACCTGCTGGTGCTCGGGCTCGGCATGGTGCTCGGTGCAGCGCTCACCGCTGCGCTCTTCTTGCTCTTGCCGGATCGCAGCCCCGGGGGTGGACTTGCGCCGGCGGTGGTGCCAGGCCCTCTCGACCTCGCCGATGGCGGGACGCCGACGGAGACTTCCCCGGGGGCGCCCCGCCGCTCGGAAGCGCCGGTGCCGCCCCGCCCGCGAGTTTCGCCGCCGTCCGCCCCGAGCCCGGCGGACCCCAGCGGCGATCTCTGACGGACGGGAAGGCAGCGAGGTCCAGATCGAGCTATGGTGTGCGCCCGCATGACGTCGCGACACCTCTTTGCCTGGCTGTTCGTCCTCGCTTCGACCGCTCTGATGCTGATGGCCTGTTCGTCGAGCAGCGATGCCGGCGGCGGCTCCGGCGACGGAGGCTACGCCTGCACCCAGGCGCCCAACTGCGGCGAGTGCCAGGCTTGTTTCGACAGCTGCTTGTGCAACGGCGGCGACGCGCCGAGTTGCCTGCTCCAGTGCACGGGCACTGGCTCCGGCGGGACTTCGGGGACCGGGGGAGCGCCCGGGGGCGGCGGGGCGACGGCGGGCGGGGGTGCGCCCAGTGGCGGCGGCGGTGGCGGCGGTGGCAGCTGCACGCAGCTCACGACCGGGAACCCCACCTGCGACGCCTGCGCGCATTCGACCTGCTGCGCGCAGATCGACGCCTGTCTCACCAATTCCGCGTGCACGGGGTTCCTGAGCTGCATCAGCCAGAATTGCCAGAACGCAGGCTCCAACCTGAATGCCTGCGCGCAGCAGTACTGCTCGCAGTACAGCGCGGGGATCAACGCGTACAACACGCTGGCCCAATGCATCGGCCAGAGCTGCGCAGGCTCGTGCTGAGCACTTCCCGATGAGAGGTCGCGCGGCCCGGATGGCGCCGTGCGCATTGGTCGTGGCCCTCGGCGCGCTCATGCCCCGGGCGCACGCCGAGTCCCGCCTCGCTGGGCCGGCGTCCGATCCCTTCGTGTCGCGACGACCGGCAGAAGCAGCCATCACCGGCGGGGTCGTGACGCTTCGGCAACCCGCCTCGCAGATGATCCGGGTCCCCGCCGGCAGCTTCGACATGGGCTCCACCCCCGAGGACGTTCTCGACGCGCTCACCGACTGCGCGCGTGAGCCCCTCGGCGGGAGGTGCCGGGAGGAGATGTTTTCCGACGAGATGCCCCGGCACAAGGTCGAGCTGTCGTCTTTTTGGCTCGATCGGATGGAGGTCACCGTGCGCGACTACGCGCGCTGCGTCGCGCTCCGCCGCTGTCGCGCGGCCCCCTTCGAGCAGGGCGGGAAACGCTTCGACCGACCCAGCTTTCCGGTGACGTTGGTCCGGCACCCCGACGCGCGAGCCTACTGTCGCTTCAGAAGTGCGCGACTGCCCACGGAAGCAGAGTACGAACGGGCGGCACGCGGCGCGCGCGGACGCCGCTACCCTTGGGGCAATCTCTACAACTCACGCGTCGCCAACCACGGCCGACTCGGCCTCGACAGCACCGACGCGCAAGATGGTTTCGCCGAACTCGCTCCCGTGGGCTCGTTTCCCTCGGGCCGCACGCCGGCAGGGTTCCTGGATTTGGCGGGCAACGTCGCGGAGTGGACCGCGGATCGCTACGCGCCGAGCTACTCGAGCGGCGCCGCGGTCGATCCCAAGGGCCCCGCCCTCGGCGCCGGCACCAGCGGCTACGTGGTGCGGGGCGGGCACTTCTCCAGCGCCGCGCCGTGGATGCGAGGGGCATCGCGCGCCAGCGCGGAGCCAGAGGCGCGCTCCCCGTCCCTGGGCTTTCGCTGCGCGCGCACGGCCCGGCGATGAGAGCCGAGGACTTCCCCGAAGACACTCCCACCCCGGAGTTGGTCCTGCCGGTACACGGCGCCACGACCTTCGTGCTGGTGCGCCCGCACTACCCGGAGAATGTCGGGGCCACCGCGCGCGCCATCAAGACCATGGGCTTCGTGCAACTCGCGCTGGTCAAGCCCGGCCGACTTGCCACGCCACAGCACGAGATGGCATTGAAAATGGCCGTCAAGAGCAAGGACGTCCTGCTGAACGCGCCGGTACACTCCGAACCGCACGCCGCCGTGAGCGGCGCGGATTGGGTCGTGGGCACGACGTCGCGGCGGGGGGTGTCCGGCGTGCTCTTGCCGCGGGCTCTCGCCCAGAGGGCGGTCGAGCGGGCCGCGCGCGGCGAAAAGATGGCGCTGCTCTTCGGGAACGAGAAGACCGGGCTGGGCGAGGCGGAGCGGGCCCTTTGTCATGATTTCGTCCGGATCCCGATGGCCGCCGATCAGCCGTCGGTCAACCTTGCCCAGGCGACGCAAATCATCGCCTACGAGCTCTTCGTCGCGGGCCTCGAGGCACGAAACCGAGGGACCTGACCCCCTGGTTTGATAGTCTTCGGCCCCATGCTCCCCGTCGACCTCCGCTCGGACACCGTGACCAAACCGTCGGCAGCGATGCGGCGCGCGATGGCCGACGCCGAGGTGGGAGACGACGTCTACGGCGAGGACCCCACGGTCCAACAGCTCGAGCGCCGCGTCGCCGAACTGCTCGGAAAGGAGCGCGCCCTGTTTGTGCCCTCGGGCACCATGGCCAACCAGATCGCGCTCATGCTGCACACGCGTCCTGGCGACGAGGTCGTGATCGGCGAAGGGACACACTGTGCGGAGTTCGAGTCTGGAGCAACAGCGGCGCTGTCCGGTGTTCAGCTGGCGGTCGCGGGGCGAGGCGGCTTGTTCGACGTCGACGATCTCGAAGCGGCGATTCGCCCGAGCGCGTACTGGCTCCCCAACACCAGCGTGCTGGTGGTCGAAAACACTCACAACCGGGGCGGCGGCCGCGTATTTCCTCTCGCGACGCTACGCGCGGTGTGCGACCACGCCCGGACGCGGGGCCTCGCCATCCACCTCGACGGAGCACGCCTTTGGAACGCGAGCGCCGCCAGCGCCGTGAGCGCAGCGGACTTCGCGCGCGGGGCCGACACCGTCAGCGTCTGCTTCTCGAAGGGTCTCGGAGCGCCGGTCGGATCGGCGTTGGCCGGCCCCGCGGAGCTCATGCTGCGGGCGCTCCGGCTGCGTCGGATGCTCGGCGGCTCCATGCGTCAGAGCGGGATCTTGGCGGCGGCGGCGCTGTTTGCGCTGGACAAGAACCGCGGACGCCTCCCCGAAGATCACGCCAATGCCCAGGTGATCGCCCGGGCGCTCGCCGGCCTCCCGGGCTGCCGAGTCGACCCCGCCACCGTCGAAACCAACATCGTGAACATCGGGCTCGACGGACCGAGCACCGATCGGGTCATCGCCGCTGCGAAGGAGCGAGGGGTCTTGATCAGCAGCATTGCGCCGCGGACTCTGCGCGCCGTCACCCACCTCGACGTCACTCCGGAGGGCGCCGAGCACGCCGGAGCCGTCCTGGCCGAAACCATCACGGACCTTCGCTAGGATGAGGCCGAGAGCGCTCGCGATCGTGCTCGTTGCCGTGGCGGCCTGTGCTCCCACGCTGCCAGCAGGCTTCACCGAAGAGCGCGCCGCAGCCGAGCGCGCCTACGCCGCAGGGCGCTACGACGAAGCGGCGGAGCACTGGCAGAAGGCAGAATCGGCGGCAACGCGGCGCCGCGACCAGACCGAAGCCCGCTACCGAAGGGCCGCGTCGCTGCGCCGCGCCGGGCGGCACGAAGCGGCGGCCTCGCTGCTGGGCGGGCTGGAGAGCTCGCGTCCAAAGAGCTCCCGGGCCGCGCGCGCGGCTTTCGATGGCGCAGACATCGAAATCGAACATGGCAACGCGGAGCGGGGCTGGGCAGAGTTGGAGCTCGCGATTCGGAAATACCCGCGCTCCGGCCTCGCTCTGGCGGCGCTCGGGCGCCTGAGCCAGCACCGCGAGGAGCGGACCGGCGCCGCGGCGGCGCTCGAGCTCTTGGCAGACCTCGGCGAACGCGGTGGCAGCGCCGAGCTCCGAGAGCTGGCGCTCTACGACCGCGGGCGCCTGCTCGAGAAACTCGGCCGCGAAGCCGAAGCGCTGGGCGCGTTTCTCGATACCGCGCGGCGCCACCCGTACCCGAAGGGAGCGCTGTGGGACGACGCCTTGTTTGCCGCGTCGTTGCTCGAGGAAAAGCTGGGGCGCCCCGACCGCGCCATCGCCCACCTCGAGCGGATGCTCCGCGAGAAGGAGCCCTCGTCGCTCAATCAGGGTTCCTATCAGCGGCCGCGCTATGCCGGTGCGCGCTACCGCGTTGCCGAGCTCTACCGCGATCGCATGGCTGACAGGCCGCGCGCGGTTCGAGAGTTCCGGCGGGTCTGGGACGAGCACGCGACCAGTCTCTTGCGTGATGATGCGCTGTGGCAGGCCGCGCGCCTCGAGCGCGAGCAAGGGCACGGTGAGGCGGCTTGCGAACTACTGAAGCGCCTCGTCTCCGACGCGCCCGACTCCCGCTTCTCGCGCTGCGCCGACGCGCTCTGTCCGACCCTGCGCCCAGCCGAAGGCGCGTGCCACCCTTACGTGGTCCGCGACCTCCGCGGGCCCGACGGTTGAGCGAGACTCATTCGTCTTCGAACGACTCTTCTTCCTCTTTGTCTTTGTCTTTGTCTTTGTCTTCTTCGTCGTCTTCGTCTTCGTCCTCGTCTTCGAATTCGTCGGTCGACTCCGAGTCTTCTTCGTCGTCGTCCTCACCCTTCGGCTCGGTCTTCAAGTCGATTCCGACTTCGCCAAGCTGGGTTTCGAGCAGCTCGAAGAGCTCGTCCACGTCGTCGCCGTTCCACTCGTCGAGAACGTCCGTCAGAAACTCGTAGAAGTCTCCGGTATCGAGGCGTCTCTCGATTTCCTCGACCTGCTCTTCTTTGAACGCCTCGAGCACGTCCTCGCGCAGTGACTCGGAATCGCCCTCGTCGATGGCCTCCTGGGCAGACTGTCGAATTTGGCGAACGGCACGCCTGTCGAGGTAGATATCCATTTCAGCTCTGTTCTCCGTAAGCCAGCGACCCCGGCAATAGACGATGCGCGCAAAGCAAGTCAAGGCCGGTCGGCGAGGTGCCTCGCCTCGGCCCCGCGACACCCCCGAACTGGGATATACGGAGTACATGGTGCGCCGCGCCGTGCCCTGCCTGATCGTGCTGGCCTGGAGTGCGTCCGCGCTTGGCGCCGAGGGCGCCGAGGGCGGCGAGCGCGCGGTGCTCCAGCCGTCCACCTTCGACTACCTGCAATACGGGGTGGCCTTTGTCGCCGAGACGGTGGCGGCCGCGGGAGACGTCTGCCCGGCCCAGGCGGTCGACCCTTGCATCTTTGGCTCCGGCGGCGGGCTGGCGGTCCGGGTCGGCTATCGATCCCGCGGAGCCTGGTACGTCGGCGGGGCCTACGAGTCCTCGCGGCACGAATCGTCGAATCTGCTGCGACTAGCCATTTTGCAGCAGCTTCGAGCTGAGACCCGGCTCTACCTCGACGCCGGCGAGCTCTTCACGCCCTACGCGGCCGGAGGCGGAGGCGTGGCGCTCTACGGCAGCGAGTGGTCCTCCGACACCGGCGGCGTCACTGCCTTCCTCGGCGGCGGATTCGAGTTTCAGCTGAGCCGAACCGCCGTCGTGGGGCTCGCGGCGGCCTACCGGCCCTTCCTTTTCCGCGGCTGGACCGACAGGGCCAACCAGCGCCGGGCCGACCGCTATCTGGGCTTTGGCTTGGCCCATGTGCTGGCCGTTGAGGTGGTCTTGGAGATCCGCGACCCCCTCCCGCGCTGGTGAAGCCCCCGACGAATATTGGGTGAGGAGCTGAGAACCCTTGACGTCTTTGCGCCAGCGGAGTTCCGTTGGCCCCCGTGAAGTGTGACCGGTGCGGGCGGGACAATCCCCCGAGCCTCAGGTTCTGCCAAGACTGCGGGAATCGCCTGCAAGCTGCATCTGCGCGCGCCGTGGAGCCGACCCCGCCCCGGGGCGTGCCGCTGGCGGACGTCCGCGCCAGGCCCGCCGCACCCGATTTCGACTTTGCACCGCGCGCGGCGCCGCACGAAAGCGACGCTCACTGCGGCCGCTGCGGCGCCGCGAATCCAGCGGGTTCACGCTTCTGCGCCGACTGCGGTGGGGGCATTGGCGGCGTTCCGGCGCCGGCCGAGCCCCGATCGGATCCCGCCCCCGCTGGCCGCCCATCGGCCGCCCTGCACGCCGCCCCCGTGGTTGGTCTCGCCGCGGGCGCGCTGGTCGAGCAGCCACCGGTCGTCTGCTCGAGATGTCGGGGCAGCAACGCTCCCCAGATGGCGTACTGCCAGTACTGCGGCGGGCGGCTTCAAGACGGCCCCCCCCCGCGCGAGGCGCCAGAGCCGGCACCGCCGGCACCGCCGGCCCACCAGCCGGTAGTCGCCCCGGCTGCACCCGCACCGCCGACCGCGCCCCGCGCGCCAGCGCCCGCCCCGGCCCGCCGGGCGAAGCTCATCGTCGTGGCGCAGGACGGCAGCCCCGGCCGCGAGTACCCGCTGTCGCTCCCGACCACTGACATCGGCCGGACCGAGGGCTCGATTTTGCTCCCGAACGACCCTTACGTATCCCCACGCCATGCCCGGATTTCCCTCCGGGAGGGCCGCTATTTCATCCGCGACCTCGAAAGTACGAACCGCGTGTTCGTGCGGCTCCGGACCCCCGCCCAGTTGCGTTCTGGGGACTTGGTGTTGATCGGGCTTGAGGTGTTAAGGTTCGACCTGGTGAACGCCGCCGACAAAGGTCTGGGCCCTGCGATGGACGGGGAAACACAGGTCTTCGGGTCCCCGATGCTCCCTCGATACGCCCGCCTCTGTCAGCGCACCGTCGAGGGTGTCACTCGGGATATTTATCATGTGTCGAAGGACGAGGTGGTCCTCGGTCGCGAGGCGGGAGACATCGTGTTCACGACCGATCCCTTCATGAGCCGCCGCCACGCTTCGCTGACGCGGGGCCGCGACGGCGCATTCGCCCTCGCCGACCTGGGCTCTTCCAACGGAACCTACTTGGCGATCCGCGATGAGATTGCGCTCTCGAACGGCGATCACGTCCGCGTGGGCCAGCACCTTTTCCGGCTCGAGCAGAGCGGCGGTCAGAGCTGAGATGGCAGACGCTTCAAAAGCCATTCGCCTGCACGTGTTCGGTCGTACGGACGTCGGACAGATTCGCGAGCACAACGAGGACAACTTCCTCGTCGCGGACCTGAGCCGAAAGAGCCGGAGCCTCCTCGAGTCGGATCGTCATCAAGTCGTCGGCGAGCGCGGCACCGTCCTCGGCGTATGCGACGGCATGGGTGGAGCCGCCGCGGGCGAGGTGGCGAGCCAACTCGCGGTGGACATCATCTACGAAAAGCTGACTCAGGGGGACACTCCCACGAGCCGCGACGACCTGGCTCGGCGCCTGGTGCAGTCCGTCGAAGACGCCGGCATGCGGATCTTCAACGAGGCCAGGGCCGATCGTACGCGCCGAGGCATGGGCACGACTTCGACCATCGCCGCGCTGCTCGATGGCCACCTGTTTGTGGCCCAGGTCGGCGACAGTCGAGCCTACATCCTGCGCAAGGGCGAGCTGGTGCAGGTCACTCGTGACCAATCGTTGGTCAATCAGCTGATCGAAGCCGGCCAGCTCACGGAGGAAGAAGCCGAGACCTTCGAGCACAACAACATCATTTTGCAGGCCCTCGGCACCGCCGACACCGTGCAGGTCGATCTCACCCACGTGGACCTGCGCCTGGACGACGTGTTGATGATCTGTTCGGACGGGCTCTCCGGGATGATCCGCGCCGACGAGATGCGAGAAGTGCTGACGACCGTGCCGGACCCGCTCGAGGCCTGCAAGGTGTTGACGGAACGCGCGAACCTCGCCGGGGGTCACGACAACATCACGGTGATCGTCGCCAGATTCGAGGGCGACTCGTTGCCGGTCCCGACGCCCGCGGACGTAGTGAAGTATGCCAAGTACGCGCTGCCCGACGCCGGCGCGGAGCCCGACGCGCGAGTCTCCATCAAGTCGCTCGACGAGGTCGCGATCGGTCCCAAGTCGGCCGAAGCCTTGCGCGAATCGCGATCACTCAAGGTCTCCCACACCATGGTCGGGATGACGTTCTCGGAGCTCGAAGCCGAAGAGCCCGCGCTCGCCGCCGGCGCCGCCGCCGCACGTCCCCTGTCCAATCCCCCGCCCGTGTTCACCCTCGACGACGAGCCCGTGCAGATCCCGACCACCGGGCTGGCGCCTCCCATGGTCGGCGCCCTGGTGGTCGTCGCCCTGATCGCCGTGTCGGTGTTCGGGTTCCTCCTCCTGCGCTGAGTCGGGGGCATCGATGCGCCACGCGCTCCGGCGGATCCTGTGGATCGTGCCGACGCTGTTCGTCGTCTCGCTCGGGGTGTTCTGGCTCTTGTCCGCGACGCTGCGGGCAACCCCAGCCGCGGCGCAGCAGGACGAGGCCACCAGCTTCCGACCCCGCACACCGCCTCGCTTCCTGAACACTCACCCGACGAGCGTCCGCGAGCGCGCCCAAGCCGCGATGGCCAGCATTGCGCGGGACGACGAGCACTCCGACGCTGCTCGAAGCGATCTCGCTCGCCTCGGCGGGGCCGCACTCCCCCACGTGCTCCCGGAACTCGACACGCTCGACCCGCGAGGACGAGCGCGCGTGGCTCTGGCCTTGGGACCAGTCGGCAAGCGCATGAACGTCGGGACGTCGGAGGATCGAGGCTCCCCAGAGAGCGCCGTGCTGTTTTGGACCCGGTTCTGGCAGGACAGGTCCATCGACTTTCGGCCGGCCGTGGCCAAGCGCGCCGTGACACGACTTGGCGAGAAGTCGTCGGTGGGACGGCGCGACGCCGTGCGCCAGCTCGACACCTTCGCGCTCCCGGCCCTGATCGGCGATATGCCCCCGATCAACGGGGCCGAAGACGTGAAGCGCGCGACGCGCCTCGCCGCCGAGGCGTCCCGCATTGCCGATCAGCCCTGGCGCATGCCCAAAGACGCGAGCGTCGACCAAGCGCGGAGCGTGGTCCGCACCTGGCAAAACTGGTGGCTTCAGCACCGGACCGACTACGTCACGAACGACGGGGCGGAGCGAGTCTTGTCGATGGTGAGCGACACCGAGTACGGGCGCTGGGCTGCCGACGCTGCGCTCAACCGCCTCGGCGTGACCTCGACGGGGGAGCTAGCGCTGACCCTCCTCTTGGACAAGGCCCCGGTCACGCTGTGGCTCTTGCTCTCCGGCCTCGCCGGGGGCTGGCTGGTGGGGATCGGGCTCGGGCTCGCGGGCGCTGCCAGAGCCCACCGGCGTTTCGACCTCGTGACCACCGCCGCCGCCGTGGTGCTCTGCGCGATCCCGATGGCGCTCGCCGCCACCTGGCTCGGTCCCGCCGCTGCCACCGGCGCGGTTCGCGCCGCGGCATCGACGTTGATGGTGCTGATGGCAGCCGCCATCGTTGCTCGCCACCAACGCAGCGCGACCCGAGTGGCCTTGGATCAGGAATATACGCGCACCGCCCGTGCTTTCGGCGCCAGCCCTTGGCGACTCGCGCGCTGGAGTTTCCGGAGCTCGAGCGTGGCCGCGCTGTCACTGATCGGAACTCAGCTGCCCCCGCTCCTGACCGGAGCCTTCGTCCTCGAGCACGCCTTTGGCCTCAATGGCGTCGGTGCGTTCACGTTGCATGCGGTCACGGCGCGCGACGTGACCTGGCTGATGGCGCTGGCGCTGGTGCTCACGGCGTCGCTCTCGCTGCTGCAGATCTTCAGCGACGCGGTGCTCAGCGCCCTCGACCCACGCGTCCCGCGTCGGCTTCCTCCGCAATCGGGGGGCGCTCCCGTGAACCCCAATCGGTGGGCAGCGCGCCTAGCGGCCGTCACCATCGCGCTGGTGGTCTTGGTCGGGGTCTTCGCCGATCTTCTGGCGTCCGATGCGCCGGTGGTCGCGCGATATCGAGGCGCATGGTTGCTGCTCCCGGCCGTGACCGAGCCGTCGCTTTGGGCTGCGGTCGATCGAGCGGAGCTCGACCAGAGCGGGTACGCAATCTGGCCACCCGTGAGGGCGCGGCCCGCCGCGGCGTCACGACAAGACGCGCCCACGCCATCCCGGACCGTCGTGCTCGCCATGACGATCCACGGCGCGCGCAGCATCCTGATCACGACGCTCGGCGTGCTCGCCATCGCGCTGGCGCTCGGGGTCCCGCTCGGTGCCCTGGCCGGGCGCTCGAATTTGGCCGACGGGCTGCTCGCCCGAGCGGTGGAGGTCAGCGGCGCCCTGCCCTCGGTGGTGGTGGTGGTGGCGCTCCAGGCCGGACGCCTGGCCCCCGACTGGCTCGCGCTCGTGGTCGTGCTCGGCGCGCTGCGAGCTGTCGAAATCGCTCGCCTGGTCCGCGGCGAGGTGTTGCGCGTCAGCGGGACCGACTTCGTGCTCGCCGCCCGGGCGCTCGGCGCTTCCCCGGTGGGCCTGACCCGGCGACACGTCCTGCCCCACGTTTGGGGACCGGTGACCGTCACCGCCTCCCTCACCGCGGCCAGCGTCGTCGCGCTCGAGGCGGCACTTTCCTTCGTCGGCCTCGGCCTGCCCGCCGGCGTGCCGAGTTGGGGTCGAACGCTGGGTGAACTCGCGCAGGGTGGCGGAGCCTGGGCGGCCTTGGGTCCCGTCGGCGCCATCGTCACCACCACCGCGTGCCTGGTGATCGTGGCCGATGCCCTCGACGACCGCCTCTCGGCGCGCCGCGGCGGTCCGGCACGCGTCTAGGGTGCCGAGCACGAAGAGAAGCCCGAGGACGACGGGCGCCCAGGCTCAGGGATCGCGGGGCGGCGGCGGGCTCTCCGGTGCCTTTTCGCACGCGCGGAGCTCGTCCTCGAAGACCGCAAGGTGAGCATCTTCTCCGAGGACTAGCCAGCGCGTTCTCGGCAGTTGGATCTGCCTGAGGCGGTCTGCGCTCCGCGAGTGGCGAGGCGGCGGAGCGCCGGTGTCCTTGGCGGGATCGGGCTCCGAAGCGACGGGATCGAAACGAGTGCCGGCGCGCAAGACACCGACCCGCGCGCGCCGCTCACCCACCTCAGCCACCAGCGAAAGGTCACGCAAACAGGTGCGCCCGCCCCTCATCGCTGGTCGTCGAGTGCGGTGACTTCCGCCGAGTCGGCCGCGGGAGCTCGAGGGGGCCGCCGGTCGAAGGTCTTGGGCACGCACCCAGCCGAAGACCAGGAGCTTGGGCGCGTCGATCAGGAGCCGAACGCTGCCCTGTCGAGCCTCGAGCACTTCCACTCGCTGACCCCCGAGGAGCGCAGCGGCTGCGGAGCCACCGCTCGTCGTGGACAGCACCGCGCCCGAGCTCTGCACGAGCTTTTCTGGAAGCCGCTTCTGCTTCGTCAGCAGCTCCCGCGCTGGGAAGTAGGCTGGGCTCAAGTCGAAATCGGCGCACGGCACGGCGTCCTCGACGATCTCGGGAGAAGCCAGCCAACCCTTCGCATCAACCGCCACTCGAAGCTCTCCGGCTGCGCCATTCGACCAGCGCACGGGCGCGTGACCCTTGGGCACCAAGAACCCGCTCAGGACCCGCGGGCGCGCGAGGAAGATGGAGACCTCGGCCGCTGGCAAGAGCCCGCGCACGAGCACCTCGCCGTCGTCGAAGGTTCCGACGGCCGCCCGAGCAGGTCCGGGGGGCAGACTGATCGCCGTCGGCACGCTCAACACGCTGGCAAACGGCGTCATGCCGTCGTCGAGGCGGAGGGAGCCCCGGCTGCTCCAGGAGCTCGCGCTGAAGCGGCAGGCCGGTGCTTTGGGTTCGACGATCTCGGGCAGCGTGGCGGGAGGAGGAGCCTCGGGAAGCGCCGGCGAGTCCGCCCCGGAGGCGACGGGGATTTCGACCCGAGTAGGAGCCTCCGTCGCGCTCCGCTGCTCGTGCCGCGGGGCACACGCTACGGCCGCCAAGAAGAGCGCGCCGCCGACCTGCCCAATCGACCCAAGTCCCACGTCACCACCAGAGTACATCGATGCGCGTCAGACCGCCGAAATGCCAATTCCCACCGGCTCCGAGGACGTCCCTGTCCGTCGCCAGCACTCGAGGCTTGCGCATCTTGCCCCCCGGATGAATATTGCCCGCCCCATGGCCCTCAAAGCGGTGACCGAGCGAGATTTCGAGCAAGAGGTCCTGGCGTCCGAGCTCCCGGTGTTGCTCGAGTTCGGCGCCGAGTGGTGTGGGCCCTGCAAGGTCGTCGCGCCAGAGCTCGAGGCGCTCTCGCGCGAGCTGGAGGGCAAGGCCAAGATCGTCACGGTGGACATCGACCGCGCCCCTAACTTGGCGCGCGAAATGGGCGTGCAGTCGGTCCCAACCTTCGTGGTCTTTCATCAGGGTCGTCCGGTGAACGGACAGGTGGGCGCGCTCAAGAAGGCGCAGCTGCTCGAGATGCTCGACCCTTTCTTGCCGCGGGCCGCCGGCGCGCTCAAGCCAGAAGAAGTGGGCGCGCTCTTGGCGAAGCGCCAGGTGAGCGCCGTGGATACCCGCGAAGCAGCTGCCTTTCGCCGGGCACACCTGCCCGGCGCGATCAACATGCCGCTCGAGGAGATCAACACCCGGCTTGCGGAGCTGCACATGCTGCCCGGCGCGCCGGTGCTCTACTGTCGCAGCGGGGACAAGACCAAAGAGCTGGCCCAAGAGCTGGCCGGGCAGGGCGTGCCCGTCAGCTTCCTGGATGGCGGACTCCTGGCCTGGGAGGCGTCCTCGCTGCCCATCGAGCGTCCGGACTGAAGACTCAGAGCCTGTGAAAGAATCCCCGCCGCCCACGAAGGAAGGAGCACCGGCAGCGCTTCGGGGTCGCCGGCATGGGGCCGAGGCGCGCGAGAGACGCTGGGTCGGGTCTGTGCGGAGCCGCGAGCAGCAGTGTCGCGGACTGGGCGCGAGCGCTTCCGACCTGGACGCCTTCCCGCCCGGAGCTCTACCGCGCTCGAAGGCGAAACGGTCCTGCCAAGCGTCAGTTCCGGACCCACTGCGCTGCCGCTGACAAGGACCTGAGGGGGCGTCCCGTGCACGACCCTTGGAAGTCCCTGGCGAGGGACGACCCTTGGAAGTCCCTGGCGAGGGACGACCCTTGGAAGTCCCTGGCGAGGGACGACCCTTGGAAGTCCCTGGCGAGGGACGCCCCTTGGAGGGGGGCGTGCAAGCACCGTCCCACGCTCGGCGTCACGAGGGAAAGAGCACCGCATCCCCATTTCTTTCTTGACGCGTTTCCAGGCGACTCGGGCTCGCACTTCGCCGGGCATGTCACCGAAGGCCTCTCTGTTGCGCGACGAAGCTCGCCCATCGTGTTTCGCTCGAGCGACGACGCGCGACGCGTTTGGACGCGTGAAACGCGCTCACCGTGTCGGCCGCGAGGCCAAAAAACAGCGTGTTATGCCAGAAAGCATGCACGCTCTCTCTTCGGTCTCCGATCGCGAGCTTCGCGAGCGCCTCTCCTCCGCCGTGAGCGCCGAGCAGCTGGCTTCTGCCGACGTCATCTTCCACCTGGCGGAGCTCGACCGCCGAAAGCTCTACCTCGAGGACGCCTGCTCCTCACTCTTCGCGTACTGCGTGGAGCGGCTCGGCTACTCCGAGGACGGCGCGAGCAAGCGAGTCCGTGTCGCCCGCTTGGTTCTGCGTTTTCCCCAGGCCCTCGACGAGCTCGCGAGCGGCGCCATCCACCTGACCGGACTGTTCCTGCTCTCCGGGCACCTCACGGAAGACAACGCCGATCGACTCATCGCCGAGGCTCGCGGCAAGTCGAAGCGGCAGCTCGAGGAGCTGCTCGCTCGGTGGGCGCCCCGGTCCGACGTACCGGCGACCATCACCCCGAGCGGGCCCGAGCCAGCTCGAGCGGAGTTATCAACAATGTCCGGGACAGGTGGCTCCGAGCTGTCGGCGCCGCCGCCATCGGCGCACCGTCCTCGTGTCGAGCCGCTCTCGGCCACGAGCTTCCGCGTGGAATTCACCGCCAGTGCCACGCTCCGCGACAAGCTCGAACACGCCCGGAACCTCCTCAGCCACGCCGTGCCGAGCGGGGATCTCGCGACCCTGATCGAGCGAGCCATCGATCAGCTCATCGCCGTGGAGACGAAGCGCCGCGCGGGCGCGGGCCAGCCACGCAAGCGCCGTGAAACTCGCGCCGGCTCGCGCCACGTGCCGGTGGAGGTCCAGCGCGCGGTGCGGGAGCGGGATGGCAACCAGTGCACCTTCGTCGATGCCGAGGGACGCCGCTGCTCCGAAAATAGACCGTCCGGCCGGGCCGGAGGAGCGCCGTCCGCTGATGCGAACAGTCGCAAGGAGCCATCTCGAGTCAGGACGCTGAACACGAGTGGTTTCCTGACCATCGAGCACGTCGACCCGTACGCGATGGGAGGACCAACGACAGTGGATAACTGCTGCCTGCTTTGTTCGGCTCACAACGCCCACCGGGCGCGACAGGTCTACGGCGAGCAGCACGTCCGGAAGAAGGTCTCGGAGGCTCGCGCGGGCCGGGAAGCGAGCGGTGTGTCTGCGGGGACTGCGGCCGAGCTGAAGAGCGAAGTGTTCGAGAAGGTGCTGGCGGCTCTGCTTCACTCGGGGTTCAAGCGGCACGAGGCGCGGCGAGCCCTCGAACAGGTGCGCTCGCTCGGAGTCGAGCCGCAGCTCGAGCCAGTGCTGCGCGGAGCGCTGGCGGTACTCACTCCCTGAGACGGTTCGTGCACACCCCCGACAAAGGGGGGGTGCACGGGATGCCGCCTTTGGTCCCGGCAGCGGCAGCGCCGTGGGCACGAATGCCGACGGATAGAAGTGTTCGTGATGAGCTCTTCACACTCAGATCCGAAACGCGGCGCCCGACTTCGACAGGCCCATCGTGAGCAACTCGGCTGGGGGCGCATCGATCTGGACGCGCAGGTACCTCACGACCACCCCGTGCGTGCCATCGCCGCGGTGATCGACCGCCTGGACCTCTCGAAGCTCTACGCTCGCATCGATGCACGCGACTCGAACCCCGGAGCGCCGGCCATCGACCCCAAGCTCTTGCTCAGCCTGTGGGTGTACGCCACCAGCGACGGCGAGAACAGCGCTCGGGAGATCCAGCGCCTGACCGAGCTGCACGCCGCCTATCGGTGGCTGTGCGGCGGGGTGAGGCTCAACCACCACACGCTCAGCGACTTTCGCAGCCACAACGCCGAGGTGTTCGACGACCTGATCACGCAGGTGCTGGCCTTGCTCATGAGCCACGACCTGGTGGACCTCATGCGTGTCGCGCAGGACGGCACGCGCGTACGGGCCAGCGCCGGAGCGTGTTCTTTTCGCAAGGGCACCACGCTGGAGGCTCTGCGCCAGGAAGCTCGTGCACATCTGGCCGCGGTCACGGCAGACACCGAGAGCGGCTCGCGGCGAGCCGCGGCGCAGAAGCGTGCGGCCCAGGATCGCCTGGACCGGCTCGACGCGGCGCTCGCGCAGTTGCCCGGGGTCACGAAGACCAAGAGCAAGAGCGGCGCCAAGGACCCGACCCCTCGAGTGTCGACGACCAATCCGCAGGCACGGGTGATGAAGATGGGCGACGGAGGATTCCGGCCCGCCTACAACGTGCAGCTCGCCACGACCGCCGACGACGCGCGGGTCATCGTCGGTGTCGCCGTCACCCACCGCGGCAGCGACATGGGCGAATCGACTCCGATGCTCGAGCAGATCGAGAAGCGGACGGGCGTCCGGCCACTAGAGCTCCTCGTCGATGGGGGATACGCGAAGCATGAAGCCATCGACGAAGCGGCCGCGCGCAACGTCACCGTCTACGCTCCGCTGCCCAAGCCCCGCGACGACGACGGCTCTGACCCTCACCGACCGAGGGATACCGACAGCGCAGCCGTTGCCGCCTGGAGACAGCGCATGGCCACCGACGAGGCCAAGCAGAATCTACCGGCAACGGGCCGCGACCGCCGAGTCCGTCCACGCGGACGCCAAAACGCACCGCGGGCTCGACTCGCTGACCCTGCGGGGACTCGACAAGGCACTGGCCAGCGTGACGCTCTTCGCGCTCACCTACGACATCCTGCGCGCCATCACACTCGGCGTCTGACCCCGCCACCGCTCTGCTTCCGCGCTCGGACCACCCGAATCGCGTCGCGCCCCACGCGCTCCCGCCCTGCGCCTGGGACTCGCCCTCGCTCGATTTCCCGGCGGCGCACGCTCAACCGATTTCTTCTCACCCTCTCACTTCTCGGCGGCGCGCAGCGCCGCTGCCAGCACCTCGCGCACCGACACGCCCGCGGCACGTGCCGCGCCCACGCAGGCGTCGAACTCGGGTTTGATCTGCGGTGGACCGTAAGGGCCCTCGCTGATCTTCACGGGGATCTTCCCGTAGACGGTGTCGACCTCGAGCACGCGACGCGGCCGCTCGAGGCGCTGCGCGTCGCTCCACCGTACACCGATGGTGCTGGTTTCACGCAGCAGGACCGCGGCGAGCCGTGACTCGGCGCCCCGATCGGCGATGGCAGCCAGCGTCAATCCGGGTCGTCCCTTCTTCATGGTGATCGGCACGGCCCACGCATCGCGAGCTCCGGCTTCGAGCAACGCGCGGATTGCATGCGCCGCCAACTCACCAGTCATGTCGTCCACGTTGCATTCGACGAGTGCGTGCCCGCCCGGACCCACGGCTTGCGCCAGCGAAGCACCGAGCACGACGCGGAGCGCGTTGGGGCGATCCGGGAGCTCACGACTGCCCTTCCCCCAGCCAACGCGTTCCGGAACCAGCTCGGGCCAGCGCGAAAAACCCTCGGCCACCGCACCGACGATGGCCGCGCCGGTGGGCGTCACCAGCTCCGCATCGATGCCAGCGTCGTAAGTCGGAACTCCGCGCAGGCACTCGACCGTCGCCGGGGCCGGCAGCGGCAGCACCCCGTGGCGACACACCACGGATCCGCGGCCCATCGGCAGCGGGCTCGCCACAACGCTGGCCCCGAGGTGCGCGAAACAAGCGGCAGCACCGACGATGTCCACGATGGCGTCGACGGCGCCGACTTCGTGGAAGTGGACGCTGGCGACGGGAACGCGATGCACCCGCGCCTCCGCTTCCGCCAAGCGCCGAAAGATCCGTCGCGCGAGGGCGCCAAGGTCCGGCGACAGCGGAGCCCCCTCGATCAGCGCGTCGATTTCGGCGTAGGACCGCTCGCGACCCTGAGCGTCGAAGTGAACTTCGAACGCCGTCGCGCCGATGGCTCCGGCCATGCGCGGCTCGGCCGTGATGCCGATCCCAGGGATCCCGAGGGCATCCACCGCCGTTTGCACCACCGAAATCGGCACGCCGAGATCGACGAGCGCCGCCACGGTCATGTCCCCCGCCACCCCGGCAAACGCATCCAGGAACAGGATCTTGCCCCGCCCCACCCCCTCCGCCAGCAGGTCCTGCCCGTGCTCGTGCGTGTGCCCGTGCTCGTGCGTGTGCCCGTGCTCGTGCGTGTGCCCGTGCTCGTGCGTGTGCCCGTGCTCGTGCTCGTGCTCGTGCTCGTGCTCGCTCACGGCTCGCCCCGCTCCGCCGCGCTCACGATCCTCACGACCGCCATCGCAGCGCCGAAGCCGTTGTCGATGTTCACCACGGTCACGCCGGTGGCGCAGCCGGTCAGCATCCCGAACAAAGCCGTCAGTCCCCCCAGCGCAGCGCCGTAGCCCACCGAAGTGGGCACCGCGATGATGGGCCCGCCGATCAGACCTCCAACGACGCTCGGCAGTGCCCCCTCCATGCCCGCGACGGCAATCACCGCGGGCGCCTCTCGAAGCGCTGGCAGCTCGCCCAAGAGGCGGTGGATCCCCGCGACGCCCACGTCGAACACGCGCTCGAAGGGCACACCTGCCATGCGCAGCGTCTCAGCTGCCTCCTCCGCGACTGGAAGATCGCTGGTGCCGGCGGTCACGATGGGCACCACGCGGCTGGTACGGAGTTTCACTGGGTTGGTGTCGTGGGTCAGCACGCGGGCCATCGAAGCGTGGCAGAGCTCCGGCACGGCCGCCCGGATCTCGGGCACCTTCTCGGGATCGACGCGGGTCACGAGCACGTTCTGCCCTGCGTCGATCAGGCGCCTAGCGATGCCGGCGATCTGTGCGGCCGTCTTGGACTGCCCGAGGACGACTTCGGGCATGCCCATGCGCAGCGCGCGGTGGTGGTCGACCCGGGCGTAGCCGAGATCGGAAAACGGAAGGTGCTCGAGCTCGCGGAGCGCGGCCGCGACGTCGGTGTCTCCACCGCGCACGCGTTCGAGGAGCTCCTTCAGACGATCCGGGTTCATTGATGCCGGTTAATAGTGCACGACCGATTCCGCGTCGACCTCGGCCGGCGGGTGACGGAGGACACGGGGCGTGCCATTCTGCGCGGGTCGTGCCCGCCCTCGCCGCGCCCTTCGTCGGATTTCTGCTCGGTGCCTTCTTCGCCTGGGTCGCGGCAGACGAGCTGTCGCGCGACGCATCCATCTCCGCTCGGACCCTGACCGTGGTGTCTTTGTTCGGGCTCTTGGTCTACGCGCCAGTCGCCGGCTACTTCCTCGCCTTTGCACCGGACTGGTCCTACGCCTACTGGATCGACAGCCAACGCCTGCCAGGGAGCGTGGACACCGCGTGGGTGCTGCTGGACGCGGCGAGCGTGCCGCTGGGATTTGCTCGAACCGCGCGCCACGTCCGCGCGAAACGCACCGGGCCGCTTCTGCGGCTGCTCGCCGTGCCGGCCCTCGTCGCCTCGGCGCTCGTCCTTTCGACCCTGCCCCGGCTCGGTGTCCAGGCCAGCTACGTCCAGTTCCACGGGGACTTCGGCACCCGGCCGGTGGCGGGCAGCCCGCTCGGATACGCGCTCTTGGGCATGACTCTGATCCTGCTCGCGGGCGCGGCCATCACGGTGATCTGGCTCCGGCGTTCGGGCCAAGCCCTGCGCCGTGATTGATTTGCAGCGTGGACCTTGCGACGCTCCCGCCCGCAGCAATGAACAACGACCGCGACGATCTCCTCGGCTTGGCCTCCAACCTGGTTGAACGCGCCCGCTCCCTCGGCGCCGACTCCGCAGAAGCAACCGCCCGCGCCGGCTGGGAGCTCAGCGTCAAGGTGCGCTTGGGCGAGCCGGAGTTGGTCGAAGAGGCAGGACACCGTGGCGTGTCGTTGCGGGTCATCAGGGGCCAACGCGTGGCGGTCACGTCAACCAGCGATCTCTCGGAAGCTGGGATCGCCCGGTGCGTGAGCGACGCGCTGATGCTGGCTGAGCTCTCGGAGGCAGACGCCTGCGCCGGACCAGCGGCTCCGGAAGATCTGGCCACGGAGCCGTACCCGGATCTGCAGCTGTACGATCCGTCCGTCGAGACCATCACCGCCGAGGTGGCGCTGGAGCGCGCGCGGCGCGCAGAGCGAGCGGCAATGGAGTTCGATCCGCGCATCACGCTCAGTGAAGGCGCGACCTTCTCGCGCACCACGGGGGCTAGCGCGCGGGTGATCTCCAACGGGTTCTCGGGGTTCCAGCGCGGCTCCTACGCGTCCGTGGTCGTGACTCCCGTAGCCGAAGACGAAGGCGGCAAGCGCCGTCGTGGTTTCCATTGGAGCGCGCGGCGCCACCTCGCCGAGCTCGACCCCGATGAAGAGGTCGGACGAGAAGCAGCGCGGCGAACCCTGGCAAAGCTCGGCGCTCGCAAGGTCCCGACGGCGGAGGCCGCCGTGATCTTCGATCCCGAGATCGCACGATCCATCGTCGGAACCTTCGCCGGCTGCATTCTGGGCGGCTCCATCTGGAGGAAGTCGAGTTATCTGGTCGGTCGCGAGGGCACGCCCGTCGCGAGTCCCTTGGTCACGATGGTGGACGACCCGCTGATCGTGCGAGGTCCCGGCTCTCGCCCCTACGACGGCGAAGGCCTGGCCTCGCGACGCAACGTGGTCGTCCAGGACGGCGTCCTGAAGACCTACCTGCTCGACTCGTACAGCGCGCGAAAGCTCGGCTCGCGAAGCACCGGCAGCGCGGCCGTCTCCGGCGGATCCATCGGACCGAGCACCTCGAACTTCATCCTCTCTCCGGGCACCTCGACTCGGGAAGAAATCATCGCCAGCACCGAACGCGGTCTCTACGTGACCGAGATGATGGGCTTCGGCTTCAACGCCATCACCGGCGACTACTCGCGGGGAGCGGTCGGATTCTGGATCGAAGATGGAAAGCTAGCGTTCCCGGTGAGCGAAGTGACGGTGTCATCGAACCTGAACACCATGCTCGAGAACATCGACGTGATCGGCAACGACCTCGACCTCAAGACGAGCACCGCCGCACCCACCTTCCGCGTCTCGAAGATGACCATCGCCGGCACCTGAGCCGCGCGCCAGGGACGCGCCTCGGAGCAAGAATCCCCAGCGCCCACCCGTCGCGGCCTGCGGCGGGCGCTTCCGGTGCGGGTTTCGCCGGGAAAATCGCCGACCGCGGCCCAACGGCCCTGGCCAACGCCGGCCCAACTGGTAAAGATACAGGCCGCCCCGCGCGCAAGGCTCAGCGGGTGGGCGCATCAAGGTGATCATGACTTCATCCCTCCGACTGGCCTCCGCGTTCTTGCTCTTCTCCAGCGTCGGTATCTGCGGTTGCAGCTCCGGCGACAGCGGTGGTGGCTCCGGCGGCGGTGCGGGTGGCAGCGGCGGCACCGTCTCGACCGGCGGCTCGGGCGGTTCCGGGGGCGCAGGCGGAAGCGGCGGAAGCACTTCGTGTTCCGAAGGTCCGGGCTTCCCCTCGAGCGCCCCCCAGCAGCCGGTCGCAGAGCTCACCGCCACCATTCTGGATCTCGGAGGCGCGCCAGCCGCAAACGTCGGCGTTCAGCTCTGTGGTCTCGATCTCTGCATCAACGGCAGCACCACCGACCAGGGCGTCGTGTGTTCGGACAAGGGAACGGGCTTCTGCACGCCGGGCCTGACCTCGACGGATAGTTTCAAGCTGCCCGCGTTCAAATACGGCGACGGCATCGGGTTCGTGAAGTTCGCGCAGCTCCTGCCTGCGGGCACCACCAAGCACAACGTCGGCACCGTGATGACCGCCAAGCTACCGGATGTCGCGCAAGGCGTCGCGCTGACGCCCGGCGGGTCCGCGACCAGCAGCGGCGTCGTGCTGACCTTGGCGGCGGGCGCCAAAGATCACTATCGACGAGCTGACCTTCGACACGCCCGAGCTCCAGAAATTCCGCGCTGCGGAGGTGCCCATCGCCAAGGCTCCGCCGGCCGTAGACAAGAGCGCCGGCTTCGAGATCATCGTGGGCACGACGCCCATCAACACCGAGCTCTGCCCGCACGGCGGGCTGAGCGTACCGAACACCGCCGGCTGGGCAGCGGACACCGAGGTCGAGTTCTGGCTCCACGGCGTGGAGGCGAGCGAAGACAAACTGTGGGCGCCCTACGGGGGCTGGGCCAAGGTCAGCGGGGGCAAGGTGAGCTCCGACGGCAAGAGCGTCGTCACCCACGACGGCGAGGGCGTTCCCGTCCTGGGCGTCTTCGGCATCAAGAAGAAGTGATGCGAGTCCGCGTTCGCCCCTGCGGGTTCGTCGCAGCGCTCGCGCTCGGCGCAGCGGCCTGCGGGACCAACCGCCCCGACATCCCCGACTACCTGCTGCAGGACGACTCGGGTTCGACGGCGGGCTATCCGAGCGGGCCCTACGCCAAAGACATCAAAAGCGACATCGGCCGGCCCATCGCCAACATCCAGTTCCAAAAGGGCTGGCTCGACCCCATGGCCGAGGGCTACGACCTGGCCAAGCTCGTGCCCGTAGCGCTCGCGGACTTCTACGACCCGGATGGCAGCAAGGGGATCGAGCTGATCCTGCTCAACACCGCGGCGGGCTGGTGCGGCGCCTGCAAGAACGAGCACGCGGGCACCGGCAAGAGCCCTTCCCTCGGCGAGCACGCCGCGAGCCTCGCGCCTCGGGGCTTCGTGGCATTGAGCGCGCTGTTCGAAGACGGCAACTTCAACCCCGCGCAAGACAAGCACCTGGTGGCCTGGGCCAAGACCTACGAGACCAATTTCCCCTTCGTGCTCGACCCCGAGAACCAACTCGGCGGCACCTTCGGCGTCGATCAGACGGCGCCGCTCAACCTCGTCGTCGACGCCAAGACCATGAAGGTCCTGTTCGGCACGACCGGCGACAAGGGCGAAGTCATCTGGCCCTTCGTCGAGGGCGAGCTCGACAAGCGCGGAAAGTAGCCCGATGCGCAGCCGGCTCGGTCACGCCGCCCTCTCGGCAGCGCTGGGGATCACGCTCTCGTCCCCGGCGCACGCCCTCGAGCCGGGCAAGATCGGCGACGACGCGGTGCACCTGGACGTGACCAACGCGACCAGCGTGCTCTACAACTTCGACAACCGCGACACGCGCCCGCTCGACGTGCCCACCCGCGCCAACGACGAGTGGGGCATGTGGTACAATCGCCTCAACCTGCAGGCGTCTTGGGGCAAGGTCACCGCCGGGCTCCGCATCGACAACGCCTGGTTTTATCGGTCGCCCTACCCCGAGGCCATCGCCCTCGACGTGGTCGAGACACGGCCCGCGGGCGGCGGCCTCGGCGATGCCCAGCTCTTCCGCCAAAAGTTCGACGAGGCTGGGGCCGAGCTGTCGAACCGCTACATCAACTGGGTCTACCCGTCGAAATACTACGTCGGCTACACCACGCGCGACGTCGAGCTGACGGCCGGAGACTTCTACGCCTCCCTCGGGCGCGGCTTCGTGCTCAGCGTGCGCAAGATGGACGAGCTGGCGAGCGACACCACGGTCCGCGGCGCCCGCGTGACCGGCCGCGTGAACGCCGGCCCGCTCAAGCTCCGGCTCACGGCCCTGGGTGGCGAGATGAACCCGCTGCGCATCGACGAGTCCAGCGGCCGATACCTGGGCGTGCACGACAGCGTGACCCCGAGCTGGCTGGTTGCCACCGAGGCCGGCATGCCCCGAGCGGTGGACACCGACTTCCTGCGGGCCTCCCCCAGCTACTCGCCCGATCGCCTGGCCGCCGCGCAAATCGAGATCGCGCCCGAGGGCCTCAAGCTCGGCACTCAGGCTTCGTTCCTGCGGCGCCAAGCTCCGCTGACCTCGGACGTGATCCGCCAGGCCGACACCGTGCTCACCGGCAGCCAGTCCATCGAGGTGGCCGACTTCGGCGGCCACGGCGACGGCTACGTCGAGGTGGCGATGCAGAGCCTGGACGACGCCGACCGGGACTCGGCGAGCTCCGGCGGCGAGCTGCTGGGCGGCAAGAAGGGCTACGCGGTCTACGCGGCGGCCACGTTGATCACGGATCCACTGAGCTTCAGCTTCGAGGGCAAGCACTACCGACGCTTCTTTGCCCTCGCCGCCAACGTGGAAACGGCGCGGGCCCGGGAGTTCTCCTTGGTTCAGTACAGCGCGCCGCCGACCACCGAGGCCTTCTGGGTCGACTCCGAGTTCGAGGGCTTCAACACCTGCGTCACCGGCGGTCGCCTCAAGGGCGACGTTCACCTCGGCAAGGACGAGAGCGTGTTCGCCTGGGTCGGGCACTATCGAACTTGGGCCGAGCGCTCCCTCAATGAGCGTTGCGACACCGCCGACGCCAACCTGAATCGAGTCTGGGATCTGGCGACCGGGATGGAGATCACCAGTCAGAAGCGCAAGAGCCGCGCGAACCTCACGGTCGGCGCACGCATCGACCAGGCCGAAGAAGAGATCTCCACCACCACCGGCGCCCAGACCCACCTGTACTACCAGGAGAGCTACGCGCGCTACGACGTGATCCGACACCTCGGCGGGCCCTTCTCGCTGCAGCTCCAGGGCTGGCACCGGCGGCGGCACCAGGTCGTGGGCGGCCCCGAGCACCCGTGGTTCGAAGGCCAGCACCTGACCGGTGTGGACTTCGCCCCCTACCTCTCGGCGGCCTTCGGGGTGGAATACAGCACCAACCCCGCCGTCCCCGACACCTACTTCAACGGCCAGGTCGCCTACAAGATCACGCAGTCGTCGAGCGTGAGCGGCTTCGTCGGCCAGCGCCGCGGCGCGCTGCGCTGCGTGGGCGGGGTCTGCCGCATCTACCCAGCCTTCGAGGGCGCGCGCATCGATGCCACGGTGAGGTTCTGATCCACAGCTTTCGTCGCGAGCTTCGCACGACTGTCTCTCTCGCGACTCCGCTGGTGCTCGGCCATTTCTCCACCGGCCTCATCAGCTTCGTAGACAGCGTGATCGCGGGTCATCACGGCACGCGCACCCTGGCCTCCGTCACCATCGGGAGCGCCCTGATGTGGCTGCCGCTCACGGTCGTGCTCGGCACCCTGATGAGCGTGCCGCCCGCGGTGTCCCAGCTCGCAGGCGCCGGGCGTCGGGACGAGATCGGCCCGCTCTTCCGCCAGGCGCTGTGGGTGGCGCTCGGCTTCGGGCCGCTGCTCTTCGCCTACCTCACCTTCGTGCCCAGCGCGCTCGGACTCATGGGCATCTCGCCGGAGATCGCCCCGGGCACCACCGGCTTCTTGCACGGCGTCCGCTGGGGCCTTCCGGGCTTCACGCTCTTTTTATGCCTTCGTTACCTGGCGGACGGGCTGCACCACACGCTGCCCTCGATGGTGCTGGCGATCGCGGGGCTGTTCTTGCTGGTGCCCACCGGCTACGCGCTGACCTTCGGCGCCTTCGGTCTGCCGGAGCTCGGGGCCAAGGGCCTCGGCATCGCCTCGGCCGTGGTCATGTGGTTCCAGGCCATCGCGCTCGCGCTGTATCTGGCGAAGGCGCGGCGCTTCCGCGAGTACGGCCTCTTCAGTCGCTTCGATCCGCCGCGCCAGGCCGAGATCCGGGAGCTGCTCGCGGTCGGAGCTCCGATCGGCTTCACGGTACTGATGGAAGGCAGCCTCTTCATCTTCGCCTCGCTGCTCATCGGCAGGCTCGGCGAGGTCCCCGCCGCGGCGCACCAAATCGCCATCAACGTGGCCAGTCTCTGTTTCATGATCCCGCTCGGGTTGGCCGAGGCCACGACGGTGCGTGTTGGACACGCCGTGGGCTCGGGCGACAGCCTCGGGATCCGACGCGCCGCCCTCGCAGGCTTCGTGGTCATGCTCGGAACGCAGGCCGTGACGGCCACGGCGCTCATCCTGGGCCGACACTCGGTGGTCACGCTCTACTCGAGGGACGTCGCCGTCGGCACCCTGGCCACCGGCCTCATCGCCTACGCCGCGGCTTTCCAATTCCCCGACGGCGCCCAGGTGCTCTCGAACGGCGCCCTGCGCGGCCTGAAGGACACCCGCCGGCCGATGCTGCTGGCTGCCCTCGCGTACTGGGGCGTAGGCATTCCGCTCGGCGCCGGCCTCGCGCTCGGCGCCGGCCTCGGGCCCAAAGGCATGTGGATCGGGATGATCGCCGGGCTCAGCGTCGCGGCGGTGTTGCTCGCAACGCGCTTCGTGCGCGTGTCGGCGAACGCGCCCCCAAAGCGACCGCTCGTGCGGGGTGCTTCCGTGACAGAATAGGGCGCATCAGCCAGCATGCTGGGTGGGAGGAGTTCCGGATGACAGCCTCGAGACGAGCAGGTGGGATCTTCGTGGGGCTCGCCCTGGCGGCAGCCTGCTCCGCGAGCGGCGGCGCGGGCGACGGCGACAACGCGGGCGGCGCTCCCGGCGGCGGCAGCTCAGGGTCCGGCGGCAGCGGCGGGCTCAGCGTCGGCGGCACGTCCGGCGACGGTGGCAGCGTCAATTTCGACTCGGGCGTTGGGGGCTCCGGCGGCGACATCGGCGACTCCGGATGTTCCACCTACACGGACGAAGCGAAGCAGACCTACGAGCCCGCGGACATCATCTGGGCCGTCGACACCTCCGGCAGCATGGTCGAAGAAGCGGCCGCCGTTCAGGCCAACATCAACGCCTTCAGTCAGCAGATCTCCGCGACCGGGATCGACGTGCACGTGGTGATGCTGGCGGCCTACCCATTTTTGATCCTGCCGGGCATCTGCGTGCCCGCGCCCCTCGGGTCGGGACTGTGCCCGTCGGCGGGCTCAGACACCAAGCTGCCCAACTTCTGGCACCACCCGACGGGCGTCGTCGAGAGCGTCGACGCCGCCTTGCGCCTGGTGCAACTCTTCCCCGACTACAAGTTCATGCTGCGGCCCGGCGTGTTCAAATACGTCGTGGTCGTCACCGACGACGACTCCAAGAACAACCCCAACAGCTCGGGCAACGCCGGAAAATACGACGACAACCCCAGCGGTTTCATCACGGATTTCACCAACCTCGACCCGATGATGAAAGACGGCGCCGGGGGCCGCATGTGGAAGCTGTCGTCGATCTACTCGTTTTCGCAGTGCTCGAACGCCGCCAACATCGGCCAGGTCTGGAAGCAGATCGTCAACACCACCGGAGGAGTGCACGGCGACATCTGCAACTGCCCCCCGGGACAGACTCAAGCCTGCGCGCAGACCTTCCAGAAGGTCTTCGACGAGCTGGCCAAGAAGATCATCGCCGGCGCCAAGCCCCTGGCCTGCGAGTGGACGATCCCGGCGCCGGAGCCCGGCAAGACCCTCGATCCGAACAAGGTGAACGTCGAGTTCGTCGACCAGGCCAGCGGAACGCCAAAGACGATCTACCACGTCAACGACGCAGCGGCCTGCGACGGGACGCTGGGCGGCTGGTACTACAACGACAACAAGACACCGACCACGATCAAGCTCTGCCCCGCGAGCTGCGCCGAGGTGACCGGCGCCGCGCAGGGCAGCAAGATCAACGTCGTGTTCGGCTGCGCGACCCTGAACATCCCGAAGTGAGCGCGGGCTGCCGGCGCGCAGGTCGAGCCCGCCGGA
Organism: uncultured delta proteobacterium; assembly: GCA_963716725.1. Taxonomy (GTDB): domain Bacteria; phylum Myxococcota_A; class Polyangia; order Polyangiales; family Polyangiaceae; genus JADJKB01. The sequence continues at coordinate 207,526 of CAVQUB010000002.1, forward strand.
CTACTTGATCCCGAGGGCCGCTTCGACGTCGCGATCCACCGCGCTCGCGTCGCCGGTGGTGTAGCCCTCTTTCTTCGCGATGATGCCGCCATCGCGCCCGATCAGCACGCTGAAGGGCGCGCTGGTCTTGGGATTGTAGAGGGCGACCACGCGGGTCTCTTGATCGAGCAAGATCGGAAACGAAACCCCGAGCTTCGAGACGGTGCTCTTGACCCCAGCGATGGACTCCGGGCCGTCGATGGAGATGCCGAGCACCACGAAGCCCTTGTCCTTGTGCTTCTTGTAGACCTCGTCGAGGTGCGGCATCGAGGCCAGGCAGGGATCACAGAACGTGGCCCAGAAGTCGATCAAGACCACGTCTTTGCCCAGGTGATCCGAGAGCCGAACGGTCTTGCCGTCGAGGGTCGAGAGCTCGAAATCCGGGGGGCGCGCCCCGCCGCTCTGGGCGCCGGCGGCTCCGGGAGTCGAGCCGCTACAGCTCGCGCAACCGAGCGCTCCGAGCATCACGGCGGCGCGGAGCGCGATGGCGATGGGCCTCATTGAGGGAGGCTGGCGAGGGCTGCGTCGATTTCCGCGAGCACGCCGTTGGGTCCGGTGACCGCGCCGCCCGAGAGCTTGGTGACGATCTTCATGGTCTTGGCGTCGACCAGGACGCCGCCAGGGATCGTCGCCTGCTCGAAGTACTGCCCCATCTTGAAGGCCGGATCGACGGCGAGCGGGAACTTCACCTTGTACTTCTCGCCCCATGCCTTGATGTTGGTCGGGCTCGCGGGCCCGGGCGGACTCGCAGCGTTCTCCATCAGCGTGCCGATCACGGCGACGCCGCGCGGCTTGAGCTCTTTCTCGTAGGTGTCCTCGTCCCGCATCTGTGCGTACTCGGCGTTGCAGGGGCCGCACCACACCGCCGACGCGTTCACCCAGATCAGCTTCCAGGGCTTGCTGCCGTCGGGGTTGTAGAACTGGCCGATGCCCACCTCGTCCAACGCCTCGGTGTCGTAGTTGGAGTCACCGGGCGCGTTCCACCCGAGCAGCTGGAGGGGCGCGATGACCGAGTCCAATTGCGAGCCGTAGGGCGCCGCGGGGTACTCGTAGTGGGCGAAGGGTGGCTTGGTAACGTTGGAACCCCCGTCGGGTCCGACGGTCACCACCGTGCCGTGATCGAAGTCGCCCTGCTTCGGAGGGTCGCCCGCGTCGGAGCCGCAGGCCGTCAAACTGGTGAGGGTGAGAACGCCGACGCTCGCGAGTATCGTCTTCATGGGTAGCCTCCCGGGAATGTGCTAGACCCGCCGGGAGCATGAGCGGGAGCGGCTATCCCGTCAAGCGACGCGCGGGCTTCCCGCGCTGGGCGCGCCGCGCTAAGGGCGAGCCCCATCCGGGGCCCTTGGGTCCGAGGCAGAGCGGAAGGTCAGCATGATCACTTCGAGACTGGGGTCGGACAAGGGACTGGGCCGCCGCGTACGGCGTGCCCTCGGGATGCTGGTCGGACTGCTCGCCGTGTCCACGCTCGGCCTCGCGGCCTGCGGCGGCGACGAAGCCACGCCCTGCGAAGGGGTGACCGTCAACGGCGAGTGCCAGCAGAAGTGCTCCGAGGCCGTCTGCGCGGCGCAAGGCATGAAGTGCGTGGGCAACTCCTGCGGCCAGACCTGCGCCGATCCGGTCAAGGACTGCCCAGCGGGCAAGTACTGCTTTGCGCTGAACACCGACGACGGCACGGCGGGTCAGTATTGCGCCTGGGCGCCCTTCACCAAGGGCGGCAAGCTGCTCGGCCAGTACGATACCCAGTGCGCGGCCGACGATCAGTGCGACGCGCTGCGCGGCTACAAATGCCTGGCGGGGACCTGCAAGCTCACGGGCTGCACGTCGAACGCGGCCTGCGCGGAGATCCCGGGCGCTTGCGTCAAGGATCCGAGCGGCGACCCGACCAAGAACTTCTGCGAGAAGGGCGACAAGCGCCTGGGCCTCGGTGAGGCGTGCCAGAAGTCGAGCGAGTGCGACGGCGATCTGAACCTGGGCTGCGTGAGCGGCGCCTGCGCCTACGTCGGCTGCGCCACCCACTCGGACTGCGCGAGCGTGGGCGAGTGCAAGTCAGCCAAGACCGCCGAAGGACAAGACGTGCTCGCCTGCGTCAAGGGCACCACCTATCCCAAGGGGCAGTTTGGCACGTCGTGTCCGGGTGGTTCGACAGCGAAGGAATGCGACGAAGCCGCCGGCTTCGTCTGCATCGGCGCCGGCGTCGGTGACGTCGACGCCTACTGCACCGATACGGGCTGCAAGGCCGACGGCGACTGCGCCGCGGGCTACGAGTGCCAGGCCCTGCGCACCAGCAAGAAGCCCTGCGCGGACGCCTGCGGGGTCACCGGCGCCACCGGCGGGGGCTGCGTGGCAGCTGACGACATCGGTGCCGGGAAAGAATACTCGTGCGGCGCCACCAGCCTGCTGCGCAACATCTGCATGAAGCGCTCGTTCTGCTCCGAGTGCCAGAACGACGACGACTGCCGCACGCAGCCGAACCAGATCTGCGCCAGCGACGGCAAGGGCCACAAGTACTGCACGGTGCTCTGCGAGCCTGCGCAGTCCAACGCCTGCGTGTGGGGCAGCGCGGCCGAATGCGCCGTGCACGACACCGCCCTCGGCAAGCCGACCTGCGCGCACCGCTTCGGCGCCTGCAAAGGCACCGGCAAGACCTGCGAACCTTGCGTGGACGACGCCGACTGCCCCACCGGGTTTTGCACCGGCTCGGACTACACCGGCGAGCGCTACTGCGTGGACATCACGCCGAGCTGCGACTGCACTGGCCTCCAGCTCACCCAAGACACGCTGTGCGTGGGCGGCGGCTGCCCGACCTCGCCCAGCGGCATCGCGACCAACTGCTATGGCGGGTCGAAAATGTCGACGAGCCCATATTACAAAAAGTGCATTGGCGCCGATATCCTCGAGGGCAAGAAGTCCCCGTACACCAAGCCCGGCTGCTGGCCGGAGTGAGCCGTAGCCCAGGCGTGGTAGCGGGGACCTGGGCCGCGCCCGCCGTATTGCCACGCCGCTAGTTTCGTCGTACGAGCCCGCCCGTGGCGCTGCATTGCATGCGCTTCAGGGGCCCGTCGTCCAACGGCTGGGTCCGGCCGGGGGAGCATCCGGCGGACGGCCACGACTGAATCAATAGGAGAGCTTTATCATGATGAAGACCACGGTATTTGGGGCGGCTGCCCTAGTCGGCGCGGGCCTGCTGGCCTCGATGAGCGGCTGTGACAAGATTGAAGAGGCGCAGGGCGCGGTTTGCTGCACCGAGTTCCAGGTGGGCGGCAACATCTCGGCCGACATCGGCGGGAGCGCCAGCGCGCAGGTGAGCGCCCAGGCCGTGGCAGATTTCGCCGGCATCGCTTCAGCTGCCGTGGGCGACTTGACCGCCGCCTGCCGCTCCATCGCGCAGGATCTGGACGTGGACTCGGCCACCCAGGACGCCGCGGAAGCGACCGAAGACAAGCGCGCGAAGATGAAGGCTTGGTGCACCGCTGCGACGACCGCCATCGGCTCGTTCAAGGCGACGGCCAAGGGAACGCTCACCATCTCGGTAACGCCGCCGGTGTGTGAGGCCTCGCTCAGCGCAAAGGCCAATTGCCAGGCCAAGTGCTCGGTGGACGGCAAGTGCGATCTCAAGGCCACGCCGCCGACCTGCGAGGGCGGCAGCCTCGAAGTGGCGTGCAAGGGTGAGTGCACCGCCAAGGCGGGCGCGACGCTGAAGTGCGAAGGCACCTGCTCGGGCGAGTGCACCGGCGAGTGCACGGCCGAGGGCGGCGTCGAGTGCGAAGGCAAGTGCGAAGGCACCTGCGAGGCCTCGGGCACCGGCACCGGCACCGGAATCCAGGCCGACGGCACCTGCAAGGGCGTGTGCAAGGGCTCGTGCTCCGTCACCGCTCCCAAGGCGACCTGCTCGGGCAGCTGCAAGGGCTCTTGCAGTGCGAGCTGCACGGGCACGGCCACCGCGTCGGTCAAGTGCGACGGCACCTGCAGTGCGGACTACGAGCCGCTCAAGTGCACCGGCGGCGAGCTCAAGGGCGGCTGCTCGGTGGACGCCAAGTGCGACGCCAACTGCGACGCCAGCGTCCAGGCCAAGGCCGAGTGCCGGCCGCCTCAGATCAGCGTGACCTTCTCGGGCGCGGCTGACGCTCAAGCGGCGGGCAAGCTCCAGGCGACCCTGAAGGCGAACCTGGGCGTGATCTACGGCTTCAAGGCCCGCCTCGAGGGCATGGGCAAGATCGCCGCGAACCTCACGGCCAACGTGGACGCAGTGGTCGACATCAAGGCCGCCTGCATCCCGGCCATCATCGCCGCGGCGGCTGACGCCGCCGACGACGTGAAGGAGTCCGTGACGGTCTCCGGCAGCATCGTCGCCTCGGTCAAGTAAGCGACCAGCACTAGAATGCACGCTCCGGCGCGTGTCCCTCCGTGGGATGCGCGCCGGAAGTGTTTTGTGGCGCGACGTTTGACGAACGCTGGCTTCCGCCCTACGGACTCGCCGTCATGTCTAGCAACGAATCGCCCGGTCCCGTTTCAGGTCGCCCCATCTCCGAAGGCGATCCCGTCCCCGGCGCGAAGAACGTCGTCTTGGTGATGAGCGGCAAGGGCGGCGTCGGCAAGAGCACCGTCGCGGCCAACCTGACCCTGGCGCTGTCTCGGCGCGGCTATCGCGTGGGGCTGCTCGACGCCGACATGTACGGCCCGAGCGTGCCGACCATGTTCGGAATCTCCGGCCAGCCCATGACCGACGGCAAACGCATCAAGCCCCTCGAGCGCTTCGGTGTGAAGCTCATGAGCATCGGCTTTCTGCTCGACGATCCCAAGGCCGCCATCGTCTGGCGCGGCCCGATGCTGCACGGCGCCCTGCTGCAGTTCCTGAAAGACGTGGACTGGGGCGAGCTCGACTACCTGCTGCTCGATTTGCCGCCCGGCACCGGCGACGTGGCGCTCACCCTGTCGCAGCAGCTCCGCACCAACGGCGCGGTCATCGTCACCACCCCCCAAGAGGTCGCGCTGCAAGACGTCTACAAGTCCGTCAGCATGTGCCAGAAGGTCGGCATCCCGATCACCGGAGTAGTGGAGAACGAGAGCTACTTCATCTGCGACGGGTGCGACAAACGCCACGAACCCTTCGGGTCCGGAGGGGGCGCAAAGGTCGCGGAAATGGCCGGGGCCCCCCTGCTCGGGCAGATCCCGATGCACTCCAGCGTGCGCGAGTGGGGTGACGCCGGCACGCCTCTGGTGCAAGCGTCGCCGGGATCCGAGGTGGCCAAGGCCTTCGTGGAGCTCGCCGATCGGTTGATCGTGCAGCTCGACCGCGACAACGCCGCGGCCGCCGGAGGAGTGCAGATCGACCGCAGCGGCGGGGTCAACCGGCACTTGCCAATTTCCAGATCGTGACCCTGCGATCGCGGCCTCGTGCTTTTCGGGGCAGGCTCTCATTGGCAGGCGCCAAAACACGGGCTATAGGGCCGGTCCCCGATCGGGTCCCTCATGTCCTCCGAGATCGAATCCCCCGCCCCCGACTCGCCGCCGAAGGGCGCTGAGTCGGACAATTCTGGCGCCGAACCAGCCCCCGCAGCGGAAACCTCGCCGGCCGAGGCCAGTGAGCCTCGCCCCGCGCCCGATGTCACGCCGGCGGACGCCGAGGCATCGGCGCCGTCCGGCGCGAGCGACGCTTCGCCCGAAGTCGAATCCGAGGCCGGTCCCGCGACGGCTGACGAAGGCGACGGCGAGACCGAAGGCGAGACCGAAGGCGAAGGCGGAGACGCAGACTCGGTCGAAGCCGGCGACGCCGCGCCCGGCGAACCCGGCAAGAAGAAGAAGCGTCGCCGCAAGAAGAAGAAGCCTGGCGCCGCGGCAGACGGATCCGGGGACGCCTCGGCGCGCGAGGACCGGAGTCGGTCCCATCGGCCCGCCACTGAACGAACTCCCTTCCACGTCGGCGAAGAGGTCTTTGGCAAGGTCACCGCGGTGCTCGACACGGCGATCATGATCGACCTGGCCGGCAAGGCCTTGGCGATCTTCGATCGCACCGAGATGGAGGCCGACGACCTGGTGCCGAGCGTCGGCGATCGCTTCGTCGCCCGCGTGCACAACGACGGCGCACGCGGCGGCCTGGTGGTACTGACTCGCAAGCCGCTGCGCGAGGAAGAAATCAAGCCGGCCGTCGAAGCGGCGTCGAAGGACGGCTCGCTGATCTCGGGCCTGGTCACCGGCGTGATCAAGGGCGGCGTCGAAGTGGACATCGCGGGGTTGCGCGCCTTCGCTCCCGCCTCCGGCCTCGATCTACACCCGCAAAACGCGAATTTTTCCGGGCTCGTGGGCCAGCACCTCGAGTTCAAGGTCGTCCAATTCAAGAGCGGCGGCCGGGACGTGGTGGTCTCACGCCGGCCAATGCTCGAGGCAGAGGCCCACGAGCGCAGGAAACACGCGCTGACCCTGCTCACCGAGGGCCAGGTCCTGAAGGGCGTCGTGCGCACGGTGGTGGAGTGGGGCGCCTTCGTCGCGCTGCCCGAGGCGGAGAATCTCGAAGGCTTGGTGCACATCTCGGAGGCGAGCCACGACGCGCGCGCCAAGATGAGCGAGCTGGTGCGACCCGGCGAAGAGCTCGAGGTCAAGATCCTCAAGATCGACGAGAAGGCGAAGATCTGGCTCAGCCGAAAGGCTCTGCTCGAAGACCCCTGGGCTGCCGCCCGCGAGAAATACGCGACAGGCTCCCGCCACAGCGGGAAGGTGCTCCGGGTCTTGGACTTCGGTGGGTTCGTCGAGCTCGAGCCGGGCGTCGAGGGTCTGATGCACATCTCGGATCTCTCACTCACGCGCATCGAACACGCGAACGAGGTGCTCAAGGAAGGGCAAGAGATCGAGGCGGTCGTCGCCAGCTTCGATCCCCGCACCAAGAAGATCGCCCTCCACCCGGCGCCGTCGCCCGAGCGCGCCAACGAGGAACCTCAGAAGGTCACCCGGGGCGCCACGGTCAAGGTCGAGATCCTCAAGCACGAGGCTTCGGGTCTGATCGTGCGCATCCTCGGCGTGACGGGTCGCGGCGCCCGCGGCTTCTTGCCGGCAGGTCAGACCGGAACGCCCCGCGGCACCGATCTGCGCAAGGGCTTCAAGACGGGCTCGGTGATCGACGTCAGGGTGCTCGAGGTCGATCCTCGTCGCGGTGAGCCCAAGCTCAGCGTCAAGGCGATGCACGAGGACGAAGAGCGCCGCGCGCACCGCGAGTACCGCCAGCAGCTCCAGCGCGAAGGCGGCTTCGGCACCCTGGGCGATTTGCTCAAGAAGAAGCTCGAAGGCGGCTGAGCCTCCCTTCACTCCCGCCGCAGCGCCACGATGGGATCGAGGCGCGCCGCGCGCCGTGCGGGGAAGAAGCCGAAGGTCACGCCGAGCGTCGTGCTCGTGACCAGCGCCACCACCAGCGCGTCGGTGGATACCCCCATCTCCCAGCCCAGCGCCTTGGCGATGGCTCCGACCGCGACGACCGCAAGCAACGCGCCCGCTGCGCCGCCGAGCAGTGACAGCACCACGGCCTCGACCAAGAACTGGAACAAGATGTCGATCTCGCGAGCGCCGATGGCCAGGCGGATGCCGATCTCGCGGGTGCGCTCGGTGACGCTGACCAGCATGATGTTCATCACGCCGATGCCGCCCACGATCAGGCTGACCAAAGCGACGGACAGCAGCAGCGTGCGCAGGGTGCCCAGGATGCCCTCCTGCCGGCGCCGGAAGTCCTCCTGGCTGCGGATGCGGAAGTCGTTCTCGGCGCCCTCGGTGAGCCCATGACGCTGGCGCAAGATGGCCGTCGCCTGCCGCTCGACCTCGGCGGCCGAGTCCGGCGTCGTGCCTTGCAGCAAGATGCGCCCCACCTGACCCGGCAGCGTGGACAGGAGCTTCGCGCGCAGCGTCGCGACCGGCATCAACACCACGTCGTCCTGATCGTTTCCAAAAGGCCCCTGACCTTTTTCCTCGAGCACGCCCAGGATGCGAAAAGGGTGACGGCCGATGCGCAGCACCTGCCCCACGGGATCTTCGGCGCCGAAGAGGTTGGTCCTCACCGACACGCCGATCACGCAGACCTTCTCGCCCATTGTCTCGCTGCTCACGCCCCACAGGGCGCCGGTCGCGATCTTCCAGCGTCGGATGTCGAGGAACGCGCGCTTGGTCCCGACGATCATGGTGGGCGTGTTTGCATCGCGCCAGGCCACCTGCGCCGAGCTGAACAAGAGCGGCGCCGACTTCTCGACCGCCGGGGCTTCTTCCGCCAGCGCGTCGGCGTCGGCCTCGGTGAGGACCCCGACCGCTCGCTCATCGCGCACGCCGCTCTTGAGGGTGTCGGCCGGCATCACCATCAGGGCGTTCTCGCCCATGCTGTCGATGCGACCCGAGATCTGCTGGGTGGCGCCGTCCCCCAACGCCACCACGATGGTGACAGCGGCCACGCCCACGAGGATGCCGAAGGCGGTCAGGCTCGCGCGGAGCGGGCTGCGCCGGAGCGCCCCGAGGGCGAGCACCAGCGCGGTCCAGGCCGCTCCGAAGACCCTACTCATGGCGCAACGCCTCGATGGGATCGAGGTGGGCGGCGCGACGCGCGGGCCAGAAGCCAAAGGTGAGCCCGATGGCGATGCTCGTCCCCAGCGCCACCGCGATGGCCGACCCGCTGAGCTGCATCGGAAAGCCTAGGTCCTTGGCGAACCCCAGCATCAGCCCGGCCGCCATCGCTATCCCGGCCAAGCCGCCGAACAGGGTCAGCGCGATGGATTCCAGCAGGAACTGCCCTTGGATGTCGGCTGGCTTCGCCCCGATGGCCATGCGGATACCGATCTCGCGGGTGCGCTCGGTCACGCCCACCAGCATGATGTTCATCACGCCAACGCCGCCCACCAAGAGCGAGATGGCGGCCACCGAGAGCAAGAGCACGGTGAGCACCGTGAAGATGCCCTCCTGCATCTTCTGAAACTCCTGCTGCGAACCGATGCGAAAGTCCGGCTCCTCACCCTCGGCGATTTGGTGTCGCTGCATCAAGATTTGCCGCACCTGCCGCTCCGCTTCCGACGAATGCTCGGCGCTCTTCGCCGACGCCATCACCAGTTGCACGCGGTCGCCCAGCGTCGGCACCACCCGCGAGCGCCAGGTCCCGATGGGGATCAGGATGCGGTCGTCCTGATCCTCGAAAGGAGACTGCCCCTTGGAGCGCAGCGTGCCGATGATCCGGAACGGGTGCTTGCCGACCCGAACGTAGCGGCCGATGGGGTCTTGATTGCCGAACAGCTTCTCCTGGGCAGTAGTGGCGATCAACGCGACTTTGGCCTTGGTCTGCGCCTCGCTCTCGTTGAAGCTCCTCCCAGACTCGACCTCGTAGCCGCGCACTTCGAAGTAGCTCTCGTCGACCCCCATCACTCCGATCTTGCCGTTGCCGAGCTCGCTGGCCACCTGGGCCTTGACCTCGGAGTAGACGGTGACCGCGGTCACGGCGGTGGCCTCGCGGCGGATCACCGCGGCGTCACGCTCGGTGAGGCCCATGCCCATGTTGGCTCGGGACTTTGCGCCGCTCTTGGTCGCCGGCTGCGAGAAGATGAAGATGACGTTGGAGCCGAGGCTCTGGATCTGCTTGTCGATCTCGCCCCGGGCGCCAGAGCCGAGGGCGGCCACGAGCACCACCGCGGCCACTCCGATGGCAATGCCCACCGAGGTGAGGGCCGAACGAAGCCGCTGCCGCAGCATGGCGACAATCGCCATTCTCAGCGACGTCGCCAGGGCGTTCATGGCCGGCTCTCGATGCTGGCAGCGGAGCGTGGGTGCTCGTTCACGTCATCGCGAAAAATGCGCCCGTCGCGCACCGTGATCACGCGCCGAGCACAGGCGGCGATGTCCGCCTCGTGGGTGACGATCATGACGGTGATGCCGCTCTCCTCCGAGAGCTGTTGCAGCAGCGCCAAGACCTCGTGGCTGGTGCGCGTGTCGAGGTTGCCGGTGGGCTCGTCGGCCAACAGGAGCGGCGGACTCGTGACCAACGCCCGAGCGATGGCCACCCGCTGCTGTTGCCCCCCCGAGAGCTGCGCGGGCGTATGGTGCACGCGGTCCGCCAACCCGACCTGGGCCAGCGCGTGGGCGGCCCGGCGGAAGCGATCTCGGGCGCTGACGCCGCGGTACACCAGCGGCAGCTCCACGTTCTCGAGGGCCGTCGTGCGCGGCAGCAGGTTGAAGCCCTGGAAGACGAAGCCGATCAGCCGATTGCGCACCAGCGCGCGCTGGTCGGTGGAGCGCTCGGTCACGTCGATGCCGGCCAGCTGGTAGCTCCCCCGCGTGGGTCGGTCGAGACAACCGAGGATGTTCATCAGCGTGCTCTTGCCGCTGCCGCTCGCCCCGACCACCGCGACCAGCTCACCCGCACCGATCTCGAGATCGACGTCCGCCAGCGCGTGCACTACTTCGGGACCACTCATGTAGTCCTTGCACACGCCGTGGAGCCGGAGGAGCGCGGCCATGCGCCTCAGAACATGCCGAAGCGTTTCGGCTTCTTCTCTTCGCGTTGCTCGATCACGACGGCCTCGCCGGCAGCGAGCCCCGCCGGATCGACCAGTTCGGTCCAGACACCGTCCGTGATACCGACACCGACCACGCGATCTTCGACCGTCTCCGCGCCGCGGGCGCCGCCGGATACGCGATAGATCCGCCCCTTGCCCGGGTCGAGGGGCGGCGGCGGCTTCACCGGCTTGGGTTTGCCTTCCGCGTCCTTCTCGGGGAGCGGCCGGAAGCGCAGCGCCGCGTTGCGCACAGCCAGGGCGCCCTTGGCTTCGCGGGTGCGCACGGTGACGGTCGCGGTCATGCCGGGCCGCAGCTTCAGCTCGGGGTTGCCGACCTCGATCACCGCCGAGTAGGTCACCACTCCCTGGACGTTGTTGGGGCTGAAGCGGACCTGGGTGACGGTGCCTTGGAATTTCTGACCCACGAAGGCGTCGACCACCACCTCGGCCTTCATCTGCTCGCGGATCTTGCCAACGTCGGCCTCGTCGATCTCGGCGAGCACCTGCATCTTCGACAGGTCTTGCGCGATCACGAACAGCACCGGCGCTGCGAAGCTCGCCGCCACGGTCTGCCCAGGATCGATGGCTCGATTGACCACCACGCCATCGATAGGCGAGAAGATGCGAGCATAAGCCAGCGTCGTGCGCGCTCCGGACAGCTGCGCGCGGATCTGAGAGATCTGCGCCGCGGCGGCGGCAACGTCGGCTTCCGCGACGTCGTGCTCCCCCTGCGCTTGTTCGACGTCCGCCGGGCTGGCGATGCCCTCTGCCTTCAACCCCTGCAGGCGCTTCAGCGCCGCCTTTGCAGTCACGAGGCGAGCCGCGGAGCGTTTCGCATTCGCCTGAGCGGCCTTCAGCTGGGCGCCGCTCTGGCTCACCTGCGCCCCGTAGAGTGTCGGATCGATCTCGGCCAAGAGGTCGCCCTTCTTGACCGTGCTGTTGAAGTCCACGTGCACCTTCACGATGCGTCCGGAGACCTGTGCGCCCACCTGCACCTCGGTCAGCGGCTTCACGCTGCCGGTGGACTGGACTTGCTCCACGACCTCACGCTGCTCCAGCACCTCACTGGCGAAGCGCGGCGCCGGTGGGGGCTCCGTCGCGCGGCGGTACGCACCGATGCCGACGACGGCCGCGACGAGCACCACCAGCACCACCACCCGGCGGAGCCAGCGCCGGGCACCTTCGGCGCGGAGCTGCTTCTCGAGATCGCGGACCGCGTCGCTCACGACCCCGGGCTGCGTACCGTTCTGGGACTCATCGCTCATGGGCAGGGCGCCCAGGGTATAGCGCTGGAGGCGACGGGCGGGCGCCAAAGCCCAGGCGCAGGCGCGCTTCATCTGTATTTCTCTCGTGATCTCAAGGGCTTGGCAGAAGCGACGGGAGAGGCCAAGGCCACACGCCGGCGGTTTGTCCAAGCGCTTGGTGTTGAACTATCGTGACCCGTCGTCTTCGCCTTTGCCCGACTCGTTGTTCGGCCAAGGACACCCGCCGGGATCGGCATGTCTCAAAAGAGTGACCGCGAGCTGGTGGAAGCGGCCCGAAAGGGCGATAGCGAGGCGTTCGGCGTTCTGGTCCGACGCCACCAAAAGCGCATCTACCGCCTCGCCGCCCACCTGTTGCGCGACGGAGCGGAAGCTGAAGACGTGACTCAAGACACATTCGTCCGGGCGTACGCTGCGCTCGACCGCTTCGACGGCCGTAGCGAGGCGTTTACTTGGATGTATCGGATCGCCGTGAATCTTTCTTTGAACGCCATTCGCTCGCGCAAGACGAGCCGCAAAGCGACGACGCCGGACGACCCGCGCATCGAAGGCCTCTTGGCCGACAAGAAGAGCGTCGAGGCAGATCCGGCCCGTCTCGCGGCCGACCGACAGGCAGCGCGGGCCCTGGCCGAAGGCGTCGATCGGCTGAGCGAGACGCTGCGCACGACTCTGATCTTGGTGGGAGTCGACGGCCTCTCGCACGCCGAGGCCGCCGCTGTACTCGGCTGCCCCGAAGGCACCATCGCTTGGCGCGTGCACGAGGCACGCAAGAAGCTCCGGGCCCACCTCGAGCAGGCGGGCTACTCTGATGAATCGGGCGACTCATGAGCAAACCAGACTCAGAAGCGCGGCTGCCAGGTTCCTTCGACGCGATGTTGAAGGACTGGCGCATCCCCGAACGCGACGCTGCGTCCTGGGACACCGGTGCCGAGAAGGTCATGGACCGGCTCGAGAACGCATCGGCCGAGGGCGGTACGGATGTCGCGCTGCTGTCGGCACCGCTGCCCGCGGAGCGCGGCGAGCCCGGATTCAGCGACGAAGCCAGGGGAGACGAGCCGCCACCTCGCAGCCTGGCCGAGCTCGCACGCATGAGCTTGGCCGCGGGCCCCGCCGATGACGGCGCCGCCGATCTCGCCAAAGAGAGCTTCTCGCTCTCGACCAGCGCGCGAGCGAGCGCACCAGCCATCGCGGAGCAGGCGCGCACGAGCGCGTCCGCCATGGACCTGTCCGCGGCCGATCGACACAGCGCCGCCCCAGCCGGCCCCGCGGCTCCCATTCACGCCCTTGCCACCCGTGGTCCGCCGCGATCGGCAGCGGGCCCCCTGGTCATGGCGGGCATCGGGCTGCTTGGTCTCGCGGCCGCCGCCACCATCGTTTTCCGCGCCCAGCGCCACGACGCGCCAGTCTCGGTGGCCGCGGCGCCGCCGAGCGCCGCGCCGGTGGCAATGGCAGCTCCCGCGGCAACGAGCACGCGCGCCGACGGGGTCGTCAGCATCGATGATCTCGCTCTGAAGGCTGCAGGCGAGTCGCCGGCGGCTGCCCCCGGCGGTGAGAAAGCCGCGCTCAAGGGCGGTGCCGTCGAGACGAAACCCGCCGAGCCCTCCGCCGCCGCCGGAGCAAAACCCGAGCCCGCCCCGGAGCCCGTCGCCAAGGCCGAAGACAAGAAGGACGACGAGGCGGCGAAGCTGATGAAGCCCGCGGCCACCGCCGGTGATCTTCCTGACAAACCTTCCACCGGCGCTGTCCAAGCGGCCATCGGCTCGGTCATGGGCTCCGCCCGCGCGTGTGTCGCGGGTCACGACGAGGCGTCCCGGGCCACCATCAACTTCGGCTCCGACGGCCGCGTGCAGAGCGTTGCGGTCTCGGGCAAGGCCGCCGGCACGCCGGCCGAGTCCTGCATCCGAGCGGCGCTGAGCAAGGCCCGGGTCCAGCCCTTCGCTCGGCCGAGCTTCGGCGTCGGCGCCACGGTTCGGCCCTAGTGAGTCAGTCCGGATCTTCGCCGAACAACAGGCCCACCCGCAGGACTGCCGCCTCGAAGGGCGGCGCGCTCACGGTTTCGCCCAGCTTGGCCTGGACCGTCACCGTGTACTCCCCGCGCTCGAGTCGATACACGGTCAGAATTCTCCGCTCGGGATCGCCGATCCAGTAGAACGGCACGGCGCTGGCCGCGTACACACGGAATTTATCGACCTGGTCGGTCGCGGCGTTGCTGCTGGAGAGGATCTCACACACCCAGTCGGGTCGAATGCGCATCGGGCGTCCGGTGGGACGCTCCGGCAGCCGATCGCGGCGCCAACCGCAGACGTCAGGGCGATACACCTCGTGCGCTTGGAGTTCGATGTCGACCTCGGTCAGGATCCACCAGCCGCCCGGCCCGCCCTCCCCGGTTCGACGATGAAAGTGCTGGCGCAAGAACGCGCCGAGGGCGAGTTGCGCGTCGGCATGCTCGGCGGACGGCGCGGCCTTGTACTCCAGCGTTCCTGCGACGATCTCGGCGCTGACGTCGCCGCTGGCCTCGAGGTCGGCGAAGGTCAAGAGGCGCGGCGCGGCGCTGGACACTTCGCCAGCCTAGCACCGTCGAAGCGACGGGTCGGGAGGCCGGCGACGGCTTCCGGCCGAAGTCGCGGGCGAGATGGCGAAAAATCACCGAATTCGCCCCGCCCATCCCGACGTTGACAAGGCGCCCCTCGTCCCGCATATTCCCGCCCCCCTCGGCCGGTCGGCCGCGGTTCCTTCAGAGGTTTCGGAAGATGGTTTCGTCCACGCAGCAGAGTGAGCGCCGTCGCGCCATCAACACCGCACGCAACGGTCGTTCGCAGAAGCGCGCCCGCGCCAAGGCGACGACGCCCGCGTTCCCCGTCCACCCCGAGGGCTACGACGCAAAAGCGCCGGACGCCAAGAAGAAGAGCGCCTGAGAGATCCCATGGCGAACCATCCCTCCGCAGAAAAACGTAACCGTCAGCGTCTCGTTCGCACCGAGCGCAATCGCGCCGCGAAGAGCACCGTCCGTTCGGCCGTGAAGAAGGCCCGTGCAGCCATCGCCACCGGCGACAAGGCCGCGGCCAAGACCAGCGTGGCCAGCGCCAGCGTCGCCTTGGCGACCGCGGCGAAGAAGGGCGTCCTGCACGCGAACTCCGCGTCGCGGGTGACCTCGCGCATCCAGACGGCGCTCGCCAAGCTCGGCTAGCCACCGCCCGCCGCTTCGGCTGCGTGCTACCATCGCCTCGAGCCGCCCTACCGGCGGCCGGGATGACGCATGAGCCGCGCCGACGACGAACACGACGACGAGCAGCGCTGCGGCAGCGTCGTCGAGGACAAGTACCGCGTCGACCGCCTGATCGGGCGCGGAGGCATGGGCGCGGTCTACGAGGCGACCAACGTCGCCATCGGCAAGCGCGTCGCCCTGAAGTTCCTCGATCGCGGCGCCGCCAAGGACGCGGACGCGGTCACTCGCTTCCAGCGCGAAGCGGAGGCGGCGGGCGTGGTCGAGAGCGCCCACATCGTTCACATCTTCGACTCGGGCACCGCAGAAGACGGCAGTCCGTTCTTGGTGATGGAGCTGCTCAGCGGCGAAGATCTCCGTGCGCGTCTGAAGCGCGAGACGCGCATGGCCGTCGCCGACTCGATCCACGTCGTGGGTCAGGTGTTGCGGGCGCTGGCCCGGGCCCACGCCGCCGGGATCGTCCACCGCGATCTCAAACCGGACAACGTCTTCCTCTGCCGCCACGACGACGACGCGATGTTCGTCAAGATCGTGGACTTCGGCATCTCGAAGATCACGCGACGCAACGCCACAGCCGACACCTTCACGCGACGCGGCGTAGTGCTGGGCACGGCTTTCTACATGTCACCGGAGCAGGCCCAGGCCTTCCGCGACATCGACGGGCGCTCCGATCTGTTCAGCGTCGGGGCGATCTTGTTCGAAATGCTCAGCGGTCGTCCGCCCCACAACGGTACGGTCTACGAAGCCGTACTCATCGATATCTGCACCAAGGACGCGCCCGACATTCGCAGCCTCGTCCCCGAAATCCCCGAGGGCTTGGCCGCGGTCATCGCGCGAGCGCTGGAGCGTGAGCGCGGCGCGCGGTATCAGGACGCCAACGACTTCTACGACGCCCTCTCCCTGGCCGCTCCCGGACTCCTGCGCACCGGGGGGCTGGGTGCGCCCCGCGCGCGCCTGTCGAGCGGCTCCGACTCGAGCGCTGCGGGCTCGCGGGTGATCACCGCCGAGGGCACCGCAGTTCATCCCAGCGCTCCGGCGGAAGGCCGAGCTCAGACCCGGCGCACGCTGGTGGCCGTGGTGGTGGCGGCCCTGGCCGCCTTCGCGCTGACGGCGCTGCTCATGACACGACCCGCCGGGTCGACGGACGGCGACGCCGCAGCGACCAGCATCCGGGCGGCGCCGGCGGTTTCTTCGCTGCCCTCCCCGACCCCACCTCTCGCGGAGCCGCCGGCTCCCTCCGCGTCGGCACCGACCCTCGCAGACGCAGGCGGGAACGTGCCCAAACCCCTCCGCCCGGTCAGTCCGGGAACGAAGCCCACCGCGTCCGCCCCGACCGCCGGGAGCGCGCCACCGGTCAAACCCGGGCCCGCAGGCGTCGCGACGGGGCTCACCTTGGACACCAAGGGGCCGTGACGGGCACATAGCGCGTGACCCCGCCGGAGTGATCGGGCAAAAACTGGCGAGTGGCCGCGCGAGTTCCGACCTTGATCGTTTGCTGCGCAGCGCTCGCGTCGACGGTCGCGACGCGCCTGGCGATCGCGCAACCCGAGCCACCCCCGGCCGGAGAGGACGCCCGCACCGTCCGGGCGCGCGCGCACTTCCAGAATGGCGTGAAGCTCTTCAACTCGAAGAACTGGCAGGGCGCATTGGCGGAGTTCGACGCGGCCTACAAGCTGAAGCCCGGTCAAAGCTCCCTGAAGAACATCGCGCTGTGTCAGAAAGAGCTGTTCCGCTACACCGACGCCATCGACACGCTGAACAAGGCCCTCGACCGCCACGGGGCGGAGATGGGCGAGGCTGAGAAGCAGTCCGTGCGCGACGCGGTCGCGGAGCTCGGCGCGCTGGTCGGCAGCATCGTCGTGCGGGTCACGCCGGCCGACGCTCGCGTGACGCTCGACGGCCGCCGCCTCGAGCCGAAGGATCTGGGCACCAGCGTCCGGCTCAACACGGGAGAACACGTGCTGGTCGCGGAGGCTCCAGGCCACTCGCGCATGGCTCGAACCATTCGGGTCGCCGGGGGACAGAAGGACGTAGCACTGGATTTCGCGCTGGTGGCCAACGCGGGCTTCGTCTCCGTCAAGAGCACGGATCCAAAGGCCGCCATCGCCATCGACGGGACGGCGAGGGCGTTCTCGGCGTGGCGCGGGCCCCTGGAACCGGGGCGACACTACGTCCAGGTCTACCGCGACGGTTACAAGCAATTCGAGCAGTACTTCGTGGTCGAAGTGGGCAAGACCATCGACGTCGACGCAGTGCTGATCCGCGAGGAGGGCCCGCCCGCCATCAAGCCCGCGGAGCAGCGCGGCTGGTACGGCCTGGCTGTCCTCAGCGCCATCGGTCTGCGCAACGCTCCGGGTGGGCTCGAGATCGACAAAAGCGACATCACCGGCAGTTCCATCGGGGTGCGAGCGGGCTACCGACTCTGGACGCCCATCGGCGTCGAGCTGTTGATCGAGGGCGGCAAGCACCAGGTCGACAAGGCCTGCGACGCCACCGTCAGCGGCCGCAAGTGCGGCACGGCCACCGCCTTCGAGCGATCCTTCACGCTCGATTCGCTGCGCTTCGGTCCGAACCTGCGCATCATGAGCGCGGGCCAGTCCCTGCGCTTCAGCTCCGTCATCGGCGCCGGCGCGGTGCGCCACGAGATCGATCTCGACCCGGCCGACCCGACCGAGGCGGGGGCAAGCGAGGCCATTCCGGGCGGCAACGCCAAGGGTTGGGACCCGTACTTCTTGGTCGAGGTCGGCGCGCAGTACAACATCAGCCACGTCGTGCTCGAGCTGTGCGGGCTCGTATTCATCGACGGCGCCAGCAACGCCAAGGGAAACGGCGACGACGGACGCAGCTGGACTCCCTTCGAAGACTCCGGCGGCCTGGTCATGGGCGGGCTCGGGCTGCGTGTGGGCTGGACCGAGTGGAAGCCGCGCTGACGCGCGCCAATACAGTGGGGATGATCGATGAGCAACAGCAAATCCATCGCGACCTTCTCGGCCGAGAGCCGCCGCTTCGAGCCCAGCGCCAGCTTCCGTGAGGGTGCTCGCATTCAGAGCAAGGACGAGTACGAGCGCCTGTATCGAGAGAGTCTCGACGCGCCCGATTCGTTCTGGCGGCGCGAGACCGCGGACTTGGTGTTCCGAAAGCCCTGGCACACCGTGACCGAAGGCGCGCTGCCCCACGTGAAGTGGTTTCTGGGAGCCGAGCTCAACGTCACCGAGAGCTGCCTCGATCGGCACCTCGAAGCGCGCCGCGACAAGCGCGCCATCGTCTGGGAGAGCGAGCCCGGGCAAGTCCGGACCCTGACCTACGGCGAACTGCACGCCGAGGTGGTCCGCTTCGCGGCGGCGCTGCGCGGCCTAGGCGTGACCAAGGGCGACCGCGTCGCCATCTACATGGGCATGGTGCCCGAGGTCGTGATCGGCATGCTCGCCTGCGCGCGGATCGGTGCGGCGCACAGCGTGGTGTTCGGGGGCTTTGCCGCCGAGTCCCTGCGCGATCGCATCAACGATTGCCAGGCCAAGGTGGTGCTCACCCAAGACGGCGCCTGGCGGCGCGGCAGCGTGGTGCCGCTGAAGACGACCGTGGACAAGGCCGTCGAAAACACGCCGAGCATCGAGAAGGTCATCGTGCTCCGCCGCCTCGGAGAAGCGCAGGCGAAGGTGCAGATGAAGGCGGGTCGGGACCTGTGGTGGCACGAGCTCGCCGCGGCCGCGGATCCAGCCGAGGGCGCGGCGGAGATCGTGGACGCCGAGCATCCGCTGTTCATCCTCTACACCTCAGGATCCACCGGCAAACCCAAGGGCGTGTTGCACACCACCGCGGGCTACTTGGCGGCGACGCACGTCTCCACCAAGTACGTATTCGATCTGCGGGAAGACGACCTGTACTGGTGCACCGCCGACGTGGGCTGGGTCACCGGCCACAGTTACATCGTGTACGGACCGCTCTCCAACGGCGCGACCTGCTTGATGTACGAAGGCGCACCGAACTTCCCGGACTGGGGTCGCTTCTGGCAGCTGATCGAGAAGCACCGGGTCGACATCCTGTACACCGCGCCCACCGCCATCCGGGCCTTCATCCGGGCCGGCAACGACTGGGTCACGAAGCACGATCTGTCGAGCTTGCGCCTGCTCGGCACCGTGGGCGAACCCATCAACCCGGAGGCCTGGATCTGGTACCACGAGACCGTCGGCGGCACGCGCTGTCCGATTGTGGACACCTGGTGGCAGACCGAGACCGGCGCCATCATGATGGCCACCCTCCCCGGCGCTGTGTGCGCCAAGCCCGGCTCGACCGGGCTGCCCTTCTTCGGCGTGAAGGCCGAGGTCGTGACCACCGACGGCGCACCGGTCGGCGCCAACGAGGGCGGTCTGTTGGTGCTCCGGCAGTCGTGGCCCAGCATGCTGCGCACCATCTGGGGAGACGACGAGCGCTTCGTGCAGCAGTACTTCAGCGAAATCCCCGGCAACTACTTCACGGGAGACGGCGCCCGGCGGGACGAAGACGGATACTTCCATGTCGTCGGTCGCATCGACGACGTGCTCAACGTATCGGGTCACCGGATTGGAACCGCGGAGATCGAGAGCGCGCTGGTGTCTCATGCCTCGGTCGCGGAGGCCGCCGCCGTGGGCCGGCCCGACGATCTGAAGGGGCAGGCCTTGGTCGTGTTCGTGACGCTGAAGCCGGGCTTCGCTGCCGACAGCGAGCTGGCCGCGAAGCTGCGCGCGCACGTGGGTCAGGAGATCGGAAAGTTCGCGGCCCCGGACGAAATCCGCTTCGCGGACGGCCTGCCGAAGACGCGCAGCGGCAAGATCATGCGGCGCTTGCTCAAAGACATCGCCGCAGGTCGCGAGAGCGCCGGCGACGTCTCGACGCTCGAGGATCTGAACGTCCTGGCCAAGCTGCGCGCCGCGGACGAGTGAGCGCAGCGGATCAGCCGAGCAGATCGAGCAGGACGCGGTAGCCCTGCCGGAAGTGCTCGAGCTCCGCCTGCTCGTTCGGCGCATGATAAGACGCGGCGCGTCCAAAGCCCGTGATCTGAACGTCGAAGCCCCGGCGCTGGAGATCGCGAACCAGGGGCAGCGATCCGGTCATGCTGTAGGCCTTCGGCTCGGTGCCAGGTCGCGCGTCGGCGATGGCCTGAGTCAGCGCAGCGAGCCCGGGCGAGTCGAGCCGGCACGCGACGCCTTCGATGCCGTTGCCGAGGGGCGTCAGCTTCACCCGGCCGCGCTCGCCGCCTGCGGTCCGAGTGCGCGGGAAGGCCGGCGGCGGATCGCCGAGCTCGATGCGGCGATCGAGCTCCGCCACGAACGCCACCGCCCCTCCGATGGCGTCGGACATCTCGTAGAAGGGCGTGAGTCGGAGGTCGCCTTCGACCACGGCGGACGCTGGGATCTTCGAGATCTTGTCGTTGGGCACGGTCATGCGGGTGGCCTTGAGGGAGGACGCCGACAGAAATCCCCAACGCGCCTCGGCCGGGTGGGCGGGGAAACGCTTCTCGAACCACTCGACCAGAGCCCGGGAGGTCGCGTTGGCCAGCTCCAGGGCGTTGACGCAGTTCTGCGCGAACCCGGAGTGGCCACCGACTCCGATCGCTTCGAGCCGCCACGCGGCCATGCCTCCCGTGCCGACGGTCGGACCGAACTCGGCGCTGTCGAGCCAGTAGATGGTGCCCGCCGAGAGATCGTCGAGGGCGCCGACGCTCGCCGCGTAGTCGAGGCCGATCTCCGGGAGGGGAGCCTCCTCCTCGTTCGAGATGAAGACGACCTTCAGGGTGCGACGCGGCGTGATGCCACGCTCGCAGAGCTCGACGACGAGGTCGGTCACCAGCGCCACGTGGCCCAGGCAGTCGGTGACCCCGCGCCCGTAGAGCGTTCCGGCTTCGACCTCGAGCTTCCAAGGATTTCGCGTCCAGCCCTCGCCCGGCCCATCCGCGGGCACCACGTCGAAGTGCGCCCCCACGAACCCGACGATGCCCGGGCCCCCGCCCTTCAACGTCAGCACCAAGTTCGGCCGAGTCTCGTGGCCCGGCGCCGCAAGCAACTCCGCCTTCACACGCCCCGACGCGACGTGGGGAGCCAGGCGTGCGAGCACCCGATCGGCAGCGAGCTTCTCCACGGGCACGAGCCCCTGAGCGGGCGAGTTGGCGAGCTGGGGACCGAGCGCCACGAGCTCCGCCAGGAGACCCAAGAAGCGCTCTTCGTTCAGGGATGGCTTTTCCACGGCCGGGTCGTTAGCACGGGCCTGGGCGAGCACCCGACAAATCCCCGGCGTGCTCGCAAAAGCACCCTGGTCTATGCTGCTCACCCATGCGCCCCGTGATCATCGGAGCCGGACGCGGCAGCCGCCTCGGTCCCGAGACGGACCACATGCCCAAGACCCTCGTTTCCGTCATGGGGCGGCCAATGCTCGACTGGATCCTCGACTCCCTCGCCGAGGCCGGCTTCGCCCGGCGCGACGTGGTGTTCGTGTGCGGCTACGCCGAAGACGTGGTCCGCGCTCGCTACCCCGAGCTGACCTTCGTGCGCAACGCCGGCTGGGAGAGCAACAACATCCTGCTCTCGCTGCTCTCTGCCCGAGAGCACCTCGCCGGCGGCTTCGTCTCGACCTACGCCGACATCGTGTACGAGGGCGCGGTGGTGCAGAAGCTCGTCGCGGCCCCCGAGCACATCGTGCTCGGCTGCGACACCGAGTGGCGGCGACGCTACGTTGGGCGCTCACAGCACCCCGAGACCGATGCCGAGAAGCTCACAGCCGACGGACGCCGCATCCAGCGGATCAGCCGCCACATCCCGAGCGACGAGGCAAGCGGCGAGTTCATCGGCGTGATGAAGCTCGACGGCGCGGGCGCTGCGGAGCTCTGCGCCGCCTTCGATCGGGCCGAGGCCAAGCACGCCGGCAAGGTCTTCCGCGAAGGGCGCAGCTTCGAGAAGGCGTACCTCATCGATCTGTTGCAGCAGATGCTGGAAACAGGCAGCGAAATGCACCGCGAAGACACCCGCGGCGGCTACATGGAGATCGACACCCGCGAGGATCTGGCGCTCGCCGCCGGGTGGTGGGAAAGCCGCCCTTGAGCCCGGAGCACGTCTCCGCAGACGAGCTGGTGGTGCGCCTCGAGCGGCTGCGCCGTGGGCGCAACCTGTCCGCCGTCGCCTTCGACGCCGACGGCACGCTCTGGAACGGTGACGTCGCCGAGGATGTCTTCCACTGGGCGCTCGAGCGAGAGTTGTTGTCGAGCGTGCCCGCTCGCCCACTCGCCGAGGTCGCCCGCGCTCACGGCATCGATCACGAGGGCAGCTCCAACGAGCTCGCCGCGGCGATCTTCGAGGCCTACATCAGCGATTCGTTTCCCGAACGCACGGTGTGCGAGATCATGGCCTGGTGCTTCGCCGGCCACACTGCCGACGAGCTTCGGCGTATCGCGCGCCAGGCTCTGGACGACGCGGGACTCGCCGAGCGAGTCAACCGAACGCTCACGCCGGTTTTCGAGTGGGCCGCGCGTGAGAAGGTGCGCGTGGTCATCGTCACCGCATCCCCGCGCTTCATCGTCGAAGAGGCCGCGGGTCATTGGAAGATCGCGCCACACGACATCGCTGCGACGACCGCTGCCTCGGACTGTGGCCGCATGCTGCCGCGCTTGGTCGCGCCGGTCCCCTACGGTCCGACCAAGGTCGTGTTCGCGCGCCAGCTCTTCGGTGACGCCGCCTGGCTGGCCAGCTTCGGAGACAGCCCCTTCGATCTCGAGATGATGGGCGCCGCCGAGCTCGGGGTGGCGGTGCGACCCAAGCCCGCGCTGCTCGAGGCCCTGCCGGCCCTGCGCCGGGCCGTGATTCTCGAGGGCTGAGCTCCGGACAATCCCCGGTGATTCTGCCGGCGTGGGGCGATCTGGGCGCGCACGCCCACACCGAAAGGTGATTGACTTTGCGCACTTGCGTGCCATACACGCATATACCCGATGCGTGTTTACATGCTCCTGCTGGCGTTGGTCACCCTGGTGGCCTGTGACGCGCCGCCGGAGGAGGGCTCGCGCCTCCGCATCGCGTACATGGCGCGGCTCACGCACGCGCCCGCACTGACCGGGATCGACAGCGGGCGCCTCCCGAGCGCGCTGCCCGACCTGCGGATCGAAGGACGCTCCTTCGAGTTCGGCAACGCGGTCGTCGAGGCCATGTTCGCCGGCGAGATCGACGTCGCGCTGCTGGGGCCGAACCCAGCCATCAACGGCTTCGTGCGCTCGGCCGGCGAGGTGCGAATCGTGTCGGGGATCGCCAGCGGCGGCAGTGCGCTCGTCGTCCGGCAGGGCGCGGGCATCTCGAGCGCCGCGGACTTGCGCGGCCGAAGCCTCGCGACCCCTCAGGTGGCGAGCACACAGGACATCGCGCTGCGCGCGTATCTTCGCAAGCACGGACTCGATCCGTCCCTCGAAGGCGGCAACGTGAGGATCTTGCCCCTGAGCCCGGCGGAGATCCGCGTGCTCTTCGCTCGCGGTGATCTCGACGGGGCCTTCGTCTCCGAGCCGCTCGCCACCGAGCTTGTCATGAACTCGGGGGCAACGCTGCTCCTGGACGAGCGGGACGAGTGGCCGGGGCGCCGTCATCCAGCGACGGTGTTGGCGGTTCGCAAGCGCTACTACGACGCGCATCCCGAGAACGTACGCCGTCTCGTGTCCGCTCTCGCCGCAGAGATCGACTGGATCGAGTCGCACCGAGCTGAAGCCCTTGTCGCGTGCCAGCGGGGCATCGGACAGCGACTCGGCCGGGAGCTGCCGGGCGCCGTGGCGACTCGGGCCTTCGATCGCGTCTCGTTCACCGTCGATCCCATGCCCGACGCGCTGGACCGTCTCGCGCACGACGCCGAGCGAGCTGGGTTTCTGCCCCCAAACTCGAGCCTGGCGGGCTTGGTGCTGGGACCGGAGGCGAGGGAGTGAAGGCGAGCTGGCAGCACGCGAGCGCTATTGTCGGGCTCTTGATGGTCTGGCAGTTGGCGGTCTCGGTCGGCCGCTGGCCGCCCTACGTGCTGCCGGGACCGCTGACGGTGATCGGGTCCCTGGTCGACGGCGTCGTGAGCGGAGTGCTGCCCGCGGCCGTCCTGAGGAGCCTCGCTCGGCTCTCGGTGGGATACGGCCTCGCGAGCGCGGCGGGCGTCTCGTTCGGGATCGCCATGGGGCGCGTGCCGGCGCTCGATCGCGCCTTCGGCACCCTGCTCACGGGCCTACAGTCGCTGCCCAGCATCTGCTGGATGCCGCTCTCGCTGCTCTGGTTCGGGCTGAACGAGAGCGCGATCTTGTTCGTGGTCGTGATCGCCACCTTCGGCACGGTCGCGCTCGCAGTGCGAGACTCCGTCTTCAGAGTGCCACGGCTCTGGCTTCGCGCCGCGCGCAGCATGGGGGAGCGCGGCCTGGGCCTGTGGCTCCGAGTCGTATTGCCGGCGTCGTTGCCCGGCACCATCACCGCCCTGCGACTGGGCTGGAGCTTCGCCTGGCGCGCGTTGATGGCGGGCGAACTTCTGTTCGTGGCGGGCGGGCTCGGCCAGGTCATGCACGTCGGTCGCGAGCTCAACGACATGGCCCAAGTGATGGCCGCAATGTTGGTGATCGCGTCGCTCGGTTTGGTCTTCGATCATGTGGTGCTCGGCTGGATAGAAGCGCGGACGCGCCGACGCTGGGGCCTGGGCTGACGCCCCTTTTCGCCCCGGCAGAAAGCTGCTCTAAGTGGCCTTCGTCATGCGCATGACTCACTCCCTCTTCGTCGTGCTCGGGCTCGCGATCGCCGTCGGCGCCTGCGGCGGCACCGAACCCCCACCCAAGACGCCGCCCCGCGAGGCAGACATCGACGAGCCGCCCCCCACCTCCAATCTCGAGGTGTCGGCGGAGATCGGAGCGCTCGACGAAGGCAAGGTCGACAAGGCCTTCGGCATGAGCGTGAAGGGCCTGACTCGATGCCTGGCGGAGGGGGCCAAGCGCGTCGAGTTCTTGGGCGGGCAGGTGGCGTTCTTCGTCAAGATCGACCAGCGCGGACGCATCGCGCACGCCCACGTGGAAAAATCGACCCTCGGCGATCGCGCCACCGAGAAGTGCATGCTCGACGCCCTCGGCCAGCGCCAGTGGCCAGCGCCGGTCGGAGGTCTGGTGGGCATCGCCCGCAAGGGCTTCGACTTCGACCCGCCCAACGACGTGCGGCCCCCGATGGAGTGGGAAGGCGAGCGTGCGCAGGGCGCCCTGGACAATCGGCGTTCCGCTCTCGAGAAGTGCAAGTCGAGCAGCACCGGTAGCTTCGTCGCGACTATCTACGTGAAGACCGACGGAACGGTGATGGCTGCCGGCGTGGCGCCGCCCGACGAAGCGGGAGCGGCGGCCGTCGATTGCATGGTGAGCGTGATCAAGGGCACCAAGTTCCCCTCCCCCGGCAGCTGGCCCGCCAAGGTGAGCGTCGAGCTCTGAGCTTGCGGATCGGGGCGGGCGGCACGACAAAGCGCCCGGCATGGATCACCGCGAAGAGCGCGAGCTCACCATCACCCTGCACCTGTCCGCGAGCTTCGAGCCCGACTACCAAGGCGACGAGGACGGCTACGCTTGGTTTCAGGAGTTCCAGAGAAGCCTGCGCCCGGAGCTCGAGCGCGCGGTGTTCGGCGCGCTCCGCTCCCACTCGGGGTACTCAGCGCTGGCCGCACCCCGAGGTCGAGATCCCGAGTCGGTGCTCGAGATCGACGTCAGCTATCGGCCAGGCGCGAGCTGAACCCGGGCTCAATCGTCGGCGTCGAAGACGCTGAGCTCGACCGTGGCGGGCCCTTTGGCCGCGTCGGCGGCGGGGGCCACCTCGACGCGCGTCGCACCGAGCCCGGCCTTCACCAACGCGTCGCTCAGCGCGCGCATGCGCTTCGTGGACTCCTCCGCGGCTCCAGCCTCGCCGGTCTCCCGGATGCTGACCCGCGCCTCTGGATGGGTCTGGGTCAATGCCGCGATGGCGGCGATGACCTTCAGGCCGGCCTCCTCCACCACCTCGCCCGCGATCGCTGAGGAGGCGACGCGCAGTACGGAACGGCCATCGAGGACCGTGAGCTCGACCTCGCCGCCGCGGATCTGCGCGCCCAGCGCGACGGCCAGATCGCGGACGATGGCCGCGTTGTCGGCCGCGGCGTTCTCGCAGAGCGCCAGCTTCCGCGCCCGGGTCTCGGCCGCGTCGAGCGCCTGCGCGAGCCTGGACTTTTCTCCGGACAGGTCCCGCAGATGGTCGCCCGTCCGCGCCAACTCGCCGCGCAGCTGCTCGACGATCTCGGTCGCAAATCGGCGCTCGGTCCCCGCCACGTCGGCGTTCAGCTTGGCCTCGGACAGCTCGGTTTCGATGCCCACGATCTTCTTCTCGCGCTGAGCGAGCGCCTCGTGAAGGCGATCCAGCTCCCGGCTGATCTCCCCGAGACGATCTTGCGTTCGGCGGTGCGCTTCTTGTTCCACCAAGATGGTCGACCGCGCCTCCTCGTAGCGCGCCGCCGGGACCACGCAGCCGGAAACGCCAAGGCACACCAGAGTCAGGATCAGGCTCGTCTTCATGGCTTTCTCCTCAGGCGACCAGCGCGCCACGCAGGGTCAGAACGTCGAGGTGCTCGGCCACGGTCAGCCGATCGGCATCGCTCATGCGGACGAAGCGATAGGCCTGCTGGCTGCCGCGTACCCAGACCGGGCGTGCCCAGGCCCGGATGGCCTGGATGCGTTCGGGCAGTCGCAGCTCCAGCTTCTGCAAGAGCGACTGTTGAGCGAGCGCGATCTCGCGCCCGCGGTCCACGATGATGCCGGTCGGCGAGATCTCGATGCCTCGGCACCGAGCAGCCACGATCCCGTCGTGGGCAATCACCCCGAAATCGGTTCGGCCTCGTAGGCCCACGCGACGTTCCATGAAAATCCTCCGTCCTTGGATGAAATCGTAGGGGCCCAGCCGGGGTCGGGGCCAACTTCGCACCTACAAACACCTACCCTGCGCGCTCATCGAAGCGCTTCGATAAACCGCCAACTTGGCCCCCAGCATGGGCCGGTCGTACGAGTGCGGGGTGCGGAGGCGCCTCTGCCAGGTGATTTCCGGCGCCGTGAGCGCGCTCTCGGCTGTCGGACTCGTCGTGCTGCTCCCTCGTGGAGTCCGCGCGGACGACGGCGCTCGACCGATGGTCCAGATCGCGAAGATCCAGGAGGTCGACGGGATCTTCAAGGCGCCCCTCGAGGACGGCAGCAGCGCGGAGCTGACGCTCGATCCGGCGTTGCAGAAGAGCGCCGCACGCCTCTTGCAGCGCGCGCGCCCCATCGAGGGAGCGATCACGATGATCCACGCGCGCACCGGGCGCGTGCTGGTGTTCGCCGAGCAGACGAAGAAGGGCGCCTCGGCCGGCAGCGTCCTACTGGCGTCGCGCCAGCCCGCCGCCAGCGTGTTCAAGCTCGTGACGACCACCGCACTGCTCGAACAACGCGTGGTGAGCGCCAAGACCGAGGTCTGCACCGCCGGGGGAAGCCACCGCATCGAGCGCCAGCACCTCGAGCCGCCACGCAAAGGCCGCGTAGTCTGCTCGCCCTTCGGGCTCGCGCTCGGGCACAGCCGCAACGCCGCCTTCGCCCAACTCGCCACGGCGCACCTGTCGCGCGACGAACTGGGCGACGCGGCCCGGCGCTACGGCTTCAACCGGGCCCTGCCCTTCGACGCGCGAGCGCTCGTCGGCACGGTGAGCATCCCCGTCGGCGATCTCGATTTCGCGCGGACGGCAGCGGGCTTCTCCGGCAGCACGCTGTCGCCTCTCGGCGCGGCCCAACTTGCCTACACGGTCGCGACTGGGGGACGCCGCATGCGCATCCGGATGGTCGCCCGCGCGGACGGCTTCGAAGCCCCGGAAGGGCGCGAAATGCTCGGCCGAGTCACCGACGAATGGACCGCGAGCCGGCTCGCTCGAATGATGGAAGTCACCGTGGCTGCTGGAACTTCCGCCGAGGCCTTCGCCGATCCGACCGGTCGCCAGTACCTGCCCCACATGAGGGTGGCGGGCAAGACCGGTACCTTGCAGCCTCGGCCCGATCAGCCCACGACGAGCTGGTTCACCGGCTTCGCGCCGAGCAAGAAGCCCGAAGTGATCGTGAGCGTGCTGCTGGTCAACGGCAAGTCGTGGAGGCGCAAGGCGAACGAGGTCGCCCGCGACATGCTGCGCGTGTACTTCCACTCGCGCGGCCGACGCGGAGTCAGCGATCCCTTCGAGGACTCGGCGACGCCTGCGGACGCGCCAGCGCGATCCGCGAAGCGCTGAGCCTCCAGGACCTCGCTCCGAAGCACCGCGATTCGCGCGCGCAACGCCGCCAGCGCGGCATGGTGCCGCGATTCGACGTCAGCGAAGGCCTCCTTCGAGAGGGCGTGCAGCTGATCGTCCGTCGGCTCGAAATCGGGATCGCCGAAGTTCGCGCGGGCTCCAGCCCTGTCGGTCATGCTCCCGAGCGTACGGCAACCGGCGGGGGAGTCCACCCGCGAAGCCGCCAGCTCACCCGCGACGCGGTCGGCGGGACAATCCTGCCAGCGCGAGCAGCCCGAGCCCAAGGCTCGCGGCGCTGCCGTTGGTCGGCGCGCCGGGCGTGCTGCAGCCGCAACCCTTCTTGGGCGCCGCGGTCACCGGGCCTGCATCTGCGCCGGCGTCTTCGTCCACCGGCGTGCCGCTGAGCCCGAGGCTCGCGATGGGCGTCAGCACGACCTTGGCCGGATCGATCTGCTTGCGATCCTTACGCGTGAGGTCGGCCGCCACCCAGGTCTTGCGCAGGCCGCGGTACTCGCGGGGGGGCTTGCCCCAGCGCCAGCGCTCGGGCTTCTCGCACTTCATCATGCCCTTCCAGGGGTGGAAGGTGTTGAAGCGCGTCTGCAACTGGCTCTTGTCCGCAGGCTTGACCTCGCTCGAGATCTCCATCTTCTCGCCCTTGGGGATGGTCGCGCCGCCAGCGACGTGACCCGCCGGCACAATCTCGGGATCGTCGGGCAGGTTGCCGGCGTCGTAGCGGTGGTGCAGCCGAGTCACGACGTACTTCTGGCGGGCGAGCAGCGCCTTGCGACGAGCGAGCTCCACGCGATCGGCCGCCAGTTGCTTCTTGGCTTTCGGGCGCTCCGCGGGCTTCAGCTCCTTGAGCTCGGCTTCCTCTTTCTTCTTCTCTTCCTCCGTCATCTCGGGAGGCTTGGGGTTGCGTTCTTCTTCGGGCACGAGCAACTCGAGCACGTCGCCGCCCAGCGTGAGCAGCTCGTGGGGCAAGAGCGGCTCGTTCTGGCACGGGTGACCACAGCCCTCAGCGGGCCAGGCGAACTCGACCAAGAACGACTTGGGTTCCTTGGCTTGAATCATGTCGTGGATCGCGGCGTAGAACTCGCCCACGCGCTCCTTGACGGCGAAGTCGACCATGATGTTGGTGGGCGGATAAATGTTGCCGTAGTTCTTCACTTCGTAGCGCTTGTCCGGGCTCAGCACGTAGACGAAGAGCTCCTGCTTCTTGTCGATGCTGAGCAGGCCCAGCTTCGCGGGGATCTTGCTGACCGCGGTCGCGGTCGACCAACGGATGGGCGAGAGCGAGGCCCGCTCGCCGCCGACCAGCTCCACGCGCTTGGTATCGACCTCCGCCACGATCACGTTCATGCCGGCGTCCAGGTAGGGCTTGATGGCCGCGCTGGCCTTGTCGCTCACGAGGTAGCCCTTGCCCTTCAGGAAGCCGGCGAGGTCACCGGTCTGATCCTTGCCGAGCACGCTGATGGTGTATTCGCCCTCCTTGAAGTCGGGCTCCACCGTCATCAGCATCTCCTTCGGCACCTTCTTTTCGCCGCCCACCTGGCCGCCGCCGAGGAACGCCGTCTCCGCGCTGGCGAGCTTCGAGCGCTCCCACTCTTGCTCGAGCGGTCCCGGATCGCAGGGGTCCATCTCCCAGAACTCCATGAAGCGCGGCGCGGTGAGCATCTCCATGCGATCCAGGAACTCGCGCTTGAGCGTCTTCACTTTGTCGGCCGTCACGTCTGCCGGCACCGGCATCACGATGGCGAAGGGCTCCAGCGATCCCTCGTAGTCCGGCATCACACTGACGATGGTTGTGTCGCCTTGTGGCATGATGGCGATGTGGGTTGCGTGGGCGGTGCCCACGCCCTCCTTCTTGCCGACGAAGAAACCGGGAAAGGCCTCGGCTGCTGGCGCGGCGGTGATGAGCGCGGCGGCCAGAAGCGACGAGGCGGCGGTGGTGATGGGCGTTCGCATCGGGGCCGGAGACTAGCCGACCGTCCGGGGCTCGGCGACAGGCTTCGAGGGGGGGGTGGCCGGGCCGCGCGCCCCGACTCCATGCTATGACCCCGGCCGCCATGGACCTCGAGCTGAACGAGACCCAGAAGCTGATCGCCAAATCGGCGAGCGACTTCGCCGCGCGCGTGGTCGCGCCGCGCGCCGCCGAGCTGGACAAGAGCGGCGTGTTCCCCAGCGAGACGGTCCAGGGGCTGGCCGAGCAAGGCCTACTCGGGGTGAACCTGCCGAGCCGCTACGGCGGCGCCGAGGCCGGCGCCGTCTCGTACGCCCTGGCCATGATCGAGATCGCCAAGGCTTGCGCTTCGACGGCCGTCACCATGGCGGTCACCAACATGGTCGGCGAGGTGGTTCAGACCTTCGGCAGCGAGGCGCAGCGCGACGAGCACTTGCCCAAGCTCACCAGCGGCGAACACGTGACCGGTGCCTTCGCGCTGAGCGAGCCCGGTGCGGGCAGCGACGCCGCCAACCTGACAACCACCGCGACCAAGACCGACGCCGGTTGGGTGATCGACGGGCAGAAACAGTGGATCACCAACGGTGGCTACGCGGGCCTATTCGTGGTCTGGGCACGCACCAGCGGACCCGGCGCCAAGGGCATCTCGACCTTCTTGGTGAAGAAGAACACGCCCGGACTCAGCATCGGTCGCCCGGAGAACAAACACGGGCTGCGTGGCTCCAACACCGTACCCCTGACCTTCGACGAGTGCCTGGTGCCGGCCTCGGCGCTGCTCGGCGAAGAGGGCATGGGGTTCCGCGTCGCCATGATGGCCCTCGACGGCGGCCGCATCGGCATCTCGTCTCAGGCCATTGGCATCGGAACTGCGGCGCTCGAAGCCTCCGTCGCCTACGCCAAGGAGCGACAGGCCTTCGGGCGTCCGATCGCTGATTTTCAGGCCATTCAGTGGATGCTCGCGGATAGCCGGACGGAGCTGGAAGCAGCACGCCTGCTGTGTCTGCGCGCCGCGACGCTCAAGGAGAAGGGCGCAGCCTTCACCCGCGAAGCCTCCATCTCCAAGCTCTTTGCCAGCGAGGCGGCCAACCGCGTCTGCAATCGCGCCATGCAAATCCATGGTGGATACGGCTACACGCGGGAGTTTCCCGTGGAGCGCTACTTGCGGGACGTGCGGATCACCACCATCTACGAGGGCACGAGCGAGATCCAACGCATGGTCATCGCTCGAGACATCCTCCGATAGAGCCTACCCACGTGCACGTCGACCTCTCCCGGATCCGCAGCGCGCTCTCGCCCAACTTCACTCCGCTGAGGCCCGGCGACGCAGGCCAATACGCGGCGGTGGCCACCGTCTTGCGCCCCGGACCGACCGGCGCCGAAGTGCTCTTGATCCGCCGCGCCGAGCACGCGGATGATCCTTGGTCCGGCCAGATGGCTTTCCCCGGCGGTCGCTTCGCACCGGACGACGCGGATCTGCTCGCGACCGCTCGGCGTGAGACCCGCGAGGAGGTGGGGCTCGATCTCGGGCGCGCGGCGCGCCTGCTCGGCCCCCTCGATCTACTGCCCGCCGTGGCGCGTGGCCGACGCGTCGGCCTGACCATCGCACCCTTCGTCTTCGAGCTCGCAGACGACCTCGAGCTGCGCCCGAACCACGAGGTGCTCGAAGCGCTGTGGGCACCGCTCACGGATCTGGCGCGGGGAGCCAACCGCGAAACCGTCGCTTACGTGCACGAGGGGCAAGAACTCCAGCTGCCGGGCTGGAACGTGAACGGCCGCGTGGTGTGGGGGCTCACCTACCGCATGCTCGAGTCGCTGATCAACCGGGTCAGGGAACCTCGTTGATCTGCGGATCGCAGGCCTGAGCAAAGTCGCAGACGCCGCCGCCCTTGGCGGTGATCGTGAGCGTGTACTGCGAGCAGGTGCCCGTCGCGCCCGCTTTGCGGCGCACTCGCACCAGATAGGCCTTGGTGTGGGGACCGCAGTGGATGGCCGCGGTGGGCCCGCAGGCCTTCTCTCCCATCTTGGAGCCCGCCGGTCCCGTGCCGTCCACGCACCAGTCGTAGGCGGTCAGCCCCGAATGCTTGGCGTCTGGCGTGCTGCACGCGCCGCCGCGGATCACGTCGAACACGAACTCGCTATTGGTCGTGGGCGCGGTGAACAAGATCTTGACGTGATAACTGTTGGTCGTGCCCTCGTCGCTGTCGACGGTGGTGAAGCGCCACCAGTCCGCGTCGCTGTCAGAGCTCAGGGTTCCCGAGATGGTGAGCGGCGTGGTGTTGGCATCGGTGACGCTGCCGGCCGACGGCGCCGTCACGCTGCAGGTGTCGTTGGCGGGTTCATTGGTATCGAGCTTGCAGGCGCAGCCGTTCTTGACGGGCCCAGGCGGGTAGGCTGCATATCCCGTGCTGCAAGACCCGATCACGCAGGCGCCGAAGGTGCAGGTCCAGGTGGCGTTCGGGATGGTGCCCTGCGCGGCGCACAGCTTGGCGTCGGTGTCGTCGTCGGGGGTGCCGTTGCAGTCGTTGTCGGCGCCGTCGCAGATCTCCGCCTGGGGCGCCCCGGCCGTGCAGCCCTCCCACTGGCCCGTGGCCCCGTTGCAGGTCTCGGTTCCTTCGCAGGTCACCGATCCGTTCGTCTTGGTGCAGCGCCGCTTCACACCGTGGCGCTCGGAGGTGCACGGACAGCTCGCGCCGTTCTTCGGCACGCACATTTTGAGCGGCTTGGTGGGGGAACCCGCCTCTCCGCTGCCCGCATCGGGCGCGCCCGCATCGATCTGAGGCATTCCCGGCGGATAGGATCCGACCGCAACGCAATCGAATCCGGACGGACAGGTCGAGTCCCAGGAGCAGTCCCGAGCGCAAAAGCGATCGATGTTTGGCGAGGGAGTGCAGCGATCGCCCAACAGGGGGCACTCCGCGTCCAGCGTGCACTTGTCGCATTGGTTGCCGACGTCCGGCACGCAGACGTATCCGTGCGTCGGATGGAAGGTGCAGTACCCGCCGGCGGGGCAGGCCCCCGAAGCCGGGCACTTCTGGATGCACACCTGCTTCGGGGTCCCTTGGCCGATGTCCGCGCAAAACCCCGTGCCGCAGTCGGCGGTCTGCGTGCAGGGCGAGCCGAAGCTGCCCGTCGGCCAGCCGCCGTCGTTGCCGGCGATGCCGCCGTCCTTGCCGCCGCCACCGCTGCCATCCGCCGAGGCGTCGCCACCCCCGGCACCGCCGGGCGGACCGTCCTCGACGCCAACCTCCTCTGCGCAGCCGACGAACCAGATCATCGCCACCGCGACAGCGAAAGCGATGAGGTGTCGCGCGCTGACCACCGGATTTCGAGGATATGCCCCGACGCATGACCCGTCAAACGCGCGGCTGCCTCGCGCTCATCGCTCGAGGCCCCTCGCCGGGCGGGGCGGGCTGAATTAGGCTCTCTGCGACTCGTGAGGGAGCCGCGTCGAAATCCATGAATCCGGTGATCTCGGGCGAGGTTGGCGCGGGCGGCCGCTGCAAAGTGTGCAGCGGTACGCTCTCGGAGTCGTTGCGCTGCGAGCAATGTGGGGCGGTCTACGGCGACAAGAACCGCTGCCCCCACTGCCGTTCGGTCGCCGACGTCGAGCCCGCCGAGCCGCTGCGCTTTCGATGTCGGATCTGCGGCGGTCCGCGCGTACCGGTCGATGATCACGAGGTGGTCCGGACCGGACGCGAAGTCCCGGTGCTGAAGCAGGCGAAGAAGGCCCACGCCATCCGCGCGGCCTGGGCAGTGGGAGCCGGCGTGGTGGGCGGGTTCGGCGTGCTCTCGCTGCTCGCGACGCTGCTGGTCATTGCCTTCGGCGTCGGCGCCATCGCTTCGGTGCTTCTGCTGGCGGCGAACGCCGTCCCATTCCTGGCGGCCGCACTGGCTTGGAAGAAGTCGAAGAAGCAGGGCAAGCTCCGGGACCAACTCATGGACGATGCCTGGAGCCTGGTGGCTTCGGACGTGCTCGCCCACGCTGGCAACGAGCTTGCAGCCGAAGATCTGGCGAAGATCATGCGCGTCGAAGTCGACCGCGCCGAACTGATCCTGGCTCACCTGAGCGCCCACGACTACGTGCACGCGCGCGTGACCGAAGAGGGTGACATCGCCTATTCGGTCGGGCCTTCCAAGCTCCGGATCGAGTCGCCCGTCGAAGACCCGCCCGTCGACGATCTCGAGGCTCAGGAAGAGCCGGAAGCGCTGGTCCAGGCGCGAGCGCCCAAGCCCGAGCCCTGAAGCGACCGCGAAGCCGGCTTCCCTGTCTGCGAAATCCAGTTCGCGCCTGGCCCCGAACAGGCAGGCCGCCGGGGTAGAAATCCGAGGGCTCCGGCGACTGGCGGTTGGTATGGGATTCGCTGTAGAAACGGCCCAGCCGAAGCGAGCCATGGCGATCGATCACCAGAGCATGTACCTGAGCCGCGACGACGCGGAGCCCGATGGCTTCGTTCGGCGGCTGGTGCGCGAGCTTGGAGTGCACGACTGGCTCGTGCTCGTGTTCCTGGTGATCTTGACGGTGATCGCCCTGCGCTGCGAGCCCTCTCACGATCAGCGGGTCTCGGCGATCCGCATGGGGTCGCTGCTCGCATTCCAAGTCGCAACGCTGATCCTGGTCCGCGGCCGCATCCTCAAGCACGGCTTCTGGGCGCCGCTCATGTACCGCTTCGCGATCTACGGCACGGTCCAGCTCAGCTATTTCTTCCTCGCTCGGCTCTTGCCGCTGGTCAACCCGAGCACGGTCGACCTCGAACTCTACCAGCTCGACCTTCGCTTGTTCGGCTTCGAGCCCGCCATCGCCATGGACGCCATCGTCACCCCGGTGACCACCGAGTGGTTTGCGTTCTTCTACTTCGGCTACTTCTTCCTGCTGGCGATCCACGTGATCCCGGTGCTCTTGTTCTCGCGGAGCACGCGCCTGCTCTCGGAGTTCGCCCTGGGCATGCTCACCGTGTTCTGCGTGGGTCACCTCGTGTACATGCTGGTGCCGGGCTACGGCCCATATCGTGCGCTGGCCTCCGAGTTCCACAACACGCTGCCCCACGGCATGTGGCGCGACATGGTCATGGCCACGGTGGCCTCCGGCGGCTCGCAGATGGACATCTTCCCGTCGCTGCACACCGCTGCGCCGACCTTCATCGCGCTCTTCAGCTTCCGCCACCGGGACAAACTCCCCTTCAAGGCGAGCTGGCCGGTCACCGCGTTCTGCGCGGTCAACATCGTGGGCGCCACGATGTTCCTGCGCTGGCACTACGTCATCGACGTGATCGCCGGGCTCTGCCTGGCGACCCTCGCGTTCCAGGTCGGCGTGCGGGTCACCGCCTGGGAACTGGCGCGGCGCAGCGAGGCTCGCCTGTCGGAGTCCTGGCCCCGCTTCCGGCGCGGGGCCCTGCCCTGAGCCGTCACTTCTCGTAGACCTGCGCTGCCGCGATGCCGGAGCCGGCGGACACGATCATCACGACCTTGAGCGGGGCCGGCATGGGCGCGGGCCACTTCCAGCAGTTCGGGTGGGGCGCGGCCACTGCGTTCGGCGCCGTCGTCTGATCGGTGGCCAGCACCGGCGAGCCGAACCCAGGCAGTGGGCTCTGGGCAACCAGCTGCAGATCCAGGTTCTGCACGTTCGGCAGCCCGGCGCCGACGATCGAATAACACTTGCCGGGCTGGGCGGTGAACGTGGTCTCGAGGGTCTGGCCTTGCTGGAAGTTGCCGGCCATCATGGTCCCGCCGACGGCCTTCGCGCCCGGCGCGTTCTGCTTCGCCAGCAGATCGAGGGCCTGCCCCGCCGCAGCAGCGCTGGCCGCGTCGAGGGGCGCTGCGCTGGAGCCCGTCGTGGCGGTGGGCACCGGCGGCGGTGGGGGCGGCGTGGTGGCCGTCGCGGTCGCGGTCGGAGGCGGCGCGGTCGCCACGCACATCTGTCCGTTCCACGCCTGCCCCGGCGGGCAGCCTGGTCCCGGGCCGGGACCCACGTTCGACTCTTCGCCGCCCTTCTTCTTACAGCCCCCGAGGGACGCGGCGAGGCAGAGTGAGAGCGTCAGAAGTCCAAGCGTTCGTGCCATTGAGTGATCCTCCGCCGAGAGAAACGCCGGGAGGCGCGGGAGCTTACAGACGGCAGATCCACAGGAAGGCGGGAAGGCGGGAAGGCGGGAGGCTCGTGGCCGTCTTGACAACGCCGGGGGGGGGGGGGGGGCTACCCTCATCGTCATGCGAAACCTGGTTCTGGCGACTGCCTGTTTCACCGTCGCGCTCACCGGCCCCGCAGACGCGGCCAAACACACCGTGTCGGGGGTCGCGTGCATCCCGTACGGAAATCCGAGCCTAGATTGGAGCAACCTCTCGTACACGAGCTACGGTCCGGCAAATCATAGCGGCACCACCGCGCGGACGATGGTGTGCCCGATAACCTCTCTGCCGACCCAGCCGACCAACGCGCCGACGTACTACCTCAGCGGCTACGATCGCGATCCATCGGACGAGATCGTGATCTGGTTCTGCGCGTACCAGGACGACGGGAACGGCGCCGTGTGCCACACCGCTGGCTCGGGCACCACGTACGTCGGCGCCTTTGGCGTCACCCACCTCCCCTCGACGGCCATCCCGTCGGGCGGGTACTTCTTGGTCTGGGCGACTTTGCCAAAAGTCTGGGTCGGTCAGGTCTCGCACGTCACGGCTTTGGGAGTGGAACAATGATCCGCCGGATAGTGCTGCTCGCCGCCGCCTGGTCCGCACTCGGCTGCCGGGGCGGCCCAGCTGAAATCCACACCGAACCGCGGACGACGCCAGCCGCGGCCGAGGCCATTACGCCAACGCCAGGCACAACGCCCGCAACGGAAGCCGGGTTCGAGGCCATCTTCCAGGCGGAACAGGTGGATCCGGCCTGGGCCTCGAAACGTGAGACTGCCCTGGTCGCCGCGTTCGCGACGCCGGGAACGCCCAAACTGCTGGCAGCGGTCTGCAAGAACACCATCTGCCGGCTCGAGATGGAAAACGGGGACTCCGAACCGCCGACGAACCTGCCGCGACCGGCCGTCCAGAACGTGACCGTCGCGTTCTACCGTTCACCAACCAGCGTGGTCGTCTACCTGAGCCGACCCGGCCACGGGCTGCCCACGAGTCCCAACGTCGCAGCGAAGGCGGTGACCGTCGTGAACGGGAAGACCGTAGCCCAGTAGCGCGGCGTCGCGAGTTCCCGAGCTCAAAAAGGATCGTCGATCTGTGCCAACTCCCAAAGCTCGACGAACTTGCCGCGCACCCAGGGATCCAGACCCACCGCCATCTCCCGGGCAAACTTGGCGCTGCGGATCAGCTCCTGGACGTCGACCAGATCCTTCGCGCGATGCGGCGCAACCATGCCCGACGCGAGCTTCAGCTCGATCCACCGTTCGACGGGGAGCAGCGCGAACGGAGCGCCGCGAATGGCGGTCGTCGCCGGATCCGGAAACGCGATCGGCTTCGGCTTGTCGTCCCCGGGAAAGCGGCCTGCGCTGAGCACGTCGACTTCGACGTCGTGCTCGGTATCCAGCAGCTTGCCGGTTCCCGGCACGCGCTCTGAGTAGCCCTTGCCCAGCCAGCGGGACTTGAATGCCTGCAGGTCCGCCTCCCTCATTAGAAGATCGACATCGACGGTCACGCGGCGATGCCCGTACTCGTTCAGTGCGAGCGCGCCGATGATGGCGTAGGGAAAGCCCTCGGCCTCGAGGATCGCGACGATCTTGCGGACCGCGCTCTGGACTTCGGCTTGTCCCACGAAGAACCTCCAGCAATAGTCGATGTTCTCGCTGAGCCTCGCCGTGGCCTCGGGCGTGCGCCAGCCGGCCCCCCAAGACTGCGGTGAAGGCTCGCCCATTGACCCGAGCGTAGCAAAGAAACGCAGCGTCGGCGCCGCTCGTCAAGCCCGCCACCGGCGGCGACGGCGGGTCGTGACCTGGCCATCGAAGCGGAAGATCGATCCGTGCACGGCAGATCCACAGGAAGTCGGGAAGGCCGGAAGGCGAGCGGGGGAACCTTCCCGCCTTCCTGTTTCACTCCGCCATCTGGAGCGGACCCCTCACCGCACGTTCGCGCAGAAGCCCTCGTAGTCGATGTACGACGTGAGGGTCGGGCTCTCACCGCAGGCCGGGCAATTCTTGTCACGGCGCAGCTTCAGCGTGCGGAACGCCATCCGCATCGAGTCGTAGGTGAGCAGGCGACCGACCAGCGGATCGCCGCGGCCTAGGATCAGCTTGATGGCCTCGGTGGCTTGGAGCGTGCCGACGATGCCCGGCAGGATGCCCAAGACGCCCGCTTCGGCGCACGATGGCGCGAGATGCGGCGGCGGCGGCTCGGGATACAGGCAGCGGTAGCAGGGCCCCACGAAGGGCGAGAAGGTCGTGACCTGGCCATCGAAGCGGAAGATCGATCCGTGCACGACAGGGATCTTGTGGAAGAGCGAGGCGTCGTTCACCAGATAGCGCGTGGGGAAGTTGTCGCAGCCGTCGATGATCGCGTCCCAGCCTTGGCCGAAGATCGCGTCCACGTTCTCGCTGGTCAAGCGCTCCTGGAACTTCATCACCTTCACATCGGGGTTCAGATCCTTGATGGCGATCTCAGCGCTGTCGACCTTCGGCATCCCGATGCGGCTGGTGGCGTGGATCACCTGACGCTGGAGGTTCGAAGCGTCCACCACGTCGGCGTCGACGAGCCCGAGAGTGCCGACGCCTGCGGCCGCGAGGTAGAGCATCGCCGGCGCGCCGAGCCCGCCCGCCCCGAGCAGGAGCACGCGCGACTTCAAGAGCTTCTCTTGTCCCTTCTCGCCGACCTCGGGCAGAAGGATGTGACGGGAGTAGCGGTCGAGCTGCGCCGGCGTGAGATCCGCAGGTTGCTCCACGGGATAGGCCATGTCCTTCCAGCGCACGAACCCGGGGTTGACGCTCCACACGTTTTCGTAGCCGAGCTCGGTCAGCGTCTTGGCCGCGAATACGCTGCGCACGCCCGCCGCGCAGTACACGATCACCTCACGAGTCTTGTCCGGCAGCTTCTGCTCGGCCTGCATCTCGAGGAAACCACGCGGCAGGTGCAGCGCGCCCGGAATGAAACCGCCGCGCACCTCGTCTTTTTCACGCACGTCGATCAAGGTGAAGCCCCCCGGCTTCTCGAGCTTCGCTCGCAGCTCGTCGAGGGTCAGGATGCGGACCGCCGAGCGCACTTCGGAAAACAGATCGCTGTAGGTTTTCGGCATATTCGACGGAACTCCAGAGATGTCGCACTATTCCGATGCAGGAATTATCCGCCCCAAGTATTGGTGTCGGCTCGACGCTGTCAAGCGCTCCCCTCGAGCTGCGCCGCCAGAGCGGCGGCGTCGGCGAATTCGTGGTCGCCGCTGATCAGGCGGACGGCCAGCTCCCGCCACCGCGCCGGTGCCTCCACGACCGAGACCACGTCCTCGACCAGCCGCCCGATCCCGTAGAGGTCCTCCCGATAGCCCGAGGCTTCACCCTGAACCCGCGACGGGCTCATGTACCCGACGCTGCCGCCGTCGACCACGCTGCCGCTCGGATGTGACAGCCCGAAGTCGGAAAGGATGGGCTGTCCCGGCGCGAGGAACATCACGTTGGCGGGCTTGAGATCGGCGTGCATGAGGCCGGCCTGGTGGACCCGCGCGAGCGCTCGCGTGAGCGGCACGAGCCACCGCTCGATGGGCAGGAGCATCTCGGAGTCGCGCCGCTGGATCACCTGCTTGAGCGACCCCGCGCCGAGCCACTCCATGACCAGGAGTCCTTTGTCGAGATCCACGTCGTAGATGCGCACGACGCCAGCCCCGGCGAGCGCGACGGCGGTACGAGCTTCGCGTGCGAGCTTGTCGCCCTCGCGCTCGGGCCGGTGGTAGATCTTGAGCGCAACGCGACGCTCGAGTTCGTCGTCGATGGCCTCGAAGACGGTGCCCGCACCGCCCCGCCCCGCTTCGCCCACGATGCGCAGGGAGGTCTCGGGCGCGTCCGCCCGCAACAGCGTCGGCTCCGCGAGGGCGGAAACCAGCGCCGGAGTCCGCCCCCCGAGGGCCCGGCGCCAGCGCTCGTGGCGCTCACGCGCGCCGGGCGTGTCGATGTCTCGCGCCAGCACGCGCTCGACCAGGGTGAGCGCTCTCGCCACGGCGCCGGTCTCCGCGCAGGTGTCGGCCTCGAGCAGCAGCGCGGACGGCGTCGTAACGCCGTGCAAGAGGCGCAGCGCACGCGGGGATTCCCCGCGAGAAATCGCGATTTCCGCGGCGCGGGTCCGGAGCGCTTCGGGCGCCAAACCCCGGCGGGCCGCCGCTTCGACGGCCGAGAGCGCCGCCTTCTCGCCGCTACCGCCCCGCGCGCGCGCCAGCTCAGCGAGCAGCGCGGGTTCGCCCACGGCGTCTCCTGCGGCCAGCGCCTCGAGCAATGAACGTTCGACCACCGGCGCGGGCTTCGGCGCCACCGGCGCCGCTCGTGGCTCGACGCTCGGCTCGCTCGCTCTCTCGGCACCGCCAAAGCGCTCACGCAAGCGCCGCCACAGGCTCATCCGAGGACCTCCAGCGCCACGGCGCCGTCCGGGATCCGGCGCAGGCGATCGCCGGTCACGAGTTGGATCGCGCCGTGGACCGTCAACCCGTCGAGCACGGCGGC
This sequence comes from uncultured delta proteobacterium, assembly GCA_963716725.1. Taxonomy (GTDB): domain Bacteria; phylum Myxococcota_A; class Polyangia; order Polyangiales; family Polyangiaceae; genus JADJKB01. The sequence goes on from CAVQUB010000002.1 coordinate 248,406, forward strand.
GGTACGAGCCTCGAGCTCGATGAACCCGTCCGCGCTGCTGGTCAGCATCCAGCCCTCGAGGTCGAGGCCGCCGAGCGGTGCGTGCACCGCGCCCGCCGGAGTTTCGATGCGGACTCCGTCGCGCCAAGGCTGGAGCACGATGGGCACCTCGCCGCCGAGCTCGAGGGCCAGGCCAGAGCCCAGCTTCAGCGGCGCGGCGAGGCGCGCGCCCGCCAAGAAGGTCCCGTTTCGCGAGCCGAGATCGGCGATCTCGATGCCTTCTGCGCCGCGGCAGAGGGAGAGATGCTTCCGGCTGAGCGCCGGCGACGCGATCACGAGGGACGCCTCCGCACGGCCAATCGTGAGCTCTTGGCCAAACAGCACGTCCAGGCGCTCGCCGTCGACGACCAGACCCACGCGGGGGAGCGCCGGGCGACGAGCTTCGACTTGGGCGAGCAGGTGGGCGACGGCCGGATCGCCGCCCCGCGCATCCCGTCCCAGTGCCAGCGCCTCGCGGCGGGCGCCCGACAGCAACAGATCGCGTACGCGAGCGTGCAGCGTCCGCTGTGCGCGCTCCGCACGCTCGCGCGCCTGCTCGGAATCGAGGACGGTCTCGAGGCGATCGATGGCGCCCGCCTCGACCAGCATCCGGGCCTCGGCGTCTCGGTCACCCGCGAACGCGTAGACCTCGGCGGCCAGCACCGCCTCACCGACGCCCTCGAGACGTGCTGCGATCTCGCCCAGCTCGAAGCGACTCGGCGAGTACGAACCAGCGGCCGCGAGCTCGAGGGTGAGGCGCGCGCGCTTGGCCTCGATCTCACGCAAACGCTCGCCGCTGGCGAAGCTCGCTGCCTGGCTCAGGAGCAAGCGCTTCCGTTCCGGGTCGAGGACGGCATCGGCACGGAGCGCGAGCAGACGTGCCGCGTCGGCCGGCTCGCCGTGTTCGGCGTAGAGCGCGGTGGCCTCTTCCAAGCCACCCATCGCCTCCAGGCGACGGGCGTGTGACAGCGCTGCTCGACGCCGACCCACGAAGATCTCACCCACGCGCGCGAAGAATCCCATCAGCCGCCCGAGGCTGTCCGCAAACCCGCCGAGGTTTCAAGGTGGGCCTCACAACCGCCGGAGTTTCCGGCGACCATCGCGGGATTCTGGTGCTCTTGGGCGAGCGGAATCCTGGTAAGCTCGCAGGGCTCCGAAACCCGTCCCAGGGAGAAGCATCCGAAACATGAGCACCAATCGACTGGGAGAGCTCCTCGTCCGCGAGAAGCTCATCAGCCTCCAGCAGCTCCGGCACGCGCAGGACGAGCAGCGACAGTCCGGCCAGAACCTCGGCTACACGCTCGCGAAGCTCGGCTTCATCTCCGACGGCGAGATCACGAATTTCCTGAGCGCGCAGTACCGCGTGCCCGCCATCAATCTCGACGAGTACGAGATCGACAACGACGTCATGAAGCTCGTCTCCAGGACGTCTGCGAGAAGCACAAGATCATCCCGGTCTCGCGCGCCGGCTCGTCGCTGATCGTCGCGATGGCGGACCCGACGAACCTGCACGCCATCGACGACATCAAGTTCCTCACCGGCTACAACGTCGAGCCGGTCGTCGCGAGCGAGACGCGCGATCGCCGACGCCATCGAGCGCTACTACAGCGCCGGGCCCCTCCTACGACGAGGTCATGGCGGACTTCGACGAGAGACGGAGATCGACTTCGGCGGCCGACGAGGAGGACGTCAACGTCCTCGAGCTCGAGAAGGCCGAGCGAGGACGCGCCGGTCGTTCGGCTCGTGCAACGTGATGCTGCTCAACGCCATCAAGAAGGGCGCGAGCGACATCCACATCGAGCCCTACGAGAAGAAGCTGCGCGTGCGCTACCGCATCGACGGCGTGCTGCACGAGGAGATGAGCCCGCCGCTCAAGCTGAAGAACGCGCATCGTCGAGCCGCCTCAAGATCATGAGCGCGCTCGACATCGCCGAGCGCCGGCTGCCCGCAGGACGGCCGCATCAAGCTGAAGCTCGGCAAGGGCCGCGAGATGGACTTCCGCGTCTCGGTGCTGCCGACGATGTGGGGCGAGAAGATCGTCCTGCGGCTGCTCGACAAGGCGAACCTGCAGCTCGACATGACGAAGCTCGGCTTCGACCAGAAGCCGCTCGACGACTTCCAGTGGGCCATCAACCAGCCCTGGGGCATGGTGCTGGTCACGGGCCCGACCGGCTCGGGCAAGACGACCACGCTCTACTCGGCGCTCGTCGGATCTGAACAAGGCCGGCGCGAACATCAGCACCGCCGAGGATCCGGTCGAGTACAACCTGCACGGCATCAACCAGGTGCAGATGCACGACGAGATCGGGCTGAACTTCGCGACGGCCCTGCGCGCGTTCCTGCGGCAGGACCCGGACATCATCATGGTCGGCGAGATCCGCGACTTCGAGACCGCGGAGATCGCGGTCAAGGCCGCGCTCACCGGCCACTTGGTGCTCTCGACGCTGCACACCAACGACGCGCCCGCGACCATCTCGCCGCCTGCTCAACATGGGCGTCGAGCCCTTCCTGATCACGGCGCAGCGTCAACCTCGTTCTCGCCCAGCGTCTCGCGCGCACGGTCTGCGCGGACTGCGCGCAGCCGTGCCGACGTCGAGCCCGCAGGCGCTGCATCGACCTGGGCTTCACCGACGGAGCAGATGGCGCACGGCGCACGCTCGATGAAGGGCGCGGCTGCCGCACCTGCAACAGCACCGGGCTACAAGGGGCGCGTCGCGCTCTACGAGGTCATGCGCTTCACGCGACGACGCTGCAAGGAGATGGTGCTGCAGGGCGCGTCGACCGCCGAGCTCAAGGTCGGCGGCCATCAAGCAGCGGCATGGTCAGCTCTGCGCATGGCGGGCATCACGCAAGGTGCTCGAAGGCATGACCACGCCGGAAGAAGTGCTCCGCGTGACCATGGCGGACTGAACAGGACGCGACGTATGGCAACGAACGGCGACAGACATGGCGCTCGAAGGACTGAAGGTCAACCTGCATCAGCTGCTCCGCGCCATGATCGAGAAGGGCGCGAGCGACATGCACATCACCACGGGCTCGCCGCCGCTGCTGCGCATCGACGGCGCGATCGTGCCGCTCAAGCTGCCGCCGCTCTCGCCGGTCGAGACCAAGCAGCTCTGCTACTCGGTGCTCACCGAGGAGCAGAAGATCACAGTTCGAGAAGAACAACGAGCTCGACCTGTCGTTCGGCGTGAAGAACCTGTCGCGCTTCCGCGCCAACATCTTCATGCAGCGCGGCGCCGTCGCCGGCGCGTTCCGCTCGATTCCGTTCAAGATCCTGACCTTCGACGAGCTCGGTCTGCCGCCGGTCGTCGCCGAGCTGGCCTCCAAGCCCCGCGGTCTGGTGCTGGTCACCGGCCCCACCGGCTCGCGGCAAGTCGCACCACGCTCGCGTCGATCATCGACAAGATCAACAGCGAGACGCGCCAGCACATCATCACGATCGAAGACCCGATCGAGTACCTGCACCCGCACAAGCGCTGCATCGTCAACCAGCGCGAGGTCGGCACCGACACCGACGAGCTTCAAGGACGCGCTCAAGTACGTGCTGCGCCAGGATCCCGGACGTCGTGCTGGTCGGCGAGATGCGTGACCTCGAGACGATCGAGGCGGCGCTGACCATCGCCGAGACCGGCCACTTGGTGTTCGCCACGCTGCACACCAACTCGCGGTGCAGACGCATCAACCGCATCATCGACGTGTTCCCGCCGCACCAGCAGTCGCAGGTCCGCGCGCAGCTCTCGTTCGTGCTCGAGGGCGTCGATCACGCAGCTGCTGCTGCCCCGCGCCGGTGCGCCGGGCCGCGTGCTGGCGCTCGAGGTGCATGGTCCCGAACGCCGCCATCCGCAACCTGATCCGCGAGGACAAGGTCCACCAGATCTACTCGCAGATGCAGGTCGGCCAGGACAAGCACGGCATGCAGACCATGAACCAGTCGCTGTACTCGCTCTATCAGCGCCGGCTGATCACGCTCGAAGAGGCCATGGGGCGCTCGACCGAGCCGCGACGAGCTGCGCATGATGATCGAGGGCAAGACCCCGGTCGGCCCCGGCCCGGCGATGGGTCAGCACGGACGCTGAAGGGCATCCCCCGAGGTTTTTGCGCCATCACGCCGGCAAAAGCTGGTAGGAACCCGGTCGAACCGGAGGATCATGGCGAACCATCGCAGGTTGGGGATTTGCAGGAGTGGCTTGGCGGGCGTCGCCCTGGTGTTGGCAGCGCAGGCTGCGGGCGCACAGTCCTCGATGCCCGAGGCGCCACCGCCTGTGGAGCCCTGGTACGAAGCCGTGCAGCTCCGCGCCTTCGCCGACGGCTATGTCGGCGCCAACTGGGCCTTCCCCAAACCGACCCGCTATCAGCCGCCAACGCGCTCCTTCGACGGGCCTCAAGGCTTCGCGCTCTCCTGGGTCGGGCTCGACGCCGCCTTCGCGCCGGAGCCGGTGGGCGGAACGCTGAACCTGCGCTTCGGCCCGACGGCCACGCGCACGCGGGCGAAGACGCCGGCAGCGGCCTCGAATACGTGAAGCAGGCCTTCGTGGCTTGGAAGCCAGGTTCGGGCAGCTGCACGCTGGAGCTCGGCAAGTTCGACACCTTCGTCGGCGTCGAAGTGGCCGAGAGCCAGGACAACTTCAACTACACCCGCGGCCTGTTGCACTCCTTCGCCCAGCCGCTCTTCCACACCGGGGTGCGCGCCACCGCCGACTTGGTCGACGGGCTCACGCTGACCGCGATGGTGGCCAACGGTCTCAACCGCTCCTTCGACAACAACGTCGGCAAGACCTTCGGTCTCGGCCTGAGCGTCAACCCCAGCGATGCCTTCGCCGCGTCGCTCAGCTGGTTGGGTGGACCCGAGCAGCCCGATTCGACCGAGGTCGCCTGCACCAGCGGCACCGCCTACGATCCGGAGGTCGGCAGCTGCGCCGACCAAAGCCGGAGCGCCGGCCCAGACTCAGGTCGTGATCGCGGCGGCGCCAACGAGTTCAATGCCTGGCGCCACCTGGTCGACCTCAGCCTGAAACTCCAGCCCATCGAGAGCCTCGCGGTGGTGCTCAACGCAGACTACGGGGTCGAGGGTGTGCGGCCCGCGGATACCAGCATCGAGGCGGAGCCCAAGGCCGAAAAGTGGTACGGCGCCGCGCTCTTGACGCGCATGCAGCTCAGCGAAACCTGGGCGGTGGCGCTCCGCGGCGAATACCTCGCCGATCCCGACGGGCGCGCTCTGGCGTTCACGCGCCCGGACGGCGCTGCCTTGACCGACACGGCCCTCGGCAGCGCGACCTTGACCATTGAAGCGCGACCCACGGACAACCTGATCCTCCGCCTCGACAGCCGCGGCGACTTCGTGCTCGATGCGGCGCCAGACAAGGAGATCTTCCGGGAGAAGGTCCGAGGCAGCAGCGACAAGCTCTTCACCACGACCCTCGGCGTCGTCGTGACCACCAACTGATCGCAGCGCTCTGGCCGAGAGCGCGGGCGGGGCACCGGCCAGCAGCCGAGGGCTACTTGAGCTCTTCCGCGGCCTTCAGCACTTCCGGGTGCTTCTTCAGCTTCTTCTGCAAGAGCGCGACGTAGCCCTTGGCGCGGCGGTCCTTCGTGACCGCGAGCGCGCGGGCAGCGACGACACGAAGCAAGAGCGGAGCCTCGTCCGGGGGCGGATCGAGCTGCGAAGCCTTGGCCCGAGCCTCGGGCGCTCGCCCGCCCTTGGCGTCAACGTACATGCGCAGCCAGCCGCCGAGGGGACCGAGCAGGCTCGGGTACTTGGCGATCAGATCGCGCGCAGGTCCCGGTTGGTTCTTATCCATCAAGGTCCAGACGCGCTCGATGATCACCGGAACGGTCGTGCTGCCGTGCTCCAGGGCGGTGATCGCGTACTTCTCGGCTTCGTCGGCCTTGCCCTGGTAGCGACGCAAACGCGCCATGCGCAAGGCGTACACCGGACGGTTGGCGCCCTCGCCCCACTGAGCCGTCAGCTTCTCCGCGAGCTCGAGGTCACCGCTCACCAAGGCCGAGTCCACCGCGACCAGACTCTCCCCAGGGGATCGACGCGTTCGCCATGGGCTCGAGCTTGTCGGACGTGGGCACGCCGACCCCGGTGATCACCGACGGCATGGTCGCGAACGAAACGTAGTCGGGGTGCTTCTGCGGGAGCTCGCCCATGGCCTCGAGGGCGCTGCCGAGCTCGGAGCCGTCGAGGGTCTCGTAGGCCAGCACCGCGCGGACGACGGCCACCTCCGGGCTCCGCGGCTCGAGCTCTTCGATGGCCTTCTTGGCTTCGTCGAGCCGTCCGCCGAGCAGCGCAACTCGCGACGCCAGCACGCGCGCCTTGCGGGTAGAGCGCCGAGAACTGCAGCGCCCGGAGCGCGGCCTTGCGCGCCAGCTTCTCGTCGCCGGCCTTGATCGCCAAGAACCCGAGGGAGGTGGCCATCGCTGGCGTGTCCGAAAGCAGGATCGCGCTGTCGATGGACGCGACCGCCTTCTTCTCGAGGCCCGCGCCAATGGCCTGGATCGCCTCCACCACGGCGGACACCGGCATCAGCGGCGCGACCAGGGTCTGGCGGTCGTCCTCGGAGATGGTGGCAGATCTTGGGCAGTTCCTTCGGTCGCTCCGGATCGACCACCCACGCCAGCGCCTCCAGGGCGCGAGTGGTCGCCGTCTCACCGGTCTTCTGCTTGAGCTCTTCGATGACCGGCTTGCCCTTCTCGGGGCCGAGTTCGAGCAACACCGACCGCGCCAGGAGCACGTCCGCCACCAAGAGCTTGGGATCGAGCGCGCGCGCCGCTTCGTAGCGCTCGATGGCCCGGCGATCGCCTGCGCGTTCGAGCACGGCGCCGGCGGTGAGCTGGTAGTAGGCGTCCTTGCCGGAGTCTTTGTCGTACTTGGGCAGCGATGCGGCCGCTCCCGCGAGATCGCCCTCGACCAGGTACGAGGCGAGCTTCCCGAACACCACCTCGGACTCGGGCACCTCGAGGGAGCGTGCGCGATGCATGGCGGAGTCGATGCCGCGAGCCTCGCCGGGCAAGATCAGGGCACCGAGCACGCGATTCTGTAACCACTGCTTGGCAGCACGCTGGCTTCGGGAGTCGAGCTCGAAGATCCGACTCAAGCGATCGTCGGTGGCCTTCAGCTGCGCCATCTCGGCGCTGTGGAGCATGACCTCGACCTCGTCACTGAGGCGTTGGGCGAGCTGGGCGCGCTCCTTCTGGACCTTGCGCGCGTAGGCGAAACCGCCGCCGCCGATCGCGATGATGAGCACCGTCGCGACGATGAGCACCCAGGATCCCCGCGCGCGCTGGACGGCGGCGGCCTCCCAGGCCGGCGGCGCGCCGCCACCGGGCTCGTAGATCCCGACCCGCGCCAGGCTCTCGAGCACGGCCTGGGGAGTCGGGTTCGCTACGTCGTCGGCACACGTTGGCGGGGAGTCGTCCTCCTCGAGGGGGCCGCGGGGGATTGGATGCGTAGGCGGGCTGCGGCGCCGTGGCGGGGTGCCGTACAGATCCGGCGCTGCGTCCGCAGGTCTGCGGGGGCGCTTGGCGCGGCGGCGGCGGCCGCGGCGCGCCGGGGCTGGGCTCGTCGTAGGCGCTCGGGGGCGGAAACATCCGGGGCTCGTCGGTCTGCCTCCGGGTGGTGGTCCCGGTCGCGCTCGCGAACTGCTCACGCTGGGGCAACCCCGGGATGGGCGCTCCGCGGTGGACGGTCGTCTCGTCATCGTCGCCGAGGCTGGGAGCGCGAGAGTTCGGCGGAAACGCCACCGCTGGTAGCGGCGCCGGCGGCAAGGGCGGAGGCACGGAGCGTGGACGCGCGTTGGGCATCGCGGGGCGGGCAGCCGGCGGCGGCGGCTGCCCCGGGGACCGGCGCATCGTCGGTGCTTCTTCCGCCCAGGGCGACGCGGCTGGCGGCGGCATCGCGACCTGGGCTGCGGGCGCCGCCCGCGCCGGGAGCGTCCGCGACACCTCTTGTGCCACCGCCTGCGGTCCGACGCGCTTCTGCAGCGCGACGTAGACCAAGCGCGCGATCATGCCAGAGCTTGGTGTCGGCGTCTGAGGCGCCGAGCTGCATCGCGCGCTGCAGCACCTTCTCGGCTCGGCCGGCGTCACCGCGACGCAGCAGGACCTCCCCCAGGTAGCGGAACGCTCGGCCGTCGCGCGGGTTGGCCTTGCCCGCGTTGACCAGCGCGTTCTGCGACTCCGCGAGCAGGCCGGCCTCCAGGTACATGCGGCCGACGGCGAGCATCACGTCGCCGTCGTTTGCGTGCCATTGCTCGGCCCGCGCGCCGACCTCGCGCACGAGGTCCTCGCGCGGCGAAACGCCGAGGCGGGTGCAGAGGGCGACGGTCGAGTCGGAGTCCGGGTTCGACCGCCAGTCCTCCAGGAGCTGCTCAAAGGCACCCATCGGGGACGAGAGGATAGTCAGAAGGCGTGAAAAGCTCTAAGAGTTTCGGGGGCCGGCTCGAAATGGGACACTCGGGGACCCGGTCCCCAGGGCCCCCGTCCGAACGGGACCGCTGGCACTGGGACCCGCTCAGTTGTGCAGTATCCACCCGGGCCCGCACCCCAGAAAGGCCGTTATGTGCGGCGTCTTCGGCATCTACGGCCACCCGGAAGCGGCCAACCTGACCTACCTCGGTCTGCACGCGCTGCAGCACCGCGGCCAGGAGAGCGCGGGCCTGGTCGACCAGCGACGGCCAGCCAGCTGTTCCTGCACCGCGGCATGGGGCACGTCATCGACGTCTTCCCGCCCGAGCAGATCGCCGAGCTCCCGGGCACGAGCGCGATTGGCCACGTCCGCTACTCGACCGCCGGCGGCTCGTTCCTGAAGAACGCGCAGCCCCTGGCCGTCGACTACGCCCGCGGCTCGGTCGCCGTCGCGCACAACGGCAACCTGACCAACGCCGAAGCACTGCGCGAGAAGCTGGAGGAGCGCGGGTCGATCTTCCAAAGCGTGAGTCGACACCGAGGTCATCGTCCACCTGATGGCGATGAGCAAGGCGCGTCGAGTCGAGGAGCGAATCGCCGACGCGCTGCGGTCAGGTCGAGGGCGCGTACTCACTCTTGTTCCTCACCGAGCAGGCCATGATCGCGGTCCGCGATCCGATGGGCATCCGGCCGCTCTGCCTGGGCATCTTGCCGGGCAAGCCGGACGCCTACGTCAGTCGCCAGCGAGCCGACCGAGCTTCGACCTGATCGACGCCGAGTTCGTCCGGGACGTCGAACCCGGCGAGATGGTCGTGATCGACGCAAGCGCGGCATCCAAAGCTCGCGTCCTTTCGAGCGTGCACGCACGCACACTCGTGCATCTTCGAGTACGTCTACTTCGCGCGGCCCGACTCCACCATCGACGGGATCAGCGTGTACGAGGCCGCAAGAACCTGGGGCGCGCGCTGGCCCGGGAGCACCCGGTGCGACGCGGACGTCGTGATCCCGGTGCCGGACTCGGGCGTTCCCGCGACCATCGGCTACGCCGAGCAGAGCGGGCATCCCCTTCGAGATGGGTCTCGTGCGCAGCCACTACGTCGGCCGCACCTTCATCGAGCCGCAGCAGAGCATCCGTCACTTCGGCGTCCGCCTGAAGCTGAACCCGGTCGGCGACGCTGCTGCGCGGCAAGCGCGTCGTCGTCGTCGACGACAGCATCGTGCGCGGCACCACCAGCCGCAAGATCGTGAAGATGCTGCGCGACGCCGGGCGCGCGCGAGGTGCACATGCGCATCTCCAGCCCGCCCAACGCGCTGGCCCTGCTACTACGGCATCGACACGCCGACCCGCGGCGAGCTCATCGCGCTCGAGCCATAGCGTCGAGGAGATCAATCAGTACATCACGAGCGACAGCCTCGACTACCTGAGCCTCGAAGAGATGGTCGATGCCGTGGTCAACACCCACCCCGACAGGCAAGAGAGCCCGCCGCGCAGCCTGCCGATTATGCAGGCTGCGATCCAGAACGGACAGTCGTTTTGCCACGCATGCTTGAGCGGGCGAGTACCCGGTCGAGTTCTCGCCCCACCCTCGCCACCGCAGCTCCAAGCTGGTGGAAAGCTAACGAGCCTGCGGGGCGTGCCATAATGCGGGCTTTAGAGCCATGTTGACCAGCCTTGCCAGACCGCGTCTCGGTCTACGAGGTCTCACCTCGCGACGGTCTGCAGAACGAAGCCGCTCCCATCCCGCTCGAGGCCAAGCAGCGATTGGTCGAAGCGCTATTCCGCGCCGGCGTTCGCGCCTCGAGCTGACCAGCTTCGTCTCTCCGCGCTGGGTGCCTCAGCTCGCAGACGCCGACGAGTTGGTGTCGCGGCGTGCGGGCTCGGCCCGGCGTCACGCTGAGCGCGCTGTGCCCCAACGCAAAAGGCTTCGAACGCGCCAAGGCGGTGGGCCTGGACGAAATCGCGGTCTTCATGTCGGCCAGCGAGACCCACAACAAGAAGAACACCAACAAGACCATCGACCAATCCCTCGAGCACTTTCGCCGAAGTAGTCCCGCCGGCGCTGGAAGCCGGGCATGCGCGGTTCGGGCCTACGTCTCGACCGTCTGGGGCTGCCCCTACGAAGGCGCCGTCGATCCGAGAGCGCTCCCTCGACCATCACCCAGCGCCTGCTCGACCTCGGCTGCTACCAGGTGTCCCTCGGCGACACCATCGGCGTCGGGACCCCGCTGCAGACCCGCAAGCTCTGCGAGATGTTCCTGGCCGAGGTGCCGAGCGATCAGCTCGCGCTACACCTGCACGACACCCGGGGGACGGCCCTGGCCAACGCCCTGGTCGGACTCGAGCTCGGCGTGCGCGACTTCGACGCTTCGGTGGCGGGGCTGGGCGGCTGCCCTTACGCGCCCGGAGCTGCGGGCAACCTCGCGACCGAAGATCTCGTCTACATGCTGCACGGCATGGGCATCGAGACTGGCATCGACCTGGAGGCGTTGATCGAGGCGGGCCGGGTCGCCGAGGCCGTGACGGGCCGGAGGCTCCCGGGCAAGGTGCACCAGGCCGGTCCCTTCAAGCTGCGAAGCTGAGGGGGGTCTGGCCGGCCTTTGCGGGTCGCTACTCGCCCGCCACGCAGGTGAGGCGAGTGAAATATACCTGCCAGCTGCCCGACCGGCGGTCGTCGAAGAGCACCCCGACGTCACCCTGGGGGCCGAACACGGCAATGGGGGACACGGTGTCGCTCGGGTTGTTGGTGACGCGCTTGCGGGGCGAGATCACCTCGAGGTCGTTGGACATCATCTGGGTGTAGAGCTCGTAGTTGCCGTCGTGATCGTCGGCCCAGAGCAGGAGCAGCCGGTCGCCGAGGGGAAGCATCCACTGGGTGCGCGCGAACTGGGCGCCCGAGGTGATCTTCTTGTCCTTGACCAACACCGTACCGTCTTCCTTCACCACTGCGGCCCAGATGGCGCTTCCGGGCACTCCGTTCGGGCGCTTGCTGTAGGCGACGATGTAGCGGTCTTTGTTCCAGATGATGGTGGGATCCACCGCGCTGTCGTCGCTCAGCGTGATCACCGCGCTCGGCGAGGTCAGATCCGGCGCCAGGGTCCGCATGCCGACCTTCTTGGACAGGGACGAGACCATGTTGAAGGCCATGCCGATGGTCTTTTCGCCTTCGGCGATGCGTGGGCTCTCGGCGTGCAGGTTCGGTCCCGTGAGCTCGACGTTGCCGCCGAGGAGCTTTCCTTCCACGTCGATACGCTGGCCGTACACCCGATAGTCGTTGGGCCCGTTGCGGCGGTCGTCCCAGACCAGGATGAACTCGGACCCGTTCCAGATCATGCTCGCGTGCAGCGAGAACCCGGGGGCGTTGGTCACCCGCACGTCCGGGCCCAGCTTCTGGCCCGTCGCGTCGATCCGATTGAAGTAGATCTCGTAGTCGTTGTCCCGGCGGTCTTCCCAAGCCGTGCCGAAGATGGCGCCGGTCCAGACCATGGGTCCGGTGAAGGTGTCGCTGGGCACGTTCGTGATCGGCGAATCGCCGAACTTGGTGCTGCCGTCCGCGCTCAGGCCCTTCACGTAGGTGCGCCAGGCGCTCTTCTGCCCAGCGTAGGCTGCGGCATAAAAGTCGTCGTTGTAGGCGATACCGCCGCGCCCGGCTTGGATCTGGTCGAGCCCCGAGACCCGCACGTCGCCGCCGCCCACCGGGACGTAGCTCATGCCCTCGTCGATCACGCCGTTGCAGTTGTTGTCGACGCCGTCGCACACCTCGGTGCCGCCCGGGTAGGCCTTCGCGCTGGTGTCGTCACAGTCGTCGCCGCAGGAGCCCGGCGCGCCCGGGGCAAAGCCCGGCCGCGGGCCCTTGAAGCCGTCTTTGTCCTGATCCAGCGCGAGCTCGCGGAAATCGCAGCTACCGTTCTCCGGGAGGCAGGTGTCCTCGGTGCAGGGATCCTCGTCGTCACACTCGACGGTCAGGGGCTGGGCGCATTTGCCCTCGACGCAGGCCGTGCGGACGCAGAGATCCTCGGTGGCGCAGTCCTCGTCCGTGATGCAGTCGGGCATCGGCACGTCAGGAGTCGCGTCCATCGCGTCGGGGCCCGCGTCGGTGTCCGAGATTCGGAGCCCGCTCTTGCTGCCGCAGCTCACGGTCGCCGCGGGGGCAATGACGAACGCCACGCTGAGCGCGATCAGCGCTCGACGAATCAGTAGCATCCGCCCACTCCCTCGACGTCGATGGGAACGCAGAAGAGCCCGGGCGGGCACTTGGCCGCGCCGAAGAGATCGCAGAATCTGCACGCACTCGGTGCCCTGGCCGGTCACCACGCAAACGAAGCCGCCCGCGCAGTTCGAGCCGCCGCAGGCGTCGCCTTGTTTCCCAGTGCCGACCGGCGCGCAGACCGAGCCAAACACCTCTTGGTCGCACTTCTTGGTTGGATACTGGACGAAGGGGTAACACCCCTCGTTGGGCGGACAGGTGTTGGGGCCGAAGAGATCGCACTCCTTGATGGGTGGTGGAGGCGCCGCGTCCGGACAGCCGGGATCGATGTAGGTCCCGCCACTGCCGCCGCTGCCCCCGGTTCCGCCCGTCCCGCCCGTGAAGCCACCGGTTCCGCCACCGGTCGGCACCCCGCCGAAGCCCCCGGTCGTGATCCCACCGGTCCCGCCGGACGTCGTCCCGCCAGAAGCGGAGCCCCCGGTCCCGTCCTTGTCCCCCGCGACGCTGCCGCCGCAGGCGGCCGCGACAAGCAGCGCGGCGACCGCAGAGGCCGAACCCCACACACCACCAAGCCCGAAGCGCATTGGCGCGAGACTAGCAGGGTTCGTGCCACAGCTCACTGCGGTCGAAGCCCATGCGCCGCCCGGTTCGCATCGACGCTTTCCGGCGGGCCGTGCGGATTCTGACGTCCCGATCCGCTCGGTCACTCGGCCGGTGCTTGCCGGAAGTTCCGGCACGGGCTACCCGTGGCGCCGTCGCCGTGACGTCGGCGGCACAGGTGTGTCCACGATGACTTACAGGTCAGTCCTCGCGTTGTCGGTTCTGTCCCTGCTCGGCTGCGGGCGGAGCGAGGAACCCGCCGGAGCCCGCCCCGCCCGGGCCGCGACGGCGGAGGTCGCCGCTCCGACCCGCAGCACCGCGTCGGCGGCCGCGCCCGCGGAGAAGCCTCGCTGCGTCATTGCGACCTCGACGACTCCGGCCGCGCAGGCCGAGCCCGCGCGCCAATGCCCTCCAGATCCGACCGGCAACCTGAGCCTCCGCCGGGGCCACGTGACCTTCGCCGACGCGCCCGGCACGCCGCGCGTCGAGGTCGAGGTCGCCGACCAACCCGAGGGCCGTGAACGCGGCCTGATGTATCGGACCGGGATGCCGGAGGGAGCGGGCATGCTGTTCTCATGGCCGGACGAACAGGTGCGGAACTTCTGGATGCGCAACACCTGCCTCCCCCTCGACATGCTGTTCATCGACTCGCGCGGCTTCATCGTGGGCATCTTGGAGCAAGTGCCCACCATGAACGAAGCGTCTCGGACCATCCCCTGCCCCGCAACCCACGTCCTCGAGCTCAATGCTGGATGGACCCGATCCCGCGGTGTGGTCGCCGGCCAGCGGCTCCGCATCGAACCCTGAACGTCGAAGAGTGATCCCATGAACCGATTGAACGTCGTCGTCTTCCTTCCTCTCGTGCTCGTCGCCTGCGAGGAGCCGCCTCCAGAGCCGGAGCCGCCCGCGCGCGCGGTCGCCACGCCGGCGCCCACGGCGGTCGCGAGCGGAGCCATCGACCTCACGCATCGCGCGGCCATGACCGCCGCGGCCCGACCGGCCCCGGCACCCTCCGAGCGCAAGATCGCCGCCAAGCCGGTGGCGGATGTGAAACCGAGCCCCGACGATCCGCTCGGCGGCAAGTTCTCCCTCGCGGACGCGACCAAGGGGTTGACCGGGAAGGGCACGCTCATCGCCGAGATCAAGACCGCCAAGGGCACGCTCTCTTGCACCCTCTACGAGGACAAGGCGCCGCTCACGGTCGCGAACTTCGTCGGGCTCGCGCGGGGACTGCGCCCGTGGAAGACGCCGCAGGGCAAATGGGAGAAGAAGCCGGGCTACGACGGGACCACGTTCCACCGCGTCGTGAAGGGCTTCATGATCCAGGGCGGCGATCCGGCGGGCACCGGTTCGGGCGAACCCGGCTATGTGATCCCCGACGAGGTGTGGGAGGACGCCCTCCACGATCAGCGCGGCCTGCTCTGCATGGCGAACCGCGGCCCGAACACCAACGGCATGCAGTTCTTCGTCACGGACGGCGTCGCCGCCCACCTGGACGGCGGCTACACCATCTTCGGAAAATGCGAGCCCGAGACGGTGGTCGAGGCGCTGGCGAACAGCCCGGTTCAGGGCGAACGCGCGGTCCCTCCTCCAAAGATCGAGAAGGTCACCATCAGGCGTTTGGCCAAGCCTGCCGCGGCGCCGGCCGCGGCCGCCAGCGGCGCCCCCTCCCCGGCCCCGGCGCCCAGCGCCAAGTGAGCGCTCGAACTTAACTGCACCGGCCGCGCCGCGGGCGGTGTAAGCAGAGGACCGTGAAGAACGTTTGGGTGCGGCCATGAAGGATCTGCAGACGAGAGTGTGCTCGTGGGGGCGAGTCGCCGTACTGATGCTGGTCGCGTGGAGCGCCATGGGTTGCGGCGGAGGCGCCCTCGCCGCCGCAGCACCGGAGGCCCCCATGGCTCCCGAAGCGACCGCGACCGCGGCGCCGGAGGAGGTCGACATCGACCGAAAGGACTCGAGCGGCGATGAGGCCACGCTCTACAAAAAGGCCGAGGCAGGTCCGATTCCGGCACGGGGAGGCATGGCTCAAGCCACGCCACCGTCGCCGCCGACGACGAATAAAGACCCCGCGGTCCACGACTCCGCGACGATCGGCAAGGAGCAAGCCGCGGTGGCCACGGGCTCGGACGGCAAGGCCGTCGCCGGCCCGTTGCTGATCTACAAGGCCCAGATCTATCTGGCCGTGTTCGAGGCTCGGAAATCCATCGACGCCGTCGAGAAGCTCGCGAAAGAGAACGGCGGCTACCTGGTCTCGCGGGAGGATTCACGCATCACCATCCGCATTCCGGCCGGCAAGTTCGACGGCGCCATCGACGAGATCGCGAAGATGGGCGACCTCTTGCACCGCAACGTGAACGTGCAAGACGTGACCGCCGAGTACACCGACTTGGCGATCCGCATGCGAAACCTCGAGGTGATGCGCGAGCGACTCGAGGAGCTTCTGAAGAAGGCCGCCAAGGTCGAAGAGGCCCTGGCCGTCGAGCGCGAGCTCGAGCGAGTGGCCGGGCAACTCGAGCGCATCAAGGGGCGGCTCAAGCTCCTGCGTGAGCTGGTGAGCTTCTCGACCATCACCGTAGAGTTTCAACCGCGACCAGTCGATCACGTGAACTCCAAAGTGCATTTGCCGTTCCCGTGGTTAGATCGGCTCGGGCTCGGAGAGCTACTGCGTCTGTGACAGGAGAATGGCCATGAAGCGCATCATATCGGCTCTAGCTCTGGCAGCCCTGGCCCTGGTCGGCTGCGGCCACCATTTCGAGGCGACGACCCCACAGGGCTTCGTCGAGCTCGAAGATCAAGAAGCCTACGACTACCGAGCGACCACCGCTGACGGCCTGGTGATCGCGGTTCGAGAGATCGATCACGATCCGAAGGGGGAAGTGAACTTCTGGGTTCGCGCCATCGAGAACCGCATGCGGCAGCGCGGTGGCTACGCTCTGGTCGGCACGAAGGACGTCAAGACCCAGAGCGGACTCGGTGGCAAGCAGCTCCGCTTCGGCCACGACGAGAGCGGGAAGCCGCACCTCTACTACGTCACGATCTTCGTGACCCCGGATCACATCTTCTTGCTCGAGGCCGGAGGCACCAAAGAGCTGATGGACAAGGGCGGCCCCGAACTCGACCAGGCCATCGCCGGCTTCCGCGTGAAGTGACAGGCCGAGCTCCCGCCGACCGCGTCATTCCGGACGAGGGTGGCGCCGCCGGAAGAGGACCGCGCTGCGCCCCCAGCGGTGGCGAAACATGATCGGCAGCGCAAACGCGGGAGAAGCTCCGGCGTAGAAGAGCGCCGTGTAGAGCACATGCGCCTGCTCGGGCTGCCCAGGGAAGAAGAAGTGCACGAGCAAGAGCGCGACGCCGACGTTGCGCACAGCCACTTCGATCGTGGTCGCGACGGTGTCGTCGTCGTAGCGGCCCAGCGCCCGCATCAGCTGGGGAACGCCGAGGGCGAGGCTCGCGCCGAAGGCGACGATCACCAGGGGCGGCTGCCAACCAAACTCGACCACGCGGATCTTCCCGCTTCCCAGCGCGCCGAGCGTGATGAGGGCGATCAGCGAGAGCGCGCCACGGATGCTCCACCTGCTGACCGCTGCCGAACGACCGGGGGCGAATCGACGCAGCACCATGCCCGCGGCCAGAGGGATCAACAGGTAGGCGAAGATCTCGACCACGATGCGTTGGGTGGGAAGAACGAAGCCCGGCGGCAGGTGGGACCGCGCGGCGACCCGAAGCACCAGGGGCACCGTGGCGATGCAGCCCAAGGTGCTGACCGTGGTGATCGCGATGCTCAGCGGCACGTTGCCCCGTCCAAAGAAGGTCAGGAGATTGGAGAAGGCACCGCCCGGAACCGCCGCCACCAGCAGCAGGCCCACCGCCCAGCCCTTGCCCAGCCCCAAGGCCTGCGCGAGGCCAACGGCCAGCAGTGGCACGCAGACCACCTGAACGATGAGCCCCAAAGCCAACCCGCTCGGGTCGCGCACGATGGACTTGAAGTCGGCCAGCGTCATCGTCGCGCCCATGCCCGCCATCGCGAGCACGAGCTGGAGCGGCACCAACACGACGTCCAGGGAAGCGAGAGCGTGGAACACCGAGAGCGCCCTCTACCCCGAGCCTGAGCGGAGGCAAACGCCGGAATCGGCAGGTCGCCGGTCAGTCCGGTTGGTACATCACCGTCTGCGAGCCCTCTTGATGGTAGTACTTCGCGAATCGCGGGCGCTGGAAGCTGAGCGCACCAAATGAGTTGACCACGATGCTCCAGACCGCCGTGGCGTAGAACAGAGGTCCGAGCCGGAACCCGCCGACGGCGAAGAGGCAGAACAAGAACACCGAGTAGTCGTTCGAGAAGCGGTAGCCGAACTGCACCCAGCCGGTGTTTTGGTAGAAGAGCGTCGGCACCGCGACGGCGAGGGCCGTGAGCGTCAGCGCCCAGTGCACACGCGTCCACTTTCGGGGCCAGAGCAGCCACAAATACAGGGGCGTGGTCACCCACAGCGCGAGCCCGTGAGCGTTGATCTGAAAGCGTGGGTCGGCTGGCGCCTTGGCGATCCACGGTAGGCTCGTCAGGACGACGCCCAGGTTCTTGCCGAAGTAGTGGTAGCTGAAGAGCCCCCACTTCTCCATGCGGGGCCGCCACAATACCGTGAGGTAGCGGTAGCCGAACTCGAAGGCATCGCCGAAGCGCGCTCGGTTGTACCAGGCCGCGATGGCGAGCACCGCCACCAGCGGCGCCCCGAAGGCCAGTATCAGCGAGAAGAAGCGTCGTCGATCGATGGTCGCCCACGCGACCCGCAGCCGACGCCCGAGCGCTACCAAGCCGCGTTCACCCGGGACGGACGCGTCGTTCGCCTGCCCTCCCATCGAAACTCGAAACGCCTCGAAGACGAAGAGCGGGACGGCGTAGAGCATGGGCGCTCGGGTGAGAAACCCGACCCCGACCAACACGCCCGCGAGCACCGGCCTCTCGGCGTCGAGGGCGCACAGCACGTACAAGGCGGCGATAGCCGTGCCGACGACGTGGGCCGCAAACCAGACCGTGCCCTGCTCCGCAGTGAAGAAGTACACCGTCCCGAAGGCGAAGAGCAGGCTGAGCAGCAGGCTGAACCTCGTTGTTCGCCCGGTGAGTCCCATGCGCCGCAGCTTCTCGATGCACAAGAACAGCACCGCAGGCGCAATGCCCGCCAGCCAAAGGAAGAACTGACCGTCTTGCACTCGAACCGCGCTGCCGCCCAGCTTGACCAGGGGCAGGAGCAGCAGCGCCGGGAAGGGCGGAAAGACGATGAACCATCGCCCCCCTACCTCCGCAAAATCGTTGTTCTGCGCGTAGCCGGGCGGCGGCCCACCGAGGTCGAGCCGCCCCTTCAGCCAGCCTTCGGCGAGCAGCGCGAAGTGGTTGAAGGGCGTGTGCTCGGTGAGCGTCTGCCGGGACGCGCAGGCAAAGTAGACCGCGGTCGCGGCAACGTAGACCACGAACGCGAGAGTCAGTCGGCGTGCGCGCCCGTCGTCGCGGAGCCTCGACCACATCGCCGCCGCAAGCTACCACAGGCTGAGGGTCGACAAATCCCGGGACTGGTGTACCTTCCGCGCCGTGTCCAAGCCGCTGCTCAGCGTTCCACTCGCCGATCTGGAGCGCGGTCCTCTCGACGTGGGATGGGACCTCGGGGAGGCCTGGCTCGCCGACTGCCTCGAGGGCACCGACGCGACCGCGGTCGGCCCGGGCAGGTTCGACGCGCGACTGACCCTGACCGGCGACGAGGTGCTCGTCCAGGGCCGTGCACGGGCGAAAGTGACAGTCCCGGAGGCCCGCACGCTCGACCCCGTGGAGCTGACCCTCGAGAGCGAGGTGGTCTTGATGCTCTCGCCCCGGCCGACCGACGTCGGGCCCAAGCGCACCCGGCAGCCCAAGAAGAACCCCGAGAAAACCGCGACCAAGCCGCCTCCGAAGGCCTGGAAGGCCGCCCCCGAGCTGAGCGACGACGAGGCCGGGCGGGACACCTATTGTGGTGACGTGGTCATGCTCGACGACTTCGTCCGGGAGTTCCTGCTGCTCGAGCTGCCCATCGTCGTACATAAGGACTTGCCAGCCGACCCCGCACCCGGTATCGCTCCGCCCCCGGCTCTGGTCCCGGAGCCTGAACGGCGAGTCGATCCCCGGCTCGCCCCGCTCGCAGCGATCGCTGAGCGACTGCGCGAGCGAAAGAACTAAGGAGCGATTCCCGTGGCGGTTCCGAAGCGACGAAACACTTCCAGCAAGCGCAACACGCGACGCGCGAACCACGACAAAGTGGCGGCGCCCAACATCGTGCCCTGCACCAACTGCTCGGCCCCCATGGTGTCGCACCGGGTCTGTCCCTCCTGCGGCTTCTACAAGGGCAAACCGGTCGGCAAAGCTCCCGCTGAAGAAACCTGACCGGCGCGACCGCGCGGGCAGCGGCCCAGGCGCACCGCTTTTTGCGGTGACGTCCTGCGCGAGCGATCGTACGCAGCGAGCATGACCATCGCCGCTGGACCCCGAAGCCGCATCGCCGGCACGGGGGCGTATGTGCCCGAGCGGGTGATGACGAACGCCGAGCTCGAGAAGCTGGTCGACACCTCCGACGAGTGGATTCAGGAGCGAACCGGGATCAAGCAGCGACGCGTCGCCGCTGAGGGCGAAGCCGCCAGTGACATGGCAGTCCAGGCGGCTCGCCGCGCGCTCGAAGCCGCTGGTCTCGAGGCGACCGATCTCGACATGATCGTGGTCGGGACCATCAGCGCCGACATGCCGCTGCCCGCCTGCGCGGCTTTCGTGCAACAGAAGCTGGGTTGCCCCGGCATCCCGGCCTTTGACGTCGCGGCGGCCTGCGCGGGCTTCGTCTACGCGCTGTCCATCGGCGATCAGTTCATCCGCAGCGGAGCCCACCAGCGCGTGCTCGTGATCGGGGTGGAGCTCCTGTCGCGCGTGCTCAACTGGAACGACCGCGCCACCTGCGTGCTCTTTGGCGATGGCGCCGGCGCGGCGGTGCTTGCGCCCGCCTCCGACGACGGGCGCGGCGTGCTCTCGACTCGGCTCTACACCGACGCAACCTTGGCCGAATCTTTGTGCATCCCCGCCGGCGGCAGCAAAGAGCCGCTCACGTCCGCGGGCATCGAGGCTGGTCGGGACAAGGTGCACATGATCGGCGGCGACATCTTCAAGATCGCCGTGCGCAACCTCACCAGCTCGTCGCGCGAAGCCCTGACCGCGGCGGGCATCGAGGCCAGCGCGGTGGACTGGGTCGTTCCGCATCAGGCCAACTTGCGCATCATCGCTCAGGTCGCGCAGCGCCTCGATATCCCCCTCGATCGCTTCGTGCTCAACATCGAGCGCTACGGCAATACCTCCAGCGCGTCGATCCCCATCGCCCTGGACGAAGCCGTGCGCGACGGCCGCGTCAAGCCGGGAGACACCGTGCTGATGTGCGCGCTCGGCGCGGGCATTTCCTGGGCCAGCGCCCTCGCGCGCATGTGATGGCCATGAGCACGGCCTGGCTCTTTCCCGGACAAGGCACCCAGAGCGTCGGCATGGGCAAGGCGCTCCACGACGCCTCTCCGGCCGCGCGCGAGGTCTTCGCTCGCGCCGACCACGCGCTGGGCTGGTCGCTCTCGCGGCTCTGCTTCGAGGGTCCGGAGCACGACCTCACGCTCACGGCAAATACTCAGCCCGCCATCGTCACCGTCAGCATGGCGACCCTCGCGGCCATCCGCGAGGCGCTGCCCTCGCTGCCTCCACCCGCCTTGGCCGCAGGACACTCCCTGGGCGAGTACAGCGCGCTGGTCGCCGCCGGAGCCTTGGGTCTCGAAGACGCGGTTCGCTTGGTCCACGTGCGCGGCAAGGCAATGCAAGACGCCGTGCCCGAGGGGCGAGGCGCGATGGCCGCGCTCATGGGCGGCGACTCGGACGCCGCGGCGGAGCTGTGCCGCGATGCCGCTGAAGACGGCAGCGTGCAGCCCGCGAACTTCAACGCTCCGGGCCAGGTCGTCATCGCCGGCACCAAGGCGTCGGTCGAGCGCGCGAGCGCATTGGCCGCGGCCCGCAAGCTGAAGGCAATTCCGCTGAAGGTGAGCGCACCCTTCCACTGCGCGCTCATGGCGCCTGCCGCCGAGCGCATGCGCGCCGAGCTCGAGGCGGTCGCCTTTGGCCCCCTCGAGTTCCCGGTGGTCAGCAACGTCGAGGCTCGACCCAACGACGACCCGAGGAGAGTCGCGGAGCTCCTGGTGCGACAGATCGATGGCGCGGTGCGCTGGCAGCAGACCGTCGAGCTGATGGCCGCTCAGGGCGTGGATCGCGCGCTGGAGATTGGCCCCGGCAAGGTCTTGGCCGGGCTGGTCAAGCGGATCGACAAGCGCATCTCGGTGCATTCGGTGGGCGACCCCGAGAGCGTGGCGCGCCTGGCGGAAGCCCGCGGTGCGTCAGGATCTTCCCGCTCGACAGCCGGCGCGGCGTGGTAAACGGGTTCCGCCCCAACGGGAGCGAAGATGTTCGATCTGAACGGCAAAGTCTGTCTCGTCACCGGCGGCTCGCGCGGCATCGGCCGCGCCTGCGCGGAGGCGCTGGCTTCGCGCGGGGCTCATGTGGTGATCGGGTACGTCGGCAACGAGGCAGCGGCTCGCGAGGCGGCAGCGTCCTGCGAGGCCGCCGGCGGCAAGGCCGAGCTCTGCCAGTTCGACGTGAGCCAGACGGGCGCCGCCGAGGCCGCAGTCGCCGACGCAGCCAAGCGGCTCGGTCGACTCGATGTCTTGGTGCTGAGCGCCGGGATCTCCCTCGATGGGCTGCTCCTACGCCTGAAAGACGACGACTTCGACCGCACCCTGAACGTGAACCTCAAAGGCGCCGTGGCCTGCGCCCGCGGGGCGCTGAAGCCCATGATGCGCGCCAAGAGCGGCCGCATCATCTTCGTCTCGAGCGTGGTTGGCGAAATGGGCAACATCGGGCAAACCGCCTATGCCGCATCGAAGGCGGCGTTGCTCGGGGTCACCAAGTCCCTGGCCCGCGAGTACGCCTCCCGCAACATCACGGTCAACGCCGTGACCCCCGGCTTCATCGAGACGGACATGACGAGCGAGCTTTCGGAGGAGGCCAAGACCGCCATGCTCTCGGCGGTCCCGCTCTCGCGCGCCGGCCGGGCGGGCGAGGTGGCCGCCGCGGTGGTCTTCCTGGCTTCGGACGAAGCGGCCTATGTCACCGGACACGCGCTCCGCGTGAACGGCGGCATGTATATGTAATTACTGACTTTATTCAACTAGCTCAAAATCCTTACCCAACCCTGGGCGCGCCGCGGTAGGACGCGCCCCTTCTGGAGGAAAAAATGGCGGAAGGCCGGAACATCGAGGCCGAGGTCAAGCGCATCATCAAAGAGCAGCTCGACGTCGACGAAAAGGACATCAAAGCGGAGTCCACCTTCATCGACGATCTCGGAGCGGACTCCTTGGGATTGGTGGAGCTGGTCCTCGCTTTCGAAGAAGCGTTCGAGATCGACATCCCGGACGAAGACACCGAGAAGATTCGGACCGTCCAGGACGCGGTCGATTACATCGAGAAGAACGCTCCGGCCTGAGCCCGGAGCGACCTCGGATCGGGTCGTCGTGTCAGCTGTCGAAGCTGCTGCACGGCGACCCAGGTTCGTGCCCTGGAACCTCTGATGGAGCGCGTCGTAGTCACCGGAATTGGTCTGGTCACCCCCAATGGGATCGGGGCGGATGCGACCTGGCGATCGCTGATCGCCGGGGAGAGCGCCGCAGCGCCCATCACCCTGTTCGACGCCGATGAGCGCTACCCGTCTCGCTTCGCCTGCGAAGTGAAGGGTTTCGATCCGGCCGAGCACATGGATCGGAAGAAGATCAAGGAGGTCACCCGCTTCACCACCTTCGCGATGGCGGCGACCAAGATGGCCTTCGCCGACGCTGCCCTCGAGCTGACCGACGAAGAGCGGGACACCACCGGTGTGTTCATCGGCGCCGGTCTCGGCGGGCTCGAGAACCTGGAGCGCAGCACGCTGGTCCTCGACAAGAAGGGCCCGGGCAAGGTCAGCCCCTATCTGATCCCCTCGATCATCGCGAACATGGCCGCCGGCCAGGTCTCCATCGCCTTCGACCTGCGGGGACCCAGCTACGCGCACACCAGCGCGTGCTCGTCGAGCGCCCACTCCATTGGCGAAGCGTACCGCTGGATCCAGGAGGGCCGCGCCAACGTGATGATCGCGGGCGGGGCCGAGGCCACCATCTCCCCCCTGGGCATCGCTGGATTTTCCGCCATGTTCGCCCTCTCTCGCCGCAACGACGAACCGAAGCGCGCCAGCCGCCCTTGGGACCGCGGTCGAGACGGCTTCGTATGCGGGGAAGGCGCCGGGACCCTGGTGCTCGAGTCGCTGACCCGCGCCAAGCAACGCGGCGCGCGGATCCTGGCCGAGATTTCCGGCTTCGGAGCGTCGAGCGACGCTCACCACATCACCAAGCCTTCGCCCGGCGGCACCGGCGCACAGCGCGCCATGAAGACCGCGCTCGCCGACGCCGAGCTCAGCCCCGACCAGATCGACTACATCAACGCGCACGGCACCAGCACGCCGGCGGGTGACGTCGAGGAGGCGAGGGCCGTCATCGCTTGCTTCGGCCAGCACGCTCTCGACAAGAAGCTCTGGCTCAGTTCGACCAAGAGCATGATGGGACACCTGCTCGGCGCCGCCGGCGCCGTGGAGGCCATCGCCTGCATTCGGGCCATCGGCACCGGCTCGATCCCGCCGACTATCAACCTCGAGGACCCAGAGCCGGACTTTCCCCTCGAGTTCGTGGCAAACCAAGCCCGCGAGCGCCGCGTCCGCCACGCCCTGTCGAATTCCTTCGGCTTCGGCGGCACCAACGCCAGCCTCGTGCTCTCCGCCTTCGAGCCCTGACCCTCCCAGAGCCCGACCATGCAATGCCCTTCGTGCAGATCGATGGAGAGCCGCGTCGCGGACTCGCGCCTCGCCTCGGGCGGCACGGTCACGTGGCGGCGCAGGGAGTGCGACGCCTGCAAGCGCCGTTTCACGACCTACGAGCGGGCCGAAGTGACCGCGCCGCTGGTGGTGAAGAAGGATGGCCAGCGCGTGGCCTTCGATCGGCAGAAGGTCCTGGCAAGCCTGCGTATCGCCTGCAACAAGCGACCGGTTTCACCCGACCAGCTGGAAGAAGAAGCGGAGACGCTGGAGCGCGAGTTGTCCGAAGGCGGGGACCGCGAGGTGAGCTCGCTCGTGATCGGAGAGCGCGTCATGGATAGGCTTCGGCGCCTCGATCAGGTCGCGTACGTTCGATTCGCCAGCGTCTACAAGTCATTCCGTGACATCGACGAGTTCATGCGCGAGATGAGCGTACTCGTGCGCCCCAAGGACGGAGAGTGAGGCCAGATGGGCGACGTCGATGCCAAACTGATGGCCCGTGCCATCGAACTCGCGCAGGGCGGTGACCCTTCGCCAAACCCACACGTTGGCTGCGTCGTCGCCGAGGGCGGCACGATCTTGGCCGAAGCGTTCCACGCGACGGCGGGCCTCGATCACGCCGAGGTCGCGGCGCTGCGCGCCGCAGGCGAGTCGGCCCGGGACAAGACCCTCTACGTGACGCTCGAGCCCTGCAATCACGAGGGCAAGACCGCACCCTGTGTCGACTCCATCCTCGCGGCCGGCATCAAGCGCGTCGTAGTCGGGTGCGGCGACCCCAACCCCAACGTGCCGGGCGGCGGCGCCGATCGATTGCGCGCCGCTGGTGTCGAAGTGGTCATGGGCGTCCTCGAGAAAGAAGCGCGCAGCTTGATCCGCCCCTGGACCAAGTACATCACCGAAGGCGCCTCCTTCGTCGGCGTCAAGCTCGGGGTCTCGCTCGACGGTCGCATCGCAACCCGCACGGGCGCGAGCAAATGGATCACGTGCCCGGAGTCCCGCACGCGCGTCCAGGCACTCCGGGCGCGCCACGACGCGGTCATGGTCGGCATCAACACCGTGATCGCAGACGACCCTCGCCTGACGGTGAGGGACGTTCCTGGCCGCAGCCCCGTCCGCGTCATCGTCGACAGCAAGCTGCGCCTGCCGGCCTCATCCCAGCTGGTTCAGAGCGCGCGCGACGTCCCGACCTGTGTCATCACCACCTCCGAAGGGCCTCGGGGTGCGGAAGAAGAGCTGACCGAGTTCGGCCTGTCGGTGATCCGCGTCGCCGCGACGGCCGAGGGCCGGTGCGACATGCGGATCGCGCTGAAAGAACTCGCAGCCCGCGAGGTCGTGAGCGTCCTGTGCGAGGGAGGAGCTGAGCTCGTCGGCAGTCTGCTCGCCTCGGGCTTGGCCGGCGAAATGCACGTGTTCATCGCTCCGGTCATGCTCGGTCCCCGCGGCCGCCCCGGCGCCGTCGATTGGGCGGGGCCCGAGACGCCCTCGGATGCGCCCCGCATCGATCCTCCGGCCTGGGAGCTCTGCGGCAACGACGCCTACGTCTCCGGGCCGGTGGTCTACCCGAAGCGCTCCGTGCGAACGACCTCGCACGGCTGAGTGAACCGGGCTCAGCTCGGGATTTCGGCCACGGGTCACCTCCACTTGGACTGGCGGGCCCGAGGGCCCGTGTTAGGTTTCCCGGTGCATGGCCGTCCGCGAAATCCTCGAGTACCCGCACCCCGTGCTGCGTGAAGTCGCCAAGCCCGTCGCCCGCGTCGACGGCGAGATCCGGCGGCTGGTCGATGACATGGCAGAGACCATGTACGACGCGCCCGGCGTCGGGCTCGCTGCACCGCAGATCGGCGTGGGCCAACGCGTCTTCGTCATCGACATCGCCAGCGAGGACGAACCCAGCGAGCTCCTGGTGTTCATCAACCCCGAGCTCGTCGAGACCAGCGGAAGTCAGACCTGGGAAGAGGGCTGCCTCTCGTTTCCCGGCGTGAGCGAGGAAATCAAACGCGCGGAACAGGTCAAGGTCCGCGCCCTCGATCGAGACGGCAAGAGCTTCGAGCTCGAGGCCGAGGGCCTCTTGGCCGTCGCTATCCAGCACGAGCACGACCACCTGAATGGCGTGCTCATGATCGACAAGCTGAGTGCCCTGAAGAAGCGGATGATGGGCCGAAAGCTGGCCAAGAAGCAGAAGTCCGAGGACGCCGAGGCCTGAACTCGAGCGACTCGGCTCCTCGCCCGGTCGGCTTCGCACTGCCCCCGACGTCGACGGGCTTCAGCGCGATGGGGGTCGAGTGAACAGGCTCGCTTCGAATGCAAAGCCGCGCGCCGAGAGCTCGTCCGCGATCTTGGGCACCGAACCCGAGGGGCTGAAGGTTCCCTCGACGGCGCCGCCGGCCGCGGTGCGCTCCACCGCGAAGGTGAAGACATCGCTCAGCTCGACCTCATCGGCGGCGGCTCCGGCGATCTCGGCCACCCGCAAGACTCGGAGACGTCCGTCGCGCAACCGTCCCACTTCGACCACCACGTCAAAGCTGGATGCGATGAGCTCGCGCGCCGCAGGAACGCCGCCATCGGTGCGGGACCGCGCCACGTCGGCCGACAGACGGCCCAGGGCTCGTCGCGCGTTCGCAGCGTAGACGCTGGCGACGACGCCCGACACACCGTCCCCGATGACGTCGACGACCGTAGCGGTGAGCGCGGAGTTGGCGAGCTCGACGACGAGGCGAGCCCCCGGCACTCGCGCCGCGATTGCCAAGGTTTGCGCGGACTCGTCGCCCTGCGCCAGGGAGAGACGGGTCACGCCCTCGGCAGCCGGTGACACGTCGTCGACGTCGAACAATACCACCTGGCGCGAGTCGGTCTGCGCCGCGGCGATGGCGGCGACCACCGCGCTGGTGCCCAAGTCTCGCGGACCCGACACCAACACGTTCAGTCGCGCAGCCACACAGTGCCCGAGGAAGGTGGCGATGGCCCGGGAGATAGTGCCGCCGCGTACCAGCTCCTCGAAGGTCGCACCCACCCGGCGCACCTTCCGGATCACCAGCAGCCCGGTCGGGGCCCCGGGGCCGATCGCCGCGGACAGATGCGAGCCGTCCCGCAGCCGTCGCTCGACCGTCGTCTCGCCGTCGCCGAGGGGCTTGCCCGCCGCGCGACAGAGCCGCCGCACGACGCGGCGCAGGGCGTCTTCGGACGAGAACCCCGGCGTGATCGGCACGTGGCGACCGCCCTTTTGCGCCGAGACCGCGTCGAAGCGCGTCGCGACGATCTCGCTGACCGTGGAGTCCACCAAGAGCGGGCCGACGGGGCCGAGCTCGAAGAGCTCCGCGCGGGCTTCCTGCGAGAGCCGCCCCACGTCGATGTCGTTGGGCAGGTCCCCCTGGCTGCGAAGCTCGTGGGCGCGTTCCTCGATCGACCGCTCGATGCGCCCCCGCGCCGTCTCGTCGATGATGCCGTCGAGCAGCGTGGGCTCCAGATCTTGAACGACGCGTCCCACCAGCGAGGCCAGAGCAGAGCGGTAGCTCCTGGTGGCACCGTCCGTCTCCGCCATCTGCCGCAGGTCGATGTCCGCGTGTGAAACGTCGATGACACTGGCGAGCGGGATCTTCTCGGAGGGGTGAACCTCCGACGGGACCTCGGGCCGCGGCGCAGATGGCATACGCGGCGGTCCAGGAACCTCCGGGTACGCGCCGCTCGGTTCTTCGGGTTCGTTCTCGGGGAACGCGGTCGCTCCGGACTCGCTGCCAGCCGCCCGCACCGCAGCGGGAACTGGGCCGCTGCCAGTCTGCTCGCCGCTGGTGGACGGCTCGCTGGTGCCGTCCGGCATCTCTATGCGCAGGACGAAGTCACCGATGTAGATCCGATCACCTTCGCGCACGATCGTCGCCTGGGATATCCGGCGACGATTGACGTAGGTGCCGTTGGTGCTGTTGAGGTCGGTGACGATGAAGCGCGAGTCGCGGAAGATCAGCCGCGCGTGGCGCTTGCTGACGTTGCCCTTGGGCAACATCAGATCATTGCCCTGAACGCGGCCGACGCTGATTTCGGGGCGCTCGAACACCTCGCGGCGTTCAGCACCCCCCTTCTCGCTGATCACGATGGCGAACAAAGACCCACTCGATGGCGTAGGGGAGATCACAAGCGGCCCGATAGATCTGCCGAAATCCCCGGGGACCTGTCAATCACGAGCCGCCGGGGGCCACGATTATTGCAGATTCCGACGCTGAGGGACGTTTTCTCGTCAGGGCTCGGTCGGCCCGGACTGACCCCGGACCTCGGTGGTCACCAGGGACAGCAGTTCGCCGGCCAAAGCCATCACGTCCCGCTCGGAGAACCCGCTGCCGCGAAGCTCGCGGTAGATGGTCTTGGCGAGGATCCGCGCGGCGCGGGGGTCATTGGGGGCGGGACTGCTCTCGAACGGAAGTGCCATCTGGATGAACCACTCTGGGGGGATGCGTCTACGACCCCTGCACTATGAAAGATTGGTGCCAACGACGATGGGGCGTACCAGAGCCCGTATACCCTTCCGATCGTCGCTGAGTGACGCGCCGCCCGCATACCGGCCTTCGCAGTAGGGCGCGAAGGCCACGCAGCGGCGCGAGTCGACCGAAGCGCACTGGTTCAACCGGAAAACGCGCTTGGCTCTGGATAACTGGTGACCAGCCGCTTGGCCGGCCGCTCGACCCCGGTGAGCAGGCTGGTCACCAGCTCCCGCCCGTCGTCCCCGAAGTAGAGCGCCTCGCCGACGTCGGGAGCGCCGGAGTCCGGGATGGCCACTCCGTTGGGCTGGAACCGAACCCGGCCGGTCAGCTTGCGCTGGAGCGCCAAGTGGGCCGGCAGCCAGGTCTCCGAACGCCGGTCGCGCACGGCCACGCAGACCCCGTCTCGGAAGTGGTACTCGGTGTTCTTGGTCACGAACATCCGGTGGCGGCGGCGCTCAGTCGTCCGGGCGCCAAGGCGGTCTTTGGAAGCGTGCTGACTCATGAGGGGCTCCTGTTGCTGTCGACCCCGCGAGGCTGTCAGCGTGACGCCGCGCCGGCCAAGTTTCGGCGCGCCTTCCGCAAGCGCTTCGCTAACACCAACAACTTAGTCAGAGCGGCCTGCACCCCGTACCATTTGCTCGTGCAACGGCGCTCGCGCGGCCCTGGGCTACGCAAGACCACCGCTCTCCCGGTGGTGCGGCGTCGTTCCGTCGAACTCTGGCAGAGCACCGACTATCATTGGCGCCAGCTCTTCGAATCAGCCGACGTGATGAGCGAGGGCGCCAACGCGTTCGGAGCCCGACGGCCCCGTCTACTACGGCTCGACGAGCCTGCTCCTGACCGTCACGTCGCAGGGCGGGCTCGTTCCCGACGACGATCTCGAGCGTCTGCTCGCGCTCTTGCCCTACGACCCCCATGCGCGGCTGCGGGCGGTTCGGGTGGCTTGTCTCGAAGCCCAGCTGCGTTCGGGCGGCTCCTTGGGCCGCGTGCGCGCCGAGGTCAGTGTGAAACGGGACCCACGCGGCGCGCGCGTCGATATCGACGTCGAAGCCGACGTGCACGCGTTGGGCGCCGTCACGTCGGGGTAGCCTCGGCGCTATCTCGACACGGAGGTCAAGCCCTCCGATCCGAAGCGCAACGGTGGCAGAAGCACGCCAGAAATCCGCAATGGAGTCGCCAGCACGCAGGGATCACTTGACAGCACTGCGGCTGAGGAAGAATTGAGATGCTTACCGCGCCTTGCGCGAGACCACCGCATGAGCATAAAGCGCAAAAAGCGACGCGACGACAAGGTCATCCATGTCGTCTTCGGTCCGGGAGGCGGCCGCGTCCAAACCAAGCAGCGACGCGCCCCCAGCGAGAAACGCGACGCGGCCGCGCCGAGCCGGGAGCCGCTGACCGACCTGTTCACCCAGAGTGAGATCGCACGCCTCCTCACCATCTCGCCCGCTCGCTTGCGCACCCTGGACAAGACCGGCGTGGTGACGCCCACGGGGCGACGGCGGGGTCGCCGGGCCTACACCTTCTCGGATCTGATCGCGCTGCGGACGGCGGCAGCGCTGTTGGAGCAGAACGTGCGACTGCGTGACGTGACCCGTGCGGTGGGCGCGCTCAAGCGAACGCTGCCGCGAGTCGCGCGTCCGCTGGCGGAGCTGCGCATCGTGTCCGACGGTCAGCGCGTGGTGGTTCGGAGCCACGACGGCGCATTCGAACCGTTGACGGGGCAGATGGTTCTCGACTTCGAGGTGAAATCTCTCCGCGACGACGTGGTGCGGGTGCTTCGCCCCTCCGCCGGCCGGGAGCGATCACGCACGGCCTACGAGCTGTACCTGCGCGCGAGCCAACTCGACGAAGATCCATCGACCATGGATCAGGCGGAGGCTCTCTACCTGCAGGCGATAGAGCTCGACCCGTGGCTGGCCATTGCCTACACGAACCTCGGCAACGTTCGCTTCCGGCGCAGCGACGCCGAAGCTGCAGAAGTGCTCTATCGCCGCGCCCTCGAAATCGATGGGCGCCAGCCCGAGGCCCAGTACAACCTGGGCTACGTCATGCTCGAGCGGGGCCTGCCGGAGCTCAGCATCCCGCTCTTTCACGGCGCGCTCGAGAGCGACGCCAACTTCGCCGACGCCTACTTCAACCTGGCGATGGCCTACGAGCAGGTGGGCGAAACCGGCAAGGCTCGTCCATATTGGAAGAGCTACATCTCCCTCGAGCCCCAGGGCACCTGGACCGAGATCGCCAAGCGCCACCTGTAGCCTCGGCCTGGGACCGCCCGCCGCTAGCCGAGCACGCGGTGCCTCAGGCTCGGGAGATTCGCCCTCACCCGCGCGAGCACCTGCGGATCCAACTCGGCGAGCGCGACGCCCGCGCCGTCGGAGGCCTCGGCGATGACCGTGCCCCAAGGATCGGCCACCAAGGAGTGACCGTAGGTCGTGCGTCCCTTGGGGTGAGACCCCCACTGCGCCGCGGCGACCACGAAGCACTGTGCCTCGATGGCTCGCGCGCGCAGCAGCACGTGCCAGTGATCCTTGCCCGTCAAGAGCGTGAAGGCCGCGGGCACCAGCAGCACCTCGGCGCCGCGATCGGCGAGCGCGCGATACAGCTCGGGGAAGCGCAGGTCGTAGCAGATGCTGAGACCGAGCTTGTACCCGAGCACGTCCACCACCACCGGCTCGCGCCCGGCGGTGGTGGCCACCGACTCGCTGATCTCGCTGCCGTCGGGCAAGCGCACGTCGAAGAGGTGGATCTTGCGGTAGCTGCCCAGGAGTTCGCCTCTGGATCCGATACACAGCGCAGAGTGTTGAAGGGGCGCTCTGGATCGCCGCTCTGCTCGGGAAAGCCACCGGCGACGAGCACCACCTTGCTGTCGCGCGCCATCTCGGAGAGCGCGCGCTGGATCGGCGCCGCGCCCTCACCCAGCTCCTCGGCCAGGCTCCGCTTGTCGGCCTCGGGGCCCATGAACGCGAAGTTCTCGGGCAGGAGCACCACCTGGGCGCCGCGCTGGGCCGCGTGGCGTACCCAGTGCCCGCAGCGCTCGAGGTTGTCGCCCACCTCTTCCTGGCTCTGGAGTTGCACCGCGGCGATTCGCAGCGGCTCCCTCGCGTTGGTCCCGGTCATCGCGCCCGAGCATAGCCGCGTCGGGTCGGGCGGATGGCACGAAACCGGGGCCGGCGCGCTCCAGGCTGGTTTCGCCGTCCAAGGGTCGGTACGCTCGCCTTCGAGTCCGCGCCATGAGCGAAAAGACCACGGGAGCAATGGCCGAATTCGGCACGCCCCCCTCACCCAACCGAGGCGGACCGGTAGCCGGCCTCGTCCTGCTCTACGCGGAGAGCTACGCGGAGCTTCCCCCGGTGTGGCTCCTCGACAAAGACCACATGCGCATCGGCCGGGACGAGGGCACCGACATCCGCATGGGCGTCAACGCGGTGTCCCGGGTGCACGCGGAGCTCGATTGGACCAACGGCGCGTGGGTGCTCCGCGACTGCGGCAGCCGAAATGGAACCCTGGTAGACGGTCGGCGCATCGACGTCGTGGAACTCGAGCCATCGAACGAAGTCCGGATCGGCGACGCGATCTTGAAGTTCGTGGACAAACACGCCGAAGCCCACGCCGACTACCGCATCGACGGCGCAATGGTGCCCTCCGCGGAGCGTCGGGGCCCGAGCGACGGCGCGCTGATCGGCGGCTATCAGATCGATCGCATCGCGGCAGATCTCGGCCGAATCGCTCCCACGCCCCTGAGCGTGATGCTCTTGGGCGAGAGCGGGACCGGCAAGGAGGTCGTGGCACGCGAGCTGCATCGCCTGAGCGGGCGGCGCGGGACCTTTGCCGCCGTGAACTGCGCCGCCATCCCCGCGACCCTGCTCGAGAGCGAGCTCTTCGGCTACAAGCGTGGCGCGTTCTCCGGCGCGGATCGCGACAAGCCCGGCCTGATCAGCAGCGCGCACGACGGCACGCTCCTGCTCGACGAGATCGGCGACATGCCGCTCGACGCGCAGGCGAAGCTGCTGCGCGTGTTGCAGGCGAAAGAAGTGTTCCCGCTCGGCGCCACCGCTCCCGAACGCGTCGACGTGCGCGTCGTCTGCGCGACGCACCGCGACCTGTGGCGACTCCAGCAAGGAGGCGCCTTCCGTCAGGACCTGTTCGCACGACTCAACGAGTACCAGCTGCGCCTGCCCGCGCTGCGCGATCGCAAAGAAGACATCTTCATGTTGGTGCGCGCATTCTTGGCTCGCCACGGCCGGCCCGAGCTGACTCCGTCGTTCGGGTTCATGACCGCAGCCCTTCAGTACGACTGGCCGTACAACGTGCGCGAGCTCGAGGCCTGCATGAAGCGCTGCGTGGCGCTGAGCGAGTCGACGGTGCTCGGCGACCAGCTCTTGCCCGCGCCGGTGATCGAGTCCATGGAGGACTACGGGGGAGCGCTGAAGGCCGGCGGCGCGCCGAGTTCCGACAGCTTGCCACCGGCAGCGGCCAGCGCTCCGGCGGCGCCCCGGGGACAGATCCCCACCGACGTCGAACTCCGCGCCCTGCTCGAGCAGCACCAGGGCAACGTGGCGGCGGTGGGACGCCAACTCGGCAAAGCTCGCATGCAGGTCCACCGTTGGATGAAGCGTTACGGGATCCAGGTCGACGACTTTCGTCGCACGACCTGAGTCAGGGGCACGCATCGGCGCCGCTCGCGCCCACAATGGCGCAAGCGCGCGGGGCCTCGACGCAGGCTCCGTCCACGCAGGCGCGGACCAAGTAGCGGGCGCGCCCGTCCGGACACACGCAGCAACTCTGACTGCATACGGACGCCGCCGTGCACGCAGCGCCGACCGGCGCGCGAGGGGCCACGCTGGGGCACGGGTCGCAGCCCGCACGCACGACCTCCGCCAAGAGCGCAGCTCCACCAGCGTCGCGATCGACCAGGCTGACGACGCCCGCGTGGCGGCAGGGCGCGCGGCAGCGCTCGAGGGCAGCGTGCTCCGCCGAACACTTCGCGAGCCCCTCGCCTCGCTCGAGGCATAGCGGCGCGCTGCAAGCCGCGCTGCAGTCCAGCCGCTGACCCGCCACGCACCCAAGGTAGGCTCGCCGCTCCCGCTCGCAGCCCGCCCGAGTCGCGCTCCGGCTCTCGACCACGCAGTGCTCGACGCACGCGCTCAGGTCCCGGGGCCTGGAGCCATCGCGGTCGCAGCCGCTCCCGGTCAGGACGGCGCAGGCCTCGCCGCAACGCTCCGTCGACCCGGCGGGGTCCTGCCGAGCCGCCGGGTTCGAGCGGCAGCCGGGGGCGACGACCGCCGCCAGGACGGCCCACGCGAACCCGATCCGTCGAGCGCGGCGGCTGGGGCAGGGCGGAGGGGGTGAGGGCATTTGCGCGGCTTTTCGGGACAACTTGAGACGGAACTCATCCTAGGCTACCCGGACGCTCGCGATTTCGAGTAGATGGCTCGCCAGGTTGAGCGGCCAGCCGCTCCTTTTTCGGCCCTCGATGCCCCCCTTGCTTGTCGCCTGTATTAGCCGCTCGAGGCTCGCCCTCGCCGCCCCGATCCGAGCGTGGCGGCTGGCGGTGTTGCTCGCGGCCATCTTGCTCGTTGGCGCCGGCCCTGCCAGCGCGCAGGTCCCCCCTCCCGCGGGACCAAAGCCCGCGGAACCAAAGCCCGCGGAACCAAAGCCCGCGGAGCCAAAGCCCGCGGAGCCAAAGCCCGCGGAGCCAAAGCCCAAGACGCGCGCTCTGAGCAGCGAGCCGGTGGTGATGCCTCGGCTGCCGGCGGGCGAGGCAGAGAAAGCTCGTGGACTCACCCTGGTCCGCATCGACGTCGAGGGCAATCGACGGGTCACCAAAGAAGACATCCTCACCTACCTCCGGATGCGGGTCGGGCAGACCTTCGCACCCGAGACGCTCACCAGCGACGTCCGGGAGCTGTGGAACTCCGGCTTCTTCGACGACATCGAGGTCGACCTGGACAAGAGCGACGCCGGCGTGACCTTGCGCTTCATCGTCCGCGAGCGGCCGAACATCTCCGAAGTCGTGTTCGAGGGCAACTCGGAGATCGACACCGAGGATCTGAGCGAAGGCATCGAGGTCAAGTCCAACACCATCCTGAGCCACCCTGCCGTACGCCGCAGCATCCAGAAGATCCGCGACATGTACGCGGAGCGCGGCTTCTTCCTGGCGGAGGTGAAGAGCGAGGTCATCCCGCAGAAGAACAACGAGGTGCTGGTCAAGTTCACGCATCAAGGAGCACGGTCAGGTCACGCGTCCGACGCATCACCTTCATCGGCAACCACAGCATCCCGGACGAAGAGCTGCGGGACGCTGATGTTCACCGGGCAACGCCGGCTTCTTCGCGTTCGGCTCCGGCGGTCCGTTCCGGCAGGACGCGTTCGAGCGCGACATCGCCGTGATCAGCGCGCTGTACTACGACCGCGGCTACCTCCAGGTGTCCAGTCAGCACGCCGCGGGTGATGCTGACGCCCGATCGCAACGGCATCGAGGTCAGCCTCACCATCGACGAGGGACCACGCTATCGGATCCGCCAGCTCCGCGTGTACGAGCGCGGCAAAGACGGCACCGAGGTCGAGCCCATCGGCGGGCGACGGCGCCTGCGCAACATGGTCCGGTCGAAGCCCGGCGACTACTTCAACCGCGCCGAGCTGCTCGAAGACCTGCAGTCCGTCCGCACGCTCTACCGCGACCACGGCTACGCCAACGTCGAGGCCAACCCCCAGACCCGACTCGATCAAGAGCGCCACGAGGTCGACATCGTCGTGCCCGTCGATCGCGGACCGCTCGGTCTACTTCGAGCGCATCGAGATGCGCGGCAACACCAAGACCCGCGACAAGGTCATCCGCCGCGAGATGGAGGTCGAAGAGGGCGAGCTGTTCCACGAGACCAAGCCTCGAGCAATCGCAGCGCCGCATCACCGCGCTCGGCTACTTCGAGCGCGTCGACATCTCCACCGAGGAGGGCTCGGCGCCCGACAAGATGCACGTCAACGTCGAGGTGACCGAGCGCCCGACCGGCACCTTCCAGGTCGGCGCCGGCTTCTCCAGCATCGAGAACTTCATCGCCACCGCGCAGGTTCAGCAGGCCAACCTCTTCGGCAACGGCCAGAGCCTCTCGCTGCAGGCCCAGGTCAGCGGGCTCCGGCAGCTGGTCAATCTGCGCTTCTACGAGCCGTACTTCCTGGACAGCGACTTCTCCGCGAGCATCGATCTCTTCGATCAGCTGCGCATCTACAACGACTTCTCGCAGTCGACGCGCGGCGGCGTCGCTCACCTTCGGCTACCCCATCGTCGGAGCCGGAGCTCTCGGCGCGTCGCTGACCTACACCGCCGAGCTGAACGACAGTCTCGACCCAGACCACGTCCACCTTCCTCGGCACGACCGGCGGCACGTCAGCGTGTTCCGCCGGCTGCCGCTCGCGAACCTGTTCAACGACGGCTTCACCTCGAGCGTGCGCCCGGCGCTGACCTACGACACCCGCGACAACCGCCTCTTCCCGACCGCCGGCGTGTACCTGCGCGGCTCGACGGAGCTGGCCGCCGCGCGTCTTCGGCTCCGACAACGAGTTCCTCCGCCACCGCGGCGTCGGCCGCTTCTACTACCCGCTCGGCTCGCGGCATCGTCGCCAAGCTCAACATGCGAGGGCGGCCACGTCACCAGCCCCTCGCAGGATGGCGTGCCGATCTTCGCGCGCTTCTTCCTGGGCGGCATCTTCGACGTGCGCGGCTTCCGTTTCCGCACCATCGGCCCGCGCGTGCCGCTCACCCAGACACCGACCCGAACGCTGCGCCCATCCCCTACGGCGCGAACATCGGCGGCAACTTGATGTACTTCCAGAACCTGGAGCTCGAGTTCCCGATCATCGAGAAGGTCGGCATCCGCGGCGTGGTCTTCACCGACGCCGGCAACTCGTGGAACCTGGAAGAGCATCTACTGCGACACCGCGGGCAAGGGCGTGCTCGCCAATCAAGGGACGTCGTTCAAGGAGACCAGCCCGTGCTTCGACGGCCTGGCCAGCCTGGCTGCGCTGCGCACCTCCTGGGGCTTCGGCATCCGCTGGTTCTCGCCGCTCGGACCGCTGCGCTTCGAGTGGGGCTTCCCCTTCAAGCCGCTGCCCTACGAAGAGTCCAGCGTGTTCGAGTTCACCATCGGCAACTTCTTCTGACGGGACGAGGCAACTCCGATGGGGACCGAGTCGTCCGACGACATTCCGCCCACGCCCAGAAACGCGACCTCGTCTCAAGACACCGAGCGCGACCTGGCCCCCCTCTCGAGCGCACGAGGCTCGGGCAATCTCGGCGTCGGGACCCCGAGCGACATCTCGACCACACTCGGTGAAAACACGCTGCTCAGCATGAAGGGCGCGGCGGCGCGAGTGAGCGAACTCCCGGACCACCGCGTGGACGAGCTCGAGCGCAGGCTCAGCCAGCTCGACGCCCGGCTGAAGGTCATCGAACTCCAGCGCAACGCCGGCAGCGCGGCCAACGGCGACAAGCGCTGGTTGGTCTGGGTCGGCTTGCTGCTCGCGCTGATCTTGGGCTGGCAGCTCCGCGCCTGGTTCCGCTGAGCTTTTTCCTTTGATATCCGGAGCTTGTGGCGCCGCTTGGCTGGTGCCAGGCCGCGCTCCCCGTGGTATGCCAGGCGGCTCGCGCTCGCCGGCCGCCGGCGACCCCAGCCCACGATTTCATGGCCAACCCGCCCCCGACCAGCCCGACCTCGCAAGACCACCCGATCAGCATCCAAGACGAGATGCGCACGTCGTATCTCGACTACGCGATGAGCGTGATCATCGGCCGCGCCATCCCGGACGTGCGCGACGGTCTCAAGCCGGTGCACCGCCGCATCCTGTACGCGATGCACGAGCTGAATCTCACGTCCGCAGACGCAGCTACCGCAAGTGCGCGCTGCGTCGTCGGCGAGGTGATCGGCAAGTACCACCCCCACGGCGACGCCGCGGTCTACGACGCGCTGGTGCGCATGGCGCAGGACTTCTCGCTGCGCCACATGCTCGTCGACGGGCAGGGCAACTTCGGCTCCGTCGACGGCGACCCGCCGGCCGCCTACCGCTACACCGAGTGTCGGCATGGCCCGGGTCGCCATGGAGCTCCTGGTCGACATCGAGAAGGACACCGTCGACTTCGCGCCGAACTTCGACGAGTCGAACGACGGAGCCCACGGTCCTGCCGGCGCGCTTCCCGAACCTGCTGGTCAACGGCTCCGGCGGCATCGCGGTCGGCATGGCGACGAACATCCCGCCCCACAACCTGGCGGAGATCATCGACGCGACCATCGCTCTGATCGGCAAGCCCGAAGACCACCGATCGACGAACTGATCGGGTATCATCCCGGGACCGGACTTCCCCACCGGCGGCATCATCTACGGCCGCGTCCGGCATCGAGCAGGCCTACAAGACCGGGCGCGGCAGCATGGTGATGCGCGCGCGGACCGAGGTCGAGAAGGTCATCGGCAAGCCAAGACCGCGAGCAGATCGTGGTCACCGAGATCCCCTACCAGGTCAACAAGGCCCGCCTGGCACGCCAAGATCGGCGAGCTGATCCGGGACAAGCGCATCGAGGGCATCCGCGAGGTCCGCGACGAGAGCGATCGCGACGGCATGCGCCTGGTCATCGAGCTGAAGAAGGACGTCTTCCCCGAGGTCGTCCTCAACCAGCTCTACCGCCTGACGGATCTGCAGGCGTCGTTCGGCATCATCAACCTGGCCATCGTGCACGGTCGACCCGCGGTGCTGGATCTCAAAGACACGCTTGGTGCAGTTCGTCGAGCACCGGCGCGAGGTCGTCACCCGCCGAACCCGCTTCGAGCTGCGCGCAGGCGGAAGCCCAGACGCGAGATCGTCGAGGGCCTCGGCATGGCGATCACCGAGGTCGACCTGGTGATCAAGACCATCCGCCAGTCGCGCGACAGCGACGAAGCGCGGGCGCGCTTGATGCTACTGCCGCTGGCGGGCCTCGAGGAGTTCGTGCGCCGCGCCGGACGACCCGAAGCCGAGATCGCGTCCGCGGCGGCGATCAAGGACTACCGCCTCTCGGAGCGACAGGCCAAGGCCATCCTCGAGATGCGCCTCGCCAAGCTGACCGGCCTCGAATACGAAAAGCTCGCCGAAGAGTACGGCTAGCTCTGCGACGACGATCACGCGGCTCCGGGCCATCTTGGCCGACGAGTCCCTGCTGATGGATCGTGATCGTCGAACGAACTGCGGGAGGTCCGGGAGAAGCACGCCGAGCCACGCCGCACCGAGATCGTCGACGAGCGAAGCCGAGATTCAGATCGAGGATCTGATCCAGGAAGAGGCCGATGGTCGTGACCATCTCACACCACGGCTACATCAAGCGCACGCGCGCTCAACGACTACCGGGCGCAGAAGCGCGGCGGCAAAGGCAACCGAGGCATGGAGGCCCGCGACGACGACTTCGTCAACCAGCTCTTCGTTGCTTCGACCCACAGCTTCGTCTTCTTCTTCACCGACCGCGGCAAGGTGTACGTGAAGAAGGTCTACGAGATCCCGCTGGCCGCACGCAGCGCCAAGGGTCGCGCCATCGTGAACTTCGTCGGCATCGAGCCGGGCGAGACGCATCGCGCGCCATCACGCCGGTGGCCGCGCTTCGAGGAAGGGCAGTTCGTGGTCACGCTCACCACGCGCGGTCAGATCAAGAAGACCGAGGTGATCGAGTACGAGAACTACCGCGAGAAGGGCATCATCGGCGTCAAGATCGACGACGACGACCAGCTCTCGTCGGCCACGGTCACCGACGGCTCCGCGCGAGTTCCTGATCGCGACCAAGAGCGGCAAGTCGATCCGCTTCGACGAGGAACAGGTTCGGCCCATGGGGCGCGGCGCCGCCGGCGTGAAGGCCATCGACGCTGGAGGAGGGCGACGAAGTCGTGGGCATTTGCCGCGACCGATCCGACCCGCACCCAGGTGCTGGCGGTCTGCGAGCACGGCTACGGCAAGCGCACGCCCCTCGAGGAGTTCCGACAGCAGAACCGCGGCGGCAAGGGCATCATCTTGATCGACGCCAGCGACCGCAACGGTCCCGTGGTGGGCATCGCGCTGGTGATGGAAGCCGACGAGGTCATGCTGATCACCGATCGCGGCCAGACCATCCGGACGCGGGTCTCGGAGATCCGCGAGACCGGCCGCAACGCTCAGGGCGTCAAGGTGATGAGCGTCGAAGAGGGCGAACGCGTCGTCGCCCTCGAGGCCATGAGCGAGAGCTCGTCGGGTCTCGACGACGAGAGCCTCTTGCCGCCGGACGGCGAGACGGCTGGCGACTTGCCCCCGGCCGAGACGGCCGGCGGTGAAGACCCGGAGCCGCCCGCGGGCGATTCGACGCCAGACGGGGACGAGGACGGCGAGCCGAGCGACGGCTGAACGGGCGCGCTGGAAAGGTTTTGGTCGCGATGTCGCCAGCGCCGCGCACGCGAAAGAAGGCTCCTCGCACGGATCGCTCGAAGTCAGGTGCCGCCAAAGGGGTGGTGCCCGCGTTCGATCTGCTCTGTCGCCAGCATCCCGACGCGCACTGCGAGCTCGAACACGCCGATCCCTTCCAACTCGTGGTGGCCACGGTGCTCTCGGCCCAAGCCACCGACGTCGGCGTCAACAAGGTCACGCCCGAGCTGTTCCGGCGCTGGCCCAACCCGGCGGCGCTGGCCGGCGCCAAACCCGCCGAGGTCGAGCAGGTGATCGGCAGCCTGGGCTTCTTCCGTCAGAAGACCAAGAGCATCACCGGCCTCGCGCAGCGCTTGATGGCCGATCACGGCGGCCAAGTGCCACGCACGCTGACCGAGCTGACCCAGTTGCCCGGTGTCGGACGAAAAACGGCCAACGTCGTGCTCGGCGTGGCCTTCGGCGCGCCCGAGGGGGTGGTGGTCGACACCCACGTGCTCCGGCTCTCGCAGCGCCTGGGCTGGAGCAAGCACGACACGCCCGAGAAGGTCGAGCTCGACTTGATGCAGCTCTTGCCGCGTGAGCACTGGGACCGCGTCTCGCACACGCTGATCTTCCACGGTCGGCGTGTCTGCTCGGCGCGCAAGCCAGCGTGCGCGGCCTGCAGCGTCAGCGAGCTGTGCCCGAGCGCGTTCGCGGCCGAAGCGGTCGGTCGCAAACCGCCACGGGTGCGCGCCGACACCGGAAAGAAGCAGACCAAGAAATGACGACCGTCGCCCGCATCGAGCTGTTCCACGTCGCGGTCCCGCTGCCGGCCACCTTTCGGCCCAGCTGGATCCCCGGATTCCCGCAGAATGAGAACCGGTTCACGCTGGTCAGGATCACGACCGACGACGGCATCGAGGGATACAGCGCCGGGCCCAGCATGGGCCACGAACGCTCGGGGCTGGGCGAGTTGGTCGGCCCGTACCTGATCGGCGCCGACGCCACCGACATCGATCTGGTGCAACAGCGCCTGCGAGAGATGAGCTACCTCGGGTGGCGCAACTGGTGGATCGAGCCCGCGTTCTGGGACATCTTGGGCAAGCTCGCGCACAAGCCCGTGTACGAGCTGCTGGGCGGCAAGTCTCGCGAGGTGTCGCTCTACGCTTCGACGGGCGAGGTGAAGGAACCCGGCGCGCGCATCGCCGAGGCCGAGGCTCGCCTGGCCGAGGGATTCTCCGCCATCAAGCTGCGCGTCCACGACTTCGATCCTGCCGTGGACGAGCGGCAGGTGGTCGAGACCGCCAAGGCCATGGGCGGCCGCATGAAGATCGGCGTGGACGTGAACCAGGCTTGGCGCGTGACGGCCATCGGCCCGGCGCCGCTCTGGGATCTCGCGCGCGCCAAGCGCTTCGCCGACGTCTGCGCTGATTCGGGCTTGGCGTGGGTCGAGGAGCCTCTGCCGATGGACGCCTACGACGACCTCTCCGAGCTCACGCGCGTACAGCCGCGTCCCCATCAGCGGCGCGGAGCTCCACACCCAAGGGCTGCCTGAGCTGCGCATGAT
Organism: uncultured delta proteobacterium; assembly: GCA_963716725.1. Lineage (GTDB taxonomy): Bacteria > Myxococcota_A > Polyangia > Polyangiales > Polyangiaceae > JADJKB01. The sequence continues at coordinate 289,982 of CAVQUB010000002.1, forward strand.
GATCGAGCGACGCTGCTACTCGATCTTCCAACCCGACGCGATCTTCACCGGTGGCATCGCGCAGACGTTGGAGGTCGCGCGACTCGCCAAGCAGGCCGGCCTGATCTACACGCCGCACACCTGGACCAACGGCATCGGCTTCGCGGTGAACCTTCAGCTCTATCTGGCGACGGACTCCCAGAAGGAACTCGAGTATCCGCTGAACCCTCCAGGGTGGGTGCCGGAGGCTCGGGACGGCCTGCTCGAGACGGCATTCCTACACCGTCGGGGCAAGCTCGAGCCCCCGACCTTGCCCGGGCTCGGCTTCCGGATCGATCCGCGCGCGCTCGCTCGGCACGGCAAGCGCTTCTTCGTGATGGACAAGAAACGCCTGGTCTGGTTCTCGCTCCGCAGCCGAGGGCTCAAGGCGTCCCTCGAGATCGACAAGGCCCGCAAGGCGGCGGCGCGCAGCTGACCGAGCACCGGCCCTCGGTGCCGCACCGGGTGCCGCTCTGCCACCAAGAGCTGAAAGGCCTCACCTAGTCTCCCAGCAGCTTGCGCACCTTGTCGAGCAGCTCCTTCACCTTGAACGGCTTGACGATGTAACCGCGGGCGCCCACCTGGATGCCGTGCACGATGTCGGCCGGGGAGTCTCGAGCCGTGATGAACAAGATCGGAATGCGCCGGGCGCGGGGCACGAGCTTCAAGCGCTGCGCCACGCCAAAGCCGTCGAATCCCGGCATCATCACGTCGAGCAGCACCAGCTGCGGTGGGGGCTCCGCGGTCGCCTGCGCAAACGCTTGCGGACCGTCTTTCGCCCAGCTCACCTCGTAGTCGGGCTCCAACATCCGGACCAGCAACTTCGCGATGGCGGCATCGTCGTCGGCAACCACGATTCGCTTCCGCGGCGGCGGCGGCGGCGGTTTCTTGCTGACCGGCGACCCCGGGGCCTTCGAGAGCCTCCTCGACGGACGCTTCGACGAGGTCGCCTTCGACGGGGTCGCCTTCGACGCCGAAGGCCTGGCCGGAGCTTTGGACGGCGTGCTCCTCGGGCGCAGCGACTTGCGACCCGGCGGCGCCTTCGAAGCTGGCATCGTCCCCTTGTACGTTTCGAAAGTGAGGGTCGCAAGCGTCCTGTCGGACGGTCGCCCCTCGACGCTTCCCTTCGCCGGCGCGCCTCGCTAAAACGCCGAGGTGTTCCTCGGTTATTCGTGCCGCCGCTGCAACGCCGAGCTTGGTCCCGACGAGGCGACCTACCGCTGCCCCCGCTGCTCCGGCAACCTCGACGTTCGCTGCGACATCGCCCAGACCGACCGCGACCGCATCGCCCAGAGCCGCGACCCTTCCCTTTGGCGATACGCGCCCCTCTTGCCGGTGCCCGTGGCGGCCGACGACGCCGGGCCGCTTCGAGGCGTCGGTGGCACACCGCTCTATTGCGCGCCGCGGCTCGCGCAAGAGTTCGGACTCGGCCGCGTCTGGCTCAAGGACGAAGGTCGCATGCCCACCGGCTCGCTCAAAGATCGCGCGAGCGCGGTGGTGGTGCAGCGAGCAAGAGCCCTCGGCCTGAGTCCGATCATCACGGCGTCCACCGGGAACGCCGGAGTGGCGCTGGCCGCCATGGCGCCCTGTGCGGGCATCGCTGCGGTTATTTTGGTTCCCGCGAGCGCGCCGCCCGCCAAGTTGGCGCAGCTCCAGGTGTTCGGCGCGCAGCTGGTGCTAGTGCGCGGCAGCTACGACGACGCCTTCGATCTGAGTGAAGCCGCGGCTCGCGAGTTCGGCTGGTACTGCCGCAACACGGCCCAGAACCCCTTCACCACCGAGGGCAAGAAGACAGTCTCCTTCGAGATCGCCGAACAGCTCGGCTGGCGCGCGCCCGATCGGGTGTTCGTCTCCGTCGGCGATGGCAACATCTTGGTCGGCGTGCACAAAGGCTTTAGCGAGCTGTTGGCCCTGGGCTTCATCGACCGCATGCCCAAGATCATGGGAGTGCAGGCCGAGGGCTCTTCGCCCATCGCCCGCGCCTTCCTCGCAGGCAGTGATCGCATCGAGCCCTGCCAGACGAACACGCTGGCCGACAGCATCGCGGCTGGACGCCCGGCGGACGGCGAGCGCGCGTTGGCAGCGGTGCGCGAAACAGGCGGCGCGTTCGTCATCGTCAGCGATGACCAGATCTTGGAGGCGATCCCGAAGTTGGGGCGCGCCGCGCAAGTCTTCGCGGAGCCCGCGGCCGCAGCAGCTTACGCGGGCCTCGAGGCCCTCGCCCGAGCCGGCGAGCTCGCCTCCGACGAAGAGGTCGTCGTGCTCGTCACCGGCACCGGCCTGAAAGACGTCGGCGCGGCGATGCGTGCCGTTCCGGGCGCCCCACCCAGCATCGAGCCCTCGCTTTCGGCCCTCCGGGACGTACTATCCGTGGTTCCGCCCACCCAAGAAAGACAGCCATGATCGACCTGACCGTGAACGAAGCCGGCCTCGCCAAGGCCGTGCAGCGCGCAAAAGAGAAGAACGTCGTCATCCCGACGCTGGCGCAGATGGTCGATCCCAAGCAGATCCCCGCGAAGGTCGTGGCGAACCTGAGAGACATCGGCCTCTGGGACCTGAACCCGGCCAACCTGTTCCGGATCGGCTGGCACAACGATCCGGTGGAGAAGGGTGGCGGCTTCGGCCGCGTGAACTACGTCGAGCTGCCCAGCGCCCTCACGGGGGTCGAAGCACGCATCATCGCGCTGGTCGGCAAGTGGTTCCCCACTGGCGCCCACAAGGTCGGTGCCGCCTTCGGCTGCCTCGCGCCGCGCCTCGTGACCGGCCAGTTCGATCCGACCTCGCAGAAGGCCGTCTGGCCCTCCACCGGCAACTACTGCCGCGGCGGTGCCTACGACTCCGCGCTGCTCGGCTGCGAGTCCATCGCGATCTTGCCCGAGGGCATGAGCAAGGAGCGCTTCGAGTGGCTCTCGAAGGTGGCCGGCGAGGTGATCAAGACTCCTGGCACCGAGAGCAACGTGAAGGAGATCTTCGACAAGTGCTGGGAGCTCCGCCGCTCCGGCCAATCGCTGATGATCTTCAACCAGTTCGAGGAGCTGGGGAACTACCTCTGGCACCACGAGGTCACCGGCCGCGCCATGGCCGAGGTGCTCGAGCACGAGCTCGGACCCAAGGGCCGCTTTGCCGGGCTCGCCGTCACCACCGGCTCCGCCGGCACCATCGCGGCCGGCGATTTCCTCAAGAAGCAGTTCTCCGGCAGCAAGATCGCCGCCAGCGAAGCCGCCCAGTGCCCGACGCTCTTGGCCAACGGCTTCGGCGAACACCGCATCGAGGGCATCGGCGACAAACACGTGCCCTGGATCCACAACGTCAAGAACACCGATCTGGTGATTGCCGTCGACGACGAGGCGAGCGTCTCTGCCATTCGACTGTTCAACGAGCCCGCGGGCAAGAAGCACCTGGCCGGTCGTGGACTCGAACCGGCGTTGATCGAGAAGCTTTCGCTGCTGGGGATCTCCGGTGCGGCCAACCTGATCTCCGCCATCAAGATGGCCAAGTGGTACGAGCTCGGGCGCGAGAGCGTGGTGATGACCGTGCTCACTGATTCCGTGGAAATGTACCGCAGTCGCCTCGCCGAGCTGAACGCGGAGCGCGGAGCGTTCACCGAGGTGGACGCGGCGGTCGCCCACGAACGCCACATCTTGGGCGCCGGCACCGACCTGATGGAGGAGCTGAGCTACCCCGCGCGCAAGCGCGTTCACAACTTGAAGTACTACACCTGGGTCGAACAACAGGGCAAGACGCACGCCGAAATCCAGGAGCAGTGGCACGACGACGAGTACTGGACGGGGATCCCCGAGGTCGCGCCCAAGCTCGACGAGCTGATCGTCGAGTTCAACGCGCGCACGGGGCTCGGCTGATGCCGACCGTCGAGTTTTCTCTCAATGGAACCGAATGCCGACTCGAGGTTCGGCAGGGAGAGTCACTCCTCGACGCACTGCGAGACCGCTGCGGCGTGATCTCGACCAAAGACGGTTGCCAGCCCCAGGGCCAATGCGGCTGCTGCCTCGCGCTGGTGGACGGACAGGCCAAGACGACCTGCGCCCTCGACGCCGAAAAGGTCCAGGGCAAGCAGGTTGTGACCCTCGAAGGACTGCCGGACGCCGACCGCTCGCTGCTCAGTCGAGCCTTCGTCGTCAGCGGCGGCTTGCAGTGCGGCTTTTGCATCCCCGGCTTCGCCCTGCGCGCCAAGCACCTCTGCGACAAGAACCCGAGTCCGTCGCGAGACGAAATCGCCAAGGCCATCGACACCCACCTGTGCCGTTGCACGGGCTACGTGAAAATCATCGACGCCATCGAGCTCTACGCCAAGGCGAAGCGCGGCGAAGCGCTGCCCGAGCCCACCACCGACGCGCGGCTCGGCAAGCCCTACCCCCGCTACAAGGGCGCCGAGATGACCCTCGGCGATCGCCCCTACGTCGCCGACATGCAGCGCGAGGGGCTCTTGCACGGAGCGCTCGTGCTCTCGCCCCACCCGCGGGCGAAGGTCAGGCGCATCGACACCACCAGGGCCAAGGCTCAGTCCGGCGTGCGGGCCGTCGCCACCGCGGCCGATGTGCCCGGTGAGCGCTGGTACGGTATCCTCTACACCGACTGGCCGGCGTTCATCGCGGTGGGCGAAGAGGCGCGCTACGTCGGCGACGTGATCGCCGCGGTTGCCGCCGACGACGAGGCGACCGCGCGGGCCGCGGCAGCTCTGGTCGAAGTCGACTACGAAGTTCTGCCAGCGGTGCTGTCGCCGGACGACGCGCTGGCCGACGGCGCGCCGCAGGTGAACCCGACCCACGACAACGTGCTCTCGCGCTCGATCATCAAGCGCGGCGACGCGGACGCGGCTCTCGCGCAGAGCGCCCACGTGGTCGAGGGCACCTGGCAGACGCAGCGCATCGAGCACCTGTTCCTCGAGCCCGAGTGCGCGCTGGCCGAGCCGCTCCCGGACGGGAAGATGGCCCTGTTCACCCAAGGCCAGGGCGTCTTCGACGATCGCCGGCAGGTCGCGCAGCTGCTCGGCATGCCGGAAGACGACCTCTACGTCGAGCTCGTGCCCAATGGCGGCGCCTTCGGCGGCAAGGAAGACATGAGCGTGCAGGCGCAGACCGCGCTGCTCGCCAAGATGACCGGGCGCCCGGTCCGCGTCGAACTCGACGCGCGAAGAGTCCGTCCGCATGCACCCCAAGCGCCACCCGATCACGCATGCACTACACAGTGGGCTGCGACGCCGACGGTCGACTCACCGCGGTGAGGGCGCGCATGGTCGGCGACTCGGGCGCCTACGCTTCGGTGGGCGGCAAGGTGCTCGAACGCGCCGCGGGCCACTCCTGCGGCCCGTACCGGGTGCCCCACGTCGACGTCGAGGCCGTGGCCGCCTACACCAACAACCCGCCCTGCGGCGCCATGCGCGGCTTCGGCGCGAATCAGGCCAGCTTCGCCATCGAGGGCTGCCTGGATCTGCTGGCCAAGAAGGTCGGCATCGACGGCTACCAGATCCGCGACCGCAACATCGTCGCGGTCGGGCGACATGTTCTCGACCGGCCAGGTGCTCGAGAAGTCCGTCGGCATCCGCAAGACCCTCGAGGCCGTCAAGGACGTCTACTACGAGGCCAAGAAGGCCGGCAAGGCCGTGGGCATCGGCTGCGGCATCAAGAACAGCGGCATCGGCAACGGCGTCGAAGAGTGGGGCAAGTGCCGGCTGGTGGTCGAGCAAGACCAAACGGTATCGCTCTACAACGGCTACACCGAGATGGGTCAGGGACTGCTCACCATCCTGATCCAGTTCGCGACCGAAGTCACCGGCCTTCCCGGCAGCGTGTTCCGCCCCAAGGTGGACTCGACCTTCGCGCTCGGCTGCGGCCAGACCACGGGCTCGCGCGCGACGCTCTTCGCGGGCAACGCCGTCAAGAGCGCCGCGGAGAAGCTCAAGCTCGACCTCGATCAAGGCAAGACGCTCGCTGATCTGGTGGGCCAAGTCTACGCCGCCGACATCGTGATCTCGGACACGACGCCACTCGGCAAGCCAGCCGCCAAGATCAAGACGCACACGAGCTTCGGCTACGCCACGCAGGTTTGCATCCTGGACGACAAGGGGCGCATCGAGCGCTTCGTGGCCGCCCACGACGTCGGGCGAGTGGTCAACCCAGTCCTGTGCTCGGGCCAGATCGAAGGCTCGGTGCACATGGGCCTCGGCTACGCGCTGACGGAGGAGTTGCCGACCGAGAACGGCATGCCGGTCACCTTCAAGCTGCGCGAGATCGGCGTGCTCGAGCCCGCGACATGCCAGTGGTCGACGTGATCCTGGTCGAGGATCCCGAGCCGGAAGGGCCCTTCGGCGCCAAAGGCGTGGGCGAGATCGGTCTGGTGCCCACCGCGGGCGCGGTGGCCGGAGCCCTCGAAGCCTTCGACGGCATTCGCCGCGACGACGCTACCGATGAAGGACTCGCCCGCCGCAAAGGCCATGAGCGTCGGTCGCATCAAGGGAGATCGGGACAAGTGGCGCTGAGCGGCCCCCGTCCCTTGTTCCTGGATGCAGGCGACAGCTCCGCCCTGATCACCGGCGGAGTGGTGGCGGCCTTCGGCCCGCACGCCCGCGCGAGTGACGACGCAAGAGTGATCGACTGCCGCGGCATGTCGGTCCGTCCTGGCGCCGTCAACGCGCACACGCACTTGTACAGCGGCCTCGCTCCGCTGGGCATGCCCGCGCCGGAGCCGCCGCCAGAGAGCTTCGTGCAAATCTTGGAACGCGTCTGGTGGCGACTCGATCGGGCGCTCGACGCCGCGTCGCTCCGCGCCGCCGCCGAGCTCTACATCGCCGAGGCGCTGCTCGCAGGCACCACGACGCTGATCGATCACCACGAGTCGCCGAGCTTCATTTCAGGCTCTCTCGAACTGCTCGCTGATGCCGCCCAGACTCTGGGCTGTCGCCTGGCCACGGGCTACGGCGCGACCGATCGCAACCGGGGCCCCGACGAAGGACGCCGAGGTCTCGACGAGTGCCAGCGCTTCGCTCGGGAAAACACCCGCCCGCTGGTCCGACCGCTAGCCGCGCTGCACGCCTCGTTCACCGTGAGCGACGACACGGTGATGCACGCCGGGAAGCTCGGCTTGCCGATGCACGTGCACGTGGCCGAAGATGCCGCCGACGTCGCCGACGCCAAGCAGCGCGGCTATGCCGGTCCGCTCCAGCGCCTGATGGCCCTGGGAGCCTTGCCCCCGGGTTCGATCCTCGCACACGGCGTGCACCTCAGCGAAGACGAGGTGCGGAGCGCCGATGGTGCCGGGCTCTGGTTGGTGCAAAGCCCGCGCTCCAACGCCGGCAATCGGGTCGGCTTCGCTCGCACCCTCGACGCTAGCTGCCACGTCGCCCTCGGCACCGACGGATACCCCGCAGACATGCGGGCCGAACGGGCGGCGCTCTTGACCGAGGCCCGAGGCGCGGGACACGTCATGGACGATGCGCTCGGCGCGGCACGCGCCCGCGGCGCCTACCCGCTGGCGTCCTCGCTCTTCGGTCTGAGGCTCGAGAGTGAAGTCGGCGCGGGGTGCGCGGCCGATCTGGTCGTCTGGCGTTCCCTCGACGACAACTCACCGCTCTACGTCGTGGTGGGAGGCGAGCTCGTCGTGGAAAGCGGGCGCCTTTGCCGCGGCGAGATCCAGCTCATTCGAAGCCGGGCCGCCGAGCAGGCGCCCTTGCTCTGGCAGCGCATGAAGGCCCTGCCATGAGTCGACTCTCCGTCGATTTCGATCGCCTCTACGCCTCCCTCACCACGCTGGGCGAGATCGGCGCGTACCAGGACACACGCACGGGTCTCAGCGGCGTGAGTCGCCTTGCTCTCACGGCCGCCGACGGCGCCGGGCGACGCCACGTGGTCGAGCAGATGAACTCCCTTGGGCTCTCGGTGAGCGTTGACCGAATCGGGAATGTGTTTGCCCGGCGGGAAGGCCTCCGCCCCGAGCTTTCGCCGGTGATGATGGGGTCGCACATCGACTCGGTCGAGACGGCGGGACGCTTTGACGGTTGTCTGGGAGTGCTCGGCGGCCTCGAGGTGATCGCGACCCTGAACGATCACGGCGTGCGAACCGCGCGCCCCGTGCTGGTCGCCTTCTTCACCGACGAGGAGGGCTCGCGCTTTGGCACGGACATGCTGGGCAGCGCCGTCGCGACCGGGCGGCTGTCGCTCGATGAGGCCTACGGTCTCCGGGACAAGCGAGGGCTCGTGCTGCGCGACGAGCTCGAGTCCATCGGGTTTCTCGGCGACGCATGCGAGCGGATGGCCCCGCCGCATGCCTATCTCGAGTGCCACATCGAGCAGGGCCCGGTGCTCGCGTCCCGCGCTGTCGAGCTGGGCGTCGTCACCGGGGTGCAGGCCATCAGCTGGCACGAGCTCACCATCGTTGGCAAGAGCGCCCACGCGGGCACTACGCCCATGGGCCTGCGCGCCGATCCGGCGGTGGCCGCGGCGCGCATCGCGCTCTTCATGCGCGAGATGGCCACTTCGGGTCGCTACGGCGATGGCATGCGAACGACGATGGGCTCGATCATCCCGCGACCCGGGTTGGTCAACGTCGTGCCCGCCGAGGTGGTGTGCACGGTGGATCTTCGAAACCCGGATGACGCTCATATGCGGCGCGCCGAGACGGATCTCATCGGGTACTACGCCGAAGTCGAGAAACTCGAAGGGGTGAAACTGAGCTGGCGCCAGACCGCGCGCACCGACACCGTGACCTTCGCAGAGGGCGTGCAGGACCGCATCGAGGCCGCCGCCAAAGCCCGAGGCCTCTCGACGGCTCGAATCGTCTCGGGCGCCGGCCACGACGCCCAAGAGCTGTCGCGCATCGCGCCGGCCGGCATGATCTTCGTTCCCGGTGAGCACGATGGCATCAGCCACAACCCTCGCGAGCTCTCGACCCGGGAGCAGTGTGGCAACGGCGTGAACGTGCTTCTGGACGTCCTCACCAGCTTCGCCAACGAGGAGACCCCAGCATGACAGCTGCTCGCGTGGTTCGCGTCGCAGTGACTGAGACGCGGAATGCCTTTGCCGACATGCCCGCGAGTGTGGGCGAGCTCGAGCAGCTCGAGGGCCGACTGGAGCAGTTGCGCGCGGCAAACGTGGAGCACCACGTCGATCTCATGCGCGCCGCCCGGGCCCAAGGCGTGCAAATCATCGGCTTCGGCGAGCTCTTCGCTGGCCCGTACTTCGCCCTCGGTAAGAACCCGCTCTGGTTTGCCCTGGCCGAAGATGCGCGGGTCGGTCCGACGGTGACGAGGCTGTCGGCGGCCGCCAAAGAGCTCGGACTGATCGTGGTCGCTCCCATCTACGAGCGGGACCCCTCCGGCCAGCGCTTCAACACGGCCGTGGTCATCGACGAACGCGGCGCGGTGCTCGGCAAGTACCGCAAGACCCATCTGCCCTGCGGCGAGAACGAGCAAGGCGCCTTCGACGAGCCCTTCTACTACGACAAGAGCGACGGTCGGAACGGCGCGGGCGAAGCCGTCGTCTCCGAGAACCCGTTTTTTCCCGTCTTCCAAACTTCCCTCGGCCGCATCGGCGTCGCCATCTGCTACGACCGCCACTTCGACTGCGTGATGCCCTCGCTGGCTCGCGAGGGCGCCGAGTTGGTGTTCGCTCCCGCCGTCACCTTCGGACAGAAGAGCCAGCGCATGTGGCACCTCGAGTTCCAAGTCGATGCCGCACGGCACAACCTCTTCATTGCGGGGTCGAATCGGCGCGGCAGTGAGCCGCCCTGGGACCAACCGTACTTCGGCGAGAGCCACATCGCGGGGCCGAACGGCGTGCTGCCGAACCTGAGCTCGCACAAAGACCTGATCGTCGCCGACGTCGCCCTCGACGAGCTGTCGAGACCCGACCCCTCGGGTTGGGATCTGCCGCGAGACGTGCGCTACGACATCTACTCGAAGCGCGGGTGAGGGTCGAACAGCGGCGGCCCTCAAACGCTGACGTAGCTCACGCCGCTCTGCTCGAGCACGCTCCGACCGAGCAGCGCCATGAGCCGTAAGTAGGTGAGGTCCACCTCGCCGCTGGCAGTGCCCCTGAGCCCGTCTGCCGGTGTGGCCTCGGCACAGGCGAGGTCGAAGCCCTCGCCCCGGTAGCGCGCGAGACCGTCCTCGAAGGTCGCGCTGAAGTCCTGGCCTCGAAAGCGAGCGAGCACCGCGAAGCCCGCTTCGGTCTTCTCGACGAAGAATCCGTCACGGCTGCGGTGCAGCTCGAACTGCTCGCGGCTGCCGAAGAAGCGCGGCTTGAGCAGGTAGGGCCCGCCGTCTTCCGGGCAAAAGACGTCGCAGTTGCCGCACTCGTTGCAGAAGTCCGCAAAGTTCGCCAGCTGGTGCTTCTTCTCGACGCTGAGCTGACCCTCGCAGCGGATCTGGAACAATCCGGAGGCGTCGCGCACCGCCTTTTCGATGGGGATCACCTGGCGCGGCAGCTCAAAGGTGAAGTTCGCGTCGTTGGGGCAGACCGGAACGCACTTGTCGCAGGTCAGGCAGTCGAAAAAGACCAGCAGCGAGCCGACCTTCTTGGGAGACTTGTTGTTGGCGGCGCGCGTGTAGCGAGCGTCGACCAAGAGCTGCTCGAGGTAGTCGCGCGTATTTTCCAGCTTCGCTTCCGAGACCCAGCGCGCCCAGAGTTCGGAGCCGGCGGCCGCTCGGAGATCTCCGCCGTCGGCCAAGGCTCGACGGCATGCGGCGTTCTCGCCGCCGCCGGCTCGCGAAAGGGTCAGCTCGGCGTTGCCCCGACCACGAACCACGAGGTCTTCGATGGTCCTGGCCTGCACGGCGTCCATGCGGACTCCAAGCTCACGGAAGTACCCGTCGAGCCGGGCGTAGCCCCCAGTGCGCAGCAGATCGGTGCAGACCGTCACGGGTACGAGTCCGAGGCAGACCGCGTCGGGGAAGTTCTTGGCGTCGATGCCCGCAGAGAAGGAGATCGGGAAGCGGTCGCCGAAAGTGTCCCGGAAGCGCCCCACCAAGCTCATCGCCAGTACGTGGAGCGGCTGACCGGACAGGTACATCACCTTCTCGGAGGGAGGGAAGAAACTCCGCTCGTTCTGGACGATCAGCGTGTTGCTGAACTTCACGCCGAAACCGCGCCCCAGCTTGTCGGCCTTGTCGCCCAGGCGGCCCACGAGCGCGACGGCCTGCTCCCAGCTCGCGTCTTTCTCGAAGGCTTCGTCGGGCGCGTGATCCGCGTAGCCCAGCACCTCGTTCAGCAACCGCCGAACCTCGGACTTGCCGAGCAGCGTCGGGTTGAGCTTCACGATGCAGTGCAGCCCGACCTCTTCCAGCAAGAACGCCGTGATGCGCTCGATCTCGCCGGGTGGGCAGCCGTGAAAAGTCGAGAGCGTGAGCGTGTCGGAGAGCCGAGTGCGAAACTCGAGATCGCGGTATTGCGACAGTTCGGACGGTATCTGACGGCGCAGACGCTCCACGACCTCCTTCGCGTCCATCATGCCTCCGAGGAAGGCCCGCACGCGCTCGCTCTGAATGCCAGCGAGGTCGTAGCCGACGCTCATGTCGAAGATCACGCGGTCGAAGCCCGGGTCGAGATCGAGCTTGCCGCTGGCGATCAGGATCTCGACCAGCATCGAGGCCTTCACGTACTCCTCCAGCGACTGCTCGAGCGTCAGCTCCTGAGACCACTCGACGTTGTAGCCGATGGTCTCGGCGTCGATGCAGGGGCGGGGGATCTGCAGGCGATCCATGATTTGGACGGTCTTCAGCTCGAAGATCCTGCCGCCGCCCAGGAACGAGAGCACGATGTTCTGCGCCAGCTGAGAGTGGGGGCCGGCGGCGGGCCCGAGCGGCGACGAGGCGGTGTGGCCGTGGAAATTCACGGACAAGTCCTTGCCCGGCAGGCCGCGCACCATCTTCTTCTGGGGCAGATGGAAGATGGACTGTTCGGTCTCGATCTGGCTCAGCGCCCGCGTCAGGAGACGTGCGAAGGGATACGGAACGAGCTCGGCCACGGTGGCCGGATGATAGCCTGTCAACGGCCCGCGCGGAACTTGCCGATCAGCTCTTCCGAAGCTGTGTACGGGTCGGTCTCGCGGCGCGCAATGCGTCCGGCGGCCGCTTCGACCTCGTCGCCGAGTTCAGCGAGGGCTTCTTCGGCGAGTGCGTCGCGCAAGAACGACAGCATCACGAGGTTCATGCGCTCCGCGCGCCGGGCGCGCCCCGCGTCGCTGTCGAGCCAGGCGCGGTGTTCACGGAGCTTCTGTTCGAGCTCATCGACGCCCGTGCCCCGGGTCGCCACCGTCTTCACGATGGCCGGCGTCCAGCCCGCGCTCGTTGCGCCGGACTCGGCTCGAGCGTTCGCGGTAACGCCGCTGTGGCCCCGGGATTTGGACGCGGAGACAGAGAACAAATCGCCGCTCAGCGCCAGCATCACTTCGAGATCGCGCACCGTAGCGTCAGCGCCATCTCGGTCGGCCTTGTTGACGGCGAAGACGTCGGCGCACTCGAGGATGCCCGCCTTGATGGCTTGCACGTCGTCACCGAGGCCTGGCGCCATCACCACCAAGGTGGTGTGTGCCATGCGGGTGACGTCCAGTTCGTCTTGTCCCACGCCAACCGTCTCGACGATCACCACCTCGGCGCCCCAGGCGTCGAGGATCCGGCTCATGTCGCTGGCGGACCGCGAAAGCCCCCCCAGCGCGCCGCGGGTGGCTACCGAGCGAATGAAGACCTCGGGGTCCTCGAAGTGCCGCTGCATCCGGATGCGGTCGCCGAGGATCGCGCCTCCAGAAAACGGGCTGGTGGGGTCCACCGCAACCACCCCGACGCGATGACCCGCTCTGCGCAGGCGCACGACCAACTGATCGGTGAGCGTGCTCTTGCCGGCGCCCGGCGTCCCGGTGACGCCGATCAGCCAGGCATGCCCGCTGTGGGGGTAGAGCTCCTTCATCAGCTCGCGATGGCCGGGCAGCCGATCGTCGACCGCGCGGCAGGCGCGCGCCGCGGCGAGGGTATTCCCCGAGAGCACGCGCGCGGCAAGCTCACTCGGCATCCTGCCCCCTTCAGCTCCGTTCGCGCTTCCGCTGTTCCATGATGCGCTCGACGGTGCGCGTCGTCATGCGCCCCTCGCGCACCTCGACGTCTGCCATCAGGCGCTTGTGAAAATCGATATTGGTGCGAATACCGCCAATGATGAACTCGTCCAGCGCTCGATCCATGCGCACGATGGCCTGTTCGCGCGTGGGCGCGTGCACGATGACCTTGGCCAACAGCGAATCGTAGTGCTGGGGCACGGTCCACCCGCCGTACACGCCGGAGTCGATGCGGACGCCACCACCCCCGGGCGGATGGTACTCGGTGATGAGCCCGGGCCACGGCGCGAAGGTCTCGGGATCCTCGGCCATGATCCGGCATTCCAGCGCGTGGCCCCGGAACTTCCACGGGCGGGTGTCGGGCAGCTCGAGCTTCTCGCCGGCGGCCGCGCGAATTTGTTCGACCACGAGATCGACCCCCGTCACCACCTCGGTCACCGGGTGCTCGACTTGCACCCGGGTGTTCATCTCCATGAAGTAGAGGCTCTTGTCCTCGTCCATCAGGAACTCGAGGGTGCCGAGGCTCGTGTAGCCCGTCTCGCGCACGGCCTTGCGGATGCGCTCGCCCATCTCGGAGCGAAGCTTCTCGCTCATGATGTTGCTGGGAGACTCTTCCACCAGCTTCTGGTTCCTACGCTGCAGCGAGCACTCGCGTTCGCCGAGAGTCCACACTTGCCCGTGCTGGTCGGCGAGGGCCTGAAACTCGATGTGGCGCGGTCGCTCGACGAAGCGCTCCAGGTAGAGCTCGGGGTTTCCGAAGCTCGCCATGGCTTCCGCCGTCGCGCTTTCGAACGCCCGCCGCACCTCCGCGAGCTTGCGAACGACGCGCATTCCTCGGCCGCCTCCGCCGCCACGCGCCTTCACCATCACGGGCAGCCCGACCCGTTTGGCCTCGCTCTCGGCGTGAGAGGCGCTCTCGAGCGCGGTGCTGCCCGGCAACAGCGGCAACCCGAACCGCTCGGCGGCTTCCCTGGCCCTGAGCTTGTCGCCCCACTGCCGCATCGCATCCGGTGTCGGCCCGATGAAGGTGAGCCCACACTGCCCGACGATCTGAGCGAACTCCGGGTTCTCCGACAAGAAGCCGTAGCCGGGGTGGATGGCGTCGGCCCCGGTGATCTCCGCGGCGCTGATGATGGCCGGAATGTTGAGATAGCTGCGGGTGGCAAGCGCGGGGCCGATGCACACCGCCTCGTCGGCGAAGCGAACGTGCAGCGCCTTCGAATCCACCTCCGAGTGGACCGCGACCGTCTCGAGGTCGAGCTCGCGACAGGCGCGGATGATGCGCATGGCGATTTCGCCACGGTTGGCGATGAGGACCTTGCGGAACATGGCTCAGCTCTTCTTGAGCTTGAAGAGCTTCTGCCCGAACTCGACGCTCTGTCCGTTCTCGACGAGCACCTCGAGGATGGCGCCCGGGAACTCGGCCTCGATTTCGTTCATCAGCTTCATGGCCTCGATGATGCAGAGCGTCTGGCCCTTCTTCACCGCAGCGCCCACCTCGACGAAGAAGTCCGCGTCCGGCGCCGGTGAACGGTAGAAGGTGCCGACGAAGGGCGAGGTGATGAACACCACGCTGGGATCGCCCTCTTCTTCTTTGCCCGCAGCGGTGACCGACACCTGCGGCGGGCCCGCGACCGCAGCGGCGGCGGTCACGACCGGCGTGCCGCGCGCCATGCCCACGCGGATTCGCACGTTCTCATCCTCGTATTCGAACTCCGAAGCGCCTCCATCCTCGAGGGTCTTGAGGAGGTTCTTGATCTGCTTCAGCGGAAGGTCCATCGCGCGCGAAGCTACTCCGAGAGCAAGAGCAGCGTAAAGCGCGTCATTTCCCCGGGGCGGCGCGAAGCGAGTTTCGCGCCGCGCCTCGTCGTGACGCCCTGCGGCGCAGCGCTAGCGCTGAGCGCGTACGCGGGTGAGCAAAGCGCGAAGGGCCAGCAGGTACGAGTCCACGCCGAAGCCCGCGACCCGGCCGACGCAGGCAGGCGCGACCCGTGAGCGCCTGCGGAACTCCTCGCGGGCATCAGGGTTGGTCAGATGAACCTCGACCGCTGGCACCCCCGCGCCCTTGAGCGAGTCGTACAGCGCGTACGAGGTGTGCGTGAGTGCTCCGGGGTTGATCAGAATCCCAGCCGAGCCGTCGTCTTGCGCCGCGTTGATCCAATCGATCAGCTGGCCTTCGTGGTTGCTCTGCCGACATACGGCCTCGGCGCCGAGCTCCCGCGCTAGGGCGGTGATCCGCGCGTGGAGCTCCTCGAGGGTGACGGCTCCGTAGATCTCGGGCTCGCGGCGGCCGAGACGATCCAGGTTGGGGCCGCTCAGCACCAGGATACGGTCGAGCCCCGCCCCCCGCGCCTTGCGGTGGCGCGGCGGAACCCGCGGCGCCGGCGAGCGTCGGGCCTTGACGGCGGGAGCACCGCGCCGACCTTTGGGGTTGCCCGCAGTGGTTCGCGAGCGCGCCGTCATCGTTTCAGCCGAGCTCTTCGGCCAGCTTGGGAGCGGCCAGCCGGAGCAAGAAGCGACCCTTGCCCAGGTTGCCCTCGGGCGTCATCGTGATCGCCACGAAGTAATTCTCGTTGAGCACGCGGATCAGCGTCACCATTTTCGCGCTCTTGAACGCGACCTCGCGGGTGTCCCCCGCTTCGAGCATCTCGGACGCGCGCTGGATCGCCTTGACGACCACGCTCACTTCGGCCCCGACGGTCTCGATGTCGAAGGGCGAGTCACCCTTCGAGTAGCTCTCGAGCGGAATGCCCTCGAAGTCCATGAGTAGGCCGGCCGTGCCGCCCTCCACCCCGTCGACCATGCCTTGAAGGGCCTCCTTGAACATGGGCAAATCGTACTTTCTTTGGCTGTCCTCGGTGAATGTTTCTGCGGTCCCGACCGGGACCGGCCCCGCGGAAACCCACGATGAACCGCCCCCAGGGCCCCGGGATTCAGCCGGCGGGAGCCCCAAAATCCAGCCGTTTGTCGGGTGCCCAACCGCTTTTTCCATGGGGCTTGCACCCGGACGCCGGCTGGGAGATGTCCTCCAAGGAGTTCTGCCCGCTGACCGTCCTTGACCCCCCCGATGGCGAACGGCTACCTTCCCGTCGCTCTCGAGGCGCGTGGCCCCGGGACGTCGAATTTGCTCGCTCGAAGTAGGTAGTCGAAAGCCCATGCGTGCGCGGGCGGGGGATCCGCCCCGCACAATGACTCAGAAGGTCCTCGCCGGACGAGCCGACGATCCGGAGCTCAAGGGCGACTTGGTGCGGGTCAAGGTCGACCAGGTCATCCTGGCGCGGGAGCCGCAACGCGTCCTCGGGGAGGCGTTGCAGGCCGGCATGAAGAAATGCGCGGTCGAGGTCGCCGTGGCCTACGACACACGCTGCGTGACGACCGATGGCGCCGAGACGCCGGGCGACCGCACGATGCGGGCTGCGCTCGCAACGGGCCTTCTGCTCTGCCGACCCGGCATCGGCTTTCCGGCTCCGGTCCACCTGGAGCGTTTCGGCAGTCCAGCGCGACTGGCGCTCACCGACGAGCCCCGCCTCGCGTCCGTCGGTGGGGCAGGCATGCTCACCTTGGTCGCCGCGCCGTCGCAATTGGCCGAAGTACTGGCCACTGGCGCGCTCTGGCTCAGGCCACCGCGCAGCGTTCAGGTCCTGCTGTCGGGCCGAATCCGTCCCTTCGTCTGCGTTCGCGACGTCGCCCTCGAGCTCGTGCGCCGCGGACTGGGAGAAATCATCCAGCGAGTCGATCGCGAACACCGCGCACCCGTCGTCGTGGAGTTTGCCGGACCGAGCGCACGCCTCTTGTCGGTGCCCGATCGCGCGGTGCTCGCCGCGCTCGGTCCCCACGTCGGCGCCGCCGCGGCAGTCTTCGTCAGCGACGAAAAGACCGAGGTCTACCTCCGCGATCAACGTCGCTCCAAGGCTCACCGCAGCCTCACGCCTGATCCGGGCGCCCCCTGCGACGACGTGATCAGCGTGGATCTCTCCGCCGTGGACCCCTTGGTCATGGATGAACAAGGCGTGGTCCGCCCGGTGCGCGAGCTGGCGGGCAAGCCGGTGGTGCAGGTCGTGCTGGGCGGCGACTCGGGCGCGTCGCTCCGCGATCTCTTGGCAGCAGCCGCGCTGCTCAAGAGCAAGCGCGTGCCACCCCGCCTCGATCTCTTGATCGCGCCTCCGTCGCGTCAGGCCCTCGAGGTGCTCGCTCACTCGGGCGCGCTCGTAGATCTCATCGCCACGGGCGCACGGCTGATCGAGCCGGATCAGCGCCTGGTGACCGGCGAGCTCTACCCGCCCCCGGCCGGCGGCGTCTCGCTTCGGACTTGTGATCCGGAGCCAAGCGCTCCGCCCGAGCGTCGCTTCGTGGTCGCCTCCGCCGAGACCATCGCTTACGCGGTGGCCTCGGGCAGCGTCGGGGATCCTCGGTCCTTCAAGCGTCCAGTCCGCGTCACTGTGCCCCGCACCCTGCCCACCGACGACGTGCTCATCGTGCGCAAGTCGAAGACCAAGGGCAAGGCCGAGGGCGACAGCGCCAAGGCGACGCTCGCGACCTTCCCCCAACCCACCGGCTGGAACGCCGCCGCGGCGCTCACCTTGGTCAAGGAGCGCTCAATCCCCACCGAGCCCAGCGCGATGCTGCTGCCAACCCTGGACGCGGTCCGCTGGGCCGCGCGTCACGCATCCGAGCTTGGCCCTGCCCTGCGCGCGGTCATCGCGGAGCACCTGCCCGCAGGCATCGTGCCCCAGTTCGCCGCGCTCGGCATCGCAGCCTTGACCACAGACGCCGCGACGCTCAAGAAGCTCGGGCTCGAGCCGAGCATCTCCTTGCCGGCCCCGGCCGACGGCGAGGTGTCCGTCAGCGCCGGCTCGACCAAGGCCACTCTGCGCTGGGAGGCTGTCGGCGCCGAACGCGCCTGGACCGAGGCCGGCACCGCCCGGGGCTCGACGGCCGTGGCAAAACCGGGCCGCTGACCCGCCAGCGGCCGGAGCCGTCGACTGGAGCCCCGCAGCTCGTCTATGCTCCGCGACCATGCGAAGCGTCCGAACACTCGGGGTGGCATGCGGTCTGACCCTCGCAACACCCGCCCTTGCACAGGAAGAAGCGCCGGCCACGCCGGACACGGCAGCGGCTGCGCCAGCGACCGCGGACACGGCGAAGCCAGCTGCGCCAGAACCCACGAAGGTCGCCAATCCAACCAGCCTCGCCAAAGAGAGGGACGAAGCGGGCAGCAACGAGAAGCCGGCGACCACGGCCTCTCTCGACGAAGCCGAGGCGAAGGCAAAGAGCGCGAGCGCTTACGGTCATGGCCGGCAGTTCGGGCTGCGCGGCGGGATTGTCGGCGGTTACCGGATGGTGTTCCGCTACGACAAGTCTCCATTCTGCAACGACTACGACACGACGAAGAGCCTCAAGGACCAGCAGAAATTCTGTGGTCATTCCTCACCGCTCGCCGCCGAGGTAGCGCTCAGCTTTGCGCCAATCGACGGCATCGAGCCCTTTGTGTTCGGGCGCTTCGGCCTTCAGCCCGAAAAGAAGACCGACACCGACCCCGTCCTCATCTTCGGCGCCGGACTCCGTGTCTACACGATGTCGGACTCGGCCTTCAAAGTGTTCATCGAACCGGCGTTGGGCGTCGAGCTCGAAGGTGGACGCGGAACCGAGGAGTGGAAGGCGAACGACCCGGACTACAAGAAGGACGTCCTGTTCCACCTCGCGGCCGGCCCTCAGTACGACTTCGCCAAGATGATCGGCGTCTACCTCGACGCGGGAATCACCACCGGCATCCTGCGCAGCATCCACTCGAACCTCGAGCTCCAGCTCGGCCTGCAGTTTCGGGCGCCCTGATGAGCGCCCGCCCGTTTCGCGTGCTCGGCGTCCAGCAGGTGGCCATCGGCGCGCGGGACAAGAGCGCGCTCCGAAGGCTCTGGATCGACACGCTCGGGCTGCCCCTCGTGGCCGAAAAGCGCATGGAGCGGGAGAACGTCGACGAGGACATTGCGGCGGCCGGCGTCGGCCCCTTCCGCGTCGAAATCGATCTGATGCAGCCCATCGATCCGGAGAAAAAACCCGCCGTGCACGAGGTGCCCCTCAATCACCTCGGGCTCTGGATCGACGATCTGCCCAGGGCCGTGGAATGGCTCACTGCGCAAGGCGTCCGCTTCGCGCCCGGCGGCATCAGACCCGGCGCCGTCGGG
Source organism: uncultured delta proteobacterium (assembly GCA_963716725.1). GTDB lineage: Bacteria > Myxococcota_A > Polyangia > Polyangiales > Polyangiaceae > JADJKB01. Next base: position 309,238 of record CAVQUB010000002.1, read on the forward strand.
CACGACATTTGTTTCATCCACCCCAAGGGCAACGCCGAGTCACCCATCGGCGGCGAGGGCGTGCTGATCGAGCTGGTGCAGGCCCCGCCCGAAGTGATCGCGGCCTTCGACCTCATCGCGAGCCAGGCTCTCCAGCTCTGACAAGTCTCTTCGCCAGCAGGTCGAGAGCGAAGAAGATCGGGCAGCCCATCGCGGCGAGCACGACGAATTTCGGACTCACGGGTCCAGTGCCGATTGCGGCGGACAGCGGCGGGAAATAGAGAACAGCCCACGCGAAGACCAGCTCCGCAGCGACGCCCACCACGAAGAATGGGTTCCGGAGCAGTCCGCGGTCGAGACCCGAGCGGCGAGTGTAGCGTCGGCCCACCAAGTTGCCGACCTGCAGGAAGATCACGCTCACGAGCGTGATCCCGGTGGCGCTGCGATACAGAGCGTCGTCGGCCGGCGGAATCACGCCGAAGCGCCAGCCTCCGGCCCACAGCACCGTAAAGAACATGCCCATGGACCACAGCGCCTGAATCGCGCCCAGAAACAGGTAGCTTCGGAGCAATAGCGAGCGACTGAGCAGCCGACCCTGAGCGCCGCGGGGAGGGCGCTTCATCTCCTCCCCGTCCGGTGGCTCTTGTCCGAGGCCGATGGCGGGGATCAGATCGCTGCCGAGATCGATGCAGAGGATTTGGATCACCGTGAGCCCGAGCGGGATCGGCAGGGCGACGTAGAGGAGGAAGGGAACGATCTCGGGGACGTTGCTGGCGAGCACGTAGCTCGTGAACTTCTGCACATTCGCAAACACGGCCCGCCCTTCTTCGATGCCCGCCACGATGCTCGAGAAGTCATCGTCCAGCAGCACGATCTGCGCCGCTTCCCGCGCCACGTCGGTGCCAGCGATTCCCATCGCGATGCCGACGTCCGCCGCGCGCAGCGCCGGTGCGTCGTTGACCCCGTCTCCCGTCATTGCCACCGTGAGCCGCATGCGCTTGAGCGCCGCCACGACGGCCAGCTTCTGCTCCGGCGTGGTGCGCGCGAATACCCGGGCTCCCGCTTGCAGAACCTCCACCAACTCGTCCTCGCGAAAGCGCGCCAGCTCCTCGCCGCTGCACACGGCGCCGCTATCCGATCCGGCATCGACGATGCCAGCTTGCTCGGCGATGGCGTGCGCGGTGTCTGGGTGGTCACCCGTAATGAGGATCACCCTCACCCCGGCGGCATGACAGCGTGCGACGGCCTCCGGAACTCGCTCCCGCAGGGGGTCCTCGAGACACAGAAAGCCGAGCAGGGTGAGACGGTCATCCAGCTCGACTTCGCTGGCACCTTCCGCGCGGATCTCGAGCCCGCGCGACGCCACCGCGATGATGCGCAGGCCGCGGGACGCGAGGTGACGCACGTTGGCGTCGCACCGTTCGAGCGTCGCGCCATCGGCGGGTTGACCACGACTCGCGCTGAAGACCTGGGCCAGGTGCGGGCGCACCACCTCCCACGCGCCTTTGATCACGAAGTGCTGCTCGCTCCCGAGGCTCACGACACTAGCCGCGCGCCGAAGCGCCACGTCGAAGGGCAAGTGTCGAACGATGCCCCTCGCGATGGCCTCGGGCGCTCCCCCGGCCCGCACCAGCGCCCGGGCGGCCGCCACGTCCAGCGGATCGCCCGCGAGCTGTCCGGCGTTGTGGTGGAGTTCCGAAGCGCCCACCGCCGCCTCGAGCACCCGACGAGCAGCGTCGCCGCTGAGGGCTTCACCGCTCAGCGCATCCACCGTCGCGACCACCGTGAGCTCGTTCTTGGTCAAGGTCCCGGTCTTGTCGGTGCAGATCACGTTCACCGCGCCGAGCGCTTCGACCGCGTTCAGGCTCTTCACCAAGACCTTCTTCTTGGCCAGCCGGACGCCGCCCATGGCCAACGCCAGCGTCAGCGTGGGCAAGAGACCCTCGGGCACGTTGGCCACGATGATGCCCAGCATGAACACGATGTTGGTCCAGAGCGGACGGCCGGCGACGGCGCCGTAGGTGAAGAACACGAGACCCATCGTCAGCGCGATCGCGGTGAGCACCCTCACGGTCCGTGCCACCTCTGCTTCCAGTGGAGTGGGCGGGCGCCGGACCGCCACGCTCAGCTCCGCGACCTTCCCGAACTCGCTGCGCCTCCCCGTGGCGAAGACGATCGCTTCGGCGGAGCCCCGGAGCACGACCGAACCTGCGAAGGCGATGTTGGAGGAGTCGACGAGCCTGCCCGCCACCATGGCCTCGGGCGAGAGGCTCACGTTTCGGCTCTCCCCGGTTAGCGCGGCGTTGTTCACCAACAAGCCGTTGGCCGCCACGACGCGAGCGTCGGCCGGGACCCGGTCGCCCTCACCGAGCAGGATCACGTCGCCGATGGCGACTTCGGCGATGGGCAAGCGACGCTCGCGCCCGCCCCGGCGAACTCTGATCTCTCGGGGCAAGAGCTGCGCCAAGGCCTGCATCGCGCGCTCGGCTCTCAGCTCTTGGGCAGCGCTGAAGGCAGCGTTCAGCGCTGCCACGCCGAACAGGGCCCAGCCGAGCACCGCCATGCCCTCTCCCGATTGCATCCGGTCGGCGACGAAGCAGAGTAGCGCGGACACCGTAAGCAAGAGGCTGAACAGGTTGAGCAGCTGTTTGCCCAGGGACCTGATCAAGCTGAGCCGCGGGGCGCCGCTCAAAACGTTCGGTCCGAGCTCGGCAACCCGCTCACGGGCCGTGGCGTCATCGATCCCATCGCGCGCGCTTCCAAGCAGCGCGAACACCTCGGCACATTCCAGGTTGTGGATCTGCCTCTTCATCCACGCCCACTCCGCACCACGGCCACGTCGCAGGGCGCGTCGCGAAGCACCTGCTCGATGGGATTGCCGTAGACAACTCGCCGGGGAAGCGAGCGTTCGGTCGCACCGAGACAAATCAAGCGGGCACGCTGCCGACCGGCCTGCACCAAAATCTCTCGCGGCACGTCGTCGGAGACGACGGCGCTCGAGCCCATCGCGAAACTCCGGTCGGCGAGCTCGCCGCGAACCTCCTGCTCGACGGCGCGAACGAACCGTCGGCCCTCAGCGAGCAGACGCTCCGCGGCGGAGGCGTCGAGTCCTCGATAGCGGAGCCTGGACACTTCGCGCACGAAGAGTAAGTGCAGGTGGACGAGCCCGGGCCCCAGATGCCGCAGCAGCGGCAGCGCGCCGGCGGCTCCACGGGCATGTCCCGCGAGCGGCAAGAGCACGCGCTCGGGGTGCCCCAGCGTTCCTGGGTGCACCACTCGCATCGCCACCACCGCGCAGGGGGCGCGGGCGAAGATCTCCGCCGTGACCGTCTTCGCGAGGTAGGCCAGCTCCCTGGCCCGTTGGCGTGTGCCCGCGACAATCAGCGCGTCGCTCCGACCTCGCAGTCGCTCCAGGATGAGATCCGCCACCGGACGCCCTTCGCGGGGCACCAGCTCGCATTCGAGGGCAACGCCCGCGAGGCCGCACTCCGACTCGATCCGTCCCAGGCGAGACTCGACCTGTGGAGGCCCCTCGTGCACGTGCATGAGCCGGAGTCTTCTTTCCGCCGAAGATGCCGCGAAGCGCACGGCGTAGTGCGCAATCCAGTCACCATTCAGGCTGCCGTCGTAGGCAAAGAGCAGCACGCATCCCTCCCCTCAGCTCGACCGAAACACCTCGAGCAGTCGCCGTGCACCCTCGGTCGGCGTGATGCTACCGCTCTGAACCAGCGCCTCGATGGCCGGACCCGCGCTCTTCACGCCGGGGTCATCCCACAACTCCGCCGCGAGCGCCTCGCGCACCAAGCCCGAGAGCCAGTGCTTTCGTTGCGCACTTCGGCGCTCCTCGAGGGCGCCGCTCAACTGGAGAAAGCGGCGATGCTCTTCCAAAAGCGCCCAGACCTCCTCGATGCCGCGCGCCTCGATCGCGCTGACGGTAGTGACCCGCGGCACCCACGGCGAGCCGTCACCGCGCAAGAGTCGGAGCGCGCTTCGATACTCGGCCGCAGCGCGCTCCCCGCGCTGGCGCTCGGCACCGTCGGCCTTGTTGATGGCGATCACGTCGACGAGCTCCAGAATTCCGCGCTTGATGCCCTGCAGCTCGTCACCGGCGCCCGCGAGGGCCAGGAGCAAAAACGAGTCGACCATGCTCGCCACCAGATGCTCGCTCTGCCCGACCCCCACCGTCTCGACCAAGACCACATCGAAACCAGCGGCCTCGCACACGAGCAGGGCTTCGCGCGTGTGGCGCCCGACGCCTCCAAAGGCGCCCGCCGCCGGGCTGGGGCGAATGAACGCGGCCTCTGCGGCCGAGAGCCGCGACATGCGCGTCTTGTCCCCGAGGATGCTGCCGCCCGACACCGAGCTCGAAGGGTCCACCGCGAGCACCGCCACCCGATGCCCTGAGGCGATCAGGAACAAGCCCAGCGCCTCGATGAAGGTGCTCTTGCCCGCGCCTGGGACCCCGCTCACGCCGATTCGGGCGGCGTTGCCGGTCTGGGGCAGGATGCGTTCGAGGAGCCGCTGGGCGGCGTCGTGGTGATCGCTGCGCCTCGACTCGACGAGCGTGATCGCCTTGCCGATGGCCCGGCGCTCGCTCGCGAGCACCCCCCGAGCCAGCTCCTCGATCTCGTCGGGGCTCACGGCGCCTCAGCGTGCGCGGCGCGCCTCGATGGCGCCCAGCACTCGATCCGCCGACACCGGCACGGCGGTGCCGGGACCGAAGACCGCCGCCACACCGGCCGCTTCCAGGGCCGGGTAGTCCTGCGCGGGGATCACTCCGCCACACACCACGATCACGTCCTCGGATCCCGCGCGCCGAAGCTCGTCGATGAGCTCCGGCACCAAGGTCAGATGACCCGCGGCTTGCGTGGAGACTCCGATGGCGTGCACGTCGTTCTCGATGGCCTGACGGGCGACCTCGGCCGGTGTCTGGAAGAGCGGTCCGACGTCGACGTCGAAGCCGGCGTCGGCAAACGCAGTAGCGATGAGCTTCGCGCCGCGATCGTGGCCGTCCTGCCCCATCTTGGCCACCAAGATGCGCGGGCGCCGACCCTCGGCCTTCAGAAACTGCTCGATGCGTTCGCGCAGCGCTCCCCACTTCGCGTCATCCCGATAGTAGCTGCCGTACACGCCCGCGATGCTGCGCGTCTCGGCCTGGTGGCGGCCCCAGGCTGCCTCGAGCGCGTCCGAGATCTCGCCGACGCTGGCCCGGGCGCGCGCCGCCGCGACGCTGAGCTCGAGCAGATTGCCCTGACCCGCCTCGGCGGCTTTCCGCAGCGCGCCGAGGGCGTGCTCGAGCGCCTCTCCGTCCCGCGCCTTGCGGACGGTCTCCAGGCGGGCGATCTGCGACGCTCGCACCGCGGTGTTGTCCACGACCCGGACCTCGACCGGCTCTTCGTGCGCGGCTTGGTACTTGTTCACGCCGACCACGACGTCGTTGCCACGATCGACGCGCGCCTGCCGGCGGGCCGCTGCTTCTTCAATGCGCAGCTTGGGCATGCCCGCCTCGACGGCGCGCGTCATGCCACCGAGCTTCTCGACCTCGTCGATGAGCGCGAGCGCCTTTCCGGCGAGGGCGTGCGTCAGGTGCTCCATGAAATAGCTGCCCGCCCAGGGATCGACCACGCGGGGGATACCGGTCTCGTGCTGGATCACCAGCTGCGTATTGCGGGCGATGCGCGCGGCGAAGTCACTGGGCAGCGCCATCGCCTCGTCGAAGGAGTTGGTGTGCAGGCTCTGGGTCCCGCCGAGCACCGCCGCCATGGCCTCGATGGTGGTGCGGATCACGTTGTTGTGGGGATCTTGCTCGGTGAGGCTGACGCCGCTGGTCTGACAGTGCGTGCGCAGCAGCATCGAATCGGGGTTCTTGGGGCCAAAGTGGCGCTTGATTAGGGTGGCCCAGAGCAGCCGCGCTGCCCGGAGCTTGGCCACCTCCATGTAGAAGCTCATGCCGATGCCGAAGAAGAACGACAGCCGCGGCGCGAAGCTGTCGATGTCGAGGCCCTTGGCCAGCGCGGCGCGCACGTACTCGAGGCCGTCGGCGAGCGTGAACGCCAGCTCCAGATCTGCCGTCGCCCCGGCCTCTTGCATGTGATAGCCCGAGATCGAAATCGAGTTGAAGCGCGGCATCTGTCGCGCCGTGTATTCGATCACGTCGGCGACGATCCGCATCGAGGGCGCCGGCGGATAGATGTAGGTGTTGCGGACCATGAACTCCTTCAGAATGTCGTTCTGAATGGTCCCGGTCAGCTCCCCGGGTTTCACGCCCTGCTCCTCGCCGGCCACGATGAACATGGCCAAGATGGGCAGCACAGCGCCGTTCATCGTCATCGACACGCTCATCTCTCGGAGCGGGATGCCGTCGAAGAGGATCTTCATGTCCTCGACGGTGTCGATGGCAACGCCTGCCTTGCCGACGTCGCCGACCACGCGCGGGTGATCGCTGTCGTAGCCGCGATGGGTGGGCAGATCGAAGGCGACACTGAGGCCCTTCTGGCCTCCAGCCAGACCTCGGCGATAAAACGCGTTGGACTCTTCGGCGGTGGAGAAGCCCGCGTATTGGCGGATGGTCCAGGGACGTCCGGCGTACATGGTCGCTTTGGGCCCGCGAACGAAGGGGTAGTCACCCGGGATGCTGTCCCCGAAGTCGAGCCCCTCGAGGTCCTGTCGAGTGTAGAGCGGCTTCACGTCGATGCCCTCGGGCGTGTGCCAGACCAGGGTCTCGGGATCTTTGCCTTTGAGCTCGCCGGTCGCGAGCCGAGTCCAGTGGCTGAGGTCAGCGCTCTGCTTCGGATCCATGGCGCAGACTTTTAGCACCGAACGCCTGGCGGTGGACGTTCCCCCGCTCGTGCCTTATCCCTCGACCATGGACGCGGTCGATGATGTGCTCGGGTTCTGGTTCGGCACTCCGGATCCGGTCGGCGATCTGCCCGACGAGGTCTTTGCGCGCTACTGGAAGCGCGACGACGCCTTCGACGCCGAGATCCGAGAACGCTTTTCGGCGCTGCACACCAGCGCCGCGGCATCGGAGCTGGACTCCTGGTGCGCCACTGCCCGCGGACGCTTGGCGCTGGTGATCCTGCTCGACCAGTTCTCCCGAAATCTGAGCCGCAAGAGCCCCGGGGCCTTCGCCAACGACGAAAGGGCGCTGGCCGTGGCCCTCGAGGGCATCGAGCAGGGCGAGCTCGCGCAGCTCTGCCCGATGCAACGCTACTTCCTGATCATGCCGACGATGCACGCCGAGGACCTCGCGGCCCAGGAGCACGGGATCCGACTCTTCGACGAGCTCGTGAAGCTCACCGAAGACCCGGGGCTCGGTAGACGCTTCGCCGGCGCCGCCGACTTTGCCCGCCGTCACCGGGACATCGTCGCGCGTTTCGGCCGGTTCCCGCATCGCAACGCCAGCCTGGGACGCGCGTCGACGCCCGAAGAGACCGAGTTCCTGAGCCAGCCCGGCTCCTCGTTCTGAGGGTCAACGCCGGCCCCGGTGGAAGTCGTGTACTGTTTGCAGATGCGCGCGCTGTTCCCGGCTTTGCTCTGTCTCACGCTCATCGGCTGCGGATCGTCGGATGACGACTCGGGGGGAGGAGGCGGTCCCGGCGGCAGCTGCGACGGCTCGGCGTCCGGCGGCGCCGCCTTCGAGTGCAAGGTCCTCGAGATCGTCAATCAACACCGCGCCCAGGGCGCGACCTGCGGGGGCAGCGCTCAAGCGCCGGTCGGGCCGCTGAAGATGCATCCTATCTTGCGCTCGACGGCCCGCGCCCACGCCGACGACATGGCGACGCAGGGCTACTTCGCCCACCAGAGCCTCGACGGCAGATCTCCCTTCGATCGCATGAGCGACGCGGGCTACGACTTCAAGACCGCCGGCGAGAACATCGCGGCGGGCAGCGCAACGCCCGAAGGCGCGATGGATCAATGGATGAACAGCCCGGGCCACTGCACGAACATCATGAAGGCCGGGTTCGAGGATCTGGGCGTGGGGTACGTCGAGAAGCCGGGCACCAAGTACACCCACTACTGGGTCCAGAATTTCGGCGCGCAGTGAGCTGACCTAGCGTCACGACCTTCGGCGCGCCGCATCGACTAGCGCCCGGGCCCGCGCCGCATCGACCGGCTCGTGCACCTGCCCCTCGCGTTTGAGCGAGGTCCCGACGATCACGCCATCGGCGATCTTCAACAGCTCGCCGATGGTCGCGGCGCTCACACCGCTGCCGACAAAGAGCGGGCGGTCCGGCACCGCGCGCCTCACGACCTCGAGCCGTGACACGCTCGTCGCTTCACCCGTGCCCGAGCCCGTCACGATCAGGCCGTCGGCGAGGCCACGCAGGGCCGTGTCCTTGGCGCTCTGCGCCAGATCGAAGCCCGCGGGCGGGGTCGCGTGTTTCACCGCCACGTCGGCCAGGATCTCCACGCTCGCCCGGCTCGCGGCGCGTTCGCGCAAGGTCTCCGGCGCGCGCCCCTCGAGCGTGCCCTGGTCGGTGTGCATCACGCCGACGTGCACGTTCACCCGGATGAAGTCGCCGCCGGTCGCCGCCGCGATGGCCAGGGCCGCCCGCGCGTCGTTGCGCAGCACGTTCACTCCGATCAGAGGCTCGGGGCCCACGGCAATCCTCAGCCGCTCGGTCATCGCTGCCATCTCGGCGATGGTGGTCGCCGGCACGCGGTCGCCGAAGAAGGGAGCGTCACCGAAGTTTTCGACCACGAAGCCGTCGAAGCCCGCGGCGACCAGTACCTCCGCGTCGGCCAGCGCGTGATCGACGACCAGCTTCCGGCTCGAAAAGCGCGGACTGCCGGCCAGCGGTAAGAGGTGCACGACGCCGAGCAGGACGCGCTTGCCGGCGCGCACCCGGGCAGCAATGGCGCGCGGCACGGCTAGAGCCCCACGCGATCGATCACCGCGTCGAGGGACTCGCTCAGCCCGCACTTCTCCATTCGGGTCACGAAGCGAAGCTCGTACTCAGGAGTCACGGCGCTCGCGACCAGGTGGATCGACACTCCGAGGTGGTAGGGCATGGCGAGATCGAGTTCGTAGATGTCGCCGACCAAGAGTGTCTGCTCGGGCGCGGTCCCCGTCTCCTGCCAGATCCGGCGGAGGACCTCGTAGTAGCGGCCGCGACGCAGATAAACCGGACGCGGCAAGCCCTCGAGCAGCTGCGTCTCGGGCAGCCCGGTGAAGCGTGCGTCGAGCTCCGTCGGTGGCTCGATGAACGCCTTCATCGCGTTGCCGCGCACCGTCGGCCGCCGCTCGGCGTCGGGCAAGAGCGCTTCGACCTTGCGTGTGACCGCGGCCGTCCCCGAGTTGGTGACGACGTAGATCGGTGTCCCCGTCCCGAGCAAGCGCTCGAGCACCTGCTTCGCACCCGGTCGGAAGACCGTCGCCGAGAGTTCGTAGCTGCGTGAGTAGAGATCGGAGAGCGCCTGCTCCCGCTCGGCCGATTCGCGATAGGCGCCAAAGCGGTCCATGATCATTCGCGCGACGGTCGTCGAGCGAATGTAGGGATCCGCGTTGCCCGGCGCCACGAGCTTGCCCTGGAAGAGCCAGCCGTACTCGCTGGGGCTCGCGCGGACGGTCGCCTCGCCCTCGGCCCACTCCGCCGCGATGTCGCGCCCGAGGCGCTCCGCGAGGTCGGCCCGGTAGGCCTCCACGAAGGGAGCGCCCTCTTCCTCGGCGAGGGTGAAGGTTCCGTCGAAGTCGAGCAGGACGCAGTCGAAACGCATGGGGGGCAGCGGCGAGCAGCCTAGCACCCCGGAAATCCGTCGGAAACTGCTTCGAGCACCACGACCAGTCCGAGCCTCGGGCATCATTGCCAGACATGCCGCTCTTCGGCCGCTCCGACGGCGATCTGATCCGTGATCTCTCCCCGCTCCGCAGGATTGTCCCGCACCTGATGCGGACTCGCGCCGGCGCCGTCGTCTTCCACGATTGGTCGGCGACGACGGAGCGCCCGCGGTGAAGGACACGGTCGAGATCCGCTGGAGCTTCGACGAGCACATCAACGACGGTTTCTACTGCGCGTCGTCCCTGGCGTTGGCCAAAGAGGTAGTCGAAGATCCAGAGAGCGTGCTGGGGCCACCCGTCGACGCTGCTCGGGGCGGAGCGCGCGCGGCCGCGAGTTGACTCAGACGTCGAGTACGTCGGCCTGATCCGCGCGGTCCATGATGAAATGGAAGCGGGCCTGGGGGTCCTTGCCCATCAGATCGCTCACCACGCGGTCGGTGGCCAAAACGTCCGCGACTTCGATCTTGAGCAGCCGCCTGGTCTTGGGATTCAGCGTGGTCTCCCACAGCACCTTGGGCATCATCTCTCCCAGGCCCTTGAAGCGAGTGATCTCGGGCTTGGACTTGCCGCGGGCGTGATCCTTCACGATGCGCGCTTTGTCGGCGTCGTCCACGGCCCAGAAGGTCTCTTTGCCGATGTCCACCCGGTAGAGCGGCGGCACGGCCACGAAGAGCTTGCCCTGCCGGATCACCTCCGGCAGGTGACGGTAGAAGAAGGTGAGCAGCAGCGTCGTGATGTGGTGACCGTCGCTGTCGGCGTCCGCGAGCAAGACGACGCGCTCGTAGCGCAGGCGCCCGATCTCGAAATTCTGACCGACGCCGCAGCCGAGGGCGGTGACCAGATCGGTGAGCTCTTTGTTCTCCATCACCTTGCCCAGGCTCATGCCCTCGGTGTTGAGAACCTTGCCGCGCAGGGGCAGCACCGCCTGCGTATTGCGGTCGCGCCCTTGTTTGGCGCTGCCCCCGGCGCTGTCGCCTTCGACGATGAAGAGCTCGGTGTTGCGGCGGTCGCTGGCGCTGCAGTCGCTCAGCTTGCCCGGCAACATCATGCGCCCGCCGGTGGCGGTCTTGCGGATGACGGCTTGGCTGGCGGCGCGGGACGCCTCGCGGGCCCGCGCTGCCAGGATGATGCGCGCCACGACTTGCTCGGCCGTGCTGCGGTTCTGGTTCAGCCACTGTTCGAGCGAGGGACGCACCGCTCCGTCCACCGCCGCTTGGACCTCGGGGTTGTTCAGGCGATCCTTGGTCTGCCCCTGAAACTGCGGATCCGAGATGAAAACGCTGAGCACGCCGGTCAGCCCCTCGCGAATGTCCTCGGCGCTGAGCGTCACCCCCCGAGGCGTCAGGTTGTGCGTCTCGATGTAGTTCCGGACCGCCTTGACCATGCCCGAGCGAAAGCCGAACTCGTGGGTGCCGCCGGAGCCCGTCGGGATCCCGTTCACGTAGCTCTTGAGCGTCTCGTCGGTGGACTCCGTCCACTGGAAGGCCAGCTCGATCCGGAGCCCGTTGTCCCGGAACAGCGTGAAGGGGACCTCGTGCACCGCGCGTGAGCCGCGCTCGCTCACGATGCGCCCCAGGAACTCCACGATGCCCTCGGGGTGCTGGAAGGTTGCCTTGGTGCCCTGCGCCTCGTCGATGAAGGTGACGGAGAGCCCCTTGTGCAGGTAGCTCGCGATCTCGAGCCGCTCGCGCATGAGCTCGGCGGAGAAGTCCGTCTTGCGGGAAGATCTCGGGGTCGGGCCTGAAGAAGACCGTGGTCCCGCTGCCGCGGGCCTTGCCGAGCTTCTGGAGCTTGCCCACCGGCGTGCCGCCGCGAAACTCCATGCGGTGCTCGAAGCCGTCACGCTTCACGGTGGCGACCAGCTGCGCCGAGAGCGCGTTGACCACGCTAGCGCCCACGCCGTGCAGGCCGCCCGCCGTCTTGTAGCTGTCGTGCTCGAACTTGCCGCCTGCGTGCAGCGTGCAGAAGATGATCTCGAGCGCCGGCTTCTTGTGCAAGGGGTGCATGTCCACTGGCACACCGCGACCGTCGTCGCTCACGGTCACGCTCTGTCCGTCTTTGTGCAGCGTCACGTGGATCTGGCTGGCGTGGCCGTTCATCGCCTCGTCCACCGAGTTGTCGACGACCTCCCAGACCAGGTGGTGCAGGCCGGCGCTGCCGACGCCGCCGATGTACATGCCCGGGCGCTTGCGGACGGGATCGAGCCCCTCGAGCACCGTGATGTCTTTGGCGGAATAGCTGGGCATCGCGGATCGACCGCTCCCTTCTTCGAACGAGACCGGCGGCGACGGCGGCTCGAACACCGGCTCGATCAGCGCGCCGCGCTTGATCACCTCGCGGCCCTTACCGCCGCGACTCGACAGCTCGTACCGGCTCGGCGAGATCTTCTGCTCACCGCCCAAGCTGGTCTTCATCGAAAGACCGTCGCTCTCCTTGGTCACGGCGCGGAAGCCCACCAGCTTGTCGCCCTTGTCGAGCTTGATCAAGAGCACGCCCTTGCCGGGACCCGAAAGGTAGTTGACCTCGTCGACCTTGCAGAGCAGCGCGCGGCGCGCGGCCGTGGCCGCCATCAAGGTCTCTTCGCCGCCGACCGCGAACACGCCCACCACGCGGGCCTCGCCGGCCGGCCTGGCGAAGCGCCGGCCCGCACGCGTGCTGGGCTCGACGAAGGTCGAGAGACCAAAGGCCAGGGCGTAGCCGTCGCTGGTGGCCGCGCAGGCGTAAGTCGCGGGGAAGTAGCCCTCCTTCTCGGCGATGTCGCCGGTCACGCGCGGATCGAGGGAGAACATCGCGACGATGCTCTCCCGGTCCTTCAGCTTGAACAGCTTCTGGATCGGCTCGCCGTAGCCGGTGGTCGCCGGCAGGTCGGCGATGCGAGCGGTGTAGGCCGTGCCAAAGCTCGAGAAGAACACCACCGTCGCGCGGGTCGAGCCCGCGACGCAGGCCAGGACCTGATCGCCCTCGCGCAGGCGGGTCGCGCTGGGATCCTTGATCTCCTTCTGTCGCTTCACCCAGCCGTCGCGGGTGATGAGCAGGTGGTTGTCTTCTGCGATGATCAGATCTTCCGCCGTGAGCTCGGGCTCGGCCGCAGCCTCTTCGATGATGGTCCTGCGCTTGGAACTCTTGCCGAAGGTCGCGGAGATCTCCTCCAGCTCTTTCTTGACCATGGCCCAACGTCCGCGGCTCTCGGCCTCGCCGAGCAGCTTCTTGATGGCGCGCACGCGCTTCTGCTTGTCGTCGAGCTCGCTTTGGATCACCAAGATCTCGAGGCGCGCCAGCCGATAGAGCTTGAGTTCGAGGATGGCGTCGGTCTGCTCGGCGTCGAGGGCGAAGCGCGCCATGATCTTCTGGGCCGCGTCGGCCTTGCCCTCGCTCTTGCGGATGATGCGCAGGATCTCGTCGAGGGCGTCGAAGATGGCGGCGAAGCCCTAGAGGATGTGGATGCGTCGCTCGAGGGCGGACAGCTCGTGCTGCAGGCGGCGGGTCACCACCTCCAGCCGAAAGTGGAGGAAGTGCCAGAGGATCTGCGCGAGATCGAGGCGCTCGGGCCGACCCACCTCGGGGTTTTCGGTGGGCACCAGGCAGGTGAGATTCACCGCGAAGTTCGTCTGCAGCGGCGTCTGTTTGTAGAGGTAGGCGAGCACCTTGTTTTCGTCGGCCTCGCGCTTGAGCGTGAGCTCGATGCAGACGTCGTCGGTCGAGACGTCACGCACGTCGACCAGCATCGGCATCTTGCGGCTGGTCACTACCTCCGCGATGCGCTCGACGAGCAGCGCCTTGTTCACCGCGTAGGGGATGCTGGTGACGAGCAGCTTCTTCTCGGCGCGGCTCACCGGACCGAGCTTCCAGGTGCCGCGCACCTTGAGCGTGCCGTGGCCGGTCTCGTAGATCTGCTTGATCTCGTCCGCGCTCGAGACGATCTGCCCCCCGGTCGGGAAGTCCGGACCCTTGATGGTGCGGCACAGCTCCCGGGCGCTGAGCGCCTTCTTCTCGACCAGGGCGTCGAGCAGGCGGATGGCGGCGGCGCAGACCTCCTCGAGGTTGTGCGGCGGCACGTTGGTCGCCATGCCCACGGCGATGCCGGTCGCGCCGTTGACCAGCAGGTTCGGCACCTTGGCGGGCAGGACGACCGGCTCTTCCTTGGTGCCGTCGTAGCTCGGACGAAAGTGGACCGTGTCCTCGTCGAGTTCGCCGAGCAGCTCGGCGGAGATGGGCGTCAGCCGACACTCGGTGTAGCGCATCGCCGCGGCGGGATCGCCGTCCAGCGAGCCGAAGTTGCCGCTGCCGTCCACCAGCGGCGCGCGCAGCGCGAAGGGCTGCGCCATGCGGACCAGCGCGTCGTAGATCGAGGCGTCTCCGTGCGGGTGGTAGTTGCCCATCACGTCGCCGACTACCTTGGCGCACTTGCGGTGCTTGGCGTCCGCCGTCAGGCGCTGCTGCCACATCGTGTACAAGATGCGGCGCTGCACCGGCTTCATGCCGTCGCGCACGTCGGGCAAGGCCCGCGACGTGATCACGCTGAGGGCGTAGCTCAGGTACTTCTCTTGGGTGACCTCGTGGAGTGCCGCCCGCTCTTCGGTCTTCGCCAACCCGAGCTCGAGCTGATCACGCCCGCGACCCCGCCGAGGCGGCTCGCCTCCGCTGGATTTTCCTGATTTTTTTCGGGCCGCCACCGCGATGAGGCTGCTAGCCCGTTCAGCGTGAAGCTGTCAACCCCCGCGCTTCTTGTCGCGCAGGATCCGCTCGAGCGCGTCTTCGGCGCGGCGGGCGATGGCGTCGGCCCAGCGGGTCGAGTCGAGCGAGCCGAACAAGCCCGAGAGCACCAGGCAGATGGGGGCTCGGTCGCCGATGCGCACCGGGACGACGTACACCTCCGCCTGACCGAGCGCCCCGGCCAGGTCCTGGTGCGCCTCGTCTGCGGGGATGGGTCCGAGGTAGTGGCCGTCGCGCAGGGCGAAGCTGGCGACGGTCTCCGCGCCGAGCAGGACCGATACGTCGTCGGGATGAGCCGCCCGCGCCGCGTACCCAGCGCCGCGGGCAGTCAGGATCAGCACCCGCTCAGCCAGTGGTCGAGCCGCGTCCAGAATGTGAGCCACGAGCGCGTCGGCGTCCGCTGCGCCATCGAACGCCGTCAGATCCGGCTCGCGTCGACGCTCCATCGGAGGCGGAGCCTTGGAGCGATTCAGCCCGAGGACTCCGGTCCCGGTCTCGTCCACGCCATAGCCGATGGCGCCGAGCAAATCGCCCCCCGCACTGCCGACCCCGGGGTTGGTGTCGATGCGCGACCGCTCCGGCGCTGGCATCGAGCGCCGAACCAGGGGGATGGGCGGCCAGCTCTGGTGCGCGTTTGTCCCCTGGTCCGCGCCGCCGTCCGTGGAGACGCGGTAGGCCTGACGAAAGGGTGGTGACGAACCCCGACGCACGGCGCGAGTCCCGAACGCGGGAGTGCGGGTGCTGCGCACGCCCGTACGATCGCGCTCGTCGAGCCAGCGATCGAGGGCCAAGAGCAGCTCGCCCAGCGGCACACGCACGATCGATACCGGCGCTCCGAGCTGAAAGGACAGCTCGTCACCCACGGCCAAGTCCGTCGGATCCACCGCCGCCACCTCGACGGCGCCGCTGGGCGCGAGCCCAATGGGGACCGCCAAGAGCCGCTCGCAGAGCCCGGTGGGCAGGTTCTCGGTGAGATCGTGGGAGACCGTGATTGACGAGAGCACCGGGCCGCGCAGCCGCGACAACTCGCGATCCACCAAGTCGGCGGTGAGAGGGCCGCGGGTGACTAGCGCTTGCACGAAGGGCACGCCGAGCGCCACCGCGTCGGACAGCGCCGCGTAGATCTCGTCCGCCGGCACCACGCCGGTCTCGAGCAAACGCCGCGCAAGCTCCGCGCTCATGTCGACAATCGAACAACGAAGGACCCCGCGCCGCAACTGGCTACTGGGCTCATGGCCGGGAGCGGCGCTGCTTTCGCCCGCCTTTGACCCTCACCTCGCGATGCTCAGCGGACCGCGAGCCGGCCTGCGCGGCAGAGCCATACCTCGACCCGAACTCGCCGATCACGTATTGTATCGCCCCGGTGGGCCGTCGCAGTTCAGAAGTTCTCGGCGCCTTTGGGCCCGGCGCACGCCAGGCGCGCTGGCTGGGTTTGGGCTTGCCGCTGCTAGCCTGCAGCGGCGCTCGCTATCCCGAAGGCTCCACGCTGGACGTCACCGGCAAGTGCGCGGTCTTTTTGCCGGACCTGGTCGAGGCGCTGGCGGTCGAGGCCAAGGCTCCGCGGAGGCCAGCGGGGCCAGCGGACCAAGGCTACGGCTACGAGTTCGAGCAGGAGCGGGGCACCCGCATCGGCTTTCACTTTCAAGACGGCCGTTTGTTGGCCATGAACTGGGAGGTCATCGAGGGGGACGCGCAGAACTTCGACCCGCACCGGATCAAGCTTCAGCCGGGCGAGCGCGCTGCGGGCAACGCCGAAGTGCCCGACGGCGCGTTTGTGGGCGGGCGCTGGGAGCAGCTGAAGGTGCGGGGGAGGGCTGGGCAAGACACGCGGCTTTCGGTCCGATTTGCCGGCGAGCGAGTCGAAGTCAAGCTGGCGGACGCCACTCATCTAGCAAGCTGCGACTGGGAGCTGGCCGGCGCCGAGTAAGCGACTGCGGTTGGGTTGTGCGACGAACTCGACTGCCGCGTGCCGGGGTGCCGGACTCGCAACTCGCGGCTGAGACCGCGCCCTCGACCACCTCCTTCCCTCGCGCAGGGCGCGTGTCCAGACGAGCAGCCGGACCGCCACTGCTGCAGCAGCCAGCTCGATCCCGAGCTGGGATACACGCCGCCAGAGTCGCCCGGCCGCAAGCCACCTCGACGGGCGAATGCTGCTGCCAATCCTGCCGCCCAGTGACGCCGTGGGTCACTCGCGGCGGAGCGCTCACTCCTTGAACTGGAAGATGACCTCGGTCTGCCGCACGAGCCCGAGCTCGTCGCGGGCCACCCGCTCCACGGCGGCCGGGTCGCTCTTGATGCGCTGCACCTGGGCTCGGAGCTCGGTGATTTGCTGGCCCATGCGCGAGATCTCCTCGTCGGCCTTGGCGCGTTCCTGGCGAAGGCCGCTGAGGCGGTTGAGCCCCGTGGGCGACAAGATCAGCACCGGCACCGCCACCACGGCCAGCACCAAAATGGTCAGGGGCAGGGCCCGCTCGAGGAGGACGGCTCGCGACGACACGCTCGTCCAGCTTTCTCACGCCAGGCCGGACAGGTCCAGAAAGCCGCCGGGAATCGCCGCCGCGACGCGCTTCGCGATACCCGAAGGGGTGCTGCGCCATTTTCCTCAATTTTTACGCGCTGTTTTTCGTCAGCCTATTCGCTATCATGCGCCGCCGCCGGTGGGGTCGTTCCGAGTAGGAGCGACGTGACCGCGGCGGATTGGGACGCACATGGAGACCGACATCCTTCGAGCAGAGCTGGAACGAAATTTCGAGCTGGACGAGCTCTTGAACCTGACGCGCAACGTGCTCGGCTTCGACCCTGAAGCCGTGGGAGGGACGGCCGCGAAGGGCTCCTTCGCCAACGCTCTGACCCAGCATTGCGTCGAGGCCGACGCGGTCGAGGCCCTCTGCGACGCCCTCTTGGCGTCCAAGCCCGACGTGAACGCCAAGGTCGCGAACATCCGCATCAGCGGGCTGCCCTTCGACGAAGAGATGCGGCCGGGCTCCACGCTCGGCGGTTTCACCATCGTGCGCAAGTTGGGCGAGGGTCGTCTGGCGCTGACCTATCTGGCCAAGGGCGAGGATGGCGAGTACCGACTGCGCGTGCTCCGTCGCGAGGCGACCCGCGATCGACGCGGCTTGCACCGCTTCCTGACGGTGAGCCGGCTGATCGGCAGCATCGACCACCAGGGTCTGCCCCAGGGGCTCACTGCCGGACAGGTGGGTGACCGCTTCGCGGTTGCGCACAAGTACATCGACGCCCAGCCGCTCTCGGTGCGCATCGCACGCACCGGACCGATGCACATCAACGAGGCTCGCCCGCTGCTGCGCGCGGTGCTCGAGGCTCTGCGCTCCATCCACGAGCGACGCCTGGGCCACGGCGATTTGCGCCTCGAAAACCTGCTCGTGCACAGGAACCCGGACGGCAGTCAGCAGCTGGTGCTGGTCGATGCCGGCTCCGATCGCCTGCGCGCCCGCGCGCGCGTGCAGAGCCCGGGACAAAACGAGCTCTTCTCCACCGTCGGCTCACCCAAGAGCGTCGCCCCCGAACAAATCCGCGGTATCCCCTCGGATCCGCGCAGCGACGTGTATTCGTTCGGCTGCGTGCTCTATGAGATCCTGTGCGGCAAGCCGGTCTTCGGCGGCGCAACCGCCATCCACGCCGCCATCGGTCACCTGACCGAGACGCCGCCCGTGCCGAGCAGCGTGGCGCCCCGCGGATGGATCACCAAAGAGATCGACGAGTGGGTGCTGTCGATGCTCGAGAAGGATCCCGACAAGCGACCCAAGAGCGCCAGCGCGCTGCTCGAGGCCCTCGAGACCATGGGGCGCTCGGCGGTCGCCAAGAAAGAGTCCAAGCTCTCCGATGCCGATCTCGACAAGCGCATCGAAGCCTTGGTCGCGGATCCGGCCGACGAAGACGCCGCCGTGGCCCTCGAGGCCGCGGTGGAAGAAGGCGCCGACGCCGCGCGCATCGCCGAGGCCTTCAGCATGGCCGCCGACGGCATCGAGGTCGGCGAGGACAAACAGAACCGCGAGACCAAGAAGAGCCTGCTCTTCCGCGCTGCGCGCCTCTTCGAGTACCAGGCCAAGGACGCCGAGAAGGCCGAGCAGATGTACGTGTGGTTGGTCGATCTCGATCCGGCTGACGACATCGCGATCACCGCCCTCGAGGACGTGCGCAAGCAACTCGGCAAGTACGAGGACCTGATCGAGATGCTCCTGACGCGCACCGAGAAGGCGGAGAGCCGCAGCGAGCGCGCGCGGGCCTACGCCGAGATCGGTCGCGTGTACGTGAACGAGATCGACGACGCCGAGCAAGCCATCGTCGCCTACACCCAGGCCTTCTGCGAAGACCCCAGCCAGTCGTCCTACGCCGACGAGATCGAGCGCCTGGCCGGCACCAACGGCGAGCGCTGGAACGAGGTGCTCGCCACCTCGGCGCAGACCGTCACCAGCAGCGAGATCCCCCTCGAGACCAAGAACCCGCTGCTCGCCCGCATGGGGCGCTGGTACACCGAAAAGCTCAGCCGGCCGGACCTGGCACTGCCCTGTTATCAGACGGTGATCGGCAGCGATCCCGCCAACGACGCCGCCCTCGACGGCATGACGCAGATCTACCGCAAGGCCCAGCAGTGGCCCGAGCTGGTGATGGTGCTCGCCCGCCGCGCCGACGGCGCCGTGACTCCGGCTCGCGCCCGGGATCTGCGCACCGACGCCGGCGACATCCTCGAGACGCAGCTCAGCGACACGGGGCGCGCGCGCGATCTCTACGAGCAGGTGCTCGAGCAGGATCCGGGCACGAGCGGGCCAGCGAGGCGCTGGCGCGCATCTACGAGCGCACCGGGGACTTCCCGGGCTTCGTGAAGTTGCTCGAGCGGCGCGCGGAAGCGCTCCGTGGCGAGGAGCGGCTGAAGGTGCTTTGCCGCATCGCGGACATCTACGAGGACCACCTGAAGGACGAAGCCGAGGCCGTTCGGCGGCTGAACGTCGTGCTCAGCGAAGACCCGATAAACCTCGACGCGCTGCGGGCGCTCGACCGCCTCTACAGCAAGATGGGACTGTTCCAGGATCTACTGGAGAACCTCCTGTCCCAGCTCGCGCTGGCTGCGACGCCGCGGCAGAAGATCACGCTCTGGGAACGCATCGCCGGAATCCACGACGAAGAGTTCTTGAACCACGCCAAGGCCGCAGAGGCGTGGGAGCAGGTGCTGGCCATCGACAGCGCGCACGACGCCGCGCTGTCCGCTCTGGCCCGCCATTACCGCGCCCTCGACCGCTGGGAGGACGTGGCGACCTTGGCCGAGAAACAGATCAAAGTCGCGACGGATCCCGCGCGACAGCTGGAGATCTACCTGGGCCTCGGCCGGGTGCTGGGGGAGCAAATCGGCAACCCCGAGCGGGCGACCAAGGCCTATGAGAGCGCGCTGGCGCTCGATCCGGAGAACGCAGGCGCGCTCGAGGCCTTGGCCCGCATCCGGGAGACCTCCGGCGACGCGGACGCCGCGCTGGCCGCCATCGAAGCCCTGGCCGAGAAGGCCGGCAGCAAGAGGCGCGCGCCGAGCAGTACCTGCGCGCGGCCAAGATCCTCGAGGGCCGCGGCGATCACGACGGCGCCATCGAGCGCTACAAACTCGCGCTCGACGCCAACCCGCGAGACGCCGGCGCCTCCGCCGCGCTGCGAGCGGCGTACCTCGGGCGCGGCGACGTCAACGCCGCCGTTCAGCTCCTCGAACGCGAGATCGGCGAGACCGACGGCGATCGCGCCAAGGCCAAGCTGGCCGGCGAGATGTCGATTCTGTTCCGCGATCGACTCAAGGACGAGAAGCGCGCTGAAGAGGCCGCCAAGCGCGCCATCGCCTTCGACCCGACCAACCTGCAGGGCCTGATGGTACTGGGCGAGCTCGCCTTCGAAGCCAAGCGCTTCCTCGAAGCCGCGAACCACCTCGGCTTGATCGCCGAGCGCGCCGGCAGCCTCGACAAGAAGGACGCAGTCCGCATCCTGGTTCATTTCGTGGACGCGCTCAGCCAGACCGGATCCACGGAGCAGGCGCTGGCGCCAATGGACACCCTGGTGCGCATCGCGCCGGACGACGCCGAGGCCATCGGTCGCGTGGCGGCGGTGACCTTCGAGCACGGCTCCCCGACCCGCGCCGCCGAGCTCTACAAAGATCTGCTCGATCGCTTCGGCAAGCAGCAGAAGGGCAAGGACCGCGCGCTCAGTCTGTATCGCTTCGGCGAGTCGCTGCGCCGCGCGAATGATCTGGATGCAGCCCTCGCGCCCCTGGAGGAAGCAGCCGAACTCGACCCCTCACTGCCGGACCCCCTGGAGGCGCTGGCGAAGTATTGGGAGACCAAGGAAGACTGGGAGAAGGTCCTCAAGGTCAAGAACCGCCACCTCGATCTGGCGACCGGGGAAGACCGCGTGCAGATCTTGCTCGACATGGGCGATATCGCGGCGGCTCGCCTCAACGATCGCACCCGCGCGGCCAAGAGCTACGTCGCCGCGCTAGAGGACAAGCCCGATGACCGCCGGCTGCTCACGAAGTTGATGCAGCTCTACAGCGAAGAGAAGGACTGGGGGAAGCTGGTCGACGTCGTGCTTCGCCTGGCGGACTTCGTCGAGGAGCCGAAGCAGCGCGTGAAGTACCTGCACACCGCGGCGGTGGTCTGCGCACGCCAGATGGGCGACGTGGACCGCGCCCTCGAGCTTTACCACAAGGTGCTCGAGCTCGATCCGAAGCTGGACAAGGCGCTGAACGAAGCCATCGATCTCAGGCGCGAGAAGGGCGACTTCGAGGGCGTCGAGCGCCTGCTCCAACGCAAGCTCGAGACCGCCACTACCGAGAAGAGCCGCGCGGACATGTTGGCGACCTTCGCCGATCTCGCCGATCTCTACGACAAGAACCTCGGCTGGACCGACCGCGCCATCGACGCCTACGAGGCGGCGCAGACCCTCGAGCCCGACAACGCCGCGCGCCAGTCCAAGCTCGCCGAGCTGTACGCTTCGGATCCCAAGAAGTACCTCGACAAGGCCGTCTCGGCCCAACAGGTCATCTTGCGCCAGAACCCGTATCGCGCCGACACGTACAAGGCGATGCGCAAGCTCTACACCGAGGTCAAGCAGGCCGACGCCGCCTGGGCCCTGTGCCAAGCCCTCTACGTGCTGAACCTGGCCGAGCCCGATGAAGAACGCTTCTTCAAGCGCATGCGGCCGGAAACCGCGGCGCCCGCCCAGGCAGCCCTCAGCGACGACGACTGGCTCGCGCACCTGATGCACGCGGACGCCGATCCGCTGCTGACCAGCGTGTTCGCGCTGATCGAGCCGGCCGTGATCGCCGCCCGTGGCCAGCACTTCGAGACCCTGGGCTTCGATCGCCGCTACGCCATCGACCTGGCACGCCACCCCTACCCCATGAGCCAGACGCTGTTCTACGCCTGCGGCGTCCTGGGCATGGAGCCGCCGCCCACCTTCCAGAACAACAACGATCCGGGCGGCCTCTCCTACCTGCACGCCTACCAACCTTCCGTCGTCTTGGGCATGGCCGCGCTCTCCGCCGACGTGCCTCCGCAGGCAGCGGCGTTCATCGCGGCGCGTCACATCACCTACTTCCGACCGGGCATGTACGTGCGACACCTGGTCCCCAGCGGCACGGGCCTGAAGGCCTGGCTCTTCGCGGCCATCAAGATGATCGCGCCGCAGTTCCCGGTCGCCGCGGAGATGGAAGGCCCCGTCGGCGAGGCGCGTCAGGCGCTCGAGCACAGCCTGCACGGTCAGGGCAGGGACCAGCTCGCCCGCATCGTCGCCAAGCTGATCCAGTCCGGCGGCGCCCTGGACCTCAAGAAGTGGCTTGGTGGCATCGACATGACCGCCGATCGCGCGGGCTTCGTCTGCGCCCACGACCTCGAGACCGCGGTCGAAATCATCAAGGCCAGCGACGAGAGCTCCAGCGCCGTGCCACCGCAAGAGCGGCTCAAAGAGCTGGTGCTCTACAGCGTCAGCGAGCCGTACTTCAAGCTGCGCAAGAAGCTCGGCATCTCCGTGGATTCCTGAGCGGGAGCGCCGGCAGCCGGCCTGTCGCCGGGGTGCGCACCGGGATCCGGGCGCACCCCGCGGAGTTCAACACCAGCTGCCGCAGAAGCCCACGCAGCATTTGTTGACACACTGCGCGCTCGACGTGCACGTGCCGCCATTGGCCTTCTGCGAGTAGCACTTGCCGTCGACGGCGCACCACTTGCTCGAGCTGCAGTCGCTGTGCTTCGCGCAGTTGACGCAGAGGCCAGCGGGGCACTTGCCGCTCGTGCACTCGAAACCGGCGGCGCAGGCCGCGCCGTAAGCCTTTTCGGCGTAGCACTTGCCGTCGACCGCGCACCAGGCGCTCGACGAGCAATCGCCCTGGGTCACGCAGTTGACGCAGAGGCCGGCGGGGCACTTGCCGCTCGTGCACTCGAAACCGGCGGCGCAGGCCGCGCCATAGGCCTTCTTTGCGTAGCACTTGCCGTCGACCGCGCACCAATCGCCGCCCGTGCACTGCGACTGCTGCGCGCACTCGACGCACACCTTGGCCGGACAGTTCCCGCTGGCGCATTCGAAGCCCGCGAAACACGCGGTGCCATTGCTCTGCTTGGGCTGGCACGAGCCGGTGCCTGAACACCAACTGCCGCCCGAGCAGTGCGACTGCTGGGCGCATTCGACGCAGACCCCGACGAGGCAGTTCCCGCTACTGCACTCGGCGTTCGCGCCGCAGTACTTGCCGTTGTCGGCCTTTGCGTGACACATGCCGTCGAGCAGACCGCACCACTCGCTGCCGCTGCAGTCCGCGTGCACGACGCAACCGACGCACGAAAGGAGGGGGCACTTGCCGCTGGCGCACTCGAAGCCATTGACGCACACCGCGCCGCTGGGCTTCGGCGCCTCGCAGGTGCCTAGACCGCTGCACCATTTGGGTGAGCCACAGTCCGATTGGTTCGCGCAGGCGACACACAGTCCGGCCGGGCAATTCCCGCTGGCGCACTCGAAGGCGTTCAGACAGGCCGCGCCGTTGACCTTGGGCGCTTCGCAGGTGCCCAAGCCACTGCACCAGTTCTTGCCCTGGCAGTGGGCGTTCGTGACGCACTGCACGCACAGCCCGGTCGGGCAGTGACCTGAAGCGCAGTCCTGTCCGAGCGTGCACGGGCTGCCGCCGGGGCACGCACCGCAGTCCTTCTGACACGCCGGCTCGTCCCAGTGGCAGCTCTCGACGCCGTTGCACTTGCCGTCGCCGCACACGGACTCGCAGGTCGCGCTCGCCTCCCACGCCGTCACGCCGGCGCACAATCGCACCACGCAGGGGGCACCCTGAATGGCGGCCGCGGTCTCGCCGCAGAGCTGCTTCTTCGTCCAGTCGAAGTAGAGCATCATGCCAACCTTGCCGAGGTTGACCTGCACGCCGTCGATGGGGATCGAGCCGAAGTCCAC
Organism: uncultured delta proteobacterium; assembly: GCA_963716725.1. Classification (GTDB taxonomy): domain Bacteria; phylum Myxococcota_A; class Polyangia; order Polyangiales; family Polyangiaceae; genus JADJKB01. The sequence goes on from CAVQUB010000002.1 coordinate 333,149, forward strand.
GTCGCCTTTGGCGACCAGCGTCACTTCGTCGCCCGCCACCCGCATCAAGATATCGGTCGTCTGTTTGCCGCCGGTGCCGAAGTACTTCAGCTCGGTCGTGTAGCGGTAGGCCCAGTCCGTGGCGGTCCTGAAGTAGCCCTGCACGTCGTGGCTCTTGATCTGCTTCCACTTCTCCAGATCGGTCCCGGGCAACAAGCTGCTGGCGGTCCTGCCGCGGAACAGGACTTCGACACCGTCCGAATCGGAGTAGGTGTACATGCTCGCCGCGGCCAGCGGGGTCGGGGTCAAATCGATGCCCACCTCGCTGCCGATGAGGGCAGCCACCTTGGCTTTCGCCGGCAGCTTCAGGTTCAGCTCGCCGACGATCATCTCGGCGATGTCGAGCTGCTTGGCCGGGATCCCGGCGAGCGACGCCGCGAGCCCTCCGATGGCCGTGTTCAGAACCAGCGGGTGAGCGAGTCCATCTCCCTTGGGGTCAAAGTCCACGATCCGCGCGACGCTCGCGGCCAGCAACTTCACGCTGGGGACCGCGGCGGTCCCCTGGATGTAACTGTGACCGCTGACCGGGCGGATCTTGCTCGTCGTCCCATCCCAGAGCGGCAGCGCGCTCTGCAGTTTCAGGGCTCCGTGGTCCGATCCGCCAATGCTGCCCATGGACTTGGCGGCATCGTTCTGCATCGGCTTCGGCACCTGGAACAGCCAGAGCGGGTCACAGGGGTCCTGCAGGTACCGGATCAGCGTGGCGTTGGCGATGGGCCCCGACTTGAACTCAGGGGGCGGCGGCTGGCTGGTCCATGGACCGCGAAAGGTGATGTTGTTGAGAGGATCCCCGAAGCTGAACTGGAAATACTTGCTGTCCTTGGGCACGAGCGTGAGGCCGCCGAGGGCGGCGATGGCTTCCGTGCCGGTGATGATCTCGAGCTTCGCTTTGACGGCGACGTCGAGGTCGAGGTTCATCCCGAAGGTCGGCGTGGGCAACTTCGTGGACTGGAAGCTGGCGGACACGCCGGAACCCTGCTTGGTGAGGATCAGCTTGTAGGGCGTGATCGGTATGTCCCCGAGCGGAGTGTGGATCACCGACGGGCCACTGAGGCTGTAGCTGCCATTGCCCTCGTCCACCCATTTGTCCTTGCCGTTGGCGGGACCGATGAACGTGGCGCACGCAAAGCCGTCGACGGGGATGAAGGAGCTCTTGGTGGGATCCGTGATGGGAGGACCGCAGACGAAGCCCTGCCCGCCCGGGACACAGGCAAGGCCCGGCGCACAATCGCCGGGCGCGGTGCACGAAGCGCCGACAGCGCAGGCCCCGCAGTCAGCCTGGCAGCTGCCGAGCGCGCAGGTCTCGCCGGAGTCGCAGACTCCGTTGCCGCACAGCCCCGAGGGCGCCAGCTGACAGCTCGAGCTGCAGGCGTCCCCCAAAACGGAATTCCCGTCGTCGCACTCCTCCCCGGCGCCGAGATTCAGCTTTCCATCTCCACACGCAGAGGTGGTGCAGTCGATGTTGCACCCCGCTGACTCGCCGCCGTCGTCGCACTGCTCGGGGGCGCTCACATAGCTGTTGCCGCAGCCCACCGGGATCTCGATGGCGCAGGTGGCGTCGCATCCGTCGCCAGCGGCGGTGCCGCCGTCGTCGCACTGCTCGCCCGCCAAGGCATTCGGGATGCCGTCTCCGCAGGCGCTGACGGTGCAGTCGTGATTGCAGGTCGCGGACTGGCTGCCGTCGTCGCAGGCTTCGGCGCCCTCGACGGCTCCGTTGCCGCACTTCGCTGGCGCCGCGCCGCCACTGCCGCCGCTCCCACCCGTACCAGTGGCCGCTTCATCCTCGCCACAGGCGACCACGCCGCCGAAGCCCACCAGTCCAATTCCGAGCACCCAGCATCCCAATGCGCGACCGTCCATTCATCCTCCTGGCCTCGAGCCCGATCGCGCATCATCGAGGGTCGATGGGGCTTCGCCAATGACGGAGGTCAACTCGCACGCAGTGACCAGCCACCCTCGCGGGGCTACCAAGACGTCGTTGCCGTCGGGCGCAGGCCTGGCGGTGCGGACGATGTCGGCGAAGGAGAAGCCGCGCTTGTGCGCTTACCGCGGGGGCCGCCCCGGCGAGCACGCTGCCGCTCCGAACCCCCGGCATTGGCTCAATAGAACGCGCCGCCCTCAAGCGGGACGAACGACCCGAATCAGCCCGGCCTTCTCGGCCGACGCCAACGAACCCACGAGTGTCTCTGCCAAGCCATCGGGATTCGACGTCAGCTCGGGACCGCCGAGGACCCCGACGGACCGATCCCGGCCCTCGACCTTGGCGATGTACAGCGCTTGGTCGGCCAATCGCAAAGACGCCTCCCACGACATCACGGTGGGATTCCGGTCCGAGAGGGGGTGGAGAGTCCACCCGATGGACGCCGTTTGCTTCAGGACCTTGCCGCCCGCGAGCCGAAACTCCTGCTTTCGAAGCGTCGACAGGATCCGGTTCACGACCAGCTCGACCTGGTGGCGGTCCTCCCAAGGCACGCGGAGCACCACGGCGAACTCTTCTCCACCCCAGCGGACGGCCTCGTCGCATTTGCGGATGCTTCGGGCGATGAGCGCACCGACCTCTTTCAGCACGAGATCGCCGGCGTCGTGTCCGTGTTCGTCGTTGACGCGCTTGAAATGGTCGAGGTCGATCACGAGCAGACCGAGCGCCACGACTCGAAGCGGCTTGCGCCGGTCTTGAAACACGCAGGAGCTCTCCGCCGCCGCGGCCTCTTTGTCCAGAAGCACCCCGAAGAAGCGCCGATTGAACAGGCCGGTCAGCGGGTCGCGCAACGCTTGATCGGTGAGCTCGAGCTCGAGGACGATCGCGTGTCGACGCAGGCGGGCTTGCTGCAGCGAGATCGCCGTGACCGTGGGCAGGTACACACACAACAGCGCGAGCAGCGTCTTCTCGCCCCAGCCGCGGTCATCGAGCGCCGTCATCACGCCCAGCGCCGTGAGGTTCGGCACGGCATACAGCAAGAACGCAACCGCGCTGGACCCCAGGCTGGACAGGCCGGCAGCGACGACGCCCGTCGCGCAGGTGGCGAGCAGCGCCGATTGCGCCGGTTCGAGCCGTGGATAGGCGACCGCCATCAGCGCACCGAGCGCGACGCCGGTGGCTCCAACGCCGACGTGGAAAGCGGCTTCCCTGCCGCGCGGGCTCGGGAACGGATTCCGCCCAGCACGGTCCAGTGAATAGAGGACCAGTCGAGCCGCGATCAGGCCAGCGAGCACGCCGAGGGCGACTCTCACACCGAGCCCGCCCGGTCCAATCACGAAGCTCCCGATGACGACGAGCGCGACGGCCATCCCGACGTTGGATGCCATGCCCCGCTTGTAGAGATCGTCGACGATCCGGTGCTCGATCCGTGCGGCGCGCTCGGCGCTGATTGCGCCCTCACCCGCGCCCCCGCCGTCAGCGCCCGCCATCGCCGATTTCACCCCACCCACTCGGCCAGCTTACACGCCCGGTCGGGACCCGCACTATCGGTAGTCACCGCGTCCCCGAGAACCCGCGCACCGTCCCGCGCCCCGGGCCGGCGCCGCCGGCCGAACCCAGTGGCGCGGGCTGCGCGTCCAGCTTGCCGAGCGGACCCGTGAGTCGGTAGGCATAGAAGCCGTCGGGACGCTTGGCGGTCTTGTTCTTCGGATCCAGATCGAAGAGCCCCGGCAGCGAGGACCCCGGTTCGCCGAAGAGCGCCTTCGTGGTGTCGTTCTTGGTCTTGAGCTTGTCGGCGAACTTGAAGCGAAAGCTGAGCTCCGCCAGGCTCATGTCCACGGGCTCGCGCAAGCGAATGGTGCCATCCGCGGCGAGCTCGACGTCGCTGCCGTTGGCCGCGAGCTTCTCGATCTTGAGCCGCCCCTCCGTGGCCTCGGCGATGAGTTCGAGCTCCCCCGCCTCGACGCGAGGCAGCGCGATGGTGTCACGGACCTTGGCTTTGCCATCGCCAAAGGCCAGATCCGTGATCTTCAGCGACACCTTGCCCTCGGCCTTGGAGAGCCTTGCCTCCGGCATGCGCAGGTCGATGTTTCCGCTCAGCTTGCCTTCGAGCGGCAGCCCGACGACCTCACGCATCAGGGGCAAGTCGCCGACGTTCACGCCATCGAGCTCGAGCACGAGACTCCGTGCGCCGTCCGCATCCGACGTGCTGCCGCTGAGGTTTCCCCCAAAGGCCTCGCCTCCAAACGCGATGTGCAGGGTGCCGAAGAGCAGGCGGAACAGCGAGACGCGCAGGTGGATGTCGTCCACCGTCACGACGCGCCCGTTCTCTTGCTTGCCGTCCGGCTTCTGCTCCGCCGGAGCCCCGTGCAGCTTCACGCCTTGGGCCTCGACGCCCGAGATCCAGTAGCCGCTCATCTTTTCGATTTCGAGACGGGTGCCTGCGCCAGCGGGTTGGCGGGCGTTGAACTCGGCGACGAGCCGGTCTCTGAGGCGATCGTAGGGGAAGCTCAGGAGCAGAAAGAACGTCAGCGCGACCAGGTAGAAGGTCGGAAAGAGCACCCCCTTGAGCACCTTCTTTGCGCGGGGGCTCATGGTTCCACCCCGGGGTCCGGTTTGGATTCCTTCTTCTTCTCCTCGGCCTTGCGGTCGAAGGCGCTCACGATCATCTCGACGTCGTAAGAGTCCGGCTCGGTGGCTCGCTTGCGGATGTTGAGCCGAGCCACGCTCACCGGATGACCCGACTGCGCCATCTTTTCCATGAAGGTGACCAGCTTCAGCATGCCGACCTTGCGCAGCATGATCTTGGTGGAGCGCTCTTCGAAGCGTTTGCCGTGGGGGACCATCGCGCGGTCCTGGCTCTCCGGGATCTCGATCTGCACGCCGGTCGCCAGCTTCTCGAGGAAGGAAGCCAGCGGGGGGGTCACCTGGGAGTAGCGCTGGGCGAGTTGTTGCCGCTCGTGGTCACGGGCGGCGATCTGGGAGCGACTCGCCTGGATGCTCTCGACGGCCCCGCGCAGAGACTCGTTTTCGCCTCGCTTGCTCGCGAGCATCGCCGCGACGCCGGCCGGCAGCGCCAAGAGAAAGAGAGCCGCAAACACCGTGAGCAAGATGCCCAACAGCTGCCTCTCGCGGGGCTCCAGTTGCTGAATGCGATCACCTAGGGACATGACTCACTCCGGCGCGGCTTCGCCGCCCTCCGTCTTCTTCTTGGCCTTCTTCTCGTCGGCACACTTGACGTCGAGCTCCAGCACGTACTTCTGGCGGTCGCTGTTGATGACCTGCGTCATCTTCGAAATCTTCACGTCGTTGTAGCAGCGCACGTTCTTCAAGTTTGCGGCGATGGTCTGGGCGTCCTCGGCCGAGCCCACCACGCCGTTGACCTTCACGTGGCCCCGCTGCACGTCCAGCTCCTCGATGTCGTGGGTCACGCTGGAAGGAACGGCCTTCGAGATCTCCACCATCACGTCGAAGGCGTCGCTCTGGGGACGCGGGTCCACTTCGTCCTTGCCCAGGCTCTTTTCCAAGAGGTTCTTGGCTTCTTCGGGATCGGTGGTCTCTTGCCCCAGCACCTGTTTGCTCAAACTGGCGAGGGCGCGCGAGAGCACTTCTTCGTCGTGCACCAGCGTGCGGAGCTCGGCCCAGGCCGCGAAGCCGAAGCTCACCAAGATCGCGACGCCGAGCCCAGTCAGGAGCGGGATCCGATCCTTGATGAAGCCGTAGCCGCGCTGAAACGCCAGCGGCCCGCGGCGCAGGTCGAGATCGCGGGCTCGCCCGCCCAGTCCTAGACCGATGGAAATCGCCTTGGCAAAACGCGGCATCGCCTCCACCAGCTCGGGCGGCACGCCCTCGACGTCCAAACGCGGCAACGGACCCACCGGCACGCCGAGCTCGTGGGCGAGGTACGCTTCGGCCCCAGGCGCGGCTGCTCCGCCACCCAGCAGATAGATCTGAGTGAGGGGCTCACCTCCCTGCGCCGCAAACGCCGCGGTGGTCTGCCGCAGCTCCGAGGCCAAGGCCGGCGCCGTCTCCGGCAGACCCGCTACTCCGCGAGACAGCGTGCGGGCGAAGACCGGCGCTCCAGCGGCGAGCACGACGACCTCGGAGTTCTTGCCGCCGAGGTCGACCAGCGCCACCGGACCCGGCACGGCTAGCTCGGGACAGACACTGGCCAGGTTGGCTAGTGAGAGCGGTCCCACGGCCATACGTTCCACTGGCCGACCGAGCACCCGCATCACCTGATCGATGCGCGCACGAACGTGCTCGATGCGGGCTGCCGCGGCCAAGACGACCACCGGCGCCTGACCGTCGCTGCGGCGGAGCACGCGGTAGTCGAAGACCAGCTCGTCGAAGTCCACGGGGACCTGCGCCTCGAGCTCGAAAGGAATGACCTCCGCCAGCTGCTTCATGGCCGTGCTGGGCAGCTTCAGCCGATGCAAGAAGGTCTGCTCGCCGTCCATGGCCACGGACACGGACTCGCTGTGCTGCACCAGCGGCAACGCGCAGGTCGCCAGCGCCTGCTCGGTGTCTTCTGGCGACGCGATCTCTACCTCGAGCATTCGCTCGATCGCCACGCGGCGGTAGCTGGTGCTGAGCACCACCGCTCGGACGTGCGAAGCGCGAAAGTCGATTCCTACGAGTCTTGCCATGGGCGAATACCAATCAGTCGGACGAAGATGAAGCGCCGCTCAGTCGACGCGATAGTAGATGATGTTGCCACCGGGGTTGGGCTGGAATGCGGCGGCGATGGCGGCTTCGGTGGCGCCCTCAGGCAGCGGGCTCGCCCCGGCTGCGGCCGCGCCCGCGCCTGCCGCGGCTGCGGCGGCCTCGACGGCGCTCATGGTGCCCGGCGCCGCGCCCGGCGGCGGGGCCCCGCGGAAATCCACCACCGCGTGGATCCTCACGCGCGTCTCGCGCTTGCCCGCCTTCACGTAGCCGGTGGAGTAAATGCTGAACACCAGGCTTTCGGTGGTGATCCCCTTGAGCGTCTCGGTGTCCGACAAGAGCTGGATGGGCTTCATCTCGAGGGCCGACAGCGCGGCGCCGAACATGCCCTTGCCCTTCAGCGCGCTGAGGAACGCCTTCGGTGTGCCGAAGAGGGGAGCGCCCGCCGTGAACGACTTGACCAGATCGAAGGCCGTCAGAAACTTCAGAGCTTCTGCCGGATCGCTGCAGAGTGGGGTCCCGGGCACCGCCGCGCCGCAGATCACGGCGAGCACGGTCTGCGGGTTCGCGGTGTTGACGTTGACCTTGCCCTGTCCCCAGACCGTCATCACACGTTTCTCGGGGCGGCTCGGATCCGGATCGACGAAGGTCGCCCAGAAGTCCTCGCCGACGCCTCGCACCAAACGCAGCTCCTCGATGCTGTCGAAGGCCGCGTTCTTCCGCGGGTAGGGCTTCTTGAGCAGCTGGTAGTAGGAGTCTTCGGCGCCGGCTTGCTGCGCCGACCCCGAGTGCGGGTCGCAGACGTAGGCTTCTTGGTCCGGATCCGTCCAGTCGATGATGGCCCCGCAGATGGCCTGACGATCCGAGAACTGCCCGTCGGCGTCTCGGCTGGAGAACATCGGATCGTATTGCGGGCCGGAGAGCAGACCAATGAGCTGCGCCGCCAGGCGGGCTTGGCTGAACGCATCGCCGCGCGCCGGCGTGTTGATGTTGACCTTGGCGTCCTCGTCGACGATTCGGATCTCGAACCCCGCGCCGTCGAGCCCCAGGTTCTTGCCTTCGCTGATCGAGACGCCCGCGAGGCTCAGGAAGGACTCGTTGCCCTCGCTGTCGTTGAACGCACCGAGCACCCGATCGGCGAACTCCCAGACGGGGATCTGCGGCGGGCCCTGCTTCATCAGCAAGAACAGCGGAGCGAGAGCCTTGCGAATGGTCGGCTCCGAAGCGATCAGGAGCCGCGACAGGTTGACGGAGCTCTTGGCCGCGTACTCCGCCTTCAACGCGTCACGCTGCGAGAGCGCGCTGCCGAGCTCGGCGCTGGTCTCGTCTTGGAACTCGGCCAGCATCACCGCCAAGATCGTCAGCGCCGAGAGCACCAGCACGATGGCGACACCGCGACGCGGCTGCCGCCGACGTGGCCGCCGCCCGCCGCGTCTGGGAGGGCATGGGTCGGCGGTGGCGCCCCGACGCAGCAATGTCAGCACTCGTTTCATTGGGTCGCGTAGGTGAGGGCTCGTTGGATGGGGATGCCGATCTTGGCCGAGAACCGGATGGGCTCGCGACCGCGGCCTTCGCCAGCGCGTCGACCTTCGTTCAGGACCAAAATCACGCGGATCTGTAGGGGCAGCCGCCCGAGCTGTCCCGTGGCCTGGCTGGTGTCCCAGGTCTCGGACCATTGGCCCGTGAGCGGGTCCAGGTATTCGAGGTCGAAGAGATCGATGTCGGTGGCCAGCACCTCGACCCGCCCGCCGCGCTCGGGCTTGAGATCGGGCCGCCCGCTCACGCGGCGCACCAGGTGCGTGGTGCCCTGCTGCTTCTTGTCGCTCTCACCAAAATAGGAGATCTCGGCCTGATCCGAGTCGTGCGCGTCGCGATCGCGCCGCACGTTGGAGAAAGAGGCGAAGTCCACCCGGTCGGCCGGCGTGCCGCGGGTACCGATGAAGGCGGTCTTCACCACCACGATGCTCTGGTCGATGGGAATGTGCGCGGAAACGTAGGCGCTCTGGAGCTCTCGGGTGATGCGTGCCATGGCCAGGCGGCCCTCGCGATAGCGGTCCCCCACCCGCTGAATGCCTTCACGGCTGCGCTTCATCCCCGCAAAGGCCGAGTAGATGAGCACCGAGATCATCGACAACACGGCGATGGCGACCAGCAGCTCGATCAGCGTGAAGCCGCGGAGCAGCGTCGGAATTCTGCGCCGCCTCACCTGCTTCCTCCTCGCGTGCTGCCACCCGTGGCGCTGCTGCCGCCGCCAACGCCCGTGGCGCCACCACCGACACCACCGAGCGCGTCGCCAATGGCGCCGAGCCCCGCCGCCGCATTGGGATCGAGGCCGCCCATCTGCGGATTGGTGATGTACTGCGTGACCGCAAGGTCTCGCTCGTTCGAGCCTTCTTTCCAGTGAACGGTGAGCGTGGTCTTGCGGATGCTGGCCTCGAGCATGGGCTTCAGATCGGGATAGACCATGCTCATCACCAGCGGGGCCATGCCCTGCACCCCGCCCGCCGCCGCGCCCGACGAGAGCAAGCTCGACAGACCGCCGATGCCGCCGTCCGCGCCGAGCACCCCCGAGCCGCCCGATTGCAGCGCGGCCAGGCCGCCGAAGGCGCCGAGGCCCCCGGGATCGTCGGTGCCGCCGTCCTCGGGGCTGTTCAGATCCTTCGGCGCCGGCAGCTCGACGACCTCGATCTTCCACGAGCAGCGAAAGCGGCTCTCGCTGTCGTCCTCGCAGCACGGGCCTTCGTCACTCTGATCGAGCAGCGAGAAGCCCTTCCGCTGGAGCTCGACCTCGACCTCTTCCATCTTGCAGCGCGCGAGGCCGGTCGCAATGCTCAAATTCTGTGCGCGTTGGGAGCTCGTGAACAAACCGGCCTGCGAGCTCAGGAGCACGGTCATGCCGAGCCCGAGGATGGCGATGGCCACCAGGACCTCGAGCAGGGTGAAGCCCCGACCCGCCCTCATGGTTCTTCCTCGAGTTGCCCGAACTCGTCGTCGTTGCGCGAGCCCTCGATGGCCACGGCGCCGCGCTCGATCTTGGCGCGCCCCGTGAGCGGGCTCACCACCACGCTGAGACCCTCCTTGTCGCCTTCCCGGACCACCTGAACCACGGCCCGCTCGGTGCCACCACCGGGCCAGAAGTAGAGGTAGGCGCGCCCGCTGGTCCGCGGGTCTTCGTCGTGATCGGTCTGGACCTGCTTGAACTTGACGCCCGCGCCCAGCGCGCGACCCTGCGCGGGGTCGTCACCGTCGAAGCCGAACTGCTTCACCGGCGCAAACTCGGGGCGCGGCGCCCGCGGTCCTTCGAGGATGCGCTCGGCCTCGGCCTTGGCCTCCTTCTCGACATCGGTGGCAGCTTCGGCGCCGCCGCCGGTGTTCTTCGCCTCTTTTTGGCGCAGCATCACGCCGCTGGTCTCTTCGAGCAGCACCCGGTGGTTGTCGATGTCGAAGGCCAAGCGCACCGGGCGGCCGGTGGTGTTCGCGCGAGTGATGCCCATGCGCACCGCGCTGGCGATCAGCGTCGCCGCTGCGCGCTGCCGGCTGGACGTCAGCATGCCGGAGCCGAAGATCACGCCGCCCGACATGATCGCGATCAGCGAGATGACGATCAGCGTCTCGACCAGAGTAAGACCACGCCGACCCGACTTCATCGAGCGCCCGACGGAGTCCTTCGCCGGGGCCACGGCCCCGATCCTGCAACGCTGGTCGCAGGTTGGCTGCGTTCGCCGGCGAAGGTCCATCAGCAAAGCTTCACTCTCCGCCGCCCTCGGTGGCTGCGGTGCCCTTGGGCACCCTGACGTCGTCCTTGGTGCCCTTCTTCTTGTCCGGACCGATCGAGGCCACGGTCACGTCCCCGTCGTTGCAGGTGATCGCGTAGGGCTGCCCCCACGGGTCGTTGGTATTGGCCGCTGGATCGAGCTGTTTGTCCTGAACGAGCTGGCTGATGGTCGGGCAGTTGGTCTCGTTGTTCGAGGCCTGCCAGCTCTGGGTGGCCTGACGGATCACCCGGGCGCCGGTCTCAGCGCTGGTGATCTGCGATTCCCGGAAGCGAGGGAGGGCGTAGAACGCCACACCGCCGGCCACCATGGCGATGATCGCCACGACGATCAGCACCTCGAGCAGCGTCACGCCACGCACCACGCGTCGGCTTCGGAGTAGCGCCAGGACCTGCTTGTCGTTCATCATGCAATCTCCTCTGTCAATCGATGCGATCGAGCCCGCCGGGCTTGCCGTCCGGTCCGTCGCTCATCAGCTGGTAGTCCGACCCCTCTCGCTTGCCCGGGCACACGAGCCGGAGCGGCCGGCCCCAGGCGTCCTTCGGCGGCTCCTCCTTCGCCGAGAAGCGCACGATGGCGCCCAGATCCGGTGGGCATCCGCCATCGTGCTCCGCCATGTACGCATCCATGGCCCGGCGGGCGTCGAGCAGGGTGGCTCGCGTCTGGCGCACCCCAGAGCGGTCGCGTTCGCGCACGCCGATCCAGACCACGACCCCCATCACCAGCAGCACGAACAACACTGGTCGCACCCGGGCGAGCCCCAACCGACGCACCAATCCGCCCTTGCCCTCCCAAGGGAAAAAGATGCGCGGTTCTCGGGGTCGTCTGCGACGCATGCTGCCTCATTGGACCAACTGGTTCATCTGCATCAGCGGCATCAAGATGGACATGGCAATGAACCCAACCACGGCGCCGAGCGCGAGGATCATCACGGGCTCCAGTAGACTGGTCAGAGCCGTGACCCGCGTCTCGACGTCGGACTCGTAAGCCCGGCTCACATTCTCGAGCATGGCCTCGAGCTGACCGGTGCGTTCCCCGACCGCGATCATGTGGATGACCATTGGCGGGAATGCCCCGCTGCGCTTCAGCGGCTCGGCGATGCTCTCGCCCTCGCGGATCGAGCCGATGGCCTCGGTCACGACCCCCGCGAGCTTGGCGTTGCCCAGCACGTTGCGACCGATCTCCATGGCCTTGAGCAAGGGCACGCCGCTCGAGAGCAGAGTCGAGAGCGTGCGAGTGAACCGCGAGACCGCCACCAGCAGATTCAGCCGACCAAACACCGGCCAGCCAAGCTGCATCGTGTCCCAGCGCAAGCGGCCCTCCGGCGGGACCTCCAGCGCTGAAAGACCACCGTCGTAATGACCGCGAGCGTGATCAAGAGCCACCAGTAGTCGGCGAGCATGTCCGAGCTGAAGATGAGCAAGCGCGTGTTCCAAGGCAGCGTCTGCCCCAGGTTCTCGAAGATGCTCGTCACCTTTGGCACCACCGCCACCATCAAGAAACCGACCAACAAGCCGCCGATCAGCATCATCAGCACCGGGTAGGCCAGCGCCGAGGCCACCTTGCCCTTGAGGCGCGCCTGGCCCTCCATGAAGTCGGCCAAGCGCTCGAGCACGGCCTCGAGGGTGCCCGACGCTTCGCCGGCAGCCACCATGTTCACGTAGAGCGGCTGGAACACCTTCGGGTGCATGCCCAGGCTCTTGGCGAAGCTCGTGCCTTCGTTGAGGGTCTCGCGCACCGCCGACAGCACGCGCACCAGCTGTTCTTTCTCGACCTGCTCAGTGAGCGCAGAGATCGAGTCCACCAGCGGGACACCGGCGCGCACCAGGGTCGCCAGCTGTCGGGTCATGACGGCGATGTCCGCGGTGCTGATCCGCCGAAAGAACGCCCACAGATCGATCTCGCGCTTTGACTTCTTCTTCTGCTCGCCTTCTTCGTTGGCGAGCGTGAGCATGACGCCTTCTTTTCGCAAGAGCGCCCGCAGCGCCTTGGCGTTGTCGGCATCGCGATAGCCCTTGACCGCCTTGCCGGTCTCGATCTGGATGCCTCGGTATTCGAAGACTGCCACGTCGTCCTCACTCGTCGATCAAGAAGTCTTCTTGCGTTGCCGCGACGACCTCTTCGACCGTGGTCTTGCCCTCGAGGACCTTGCGCGCGCCATCGTCACGCAGCGTATCCATGCCCTGCCCCTGGGCGGCGCGCTTGATGCTCTGCGCGTCGGAGCTCGAGAGCACGAGGGCTCCCACCGCGTCGTCCATCACCAGCAGCTCGTAGATGCCGAGCCGGCCGCTGAAGCCCTTGTTGTCGCACTTCTCGCAGCCCCGCGCGCGGTGCAGAGTCGGCATGCCCGGCCCGCGCCAGCCCACTGGATCGTAGGCCACGTTGGGCACGGTGTAGCGCGGGGAGAGCTTCCGCGCGTCACGTCGGCGCGTGCGCTCCGGATCGATGCCCAGCTGCTGCAGCTCGTACGCGCTGGCCTCGTAGGGCTCCTTGCACTCCTTGCACAGCACGCGCACCAGGCGCTGGGCCAGGATGCCGATCACGGTCGAGCGCACCAGAAAGGGCTCGATTTCCATCTCGACCAGGCGCGTGACGGCGCCCGGAGCGTCGTTGGTGTGGATGGTCGAGAGCACCAGGTGACCGGTCAGCGACGCGTGGATGGCGATCTCGGCCGTCTCCCGGTCGCGGATCTCACCGACCATGATCACGTCCGGGTCCTGCCGCAAGAAGGCGCGCAGCGCGTTGGCGAAGGTGAGTCCGATCTTGGCCTGGACGGGGACCTGATGGATGCCCGCGATCTCGTACTCGACGGGATCCTCGGCGGTGAGGATGTTCACGTTCGGCCGGTTGATCTGGTTCAGGCACGCGTAGAGCGTGGTCGTCTTGCCGCTGCCGGTCGGGCCCGTGACCAAGATGATGCCGTCGGGCCGCTCGATCAGCGCGCTCATCAAGTGATAGTCCCGCGACGCAAAGCCGAGGTCGGTCAGATCGAGCAGGACGTTGGTCTTGTGCAGCAGGCGCATCACGATGCGCTCGGCCTCCCGGCTGGTCGGGATGGTCGAGACGCGGATGTCGATGCTGCGCCCGGCGATTTGCAGCGAGATGCGCCCGTCTTGCGGCAGCCGCTTCTCGGCGATGTTGAGCCCGGCCATGATCTTCACGCGGGCGACGACCGAGCTCATGAACTGCCGGGACGCACGCCGCGCGATGTAGAGCTCACCGTCGATACGGTAGCGGACGAGGACCTCCTTCTCTTCCGGCTCGATGTGAATGTCGCTGGCGCGCTCCTTCACGGCGCTGAAGAACAGCCCGTTCACCCAGCGGATGATCGGTGCGTCTTCGTCGGAGTCGAGGATGTCGACCTCGTCGTTGGCGCTGAACTCATCGTCCGTCTCGAGCTCGCTCTTCGTGTCCTGCTTCTCGAACACGCGGTTGATGGCGTCGACGACCATCTCCGGCGTGCCGACCACGGCGCGGACCGGCTTGCCGAAGGCCGCCCGCACGTCGTCGAGCGCGGCCGTGTCCAAGGGATCAGCCGAGAGCACCTCGACGCACTCGTCACGCTCGGCGGTGACCAGGACCTTGTGGCTCTTGCAGTAACCGATGGGCAGCCGCGTCGCGAGCTGCGGCGAAACCGCCGCCACATCGATGCGATCGACGAAGGCGAGGCCGCACTCGGCGGCGAGGGCCTGGGCCACGTCCGACTCCGACGCGATGCGGCACTGAACCAAGAGCTCGGGCAGCGAGGTCCCCTTCTCGCGCTGCTGAATGAACAGCGGCTCGAGCCCCTCGGCGGTCACGACGCCGCGACGGACCAAGATGTTGCCGAGTGCTCGCTGCTCGATCAAGGCTCACTCCACGCGCTCGACGTTCACGCTGCGCGCGATGGGGTTGATGCGGATCGGCGAGTCGAGCCCGCCCCGCGGCGGGCTGATGGGCGGAGGCGTCGGATTGCCGCCGGGGTCGACCACTGGCGGCGTCGCCGGGCGCGGCTGACGCGGGCGCACGGGACGCGCAGGATTGACGGGCGGGGGCGCCGCAGGCGCAGCACCGCCCGCGCCGGGGCGGACCGAGTGCGGCAGATCGATGGGCTCGCTGCCCGTGTGCTCGAGCTTCCGGGGCCGAGTCTCGTCCTCCAGGCGCTGCTGCTCTTCCACGGCAAAGTACGCCTGTCGGATCTCTTCGACCAGGCCGTTGGTCTTCGCGTAGTCGAGCGGCGGCTTCCAGTCCTGGCCACTGAAGACGAAGTAGCGGTCGATGAACTCTTGCCGCTCCTGCATCTTGCGCTCGAAGATCTTGCGCAGGTCTTCTTGGCTGTGAATCACCGTGGGCGTGAGCACCAAGAGCAAATTCAGCTTCTCCTTGGTGACCTCCGAGTGGCGGAACAGGAAGCCAAGGACCGGCAGGTCACCCAGCACCGGGATCTTCTTCCGGCTCTTGCGCTCGGCTTCGCGCATCAGGCCGCCGAGCACGATGGTCTGTTGGTCATCCACCTCGACCGTGGTCCGCGCCGTGCGCTTCGTGATCGGCACGACGCCCAGCGCGCCGACGGCGGAGCCTGCCTCGCTGATCTCCTCCTCGATTTCGAGACGCACCTGATTCGTCTCGTTCAAATGCGGCGTGACCTTGATCTTGATGCCAACGTCCTGTCGAGGTGCATTGAATCCGCCCGAGAGCATCGGCAAGTTCGCGAGAGCTCCCGCCGCTCCCGCCTGCCCGCCGGCGAGCGCAGCAAGGCTACCAAGACCGCCTCCGCCGCCCAGGTTGGTCTGGAGCGGAACGTTCTCGCCGACGCTGATCTCCGCCGCGGTGTTGTCGGTCGCCAAGATGTGGGGCGTGGCCAGCACGTTCGCGTCACCGCTCGACGCCAACGCCTGGAGCACGACGCCGAAGGCTGGGATCGACAGTCCGGTCCCCAACAGGTTCGAGGTGCCGGCGAGCTCGGGGCCGCGGGCGCCCAGGGCCACGCCCTGCAAGAGGTCGGGGTTCGCCGGGAAGGTCAGTGAGTTCGAGGTCTCGAAGCCGCCGAGGAAGAGCGAGTCGCCGCCGCCCCCGAGATCGGCCGCCGCGCCGCCGTGGAACGACACGCCCAGGTTGCTCGAGTGCTTCACCGAGACGTCCATGATCACGGCTTCGATGAAGACCTGGCGCCGGGCCCGATCGAGCTTGTTCACGACCAGGCGCATGGCGGAGAAATCGCGCCCCGACGAGGTCACCACCAGCGAATTCGTCGCCTTGTCCGCGATCACGCGCACCTCGCCCTCGAACATGCCCGCGGAGCCGCCCGGTTGACCCGGTTGGCGGCTCGCGCCTTGGAGCATCTGGGACAGCACGTTGGCCAGCTCCTCGGCCGTCGCGTGCTGGAGCGGCATCACGTGAACCTTGCCTTCGGCAGCGGGCTGCGTGTCGATGCGCTTCATCAGCTGGAGCAGCTTCTGGTAGCTGTCGTCGGTCCCCACCACGATCAGCGAGTTGGTCGTGTCGTCGGCGACGACCTTGCTGAGGCCACCGCCACCGCCGGCGGCACCCTTGTCGAGCTCGAAGAGCTCGTTGATGCGCTTGGCCATGTCCGAGGCCGATCCGTAGTGAACGGGCTCGATCCACATGCGCGATCCGGCCCCACCAACGTCGATCTCCTCCAAGATGCGGATCATGCGGCGGATGTTGGTGCCCGTGTCCGTCATGATCAGCAGCTGACCGGGCCCGTACACCGAGATGTCGGCCTCCTTGCTCTTGAACTTGGACAGGAGCGCGTTGGCTTCGTCGGCCGGCACGTTCTTGAGGCGATACAAGCGCGTCACGTAGCGATCCGACGCCGGCACGGGCTCGCCCCGGGAGTAGACCGGGGTCGGTGCCGTGACCGAGCCGGCGCTGTCGATGATCTTGAGGAAACGTCCGTGGGGCACCACGGTCATGCCGTTCGCTTCCAGGATCGACAGGAACGCCTCGTAGGCCTCGGCGAGCGTCACGGCCTCTGGGGAGACCACGGTCGCCTTCACCTGGCGGACCTTCGGGCCGTAGATGAAGCGACGACCCGTCATGCCGCTGATGTGGTTCACCAACTCGGCGAGATCCGCGTCTTGCAGGTTGAACTTCACCAGGTGCCCGCCCGGCTTGGGGCGATACGGGACGTCCGTCGCCTTGGCGATCTGCTCCATGTTGGCCGGCAGCCCGCCCTTGGCGCCCGGCGGTTCCTTCTCGGCATTGCCCACCGGCGCCGCAGCCGGCTGACCCGGGGCCGGAATGGCCGGCGTGGCGCGGGGCGCGACCGGGGCGCCCGGCCTCCGCAGTGGCGGCGCTTGCTGAGCTTCAGCCCACGGGGTCGCGAACAGCGCCGAGAGCGCCCAGGCCCCGGCCATCGATACTACCTTGCGCTTCATCACTTGATCCGAAAGTCGATGCTCATGGGTTTGCCGCGGCGATTGATCTTCACGTTCAGGTTGCTCGCGGTCCGAAGTCGGGCGTAGGCCTCGAGGGCTTTCTCGGGGCTGGCCATGTTGAAGCCGTTGATGGTCTCGAGCCGGTCACCAGTCTGGAAACCCAGCGTGCCGAGCAGCGTCTCGGGCCGGATCCCGAACAAGCGAATGCCGACGACCTTGCCGTTCTGTTGCTCTGGCACGATGCGAGCCGAGCGCATCAGCTCCGCCTGGTTCTCGAGGATTTTGTCGACGACCGAGCGGTCCACGTTGAACTCCGACTCGCTGACCTTCTGGATCTTGGAGGCGATGTCCGCCGGCACGCCCTTGGCTCCGCCTCTGGCCGGCGGCGCGTTGGGCGCCGGGGCGGCGACCGCCGGCTGGGGGGCTGGCTGCGCGGCGAAGAGCACGAGCTGACACACCGCTCCGCCGTTGCTGAGCCACACCGACGGGCTGTTCTCGCGGGGGTTGTAGCCGATGAACGAGACGTCGTGGGTGCCGACCTTGTCGCCCACGCGCCGAATGGTCGGGCGCGGCTCGCCGGGCCCTTGCAGCGCCGCGATGGACCAGGTCGGATCGTTCGACTCGGTGATGATGCTGACGCGAATGCCGTCACAGCGGCCAACCGCGAGCGGATCGCTGAGATCCGCTGCCGGCAAGGGCAACGAGCTGGTGTCGAGCTCCGTGGCGTTGAGCGGACCGGTCACCGAGTCGAAGGGGTTGCGCGAGAGGATGGGCTCGGCGCTGCGGGTCGCGACCGAGGTCTCGAAGGGGCGCGCGTTGGGCGCCGGCATCGGCGCCTGGGTCAAAGTCCGCTCGTCGGCGCCGAGCGAAGCCCCAAAGAGCTTCATGGCGCCGGACGCCTGGAAGTACGCCATGGCCGCCACCAGGGTCAGCACGACCACGGAGAAATACTTTTTGAGGAGGGCGTCGAATGCCACGGCTGCCAGGACCGCTTAAAGCCAGAGGCGTGCCAGGGTCAATGGATAAAGAAAGCTCGGGATTTCCTGGCGTTACGCAGCAACCAGGAGGGGTTTTTCTCGCCATCCTGGCAGGGCCAGGCCCTCACGCCTGCTCAGTGTGACAAGTTGTCATCGGCTTCAGGCGTCTTCGCCGAGCTTCCGGTAGATGGTTCGGGTGCTGATCCCGAGCAGCTGAGCGGCCAGCGACTTGTCCCCGGTGGTGTACGCGAGGGTCTCCCGGATCATCCGGTGCTCGACCTCTTCGAGAGGGGTGCCGATGGCGAAGGTCAGCGCCGAGGGGGCCGGCGTGCTCGCCTGCGCCACTGCGTCCGGCAGGTCCTCCAGCCGCAGCGTGTCGCTGCGACAGAGCACCGTCGCGCGCTCGATGACGTTCTCGAGCTCACGCACGTTTCCCGGCCACGAGTAGTCGGTGAGCTTGCGCACCACCTCCGGCGGCACGACCAGACGGGGGCGACCGTTCTTCTTGCAGTACACGCCCAAGAAATGATCGACCAAGAGCGGGACGTCCTCGGCCCGCGTCCGCAGCGGTGGAGCGGTCACGGCGATCACGTTGAGTCGGTAGTAGAGATCCTCACGGAACCGACCGGCCTCGACCTCCGAAGCGAGATCGCGGTTCGTCGCCGCCACGATGCGCACGTCGGCCTTGACCGGGTTGCCGCCCACGGGCTCGTACTCACCCTCCTGCAGCACGCGCAGGAGCTTCACCTGCACCGCCGGCGTCAGCTCGCCGATCTCGTCGAGGAACAGCGTGCCGCCTCGCGCGCGTGCGAAGCGCCCCTCACGCTTGGTGACCGCTCCGGTGAAGGCACCGCGCTCGTGCCCGAATAGCTCCGCTTCCAGAATGGACTCGGGGATCGCCGCGCAATTGACGGCGACGAAGGCGCCGCTCGCGCGCCCGCTCTTCTCGTGGATGTACCGAGCGATCAGCTCCTTGCCGGTGCCGCTCTCGCCCAAGATCAGCACCGTCGCCGACGACGGCGCGGCTTGCGTCGCGACGTCGAGCACGCGCCGGAGCGCCGCGCTCTGTCCGACGATCTCGCGAGTGGTGAGCAGCTTCAACTCTTCGCGCAGCGAGCGGTTCTCGGCCGACCAGCGAGTGTCGCTCCGCGGCCTTGCGCACGCTCTTGACGATGTTCATGCGCTTGAGCGGCTTCTCGACGAAGTCGTAGGCGCCCTCGCGCATGGCCTGCACCGCGGTCTCGACGGTTCCGTAGGCCGTCATCAGCACGACCTCGGTGTCCGGCGTGATCTCCTTGAGCGCGCGCAGCAGCTCGACGCCGTTGACTCCCGGCATCATCAGATCGGTGAGCACGACCTGAACTCGGTGTTTGCGCGCGACCTCGAGGGCGCTCTTCGCGCCGTCGGCGGTCAGCACGCGCATTCCCTCGCGGCCGAAGATCTTCTCCAGCGAGGCGACGTTGCTCGGCTCGTCGTCCACCACCAGCACGGTGATGTCGCTGGCCGGCGGCGGCGCGGGTTCGGTGACCTCACGGGTTTCTGTCGTCATGTCATTCACGACGCCAGATTGTCCCAGGACGGACTTGTTGTCAATCACCAGACAAGCTGTCTAGGCCTGCGACGTCTCGTCAAGGCCACCCCTGCCAGCGCGAAAGCCAAAACCCCGAGTGATCGTGGATTTCTGGCCCGGCCCACGCTCGAGCAACCGCAGCCGCCGTCGTCGTCCCCGAGGGTCCTCGTGGTCTGACCGCTGCCGCCTACCCCGGTCGCCCCGCTGCCACCCACGCCGCTGCCGCTGCCGCCGTTGCCGCCGCTGCCGCTGCTGCCACCGGCCGGCGCCCCGCCCGCGCCCGCCGATCCGCCGCCCGCGCCCGCCGCGCCGCCCGCCCCCTCCGCACAGCTCACGCTCTTGGGGCTCTGGCTAAGCTCGGTCTCGGGCGCTCCCGTCGAGTCGATGCCGACTGCCCAGACGGTGTGCGGCTGCCCGTCGAGCAGCGCCGCCGGCGCGGTGATCTCGAAGCCGTGCTCGCATGATCCGATCGCCGCGCACAGGTCCGGGCGATGCACGTTCGCCACGGTGGTGATGGGAGTCGCGCCCGCCGCGCCGGGACCGACGTCGATGTAGACGTCGACCTCGATGGCCTTGGTCGGCGCATCTGGATCGTAGGCCCAGCCGCGGATGGCGGCGCAGTCCGCTTGATCCAGGTAGCCCTGGGGCGGTTGGTTCACCGGCTGCACGCAGGGTCCGGTCGCTTGCAAGAGCTTGATGTCCGCGCCGTAGAAGAAGCGCAGGATCTTGTCGTAGTCGTAGCCGCCCGAGTTCTCGAGGCAGCGTGCGCTCCACTGCCCCATGCAGCCGCGGTTCTGACCGAAGATCGGCTGCGACGGCGGGATGTAGCCGAGCGCCGTCATCTTGACGCCGGCGCCGGTCTTGCCCTCGTTGTACGTGATCCACTTCTCGGTGCTGGACGCGCCGGAGCCCTTGCAAGCCGGCGGCGGCGGGTCTTTGTCTCCCGCCACGTAGAAGCCGTAGGTCAGCATGCTGTCGTAGGACAGGTAGATGCCGCTGGTCTCCTTCACCGCCTGAAGGTGCTTGGCCTGGGGCGCGGCGCCGCAGGTGTAGACCTGGCAGCCCTGGCCGTCGCAGATCTTCCCGCTGGTCGCCATGTTGTAATACGCGACCGATCGCGCCGCGATGGCCTGGGCCTTCAGCGCCTCGATGTTGGCGCCGCCGTTCTCGCAGGTGATCACGTGGGGCAGGTAGTCGGTCTCGGTGTCTTTGTTCACACCGTTGACGTTGATCTGACAGTACGCAGCGGCCAGCGGCGCCTTGACCGCCTCGCGGATCGTGCCGAGGCCCTCGAGGTCGCGATCGTCACCGCAACCCGCTGCCGCGAATGACGCGAATGAAACCAAGACGAGGAGCGGGGCGGCGCGGCGCATCGATGCGCGAGGTTAGCGCGGGAGGGGGCCGAAGTGCCATGGCCGAGGGCCCCGGACCTCACGCACGCGGCGAACTCGCCCTCGCGGTGGACACGACGACGGACAGCTGGGAACCGCTGCCGCTCGATGAATGCTCCCCGGAACCGCGGAGTGATGCCACCTTCACCGCCTTCGGCGACGGGAAGAGCGCGCTGCTCTGGGGCGGCTTCACGCCTGATTTGGCCGTCGAACAGGGCTGGCTGTTCACGCCCTGACTCCGCGCTCTCTGCTTGCCCTCAGCGCACCAGCTTCGAAACCTGCTTGAAGGCGTCGCCGCTGGCCTGCGCGAGCCAATCGAAGACGATGGTCTCGCTGGTGGTCCGGACGGCGCCGGCCTTCTCGCAGAGAGCGAGCCCGACCTCGCGATGATCCTCCTGGCGTGACGAGACACCGTCGACCGGTACGTACACCTCGAGGCCGCGCGCTACGAGATCGCGGACGGTTTGGTACACGCAGACGTGGGTCTCCATGCCGAGGACGACCGCGGCCTTCGCTCCAGTCGCCGTGAGTCGCTCGGCGAACCCGCTCGCACCGCAGGCGCTGAAGTCCAGCTTCTCGAAGCAGGGCGCCTCCACCGATTTCAACAGCTCTGAGATGGTCGGCAGCGTCGGGCCGAGCCCCTTGGGGTACTGCTCCGTGGCCAGCACCGGCGCACCGAGCAACCTGGCGGACTCGATCAAGATGCGCGCCGATCGTTCCACGCGCGCCAGCTGCTCCGGAGGCATGGCCGCTGCGAGACGTTCTTGGATGTCGACGACGATGACGGCGGTGGTCTTGGGGTCGAGGCGCTGCATGCGGGCTGTCTACCTCGGCTCGGCCGCGGCTGTCAGGTCCAGGCGCCCGCGAGGGCCCTGCGAAGATCCGAGCGCAGCTCGAAGGAGGCAATGGCCCGGCCTTCGGCATCCACGAGCTCGGCGGAGATGGTGCTCGCTGACGCGAGAAACCCAGCCAGGCCGCGACTTCGTGCCCCGTGGAAGCGGCACCGCGTGCCGTCCGGCAAGCACAGATCGAGGTCGTAGGCCGCCGCCAGCGGCAGCCAATGATCGAAGGTGATCCGACCGTGCACGGGCTGTGGGTCGAAGAGGCCCCTGGCCTCGAGCGCTCCCTCGACGGCGATGCTCCGCCCGAGTCCGGGCAACAAGCGCGGGCGTGTGCCGCGGAGCTCGAGGCTCGCCGGCGCAGCGCTGCCGGTCGTTCCAGCGCGCCGGTAGTGACCCACCAGCGTCTGCCGGAACGGCTCGAGACCGATCACTTGCCCGGCTCTCCGAAGTCGTCGGGGCCGAGCACCAAGCGCTCGACGCGTTCCCCCCGCTCGAGCGCGTCGACGATCTCTTGCAGATCTTCCTGCTGAACCCGACCGTACATGAAATGATCCGGCTCGACGGCGATGGCTGGCCCCGCCCAGCACGCATCGAGGCAGCTCGAGGTGCATACGCGCGCCTCGACCTTGGCGAGCCCGCGCTCCTCGACCAGCGCCTTGAGCCGTGCGTGCAGCTCGACCGAGCCGCGGGCGGCGCAGCAGCCCTTGGGCGTGCCGTCCGGCCGGCGGTTGACGCACACGAACAGGTAGCGCTTGCGATGAGACATGGCCGGACGAGCCTGACGCGCGCGCAGGCTCCCGGTCAAGCGGGTAGGATGACCGCGTGCTGGTGTTCGACGACTTGACGGTGCCGCGGCCCGAGAGCGACACCGCTCGGCGCCTCTTCGGCGAATACTTGCGGCATGTCGCCCGGCACTTTTTCGCGCTCGGCGCCGCCAGCCCGCCGTTGTCGGAGGTCGTCGCTTTCGCCGGGGACCGACTTCGCAGCGCTCCCGGCGCGGTCTTCGCGGCGCTCCGCCAGCCCACGGTCAGCGTGCTCGTGCGACTGATCGACGGCGCAGCAACACCGAACGCGACGTGGAACAAGGAGCTGGCAGCGCTCGTGTTGCTCGAGCTGGCGCTGGCGGGAGAGCTACCGCCGCGTGAGATCGTGATCGACTGCCCATCACTCCTGTGCCTCGCCGGAGCCGGTCGAGCGCTTGACTTGCCGCCGGGCACTCGGCTGTCCGCTGGGCCATCGGGCGTGCGGTTCGACGGCCGCGACTTCGACCTCGGCATCGACGACGCTGCGGCGCTCGACGCCTATCACCCGATCGAGAGCGGCATCGTGCTCGCGACCGTCGACAACAACCCGTTGGCCCACGTCGAGGCTCACCCGGAGAAGGCCGGCAATCGCGTCGATCTCGGAGAAAGAGGCCCGACGGAGTGGGTCGGATCTCTGTGCGCAGCGCTGAGCATCGTGCGGAGCCGCTTTCCCGAGATGGCCAGGGAGATCGAGCTCGGAGTCCGCCTCGTGGTGCCCGTCGGCTACTCCGAGGAGCGGCACGACTCCGCTTCCTACTCCGAAGCGGTGGGCACCATCTACTCGTCGCTCCACTCAGACCCGCTGATCATGGCCGAGGCGTTGGTGCACGAGCACTCGCACGGCAAGCTCAACGCGCTGTCGGCCCTCGCTCCCCTGCTGCACAATCCCGACGGCGCGTTCCATTCGCCCTTGCGTCCCGATCCGCGGCCGCTCTCGGGAGTGCTGCTCGCCGCCCACGCCCTCGTGTCGATCGCCGCCTTGCACCAGCGCTTGCGCGCAGCCAAGGACCCGCTGGCGTGCACTCCGCGCGCACAACGGCGCTTCCACGAGGTCGTCGAGCAGGGGCGCGTGGCGACTCAGACCCTGATCGAGGACGCGCGGCCAACGCCGGCGGGTGCCGCCCTGTTCGGCGAGCTCGAACGTTGGCTCCGAGCCGATTGAATTCGCGCTGGCTGCGAACCCATCGCCCTCGATCGCGGCTCCAACCGGCGTGAATCGACACCCATGTCCATTGGGTCCGGCGTCGCTTGCGCGGATCGCTGGAGTCGGCGCAAGCGCTGCGCAATTTCGAGGAGTCCCATCGTGAAACACCTGCTGATTCTGGGAGCGGGGACCGCCGGCACCATGATCGCCAACCGGATGGTGAAGAAGCTCCCCCACAAGGAGTGGCAGATCACCGTGGTCGACCCCGACGCCACCCACCTGTACCAGCCTGGGCTCTTGTTTTTGCCCTTCGGCAACCACGACGAAGCCGAGTTGGTGCGCGCGCGCGCCGCGACCCTCGACGACCGGGTGCACTGGAATCGGCAGTCGGTGGTCGAAATCGACACCCAGGCCCGCAGCGTCGGCCTCGATGACAGCACCCGCTTGCCCTACGACCTGTTGGTGGTCGCCAGCGGCAGTCGCATCCGACCGGATCTCACCGAAGGACTGCTCGGCGACGCCTGGCAGCGCAGCATCTTCGACTTCTACACGCTGGACGGCGCGGTGAAGCTCCGGGACGCCTTCGCGCAGTTCCGCGGGGGCCGTGTGGTCATCAACCTGGTGGAGCTGCCCATCAAATGCCCAGTCGCTCCCCTCGAGTTCGCGTTTCTGGCCGACGAGTTCTTCGAAAAGCAAGGCATTCGCGGCGACGTGGAGCTCACCTACGTCACGCCGCTCGATGGTGCCTTCACCAAGCCCATCGCGTCCGCTCGCTTGGACCACTTGCTGGCAGAAAAGAAGGTGAAGGTGGTGACCGAGTTTTCCACGGGCAGCGTGACGGACCACGACCTCGTGAGCTACGACGAACGTCGCGTCCCCTTCGACCTGCTGGTGACCATCCCGACGCACTCCGGCGCGAACTTCGTCGAGCGCTCGGGGCTCGGCAACGAACTCGCGTTCATCCCCACCGACCACCACTCGCTGGTCGCCAAGGGCCTCGACAACGTGTTCGTGGTGGGCGACGCCACCGACGTTCCGGCGTCCAAGGCCGGATCGGTAGCGCACTTCGAGGCGGAGACCTTGATCGAGAATCTGGAACGCGCCGCCACCGGCCGGGAGCTCGTCTCCACCTTCGACGGGCACGCCAACTGCTTCGTCGAAACCGGCGGCGGCAAGGCGCTGCTCATCGACTTCAACTACGACGTCGAGCCACTCCCCGGAAAGTACCCGCTCCCGGGCGTTGGCCCCTTCAGTCTGCTCACTGAGAGCAAGCTGAACCACCAGGGCAAGCTCGCCTTCCGCTGGATCTATTGGAACGGCCTCTTGCCCGGAAAACCCATCCCCGTGCCGGCACGCATGAGCATGGCCGGCAAAGAACAACCCGACGCCCACTGAGGGCGAGAACTGGAGAACGACTGACATGACAACCAAGACCTATGCCGGCGTCAGCGTCGAGGTCGACGACGGCGGGTTTCTGAAGAACTCCGCCGACTGGAACCCCGAGCTGGCCAAGGCCATCGCGGCGGAGGTCGGCATTCCCGCGCTCACCGACAAACACTGGAAGGTGGTCGATTTCGCGCGCCAAGACACCGCTGCACAAGGGCAGTCCCCGGGTCCGCGACGCATCGTGGCCTCCGCGGGCGTGACCATGAAGGAGCTCTACGAGCTCTTCCCCAAAGGCCCCGGCAAGCTCATCGCTCGCGTCGCCGGCGTGCCCAAGCCCAAAGCCTGCGTCTGAGACCGACACGGAGCTCACCATGGAAAACGGAACCCGAAAGCTCGCCATCATCTGCTCGAAGGGCAGCCTCGACATGGCCTACCCCGGACTCATCTTGGCCAACGCCGCCCGCATGGCCGGTCATGACGCCATGATCTTCTTTACCTTCTGGGGCTTGGACATCGTGAACGACAAGAAGGTGGACCACTTGCACATGTCCCCCCTCGGCAATCCCTCCATGCCCATCCCAGCGATGATCGCCGGGCTGCCGGGCATGGAAGCCCTCGCGACCAAGATGATGGTCAGCGAAATGGACAAACTCGAGATCCCCCGCGTCCGGGAGTTGCTCGAGAACCTCCACGACGCCGGCGCTGAACTCTACGCCTGTCAAATGGCGATGGATATGTTCAAGCTCGAGAGGACCCAGCTGGTGCCGCAGGTCAAGGACGTCATCTCGGCGATGGACTTCATCGACAAGACCGAAGGCGCGCAGGTCATCTTCGTGTAGCGCGCCCCGACCCCAGGGCGATCATCGTGGGATCCGCCCGGGAGCTTGCCTCCGGCTGCCAGCGGCACGATGAGGGATTCATGAACGCGCCGAGCACCGACAAACCCAAAGCTGCCGCTGAAGCGAAACCCACCGGGTCCCGGGCTCGGACCGTCTCCATCGGGCTCGCCGCCGCGGTAGTCGCTCTCGGTGGGGCCTACGGCACCGGCCGCTATCAAGGCATGCTCACCACCGACGCCGCCAAGAAGCTGGCCGCCGATCACGACGCAGAGAAGAAGCACGCCACCACCGAGCTCGACGCACAGCGGGAGCGAGCCACCCGCCTGGAGGCGAGGCGGCGGCTGGATCAGGCACTGCGCTCGGTCGATGAACGCAACTTCGGCCTCGCAGAGGGGCACCTCGCCACGGCCAGGGTGCTGCTCGGTCGTGCCAAGGGCAACGACGCGCTCGACAAGCTCGCCGCCGACATCGGTGAGGCCAAGCTGCCGGCCACAGACAATCTCGCGACGACCCGGCGCAAGCTGCTGGGCTACCTCGAGACCTTCGACGGCGCCGTGCCGCTCGCCCAGTGACGTCGCTCAGCCCGCGACGGCGCGCAGCGACTCTTCGACGATGCCGAGGAGTTCCTCGAGATCCGCGTCCTCGATGTTGATCGGTGGGGCGACGTAGACGACGTTGCCGAGGGGTCGCAGGTAGGCACCGCGGCGCAGCGCCTCGGCGTAGACCCTCCAGCCACTGCCCGCGAGGTAGCCCGCGTCGCCGCCGAGATCGAGCGCGCCGATCATGCCGAGGGAGCGCACGCCTTCGACCCCCGCGACGCCGCGCAATCGGTCGAAGGCCTCGGTGATGCGCCGAGCCTTCGGTACCGCGCGCGCGAGCAGATCTTCGTCGCGATACACGGCGAGCACCTCCCGCGCCACGGCGGCGCCCAGCGGGTTGCCGCAGTAGGTGTGCCCGTAATAAAAAGCCCGCTCGGGGTCGCCCAGGAATCCCTCGTAGATGCGCTCGCTCACCAGGGTGGCACCCATCGGCAACATGCCGCCGCTGAAGGCCTTTGCGGTGCACATCAGGTCGGGGCGAACACCCGCGTGCTCGAGGGCCCACATGGGCCCCGTGCGTCCGTAGCCCGTGAAGACCTCGTCGAGCACGAGGAACACGTCGGCGCGCTCGGCGAGCTCAGCGGCTCGCTTCAGGAGCTCGGGCGAGTACATGCGCATCCCGGCGGCGCCTTGCACGATGGGCTCGAGCACCACGGCCGCGAGGGAGTCGGCCGAGTCGCGCAGCACGCGCTCGAGCGCGGCGAAGGCCTGCTCGTACCCCGGCGGCGTGACCGGCACGTGGATGCAGTCGAGCAGGACTCCGGCAAAGGGACGCCGGAACACCTCGACCCCCCCGAGCGCCGCAGCACCGAGAGTATCTCCGTGGAACGCCCCGCCGAGCGCGACGAAGCGTTTGCGGTCGGGTCGCCCGTTCTGGTGCCAGTACTGAAGAGCGAGCTTGAGCGCGACTTCGACGGCCGTCGAACCGTCGTCACTGAAGAAGACGCGAGATGCGCCCTCGGGTGCGACGGCGACGAGCTCCTCGGCCAGGAGCGCCGCGGGCTCGTGGGCGATCCCCGCGAGGGGCACGTGGCACATGGCCTCCGCCTGCCGTCCGAGCGCCGCGATCAGCCGCGGGTGGCCATGGCCCAGCGCCGCGGTCCACCACGACGAGTTGCCGTCGAGGAAGCTCCGGCCTTCGGTGTCGAACAATCGCGAGCCCTGCGCCCGAGAGATGCACAAAGGGTCGCTCCCTTCGACGTACTGCCGCATCGGAGTGTAGGGGTGCCAGACCCGGCGTTTGTCGGCCTGCACGATCCGCTCGCGATCCGTCACGCTCGCTGCTCCGCGAGGGGCGCTTCCGACGGCACGACCAGCCGCACCCGCGTGCCCTTCCCGAGCTCGCTCTCGAACTCGAGCTTGCCACCGTGGGCACGGACGATCCGCTGCACGATGGCCAGCCCGAGCCCAGTGCCGCTGGGCCGTGTCGTGAAGAAAGGATCACAGGCCCGCGCCAACACGTCGGCGCTCATGCCGCTGCCGGTGTCCCGGACCTCTATGCACGCGTGGGGCAAGCCATCGATTTCCCGCTCGTTGACGCCCACGGTCACTCGCCCGTGGGCGGTGCTGGCCTGCCGCGCGTTGTCGACGAGGTTCGTCAGAGCGACGCGCAACAGCCCCTCGTCAGCGAAGGCGCGAACCGGCTCGAGCACCAGCTCGATCTCGAGCCTCGGCTCGTCGCCTCCCGCAACCACTTGGGCGAGTTCGGCGAGATCGATGCTGGCCGGAGTGAGCTTCACCGGACGAGCAAAGCGCAGGAGATCCGTCACCAGCTGATTGAGCCTGCCCGCCTCTTCCTCGACGATGTCGAGCAGCACGCGGTGGTCTGCGCCGCCTGCCCCGGCGCGTCGCAGCCCAGCGACCGCGTTGCCAATGATGGCGAGCGGGTTGCGCACCTCATGGGCGATGGACGCGGCGAGCTCGCCGACCACCGCCAGGTGTTCCTTGGTCTCGAGCGTGCTCTGCACCTCGCGCAGCTCCGCGTAGGAAACGCGCAGCTCTTCGGCGGCACGCCGCAAATGAGTCTTCGCCTGATCGAGCTCGCCGGCAGTGGATCGGTAGCGGAGCACCACGGTGCTCGCGACGGCAAATGCGTAGAGCATGAACACATGCGGCAACACCAGCAGGGTGGGTGGCATGAATCCCATCACCATCATGATGTCGTTGGCGGCAGCGCCGAACAAACACGAGGCCACCCAGAAACCCGACCAGCGCCTCGCGCTCGCCCCGACGATGGGCCCGGAGAAACAGGACCTGGGCCGCTACCACTTGAACCCCGGTCACCGAGAAGTGCGCTAGGGCGAACGCCGTGGGCTCCGCGCGCACGTAGTTGAGGGTTCCACCCAGCACCATCATCTGCTGCACGCTGGTGCTGCCCGGTACCCAAAATGCACCCAAGGCATTGCCGATCTCGAACACGATGGCCAGGCCGTAGGCCGGCACCACCACGCGGCGGGCGAGAGCCGGCGCCCCGTAGCGCAGGGCGTAGTGCAGGTTGATGACTGGGGCGACGATCGAACCGGTGAGCACCAGCTTCGCAGCGAAGACGCCGGCCTCGGGCGAATCGGCGAGCGCCAGCCGGGCCATGCCAGCGCTGGTCAGCGCCAGCGCAGAGCAGAGCGCCGCGAAGATCAGGTAGTCCTTCTCGCGGCGGCCAAGCGCAAACGCCAGGCTGAAGAAGACACCCATCGCCGCCTGCGCGAGGGCCCAGGCCACGAGCATGCCGGCGAGCATTTGAGGCGTCATTTCAGTTCACGATTCACGGTCACGGTGCGCGATGAGCGAACCGGTCCCGACGGCTGACTCACTTCAACCTCGACGCGGAAGTCTCCGCTGGGCAGGTCCCGGGCCACCACTGGCTGCCAGCTCGAGAGGCGCTGCTCGATCTGGACGCCCGGGCCCGTCACGCGGACGGTCGCTCCGCCCTCCAGCCCCAGGGGGATGGGCAGAAAGTCCACGCTGATGGCGCTCGACGCCCGCTCTCCGTTGTAGGTTCCGGCGGGCGAGAGCAGAACGACCCCGGGTGCGGGCCCTCGTTCTGGATCGCGATCGCCCACCCAGAATCGCACCATCGCGTACGGTGCCCTCGAAGCGCCGTTCCCACGCACGATCGCGTGCGACTCGTCGATGGCGGCCATCGCCAGCCAGTGGGGTCCTGCCGCGAGCTCACGACGACCCTGAGACGACCCCGGAGAAGCATCGTCATCGACGAGGGAGCCCAGCTCGATGACGGCCTTGTCGAGCACTCGGCGGGGTCGATGGTCATCGAGTGCGATCACCACGCCTCGCCCCTCCGCCGCGAGTGGCCAGCCTTCGACCTTGCTCCTCACCTTGTAGGCCCGGGCCTTGGGCATCACGATGCGTTGCTCGGCGAAGGGGAACAGGATCTCGACATGCGCCTTCGTGTCCGTGGGCGCCGCTGCCAACTCGAAGCGTGCAGGCGTCGCGACGCCCGCATCGGCGGCCGGCACCACGGTCACGCCAGCGTCAGCTGTCGCTGCGAGGCTCGCAATGCTCGCGGGCGGCGCCGCGACCGGATCCACCGTGGGAGGCGCCCCCGCGCACGAGACCAAAAGCGCGAGGCCCGCGATGGTGGCAGCTCGTCTCACTTGACCAAGCTAGCGCATTTCGGGCACGCCTCGACAGCGGGCGCTAGGAGGCACGCGCGCGGGACTACCATCTCGGCCCCAGCTCTGTTAGCCGAGGAGGCCCATGAGCTACGTGGTCCTCGCCCGAAAATGGCGACCAATGAGCTTTGACGATCTCGTCGGGCAAGAACACGTCGCCCGCACGCTGGCCAACGCCATCGGCTCCGGGCGCGTCGCCCACGCCTTCCTCTTCACGGGCGTGCGCGGGGTGGGCAAGACCACCAGCGCCCGCATCCTTGCCAAGGCTCTGAACTGCATGCGCGCGCCGGGGAGCGCGACGACCGAAGGGGACCCCGGGCCCACCGCCTCACCCTGCCTCGAGTGCGGGCCGTGCTTGGAGATTGCCGCGGGGACCGACGTGGACGTGCAGGAGATCGACGGCGCTAGCTACAACGGCGTCGACGAGGTCCGGCGACTGCAGGAGATGATCCCGTATCGCCCCTCGCGCGACCGCTACAAGATCTTCATCGTCGACGAGGTCCACATGCTCTCGTCCGAGCGCGTGGAACGCCTTCCTCAAGACCCTCGAGGAGCCGCCGCCTCACGTGAAGTTCATCTTCGCGACCACGGAGGTGCACAAGGTTCCGATCACGATCTTGAGCCGTGTGCCAGCGCTTCGACTTCAAGATGATCGCCAGCCGTGCCATTGCCGATCGTCTGCGGCACGTCACACAAGCAGAAGGCATCAGCGCCGACGAGAGCGCACTGTCGATCTTGGCTCGCGAGGCCGCCGGCAGCATGCGCGACGCGATGAGCTTGCTCGACCAGGTGATCGCGTGGGGAGGAGACTCCCTCGAGGGCGCCGACGTCGCACGAGTTCTGGGTGTCGCCAGTCATCGAGTGCTGCACGACATCGCCGGATCGCTGGTGCGCGGGGATGCAGCCAAAGCCCTCGGTGTCGTGGCCGAGCTCGCGGGCCAGGGCCACGACATCGCCCACGTGACCCGAGATCTGCTCGCTCTCATGCGGGACATCGTGGTGGCGAAGGTCTGCGCCGAACCCGGCGACCTCATCGATCTCGCCGACGACGAGCGCCGCGACGTCATGGAGCTCGCGAAGAGCACGGACGCTGACGACCTGCTGCGACTCCATCAGGGGTTCTCCCAGGGCTTCGACGACGTCGTGCGCAGCGGTCAGCCCCGGGCCGCCCTCGAAATGCTGCTGGTCCGCCTGGCGCGCCGGCCGCCGCTCCTGCCCATCGACGATCTGATCGGAAGACTGCGCGAGCTCGAGCGCCGACTCGGCTCCGCTCCGCGACGCGAGCCGCCCCGGGAGGGCCCGCCGGGCCTGTCTGGCGCACGTCCGCCCGAAGCGCGGCCCCGGCCGCGCGAGCCTCGATCCAGTGAGGGCCCCGGCGCCCCACGGGATCGCCGCGACGAACCTCCACCGGCCCGCCCGCAGCCCAACCCCGCTCCCGCGCCCGCGCCGGCGTCTGCACGACCACGCGCCGACCCAGAACCGGAAGAGCGCTCCGCAGATTTCGCCACGGTGGCCTTCATCGGCATCCTGGAGCGACTGGCCACAGTGCGACCCGAGCTCGCTGCATTCTATCAGCACGCGGCGCCGCTCAGCGTGACCCCAACCGAGCTCGTGGTGGGCTTTGAGCCCGACAGCGTGATCGCGACGCAGGCTTCGGAGAAAGAAGCGGTCGCGGCCCTGACCCAGGCCGCCAGCGATCACTTCGGCGCTCGTGTGCACGTCGTCGTCGAGCTCGACTCGGAGCGTTCCCGGGGCTTTGACACGGTCGCTGCCCAGCAAGCCCGCGAACGCAAGAGCCGCGTGCAGCGCGCCATCGCGAAGGCCAAGCAGCACCCCCGCGTTGTGGACGCCATGGAGATCCTGGGCGCCCGGATCAAGGACCTGAAGATCGCTTCGGATTGACGTCGGCGCGCGGCGCGTCGACAAGGAAGCGTGCTCCCCGAGCGGCTCTCGCGCCTGATGCAGCTCTTCGCACGCCTGCCAGGCGTCGGCGAGAAGACCGCGCAGCGCTACTGCCTTTTTCTCGCGACGGAGCAGGGCGAGCTCGCGCGCCAACTTGGTGACGAGCTGCTCGAGGCATCCGTCAGCGTCGGTCCGTGTCAACGCTGCGGCAACCTCGCGGAGGTCGACGAGCAGTCTCAGCGGATCTGTCGGATCTGCCGAGACAACCGCCGAGACCCTTCGCTGCTGTGCGTGGTGGCGCGCGTCCAAGATCTGCTGGCTATCGAACGCAGCGGTGCCATGCGCGGCCGATACTTCGTGCTCGGCCGACTGCTCTCGCCCCTGGATGGCATCGGTCCAGATGAGCTGCCCATGCCCGCGCTCTTCGCGCGGCTCGAGCAAGATGGCGTGCGCGAGGTGATCATCGCCACGCCGCCCAGCGTGGACGGCGAGGCGACGGCTCTCTTGCTGGCGCGGGAGCTCGCCGCCGCCAAGCTCCGCGTCTCGCGCATCGCGAGCGGCGTGCCCCACGGCGGCGATCTCGAGTTCGCCGACCAAATCACCTTGGGGCGAGCCATCGACGGGCGCCGTTCGATGGGCAGCTGATCGGGCAGCGCTCAACAGTCACTGATGCGCTTCTGGGAGGAGACGAACCGCCAAGCCGCCGAGAGCGCCAGGATGCGCTTGATGCCGCGACGAAGCACCGCGACGTTGAAAGTAGATGAGGAGTCCGGACCAAGACCGATGAGCCTGTGGACTCGATCGCTGCCCCGACCTCCGCCGTGTCCAAGCTTGTCAAGGGCCGTACTTGGCTCCTGCCACCTCAAATTCTTGGCGACCTCGGCGCCTTGGCGGTGCAGCCTTCCTGCGTCGGCGCAGCCGGACCCTCGACTCGAGTGAGGCGCGCCGCGGGGACCCCAGGTGCCGGTGCGAGGGACCCAGCTCGGCCCTCAGGCAGGCGGATCGGCCTCGGAAATCAGCCGCGATCCTCCGGTTGATCTGGCGCAGCTCCGGCGCCAAGATGCGCCGGCCGTCATGACCCGACACGTGATCTCGACCCCACAGGCCCCCGCCGCCATCGGACCGTATTCCCAGGCGGTGTCCTCGGGCGACACGCTGTTCCTGAGCGGGCAGATCCCCATCGATCCGAGCACCGGCGAGCTGGTCAGCGGTGACATCGAGCTCGAGACCCGACGCGTGCTGGACAACCTGGGCTTCGTGCTGCGGGCAGGCGGCGCCGACTTTGCAGATCTGGTCAAGACGACCATCTACCTGACAGACCTCGCGGACTTCGCAGCCGTCAACCGCGTCTACGCCGAACGCTTCGGTGACAGCCCTCCGGCCCGCGCCACGGTTCAAGTCTCCGCACTACCCAAGGGCGCTCGCGTCGAGATCGACGGCATCGCGCAAATCGTGAAAAAGAGTGGATCATGACTCGAGAAAGCACCAGCACCGAATTCGACGAGAAGTCCTTGAACGTCAGCGCGGAAGGGGCCGGCGACGCGATTCGTAGCGCGGGCGGACGAGCAACCCAGCTGGTCGACGCCTGGGTGAAACGCGGAAACTCCGCCGCCGTGGCCGAGGTCGCCGAGCGAGGACAAGGCGCCGAGCGCAAAGCTGCACGCCGCGGAATCGGCGTGCTCAAGAGCCGCGGCATCGGCCTCCCGGAACGCAAGCGCGCAGCCACGCTGGCAGGTCCGCCCAAGGACGCGGTGCTCGAGGCCTGGATGATGCCCCCGGATACCGCCGGGAACACGCTCCTCGTCTTGGCGTCGCACAGCGGCGCCAGCCGCTACCGGACCGCCTTCGTCGTGCTCAACGACACCGTAGGCGTGCATCGGATCGAGATCGGCGATCACTCGTTGTCACAGCTCAAGACCAACATGACCAAGTCACTTCCGGGGGCTCAGTACAAGCCGCTGAAGGTGCCGGTCGAGTGGGTTCGCCACCGCATCGCCGAAGCGCGCAAGCTGCACGCCGAAAACGGCGTCCCGGAGCCGCTCGGTTTCACCAGCGCGCGGGCGCTACTCGAGCCCATCCCCGAGGCAGCTCCGTCGCATCCCTTCGACGAAGAGGGGCTCGAACTCGCCCCGGAAGACGCGCTCATCGTCGCACGCGCGTCGGCCATGCTGCACGCCCTGCCGGAGTTCCGAGGCTGGTTTCCGACCCGCGAAGCCGTCGACGAGATGCTTCAAAAGGTCGGTGAGACCGTCTCACCCGGCGAGGAGCCCGATCCCGCGACGCTGAAGGCGGTCCTCGATGCCGAGATCATCGCGGCGACCGACCGCTACTTCTCACCGGACCGACGCAGGGATCTGGTTCGCGCCATGAAGGACAGCGCGCTCAGCATCCTCGGCCGCGAGGGCGAGCAGAAGGCCCTCGATGTCGCTGCCACGATCACCGGCATCGAGTCACGGGGACTGATCACCGACGCTCCGCACGAAATCGGCTTCCTCAAGGGCTTCTTCGAGAAGGCCGTGAGCCTGCTCTTGGCCCGCGGCGGCGGTAGCCTGCGCATTCCCGTCCGCACGTTGCCGACAGAAGACGCTCCACCCGACCCAACGCCCTGAGTCGCTGCGACGGCTGCTCGAGGCGCGTGCTTGCGGCTAGCGCTTGCGGCGTCGGAGCAAGCCCGCGGCCCCAAGCGCACCGAGCAAGGCCGCCCACGCGCTCGGGCCAGCGTCGCCGCGCACGGTGCAGCCCGCGTCGCTCTCGCCGTTGGCGCCAACCGGATCGGCGCTCGGACTCGGCTCTTCCCAGGGCGGCGACTCGTCCACGCCGTCGGACTTGCCGGCGCAGTAGAGCTTGATCGAGTTGCACCACTCGGTCTTCTGCGCAACCTCCACGGGCGGAGCCGCTTGGAGCGCGATGGCGTCCGGGTTTCCAGCGCAGAGATCGGTGGCCGGGGTCTCGGGATCGACGGTCAGGTTCGCCGAGAATTGTCCGCCGAGCGCCGGCACGACCAGCTCGTTGTTCCAGCGCCGATCCACGCCGTCCCAGGTGTCGGCGCCTTTCAGGAACTCACACACGCCGCCGCGCGGCGGGAAGTACATCCCGAGGGGCTCGTTGTCCTCTTTGTACATCTTGAACGAGCTCGGCTTCAGCGCAGCGGCCTTGTAGGCGACGACGAAGGCATCGAGGGCCAGAACCGACTGTTCTTTGGCGCACTTCAGGGCCTCTGGCTGGATATCTGGGCTCAACGTGGTGTCCAGACACGAGTCCGAGAGCGAGAACCACGCGTGCTGAGTGTTGGACACACCGCTGTGCGCACAGTTGTCTTGCAGCGTGTGCAGCGTACGCCCGAGGGCCTTGGCGATGGCCTCGATCGACGCCCTGTCCTTGGTGGCCCCCGGCGCCGCGAGCAGCGCGCGGAGCTCTTTGCCCAGCGACGCCACTCGCCCCGTCACCGCCAATGCGGCGTCGCAGTGCGACTGCCCCTCTTCGGGTTGAGCGTGCGCCGCGAGCAGCTCCCATTCGTAGCGGTCGACGTTGTACGAGGCCGCGCCGACCTCATCGCAGAAGTCCATCGGCAAGCCCACGCCGCGACAGGCGTCGTCGCTGAGCGCCCGGTGCTTGCTCTGCGAAAGAGCTAGCGCCTGGGAAGATGCAGTGACGCCGGCGAGGATGAGAAGAACTCGCGTGAGGTTCATGTGTGCGGCATACCTACCACGGCGCGTCGGCGCTTGCACCGTCACTTGTAGCTGAGCGTGACGTTACCCTCGGCGAAAACGCCGTTCTCGCCCTGCGTGGACAGGCCGTAAGCCGCACCGCCGGCGCCGCAGGTCACGGTTTTGTCGGTTGCGCCAGCCTCGGACGCGGTGCAACCGCTCGGAGCCGCGCCGGTGTCGACGGCGCCGTGGGGGGCGCTCGCGTGCAGCGAATAGTTGCCCGACGCGGGGAAAGTCGCGCTGATGCTGCCCTCCCCGGTCACGCTGATCTTCCCGCCCTTGGCGGCCGCCGAAACCTGGCTCACGCGGAGCACGACCGACGGATCGTCTCCACCGTCTCCCTCCGTCGTGATGTTCACGTCGTCGCTGACGTCGAGCACGGTGACCGTCTCTCGGCAGGTGACGCCGGTGCTGACGACGCTGGGCCCACCCTTTACGGTACAGTCGCCGAGCGAAGCCTTGTTCGTGAGGGTGACCGTCTTGGCAGATGCCACGGCGTTCACGTCGACGTCGAACTCACCCGCGTTGGCGAGTGGGCCGTCACCATGATTCATGATGGTCAGGTTCCCGTCGAACTCCGGCGGCAACTTCACGGTGATGGAAGTGCCGAGCCCGTTGGTCGGATCGCCCTTCCTTGCGGCGATGACGTCGACATTTGCCCCGTCCTGGATCTTCAGGTCCAGGTCCTCGTTCATCTGGCGCGTCGCCAGCTCTTTCTCGTCGTAAGCTTCGAAATCGAAAGGCTTGAAGATCACTTCCACGGTACCTGCCGCGGCGCCGCCCTCGACGGTCACGTTGCCGTACACGGCCGAGATCGTCACCGAGCCGCCAGCCTGGTAAGGAACCGTCTTCGGGACGTCGGTGCCGTCGAACTTGGTCAGGGATTTGCCCTGAATGCAGGTGCCCTCCGAGCTCTCCTGCTCGTTGTCCGGACACTCCGCGAGTTTGCATCCGCTGGCGCCCACCAAGGTGAGCGTCATGAGCCCGAGCGCCAAAGTTCCTAAGATGTGCTTCATGGTCTTCCAGGTACCTCGTCCCATCAGTCTACGCAGAACCTTTGGGTTTCTTCCCTGCCCCGGAGCCCGAAACCCAGGTTGCCGTCAGACCTCCAAGCCCATGACACCCCTCACCTTTTCTCGGAACGCCTGGCGTAGCCGCAGGGTCATCGGACCGGGACGGCCCGCCCCGACGGGCTCCGAATCGACCCGAACCACCGGCAGAAGCTCGCGAATGCTCGACGAAATGAAGACCTCGTCGGCCCCGATCAGTTCCGATGCCGGCAGCGGACGAAGCTCGACCTCGATGCCCAGGTCCCGGGCCACGCCGAGCACGAACCAACGCGTGATGCCTGCCAGGATGCCGACCTCTTCGGGGGGCGTCACGAGGCGGCCCTCGCGGACCGCAAACACGTTGGACGTTGCGCCCTCCACCACGTTGCCACCCCCGTCGACGATCAACGCTTCACTCGCGCCCTCGGCCCGGGCGCTGCGCATCGCGAGCACGGCCACGAGGTAGTTGCCGACCTTGGTACCTGCCGCCTCCGTCGCCTCCGAGACCCGCTGGGTCCGGTAGGTCACGACGGCGATGCCGCGGTCGTATGCCTCCGGCGGCGGCGGCTCGAGCCTCCCAACGATGATGGCGCGCAGCGGATGCGCCACGAAGCCGGTATCCAGACCGAGCGGACCGCTGCCGCGGGTGACGATCACGCGCACGTAGGACTCTGCGTTGCCCGTCGCTGCGACGGCGGCCTCGATCTCCGCCCCGAGGACCTCGAGTGACACCGGCAACTCGATGAACACCTTCGCGGCGCTCCGCTCGAGGCGCTGCAAGTGCTCGAGCAAAGCGAAGGCTCGCCCGCCATAGGTCCGAAGCGTCTCGAATACGGAGTCTCCGTAGAGGAACCCACGGTCAAACACGCTGACGACGGCAGCTTCGGGTTCGTGCACGAGGCCGTCGATCCAAACGCGGGTGGTCACGGGGCACCCCACAGGGCGAGCTCGTGCGCGGCGCGGTCACCGGCCGCGACAATCGCCGAATCGATCAAGCGCGGATCCGCCAGCGCCGCCTCGGCATCCAGTGGCGCGCCCACCACGATCACCACTCGCGAGAAGGGCAATACGACCAAGAAATCGTCCCAAATCCGGGACAACCGGAAGCCCCATCGCGCTCGACTGCCCACCGGCAAGAGCGGCGCGCGGGAGAGCACGGCCGCCTTCGCCGCGCCGGCTTTGGCGCGAAAGGCCGGCCCGCGCGGCCCGTCCACCGCAAACAGGGCGTGCTCGCGACGGCGTGTGACCCGGCGAATGAGCGCCGCCAGGCCTACCGCGCCGCCTCGCGAGCTCGACCCGCGCACGCTGCCGACGCCGAGGGCACGGAGCACTCCCGCTTGGAGCTCGCCGTCGACGGAGCGGCTGACCATGGCGACGCTCGGGCGACGGCGTCGCGCCGCGAGCAGCGGCATCTGCCTCCCGTGCCAAAACGCAAACACGCTTGGTGGCATCGTCGAGAGCTCCACGGGTGAGTACAGCTTCACGCGCAGGGTCCAGAGCCAGACCCGGACCAAGAACCCGAACGACAGGCCGACGAAACGCCGCATCCGGGCGGGTCCTCGAGCGCTCAGCCTTTGAGCTCGGCCAAGAGCTGCTTCGCCTTTTCGAGGCCGTCGTCAGCTTGAATCGCTCGCTCGAGCATCTGAATGGCCTTGGGCTTCTCGTCTTGCTTGGCGTGGATCTCGCCTAGATGGAAGAAGACCTCGGCCTTGGTGATCGGCGAGTCGCTGTCGAGCTTCTGCAAGAGCAGAGCTCGGAACATCTGCATGGCTTTCTTGAGATCGTCGACACGAATGGCCACGAGCCCGAGCGCCTTCAACACATGGACATTTCCGGGCTCGATACGGAAGGCCTTGTCGAGCTCGCCCAACGCCTTTTCGGTGTCGCCGTCGGCGAGGTGAGCATCGGCCAGGCGACGGTGGATCTCCCCGAGCTCCTTGGAGCGTTTGCCACCGTAGCTGTCCACGATCTTCTGCAGTACTTCGGCCGCGGCCTTGCCTTTGCCGGACGCGCTGTAGGCGTCGCAGAGCAAGAGCAAGA
Source organism: uncultured delta proteobacterium (assembly GCA_963716725.1). GTDB lineage: Bacteria > Myxococcota_A > Polyangia > Polyangiales > Polyangiaceae > JADJKB01. The sequence goes on from CAVQUB010000002.1 coordinate 371,799, forward strand.
GCTCCCGGTCGTCCGGGCGCAGGGCGCTCGCGCGCTCCAAAACCAGCGCCGACTCGGCCCAATCTTTGCGCTTTGCGGCGTGGGTGTCGGCAGCGCGCCGGAGCAACGCGACCTGTTCGTCGACCGACGTCGCGAGCTCGGCGTCGGTGATCAAGTGGGCGGCGAGCTTGTCCCAGGACTCGCTCTCCTGATGGAGCGCGAGCAGACGCTCTCGGACTTCTCGCTGGGTCTTGTCGACCTCCAGAGCGCGTTCGAGGGCGGCGGCCGCCGAGAGCTTGTCGCCCAGGGTCTCGTGCACATCCGCAAGCGTGCCGCACAGGCGCACTGCCTCGTCGCCGGTACTCACGGCGATCAAGCGGTCAAGGACGCTCGCGGCGGCCGCCAGCTCGTTGCCGGCTTGGTGGAGCCGGGCAAGCGCCTCGAGCGCGCCACGGTGCGAGCCGTCGCGCTCGAGCACGGTCTGGTAGGTCGCAATGGCCTTGGTACGGTCCTGGATCCGGGTGTCGTAGATCTCACCGAGCCGCACCTGGAAGCGCAGCTCGGCTTGGGTATCACCGCGCTGGCGGGCCCCCTCGATCTGAGCGGAGAGCAACTCCGCTAGCTCCTCGTCGCGGTGCGCCTTTTCGTAGAGCTCGCTCAAGGTCACGACGGCGTCGCCGTTGCCCGCGTCGTCGTCCAGCACGATCCGAAGCAGTTCGACCGCGGTGTCGATGGCCTCGAAGCGCTCGACGTTCAGCCTGGCAAGCTCGATTCGAAGGGCGCTCCGGTCCGCCGGCGCGTCGCACAGATTGACCAAGCGCTCGAGCAGCTGACCGAGGTTCTCCCAGCGCTCGGACGCGCCGTAGAGCTCTCTCAGCGCGCTAGACGCGACGCGGTCCTGGGGATCGTCCTCGAAGAGCTGCTCGTAAAGGGTGATGGCGTCCTCGAGCTGGGAGAGCTCGTGCCGCGCAATCCGCGCGGCGCGGTGCCTGAGCTCGCGCACGATGCTGCCCGTCGCGCCGATTTCGGCTCGACGCGTGAGCAGCTGGAACGTCTCGGGGAAATCCCCGGCGCGCTCTCGGAGTTCGATGAGCTCCGAAAGTCCCCACAAACTCGCGTCGTCGTGCGCGAGCAACTCGCGGACCAACGCCTCCGCCAGCGCTGGGTCCTGGAGGCCATCCGCGAGCCCCTTGGCTTCGCGATGGAAGTCCTCGCGTCGGCTGTCGTCGGACTGGAGCTTGGCCCGTCGGCGCAGGGTCTCGATCAGATCGCGTTCGCGACCGGCGGTTCGCTGGAGCTGCTCGATCAGCACCAACACGTCGTCGCTGCTCGGGTCGACCTCGAGGGCCTTGGCCAGCGACCGCTCGGCAGCGGCGGAGTCTTCCATCTTGTCGCGTTGCCAAGTGGCGACACGCACACACAGGTCCCGCGCGAACTCGCGACCCAGGTCCGGGTTTTCGTCGACCGCGGCTCGGAGCGCCGCCGCTGCGCCCTCCCAGTTGTTGGTGATGGCCGCCAAGCGCTCGATCTCGTCGAGTAGCGACGAGTCCGAAGGATCGTCACTCAACCCCTGCTGCAGGACACGTTGGGCGGCGCCCGCGTCCTTCGCGTCGTCCTCCAGCACGCGCGCCAGGCTCTTGCGCATGTCGATGCGCTGCTCCCGGCTCTCGGCGTATCCGACGCGTTTCTCGTAGAGCGACGCCAGGCGATCGGTCTTGCCGCGTTGGCGGTAGACGGACTCGAGGACCTCCGCGGCCTCCTCGAACAAATCGCGCTCCGCGGTCAGCTTCTCGAGCTCCTCGGCGGCGCCGTCGTGCTCGGGCGCGCGCTCTATCGTCATGCGGAACGACGCGAGCGCTCGGGCGGACTCCTTGAAGTCCCGCACCTGGATCACCCCGAGGCGGTGATAGAGCTCGGCCTGCCCCGCGTCCGAGGACTCGAGGGCGATGCGCCGCTCGACGACGTCCGCCAGAGCCTGGGCGTTGCCCATCTTCCCGTGCAGGCGATCCAGGGACTCGAGCAACCCCGGCTCTTCGCCCGCTTGCTCGAGGGCGTGGCCGTAGGCCTCGACGGCCCGCGCGTCGTTCGAGAGTCGCTCCTCGGCGATGCGCCCGAGTCGCGACCAGAGCTCCTTGGCGACCTCGGGTTCGAAGGTGCTACTCGCGCGTTCGGCGAGGGCGTCGGCGTACGAGCCCCAGCCGTTGCTGGCCGCGCACAATCGCTCGATTTCCCCGTGCAAGTCGCCGTCGTCGGGCCGCTCGGCGAGGGCCCGCAAGAGAGCGGCCTGGGCGTCGGCGGGGCGACTCAGCTTGGCATCCAAGACCTCCGAGATGGTCCGCAGGGTTTCCGCGCGCTGATTCGGATCCGCCTCGATGCTCAGGCGCATTTCGAGAGCAGCCGTCAGCTCTTCGTGGCGCTCGGTCGCGCGCAGCACGGGCACCAAGATGCCGGTCACCGTCGCGCGCAAGTCCTCGTGTTCTCTGCCCAGCGCGAACACCCGGGACCCGGTCTCGGTATCGGTGGGCAGCTCGTCGAGCACCAAACGATACGCTTCGAGCGCCTCGTCGTAGCTCGTCAGCCTCTCGGCCAAGAGAGTACCCATCTCGCGCCGCAGCCGCGCGCGCTCGTCCGCCGACTCGGCGCGACTCGCTTCGAGCTTCAAGTTGTCGAGGAGCTCGGGCCACATTTCTTCGGCGCGATACAGCCGGTCCAGCTCGCGGAGCACCTCGGGATCCGCGGCGCGGACTGCCAACGCCTGGCCCAAAAGATCGATGGCCTTCGGCCGATCCGAGAGCTTGGCTTCCTGAGTCTTGGCCGCGCGGCAGAGCAGGTCGTACTTCAAATCGGCGTCGTCTTCGCCGCAGAGGTCGACGCGGCGCTGGTACAGCTCAGCGAGCACCTCGGCCTCGCTGCCACCTTCGCGCAGTTCGATCAGGCAATCGACGGTAAAGGCACTCTCTGCGTCGAGCTCGAGCGCCCTTTCGTAGGCGACGATGGCGCCCGGAACGTCCTCGAGCATGTCGCGCTTGGCCTCGCCCACTCGCCGGAACAGGCTGGCACGCTCGTCGTCGTCCAGAACGTACTCGGCCTTCGAGGAGAGCACATTGACCAGCACTGCCCAGTCGCTGAGCAGCGTCGCCAACATCTCCATCCGAGCCAGCACCTCGACGTCGGACTCGTCCACCTGACGCATTCGCTCGTAGGCACTCAGCGCCGCTCGCGGATCGTCGCGGCGGGTATCGTGGACCTCCGCGATTTTCGCCAAGAGCTCTCGGCGCGACACCAAATCGGGATTCTGTTCGAGGGAAGCCTCGTAGCTCTCCGTCAGCTTGTCCCAACCGTTCGTGAGCTCGGTCAGCCGCTCGAACTCGGTGCGTGTCTCGCCGTCGTCGGGGTCGAGCCCCACCGCGACGCGTAGCGCACGGCACGCCCGCTCGGCGTCGCGGCCGCGCTCCTCCCAGAGGCGGGCCGTCTCCCTGAGGACCGCGACCTTTTCCGGTGGCGACTCCGCCAACGCGTAGCGGTCCTCGTTGAGGCGCACCAGACGCTTCCAGTCGTCCGCGCCTTCGTAAAGCGGGCGCAGGATCTCGACCACCCGCAGCTTGAGGCCCTCGTGCTCCAGGAGTCTCTCCAACTCGGAGACCGACTCCGGGTGCCCGGGCACGCTGCGCACGATCTCTTCGAGCTGGTCCACCGCGCGATCGGGCTCCCGGAGCTCCTTCAAATAGAGACGCGCCAGCGCCAGGCGGCCGGGCGCCGCGACCTCGGGATCGAGGGCGCTCTCGGCCCGGCGCAGGTAGAGCTCGGCCAGGTCGGTCCAACGCTCACGCTCGCGATAGAGTTCCGTGAGCGCGTTCAGCGTTCGCTCGTCACGTTCATCGACGTCGAGCGCCGCACGATACGTCTCGATGGCGGCATCGGCGTTGCCCATCCGCGTTCGCTCTAGCTCCGCCACTACATGCAGCGCGGCTAGCCGGTCGGCCGGTTCGAAGCGATGGTCGAGCGCCGCGCGATAGTGTTCCACCCGTTCCGCAGCGCGGTCCGTCTTGACCAAAATGGCGTCGACGGAGTCGAAGAGCTCTCGACTCTCGGGCTCGAAGGCCAGCGCACGCCGCGAAAAGACCAGCGCGCGCTCGTGATCGCCGAGTTCGGCGAAGATCTCGCCCGTGCGCCGCGCGAGCGCCGCCGTAGCCGGTTCGTCCGTGACGATGTTCTCGAGCTCCGCCGCGTAGATCTCGGCCAGGCGTCTCTCGGCTCCAGCGACCTTGGCCAGGCGCTCGAGCTCCGTGATGCTCGAGCTGTCCGAGAGATCTTCGTGCAGCAACTTCGCCGTGGTCTCCAGTGCCGCGACGTAGTCTTCCTTCTGCTCCTCGTAGAGCTGAGCCAGACGCGACAGGAGCTCGCGGCGTTCGTCGGGGTCTTGGCTGACCTCGAGCCGGGCTTGGATCGTCGCCATGACGTTGCTGAAGTCGGCCCGCAACAAATAGACGGGTTCCAGGATGCCGGCGGCGCGAGCCCGGTGCTCTGCGTCGTCCCCGCTCGTCATCAGCGCCTCGAGCTCTGCGATGGCTCCTGCGTGCTGCTTCTCGGCGCCAAGCGCTTCTTCGAGTTCGTCGAAGGCTCGCGGGACTTCTTGCATGCGCTGGGCGAGCACCCGCGCCATCTTCACGTGCAAGTCAGCCGGGACGCCCTTGCCTGCGTCGAGCTGGCGCCGACACAGGTCGACCCAGTCCTGCCAGCGCTCCTCTAGAGCGTAGAGCGACTCGAGCGCGTGAAGCGCGTCCTCCTCGAGGGCAATATCCAGAATCGACTCGTAGGCGCTGACGGCCCCTGCGTTGTCGTTCAACGAATCGGAGAGCAGCCGGGCCTTCCGGTACGACAGCGCCTTTCGCTCGTCGTCTGTCTCGGCGCTCTCGATGCGCCGCTCGAAGATGCCGAGCAGAGCCGGCGAGTCGCCTTCTTCTTCGTAGAGCGACTCGAGCGCGAGCAGCGCGTGGCGGTCCTCGGCCCGGAGCTCCAGAGCCTTTTCGTAGTACTCACGCGCCAGCTTCTTGTCCGAGAGCTTTTGCCGAGCGGCGTCAGCGATCTTGAGCGTGACAGACAGCTGCAGATCTCCGTCGAAGATGTTGGGAACGACGTCGCAGAGCAACTTGACCTGATCGGCGTGTCGCCCCGCGGCGCTCGCCGTCCGCTCCAGATGGTTGAGCCAAACGCCGAGGTCGGTGTGTCCGACGGCTTCCCGGAGCGCACGCTCTGCGAAGTCGTAGGCGCGACGAGGGTCTTCCAGCGAGTGCTCGGCGATGTGCAGCGCCTTCTCGAGTGCCTCCACCTTCTCGACGGCGTCGTCGGTGGCGGCGACGTCGATTTCGATCACGCGCAAGAGCGCCTCGTGGGCTCCCTCGCCCTCGTAGATTGGATGAAGGATCGCCGCGGACTCTCGGCGGGCGAGCGACTCCCCGGAGTCGAGCAGCTTCTCGAGGGCGGCGCGACTCGCGGAGTGCGTCGTGTCGAGGGTGAGTGCTCGACGATAGGCGTCGAGAGCGCCCTCGAGATCGCGAAGCTTCTCGCCTCTCAGATCGCCGAGCTTGGCCAAGAGGTCGAGTCGCTCCGCGTCACTCTGGACGATCTCCAGATGGGCGCCGTAGGTCTCGCCGAGATCGTCCCAGCGCTCGGCTGATTGATAGAGCCGCTCGAGGGCCAGCAGGGATTCGAGCGACGAGCCGTACTCGTCGACGACCGCACGCCAAGCTTCGATGGCATCGGAGACGTTGGCGAGACGATCCGCCTGCAGCTCCGCGATGCGCACCATGAGCTTTCTCCGCAGATCGGCGTCATCGGTCACTTCCCGTCGGCGGTCGAGAATGCCGGCGAGGTCGGACCAGTTCTCCGTCTTCTGGTAGAGCGCGTCGAGGGACGCGAGCGCCAGCTCGTCGGCGGGGTTCTCTTCGAGCAGCGCCTTCCAGGCCTTGATGGCGCCGGCGTCGTCTTCGAGCACGGTTTGGTGGATTTCGCCGAGTCGCCCAAGAAGCTCGCGTCGCTTCTCGCCGTCTTGCTCGAGAACGACCTGGGTCTGGAGGACTCCGGCCAGCTTCTTGTGCTGATTCGAGGTGACGTAAATACGTTCCAGGGCCTGCGCCGCCGGTACGACCAGCTGGGCGTCCGACTCGTCGAGCTCGAGCACTCGCCGATAGGTCTCCTCGGCGCGCGGGCCGTCGTCCAGGAGATCCTCGTGGATCGAGGCGGCCTTCATCAGGATTTCGGCCTGGAGCCCGGCCGTATCGGCCTTCTCTGCGGCCTGATTCAGGACGTCGGCGACCCGCGCGTGCGCGCCGGTGCGGCGGCCGACCTCCAGCAGGCGCTCCCGCGCTTCGGCGTCGAGCGGATCGAGGGGCACCAGCCTCGCGAGCGCTTCGAATGCCCCGGCGTCGTCGTGGAGCCGTTCGACACGAAGAGTGGAGATCCGGCGCAGGAGTTCCCGGCGCTCGTCCTCTTTCATCGCCTCGGCGTCGCCGCCGCGCATCGCTTCGTCGACCTCTTCGAGCTGGATCCCCAATACCCGGACCAGGTCACGCACCTCGTCGCGGGCCTCGTAGACCCCCTCCAAGATCTTGGCTGCGCGTCCGCGCATGCTGCCGATGCCCAAGAGCTTCTCGGCGACCTCGCGCGCGTCGTAGTCGTTGGGGCGCTCGCGCAGCACGTGCTCGACGTGACCGATGGCCCGCTCCGGGCGGTGCAGGCGATCCAACTCGATGCGAGCCAGCCGAAGCTCGATCTCCAAGAGCTCGTCGCCGGTCGCCAACTCGACTCGTCGCCCGAGCAGACCGGCGAGGTCTTCGTGGCGTTCGAGCCGCCCGTAGAGGCGGTCGAGGGCGCGGACAGCGCCGTCGTGACTCGGCTCGAGCTCGAGAATGCGTTCGTAGTGACGGGTAGCCTTGGCCGCGTCGTCGATGATCTCTTCGCAGACCAGCGCGACCTCCACCAGCATCTCGGACTTGCGCACTGGGTCGTCGGTCGCGGCGGCCGCGCCGTCGTAGAGAGATTCGAGTTCGCTCCAACGCTCCGCCGCAGTCAGGATGTCCTTGAGACGCAGGAATGCCCGCTCGTTGCCGGGATCGAGCTTCAACACGCGTTCGAGGTAGGGCGTCGCACCGATCGGATCGCCGAGCTTGTCTTCGTAAAGACGCGCGCCTCGCTCGCACAGCTCGATCTCGACGCCGCGGTCGAGCTCCGTGCTGAGGATCTCCCGAAAGGCCTCCGCCAGATCGGTCGGGCGACCTGCCGCCGCAGCCAGCGCCTCGGCGCGATCCCAGGCCTCGAGTTCGGTGGGGAACTCGCGAACGGCGGCCAGCATCACGTCGAGCGCGTTGCCGTGGGCGCCGAGCTTTTCGTCGTGGACCTGCGCCAGTCGAGAATAGATGTCCAGGCGCTCCGCCGGATCCTGCGCCTGAGCGAGCATCACGGACAGCGCTTGCGTCTCGCGCCGCGCGTCTCCGCCGCTCGCATATTGCGTCGCCAGGACCTCCGCCGCCCGCACGCGGGTGGAGTCTCGCTCCATCAGCTTTTCGAGCACGCTGATCGCTCGCGGGTTGCCGGGCGTCAGCTCCAACGCCCGCACGGCCGAGTTGAGGGCGTCGTCGAAGCGCTCGAGGCGCAGCATGTACAGCTCGCTGAGCTCGACCTCACGTTGCGCGAGATCGTCGCCGGCCAGACGGTCACGATGCTTCTCGATCACGAGAGCCGCCCCCGCGGCGTCATCGCTCAGGAGCAAGAGCCGGGGTAGCGCACGCATCGCGTTGGCGTCGCCGGCATCGAGTTCGATCACGCGTCGGTACAGGTCGACGGCCCGCTCTTGCGACTCGAAGACGTCTTCTTCGAGGGTGGCCCAGTCGCTCAGGATCTGCACCTGCTCGGCCTCGCCTCGAGCGCTCTGCACCCTCAGCTCGAGCAGCCAACGCAGATCATCGCGACGATCGTGCTGACGCAACAGCGCCTCGAGGGCGCCCGCGGCGTCCGCGTCCGCAGCGTCGCGCTCCAGGAGTCCCTTGTACATGGCGATGGCGTCGTCGGTGCGCCCGAGCTCCGATGCGTACAACCCAGCGAGTTTGAGCGACAGCGCCCGATGCTCGACGTCCATGATCGCCGAAGCGCGGGCCGCGACGCCGTCGGGCACGGTGACTGCTTCGTCCCGCCCCTTCTTCTTGCCGCGCTTCTTGCCCTTCTCGGCCGGAGGCGCTTCCGCGTCGGCGGTGGTCGCACGCGGCATCGACGCGATGCGCGCCTCGAGAGCACCCGCCAGCTCGCCAAATGCCTGGGCCGCGCGCGCGGTTTCTTCGAGCAGAGCCAGGGCCTCGGCGCTGCTGGGCGAAAGCTCGTAGGCGCGCCGGGCGTAACCCGCCGCCGCCTTCTTGTCGGCGAGCTTGTGGCTCGCCACGTCCACGAGCTTGGTGAGCCACTCGAGCTTGTCAGTTCCCGCCTCGGCCCGCTCTGCCAAAATCTCGTACAGCGCCGGCAGCCGCGCCCACTTCTGGTCGTGTTCGTAGAGCGGGATCAGCGCCTTGGCCGCCCGCGCGTCGGTCGGATCCACCGAAAGCACGCGTTCATAGGAGCGAAACGCGCGATCGGGTTGGCCCAGCTTGTCTTCGAGGATCGCGGCGGCGCGATACGAGAGGTCGACCTTGGCGGCGTCGTCCTTCGCGCGGTCCGCGGCGGCGCTCAGCACTTCGGCCAGACCCTCCCAGTCGTCTTGCGAGGCGTACAGGCTCTCGAGGCCGTCGAAATCGGAGCCAGAAAGGTAGGCGTCGCGGAGCACGCGCAGCGCGCGCGGGTGCCCCGGCTGAAGCTCGAGCACGCGGCGCCACGCGCCGGCCGCAGCGGCGTGGTCCGTGAGCTGGTCGGCGTACACTCCGCCGAGCTTCTGGAGCACGGTGAGCCGCTGAGCCTCGTCGCTGGTCGCGTCCACGCGCTTCTCGAGCACCGACGCCAGCGTTGCCCAGTCGCGGCTGCGCTCCGCGTGCTTCTCGAGCGCGTCGAGCACTTCACTGCGACCCGGGTCGAGCTCGAGAAGTCGCTTGAAGATCTCGACGGCCTCGGCGCCGCGGTTGAGTCTCTCTGCCGCCAGCTGAGCCATCTCCGAGAGAAGGGGGATCTTGGCGCTACCCTCCAGGTCGGCGACCTCGCGCTCGTAGAGGTCGTAGAGCGCGGGCCACGCGCGGCGCTTCTTGTACAGCTCGGCGAGCCGCTCCCGAGCTTCGGCGTCTCTCGGCTCGACCACGAGCAGCGCCTCGTAGGCGTCCGTCGCGTTTTGCACGTTGGAGAACTGCTCCAGCCATCGGCGGGCAACGGCGCGGTAGAGTTCCTTCTTTTCCTCGATGTCGGGCGTGATTTCCGCGAGTCGGAGCTGATTGGTCAGCAGATCACGCCAACGCTGCAGCTTCTCGTAGAGCTGCACCAACTCGCGCACTTCTTGGACGTCGTTCTCGTCCAGCTTCTCGTCGAGTTGGACAATCTGATTGAGCACGCTGACCAGCGCCGTGTCGCTCTTGAGATGCGCCCGGTAGACGGTGGCGACTTCGCGCAAGATGACGACGCGTGCCGCCAAATCCGTAGCATCGGTCCGCTCCAGCTCCTGGCGCAACAACTCGACCAGCGCGTTGTAGCCCTGGGTCTGCTTGTACAGCCGCTTCAGCGCATCGCGCGCCTCGACGTTGCTCGGCTCCTGGCGCAGCACGCCCTTGTACTGCTCGATGGCCTTTTGCGCGTTGGCTTGGCCCTCCGCCAGGCGTGCAATCTCGGTGCTCAGCGCCGTCTTTTCGGACCCATCCTTCATGGCGCGCTGAGCAGCCCCGAGCACGTCCATCAGTCGCTTCTCGTCCTGCTCGACGGTGGCGTACTCGCGGTAGAACTCGAGCACCAGAGGCTGCGTCGGTTCGACGCGCGCGATGCGCTCGAACCAGCTCTCGGCCTCGTGCACTCGCGCGGCCTTCTTCCAGAGCAGCATCGCGATCTGGAGCATGTCGCCCAAGCGATCCGGACTGGCCTGCTCTCGCCCCTTCAAGTCGCGCTCGTAGAGCGCGACCAGGTCGTCCCAACGCTCGCTGCTCTCGTAGAGTTCGCCCAGGTAGCGCATGGCTTCGGCGTGATCGGCTTGGTCCTTGAGCACGCGCTCATAGGCCTTGGCGGCGCGCTCGGCGTCCTCCAGGCGACCCTTGAACGTGCGCGCCAGGCGGACGCCCGCCTCGACGCGATCCTTGGGTGATTCCGCGCGATCGGCCATGCGCTCGAGGGCGCGCACGACGTCCTGCCAGCGCCCACCCTGCCGGAGCACCCGCTCCAGCATCTTGCCCGCGCGCACGTTGGTAGGATCCAGGCGCACGGCCTGTTCCAGGCGCTCGGCGATGGTCTTCGGATCCGCAGCCTCGGCGCCAAAGCGCAGCTCCATCTCGGCCGCGCGCATGAGCATCGAGCTCTTGTAGACGTCGTCCGGTGCCTGCTCCGCCTCGCCCAGGTAGGTCGTGACGAGATCTCGCCAGCGCCCGCGCTTGCCTTCGCTCTCCTCGACCGACTCGACCACGGCGCTGTCGTTCGGAACCAACTCGAGGTAGCGACGCGCGCCGCGAAGCGCCGCGTCTTCGTCGAAGAGCTCGTCGCGCTGCACGCGAATTCGCTCCTTCACGAGCTCGGCTTCTCGCTCGCTCGCCCTCGCCACCGGGAGCGCGACTTCGAGCAGACGCAGCACTGCGTCCCACTCGCCGCGGTCGGCGTGGCGCGAACGCGCCGCGTCGAGCAGGTGAAGGAGATCGGCCCCCTCGAGGTCGCGGTCGTCCGCGTCGACCGAGGCGGTCAATGCGTCCCACGCGGACGAGAGGTCGGGGTCGTCTTGGAGCTGACCGAGGGCGGTCCGGATGGTCTGAGCGTGCATTCTCTGGCCCGGGTGGAAATCGCAGTCCCAGTGCGGCTTTGGAGCGGCGCGCAGCCGCGCCCGAGCGCACGTGGAGCCAGGGGCAGCCTAGGCTCCCTGCGGGGGGGTGACAAGCCCTCTAAATTAGCGAATCCTTTGCGCTTCCGCTGTCGCCTTGAGCTTGGAGAGGAGGCGCCTCTGCGCCCGGATTGCGCCCGGACTGCCGCCGAGCCGCTCCGCGTCGACGAGCGCGCGCTCCGCTTCGCCGAGGCGACCCAGGCCGAGCAGCGCCCACGCGCGGCCGAGTCGCAGATCGCCGTGCTCGGGGCGGGCACGGCACAGCACCTCGTAGTGCTCGAGGGCCGACGCCGCGTCTTTGCGAGCGACCGCCAGAGTCGCGAGGCCGAGCCGATTGTCGAGGGACGCGGGATCCGCCGCGAGACCGGACCGATAGGCCCGCTCGGCGCCTGAGAAATCCTCGAGTTTCGTCCGGACGAGCCCCAAGGCGTGCCAACTCCGGGCGTCCCGGGGATCGCGCTTCAAGGCTTCGGCCAAGCGCGGCTCGGCGAGCTCGACCTCCCCCCACTGGGCCGCTCGCAGACCTCCGGCGCGGGGACCCTCCACTCGCGCGGGGGCGACCTCGGCCGCGCGGTCGTACATGGTCAGCGCCTCATCGTAGCGGTGGGCGAGCTCGAAGGCGTATCCCATTTCGATCCAGGGCGCCGGATCGCCGGGACCGAGTCGCTGGGCGAGGATCTTGGCCTCACGCTCGGCGGCCCCGAGATCGCCGGTCAGCGCCAGGACCCGAATCAAGAGCTTGCGCTCGTCGACGGCGTCCGGATGGGCCGCGAGGTGCTGCCGCAGCAGAGCGATGGCCTCTTTTTCTTGGTTCTTGTGCACGAGCATCCGCGCTCGCGCCGCCGAGCTCGCGTCGCTCTGCACGGTGCAGCCGGCGAGCGAACCCACGAGCAGGGCGACCGCGATGCGTTGCAGCATTCTGCGGCAAGGCTTGCACGCCCGAGGGCGAAGCGGTAGCGGGGCGAAGATGAAGTCCAGCGACATCAAGACCATCGCCGTGATCGGTGCGGGGCAAATGGGTGGCGGCATCGCGCAGGTGGCCGCAGCTCGAGGTTTCTCCGTCGTGCTCAGCGACGCTTCAATGGATCTCGCGAAGAAGGGCAAGGACAAGATCGCGAAGGTCCTGGCCAAACAGGTCGCCAAAGGCAAGCTCGAAGCCGGGGACGTCGAGGCCTTGCTCGCTCGCATCGCGCCCCACCCCACGGGAGAAGCCCTCGACACGGCCGACCTCGTCGTCGAAGCGGCGACCGAGAACCTGGACGTGAAGATCGCACTGTTCAAGTCGGCGGACGCCAAGATGCGCCCCAACGCGATCTTGGCCTCCAACACCTCGAGCATCAGCATCACGCGGCTCGCCGGGCAGACCTCACGTCCCGATCGGGTCATCGGCATGCACTTCATGAACCCAGTGCCGCTGATGAAACTGGTGGAGCTCGTGCGGGGCGTGCAGACCAGCGACGAGACCTACGCGGTGATCCGGGACCTGAGCGAGGCCCTCGGCAAGAGCGTCATCACCAGCAAGGACCAGCCGGGCTTCGTGGTCAACCGCATGCTCGTGCCCTTCCTGAACGAGGCGTGCTTCGTGCTGCAAGAGGGCTTGGGCACACCCGAGGACATCGACCTGGGAGCCAAGCTCGGCCTGAACCATCCGATGGGCCCTCTGGAGCTCGCCGATCTGATTGGGCTCGACACGCTGCTCTTCATCGCCGAGGTGTTGCATCGCGAGTTCGGCGACGACAAATACCGTCCGGCGACCCTGCTCAGAAACCTGGTCGCCGCCGGGTGGTACGGCCGGAAGGTCGGGCGAGGGTTCTACGTGTACGACGACAAGGGCCAGAAGAGCGGCCGCGCATTCGAGAGGTGAGTCATGCCGAATTACGAAACCATCACGCTGGAAGTCGCCGACGGCATCGCGACGGTGACCGTCAACCGGCCGGACAAGCTCAACGCTCTGAACGCCAAGGTGCTCGCCGAGCTCACCGCAGCCTTCGTCGCGCTCTCGGAGGCCGAGCCCAGGATCCGCGTCGCGATCCTGACGGGCGCCGGAGACAAAGCCTTCGTGGCGGGAGCGGACATCAGCGAGATGTCGGAGCTGAGCGCAGCGCAGGCCAAGGTTTTCAGCGACTCCGGGCACCGGCTGGGACTGGTGATCGAGTCCGCGGCGTTTCCCGTCATCGCAGCCGTCAACGGCTTTGCGCTCGGCGGCGGCTGCGAGCTCGCCATGTGCTGTGACTTCATCTACGCCTCCGACAAGGCACGCTTTGGTCAGCCCGAGGTGAACCTCGGGCTCATGCCCGGGTTCGGCGGCACGCAGCGGCTGTCGCGGCGCGTGGGTCTGACGCGGGCGCGCGAGCTGGTCTACACGGGCGATCCGATCCCTGCGGAGCGAGCCCTCGCCCTGGGGCTGGTCAACGAAGTCGTCCCCCACGCCGAGCTGATGACGAAGGCGCGGGAAGTCGCCCAGAAGATCGCCGCCAAGGCGCCCCTCGCCATCGCCTCCTGCAAGCGCGTCATGGCGCGGGGCTTCGACGCCGATCTCTCGGTCGCCAACGAGCTCGAGGCCACGGCGTTCTCGGCGCTCTTCGATACGGAAGACATGCGGGAGGGCACCCGGGCCTTCATGGCTCGCCGCCCCGCCCAGTTCACGGGGCGATGACCGCGATCCTGCCCCGGACCTTGTCGCCAGCGCTCCTCGCGCTGGCCCTGTTGCCGGGCTGCGACGGCTGCGGCAGAGCCAAGCCCTACACCCCCTTCGGCGTCGCGAGTACGCCTGCCAGCGCAGCGACCGAGCCCGATGCTGCTCCGGCGGGCGAAGCGGATAGCGGACCGCCCCCAAAGTTCGTCGTGCGCGATTCGATCGCCGCGCCGAGCCGCGCGACGCGTTGGAGCTTCGACGGCCGCCAGATCACCGCGCCGCCCGGCCGGATCTTCGAGCGCGGGCTCGCCGCCGATTTCGACGGCGACGGCAGCCGCGAGATCGTTGCGTGGACTCTGCCCGAGGGCGCGTCGAATCCGACCTCACCGGGTCAGCTCTGGCTCTTTCCAGCGGCGGGCGAGGCCAAGAGCCTGCTCGAGCTCCCGGGCTTCGTGCCCACGGGACCGGCCTGCACCCGCTCGACCAGCTTGCAGCACACTGGCCCCAAGAGCGTCACGCTCGACGTGACGGCGACCTGCACCACGGTGCTCCTCTCGCGGGCGCCAACGCGCAGCCTCTCGGTCATCGCGCCCATGTCCGATCGCCCCGTGGTGGTCACGCTGCGGGTGGCAGCCGCAGCACCGGGGGAGCCCTTCAGCTTGGACCTGGACTCCACCGACCGCGATGGCGACGGGAGGGACGACGTGCGCCTGGTGGTGAATCAGAAGCCCATCTGCCGCGGCGGCTCCGGGACGGTCCCGGGCGCCTGCGTCACGGACAAGGAGGACAGGACCGCGAGCGCGCAGGTCATCTGGTTCGACCGCCCGGCAGGCCTGTCGCGCGACGCCATGGAGCCCGCGCAGTCCCTGGGCGCCCTGGCGGCAGCGGAGCTCGGTCGTTCAAAGCGCAAGCAGAGCACCGCGCAGGTCCACCGCGGAGTCGCGCAGCTGCGCCGCTTGATGGGCACGCTCTGCGCCGAGGGCGCGACGGCGCGCATCTTGGACGCGGAGGGCAGCATGCTGCGGTGCGCGCCCATCGCCGCCATCGTGGATCGCCTCCTGGTCGCGGAGGTTCAAGCCTCGCTCACCGACAAGGATCCGCTGCGAGCCCTCGCCGCCCTCGAGCGTGACGGCTGGTATTTCGCCCGCGCTGCCGACAAACGGCGGAGCGAGCTCGAAAAGTCGATCTTGGCGGGCGTCGGCCGAGTGGAACCAAAAGCAACCAACCACGCCCTCGACCTGCCACCTCGGGGCGCCACGCCGCGGATGAGCCCCCTGGCCTTCGAAGCCGACCGCAGTCTCTTGGTCCAGACTCGAAGCGGGCTCGTGCGCGTGACCGACGCGGGCACCACCGAGACCTTGGACGCGGACTCCGGCGTCGCCTCCTGGCCCCTGGATTTCGCAACCCGCTCGGGGCGACGCGTGCAGGGAGTCGTCTTCTCCTGCGATCGCTCGGACGCTCAGCTGCAACTGACCGGCGGCAGCGACGCTCCCGAGGCGCCCTCGGGGCTCCTGTCCCCGCGCCCCGGAGCCTGCGCCGGCGGCAAGCTGCCGGCGGCCACGCTGATCCCGCTCGGAGAGAAGGACGACCGACCCGCGATCCTGGTCGCGGGCGAGCCGCTCGGCCCGCGCATCACTCGCGCCGAGGCCGTGTTGCGTCCACGGGTGCTGGGCAGCCCGCGCTCACCCGACGGTCGTCATGCAGTCGTGCCCACCTCGCGCGGCCTCTGGCTCGACGGCGGCGACCAACACGAACTCTGGCGCGTGGACGACGTCGCGGCCCTGACCGACTGCACGGTAGCCGATGGCGGGAAGGCGGTGGCCTGCGTGACCCCGACCGGAGTGCGTGTCTTCCGTCACTGAGTGAGCGCGGCGACGCTCGAGCTCGATCAGGACGACGGCGCCTTGGCGCGCTCGAGGTAACTCCGGGTTCGAGTGTCGACTTTGATCCACTCGCCCTCGGTGATGAACAGCGGCACCGGGACCGTGGCGCCGGTGGAGATCTTCGCGGGCTTGTTCACGTTGGTCGCGGTGTCGCCCTTCACCCCCGGCTCGGTCTCGGTGACCTGCACCACGATGTGCGGAGGCAGCGAAATGCTGACCGGGTTCCCCTTGTAAATCGTGACCTGGACGTCGATGCCGTCGATCAAGAGATCGGCGGCGTCGCCCACCGCCTCTTTGGATACGGCGATCTGCTCACCGCTGTTGGCGTTCATGAAATAGAACATGTCGCCATCGGGGTAGATGAACTGCACCGAGCGGTCTTCGACGTCCGCGGCCTCGAGCTTCTCGCTGGAGCGAATGTTCTTCTCGATGGTGCTCCCCGTGAGCATGTTCTTCATCTTGGTCCGCGTGAAGGCCTGGCCCTTGCCCGGCTTCACGAACTGGAAATCCACGACGACGAATGGCTGCCCGTCCATCATCAACTTCAGGCCCTTGCGGATGTCGCTGGTATCCATGCTGCTCCAAGAACGCTCGCGAGCCGACGGGCCCGACTGCCCCACGTGGGCGGCTGGCTCTAGCGGGGTCTTCGCCCACCATCAAGGCAAAGCCGCAGCGACCGGACGATTGTGGCCGTTTTTCCCAGTCTGGCGACCGGTGGCCGCGGTCACGGCGCGCCCCTCGACTGGCACGGCGGGGCCGCCTCCGTGCGCGGGCGCCGCGACGCGAGCTTGCCCGGGAGCAGGTTCGGAGATACTCCGGAGCCCGCCCGGATGGACGAGTACGAGCTGGAAGAGATCAAGCGCGAGATCGTGGAGATCCGCTCGCTCACCATCAAGACCAACAACCTCGTCAACGCGCTGGCCGCCGATCTCAAGAGCATCGCCAAGCGTCAGCACGGCCTCGAGCGACGGATCTGGGTCAATAGCTCGACGGCCTACGTGGTCACCGTCATCGTGCTCTTTCTGGGGTTGAAGCTGGCGTGGGACGCTCGCCTGGACGCCATCCGCGCCGAGACCAAGGGTTCACGGGAACGCATCGAGCAGCTCGAGAAGGAGCTCAAGGCGACCCAGTCGCGAGAAGAGACGACGCTCAGGGGTGGCCGGGCCGCGACCGAGTTCTACGACCTGATCGTCAACAACAAGCGGCGCGAGGTGGTCGAACGATTCGACGAAGTCTCCAAGCTGCCTTTGACGCACACCGAGCGCGCGGTCTTCGAGTCCGCAGTCGAAAGGGCGAAGAACGAACTCTCACTCATCGCTTATCAGACCGGTCTGGACCACGTACGGACCGGGCGCTGGCACGAAGCGACGCAGGCGTTGAAGGAGTCTCTCGGCCACAAGCCCGATGCCGCCCACAGCCCCCAGGCGAAGCTCCACCTGGCGCACGCGCTCCGCTCGCTCTCGCGGCAGCGCGAAGCCATCCCGATTCTGATGCAGATCTCCGAGGCCTCGGTGGACAAAGAGGTCATGGACGAGGCGACGCTGCTTCTCGCAAACTGCCAGATCGACATTCAAGCCTGGAACGACGCCAAGAACACGCTGCGCTCCTTCGTTCGCCGCTTCCCCACCAGCCCACACATCAACGATGCCAAGACGAAGCTCGCCGAGCTGATGCTGCATCACTGAGCGCCTCGCGGCAGGGCGCTTCAGGGATCCGCCGGGAGCGCCACCAGTCTCGGGCCGTTCCACCACTTGTCAGCGGCGTTGTTCGGGCGCGGGCCCACCAGCACCAGCGCGTAGTTTTGTCCGTCTTTGACGCCGCTGAGTCCGCCCAGCGCCAGGGCATCTTTCCAGGTGCTGGTGTAAACCGGGACCGATGAGCCCTGGCTGCCCAGCTCCAGGAGCGACGCGCCGATGGGGCTGCCGAAGGCGGTGGCCGAGTAGTCGAGCAAGGGCGGCCGCGGCGAGATGGCGCCGAATGCCACGTCGTAGACCACCTGGATCTTGGGAATGGAGCTGCCCTGAGGGTAGCTCGACGCGAGGTCGATGGGATCGGCCGCGCGAGCGGCGTTGACGACCTGCAGCCCCATGGCGCCGGGCTTGACCACGCGCGAGAGCGGGACGAGCACCGGCGAGAGCGTCGGGGTCGAAGTCGTGTAGCCTGGACCGCAGGCCCAGGTCTCGAGCGGATCGGCGAAGGCCGCGCCGCCGATGCAGCCCGCCGCCGCCAAGAGCAGGCTGTAGCCGGTGGACAGCGTGCCCGCCGGCAAGACCGGAAGCTCCGCGGCGCGCAGCTTTGGTGGCGGGGGTAGCGGCGGCGAAGCATCATCGCTCGCGTCGCCGTCCACCGCCGAGTCGAGGACCGAAGCGTCGGCGTCAGCCGCGGCGCCGGCGTCGCTCGCCGCGTCGGAGTCGGGCAGCGCGAAGCTCGCGGCCAGCGCCACCGCCTCGACGCAGCTCTTGCCAGCGAGCAGCGAAAAGTCGCCGGCCACGATGATGGGCAGCAGATCGTCCTTGTCCCAGTCGACGCCATCGAGCTTCGTCGCCACCAGCGAAGCGCCGAAGTCGAGACCACCCGCAGGCAGCGGGCCGCCCACCGGCGCGGTCGGGAGCCCGTCGACCACCTTGGCGAAACAGAAGGCGATGCGCGGCGAGTCGACGACGGCGTGCAGCAGCGTCAGCTTGCTCACCCCCGTCGGCTCGACGAACACGTCGGGCTCGACGTCGGCTGCGGCGTCGGGCTCGGCGTCCGCCCCCGCATCGGTCCCCGCTGCCCCACCCGTCGCGGGTGGGTCCTTCTTCTTCAGCGAATCGTGGTCGCTGCCGCAGGAAAGGGCCAAGGCCCCGAGCAGCGCCCAGCAGGCAGTGATCCGAAGGAGTTCGCGCATCGGCCCCTCAGGATAGCGCGAAAGGTCGGCGATCAGGCGGCGCCGACAATCTTGGCGATCAGCGGGCCGTTGCCCTGCACGGCGGTCCGCTGCTGGTAGAGCCGCATGCCGCGCAGTCCGCCCAGCTCCTCGCCGCCACCCGCGCGTCCGGGTCCGCCGTGCACCAAGTCCGGAAGCACGGTGCCCGGCGGCACGCTCTTGTCGGCGACCTTCGCGTCCACCACCACCAGGCGGCCGTGCCATGCAGCGAGCCCCTGCACCAGGTCGGCGAGGGCCTTGCGATCGTCACCGTATACGGACGCCACCAATCCCCCTTGTCCCGCCCGCACGATCTCGAGCGCCTGGGCGGTCGAGCCGTCGTAGGGCAGCAGCGTGGCCACGGGACCGAAGACCTCGTGCTCGTGGACCGAGCTCGCCGCGAGCGCGTCGTCGGCCTCGAGCAGGAGCAGCGGCACGAAGTAGCCCTTGCCAGCGGGGACTCCGATGGGATTGAGAGCGGCTGCATCTCCGAACACGACTCGGGTCTGGGCGCCGAGCTTGTCGATGCCCGCGAGCACGTCGCGCTTCTGTGACGCGGTCGCGACCGGACCCATGCGCACTTCGTCGAGGGCGGGGTTGCCGATCTTGATCGTCGACAGCTGCTCCGAGAGCGCCTCGCGCACGCGGCCCAGCGAGCCCTCTGGCACGATGACGCGGCGGATGGCCGTGCACTTCTGCCCGGTCTTCTGGGTCATGTCGCGCGCCACGTCGCGAATGAAGGCCTGCACCGTCGCGTCTTCCGCGTCCGGCAAGAGCAGCGCCGAGTTGAGACTGTCCGCCTCGACGTTCACCCGCACCCCTTGGCTCAGCAAGCGCTCGTTCTTGCGGATGGTGAGGCCGGTGGAGCTGCCGCCGGTGAATGCCACGACATCGCTCCAGCTCAGGTGCCCGAGCAAGTCACCGACAGAGCCGGACAAGAAGCTGAACGCGCCGGGCGGCATCGCGCCGGTGGCGACGCAAATCTCGGCCGTGCGGTGGGCGAGCAACGCGGTGGCCGTCGCCGGCTTGGTGAACACCGGCATGCCGGCCAGGAGCGCGCAGGCGGCCTTCTCTGCCCAGCCCCAAGCCGGGAAGTTGAAGGCCCCGATGTGAACCGCCACGCCCTGCTTGGGAGAAATCAGGTGGTGCCCCTGGAGCCGCGACCCCGCGATGTCGACGGGCTCTCCGTCCGTGAGCAGGTGTCGATCGCCGAGCTGCTTGCCCAGCGCTGCGTAGGACATCAGCGTCGCCGTCGCGCCGTCGATATCGAATTTCGCGTCGGAGCGGGTATTGCCGCCGTTGGCGATGCCGATCTCGATCAACGCGTCCCGTTCCGCGTGCAGCGCGCGGCTCAGCTTCTCGAGCAGCTCGCCCCGCTCGCGGAACGAGAGTCCGCGCAGCGCGGGTCCGCCCACGTCGCGGGCGTGCCCCAAGGCTCGTCCCAGATCCAAGCCCGCGCTCGACACGCCCGCCAGCAGCTCTTCGGTCGCCGGATTCACCAGCTCCGCGAGCTTGCCGTCGCCCGAAACCCAGGCGTCACCCAGGTAGCTGGGCAGAGATCTCAAGGCGCCTTCCCCGCGATGCTGATCAGCTCGACGTCGAACACCAACGGACCGGCGGGCGCGCCGGGACGCATGGGTTTTTCGCCGTAGGCGAGCTCGGCGGGGATCCAGAAGCGCATGCGGTCACCCTCGACCATCAGCTGCACACCTTCGGTCCAGCCCTTGATCACGCCGCCCAGTGGGAAGGTCGTGGGCTCGCCCCGCTTGACCGAGCTGTCGAACTCCTTCCCGTCGGGGGTCCAGCCCGTGTAGTGAACGGTCACGCGGTCGGTGGCCGCGGGCTTCTGCTTGCCCTTGCCCTTCGCGACCGACTTGTAGACTAGCCCGCTCGCGGTCTTCTTCGCGTCCTTCGGCGCCGCCTTCACGTCGGCAGGAACCGGCCAAGGTTTCGGCGCAGCCATGATCTCGAGCAGCTCGACGTCGAAGGTGAGCTGGCCCGCGGGGATTCCATTGCCGCCTTCTCGCCGTAGGCGAGGTCGGCGGGGATCCACAGACGGCGCTTCTCACCCGCGACCATCAACTGCAGCGCCTCGGTCCAGCCCTTGATCACGCCGCCGACGCCGAAGGTCGCCGGTTCGTTCCGTGCCACCGAGCTGTCGAACATCTTTCCGTCTTTGGTCCAGCCCGTGTAGTGCACCTTCACGCGGTCTTCGAGCTTGGGTTTGTCTTTGCCCGTGCCCTTCGTGAGCAGCTTGGTGACCAGCCCCGACGTGGTCTTCTTCGCGTCCTTCGGCGGCTCGGCAACGTCCTCGGGAGCAGGCACGCCCTTCGGCGCGGGGGGCAACACCGGTTTGGCGACCGTCGCGGGCGGTGCAGCGCTCACCGCAGCGGTCGGGTGCGCCGCGGCCGTCGCTGCGGGGGTGGTGGCCTCGGGCTCGGGCGGCGGCTGCTCGCAGGCGAGAACCAAGAGAGGCACGAGCAGGGCGGAGGAGACGAGGGGCTTTCGCGACATGGGACGCCGTTTTCCCCACGCCGGACCCGAGGCGCAAGGGCCTTGCGGCCCCCCCGGACAAACGCCCGGGTTTTTTTGGTTCAGCCGCAGCACTCGGGCGGACGGCTGCGGTCGCAGTGCTGGGAGAGCTTGACGCGCCATACCCGCTCGAAGCAGCGGTTCGTCTTGGTCTCGACCTGCAGGCCGCAGCCCTCGCTGGCGGAGAAGTCGTAGCTGTTTGCGCAAGCTCGGGCGGGCTCGTCGGGAACGGCCTCCGTGGCCGAACAGTACCGAGGCTCGCCGCACGCGCGACACGAACACAGACGAGAGTGCGAGATGCTCGAGCCCGGCTCGGGGGGCGGACGCGGACGGCCGGTCGCGGTGCTGCGGGGCAGATCGACGCACGACGGCAAGAGCGCGAGGCAGACCCAAAAGAAAGACCGCATGTTCCGCTGCGACACCCGACAGGCGCCTAGTCTTGGGCACTCACGCCGCAAAACCGACGCGCACTACGGCGAGGGGGCGCTCGATTTCCGACAGGTCGCCATAGTCTTGGACGCCGCCATCCGGCACGAACGCGGCTACCACCCCGATCTCGCCACCAGCCTCGAAGGCTTGCATCACGATCCGAACGACGTCACCGGCGAAGCTCGGCTTACGGTACGAGACCTCGGCGCGACGCGCGAGCCGGCGTGCGTCGCGTCCGAGCTGCACGAATCGTCGGAGCGCGGCCTCCTCGGCGAGGCGCGGGTACGCCAAGAAGTTCACATGTTGATTGCCGTCCGTGTGGCAGAGGCCGAACACGGTGGGCGCTGCGTCGACGCGCGGAGCCGGGTCGACGGGAGTAGCTCCGGCGGGGATCGCCAGCAGCGCGCGGGGATCGCGGTATTCGATCGTCACCACGGGCAGCTCCGCGAGCAGCGGATCGTCGATTTGCGTCACGCGGTGCTGACCGGCCGGCGCGGCGGGGCGCGTGAAGACGTGCTGGCCGTAGGCCCGGGCGACCCGCACCCGCTCGGCACCCGCCGGATCCAGCGCCGGATTTCCCGGCACTCCCCGGGGGGCGCTCGAAACCAGCCAGGTGTCGAAGAGCACGCGGCTCGTCCGCCCGAACTCGTCGACGCTTCGGCCCAGCCGCCAGCGAACCTCCTGCTCGCAGAACGCGCGCACGCTCACCGGATCCTCGCCGCCCTCGAGCTGCACGTAAGTGAGCACGGCGCGCACGCCGTCGGCACCCAAACGCAAGAGCGCATCGGCGACAGCCATCTTGCCCCACAAGATCGGACCGATGGCGGGCCAGATGCCTTCCAGGCGCAGTCGTCCATCTTGCGCAACGTCCTCGAAACGCAGTCGCGTCTGGCCGTGCCCGATTTGTATTCCGCCGACGTCCGGCGGCTCCGGAAAGGTGATCCAGCTCATATTCACTTCTGACAAGGGTGTCCGTGGTTGAGCGGGCCGTGCCCGGTCCCGAGCCCGGGCGCAGTCCGAATCGCCTCGAGCACGTAGTCCCGTGCTCGAACGACCGCGTCCTCGAGCCGAAGCCCTTCAGCCACCCCGGCAGCGATGGCCGACGCCAAGGTGCAGCCCGTGCCGTGGGTGCTCCGGGACAGGATCCGCGGGCTCTCGAAGCGCCGCTCGAGTCCGTCCCCAGTGCGCAAGAGATCGACGACCGTGTCGCCAGGCAAATGCCCGCCCTTGATCAGCACGGCACTGGCTCCCAGCGCGAGCAACACGTCGGCAGCGCGCCCCATGTCGTCGGGATTTGCGATGGTCACACCCGTCAGCGCCTCGGCTTCGGGCAAGTTCGGCGTGACGAGTGCGGCCCGGGGCACGAGTCGGAGCTCGAGCGCGCTCTTGGCCTCGGGCGCAAGCAAGGCGGCGCCGCCCTTGGCGACCATCACGGGATCGACGACGACCGGAATGCCTCGGGCGTGGCGCTCGAGCGTGCGCACCACGAACTCGATGGCCGCTGCGCTGCCGAGCATGCCGGTCTTCACACAGTCCGCGCCGATGTCGGTGAGCACCACCTCCATCTGCTTGGCGATGAAGGCCGGATCCACGGGAACGACGCCGAACACGCCCTTGGTGTTCTGGGCGGTGAGCGCCGTGATGGCCGTGGCTGCGTAGCCGCCGAGCGCGGTCACGGTCTTGACGTCGGCTTGGATGCCCGCACCACCGCCGGAGTCCGAACCGGCGACGATCAGCACCCGGCCCATGGCTGGACGTTCTTCGGGCATGGCTTTCAGACCTTGACTACGCCTGGGTTGCCGTCGTCACCGCAGGCAGGGATCGTGACCAGACACAAAGTCGAGTTCGGCCAGCGCATCCGTGGCTCCATAGCATCACTGTTGCGCGAGCAGGTGTCTGAGCAGGCCATTGGCATCGAGATCGGATCCCGTCGTACGCACGAGCTTCTCCGTGAGCGTCCAGCGTGCACCATCCGAGAGGAACCGTTCTCGAAGATACGCGCCCGCCTCCGGTGAAATCCAGCCTTCGCCGAAGCGTGCCTTCAAAGCGTCGCGGACCTGCACCGCGACGCAGGCCGCGAGCTGGTAGCTCTGGGTGTAGACCGGGTAGGTAGCCAAGAAGGGCGACGTGGCCCAGACCGGCTCGGCGTCGCGCGGCACGAACAGGCCCGACACGCGGCGCTCGACGTCGAGGGAGAGAGCATCCAGGTTGGCGCCGTCCTGCTCCAAGGCCGCGCGCTCGAAGGCCGACGCAACCAGGCCGCGCCGGATCGAGAGCAGGGTCTCGAGTCGGCGCGCGCGCCGCACCGTCTCGATCTCCTGGGGCTCGAGGCCGAGGTGATCCCGGAGCACGCTCGCTTCGTCCAGGAGTCGACCGAAGAACTCCGCCGACCCCTCGGCGAAGGCCGGGTCGAGCAGCCCCGGGACCCACTCGTAGCCTTTGAAGAGCGGCTCGGAGACCTCGGTGCTGCGCACTGCAACCGCGTGACCGAGCTCGTGGAGCAACAGCCCGTAGTAGCGAATTCCGGGCAGCGCGCGCACCACGAGGCGTACGTCGTTGGGCACGGTGATCGCGATGGTCTGACCGCCGAAGGCGAAGTCACGCACCCTGAGATCGAGGTTCCAGCCCGCGACGTCGAAGCCGAACGCGCGGTAGATGCCCAAGGCGACCGGGTGCGCACGGTCGGCGGGGAATCGCTGGTGGGGGACCGACGCCTGCCGGTGCAGCACGTGGTCGACGTCCCAGCTGGCGACCCGAACTCGCCTGACCATTCGACCACCCGGACCGAGCGCCTCGAAGAGCGGGCGGCGTGTGCGTGCATCCAAGTCGGCGAGCACCCGGTGGGTCGTCGCTGGATTGGCGCCACGCACCTCGAGCATCGCCGCGTGAAACGACGGCTGACCGAGCTCCTTGGCCAGCTCGCGTCGGCGACGCAAGAGTTCCGTCGCCACGGGCGCGGCCAGGCGGTGCAGTTCGTGCTCGACGCTTCGCGTGCGCCGCCTCACCCGCGGATCGTCCGAGCGGCGCATCTCGCCGAGTTCACCCCGGCTGACGGCACGCCCATCGATCTCGAAGCGGTGCTCGTTGATCACCGCCTCGAGCTGATCCGAGAGTCTTGCGGCGCGCGCATCCCCGAGCAGACGCAAGCCGAGCGCTCCACGCCTCCAGAGCGCAGCAAGGCGCGGTGACACGACGCGGTCCCCGAAGCGCGTCAGGATCTGGTCGGCCTCGGTGAACACCTCGCGCTCTGCCGCACGCAGTCGCTCCATCGCCAGCGCGGCGGCCGGGCCCTCGCTCAGCCGACCGGCGTAGCGCGACCATTCGTGCATGCCGTGCTCGGCCATCAAGCCTTCGTAGCGGAGCGACAGCGCCGAGAGCCGCTGTCGGGCCTCGCTGCGGTTGCGCGCGGGCCCGCCGGGTCGTGGAGCAACCCCAACCCGAGGCGCGCACCCCCCGGCCAGCGACGCGAGCATCGCGGCGAGCACTTCTCGGCGAAGCATCTGGTCCGCAGCTCAGGCGCCGAAGTGACGTGCCGCCACGCCTTCGGGCACCAACACCGCGGCCAAGCTCTCACGGTAGGACCGAAGTGCCAGGTTTCGAGCCTCGACGGACACATGGGGACCGAAAGGACACGGCGCCGGAGTCTCGTCGTCGAAACAGCCCAGGGAGGCGGGCAGCCAACGATCGACCGCAGCAGAGAGCCGATGCACGAAGTCCGGTTCGCGCTTACCGAGGTCGCGTAGCGCGGCTTGGCTCGCGGCGATGTGCTCTTGCTCGTCCGCGATCACGCGCACGGCAACGGTCGCGACCCGCGCGTCCGGCGCAGCTGCGTAGGCCCGCAGTTGAAAGTACACGGCGCGGTCGAAGAGGATGCCGACCGTGACCATTTCGAGCCAGCTCCCCGGGCTGGGGAGCGCGGCCACGGCCGGACTGACGCGGTTCAAGAGCTCGCCGCCTCCGTGCAAGTCGAACTCGGTCGAGACGAGCTCGAAATGATCCAGCTCGTCGAGACAGTGGCGCGCGAGCATCTGCTTTTCGTCGAGGGTAGGCGCCAGCGCGACACCGCTCGAGAACAGCTGCGCGGCCGCGAGCTCGCGAAAACCCTGCCGCTCCAGGAGGGCGTTCAGACACCCGCAGGTCGGCTCGGCAGGGTTCATGTCACGGTCGAGCTTCTCGGTTCAGGGCGTAGGTCCCGGTCCAACTGGCCGAGTCGAGCACGTGACCCTTGATCGCGTTCAGCGCGTCCGTCCCACCAAAGCTCTCCGGAAGATCGAGGGCCGCCACATCGAGCGCGTAGATCGTGAAGGTGTAGCGGTGCAGCCGCTCGTCGTTGGCGGGTGGCCAGGGCCCATCCCAGCCGCCGTACTCGCCGCTCATCGCCGGATCGTCGGCAAACCAGTCGCTGAAGCTGTTCTTGCCGCGGCGGCCGTGCTTGGTCGGCCCGAGGGGTTTGCCCTTGGGGACGAAGGCCTCGGAGTCCGCGCCTTCTTCCAGCGAGTGAACGCTGACGGGCACGTCGACCAGGACCCAGTGGTAAAAATCCACCCGGGGCAGATCGTAGGGCACGGTCCGATCCGGCTTGTTCACGTCGTCGGCCGTCGAGGGCACGTCGCGATCGTGGCAAATCAGGGCGAAGGACTTGGTCCCGGAGGGGAAGTCGCTCCACGCCAGGTGGGGGCTCTGGTTCGGCCCGGGCACCGGCCCAGCCTCCCCACGGATCCCCGCTGCGAACTCTTCCGGGATGCGACCATTCGCTGCAAACGACCGACTGCCGAGCCTCATGAAATCCTCGCGCTAAAAGACCTGGGAAAGGTGCGACCGCCCAGCGGCCGACGGGCGACGATGGCGCGGACCGGCCCCGGCTGCAACGGTATACTGGGGTGAACGATGTCACTGCCACCTCTCAGGGCCACTTGGCCGTTGCTCGCCGTCCTTTCACTGGCGGCCAGCTGTTCCGAAGAAGACGGGGGCGGGTCGGGAACCACCCTGACCACGCCGGACGGGGGTCCGATCGACGCAGCTCACGACGCCCACCACGACTCCCCTGCCGATGGCGCCGCCGATGCGCTCGACGCCACGCCCTTTGACGGACCGACCCAGCTGTCCGAGACGGGGCTCTATTCCGACATCCTGACCCGCACGCTCGCCCCCGGGGTCACCGCCTACGACGTTCGATTCCCGCTCTGGTCCGACGGCGCCGCCAAGCAGCGCTACCTGGCGCTGCCAGCCGGCACCACCATCGACACGACCTTGATGGACGTCTGGCAATTCCCCGTCGGCACCAAGGCGTGGAAGCAGTTCAAGAAGAGCGGCAAGCTCATCGAGACGCGCCTGCTCTGGAAGCGAACCGATGGCTGGCTGATGAGCTCGTACCTGTGGAACGACGCGGGCACGGACGCCGTGGCGGTGCCCCAAGGACAGCCCGATGCGCTCGGCACCAATCACGACGTGCCCAGCGCGGAGCAATGCCAGACTTGCCACAACAACGTCGGCGACGTTCTGATCGGAGTCGCAGCGATCCAGCTCAGCAAGGAAAGTGGCGGCGGCTTCCTCTCGGAGTTGATGAATGCCGGCTCTCTCTCTCCGCCCCTGACCAGCGAATTCCCGGTGCCGGGCGACGGCACTATCGAGGAGACCCTCGGCTACTTTCACGGCAACTGCGGGCACTGTCACAACGACGAGAGCTTCGTGGGAAAGCTGCGCCCGCTGCGCTTGAAGCTGACCGTCAGCGCACAGACTCCCGAGGCGACTCCTGTCTACCTGACGGCCTTCGGCGCCGACGCGCTCCACCCGATCTTGAACACCACCAAGGTCATCGTCCCCGGCAAGCCGAACCAAAGCCAGCTCTACCAGCGCATGAACGTGCGGGACCTGAACGCGATGCCGCCGCTCGGCACAGAAGAGGTGGATTCACAGGCAATGACCACGATTTGGAAGTGGATCTCCGAACTTCCGCCCTGACGCCCGCGGGGCGCTGCGCAGGGTGCGTTCGAGCCCGCACCGCTCGGCGGCCGGGTGAGCGCGACTGTTAGGGCTCGATCGGGGCTCGTGGGCTTCGAACTGCCCGACTCGCGCGCCGTGGCAGTGGGCGTCGATCAAGCCCGGTAGCAGCGTCACCCCGCGCAAGTCCTGCGCGCCCGGCGGCAGTGGCTGCGCGCCCGGCCGCGGCCGAAGGGAGACGATGACGCCGCGGTCGATGTGGATCTCGTGCTCCCCCCGAACGAAGCGCTGTCCGTCGAAGAGGTGATCCGCGACGAGGAGGCTGGTTCGCTGCACGGGCACCGGCATCACCCGCCCGCGCGTGGCCGCTTCCCGCAGCGCCGGAGGCCCGCGCGCGCCCGGTTCTTGCTAAGCGCCGGAGCATGAGCCACTTCGGGATGCCCGTCAGCCAGTACATGACGACCTCAATCGAGTCCGTACACCCCACCGACGACCTGGAAAGCGTGCAGCGCGCGCTCTCGAGCCAAGCCTTCTCGGCAGTCGCGGTAGTCGACGAGCGGGAGCGACTGGTGGGAGTGGTGTCGCGCACCGATCTGTTGCGCGTAGGCCGACGCCAAGCCAGCACTCGCAGCGGCGCCAGCGTGCTGGTCTTGCCACGCAAGCCCGTGCACGAGGTGATGGAACCCGACGTGCTCACGGTGAGCGCCGAGACCAGCGTCGCGGAGGCTGCCAAGCTCATGCTGCGTCACCGCGTGCATCGAGTCTTCGTCGAAATCGACGGCCATCTCGCGGGGGTGGTGTCCACGAAAGATCTGATGACCGCCGTGATCGAGACGCGGTTGACGGAGACCATCGGCAAGTTCATGTCCCATCCGGTTTTCAGCGTGAGCTTCGACGATTCCCTGGCGGTGGCCATCGAGCGCTTGGACAAAGCCCACGTCTCGGGTCTGGTGGTGATGGAAGACGACTGGCCCATCGGTGTCTTCACCCAAATCGAAGCCCTCGAGGCCAAGGACTTGCCCCGGGACACCCAGGTCGAGCAGGCGCTCTCACCGGCAATGCTCTGCCTCGACGTCGACACCTCCCTCTATCGCGCGGCCCAACAGGCTGCGGCGATGGACGCTCGCCGCATCATCGCCGTGAAAAACCGCCGACTGGAAGGCATCCTGACGGGCCTGGATTTCGCCCGAGCGGCGTCCACCTGAGTTCAGGGCGTACGCACCACGAGCAAGCGCAGCTCGGTCATGTCTTCGATGGCGTAGCGCACGCCCTCGCGACCGAGCCCGCTGTCCTTCACGCCGCCATAGGGCATGTTGTCGACGCGGAAGCTCGGCACGTCCCCGACCACCACCCCGCCCACCTCCAGCGCGTCCCAGGCCGCCTGTGCCTTGTACAGATCGCGGGTGAACACGCCCGCCTGAAGCCCAAAGCGGCTGTCGTTCACCTGGGCCAGCGCGTCGGAGAAATCAGCATACCGACTGAGCACCGCGACGGGGCCGAAGGCCTCATCGCAGACCAGCGGCTCCTTCCTGGGCACGTCTTCGAGCAGCGCCGGCGTGAGCAGCGCGCCGTCACGCCTCCCGCCACAGAGGAGCCGGCCGCCAGCTCGCACCGCGGATGCGATCCAGCGTTCCACGCGCTCGGCCTCCGCCACGCTGATCAGCGGTCCGACGAAAGTAGCCTCGTCCAGCGGATCGCCGCACACGAGCTCCCTGGTGCGAGCGATCAGACGCTCGCGGAGCGCGTCGTAGATCGACTCGTGGGCCAAAATGCGCTGCACGCTGATGCAGCTCTGCCCCGACTGGTAGAACGCGCCGATTGCGATGCGCGCCACCGCGTCGTCGAGATCCCAGTCGGGCTCGACGATCACAGCGGCGTTTCCCCCGAGCTCCAGCACGACCTTCTTCTTGCCGGCGACGCGCTTCAGCTCCCAGCCCACCTCCGGTGAGCCCGTGAACGAGAGCAGCTTCAGCCTTTCGTCGGTGGTGAAGGCCCCCGCCCCAGCCCGCGAGCAGGGCAAGATCGAAAATGTGCCCGGCGGCAGGTCGGTCTCCGCCAGCACCTCGCCGATCAGCAGCGCGCCGATGGGCGTCAGGCTGGCAGGCTTGAGCACGAAGGGGCAGCCAGCGGCCAGGGCCGCCGCGACTTTGTGAGCCGCGAGGTTCAGCGGGAAGTTGAAGGGAGAAATGAACGAACACGGACCGATGGGCACACGCCGGGTCATGCCGCGGTAACCCCGGGCACGCGCGCTGATGTCCAGCGTCATCACCTCTCCCCCGATGCGGACGCTCTCTTCGGCGGCGACGCGGAAGGTGTCGATGAGGCGGGTCACTTCGCCGCGGGCATCGCGGATGGGCTTTCCCGCTTCGATGCACAGCACATGGGCCAGCTCCTCGAAACGCTCGCGAAATCGGCCCACCGCGTAGGAGAGCACCTCTTGCCTGCGATATGCGGGCCACGCCGCAAAGAGCGGCGCCGCTGCGACGCTCAGCGCGATCCCACGCTCGATGGCGTCGTCGTCCGCGAGCGCGACGTGGGCGGCGACCTGCCCGGTGTATTTGTTGGTGACGGCCAGGCCGCGGTTCGGCGCTTCGGCGCGCCCACCGACGTAGAACGGATAGGCCTCGCGGAGCGACATCGCTTTCGGAGCTACCCCGATGCCGATCGCGGGGCAACGGCCCAGGCCTCGACGTTCAGGCGCACACCGAACGCGCCGGGGCGGCTCCGCCCGGTCCCGTGGCGCTGGCGGCCGCGCAGCAAGGTCCCACGACGCATCACCGACGCGAATAGCACGACGACCCACGGCCCGGCCCCCCCTGCCTTGGGTCCCCCTTCCGGCCCCTCACGCTTCGGATTCGACCAGCGGTCGACCTTCGTCGGACGCATCGGTGTCAGGCTCGATGAACGCCCTGGCGCCCGCTCCTTCGGCGAGGGAGTACGCCTCTTCACCGTGGAGCGTGATGTCGAGCCCCTCGAGCTCTTCGTATTTGTGCGCCCGCAGCCCCATCACCTTGTCGAGCACCTTGAGCAGCGCGAAGGTGCCGACGCCAGCGAAGGCGGCCGCGGCCCCGACGCCGATCAGCTGCTCGACGAACACCCCGGTGCCTCCACGGATCAGGCCATCCTGCCCCGCCGGATTCCAGACCTTCGACGCCAATACGCCGGTGAGCAACGCGCCGAGCAGGCCGCCGACCCCGTGCACGCCGAAGACGTCGAGGCTGTCGTCGTAGCCGACCTTGTGCTTCAGCAGCACGCCGCCATAACACGCCACACCTGCGAGCAGGCCGATGAGCATGGCGCTCATGGGCCCGACGAACCCGGCGGCAGGTGTGATGGCCACCAGCCCGGCCACCAGCCCCGAGGCAACTCCCAGCGACGACGGCTTGCCGTGACGGAGCCACTCGGCACCGGCCCACGCCATGGCCCCGACTCCCGCGGCCACGTGGGTGTTGACCAGGGCGAGGGCCGCCAACCCGTTGGCCGCCAGTGCCGAACCCGCGTTGAAGCCGAACCAACCGACCCACAGGAGCCCAGCGCCCAAGAGCGTCATCGTCAGATTGTGCGGCGGCGCCTTGCGCTTGGGGTACCCGACGCGCTTGCCGAGCACCACGGCAAAGACCAGCGCCGCCACTCCGGAAGACAAGTGCACGACCGTGCCGCCAGCAAAGTCGAGGGCGCCGCGGCTGAGCAACCACCCGCCGGGCCCCCACACCCAGTGGCAGAGCGGCGCGTAGATCAGCACCGACCAGAAGAAGGTGAACGCGACATAGGTCGAGAACTTGAGCCGCTCGGCATAGGCGCCGGAAATCAGCGCCGGAGTGATGATGGCAAACATCATCTGATACGCGCAGAACAAGAGGTGCGGGATGGTGGTTCCGGGGCGGGCCTCGAGGCCGACACCTGCCAGAAACAGGTGCTGAAACCCGCCGACGACTCCGCCGTGCGTATCGCCAAACGCCAGTGAGTAACCAATGGTCACCCAGGCGACCGTGACGATGCCCATGGCGAAGAAGCTGTGCATGAACGTCGACATCACGTTCTTCGCGCGCACCATTCCGCCGTAAAAGAGCGCCAGGCCCGGTGTCATCAGCAGGACCAGCGCGGTCGATACCAGGACCCAGGCTGTGTCGCTCCCGTTGATCTCGTTCATGCACAGAAGCCTGACCGGCGCGTGTTTCGCAGGTGTTTCCTGTGCGTGTTGGCAACACGCAGACCGCGAAAAACCCCAACCTGCGACCCGCACCCACCCCCAGGCGGTCAGTCCGGGAACTGCATCACGGTCTTGCTGGACCGGGGATCCGAGTCAGCCGCCACCCGCAGCCCCAGCACGCGCGGATCGCTGCGCTCTAGACTGAAGACCAGGAGTTCGAACGCCCGGTACACGACGTCCTCGACTTTCAGCGTCCGCTGCCCCGCCTTCGGCGTCACCCGAGCCAGCTGCCAATCGCTCCGCCCCACTCGCTCCAGGGTGCAGACCGGCAGGCTGATCATGCGATGGTGTCGGCGCAGCGATCCGTCGGGCGCCGGCCATTGCGCCACGTGCACGTGGACGTGCGACCCCGACGCGTGGTGCGAATAGAGGTAGACGATGGAGTCGCCGAGTCGAAGCTCGAGGATGCGCAGCGCGGCGAGGCCGGTGCTGGCCTCGAGCTTCTGCAGGTTCTGCACGACCTTGATGCTGCGACCCGTCGATCCGATGAACGCCTTCGCCCGAGCGTCGACCTCTTCCATCACCCGAGTCCACATCGAGTCGAGGGCGGCCTCGGCCCACACTTCTTGATCGCGCCGGGCCTCATCGGCCTCGCGCTTCCGACGTTCCGCCTCGAGGCGATCGGACTCGATGCGCCGCATGCGGGTGAACAGCTCGTCCCAGCGCGACAAATGCCTACTCCTAGTCTGCTACGAGCCTAGCACGACAAAGCTTCCCGGACGCGCCCCGATGACTATGCTCGGCTCCCCAGTGACCCTGCGTGACACCCTCGAAGGCCTCTTGGACGACGCGCGCGACTGGTCCGAGTCGCGCTCCCCCTGGGCGCGGCTGCCGCTCTTGGCATACCTGGTGTACGCCGGGGTGCGCCACCTGATCGATCCCATGTACCGCTCGTGGTTCGCCGGCCTCACGCTGGTCTTGCACGAGATGGGACACCTCTTTTTCAGCGCGTTCGGGCAGACCCTGATGCTGCTCGGCGGGAGCATCACTCAGCTGGCGGTCCCGGCGCTGGTCGCGGTCTACCTGCTGTTCTTCCAGCGCGATTGGTTCGGTCTGGTGGTCGGCGTATCGTGGCTCTGCTTCAGTACCTTCGAGCTTGCCACCTACGTCGACGACGCCAACAAGAACCAGTTGGCCCTGGTGGGCTTCGGCGACAAGGTGCTTCACGACTGGGACACGCTGCTCACCCAGTGGCACCTGCTCAACCACTGCGGCACCTTCGCCTTCATCCTGCGCGCGCTGGCCACCGTGACGATGTTCGCTGCCCTCGGCTTTGGCGGCTGGCTCCTGGTCCGGATGTTCCGATCCGGGAAGGTTCCGGTGGACTAGCTCTGCTAGTGTCCCACCCCTCGTTGGCCCCTTGGCGGAATGGCAGACGCAGGGGACTTAAAATCCTCAGCCCGTAAGGGCGTCCGAGTTCGAGTCTCGGAGGGGCCACTAGGAGCTGCTCAATCGAAGGTCACGCCTAGCGAGAATCGGCCGATGATGTCGGCGGGGAACAGCGGACCGTTCAGATCGACGATGTCTTGCAGGCCGCGGTCGCGGGCGATCAGCAGCTGACTGTCACATTTGTCGGTCGTGACCTGGCCCACCGAGGTCGCGCCCTCGGGGAAGCAGCGCTCTTGTTTGTTCAGGTGGAGGCCGAGCCCGATGCCGCCGGAGATAGTGAATGCTCCCCAACGCGAGTGCGATCCGAACATGAAGAAGGCTTCGCGCTCGGTAACCTCGACTTGGTCGATGGTGCCCGCGTCGTCTTCGGTCCGGTACTCGTACCCGTAGTTGGTCAGACCCGCGCGGATGACGTAGCCGCGGAAGACCTCACCGCCGAGCCAGAAGCCGACGTCGATGGACGCACCGCTGATGGGGCCGACGCCGTTGGACTTCTGCAGCACGTCGGTGGACCCGCGGAAGTTCAGCGTCGGCGGCTTCTCGCTGACCACGAAGACCGGCACCAGCTCGACCGAGAGGAAGTCGAGGATCCCGATCTCCAGCTCGAGCCCGAGCCGCCCCTCGATCAACCAGTTGAAGGGATCGATGCGCGCGGACCACGGCGGCATCTCGAAGCCCCCACTGGGTTTCTGGGGCGGAGGGGGGGGCGGCGCGCTGGAGTAGTCGAGCGGCGGCAGGTTGGGATCGGATCCGCTGGGCGGACCTGCGGCGGTCGGCGGCGCGGCCTGGGGGGGCTCGGGCTCGGGCGTCGGCTCGGGCGGGGGCGTCGGCTCGTCCGCCGGCGGCGGCTCCGCAGGCGTTGGGGGCTGAGCGGTAGGTGGCGGATCTTGGGCGAAGGCCGCGGTCGGAAAGCAGAACGCGGCCGCAAGAAGCCAGGGGCTGGTGGCACGTTGCACGGCTCTCGCATAGAGCCGCCGGGCGCCGAGTGGAAGCCGGGACCCGCTTTGCCCTTGGAACCCGCGCCTGGTCAGAACTCGGCGTTGCCCGGCGTGCGCGGATACGGGATGGCGTCGCGGATGTTCGCGAGCCCGCAGACGTAGACCACCAATCGCTCGAGGCCGAGACCGAAGCCGGCGTGGGGCACCGTGCCGTACCGCCGGAGGTCACGGTACCACTGGTACGAAGCCTGGTTCAGGTGGGACTCGCCCATGCGCCGGTCGAGCACGTCGAGCCGCTCTTCGCGCTGTGAGCCGCCGATGATCTCGCCGATGCCGGGCGCGAGCACGTCCATGGCCGCGACCGTCTTTTCGTCGTCGTTGAGCCGCATGTAGAACGCCTTGATCTGCGCGGGATAGTTCATGACCACCACGGGGCACTTGAAATGCTGCTCGGTGAGGAATCGCTCATGCTCGGTTTGCAGGTCCACGCCCCAGCTCACGGGGAACTCGAACTTCTTGCCGCTCTTCTCGAGCAACTTCACCGCGTCGCCGTAGTCGACGCGTGCAAACGAGGCTTCCACGAACTTCTCGAGGCGCTCGATGGCAGCCTTGTCCACGCGTTCGACGAAGAACGCCAGGTCATCGCTGCGCTCGTCGAGGACGGCGCGGAACACGTACTTCAGAAAGGCCTCAGCCAGATCTGCATCGTCGTTCAGATCCGCAAAGGCGATCTCCGGCTCGACCATCCAGAACTCGGCCAGATGGCGCGGAGTATTGGAATTCTCAGCGCGGAACGTGGGCCCGAAGGTGTAGACCTTGCTGAGCGCCAAGCAGTAGGCCTCGACCGCGAGCTGGCCGGAGACCGTCAGGAACGCCTCTTTGCCGAAGAAGTCCTGGTTGAAGTCGATCTTGCCACCAGCGCCGCGGGGCAGGTTCTCCAGATCCAGGGTGGACACACGGAACATCTGGCCGGCGCCCTCGCAGTCGCTGGCGGTGATGATGGGCGTGTTCACCCAGTAGAACCCCCGCTCATGAAAGAAGCGATGGATCGCCTGCGCGACCGAGTGGCGCACGCGGGAGACCGCGCCGAAGGTGTTGGTCCGCGGTCGAAGGTGCGCGACTTCGCGCAGGTACTCCATGCTGTGGGCCTTCGGCTGAATGGGATAGGTCTCCGGGTCGTCCACGAAGCCCAGCACCTGGACCGAGTTGGCCTGGATCTCGAAGGACTGTCCCTTGCCCTGGGAGCGCACCAGCTTGCCCGTGCACACCACCGCGCAGCCCGGACCGAGCCGCTGCACCTCACTCTGGTAGTTCGAGAGCGCTTGATCGGCGACGACCTGAATGGGAGCGAAGCAGGAGCCGTCGCTGACGTGAATGAAGGACAGCCCTGCTTTGCTGTCGCGGCGCGTTCGCACCCAGCCGCGGACCGTTACGTCGTGCGCTTCCGCACCGGCGCCCGAGAGCGCTTGTTTCACCGAATGGACCAGCATCGTCGTCGCTCCTTGGCAGCGGGCGCGGATGATACCGAATCGTGGTGGTTCGGCCAGGGGAACGCGGTATCGTCGGATCGCCATGCGCTTCCTCCTCGTCGTATTCGCCGCCACTTGCTCCCTTGCGTGCAGCTCGAGCGACGACGACTCGGGCAAGAGCGCTAGCGGGGGCGCCGGGGGCGCCGGCCCGTGGCGCGCCGAGGCGCCGCTGCCGGCAGCCGTCGCGCAGCTGTCGGGCACCGAGGCCGGCGGCAAGATTTGGGTCGCCGGCGGCGTCGCGGGCGGCGTCACTCAGAAAGTGTACAGCTACGATCCCTCGACCACCGCCTGGACGGCAGGCCCCGACTTGCCCGTCCCGCGACAGTTGGCCGCAATGGGCAGCGTTGGCGGGACTGTCTACGCGGTCGGCGGCTTCTCCGACGTGGATGCGTCGCCCACGGACTCGACCTACCTGCTCGAGCCCGGGGCGAGCGCCTGGACGAAGGTCGCGTCCCTGCTGCTCAATCGCGCCGGCGCGTTTGCAGCGGACATCGACGGTAAGCTGCACCTCGTGGCGGGCCAGGGGGATTCGCACCTCTTGGCGGACACGGTCGCCTTCGACGCCGCCGCGAATAGCTGGGCCGTCAAGGCGCCCATCCCGAATCCGCGGCTTCGCTTCGCCGGCTTCGTGCTCTCGGGCTGGATCTTCGCGGTGGGCGGCACCACCGAGAGCGGCGGCGTCACCAACCAGGTCGACGTCTACGAGCCGAAGGGTAACGTTTGGACCAACGTGGAGGAGTTCCCGGCGCCCCGAGACGGACTCGGCGCGGCCGTCGTGGCTGGCAAGGCCTACGTCGTCGGCGGCGACTCGGCGGGGACCATGGACGTGTACGACGGCAGCTCGTGGTCGAGCGGGCCCCCGCTCGCCACGCCCCGCATCGGTGCCGCGGTGGTAGCGGCACAGGGCCGCGTCTACGTCATCGGCGGCGCTCCCGCAGGCGGGGGAGAGCCGACCAACGTCGTGGAATCGTACGCGCCGTAGGGGTCAGCCGCGCGCCGCGCAATCGACCCCGACCCCCCGACCCGACCCCCCTCAGCCCATCCCGAACTCCCGGGGAACCCGAAATGAAGCTCATCGCACTCAATTGCAACCACTGCGGAGCGACGCTCGAGGTCCGCGATGAAACGAATTTCGTCACCTGCAAGCACTGCGACACGCAGCTCGCGATTCATCGCGAAGACGGCGCCGCATATACGGCCCTCGCCGAGGCCACGAAACGCGTCGAGCAGCAGACCGAAGCGCTCGCCGACCAAGTCGAAGATCTCTCGGACCAGAACGCCAGACTCATCCTGCAAGGCGAGCTGACCCAGCTCGACCGCGAATGGGAGAACCGGCGACAAGGCCTGATGACCAAGGACAAGCGCGGGCAGCTCGTCGTCGCCACGCGCGGACAGGCCTTCACGCTCGCCGCTCTCGCGCCCCTGATCCTGCTTCCGCTCGCGGCGCCGCTGCTCGCGGGATCCAGCTTCGAGATGCCAGGATTCGCCTGGATCTTGGTCGCGTTCGTGGCCGCCGTCTTCTACGCAGCGATGAAGCTGCACGCCAAGGCCGTCCACTACGAGAAGGCCCTGGCGGCTCATGACGCCGATCGCGAAGCTATCCTGTCGAAGCTGGGCGCCCTGCACGACAGGCGGCCCAAGAGAAAGAAGAGGCGCCGCTGATGTGGGGGCACGTCCCCCGCTTCAGCCCTCGACCACGCGCACGCGGTTCATCTTCACCGGCGTGAGCGGGCGGTCGCCAGCATCGGTCTTCGTGCTCTCGATCTTCTTGACCACGTCCATGCCCGACACGACCTTGCCGAAGACCGGGTGCTTCGACGCACCCGGCGAGAACCAATCCAGATAGGAGTTGTGCACGGTGTTGACGAAGAACTGACAGCTGCCTGAGTTCGGCCGCCCGGTGTTGGCCATCGACAGCGTGCCCGGCTCGTTCGAAAGCTTCACGTTCGGGGGATGCTCGTCTTGGATGGTTCCGTTGGGGCTGTC
Organism: uncultured delta proteobacterium; assembly: GCA_963716725.1. Classification (GTDB taxonomy): domain Bacteria; phylum Myxococcota_A; class Polyangia; order Polyangiales; family Polyangiaceae; genus JADJKB01. Next base: position 409,129 of record CAVQUB010000002.1, read on the forward strand.
ACCGGTCCCCGCACGGGGGCTCGCCGGGTCTTTGCTGTGCGGACAGCCGAACTGCAGCATGAAGCCATTGATGACTCGGTGAAAATGCAGGCCGTCGTAGAAGCCGCTCTTGGCGAGCTTCACGAAATTGTTGGCAGAGATGGGCATCTGGTCGGTGAAGAGCTCGACCGTGATATCGCCCAGGCTCGTCTCGAGAACTGCGGTGGGATTCGCCATGGTGGCGGCACGTTAGGGCATGTCTCGACTCGATGGAAGCGAGCCCAATGCACCAGCCGCGGAGGCTGAGAATCCCGCGCCGGCGGCGAGCGCCCGCGGTCGAGTCGCCCATCGAGCCGGAATTGCGCGGGGCTTTGCCCCGAGGGGTCGCCGGATCGCGCTCCCTCGACTACGCTTGGTGTAGAGGAGGAAACCCCCATGGAAGACTATCTCGACGACGAGCTCAGTATCATGTTGGAGCGCGCCGACCAGGGCGCCGTGCTCGACGCGGAGGTCTTCGAGCAGCCGTTACGCGTGCTCTGCGGCAAGCCCGCCATGACCGTGAACACCGACGCAACGGTGGAACGAGCGGTGGCGCTGATGCGCGAGAAGCGCTTCGGTGCGGTCTTGGTCACCGAGAACGGCAAGCTGGTAGGCATCGTCACCGAACGTGATCTGATGATGAAGGTCGGTCTCGACGGCGAGAGCTGGCGTCGCCTCCCGGTGACGGCGCTGATGACTCCAAACCCCGACGCGCTCCGCCTGGACGACGCGGTGAAATTCGTGATGAACCACATGCAGGTCGGTGGCTACCGACACGTCCCCGTCGTCAACGAGCGCGGCGAGCCCCTGCACGTCATCTCGCTCCGAGACGTCGCTCGATTCGTCTTCGACCAGTTCCCCAAGCTGGTCAGCAACATCCCTTCCCGGCCGTCCCGCGGCGCACCGCCCTGGGGCGGTTGAAGGCTCGCGGCCTCCGCCTTGTTGGGCCATCGGCGCGATCGGGGTGTAGCCTGCGGCTGGCGCGCGGCCGGAGTCCGTCGATGAAGCATGCTCTGATCACCCTTGCCTTGGCCTTCTGCCTCGTGGGCTGCCAGGACGAGGAGAAGTGCGAGCGGGCCCGCATGGCCACCGCGAACGAGTGGGAGAAGATCCGGCACGAGGCCGGTCGGTTCAAATTCCAGGGCGCGGCCGGCTACGAAGAAATGAACGCTTCCCAGAAGACGATGCACCTCGAGACCTTCACCTTGGTCGAGCAGCAAGCTCAGCTCGTGTTCGAGTCCTTCGCTTTCAAGCGGATCTCCTGGAGCACCGGCACCAAAGCGCGCGACCGCGCGGTCAAGGAGTTCAACGGTTACTTCGAGAAGGAAAAGTACGTCGGCTTCAAGGGCCTGCTCGACTCGGCGCAGAAGCGCTTCAGCGAGGCCGAAGCGGCCTGCCGGTGAGCGCCCGGATCGCCGCCACCGCCGTCGGGCTGCTCAGCGTCTGCTCCGGGTGCGACGACGTCCGACCTGCGGGGCGCCCCGCGCCCATCTCTCTGGTGGACGTGCAACCCGCCCCGCCGCCGCTCCGGGAGTGCCGGTTCGAACCCGTGACTCGCCCTAGCGCGCGCGCCGAGTCCGGATCTGACATGTGCTTCACCGCCGGAGGAGCCGAGCCCTGGTGGACGCGCTATCGCGCGGACGCCGAGCCGCCGCCCGTGGTCGCCGGTGAAGACGGCAGCTCGCCCCCGCCGCCCCCGCCGCCATGCCCCTCCGAAATGGTGCTGGTCGACGGCATGTACTGCCCCGACGTGCGCCATCGCTGCCTCCGGTACCTGGACGACGGCGTCCCCGGCGCGTTCTTGAGCCATCACCGCTGCGCGGTCTTCGACAAGGCTCCGCAGTGCCTGGCGGCGCGCGAGAATCGTCGCTTCTGCATCGACCGCGACGAGTACGTGCCTTCGGGCGGCGAGATGCCCCTCGTCGACCAGTCTTGGACGATGGCGAAAGACCTATGTGAGAGCTTCGGCAAACGGCTCTGCTTCGAGTCCGAGTGGCAGTTCGCGTGCCAGGGAGAGGAGCTGCGCCCCTACCCCTACGGCTTCGAGCGCAACGCCAAGCTCTGCAACCACGATCTCGGCAATCTCGAGTATCGCGGCAAGCTACGGGACAAACGCGTACGCCCCGGGGACCGCCCCGAGTGCGTGAGCCCCTTTGGCGTCCGGAACTTGGTCGGCAACATCGACGAGTGGACGGTTCGCGACGGCATGCACAAACCGTGGCGCTCGTCCCTGCGGGGCGGCTGGTGGCTGGCCGGACGCAACAACTGCATCGCGGCCACCACTGGGCACGACGAGTACTACTTCGGCGCGCAGACTGGCGTTCGCTGCTGTTCGAACGCGCTCTGAAGCGCCTGCCGGGGCGCACCTGCACTCGGGCGGTGCCGCCGGCCAGATTGACGGCAGACGGAAGATCTGGAAACAAGGAACGAATACCATGCGAACGAAGCCCCTCGCCCTCTCCCTGCTCGCCCTGGTGCCGATGGCGTTCGCTGCCGGCTGCAGCGCGAGCGACGACCACGACGAGACCCCGGGGCCGAACGACATCAGCGCGTGGGAAGACGCCTACGAGCAGAACGAGATGGGCAAGGCGGACTCGAGCGGCTGCTCCGGCGTCGTGGTGCCGGACAAGGGCGGCTTCGCCAAGCGCGTGGCGCTGACTTTCGACGACGGCCCCAACCCCGAAACCACGCCCAAGGTGCTCGATGCGCTCAAGGCGCGGGGCATCAAGGCCACCTTCTTCATCAACGGCAAGCGCGTGACCAACGCGGCGGCGCAGGGCGTACTCGCGCGGATCCTGGGCGAAGGCCACATCTTGGCCAACCACACCCAGGGACACCTGAACCTGAAGACCGTCAGCACGACCAAGGTCAACGATGAGGTCAAGAAGACCCACGATGTGATCCTGGCCGCCGGGGCGACCCCACGCTACTTCCGCTTTCCATTCGGCTCCGCGACCTGCGCCGCCATCGACATCGTCGAGGGCTATGGCTACGCGGTCTCCGGCTGGCACATCGACTCAGCGGATTGGTGTTACGCCGCCTCGAACTCCGGATACTGCTCACCTTCGACCTTCCGCTACGTGCCGGACGGTTTCCGCAACGACATGGTCGGCTACGTGATGAGCCAGGTGAAGAGCAAGAACGGCGGCATCCTGCTGTTCCACGACATCCACCAAAACACCGCGTCTCACGTCCCGGAGATCATCGAGAAGCTCGCCGCCGGCGGCTACACCTTCGTGAATTTGGACGACACCGGCGCGTTCCCGCTGCTCAACGGCGCCACGCCCGTTCCGACGCCCTTCGTCGGCGACCCCTGCAAGAGCGACACGGAGTGCAACTTCAGCGACGGAGCCAAGAACGGCAGCTGCCACCTCTTCACCCCCAGTACCGGAGGCGAGGTCGGTTTCTGCACGATTGCCTGCGACGGCTATTGCCCGGACAAGGGCGGCAAGGCGCCGACCTTCTGCACGAGCCTCGACGGAGGCACCAGCGGAAGCTGCGTCTCGAAATCCGACGCTCAGAACGGCAACTGCAGCAAGCTCCTGGGCACCGCTGCCGCCTCCGCCAGCCGCTTCATCGGCTCCTCGAGCGCGTCCCCCTCGACAGCCCAGGCCTGCCTGCCACAATAGCGCCGCATGCGCGCCGCCATCGCGAGCCTCCTGGTAATCGGGACGTTCTTCGCCTGCTCCTCCAGCGAGGAAGACGAGGGCGCGACCGGCGGGTGGGCGCCGGGAACGGTGTTCTCTACGCCACGTGAGCCGACCGCCCGGGGCTTTCTCGACCGGCGAGGCCTCATCCACGCGCACACCGTGCACAGCCACGACGCCTGCGACGGAGAGCCCAAGGACGACGCTGGCGTCGTCAATGCGCCCTGTCTCGACGACTTCCGCGCGGGCTTGTGCGCGACCCGTCACGATTTCGCGATGCTGACCGATCACAACGACTCATTCGGCAGCACCGAGTATCCCGAGACTCTGCTCTTCGACGCCGGCCGTGGCGACGCCCTGATCGAGCGCGCGGGCTCGCCGGTGGCAAATTGGCTCTCGTGCCCCGACGGCAGCAAGCCACTGGTGACCGCCGGAACCGAGTCGGGTTTCATGTCGGTCGGGATCGAACGCCACGTCGCCGCCACCCCCAGCGAGCGCGGCGACATCTACGGCGCGGAGACCGCAGAGACCATCGCCACGCTGAAGAAGGTCGGCGCCGTCGTCTTGCTTCAGCACACCGAGGACTGGAGCGTCGAGCAAATCAGCGATCTGCCCGTCGACGGGTTCGAGATGTACAACCTTCACGCCAACACCGTGATCGGCGCCGGGGCCGCCATCACGCTGATCGGGCGGCTCGACGAGCCGGAGGCGCTGCCGTTTTCGGATCTGGTCTTCCTGCCCATCTTCAGCGAGGACAAGCGCTACCTCGAGCGTTGGGGCAGCGTGCTGGCGGCGGGGAAGAAACGCGTCACCACCATGGGCACGGACTGCCATCGGAACACGTTCAAGGACCTGTTGCCCGACGGCGAGCGCATCGACAGCTACCGGCGGATGATGAGCTGGTTCTCGAATCATCTGCTCGTGACCCCCGACGCCCAGGGCGGCTTTGGCGATCTCGAGCTGAAGGAAGCGCTGACGCAGGGCCGGCTCTACGGCGCCTTCGAGGTGCTCGGCTTCCCCAAGGGCTTCGATTTCCACGCCCAAGCCGCCGGCGCCATCGTCGAGATGGGCGGCGAGGTCGCGGCCGGCGATTCGCCCGAGCTGCGCGCGAGCTTGCCCGCAATCGAGGGCCTGGGAAGAAACGTCAAGCGCCCGGACTTCGTGGTGCGGCTGTTGCGTGCAAAGGCCGGGGGGTGGGACGTGGTGCACGAGACCGCCGCCGACCTCTCCTACCTGGTCTCCGAGCCCGGCGCCTACCGAGTCGAGGTGCGGATGAAACCACGTCACCTGCTCGGATACCTGGCGAGCTACGCGGAGCTCGCCGAACGAGACTTCGTCTGGATCTACTCGAATGCGATCTACGTGAAGTGACGCGTCATGCCCACGCGGGCAGTCGCCCTTCGAAGCAAGTGATGGTCCGAGGCGCGTCTGCCGACGAGCGCAGCGCGGAGAGCGGCCGCTCCGGTGTACCGCGTTCGATGCCCTCGCCCGGATCCCAGTCGGGCGCGGCACCGGGCCGAAGGGCGTGGAGCCCGCTCTGGAGCACGTCGATCACGTAGGTGTGACCTGCAACGCGGCAGCCGAGCTCCGCCGCGATCACGCGTCCGAACTCCTGCCCAGCCCGCGCGCCCAGGGTCTCGCAGCTGCGGAACCAGAACAGCGGGTCCGACTCGAAGCGGCGCGCGACCCGGCGCAGGCGCCCGGCGTGGGGGTGCCCGCGCTCGAAGGAGCCAACCGCGAGCGTCTCGTCGCCGAAGCGCGCGTCCCCCCACTTGCCGTGACCCCAGAACTGGATCTCAGCCACGCCCAGCGTCGGCTCGACGGTCTCCAGGAATTCGAGCGCTTCCCCCCAGCTCGTGGCGCCCCTCGCGCGGTCGATGAAACCGCTGGTGCGATAAAGCCGCGCGCCGGTCGCCCACGCCCAGCTGAGAGCCCCCGCCCCGCGGTCGTATACCAACAGGCGCAATCCTGGCCTCGACATTCTCGGAGTTTGCCTCGGGCTCCCAGCGGGTGCACAAGGTTGTTCCGGATGCAGCGAGCTCTAGCGATCTGGGTCTGCTCGCACGCCCTCTGGGCTTGCTCAGCCGAGCCCGCGGTCCAGACCTTCACGCCTCAGTGCACCGTGAACCAATTTCGCGCCTGCGAGACCGAAGACTGTCGAGGAGCGCAGCAGTGCGTCGAGCCCGGGTATTGGGACCGCTGTTTCTGCACCGTGCTCGACGCAAGCTTCGTCCCAAAGCCCGACTCGTCCAGCGACGCTGCCGCCGATTCGACGCCCGAGTGAGCGCAGCGTGCTAGCATTGTCGGCTAGATGACCGTCGCATCCGACACTCCCGGCGCCATCGTGGACGCGAAATACGCGCTCATCGAGCAGATCGGCGTCGGGGGGATGGGCACGGTGTGGCGCGCCTTGGTCTACGGCGCGGGCGGCTTCCGCCGCACAGTCGCGGTAAAGCGCCTGAACGAGGCGTTCAACGACTTTCCAGAAGTCATCGAGATGTTCGTGGAAGAGGCCCGCGTCGGGGCCATGTTGCGTCACCCCAACATCGTCCAGATTCACGATTTTGGCATCGACGGCGAGGGCCAGTACTACCTCGTCACGGAGTGGGTCGAAGGACTGCACTTCGGAGACTACCAGAAGGGCTTCGACCAACCGACCCCGTGGCCATTGATCACGGCCATTGCCATCGAGGTGCTGCGCGCGCTCGACGCAGCCCACACTGCGCGGAACGAGAACGGTGATCGCGCACCGGTGCTCCACCGCGACGTGTCGCCGCCGAACATCTTGCTCGACGTCACCGGGATCGTGAAGCTCGCCGACTTCGGCATGGCACGCGCGATGGACCGCGGTCGCATCACGCAGCCCAACGTCGTCAAGGGCAAGCTCAGCTACCTGGCGCCGGAGCTGCTGAAAGGCGACGACGCCACGGTGCAGAGCGATCTTTTCAGCCTGGGCGTGTGCCTGTGGGAAGCGCTGGCCGGCCAGCGCCTGTTCGACGCCGCCACGGACATCCAGGTCCTGGCAATGCTCAGAGATCCGCGCATCCCCCTGCTGTCGGTCAAGCGCCCCGATCTCCCGATGGGGCTCACGACCGCGGTCCACCGCGCCTTGGAGCGCGATCCGGGTCGGCGCTTCGACTCCGCGCTCGAGATGCTCGAGCTGCTCCGAGGGGTGCTCCGAGTCATCCCCGCCTCCACTTCCGGCCCGGTATTGGCCGCGAGCATCCGGGAAGTCCGGGAACGGCTCCGCTCCCGGGCCTGACGGGCGTCAGCGCGGGGCCCAGCGGCTCGGGCGGACCACCGACTGAAATTGAAAACCGTTATCAGGTGGGCTAGATCCCAGGTGTGAGCCCGAACCTCGCAGCGGCCAAGCGTGGCCAGGTGGTCACCGTCGGAGGCATCGGCGGCGAGCGGGCGTTTCGTCGGCGTCTGATGGAACTTGGGCTGGTACCCGGCACCCGCGTCGAGGTGGTCGGGATCGCACCGCTGGGCGACCCCATCGAGCTCTTGGTGCGCGGCTGCAGCCTCTCGATTCGCCGCGGCGAGGCCGAACAGGTGACGGTCGTGACCGTCGAAGCGGCCCACGACTCTGAGCCAGCGGGCGCGCGCATCGAGCCCGAGCTCGAAGCGCCGAGCGTGATGTGAGCGCCGAAGCCCGTCAGGAGCCCAGTCCCCGCGGCGCGCCCAACCCAGCCGCTCTCGAGCGACCGCTAGTGGTGTTGGTCGGAAACCCGAACGTGGGCAAGACGACGCTCTTCAATCGGCTGACGGGGCAGAACGCGCGCGTCGGCAACTACCCAGGGATCACCGTGGAGCGGCGCTCGGGCGAGCTTCCGCTCGGGGGAGACCCCGGTGCGGTGGCCGAGGTCGTCGACGTGCCGGGCTCGTACTCACTCGCGGCGCGCTCACCCGAAGAGCAGCTCGCGATCAACTCGGCGCTCGGGCTCGCTGGCATGGAGCGGCCGGACCTGGTGGTGGCGGTGGTCGACGCCGGCCAGCTCGTGCGAAACCTGTATCTGGTGCTCCAACTGGCGGAGCTGCGGGTCCCGCTGATCGTGGCCCTCAACATGATCGACGAAGCGGGTGAGACGCAGCCGGACGCCGGGGCCGTGAGCGAGATCTTTGGCGCACCCGTGATCGCGACCAACGCGCGTACCGGCAGCGGCATCGAGGAGCTGAAGCGCCAAATCGCGAGCAGCCTCGCCGAGCGTACGGAAGCTCGGGTCGAGGTCTCATACCCGCCCGAGTTCCGCTCGGCCGTCGATCGTGTGGCCGACGCGCTGCCGGCAGATTGGCGCAAAAACGTCGAGCGGGACCGGGCGCTTTCGCTCTGGGCGCTCTCGAGCATCGACGACGACGACGAACTCGAGGCGATCCCCGCGGAACTCCGCCAGCGCTGCCTCGACGTGCATCGCGACCTCAGGGACCGCGATCTGGACCGCGACGTGATCGGCGCGCGATACGCCTTCCTCGACGCTCACGCCAACCGCATCTTTGGTCGCGTGGCGACCCATCCACCCAAGCGTGCGGCGTCGGCGCGCCTCGACCGCGTGCTGCTGCACCCGGTCTTTGGTTTCGCAGCGTTCATCTCCATCATGCTGGTGATGTTCCTGGCGCTCTTCTCCTGGTCGGAACCTGGCATCGCGCTGATCGAGGGCGCCTTCGGCGGCCTCGCCGAGCTCACCAAGGCTCGGCTCGCCGACGGCGTGTTCCGCGACTTCTTGACCGACGGTGTGATCGGCGGCGTGGGCAACGTGCTGGTATTCCTCCCGCAGATCCTGCTGCTCTTCCTGTTCATCGGCTTGCTCGAAGACAGCGGGTACATGGCACGCGTCGCGTACCTGATGGACCGCATCATGCGAGCGCTCGGGCTGCACGGCCGCGCGTTCGTGCCCATGATGTCGGGCTTTGCTTGCGCCGTTCCGGCGATCTTGGCAACTCGCACCATGGAGCGTCGGCGCGACCGCCTGCTGACCATGATGGTGGTGCCGCTCATGACCTGCTCTGCGCGCCTGCCGGTCTACACGCTGATCATCGCGGCGCTCTTCCCCGAGCGGACGCTGCTCGGGTTCTTGCCGCTCGGCGCCGTGCTGATGGTCGGCATGTACGCATTCAGCATCGCGATGACGCTGCTCGCGGCCGCGGTCATCGGCCGAACCGTGATCCCCGGACGGCGGGTGCCCCTGATTTTGGAGCTGCCGCCCTACCGGGTGCCAATGCTGAGGAGCGTGTTCCGCATGATGTGGGAGCGCTCATCGGTGTTCTTGAAGGAGGCGGGCACGGTGATCCTCGCCTGCACCATCGTGCTCTGGGCCCTGCTGGCCTTCCCGCGCTCCGAGGCGCCGGCCGTGGCGGCCGCGCCACCCGCCGCCGTCGCCGAACCCGTCGAAGAGCTCGCGGCTCGTGCCCAGGCCCTCGAGCACAGCTACGGCGGCCGCCTCGGCAAGGCCGTCGAACCGGCCCTCGCGCCCCTCGGCTTCGACTGGAAGATCGGCATCGGCTTGATCGGTGCGTTCGCCGCGCGGGAGGTCTTCGTCTCCACCCTAGGCGTCGTGTACGGCGTGGGCGGCGGTGACGACGACACCGCGCCCCTGAGACAGCGCATCAAGAGCGAGACCCGCCCGGACGGAAGCGCGGTCTACTCGGCGCTCACGGGGCTCTCTCTCATGGTGTTCTTCGCCTTGGCCTGCCAGTGCATGAGCACCCTCGCGGTGGTGAAGCGCGAGACGAAGAGCTGGCGCTGGCCGGCCTTTCTCTTTGTCTACATGACCGCGCTCGCCTACGCCGCGAGCCTGCTTGTCTACCAGGGTGGCCGGCTCTTGGGCTTCGGCTGAGCAATGGCTCAGAAGCGCCCGTGGACCGTGGCGAAGCCGCCGCCGGGACGCGCCGCGAGATCCACTCGGAATCGCTTGGCCTGCTCCGCTGCCGCTTCCGACTTCTTCCCGGGTGCGAGCAACAGATAAGTGCCAACTCCGAGCGATACGATCCCGACTCCGAGGGCGATGTCCGCGTAGAGGTACTTCTTCTGGATGGGGTCGAGTTCGCTGTCCGAGCAGGTCTTCGAGTCCGCACACTCGAGCTTGTCTTGATCGCTCTTTCCGCTCAAACCGAAATAGGCAAAGCCGCCGAGGCCCACGGCGCCGACGCCCATGAGCACATAGGCCAGCGTCTTGCTGCCCTTGACCTGGTCCGTGCTGACGGTGGTCGCCCCCGTCTCGGTGCTGCCCGCATCCGTCTGATCCGACTTCGGCACCTCGTACGCGAGCTGGATCTGTTGGGCCTTGGCGCCTTCTTTCACCACGAACTTGAGCTCTTTGACCCCGTGCTTCGCGCTCTCGAAAACGAAGGTGTGCGTGCCCGGATCGACGGGTAGCGCCTTGCCATCGAGGGTCTCGGCCAAGACCTTGTCTCCAACCGAAACCTTGACGTCACTCAGTTCTTCGCTGCCAAACTTGGCGCTGAAGACCACGGTCGGGATCGAGCCTTCTACGTCGGAGAGCCACTTCGAGCAGTCCTTCTTGATGAACGACGGACAGGCCGCCTGCGAACAGGTGACCAAGCTCTCCTTCGCCGCAAGTAGTTTCCCGCCGCTTCGCTGCTCCTGCGACGCCTCGTAGGCTTTGGCACAGTCCGCCTTGGCGTCGGCGCCGGCAGGGCGAGCGACGGACACCAGCGCCAGCACCAGCGCCACCAGGATCCCACGCAGAAAGTAGACCTGCATCACGCCGCAGCTTAGCGCATCTGGGACCCGCCTCGACAAGATCGGGCTCACATGCAGCCGGGTTTCACCCGGCGCACTCCGTTCTTGTCGATGGTGTACGGAGGATCGCAACTGTCTGCGGCGGGTTTCGGCGTCTTCACCACCGGTTTCTTGGTCCCGGCGGGCGGCTTGTTCTGGGGCTTGGGCGGAGGCGTCGGCTCGGGCTTCGATGCGACCGTTGCCGCGGGCGCTTCGACGCTCGCGGGCGGAGGCGCGACGACCGGCGTCGGCGTCGGCTCGGGCGTCGGAACCGCCGGCGTCATGTCCGCGGCGGCGGTGGTGGTCGGATCCGGGGGCAGAACCTCGGCTTCGGGCTTCCTGCGCGCCATCAGCATCACGATGAGCACCACGGTCGCGACGGCCATCGCGAAGGCGATGCCGATGAGCGCAGCGACGAGACGGCGTCCGGCCGGCGGCGCGGAGTGCGCCACCGACATGCCGGACGCGTGGGTCGGGAGAGTCTCGACCGACGGCCGTGAAATCCCGGTAACGTGAGAGACTTGCGACGGCGACGTGACCGGTTCGCCGGAGGGCCCCACGGGCCAGCTCATCGCAACCGGCGCCACCGGCTGCGGTAGACCCAGCAATGCCGGGTGGGACGGGCTGGAGACGGGGATCGCATCGACCGCTCGGATGTGCGAGAGCGACCCGCTCTCGATCTCTGCGACCTGGCGTGCGCGTTTCCCGATCGTCTCTTCGCCGATGCGCTCGGCCCACTCGCCGACCTCGCGAGACATGGCCATGGGCCCGGCGTGCTCGAGCGCGATGGCCAACTCGCGCGCGGTGGGCCAACGCGCGTCAGGATCGCGGTCGAGGGTGCGCATCACGATGGCGTCGAGATGAGTCGGCACGCTGGCTTCGACGCTGGACGGCGTCGGGATCTCGGACTGGAGCAGCTTGGCCATGACCTCGCCGGGATCATCGCCGTCGAAGAGGCGGCGCCCCGTGAGCGTTTCCCACAGCACGATGCCCGCCGCGAAGACGTCAGTACGCCGATCGACGCCCTTGCCCCGCAGTTGCTCGGGGGCCATGTAGCTGACTTTGCCCTTCATCTGACCGTCGCGGGTCGAGGTGACGCGAGCGGCCGCCTTGGCGACTCCGAAGTCGAGGACTCGGGCGGAGCCATCGGCGCCGACCAAGATGTTCTGCGGGCTGATGTCCCGGTGGACGATGTTCAGCGGCGTTCCCTGTTCGCTCTTGGCCTCGTGAGCGGCGTGCAGGCCGTGCAGCGCACCCGCTATGATGGCGAGGGCGATGCGCGGTGGCACGAGCTCGCCCTGCCGTCGCGCCGCGCGGATCAGCTTCGAGAGCGCCTCGCCATGCACGTACTCCATGACGAGGAAGACCTCGTCGTCGAGCGGCACCACGTCGAGGGTGCTGACCACGTTCGGATGCTGAATGCGGGCTGCGAGCCGGGCCTCATCCAAGAACATGGAAACGAAATCGGGATCTTTGGCGAACTGCGGGTGCAGTCGCTTGACGGCCACTGTTCGAGAGAACCCAACAGCACCAACCAATCTGCCAAAGTGCACGGTGGCCATCCCGCCGGCGGCGATCTCACCGTAGAGCGCGTAGCGCCCGACGATGCGCGGCTCCTGAAGGGGCACGGCACTGACTTGCATGGACAGCGTCCAGGGTATCAGACCGAGATGGCCTCTGGTAATCAAGGGCCGAAAGTGGCCGCGCGTCGCACCTACACTGGAGCCGAACCCGGCGGCCCCTTTTGCCGACTTCCGCGTGAGTTCTACGCGGGTTCGGTGCTCGAAGTGGCGCGGGCCGCGGTGGGCAAGCTGCTCGTGCACGAGGGCCGAGGCAAGACGCTGGTCGGTCGCATCGTCGAGACCGAGGCCTACCGCGGCCCGGAAGATCTTGCGGCTCACAGCGCGGGGGGCCGCCGCACCGCCCGGAACGAGGCCATGTGGGGGGAGCCCGGGCACGCCTATGTCTTCCTGGTGTACGGCCTGCACTGGCACGTGAACTTGGTCACCGGGCGCGCCGGCGAACCCCACGCGGTGCTGATCCGCGCCGTGGAGCCCGTCGCGGGGATCGAGCTCATGGCCCGCCGACGCAAGATGGCGCCGGATCGTCGCGAACTCACCAACGGCCCCGGGAAGCTCTGCGCCGCCTTTGGGATCGATCGCCGACACGATCGGGTCGACCTGACCGAGGGAGGGCGGCTGTATCTCGCGGACGCGCCCAGGGCCCGGGTGACCTCCGCCCGCCGCATCGGCATCGACTACGCGGGCGCCTGGGCGAAACGGCCGTGGCGTTTCCTGGAACCCGGAAACCGCTACGTGTCTCGCCCGCCCGAAGGTAGGCTGCGCTGCGAATGACGGCGCGTGCTCCCTCCCAACGGCCGCCCCCTCGGTCCCAACCGCCGGCCCCACTCGAACGTCGCGGCGGCCAGTTGCGCGAACGTCGGATCACCCTCGCGGTTTCCGGAAGCATCGCGGCCTTCAAATCCGTTGCCGTCGCCCGGCTGCTGGTCACCGAAGGCGCCCGAGTGCGAACGCTGTTCACTCGCTCGGCGAGCCACTTCGTGGGCGCGGCCACCTTCGCCGGAATCACCGGCGCGCCGGTGCTCTCGGACATGTTCGACCCCAACGTGCCGGGTGAGCTCCACGTCGACATCGCGAGCAAGACCGACTTGATGTTGATCGTGCCCGCCACCGCCGATCTGCTGGCGCGGCTGGCAGCGGGGCGCGCGGACGATCTCGTGGCCGCAACGGCGCTGTGCTGCACCTGTCCCGTGCTGGTCGCGCCCGCGATGCACCCGGCGATGTGGGCGCACCCGGCAACGCAGCGAAATGTCGAAACACTGGCCACCGACGGGCGCGTCGAACGCGTAGGACCCGTCTACGGTGAAGTGGCCTCGGGGGAACACGGGATTGGCCGAATGTCCGAACCGGAAGCCATTGTCGAGGCTGCGCTCGTCGCGTTGTCCCCACACGACCTGGGCGGCCGCCACATCGTGGTCACCGCGGGGCCCACCATCGAAGACATCGATCCGGTGCGCTTCTTGAGCAACCGATCCAGCGGAAAGATGGGCTTCGCCGTGGCCGCACGCGCCGCGGCGCGCGGCGCGCGAGTGACGCTGATCGCAGGCCCCACAGGTCTTCCTTCGCCCCATGGGGTCAATCGTGTCGACGTGCGCAGCGCCATCGCGATGCGTGGCGCCGTGTGGCAGGCCTTGGGTCCGGACCTCTCCGCCGCCGATGCCTTGGTGATGGCGGCAGCGGTCGGCGACTATCGGCCCGCCGAGACTCACGCGACGAAGCTGAAGCGCCAGGCCGAGCGGCTCCAGCTCGAGCTGAGCCAGAACCCCGACATCTTGGCTGAGATCGGCGCCGCGCGCGCCGGAGCCCGCCCGGTGTTGGTGGGCTTCGCCGTCGAGGCCGACGAAGGCGACAAAGTGGTCGCCTTCGCCCGCGGCAAGCTGGACGCCAAGCGCGTTGATATCGTGGTCGCCAACCACGCGGACGACGCATTCGGGAAGGACGACAACCGCGTGACTCTGGTCACTCGCGAAGGAGTCCAGGCGCTGGCACGCGGGAAGAAGATCGAGCTCGCCGACCCGATCCTCGACTTTGTCGCGCGGAAATTGGACGAGCTGCGCTGATGCGACCCATCGTCGTGGTGGTGATGGTCGTCGCCGCAGCCAACGCCTTCGCGTTCCGGTTGGACCTGGCCGGCACTTGGAAATTCTGGGCGGGACTCGGCATTCCCTACGCGCTGCTCGCGGCCTGGGCGCTCCACACACTTCGGGCCTCCGGCAAGCTCATCAAGGTGCTCACCCCGCGTTGGGGTGATCTCAGCCTCGGCTTCGTGACGGCCGCAGTTTTGCTCGGCGCGTCGCTGACGGCTCGCAGCGTCCTCGTGCCCACGGGCACGGAGCGGCACCTGTGGTTCCTGCGCCTCTACGCCCAGGTGGGCGACGCGGACGCTGTTCAGCGTTCGCTGGCGCTGACTGCGACGCTGCTCGCCATCGCGTTGGCCGAAGAGCTCGCGTGGCGGGGCTACGTCCTGCCGGCCGCAGAAGAGCGCTTCGGCTCGCGCCTCGGCTGGCTGGCGGCGGCGCTGGCCTACGCAGTCGCCCACATTCCGTCCGTCTTTGCCTTGTCGGACAAGGTAGCCGGTCCGAACCCGTTGCTGCTGATGGCCGCGCTCGGGGCGGGGCTGGTTTGGACCTTCACCGTCAAGGTGACCCGCCGCCTGCCGCCGGTCATCATCTCGCACCTGGCGTTTTCGTACTTCTCGGTCGTCCAGTTTCGCTGGCCTGGCATGTGAGCGGCGCGACCTATCCGGACGCGACTGGAGCAACGCAGTGGGTGAGCATCAGTTCGTAGACGACTCGGCGCACCACGTCGGGATCGTGTCCCAACTCCAGAAGATCCGGAACCGAGAGCGGGGCGTCGGAAATTGCGACTGCCACGGCCAGCTCCGGCTGCTCGAAATGGAAGCTCACCAGATCGGCCTCGGCGTGGAGCCGCAGCGCAGCGCCGCCGAGCCGCACCAGCAGCTGATCCATGGCGTTCTCTTCGGGGTGCTCGCGCAGCCCCCTCGACAGCGCCCCGAGGGGCGACGTCACCCCGCCCACCTCGCCCCAAATCGGCTTCAGCAAGTCGAAGCCGTTGTAGAAAGCGTAGCGGGTCGCGGGCGGGAGGCCGAACAGGCTGCTCAGTCGCTCGGCGACCTGCTCGTTTCGCACCTCCGCGATTTGCTCCAGGCGAACCAACCCGGACGCCAAGAGCTCCGCCTCGAGGGTCGCTTCATGGGTCGGCGGCTGAGTGATCGGATCGCCTTCTAGCTGGGTCTGTTCGAGCACGCCAAACGCCACCAGCATCGAACCAAGCGACGCAATTCGTTTGCCGGTATGGACCTTGGTGGGCAGCCCATCTTCGAAGTACACGGCATGCTCGACCGGCTCGTCGCCCTCGTCGTCGCAGGGTTCGGTCAGGTGCAGAGTGCCTCCGAGTGCGCGGTCCAACACGTAGAGAAAGACGTTCGAGAACGGCGTGCGCTCGAGCGATCCGCTGGCGCTCGGCGCGTGAGTCGAGTCTGCCGCGTCAGCGCCGACCTCTGGGAGCGGCGGCAGCGTGGCGGGCGCGCGGCGCCAATGCGAAGACGGGTCGGAGGGATCGGCTGCCACCAGCTCGGCCTCGTCGGGGATCAGCTCTTCGAGTTCGTCGAGCGGGACGCTGGACGGACGTCGGGAGAGCCGCTGACTCATCCTGCGCGGCGGCGCGCCCGAGGTTGACCTCGTGACGGGCGCCGGCTGCGTGACGGGCGCCGGCTGCGTGACGGGTGCCGGCTGCGTGACGGGCGCCGGCTGCGTGACGGGCGCCGACGGAGTCGGGAGCCGCTCGTCGTCCCAGTCGTCCGAGCGGGGATCGCGCCGCGTCGCCGGGGCTTCGACCACATCGACGATGGACGCTCGGGCGCGCCTGGCAGGGGCGGTCGCTGACGACGGCGGGGCCGAGTCCGGCACCGAGTCAGCCCCTTCTGGCGGGGCGGGAGTGACCTCGAGGCGCTGCGCCGACGGCGCTCTCGGTCGCGCGGTCTCGCGGTCGAAGTCCACCTCTGGCGCCGACGGCGCTCGCGCACCAGCAGGTAGCGGCTCGCTCACACGGGCCAACGACGCCCTCCGAGAGTCAGTGCTCGACGAAGGAGGCGACTCGGCCTGCCTCGCACCCGGCAATGCTTCGCCGGCGACGGCTCGACAGGCCTCGAGCAAGGTCGCGTCCGGATTGGTGATCACCCGGACGACTCGCCGGTTTTCATCGCCCGCGAGGTCGAGAGCCACCTTCATCCGAAGCGGCTTGCCCGCCGCGTCGTAGACCAGACGCACGGTGGGCCGCGGGTAGTCCGCGGGGTGGTCCGGCGTGCGCAGAACCACCGCGCTCTCGCCCGTCGAGAGCGCCACCGGCGTGCCGCGAGGAAAGACTCCGACCGCTGCGATCAACAGGGCGATCATCGCCTGATCGACGGCGTCACGAGCTTCGTCTCTCATGGTCGCGATGGCGTCGTCCACGGTCGGCGGCTGGCTCGCCGCCAGATCCGCCTCCATCAGTTGGTTGAATCGCTGCGCGGTCGCGACGATGCGCGCGGCGACCATCGGTCGATACTGCCCGTCGTACATCGGGCCCAGCTCTGCTGCTTGGCGCAGCCATTGAGCCTCGTAAGCGATCACGGTCCGCACCCTGGATGCCTCCCGGACGTGCCCTAGCGCGGTGAGTACTGCGGCGGTGGCGGCGGGCAACCGCTGCCGGGCAGCGTCCGTCATCCGAGCCGCACGGAGCTCGCCGCCCTTGCCCGCGACGCCCGTGACGAGCGGGGTCGCTACGTCCAGGAACAGCGCTGACATCGCAATGCGGGACAGAGTTGCGAGATCGGTGGTCAGCTGTCGGCCCATCGACACCGCCAGGATCGAGCGGTTCACCGAGCGCCCGGCCGCGTCGTGGTTGAGGTTGCGCATGGCGGTGACGCCCAAGAACGCCGGCGTGTCACCCTCCGAGAGCATCACCAACCGTTGCGCCAGACGCTTCACTTGATTGGGGAGCTGATAGCGGGCTTCGCCCAGGTTCTCGTAGACGCGTCGCATCACCACCACCGTGGTGGCGTAAGTCCGGAGGATTTGATCTTCCGGAGACATGTCTTGATCGTTCTCGTCGAGGCGCGCTGCGCTCACGTAGCGGAGGCGAACGGCGGGCGAGGGATCGAGCACGCCATGCTCGGCTTTGGTCTTCATCGGCGGCTGAAACAGCCTCGCCAACTCTCTCAGGTCAGCGCGCTCGGCATGCGTCTGGATGCTGAGCTGAGTCACTCCCAGCCGGTGGACCATGGCGCTCAACTCGAGCGCAGCTTCGTACTCCGACCTGGACGCTTTGAGCAGCTGGCCGCAAACGAAGACGGTGCTTTTCGCAAACAGCAGGGTGAGCGGTTCGCCGCTTTGCGCTCCGAAGACCTTCAGCGCCTCCACCGTCTGGTCGAGTTGCTGCAAGAACGCCATGTTGTCGAGCGCGTGAAATTGAGCGACTTTCAGCAGTCGGAAAATCTGCCGAGCCAGCGCCGAGCCGAGCTCGCGAGTCTGCTGCCGTTGGGCCAGCTCGGCCACGTTCCTCAGCACCAGCTGAGACGGCTCTAGCGGCAGGCCCTGCGAGTTCATCGCCATCCCAACCGCCGCTTCATGGACGCAGCCGCCTGCGCCGCGATGTCGCGCACCTCTTGGGAGTTGGACCACTTATCGCCGGCTTTCTCCAACTCGGCGGCCACCTCCCGGCTCTCGCTGAGGCGGTCCAGCAAGTGGATTGCGATGATGCGCGTGTCGTCCACCGACTCCCGGGTGAGTATGCCAGCCTTCATCGCCAGGTCCTTGGCCAGGCTCTCGGCCCGCATCGGCGACAACTCCCAGAGGGTCTCGAGCGCGAGTTGCCGCTCGTCGTGAGGCAACCGGTGAAAGGCCGCATCGCTGATCAACTGCACTAAAGTCGGACCGGCCTCTTTGACTTTGTGCCGGGCCATCGTGCGCAGCACGGCCATCCTCACTCCCTGATCGCGGTCCGCCAGCAAGCGAGAGAGTTCGTCGCGGAGCCCCTCGGCGGAGGTCTTGGCGCGCAGCGCGACGGCTTCCACTCGCAACTCCGGGAAGACGTTGGACTCCGCGGCCTTGAGCGCTCGGCCGGCGGCCTCGGTGCCAAGCCGGCCGAGCAGGCCCAAGATCGCCTTGCCGCGGGTCAGATCGGCCTCGGCGAGCAGCGCACCGATCTGCTCTTCGCGCCCCACTGCGTGCAACTCGAGATAGCGAAGCAAGACATCTCGCACGGCGTCGACTTCGGCCCGCGCGAGCGCCTCGAGCACCGAATCAAAGGCATCGGCGCTCGCCGTGTCCAGCAACACGGCGAGCATCGGCGCACACCGCTCGACGGCTGCGCGCTCTCGCTCCGGCACGGCCCGGGCCAGCTCCTTCAGCACTAGCCCCAGCGTATTTGCATCGAGCACCTGCGCAGCCAGCTCTGCCCGCGCGGCAGGCCCCGAGCGAGGCACGAGCTGGGCGAGGACTTCCAGGGTCCGGCGTAGCGCCACCTCCAGAGTCTGACCGGCGGCCGCTTCGTGCAGGCCGACCTGGAGCGGGACCGAGACCAGGGCCAAATTCCCGTGTGTGATGGCGTCGCCAGCGGCGTGGGCCAGCACCTTGACGTAGCGCGCCTCCCACTCCGTCTCGGGCATGTTCAGCGCGGCCGCGATCATCGAGCGAGCTCGCTCGTCGAGGGCGGCCGCACCCGCCGAGCGCACGGCACGCAGCGCCACCTGGTGCGCGGCGATCATCGCCGCGCGCTCCTCGAGCGACATCGGCTCGGTTTCGAGTTCGTTGCCACCGCTCTGCTTGCGATTCGATGTCGCGACGACGTCTTTGCCTTTGTCCATCAGGTCGTCGTACTCGCGGTCGGCCTCGTCGGAAGAGCCCACCGTCAAGAACGAGCTCACGACCTGGTACTGGACGTGCTCGAGCTGCTTTTCCCAGAAGGCCGTGGCCAAGTCGTCCTCGGGTGAGAAGTCCCGCAGCGGGTCGCGTCGCATCAGGTCGAGCAGCGTCACGACTTCGTCCAGGGTGACCCCTGCCGTCACCGAGAACTCGCGGAAGCCGCTGGCGAAGAGGTTGTATGGGATCTCATCGAAGGGATGCAGCGGCTCCCAGAGCACCGCGCCCTTCAGCGTGAATGAATGAGGCTTCACGTCCCAGTGGAGGACGGCGGGCTCCCGAGCGAGGTACGCGCCGATCACCTCGTGAATCGACTGCATGTGCCCCTGCACGACCTTGTGGTCCGAGGTGTACTGGCGCACGGCGTTCAAGCCCCGCTCGACACGCACGAAAATCTCCTGGATTTCCTTGACCGTCGCCTGCTCCTCCGGCGAAAGCTCGCGGTCGTCGCCAGCGGCCTCGCCGGACGCCGCCAGCGCCGTCAGGAGCTGAGCCTTCCCCTGAGGTCGCTGTGGCTCCGGGACCGCGGCCGGCGATCCCCGGAGCACGTCGAGCACCGACGCAATGGCAGCGCGCATCTCTGCGGCATCCTGGAAGCGGTTCCTCGGATCCCATTGCAGCGCTCGGTCGATCAGCGCCACCACCTCGGGCGCGAGGTGGGGGGCGATCTTCGCGACCGAGGACGCGGGTTGGGTGGCCGCAAGCACGAAGGCTTCCTGGTTCGAGCGCCCCTCGTGCAAGCGCTGGCCGGTGATGGTGGTGTGCAGCACCGCGCCCACGGCGAAGATGTCGGTGCGTCCGTCGATCCGGTCGGTCGATCCCAGCGCCTGCTCCGGCGCCATGTAGGCGGGAGTGCCCAGCGCGGTTCCCGCCAGGGTCGGGTCCACGCCGGCCTCGCGCTTTCGAGCGACGCCGAAGTCGAGGACCTTCACCATGCCTTCGTGGGTGATGAAGATGTTCGCGGGCTTCAGGTCCCGATGGACGATGCCGAGGCCGTGGCAGGCAGAAAGGAAGTCCAGCACGCAGTCGGCGACCTCCAGCGCGTACTCGACGTCCAGAACGCGGTTCTGCTTCTTCCAGAGTTTGTCCAGGGTCGCGCCCTGCAGGAGCTCCATCACGAAGTAGGGGTCGTTGTCCTCGCTGACGCCCTCGTCGTAGACGTGCACTCGGCCCGGGTGCTCGACGGCCTGCGTCAAATGCGCTTCACGGACGAAGCGCTGCCGCACTCCCTCGTTGGTCGAATAGGCGCTGTGCAGTACTTTGACCGCGACCGGCGTGTCGCCCTCGTCTCGGCTGGAGTACACGGCCGCCATCCCGCCCATACCGATCAACCGCTCGATCGGCCAGCGTCCAGCCAGCGTGCTGCCGAGTCGCCGTTTGGCGAGGCTGATTTCGTCTTGCGCGGAAGGGTCTGCCACTGCGCTGCCCACCCAGCATCATAATGGAAACCCGCCGCCCGCGCCGACGCTTCTCAGGGAAAAAGCACGGCAATTTCCCGGTCGCTGGCCGCGTCAGCGCTTGTCGGCCAGAGCGGCCGGCGGCTTCTTCTCCAAGCTGAGCTCCGCCAGGCGATCCGCCAGCGCGATCTTGCCGGTCATCAGCTTGCTCTTCAGGTCCGTGACTTCGATGGTCGTCTTCTGAAGCCGCTCGCTGATCTCCTCCATCTTCTTTGCCAGGTGGCGGCTGAGTTTGTCCGCCGTCTGTACTCGCCGAAGCGTGACGAGTTGCAAGTGGATTTCGTCCACGCGCTCACGGTAGGTCGCCATCTGCGACTCCAGGTTCACGACGCGCTCACGGTTATCCACCAGGTCCTCGTGCAGACGAACCACCTCGTCGAGCTGCTTCTGGAGCTCAGGCTGGACGGTCTTGTGCTTGGTGAGGAAGAGCGCGAGGGTCTCGACCCCCGAGTCGGTGTTGATGTCGATGGTCTTCTCGAGCGGCTGACTCTCTTCGATCACCAGTTCGAGGGCGCCACGCGCCGGAACCGTCACCGGAAAGAGGTGAGCTCCCCGAAGTTTCTCCGCTTTGACCTTCGAGTCGCGGAGCTTCCAGCCTCGAGGCACTGCGTGGCGAACCCAAACCTTCGCCGCGGAGTCGCCCCGGTTGACCAGCGCGAGCTTGGTGCGCCGGACGGTCTGCGCCTCGGTCTTCACGATGCCACGTTGGATGGTGACCAGCCGGTCAATCTCCTCCCGCGTATCCACCACCGGCTCGACCAAGAGCTGCCGATCGAGGGCGAAGGGAATGAATGCAGTGGTCTTCGGTGGGATGGGCTCACTGAGTCCCTCGCCCAAGAACTCCCCTTGGGCGTAGACGGTGAACGGGCCGGATTCGAGGGTATGCGCGCTGGGGTTTTCGAGGCGCACGGCGCGAAACGCAAAGCGTTTGGAGCCCCGCGACGACACCGGGTCGTAGTAGTAGACCTGCTCACCGCGGGTCGTGACGCTCAGCATGTTGAGCAGCGCGGAGCGGTCCTTCTTGATGCTGAGGGGCGTCGGCGCGATGAACAGCGCGCTGCCAATGGGCTCGCTGGCGGCGCCGGCAGTGTTCCCGGTCTTCGCCTGTTCGGGCTTGGCTTTCTCCTGAGTGGCCACCAGTCGCACACCGTCCCGGTCCGAAGTCTTGCCGGTCGCGAAGACCTCGATCTGCGACTCTGGAACGCCATTGGCGACCAACGCTTCCTTCACGGCGTTGGCACGACCCAGCGACGCCTGCTTCTGATCACTCTCACCGGGCTTGGCGTAGCCCTCGACGCGAATGCGTTGCCCGCTCGATCGCAACCTCGTCGCGAGGCTCACGACTTTGCCGCCGCTGCCGGGGTCTGCGCCGCGGAAGTCCAACGCTCGCTTCATCTTCGCGGGCGAGGTGCCCTTCGCCGCCGATTTTCGCCCGGAGAGGTTCGCGGACTGGGGCACGACGGGCACTGCGCCGCGGTTCGCAAGCGCTTCGACCTCATCGAGCGCGAGGTTGCCGACAACGGCCACCTCCCCGCCGGCCACCGCATAGGGCGAACCGCCGGTGGGCGGGGCTAGCGCGACAGCCGGACCCTCGTTGAGCGTCTCGCGCTCGACGTAACGCACACTGTGCAGGTCGTATTTGAAGGACAATGCCGAGGTGCTGCCGACGCCGACCGTGACGCGTTCCCAGTCTTCCCCCGACACGTTGTCGACCACGGCCCAGGCCTCGAGCTTGGCTCGCCCGTCCTTGGCGAGCTCCACGCGGTAGCTCGGCTTCCAGGCCGGGCTCTCGGTCACGTAGGTGATGGCGATCTCTCGGGAGACGTCCTTGGGCAGCTCGATACCGAGCTCGACCATGTCGCCGTGCCGGACCAGGGTCGGGAACGAGATCGGCAGCGACTTTCCGCTCTTCACGTCACGGAGCCGCAAGGACTTCAAGAAATCGTCGACGCGCTCGGCCGGGACGTTCAGCACCAACTTGCCATCGACCACCGTCGCGTGACGCTCGAAGTACGCCACGCCGCTGCGGTAGATGATCACGCGCCCGAGCTCGGCGTCGGTCTTCACCGGACGCCCGGATAGGCTGGCTGAGCAGCCGACGCTCGTCATGGCCAGCAGCAACAGAGCAAAAGTTCGACTTCGAAGCATGGAATTCTCCCTGGGCGCCGCTCACCCGCGGGGCACCGGCGTACGACACCGAAACAAAGTTCGGCGTTGGGTACGCGCGGGCTTCGGATTCGATCTTGCCGCCCCCGCCTTTCGGAGCCATGACCGCGTCATGCAGTTCCTGCACGCGATGGTCCGCGTCCGGGACCTGGACCAGGCCCTCGACTTCTTCGTCGGGGCCCTCGGGCTCCGGGAGCTTCGGCGCAGAGACCACGAACAAGGTCGTTTCACCTTGGTCTTTCTGAGTTCCGGCGCGCCGGGGGACGCGGCCGAGATCGAGCTGACCCACAACTGGGACCAGACCGAGCCCTACTCGGGCGGTCGGAATTTCGGGCACCTCGCGTTCCGCGTGGACGACATCTTCGCGACCTGCGAGCGCCTCGAGGCGCTGGGCGTCGACATTTTGCGCCCACCGCGGGACGGACACATGGCCTTCGTGCGCTCGCCGGATCAAATCTCGGTTGAGCTGCTCCAGCGGGGCGAACCGCTCAGCCCCCGCGAGCCCTGGGCCTCGCGCCCCAACCAGGGCGAGTGGTGAGATTCGCGCTCCAGTGCCCACTGACGCCGCCGCCGCGCTGACGCCCGAGCCGCGCTACGCCTACCCGCTCGTCGATGCGCTGGTGAGGGCCGTCGCGGTCGCGCTCGAGGGATGGCGCGTGCTCGACTGGGACCTCGACCATGGCGTGTCGATGACCCTCCAGTCCTCCCATCGCCATTTGCTGATCGAGCTCTCGGCCCGCGACGACGAGGTCGACTGCTTCGCTCGCACGACGCGCTTCAACCTGACCGCACGCGATCCCTTCTCGGAGCGCGATCCGCTCGACGCCGGCGCCCGCGCCGTGATCGACAAGGTCCTCGGCGCGCTGCTGCGGCACGAGCGGAGCCTACCCGAGGTTCCGCGGCAGGACGCCGGCAGCAGCCGCGCTAAGATCCGGCAGGTATCGGTCGAGCGTGCGCTCATCCGTGAAGGTCGCGGTCAGTACTACCTGAACCCCTACGTCGGCTGCACCATCGGCTGCAGCTTCTGCTTCGTCGAAGCGCAGGCCGACCTGTGTCGAGCCCTCGAGGGCCTCCCGCGCCTACCCTGGGGCCGCTGGGTCGATGTGAAGGCCAACCTAGTCGAGGTGCTGCGTCGCGAGGCAGCCTCGCTACCGCCGGGCATCGTCCGCATCAGCCCCATCGTCACCGACCCGTACCAGCCGCTCGAACGTCGGGAGCGGCTCACCCGACGCTGCCTCGAGGTCTTGCTCGAGCACGGCTTTTCCCCCTGCGTCCTGACGCGCGCCGCCCGCATGGCCGAGGATATCCCCCTGCTCTGCCAGTTCGAGCGGGCGTGGGTGGGCGTCTCGATCCCCACGGACGACGATCGAGTCCGCCACGCCTTCGAGCCCGGCGCAGACAGCCTCGACGCGCGGCTTTCGTGCCTCTCGGCATGCCGGGACGCAGGACTCGCCACCTTCGCCGTCGTTCAGCCGGTCTTGCCCATGAACCCCGCCGACCTGGTCCGCAAGTTGGCACCGCTGATCCGCGTGGTGCGGATCGATCGGCTGCATTGGGAGGAGCGCGTAAGACCCATCTACGAGCGCATGGGCTGGACGCACGCCCTCGACCCGAGTTGGATCGATGCCACGGAGCGCGAGCTCCGGGAAGGCTTCGCGCGGCACGGCGTCGAAATGCATCTTCTCGACGATCTCCGGGACATGTTCCGCTGATGCGCCTCAGCGGCGCACGCAGCGCTCGTCGGGAACTCGCGCCAAGCGCGTGAATCCTCGCCCGCGCGCCACGGCTCCGACCGGACGGTACTCGATGCGTTTCTCGTCCCCCGC
Organism: uncultured delta proteobacterium; assembly: GCA_963716725.1. Taxonomy (GTDB): domain Bacteria; phylum Myxococcota_A; class Polyangia; order Polyangiales; family Polyangiaceae; genus JADJKB01. The sequence continues at coordinate 433,482 of CAVQUB010000002.1, forward strand.
GCGCACCACGCCGAGAAGCACCGGGACCGACGTCGAGCCCGCCAAGTACCGAGCCTTCACGATTCGGTCGCCGACGCGGAGCCCCGCGCGTTCAGCAGCGCTCGCGCCCACCACACGGCTCACGGTCGTCGGGAGCTCTGCGAGGTCGCCGACCACCGCGAAGCCGAGTTCATGACTCTCGAAACGTCGCGGGCCGGCCCCGAAACACGGACCGAGCGCGTCACCTGGGAGTTCCGTCAGCCTGCCGGCACCAATTTCATCGCTGAATGAGCCCGCGCCGGGCGACCCCAGCTCTCGCCCCAGGAGCGACACCCAGGCGCTCTCCGCCAGCGGTCCGCCGCTCCGGACTGCCTGCGAATAGAGCTCTCTGATCGCGCTGTCGAGGGAGCGCTTGCCGGCGCTCTGGTGGCGGATTCGCGCATCGACCCCGCTGGCATGCCGGGCGCCGCGTGCCACCAGGAGCGCCGCAACGGCAGGCTCCACCGCTCGCTTCGCCAGCGCGGCGTTGTCGAGCCGCGCATCCGGCGAGGTCAACAGTAACCGCTCGATCTCGTCGACCTCGGCCAAGTACTCGGTCGGAGTCAGGAGCCCGAAGCGAAAACACAGCTCGCGCGCCAGGAACCGGGTCACTCCTTCGACGAACCACAGCGATTCGCCGCGTCGCTCCGCTCCTTCAGGCCCAACCCAAAGAACCGGGCCCATCCACTCGCGCAAGAGCTGGTGAGCGACCGCGACGCGCAGCGGTCCCCCGTAGGCCTGGCTCAGGCCGACGTTCACCACCGCGCTCCCGGTCTGGCGAAGCACGTCGAAGGAGCCGGCGGGTCGGCCGTCGGCGACCAGCAGCAATGTGAAGGGCGCGCTGCGGCGTTCGCCGAAGTACTCGCGCGCCGCGGTCCGAAAGCTCGCCACCTCGGCCGCCACCGATCGGGGATCGAAGCTCGTGTAACCGAGCCACGCGACTTCGTCGTGACCCTCGGGACCGTCGAGCACCGCGTGTCCCATCTGGCCCGCCAGAAAGGTGGTGCGCCGAAGCGCAGCGATCGACAACTCGAGGGCTCGGTGCCGTCCCAGTCCGAGGCTCGACGCCACGCGCGTTCCCGGCCCGAGTTGCGTTGCGTCCACGTCCACCTGGATCGGTGTGGGGCGTTCGGTCCAAGCCAGCGGCAGCGCAAACAGGGCCTCGCCGCTCGCCGCGAAACGGTTCGGGTCCAACGAAACTCCCAGCCGATCGGCCGGCTGCGCGGCGGCGCGCTCGAATTTCAGCTCTACCGGCGGCGCTGGGCGGCGGGCGAGTGTGAAGATGACGCCGTCTCCGCGAGCCTTCTGCGCCACCGCAATCGGGCCGTGCATGTCGCTGGCCTGCACTGCGGACACGGAGTCCAGAGGCGCGCGCGCAAGGAAGAACTCCGCCAGATCGCTGGGAGAACCAGCCGCACGGAGCCTCACCGCGACCATCGGCCTCGGCGAGAGCTTCGGCGCGATGGATATCTCGAGGCGCGGCACGACGTCGACGGCGCTCGGCGGTGGAGCGGGCGCGGCGCGGGCGGTGGTGGTTGGAAATGCGGCCCGGCGCGACTCCGGCGGCGCACCGCCACATCCGGCGCTCAGGCTGAGCCCGAGCGCCATTGCGCCCAGGACGCTTCTAGCCGCCACCAATGCGCGCGAGCTCGGCGTCCGAGATATCGAAGTCCGCAAACACGCCCTGCACGTCGTCGTGCTCGTCGAGGGCATCCACGAGATTCAAGCACACCTCGGCATCGCGCCCGGCGACGTCCTTCTTGTTCTTCGGCACGTAGGCGATTTTGCTCTCACCCAGCGACAAACCGGCCTTTTCGAGCGCGGCGACGACCTCGTAGAGCTGCTCCATGGGCGTGTAGACGACCCACAGGTCACCCTCGTCGCGGTAGTCGTCGGCCCCGGCCTCGACGGCCGCTTCCATCAGTTTGTCCTCGCTGACCAGGGCCTTCTCGAGCGCAATGGTGCCAAGTCGATCGAAGGCCCAGCCCGCCGTCCCGGAGCTGCCGAGCAACCCGTTGTTTCGTTCGAAAATCTTCCGGAGCTCCGCCACGGTGCGGTTGCGGTTGTCGGTCATGCCCTCGACCAAGAACAGCGTGCCGGATGGCCCTGTGCCTTCGTACAGCACCTCGTCGTACGAAGCGCCTTCGATCTCACCCGTGCCCCGCCCGACCGCGCGTTTGATGGTGTCGGCGGGCATCGCCTGTCCCTTGGCGTCGTTCACGGCCTTGCGCAGGCGAGGGTTGGCGTTCACGTCTCCGCCGCCGATTCGGGCAGCGGTCACGATCTCGCGGATGACCTTGGTGAACATCCGGCCGCGCGCTGCGTCCAGCGCGCCCTTCTTGCGCTTGATCGTGGCCCACTTGGAATGACCGCTCATTCGTTGTTTCTCCGTCGGGGGCGTATTCCTACCACGGGTCCGCCCGGCATTACTGCGTCAAAAACCAATCAATGCTGCGCCGCACCTCGAGGTGCAGGTGGTCTTTGTGCCGACGGTCGTAGTGCGGGGTCAATATCAGGTTGAAGCTCCCGAGCGCGTCGATGGCACAGACAAACTCTCGCAATGCCCGCGCCTTGGCCTTGTGGGGCGTGGGCGCGGCCGCGCCACACGTCCGCGAGCCGATCCCGTGACCGTCGAAGTCACGGAGCACGTTGAGCGCTTCACCATCCTTCATCACGATCTCGACGATGTCGATGGCGACCCCCGCTGCGTGCCGCCACCCGCGGCGTTGGACCCAGCGCCCGCGGTGAATGCTGTTGAAGCGGACACGCGCGACTCCGCGATCCGCCGCCACCACGGACAGGTCGTCGAGCGCGAGCAAGAGGCGGCAGTCCATCACCGGCCCCTCTCTCGGGTGTCGCGCGCTCGGGTGGTGCATCTCGAAGACCACTCCGCGCAGCGGTCCGGTGCTGCGCACCGGGGTGTCGATGGTCGGGACCTTGGGGCCCCGCGCGAACGGCACCTCGCGCAACGCGAGCTCCGCCAGGCACTGCTCGGAGTCCTCTGCGTGATAGCGGAGCGCGCGAAGGCGCTCGGGGCGCTCGGGAAACACCACCAAGGGATTGCCGGCATGGCTCTTTGCCGGCGCACCGAGCGACACCAAGGCGAGCAGGGAGATGATCGGCAGGAAACGCATCCGGGCCGGCGAGCCTCCCGCGAGTCTCCGGGGATTTCGAGGGAAAACTGGCGGCGGCGCCGCGGCGTGCGAAAATTACGATGACCTTCGTGTCGTTAGAGCGTCGATCCAGTCCGCGTGATCCGAGCGCGACTCGCGTCCTGCGCGGCGTGAGGGGCCGGCGTCGGAGGCCGTTGAACCAGGTCGCTTGGCGCGTGCTCGGAGCCTGCGTGACCCTCAGCGGCTGCCGGTTCGTGGATGAGTCGCCTCGGCCAGCGTTGAGCCGCGGGTTGACGGAGCCGGCCGCGGCCTTGGCCGAACAGGTCCGGGTGACTCGTGGGGCGGCACCCGCTCGTTCCGGACCGAACCCGCCGTCGGAGGGCGATGCAACGGCGAGTTGCCGAGCAGAGTGGGCGCGCCTCGCGAAGCTGCCCGCGCTGCCCGGGACCCCCAAGCTCGATGGGCAGAGAGCCGAGACGCTGGCGCGCGCCAAGGGCGAGCCGGTCCTCTTCGTGCGACCGCCGGAGTGGCCGCCTTCCAAGAGCGCCATCGTACGCGGCTACCGCAAGGCCCTGGCCGAGTCCCGTTTCCCCTGGGACACGCTGCGTCAGTTCCGCGATCGCTTCCGCTCCGCTCCAAAGATTGGCCGCGAGGTCCTCTTGCGCGACGGCTATCTCTACGCGGACTCGGCGGATCTCGCGTGGTCGCTCTGGGATTCCGTGCGACTCGAGCACCTCTTCGACGAACCCTCGCTCACGCTCGAACGCGGCAGCACCCGCCTCTCGGTGGTACGCGACCCCACGCGCGGCTACGTCTACGCGGACGGCCCCGACACCGGCAAGGCAGCTCGGTTGCTGTTGTTCGATCGCGTGACCCTGAGCTCGGAGCCCGAGCGGGCGCCGCTGCACCGCGATACGCGGAGCCTTGCGCACGAACTTGGCTTCGATCGCATGACGGTCGAGCGAATCACGGACCAGGGGCTCCTCGTCCGGCTGCGCTACGGTGACACTTGGCTCGGGGCAGTGCTCGGCTCCGAGGGAGCCCGCTTGCGGCAGCGCTGCGAGATCGTCGAGGACGCAGCGCGAGCGAGCCTGGCTGTCGCGCGCGGCAAGGCCGATTCGCGCAGGCGGGTGCTCACGGCGCTGCGGCAGGCGATGCTGGCAGCCGTCGAGGAAGAACTGCCCTTCGACGAGCCCAAGACCGAGTGGGGACAACAGGACGGACACCTCCGCGATCACTGGCTGTCTGCCTACGAAAAGGGCGAAACCCACTACGCTTTCCAGGGCGATCTCTACCCGGTCTTTCGCCCGGACGGTCGCGTGGCGCCGCCCGAAGTGTGCATCGACTTCGTCACCGAGACCCTGGAGCGCGCCAGCGGCACCTGGTGGCGCGGCCGCGGAGAGCCACCAGGGCGGGATCAGGGCGGCATCGACTTCGACGCCGCGATCGGCAAGAGCCGGCGACAGGTCACCCGCTTCCTCAGCTACGCCAAGCAGCACCCCGAAGAGTTCGAGCACCAGCTCTTGTCGAGGCGGGAGCGCATCCCCTACCTGTTCAAGCGCGAGTTCTACCGACACCTGGCCAAGGAGGCCGATCGCTACTCCCCCGGCACCATCGTGATCATCCGCGGCTACGCGCCGTGGGATCACTTCAACGTGCCCCACTTCCACGCCTTCTTCGTCTACGAAGCCGATCCCCTCACGGGCGTGCCGATGCTGCTCGCCGGCAACGCGGGTCGCCCGCGCATCCAGAGTTGGGAGGCGTGATGAGCCGAGCGCCCCAGCGCAGCATCGAGTACCGCATCGTGCCCAAGCTCGACTGGCTCGCTCGCGCAGTGCCCGACGGCGGCAGGGCCGAGGCCGCGCCCTCCCTGGTCGAGGCGTTCTGACGCCTCACCTTCCGCCGTACTGTGCCGTGGCAAACTCGACGATGCGGTCGACGATGATTCGGCCGTCGCGCACGAACAAGTCGTTGTGGTTGCCTCCGCTCACCTCGTACAGCGTCGCAGTAGGAAAGGCCTGCTGCAGCCGCTGCCCCATCGAGAGGGGGATGATCTCATCCTCGGTGCCGTGCACGATCAGCACGGGCAGCGACAGCCCAGTCGCCTTCTTCGCGTTGTCGAACTTGTCCTTCACCAGCCAGCGCGCGGGCAGAGATCGGCAGTGTTTTCGCCGCCATGTCTGGGACACTCGTGAAGGGGGAAATGAGGACTAGCCGCGCTCCGTGGCCGCGCTTGGCCATCTCCACCGCGACCCCGCTGCCGAGCGACTGACCTTGGAGGACGACCTCCGCGGTGGGCACACCGAGTCCGTTGTGCAGGTGCCATAGCGCCGCCTCGGCGTCGGCGTAGAGCGCCTCCTCGCTGGGCGCGTAGTCCTTGGCCAGGCCGTAGCCGGGGTACTCGACCGCAAAGAACCCGAGCCCGGCCCGCCGAAACGACCACGCCAGGGGCGTGAGTTGGCCGAGCTCCTCGGCGTTGCCGTGAAAGTGCACGATCGTGACCGACCCCTGCTTCTTTGGCGGGACATGCAGCGCATAGACGGTTCGCCCGCTGGGTGCGGTGACCTTGGTGAGCGTCGCGCCCTCCATGCGCGGCTCTTCGCCGAGCTTCGACGCCGGGAAGAGCAGGCGCCGCTGGCCAAGCCAGGCCGTGAGGCAGAGGGCGGCATAGGCCAACGCCACGACCCCGACCACACCCAGCACTCGTTTCGCCGCCCTCAAGTTGCCCGCGGTCCCAGCTTAGACCGGAAAGCCCGCGACGCGACGATACGCGAGGCACTGGGGCTCGCCGGGCTGGAGCTGATGGCAGACGCTGCCGCGGATCGGGTAAATGGAGCAGTCCGAGGGGCGCCCGGGGAGCCCCAAGTACCGACACGAACCGTCCTCGCGGGCAGGAAACGCCGCCGCCACGCTGAAGTGGCCGGGCACCAGACCCGCGATGATGTCCTCGCGCCCCTCTCGCTTCCAGAGCACCAGGTCCTCGGGGCTGACTCCGACTCGACCGTCCCCTGCGTCACGGCAGCAGGCGCCGCATTCGCGACAATCGTACGCCGGAGTCACGACGCCGGTGTAGCACCTCCAACCACGAATGCCGAAGGAGCCCGAATTTGGTACCCTGATCCACAGTGGAGGAAACCATGGCGCGCGTACGTAGTTCGATAGCACCCCTGGCCCTGGCGTTCCTGGCACTCTCCAGCTGCTCCGATGACGCGGCCGAGACGGCGGGGCCGAACATCGGCGGCGCTGGCGGTATCGTCGGCACCGGAGGGTCGAGCGCGGCCGGAGGCTCGAGCGCGGCCGGAGGCTCGAGCGCGAGCGGCGGCGGCGTCAACCTCGGCGGCGCCAGCTCCGACGGCGGCGGGGGCAGCGCCGGCGCTGGCTGCGAGAAGATCGATTTCCTGTTCATCGTCGACAACTCGGTGTCCATGCAGGATCAGCAGAAGCAACTGGTGGAGGCGTTTCCCAACTTCATCAAATCCATCGAGAGCACCGTCAACGCCGGCAGCAACGTGCACGTATTGGTCACTGACACCGACGGATGGGGCCGATGCAACACTGCCAATCCGTGGACCGGGATGGATCCCAGCAGCACGACCTGCACCGGCTACGTCAAGCAGACCAAGTTCGAAGAGTGCGACCGCACCCTGGGTGCCGGCGTGGTCCACCCCGCCGGTCAGTACGCCAGCAACAAGAAATGCGGATTCGCAGCGGGTCGCCGCTTCCTGCAGAAAGGCGACACCGACATTCCCGGCGCGTTCTCCTGTGCTGCTCAGGTCGGCACGGCGGGCCACCCCTCCGAACGACCGATGGACGCGCTCTTGGCCGCGCTGAAGCCTCAGATGAACGGGCCGGGAGGCTGCAACGACGGCTTCTTGCGCGACGATGCCCTGCTGGTGATCACCTTCATCAGCGACGACCCAAACTTCGAGGACCAGGGCAAGCCCCAGGATTGGTACAACGCAGTGGTCGCCGCCAAGAAGGGCGACCCCAACGCCGCGGTGGTGGTCGGCTTCACGCCCGCGTTCGCCAGCTGTCCCGGCACCGCGACGCCGAAGGGCTCGCACTGGGCCGAGTTCGTGGCGAAGTTCCCCTTCAACCTCCACGCCTCAGTCTGCGACGGCGACTACTCCACGACCTTCGCCAAGGCCGTCCAAGTCATTGACGAAGGCTGCGATGGGTACGTGCCACCGGTGAAGTGACGCGAGCCCCGCGGCCCAGCTGCCCGCCCTGTAGACGAGTTGAGCGTCGGCCGGAGCGGCGGGGCCGGAGCGGCGGAGGCGAGCGCCGCGACCCCTTTCCCGCGGTACGATCAAGGTTTCGACTGCGCGTTCCGCCGGCCCGTCGACCGCGCAGGCTCGAAGTGGCTCGGCGTCGCCGCCTTCGCGCTGGTCGGGCGTCGCCGGCAAGCCTTGCGCGGCGGCCTGCAGAAGTGATTCGGGCTCGCTTTCTGCCCCGAGATCGTGGCACCTGAAAGCATGTTCGAGACGGCAGAGCTCGGCCGAAAGCTGGGCAAGAAGGAATATCAGACCCGGATCGAGGCGGCTCGCATCGAGCTCTTGAACCTGCAACACGCGATGCTGGCGAAGGGCGCGCCGGCAGCGCTGATCCTCATCGGCGGCGTCGAGGGCGCGGGCAAGGGCGAGGTCTTGAACCGCCTCTTCGAGTGGATGGACGCGCGCTACCTGCGCACGCAGGCGTTTGGTCCGCCGAGCGAGGACGAGGCGGCGCGCCCTCGGTACTGGCGCTACTGGATGAGTCTGCCCCAGCGCGGTCAGATCGGGGTCTTTCTCGGCTCGTGGTACACCGAACCGATCGTGTCTCGTGTGATTGGCTCGACCACGGACGCCGAGCTCGATCGCAGCCTGACACGAGCCGTCGATTTCGAGGACGCCCTCGCCGCCGACGGCATGCTGATCGTGAAGCTCTGGCTGCACGTCAGCAAGAAGGACCAGGCAAGGCGGTTTCGAGCCCTCGAGTCCAAGGCCGAGACGCGGTTCCGCGTGACGAAGCGCGACTGGGAGTTCTCGAAGCACTACAACGAGTTCCGGAGCACCTGCGAACGGGCCCTCCGGAAGACGAGCACCGGCGTCGCCCCCTGGACGGTGATTGAAGCCGCCGACGCGAGGTACCGCGACGTCGCGGTGGCCGAGCACCTCGTCGAGCGCCTGCGCGCCGCGGTGGCGAACTTGGTGCCGCGCCCCGCCACGAGCGCACCGCCGGTCCGCAGCGACGACCCCACGACGCTGCTCGACACTCTCGATCTGACGCGCGAGGTGTCGAACGAGGACTATCAGAAGACGCTCCCGGAGCTGCAGGCTCGGCTCGGCAAGCTGTGTCGGCGGCTGCCCAAGAAGGGACGCTCGCTCACCGTCGTGTTCGAAGGCTGGGATGCCGCCGGCAAAGGCGGGTCCATTCGCCGCATCATCTGGGCGCTGGACGCCCGACAATACCGCGTCATTCCCATCGCCGCGCCGACGGACGAAGAGCGCGCGCACCACTACCTCTGGAGGTTCTGGCGGCACCTGCCCAAGCGGGGACAGGTCACTCTCTACGATCGGAGCTGGTACGGGCGCGTGCTGGTCGAGCGGGTCGAAGGTTTCGCCCGCGAACACGACTGGCGCCAGGCCTACAAGGAGATCAATGACTTCGAGGAACAACTGGTCGAGGACCGCGTCACCCTGGTCAAGCTGTGGCTCCACGTCAGCCCAGAAGAGCAGCTGAAACGTTTTGAGGAACGCAAACACCTGGCCCACAAACAGCACAAGCTGACCGAGGAAGACTTCCGCAACCGCGAGAAGCGCTTCTCTTACGAGCAAGCGGCGCACGAGATGTTCGAACGTACCAGCACCGAGTACGCGCCCTGGAACCTGGTGGCCGCCGACGACAAACGCCAGGCTCGACTCGACGTCCTGCGAGCCGTGATCGCCGGCCTGGAGCGCGAACTCTGACCCTGAGCTAGCGCCGGAGGCTGGGCTCGGGCTCGTCCGCTTCGAGCGTGCCCGGCTGCCCGCCCGAGAACAGGCCGCGGATCTTCTCCTCGATGCTCTCCGGGGAGTCGTTCGGCGCGTAGCGATCGAGGACCCGACCGGCGCGGTCCACCAGGAATTTGGTGAAGTTCCACTTGATGGACTCGCTGCCAAGAACGCCGGTGGCTTCTCGCTTTAGATGTACGAAGAGCGGGTGGGCGTCCTTGCCGTTGACCTGCACCTTTGCAAAAAGCGGAAAGGTGACGTCGAAGCGCGTCGAGCAGAAAGCGCGGATCTCTTCCTCGTCGCCCGGTTCTTGATGTCCGAACTGGTCACAGGGAAAGGCGAGCACCACCAGGCCGCGGTCCTTCCAACGCCGATACATGCCCTCGAGGCCACGGTACTGGGGGGTGAACCCGCATTTGGAGGCGACGTTCACGATGAGCAAGGTCTTGCCCGAATAGGACTCGAGGCTCTGTTCCGAGCCGTCGATGCCCTTCACCCTGATTTCGTAGATGCTCGTCACTGGACCTCGCTCCTGGGGATCTGAGGCCAAAGGCCCTCGGGCGCAATGCCCGGGCTCGCTACCCGCGACATTCGCGCCCCGAATCGAGACGACCCCGCTCAGTTCGGTCCGCCGGATTTGCACAGGGCCAGGATCTCGATCCCAGCGGAGTTGTCCCCTTGGACCTTGCCGCAGGCCTGGGAGCACAAGACCAGCTTGTCGCCGCCCGCGTCGCCGCCGCCATCGGGTCCGAACTCGATGTAGAAGGCGTTCGGCTTGCACTGCGTCACGTCGGCGACCTGCTCGAAGATCTCCTTCGAACCGCCCGCCGATGGCGAGTACTGGATCTGGATCGTCTTGGGATCGAGCTCCTTGCCGACCGGCGGCGCGGGCATGGGGAAATCGCACTGGATCTTCGCGCCCTGGATCACGCCCTCGGCGATCTTCTTGAACACCACGTCGAAGCCTGCGCCTTCACAGACCGGATAGCGGAGCCCGCCGGTCAGCATGCTGAGCGCCTGGGTGCCCGGGCCCGAGTTCACCGCGGTCGAGCACTTGCTCGAAGAGGGCACAATGGGATCGGTGGGCTGATACTCACCGGTGGCGCTCTTGCTGTTCTTGATGACGCCGCTCAAGCTGTGCCAGACGTAGGTGCGGTTCTGGGCCGTGCCGAACTGCACCGGATCGAGCGCGAGGAAGTCGGCGTCGAAGTTCTTTGCCGCCTGGACCGCCAAAGCGTCAGAGGTGTCGTCGTAGCACTTCGAGGCGTTTGTCGTGCACGACGAGTACATGCTCGTGGTGGTCTGAGGCCAGTAGCAATCCATGCGATCGTCGGACACCAGCACGAAGGTCTTGAGCGCCTCCTTGCGCAGCCACTCGGACCAACCGTTCGGCGCGAGGTTGTAACGATCGGGCTTCTTGTACCAGTCGATCATCTTGCACCAGGCGTCCCAGCTCTCAACGTCGTCGTGGTCGTAGTGATAGAACACCGGCGGGTTGTTGCTGGGAGCGGTGTTGATGCCAACGTTCGTGCAGGGCTTGCCTCCCAGCGGCGGCCCGATGCAGATCGAAGACTCGTAAGTCGAAGGCGTGTTGTACCCGCCATGCTCGCCGATCATGATGACGCGGTAGTCGATGCCGCTCGAGGCGATGATCTGGGCGAAGTTGACGTTGATGTTATCCTGGATGCCCTTCATCTCTTCGGCCATCGAGCACGAGTTGTCGACGACGAAGATGACATCCACGGGCGCCTTGGTGACCGTGGCTTGATACTTCTGAAGGTCGCAGGCCGCGTCGGGTGGAATCGCCCCGTCGCCGCCGCTGTCGATCACGATGCCGCCACCGGAGCCGCCCGCGTCCGCGCCGCCCGCGCCGACACCGCCGACGCCGCCGACGCCGCCGACGCCGCCCGATGCGCCGCTGCCGGCGCTGCCGCCGCTGCCTGCACCGCTATCGCTCGCGCTGCACGCGCTCGAGAGCGCGCCGCCAACAATCAGGCCCATTGCTGCGTATCCGGCGTAGCGAAGCGGTGAGTTCATGATTCGGATCTCCATCAAGCAAGTCGACGCGCGCACGCCCCCCCCGGGCTCGGCCCCTCGGAAGCGCCGAGCGCCAGCCTAGCACAGCTCGTGCCCCGCGCAGGGCTGGCTCAGTTCGGTCCGCCCGACTTGCACAAGGCCAGGATCTCGACCTTCGGGGAGGCGTCACCCTGGACCTTGCCGCAGGCCTGATCGCAGAGCACCAACTTGCCCATCGACGCGTCGCCGGCGTCGGAGCCGCCTTCGAGGTAGAAGGCGTTCGGCTTGCACTGCGTGACGTCGGCGACCTGCTCGAAGATCTCCTTCGAGCCGCCCACCGAGGGCGTGTACTGGATCTGAATCGTCTTCGGATCGAGCTCCTTGCCGGCGGGCGGCTCGGGCATCGGGAAGTCGCACTGGATCTTCGCGCCTTGAATCACGCCCTCGGCGATCTTCTTGAAGACGACGTCGAAGCCGGCGCCTTCGCAGACCGGATAGCGGAGCCCGCCCGTCAGCATGCTGAGCGCTTGGGTCGCAGGACCCGAGTCCACCGCGGAGGGGCACTTGTTGGTGTACGCCACGAGGGGGTCGGTCGGCTGGTACTCGCCCAGCGCGCTCGCGCTGTTCTTGATGACGCCGCTCAGGCTGTGCCAGATGTAGTTGCGCTTCTGCGCCGTTCCGAACTGCAGGGGGTCGAGGGCCAGCAGGTCGGCGTCGAAGAACTGCGCGGCCTGCGGGGCCATCGTCGCGTAGGTCGTGCTCGAACCGTCCGTGTAGCACTTCGATCCGTTGGTGCTGCACGAGGGCGGGTAGGTCCCAGTGTAGGGCCACGAGCAGCTCATGCTGTCGTCGGTCACCATCACGAAGGTCTTCAGTGCTTCTTTGCGCAGCCACTCGGACCAGCCCCCGGGCGCGAGGTTGTAACGATCGGGCTTCTTGTACCAGTCGAGCATCTTGCACCAGCCGTCGGTGCTCTCGATGTCGTCCCGGTCGTAGTGGTAGAAGACCGGCAGGTTGTTGGACGGCGCCGTGTTCGCCACCACACCGGTGCAAGGCTTCCCCCCCAGCGGCGGGCCGATGCAGAGGGATGCGTCGGTGGTGGGGCCATGCTCGGAGATCATGATCACGCGGTAGTCGATGCCGCTCGAGGCGATGATCTGGGCGAAGTTCAGGTTGATGTTGCTCTGGATGGCGGCCATCTCGCCGTTCATCGAGCACGAATTATCGAGCACGAAGATGACGTCCACCGGCCCTTTGCTGATGGTGGCCGTGTAGGTCTGCAAGTCGCAGGCGGCATCCGGTGGGATGGCGCCGTCGCCGCCGCTGTCGATGACGATGCCGCCACCCGTGCCGCCGCCGTCGAGCCCCCCGGCGGCCGAGCCACCGCCCATACTGCCACCGGCGCCGCCCGCACCCGAGGATCCACCGCTAGCGCTGCCACCGCCGCCTCCGCCGCTGCCCCCGCCGCTGTCGCTCGCGCTGCACGCGCTCGAGAGCGCGGCTCCGACGATCAGACCTGTGACTGCGTAGCCGGCGAAACGGAGAGGGTGGTTCATGCTTGCAGATCCTTTCGAATTGCCACTGTCCGGGCCGACTACTGAACCGCCCAGATCTGTTGAGTGGAGTTGTCGATGGCGTACAGCTTCTTGTTCGCCGCGTCGAAGCCCAGGCCGGTGTAGGAGCTGGTGCTGGTGCCGAAGCTGACCAGGGTGTCGGCGTAGGGCTGGGTGCCGGCTGGGTTGCACACGTAGTAGATGTCCGAGAGGGCGCCGCGGAAGTACAGGAAGTCCGCGGTCCCGTCGTTGTTGGTGTCGTGGGCGGCGACGCCGTTTGCGTAGGTGCTGGCGTAGAGATCGAAGCCGTCGGTGATCAGCGTGACCGCCTTGGTGGTGCGATCGATGCGCACCAGGCGCTCGAGCGTGCCGCAGGCCGCGTAGAAGTACTTGTCGTCCACGGCCAGGCCGTTGCAGTAGCTCTCACCCGTGATCGACGCCTCGAGGGTGGCGGTCACCGGCGCGGTGCCGGTGGCGCTCACCGACCAGATCTCGGTGGCGGTCGTGGTGCTGGTGGCGCCGTTGAGCAGGTAGATCTTGCCCTTGTAGGAGGCGCCCGAGCGCGGGTAAGCCGAGGCCGGGGTCGGCGACGCCGGCAGCGCCATGAAATCCTGGGAGCCCCAGTTTCCGCCCCCGGTCGGCGGGACGAGTTTGTAGAGGTAACCGGACGAGCTCGCCGCCATCGCCTTGTACTTGATGGTGAAGGGATCGGCGCCGTTCATCAGCATGCCGTAGCCGAGCACGCCGGTGTCGTTCGTGAGCTGGAACTTGGTCGTGTTGGTCTTGCCGATGCGCCAGAGCCCGCTGGTGCTGCCGAAGTACACGTAGCCGTTCGCCGCCTGATCGACGTCCATGTAGTACATGCTCGCGCCGGTCGCGCCGAGGTTCGTCTTGGTGGTGCCCACCATGCCGCCGGAGCCGGGCAGACAAGGCGGCGTGATCACCGTGAACTTCCAGGTCGGCTTCTGAATCGCCTTGCTGCACTTGGTATCCGTGAGGCCCGTGAGGTCGACGGTGACTAGCTCACCCGCGGGCATCGCCACACCCGGCTTGATCAGCATGGTCTTGTTGTTGTTCGTCCAGGTCACCGCTGCGTTCGGATACGTGTAGGTGATGTTGGTGCCCTTGTTGCCCGTCAGCTTGACCGTCCAGCCCGTGGTGACGAGCGGCACGTCGAAATCGACGCTCAACTTCGGGGCCAGCGTGCTGGACGTCCCGGCGTTGGCCGGCGTCATGCTCACGGCGCTGGCCGCGAAGGTGGTGCAGTCGACCTCAGCCAGGGTGATCACCAGCGGGTTCTGCAAGGGCGTGGCCGTGCTGTAGTTGAGCTTGCCGACGTAGAAGAAGTAGGTGGTGCCCTTGGTCACGCTCAGGCTGCCGCTGAGGGTGGTGTAGGAGTAGTCCTTGAGCCCGCTGCACAGGGACGGCGTGCCGATGGTGCCGCAGGTCCCGGTCGCGACGGCGACCACGACGTAGGAGCTCACCGGCTTGTCCACGCTGAACTCGAGGCTGCCAGTGAACCCTGCTGTGTAGACCAGGACCAGATCCGGCCCCAGCAGGCTGTAGCTGGAGGTGGAGCACGCGGTCGGGATCGGGGTCAGGTAGTCGTTCTTGGTGGCGGTCCAGTTGATGGTGTTCTTGCCAGCCTTGATCGGCACCACGCCGCCGCAGTCTTCGCCGGTCGCGTTGCCAGCCACGCACGAGTAGTTCGTGCCGCTCTGCTCGCACTTCTGCCCGAGAGCGCAGGTCGTGGTGACCTGCCAGTCCTGGCAGCCGTTCACCCCGACCTTGCACTCTTGAACCAAGTTCGCGTTGCACTTCTTGGCGTTGAGGGTCGGGCACGGATCGGTGCAAATGCCCTCGCACTTGGCCTTGCCGGCGCCGGCCAGCTTGCAGTACATGCTCTTGGCCGAGCAGTCTTCGGTCGACTGCCACTCCAGGCAGCCGGTCGCGTCGCTGGCGCAGGTCGAGAGCACGTTCCCGATGCAGTTCTGTGAGCCCACGGAGCTGCACTTGTTGGAGCAAGAGGTGGTGCACTGGGCCTTGCCGCTGGCCGTGGTGCAGGTCTGGCCCGTGGCGGCGCAGTCCGAGGTCGTGACCAGCGCCAGGCAGCCGTCGGTCCCCGCTTGACAGGTGCGCAGCACGTTGCCGCTGCACTGCGTGTCGCCGGCCTTGGCACACTGGTTGTTGCAAGAACCGCCACAGACCGCCGTACCGCTCGTCGCGTCGCAGCTCTGGCCTTTGGCCGTGCAGTTGTCGAACTCGACCCACTCGTTGCATCCGGTGGATGGGCTCGTGGTGCAGTGCTCGATGCTGCCGGCGTTGCACTGGGACGCGCCCACCGTCGGGCAGGAGCTGGTGCAGGTGGTGGAGCACGCGGGCTTGCCGCCGCTGCTGTCGCAAACGCCGCCGCCAGATTGCGCGCAGTCGGCGGTGAGCGTCCAACCGCGACAGCCGCTCGCTTGTTGCGTGCAACTCTGCAGAGCCGTGCCGGCGCACTGCGTGTCACCGACGTTGGCGCAGGTGTCCTGACAGCAAGTGGCGAGGTCGAGCTGACACGTGGTCGGGTTGCAGAGCGGGGTGCCGCCCTTGAAGCCCAGGACCTGACAGGTCACGCCGCCCAGATCCGTGCCGTCACACTGGTCGACGCCGTCCTTCACGCCGTTACCGCAGCTGCCGGTACCGCCGCCGTCACCGCCCGAGGCGCACGCGACCAAGATGAACCCACACACCGTCGCCAACGCGACCGCCAAAGCTCGTTTCACGATTAAGCCTCCTCGACCCGACGAAACCCGAGCTTAGCTCGGGCCCGGCCTCCTAGCAGCCTGCAATCGCCCGAGCAATGGGCGCACGAGCGCACTCTGTGACGCAGCGTCACAACGTTACGCCTCACGGCAGCCGACATTTCCGGTGATTCTGCGCCTGGTGGAGGGGCACGGGTCGTGCAAGTAGCCCGAACATGGGTCGAGTATTCGGTGTGGCGTGGGCGGTGCTGCTGGGAGTGACGATGATCGCAGGGTGCGCTTCCGACGACGACGACGACGAGTTCGCCGAGCGCTTCTGCGCGGTCTTCGCGCCCTGCTGTGCCAAGGCAGGCATGAACGGCGATCAATCCTCGTGCCGCATGCTCTACGGCAGCGCGCGTCCCAGCAGCAAGGCGGCGGCGGACCAGTGCTTGAAGGACTTCGAGGAGCTGGGAAAGGACCCGGCCTTCTGCGACTTCGAATACCAGAACCCGGACTCGTGCGAAAAAGCGTTTCCGGATCAGGCGTCCAACGGGACCAAGCTCCCGGGGGCCAAGTGCTCGGACGACGACGAGTGCGCTGGAGATGCCAGCTGCTGGGGACAGTGGGAGGAGGGAGGCGGCACGTGCCTCGCGTGGGTGGTGGTGCCGGAGGGAGCGGCGTGCGTCGGAGTCAGAGAGAAGACCGGGATGACCTGGTCGGGCGAGGCGCAGAACAACCAAGTCGCGCTCTGCGACGGCGACGCGGGCTTCATCTGCAGCGCCAATGTCTGCAAGCCGCGCGGCGGCGTCGGGGCCACCTGCAGCAGCGGAGGCGAGTGTGTCGACGGCGCCTACTGCGACAGCGGTAAGTGCGCGACCAAACTCACCGCAGGCGCCACCTGCAGCGGCAACTACGACGAATGCAACCCCGCGACGCACTGCGCCGCGTCGAGCAAGACCTGCGAGCCGCGTCGACCGGACGGCGAATCCTGCGCCGAAGACAGCGAGTGCTCGAGCGACCGCTGCACCGACGGGCTCTGCAAGTACAACCCGGGCCTGGGCGGACTCGCCCTCGGGTTCGTGTGTAAATGAAGGCGGGCGCGCCTACTGCTTGGGTTGCGCCAAGTACTGGAACAGATCCGAGCCGGTCGAAAGCACCAGACTCGTCTCTTGGTTCATGGCCTTCTCGTAAGTGTCCAGGCTGCGCAAGAATGCGTAGAACTCCGGCGCCTTGCCGTAGGCAGCCGCGTAGATCTTGGTGCTCTCGCCGTCGCCTTCGCCCCGAGCCTTTTGAGCGGTCTCGTAGGCCTTCGCCAGCAAGATCGTTTTCTCTTTGTCGGTGTCGGCCCGGATCTTGGCCGCCTCTTCCTCACCCTCGGAGCGGTACTGCTTGGCGACACGATCGCGCTCGGCGCGCATGCGGGCGTAGACGCTCTCTTGGACTTCCTTGGGCAGATCCGCGCGCTTGATCCGCACGTCAACCAGGTCGATACCGAACTCCTTGGTCTGCAGGCGCGCGGCCACCGCGACTCGCTGCATCAGGGGGTCGCGTTCGTTCCCGATGATCTCGCCAAAGTTGCGGCTCGCCAGCTCGCGGCGCATCTCGCTGTTGATGATGTCGTCCAAGCGAGACTTGGCGCCGCTTTCGTCGTGAACCGACTTGAAGAACAAGAGCGGCTCGACGATGCGCCAGCGGCTGACCGGATCGGCCACCAGGCGCTTCTTGTCCAGCGTCAGGTACTCCGCCGGCGGAGTGTCGCTGGTCATGATACGGCGCTCCATCCGCGTCACGGTCTGGGCGAAGGGCGTCTTGAAGTACAACCCAGGCGCGTCCACCGTGCGCTTGAACTCGCCGAATTGCGTGACGATGGCGAGCTCGCCCTCGTCGACGACAAACACCGTCTGCACGCCAACGAAGAGGGCCAGCAGTACGGCCACGAAGATCCCGAGCTTCATTTGGCTTCTCCCGCGCCAGCGGCGACGGCCGCACGTTGCGGCCCAATCTGGAGTACCGGCAGCGCGCCCTTGGCCAGGTCCTTGTCCACGATCACCTTCTTGTCGATCTTCGAGAGGATCCGCTCCAACGTCTCGAGATAGAGGCGCTGGCGGGTCACGCGCTCGGCCTTGGAGTACTCGGCGTAAACCGATTCGAACTTCTGCGCGTCGCCGCTGGCCTTGAGCACGCGTTGCTCCTTGTAGCCCTCGGCCTCTCGCTCCATCTTCCTCGCCTCGCCGCGCGCGCGCGGGATCAGATCGGCCTGATAGCCCTTGGCCTGGTTGATGAGCTTCTCCTTCTCCTCCCGGGCGCGGACGACGTCGTGGAAGGCGTCCTTCACTTCGTCGGGCGCGTCGACCGCCTGCAGCTTCACCTCGGTGATGCTGAGGCCACTCTGGTAGTCGTCCATCAGCTTCTGGAGCCAGGCCCGCGTCTCGCTCTGCACCTTCTCGCGACCGGTGGTGATGACGTCGTCGATGTTCGTGCGACCGACCATGCTGCGCAGCGCGACCTCGGCCGTGGCGCGCAGCGTTTCTTCCGCATCCTTGATCCGGAACAGGTACTTGCTCGGATCCGCCACGCGGTATTGCACGATGATCTGTGCCTCGACGATGTTCTCATCGCCGGTGAGCATCAGCGATTCGTGCGGCACGCGCTCGTTGCCGCGGAAACCCACCTCGATTCGGCGGACCTGCTCCAGGTTCACCACATTCACGTTCTGCGCGAAGGGCACGCGGTAGTGCAAGCCCGGTCCGGTCTTGCCGGATTCGCGCCCGAAGGTCCTGACCACACCCTGCTCGCCCGGACCGACGCTGTAGATACCGGTCGCCGCGACGATCAGAAAGACAATGCCGAGGGCGATCGGACCGAAATTCTTGGCGTTGCGGCGGATGGCCGCGGACACCTCTCCGACGACCTGTCCTACGTCCGGTCCCTTTTCATTGGGGTCCCACGGGTTCTGCATGTTGGGCACTTCATGGCCTTGCGGGACATGAACCGCAACCCGAATCGGCTGGACGCGCCCCGGTTTCGGCCAGCGCGGACAGCCGCTCGGCGCGCGAGCGTGAAATCAGCGCTCCAACATTTTCTTCAGCTTGCCGCTGTCGATGGCCGCAACGGTCAGATCTTCCCCGCCGATCAAGCTGCCGTTGACGAAGACCTGAGGAAACGTGGGCCACCCGCTCCAGAGTTTGATGGCGAGTCGACGCCGCCACTCGGAGACGTAGCTCCCGAATTCGAGGTACCGATGCTCGATGCCGGCGCTCGTCAGCGCTTTGCGAACCTTCCGAACGTGCGGATTCTGCGCCATGCCGATCACGACGACGGGCGACTCGCCGATGGCGCGCTCGACGTCGCGGACGACGTCGGCGTGGCTCTCCACGATCTTGGCCAGGGCCTCGCTCGAGATCTTTGACGCATCGAGCAGCGGCCGCTTGGGGGTTTGGGTCATTGGGGCGATGCTAGCGCTCGCTGGCGCAAGGGTGAGCACGGAGTTGGGTGAACAGTCAGATTCGCTGAATATTCCGAGCACAATTGCTGCTTTCGCCGGCTCGGTTCTGCCCACGTTTCAAAGTAGGCTGGGGGCATGCGGACAGTGCTGATCACGGGGGGGGCGCGGGGGATCGGGCGGGCCATCGGGCTCCACCTTGCCGAACGCGGAGTCAACGTGGGCTTCTGCTACAGAACGAGCGAAGGCGCCGCGCGTGAGACCGAGGCCGCGGTGCGTGCCAAGGGTGCGCGCGCTCTCGGTGTGCGGGCCAACGTCGGCGATCCGGAACAGGTCGACGCTTTGTTCGACGAGGTCGAACGCGAACTCGGCACGCCCGACGCGTTGATTCACGCGGCGGGGCCCTATCATCGGGTGGAGGTCCTGAAAGAGACGCCAGAGGGCTGGCGGGAGATGCTGGGCGAGAACCTCGACTCGTTCTTCTACTGCGCGCGACGGGCCGCTCCGGCCATGATCGAGAAGAAGTGGGGGCGGATCATCGCGTTCTCCATGGCAAACGCCGATCGAGCAGGCGCTCAGCCCGGTGTGACCGCACATTACGTGGCCAAGGTCGGCGTGTTGGTCCTCGCCCGCACGCTGGCCCGAGCGCTCGCGCCCCACGGGATCACCGTGAACACCATCGCTCCGGGCTTCATCGCCTCGGGCTCTGCGCCCACCGATGAGCTGGACAAGATGGTGAAGAACATCCCAGCGGGCTACGTGGGGGAGCTCAGCGACGCCGTGGCTGCTGCGAGCTTTCTCCTGTCGCAGGAGGCACGCTACGTGAATGGAACGAACATCATCTCGAGCGGCGGCTGGGGGCTCTAGCCGCTGCCTTTGACGACCGGTTCAGGAGTCGCTCGGCGCCTTCGGATCACCTGGACTAGGCACAGCGGCGGCTTCGACGGACTGCGAGACCTCCGCCGACACCGGGGGGTCGAGCGACGGCACAGTGACGCCGGATGGGTCCACCGCAAGCTCTTCGACCGACCGGGCCACCCCCACCGGCCCGGCGTGTTCGAGCGAAGGGGGCGAGTGGTCCGAGGTGGGCTGACCCAGCGATGCGGGTCCGGCCGCGGTCTCCGGCTGCTCGAGCGGCGGCGCCGGCAGCGACCGCCGAACCAACGGAAAGCCCACGGCGAAGACCAGGATGGTGGTGAACACGGCGGCAAACACCACCGTCGGCAAGCTGTCGGTGCCCGGCACCCCTGCCGCGGCCGGCAACGTCGCGAGCACGCCGGCCGCCATGCCGCGCGGCAGCGAGACCATGATGATCTTCTTTTCTCGAGGCGTGAAGTCCGTCGCCAGGGTCGCCGCGAGGACTCCGGGGATGCGCGCGCCGAAGACCAGCAAGCCGAGCAGCACGCCGAGCACCAGGAGGCCCAGCGGCGGGCCCAACATCGCGCCGATGAAGGTGAAGAAGAAGGACTTGATGATGAAGGCCATCTGCGCGTGAAAGCCCCGGACGTCTCGTCCGAGGCCGCTCTGCTCACTGAGCCCGATCTTGGCACCGATACTCCGGGCGTTTCCCACGATCACCGCGAAGGCCAAGATGCCGAGCGCCGCGCTCCCGCCGGCGTGATCGATGGCGACATAGAGCACGATCAGCGACGAGAGGGTGATCGGATAGGCGTGATCGCTGTTGCGGAGGAAGCGCAGCACCAAGAGCCACGCCGCCCCCGAGACCGTGCCCATGCCGCCACCGATGGCGAACGAGACCAGCAGGGCAGTTGCCGGTGACTGCCCTGGCGCAGCGCTGATGGCGAGCACGTCGATCAGCGCGCTCGCGACGACGACGCAGAAGGCGTCGGTGAATGCCGACTCGAGTCCCACCAGGCTCGCAACGCGCGGGACGACCTTGGCCTGCTGCATCGCCGGCATGATGATGATGGAACTCGAACCGCCCAGAATGGACCCCAGCAAGAGGCCGTGCGTCCAACTCCACTCGCCGGGCAACCATCCGACCAACCGCGCACCCATGCTGAGCGCGGCGACGGCGATCACCGCCAGCACGAAGCTGCAAACGGCGAGCAGCGCGGATCGCGGAGCCGCTCGGGACACGTCTGCCAGATCGAGCTTGCTGCCTCCCTCGAACAAGACGACCACCAGCGTGACCGCAGCAAAGTACGGGGCGACGCCCGTGAGCTCCTCACGAGTGACGAATCCCAAAACCGGACCGAGCACGATCCCAACCAGGATCAGCCAAATCACGTCCGGCACGTTGGTGCGCCGGAACACCGCCTCGCCGGCCGCTCCGATCAGAAAGATGCCGGCGATCGCCAACAGAAATGCAGCAACTGACATGGTCCAACTCGGAAGAGCTCGAGGGGTGCGGCGGCATCTTGCACTGCCGGCGGGGCGCGAGCCACAGCAACTCACCGGCCGCGGCCTGCGTCGCCCGGGTTCGGCGCGCTCAGGCCGCTGGGCTGGGACGCAGTCGAGCTGCCCGGGAACCCTGGCCCGACCGAAGTGTCTGGGGCTTCATTCGGAGCGATTGGCTCCGATCACCCGGGACTCGGGAGGCGATGAATGGCGAAGCTCCGCTCGATCATGATTTCTGCGGTGATGGTTCTGGCAACGAGCCCCGGGGCTCGAGCCGAAAACACCCTGCCGCTCAAACGGGTGAGGCTCTACGAAACCGGAGTCGGCTACTTCGAGCGAACCGGCGCCGTGACCGGACGACCCACGGCGCTGCCAGTCCCCGCGGGTCATCTCGACGACGCTCTCAAGACGCTGGTGGTGCTGTCCGACGATGCGAAGAACGGCAGCGTCGCGGGCGTCGAGTTCAGTAGCAGCGTGAGTCGCAGCATGGCGCGCTCGATGGCCGGACTCGGAGCGGAGGAGACCCCGCTCACGCTGCACGCGCTTCTCAAGAGCTTGAGGGGCGCCGCCGTCGAGCTCAAGACGGGCAAGCTCGCGCTCACCGGCAAGCTGGTCGAGCTGTCGGACGCAGCCAGCAGCGACCTCGAGGAGTGCGTGGCGGTGGCCGGGAAAGCGGGCCAGCCGCCCAGCTGCGCCCAGCAGAAGCAGCCAGTCGTCGTGATCTTCACCAAGGCCGGCGAGCTGCGTCGCATCAAGGTGGCTGAGCTGGTGTCGGTGCGCCCCGTCGATCCCGCCTATGCCTCGCGGCTCGGCTCGGCCCTCGACGCGCTCGGCGATCGTAGCGCACGGGTGATGAAGGATCTTCGCGTGCTCGCCAAGGGAGGCAAGAGCGTGTCACTGGGCTACGTCTCGGAGACGCCAGTTTGGCGCGTGACCTACCGCCTGGTGCTCACCAATGCGAAGGACGAAAAGAGCCAGATCCAGGGCTGGGCGCTCTTGCACAACGACACGGAAGAGGAGTGGAAGAGCGTGCAGATCGACCTGGTGAACGGTCGACCCGACAGTTTCCTGTTCCCGCTGGCAGCGCCCCGCTACGCGCGCCGCGAGCTCGTCACCCCGGAGAACGAGCTGTCCACCGTGCCTCAGCTGATGGACCGAACCACGGACTCGCTCTGGAGCGGCGACGCCGGCAGCGTCGGTGAGGCCTTCGGTGCCGGCGGGCTCGGGCTCACAGGGGTTGGCGAAGGCGGCGGGGGCCGCGGCGAGGGCATCGGACTCGGCAGCGTGGGCACCGTCGGTCACGGCGCCGGAGTCGGCGCGGCGGGCCCGAGCTCGCTCTTGTCCGTCGGCAACCTGGCGAGCGTCGCGCCCGCGGAGGGCGTCGAGGCCGGCGCGATGTTCCGCTACAGCCTGAAGCAGCCGGTGGATCTCCGGGCCCACGGCTCGGCGCTGGTGCCCTTCCTGGGAGACGGCATCGTCGCGCGCCGCATCGCGACCTTCTCGGCCCCTGGCGCCAGCGCGCGCAGCGCAGTGCACGTGACGCACCAGGGCACGCAAACCCTGCCGCCCGGCACGATCTCCGTTTTTGCCGACGGAGGTTTCGCCGGCGAGTCTGCCTTGGCCCGGATGAAGCCTCGGGATACGCAGGTGATCGAGTTCGGTGTCGATCTCGACGTGGAGCTGGCCCTGGAGACCAACGCTTCGACGGACACGACCAAGCTCTTGACCTTCGTGAAAGGCAAGCTCGTGGAGCACTTCGTGCGACGCCACCGGCCCGCGTACTCCCTCGAGAACCGCAGCGGCTCGGGTCGCGACGTCTTCCTCCGCCTCGGCTACGTCAACAACGCCAAGGTCGAGGGCGCGGACGAGCTGGTCTGGGACTCGAGCGCGCAGCGGGCTTCGGCAGTGTTCAAGATCGGCCCGCGGCAGAAGCTGCGAAGGACGCTGGACGTGCACGAGGGTCTGACCCGGAGCCACGACCCAAAGCGCCTCGGCTCGGCGCAGCTCGGCAAGCTCGCCGCTCGCTTGCCCCCGCGGCAGAAGAGCATCGTGGAGCGCGCTGCGTCCCTCGCGCTCGAGGCGGAGGTGCGACGGGGAGCCCTCGGCAAACGGCGCGCCGAATACCGAGACGTGTCCTCGGAAATCGTGCGCCTGCGCGAACACGCCCGGGCACTGTCGCGGAGCGGCAGCGCCGAGGCAGTAGCCCGGCGGCTGCTCGCGGCTGAAGACGCCGCCAAGTTGCTGAAGAAGCGCATCGCCGAGCTCGAGGTCGAGGCCCAAGCGCGGTCACGCCGTGCGGTAGAGGCGCTGTCGGAGCTCCGGCGCTGACTCAGGTCGGCCGCACCGGCGGCACGGCCGGCGTCGAGTCCGGCGGCGAGTACCCCGGTAGGAATTGGATGGGCGGCGGCTCGTCCTCTACCAGATACTCGAAGCGTTTTCGGAACTCATCGAGCGACATATGGGCCGTCGCCGCGAGCTTCGCCAACTCGTGAGCGTCCTGGAAGTCGTCGCGCCGGAGTCGCAGCATGTAGCGCCGCGCGATGCGGTAGTGCTCGGTGCTGATGTCGACCATGCGAACGCGCATGCGTTGCGTCGCCGGATCGATCATCTTCTCGAGGGCCAGCGGACGGAACACACCGCGATTGATGGTCACCAGCGCGTCCGTTCCGCCTTGCAGCAGATACTCAGCGGCGCAATGCCCCAGGTCCCGGGTATACTCCATGTCGTAGGGGATCGGATCGGTGCAGCGCAGCTCGTAGCCGATGTTCTTGGCTACGACGGTGGTCTTGATCCCGTACTCCTTGAGCCTCGCCTGCACCTTGGCCTTGAGGATATCTCCAAAGCTGATCTCGGCGATGCGCAGGTGGTCGTGCGCGTCGCGTTCGATGTCGGTGACGCCCTTGAGGTCCTCGGGCGAGAGCTTCTCCACCAGGCCTTCGGCGATCACCGCGATGCCGTCGCTGCGCCCATAGGAGAGCCGCTTGATGATGGCGCCCGCCAGGGTATCGACGATCTTGTCGAGGCGGACCTGGGGCTCGGGATACTCCTCCGGGATCAACGTCACGGTGGCGCCGGCGGCCTTGCCGATGCCGAGAGCCAGGTGGCCGGCCTTGCGGCCCATGGTCACGATGAAGTACCAGCGGCTGGTGGTGTAGGCGTCCACTTGCAGGTCTTTGACGATGCCCACGCCAACGTGGCGCGCGGTCTGGAAGCCGAAGGTCGGGATGTTGTCGGGCAGGTCCAAGTCGTTGTCGATGGTCTTCGGCACGTGCGCGACGCGGATGCGTCCCTGAGCCTGCTGGCTGAGCCGGAGCGACGCATAAGCCGTGTCGTCGCCGCCGATGGTGATCAAGCGGTCCACGTTCATGCGCAACAGCGAAATCACGGTGTTCTCGAGATCCTTCTCGTCCTTCGTGGGATTGGTCCTCGAGATGCCGATGATGCTGCCACCCCGGAAGTGGATACGGCTCACGTTCTCGACGGTGAGCGGCGTGAGATGGTCGATGTCGCCCTGCATGACCCACTTGAAGCCGTCACGGATCCCGATCACGGGGACGCCCGCGAGGCGCGCGCGGATGGTAGCGGCCCCGATCACACTGTTGATCCCCGGCGCGGGTCCGCCACCGACGCAGATGGCCAAAGCATAGGGTTGGGTCATGGCGGCGGACTATTTCTCAGTTGGCCGGACTTCGATAGCGCCAAAGCCGAGATCGCCGACCGATCGCAAATATTTCGCGGGGCGCGCCGGCGCGGGGCAGCACCGCTGGCTCAGCAGCCCACGGTTCAGCGCCGCGCCCGGGCCGCGCGCAGCGCACGCACCGGGCGCAGTTCACTCGCCCGCGAGGGCGCGCGACGACCGAGCTTCGGTTGCCACTTGGTGGGAACGATCACCACCGGACGCAGCGACGCCCGCGCCACGACTGAGACGGTACCGGAGAGCTCACGAGAGCGCCGCCCCTTGCCCAAAACGATGAAGTCGACGTCCAGGGCGAGCGCCAGCTCTAGCAGGACGCTATCGACTCGACCGACCCGCACCAGGACCTTGCTGAGGACGCCGCGGAAGCGCGACCCTGCGAAGGGGGCCAGCTGGCTCCGAACCCGCCGTTCCGCAGCGTCCACCTGCCTCTGCTGAAGCTGCTTCTCCGCGAGCAACTCGCCGCGCACGAGCTTGCGCGAGTGGCGCATGACTTCGATCGGTGCCTCGACGACGTTGAGCACGTACAGCGTGGAGACCGTGTCGCGGGCCAAGCCGTGCGCGAGCTCGAGCGCGGCGCGGGAGTCCTTGGATCCGTCGGTGGCGACCAATATGGCTCGTTTGGGCATGCTGGACGGCGCATAGCACGGCGGGAGGCGCAGCCGGAAGAACGCAAGTCGACTCGCTAACTCATCGCGCTGCGGTCCGAGCCTGGGAGCGAGCCCGTGGCAGACCTTGGACAACGCGGGCCGCAATCCGGCGGGCTGCAACGAGATCTGGTGCCCCTTCGAGAAGTGCGATTCGGCCAAGTCCCCGAAGGGCTGCCCGCAAGGCACGGAGTCATGCTGGATCAACGACTCGTTGGGCGATGGCCGGAGGCGCCGAACGCGAGTTCCACCCGAAGGCCTTCTGGTCCCGTGGCGTGGAGCCGCTGTTGTTTGCCTTTTGGGGCACCGCGGCTGCCACGGCTTGCAAGCCTGGTCGCGACGGGGTGAACATCCGCGGCCGAGCACGACCATGGCCAAGAAATCGCAAACGAAGGCGTTCGAGAAGAAGATCCGGGTTCGCCGCCTCAACGGCAGCGACTTTGCGCAGGTCGTGGCGCTCCAGAAGCAGTGCTTTCCGGGGATGAAGCCCTGGTCGCGAGAGCAATTCGACAGCCAGCTCCTCACCTTTCCGGAGGGTCAACGCTGCGTGACCGTGGACGGCAAGTTGGCCGCGTCCTCCGCGAGCCTCGTCGTCGACTTCGACATGTACAGCGAGTGGCACGACTGGCGGAAGATCTCCGACAGCGGCTACATCCGCAACCACAATCCCCGGGGGGACACGCTCTACGGCATCGAGATCATGGTGGACCCGCGTTTTCGTGGAATGAAGCTCTCGCGGCGGCTGTACGAGGAGCGCAAGGCGCTGTGCCGGGAGCTGAACCTCGCGCGCATCGTGATCGGCGGTCGCATCCCGGGTTACAAATCCCACGCCAAGACGCTCACCGCGCAGCGCTACTGCGACCGCGTCGTGCTCAAAGAGCTCCACGACCAGGTGCTGACGGCTCAGATCGCCAACGGCTTCGCGCTCCTGCGACTGATCCCCGATTACTTGCCGTCGGACGAGGACTCGGCGGGTTGGGCCACCCACCTCGAGTGGGTGAACCTCGACTACCGCCCCAACGAGCAGCGTAGCCTGCACGCCATCCAGAGCGTGCGCATCGGCGCCGTGCAGTACGAGATGCGCGCCATCTCGAGCTTCGACGACTTCGCCCAGCAGGTTGCGTTCTTCGTCGATGTCGCCAGCGACTACCGCTGCGACTTCGTGGTCTTTCCGGAGCTCTTCACGCTTCAGCTCTTGGGCCTGACCAAGAGCAAGAGGCCAGGCCTGGCGGCGCGCAAGGTCGCCGAGTTTACCCCAAAATACCTGGAGCTGATGACCTCGCTCGCCGTCAAACACGCCGTGAACATCATCGGTGGCAGCCTGTTCTGTATCGAGGGCGGCAAGCTCTACAACGTCTCCTACCTGTTCCGTCGGAACGGCACCGTCGGCAAGCAGTACAAGCTCCACGTGACGCCCTCCGAGCGCAAATGGTGGGGCGTCGAGGGCGGCAAGAAGATCGAGGTCTTCGGCACCGATCGCGGGCGAATCGCCATCAACGTCTGCTACGACGTCGAGTTCCCGGAGTTGGCGAGGATCGCGGCCAAGGCCGGCGCGCAAATCCTCTTCGTGCCCTTCAACACCGAAGGGCGGCACGGTTACCTGCGCGTGCGCCACTGCGCTCAGGCCCGGGCCATCGAGAATCACCTCTACGTGGTGATCGCCGGTTGCACAGGCAACCTGCCGAACGTAGAGAATGCCGACATCCACTACGCGCAGTCGGCGATTTTGACGCCGGTGGACATCCCCTTCGCTCGAGACGGCGTCGCCGACGAGTGTCAGGCCAACGTCGAGACCATCGTCATGCACGACGTCGATCTCGAACTGCTCCGCCAGCACCGCTATACGGGAACCACCACCAACTGGGCGGATCGGCGCACCGATCTGTACGAGCTCAAGGTGCTGGAAGACGGCACGCCGATCTGAGCGTCGGCGCCACGGCTCACTGGCAGTTGTAGTAGCCCTTCGCGACGTCGAAGCCGCAGCTCTGGCACGAGATCTGTTTGACCTGCGCGTTCTCGCACCAGATGACGGTGCTGCCGTCGCAGCGGCCTTCGTAGGTCTCACCCTGGCACGGATCGGCCGGCGGCGGCGGGGGCGGCTCGCCGCCCGACGGCTGCCCGAGCACGAAGGTCGCGTAGGCATCGGCACGAACGTCGACGCCATATTGGGTGCAACCCACGTCGCCGTAGGATGTGACGCCGGCCACGAACCACTCATCGCCCACCTTGGCGAAGGCGGGGCCACCGCTGTCACCGTTGCAGGTGTTCTTGCCGGCGGTCTGGTATACGAACTGCGTGGCTCCGACGCTGTGAATCGGCATCGTCACGCCGCGCTTCGTTCCGGAGCCGCCACCCTTTCCGCTGACCAAGCCGTAGCCAACGAAGGTCAGCTGTCTCCCCACCCAGCTCGAGTCCATCGTGGGGAGGATCTTCATGGGAGCGACCGGCGCGTCCGCGCCGAGCGTTAGGAAGCCGACGTCGTTGACCAACTTCACGTCGTCGTAGTCGGGATGCGCGGTGATGCTCTGGACCGAGACGGCGGCCTGGGCGCTCCAGATGCTCGCGCCGATCACGAACTTCAGCGACGCGGCGGTCACGCCGGTCAGACAGTGCGCTGCGGTGAGCACCGTGCGTGGCCCCACCAAGGTGCCCGTGCAGTGCGGCGATCCGTAGCGGGTGATGGCTCCTGCCGCTGGGAACTCGCTGGTGGCGCTCCCGCCGACGATGTCATCGCGGGCGCTGGTCGCCAGCTCGGCCTCGTCTGCGGGCGCCGACGCCGGCCCGCAGGCGGCGGCCGAAAGGGCCAGGAGCGAGAGAGCGGCGAGAGAGAAACAGCGCATGAGAGCCTCCGTCAGATTGGGGCGCACTTGCGGCCCACCACCAAGACACGGTGCCCGAAGCCGGTTGCACTTCCTCGGCAAGATGAGTGAGTGCCGGTGGCGGGTTGACTCACCCGCTCGCAGGTTGGGGGCCAAGGTAGCGAAACACCCCTCGAGTGGGCCATTCGGTGCGCATGTAGGTGCGCGCGGCGACGGCGGCGGCTGGCGTCGTTCCGTCGTCGACGGCGCTCCCGACTCTCAAGGGCAGTAGGTGAAGCAATTGCCGAACGAGCAGGTCTGCGACCCGGCGCACTCGTTGTAGGGATCCGTGCACTCCGCCACGTCCGAGCAGACTCCGTTGGCACCGATGTCGTTGTGGGCGCCGTTGCAGGTCGCGCACTTGCCCGTGCAACTGGAGTTGCAGCAGTAGCCGTCGACGCAGTATCCGCTGGCGCACTGACTGGGAGTGGAGCAAGGCGTGCCGATGGGCGCGGCGCCGGGCTGGCAGGTGCCGCCAGTGGCGCAATAGTACCCGCTCGCGCAGTCCGTGCCGGTCGAGCAACTGGTCTTGCACGCGCTGCCCGAGCAGACGTAGGGCGAGCAACTGCCGGAGCCGTTGTCCACGCAGGTGCCGGTGCCGTTGCAGGTGTCCGCGGCGATCAGCGTGGCTCCACTGCAGCTCGCGGCGACGCAGACGGTTCCAGCACCGTGCAGCGCGCACGAACCACTTGCGCCGCAGGTTCCCGTCGTACCGCAGGTCGCAGCGGACTGCGCGGCACACTCATCGTCTGGGTCGCTGCCTACCGGACTCGATTTGCAGGTGCCGTTGGTTCCGCCGCTCTTCGCGGCGCTACAGGCCTGGCAGCTACCGGCACAGGCGGTGTTGCAACAGAAGCCGTCGACGCAGTGGCCGCTCGAGCACTCGGCCCCGGAGCCGCACGCCGAGCCATTTCCCTTGAGCGTCCCGCAGTTGCCATTCACGCAGCTATAACCGCTGACGCACTGCGCGTTCGACGCGCAGCTTCCTCCGCAGGAATTCCCGCTACAAAGGTAGGGGGAGCAGTTGGTCGTCGTCCCGGTGCAGCTGCCGCTGCCGTTGCAAGTCTTGGAGTTGCTCTGGGTGGACCCGCTGCAGGCCTGACTCGCGCACGAGGTGCCCGAGGCGTAGAGCGCGCAACCGCCGCCGCCGTCACAGCTCCCATTGGTCCCACAGCTGGCCGCGCCCTGATCGCCGCAGTCGCTGTCGGGGTCGAGGCCGCCAGAGACGTTCCCGCAAGTGCCGTCGGCGCCGGACCCCTTCTTGGCGGTCGAGCACGCCTTGCACCCGCCCGTGCAAGTGCTGTTGCAGCACACGCCATCGACGCAAAATCCACTATCGCATTGGCCGCCGCTGCTGCACGCGCTGCCGTTGGGCTTGGTCGAACCGCACTTGCCCGTCGTCAGGTCGCAGATGTTGCCAGTCGTGCACTGCGTATCGCTCGAGCAGCTCGTCGCGCAAGCGTTGCCGAGACACAGGTAGGGCGCGCAGTTGGTCGTGCCATTCGACTGGCATTGGCCCTGAGCGGTGCAGGTGCTGGCGTTCGTCTTGGACGACCCAGTGCATCCGCCCAGGTTGCAAACGGTACCCACCGCGTATTTTCGACACGCCCCGGCGCCGTCGCACAGTCCGTCGGTACCGCAGGTCGTGGACCCTTGATCGGCGCACTCGCCGTCGGGATCCGTCCCGGTGGCCACCGGGGCACAGGTGCCGTCCGCGCCGCCGGTGAAGGCAGCTTTGCAGCTCTGGCAGAGTCCGCTGCAGGCCGCGTCGCAACAGACGCCTTCCACGCAGTGACCGCTCTGACATTGGCTGGCCTTGCTGGAAACGCAGGCGGTGCCTTTCGGGCTCTTCTTGGTGCAGTCGCCGCTCGCGATGTCACAGTACTCGTCGGGCTGACACTCGCTATCGTTGGCGCAGTCGCCCGTGCACACGACGCCGTTGCAGGATGCAGGTTGGCACTGCTGAGTACCGTTGGCCTGACAGGCGCCGCTGCCGTCGCAGGTCTTCGCAAAGTGCTTGGTGCCGCCGGTGCAAGACTGAGCCGTACACTCGGTCCCCGCTGCGAACTTCCGACACGCGCCCTTGCCGTCGCAGCGCCCGTCGTTGCCGCAGGCCGCGACGCCCTCGTCGTTGCAGTCGTTGCCTGGGTCCGTGCCGTCTTGCGCCGGACCGCACTCCCCGTCCACGCCGCCGCCCTTGAGCCCCGAGGTGCAGGCCTGACAGGCTCCGTCGCAGGCGCCGCTACAGCACACACCATCCACGCAGAAGCCGCTCTTGCACTCGCCGGGCTTCCCGCACGCCGACCCGTCGCCCGCGGTGCCCCCGCCGGTCGCGCCGGTGTTGCCGGTCCCAGCCGAGCCGTCGCCCGCGGAGCCGTCGGCATCGCCGCCACCAGAGCCGCCTCCCGCGCCCTTCAGGTCGTCCAGAGAGCTCGACAGCGAGCAGGCCGCCAACACCCCGCCGACCAAAGTGGCCGCGAGCCATCGTCTGAGTAAGTTCATGAGCGCAACCTGAAGTGTAGATCATCGCGTCAACGAATCCCCGTCCGGCCAGCCGAGGTGCGCCAGGCAGGTGCGCGGCTGTGCGGAGATGGACTCCGCTGTGCGCGACCGGGTCCCGGCCAGCGAGCCAGCCCCCAGCGCCGCGGGCCGACTCCCCCGCTGCTGCCAGTCAGTTGGATGCTCGATCGAGGTGAGGCTACTATCTCGGCGTGATGCGCATCGTCGTCGGGCTCTCGGTGTGCGCGGTCGCCCTCGCCAGCTCCGCCTGCAGCTCAGGAGGAGGCGGAGGGGGGAACAGCGGCGGCGGCGCCGGCGGATTTCCTTCCGGACCGGTGGTCGAGTGCCAGGCCGGGGACAACGATCTCGCCGCCGCATCCGGACCCGGCCTGACGGTCTTCCAGCTCGATCCCTTGCCGCTTCTTCACCCGGTCACGGTGCTCGGACAGAACGCCATGGAGTCCGACCCCATCAACCTCTGCGTGCCCGCCGACGCCGTGAGCATGGTCCTCTATCCCGACCCCGATCAAGAGGCCCTCGCCAGCTCCTACGTCGGGTCGGGGCTCGGCGAGATCGTGGACGCGTCGAACCTGAACGCTTTGCTTCGCGTCGAGGCACCGGATCTGATGCTGCCCAAAGGGCCGGAGGTCCAGCTCGTTCCCGGACACCACAGCTTCAAGATCGCGGGCGCGAGCGCTCAAGTGCAGCCATTCCTTGCGATCCGCCGCGGCGCCCGCGGCGCCAGCAGCCACTACGCGGCCAATCTCGTGCTGGTGGACGGCTGCGGCATCGATGACAGCAACATCCAGGCCTTTGCCGACGCCGGCGGCCTCTTCGACCAACTCTACGCTCAAGTCGGCATCGAGGTGAGCTCGGTCGGCGTAGGCTTCATCCACGACCCATCGCTCGCCGTGCTGCCGGACAGCGAGGAGGCGAAGCTCTCGCAAGCCACGGTCGAGAGCTCCCCAAACCTCCCGATGCTGCCGGACGCCATCAATTTCTACTTCGTCCGCGAGCTCAAATCAGACGACGCAGCCGGCACGCTCTTGGGTCACGCCATGGGCATCCCCGGCGTGCCGGCCCTGGCCAAGCGGGGCGGCGTCACGCTCTCGGTGGACGCGCATCGAAATGGCCCGAACCTGGACTTCGGCGCGCTGTGGATCACCGCCGCGCACGAAGGAGGCCACTGGCACGGTCTACGCCATCCGACGGAGCGCGACGGAGCGGTGCAAGACCTGATCGCGGACACTTCCGAGTGCCCCCCGAGTCGCGACGTGAATCACGACGGATACGTCGACAGCGTCGAGTGCGCGGGCATGGGCAGCGACAACCTGATGTTTTGGACCTACGATTTCGCCACCCCACCGTCCAAGCTCACCCCCGGTCAGGGCTTCGCTCTGGCCTCGGCGCTCCTGATGAGTCCACAATGAGATCTGCGATGTCGAGCTGCTGGAAGACCACCGGTTTCTTCGTAGTGATCGTCGGCGTCACGGCCTGCAGTCAACCGCCCGCAGAGCCCGCGGCCAGCCGCACCGATCCCATCGCTCACACGGCGCACGCCCCCACCGCGCACTCGGCGCCGCCCAAGCCCGAGGCGTGCGACGCGCTCCGGTTGGACCGGCTGCTCACGGCGCCGCACGATCCTCCGACTCCCGAACAGCTCCGCGCGACCTGCGCGGATCCGATCCCCGAGCTGGTGCTCCGTGCCACCAATACCCAAGCGCGTGGCTTGATGCGCATGCGGGCGATGGAGTCCCTGGGCAAGCTCGGGGGCGCCCAAGCAACCAAGGCCCTCGCCGATCTCGCGACCGCCAGCGCCGATCTGCCGTCGATGCGCCGCACGGCGGTCGAGGCGCTGACGCGCGCGACCACGGTCGGCGACGAGGAACGCGACCGGGT
Organism: uncultured delta proteobacterium; assembly: GCA_963716725.1. Lineage (GTDB taxonomy): Bacteria > Myxococcota_A > Polyangia > Polyangiales > Polyangiaceae > JADJKB01. The sequence goes on from CAVQUB010000002.1 coordinate 466,280, forward strand.
CGGAGTGAAAGCCCTCGCCGACGCCGATCCGCACGTGCGCGTGGCCGCCGCAAGGCTGCTTGCGGGCAGTAAGCGCCCGGACGTTCGTGAAGAACTGGACCGCGCAGGCACACGCGAGACCGAGACCTTCGTGCGCGAAGCCATCGATCGCGCCAAGCAGTAGTCCGGTGTTCGCTTCGGCTGTGGGGCATCAGCTTCGGCTTCATCCGAGCGCTGGAGCGTGCTAGCGATCGAAGCGTGTCCACGCGCTTCCTCGTCGATGCCCACGTTCACCTGAACAACTACCACGAGGCGACGCGCCGCCCGACCACCGAGAACGTCCAGGACCTCTTCGACAAGATGGCGGAGTGCGGCGTGGACCACGCCGTCGTGATCACGTCTTACCGGGTCGACCTCGATCGTCCAAGTGTCGAGGAGATAGTGGACCTCTTGAGCGCGGATCCTCGCACCACGGTCGTAGAAGGACTGCGTTGGCGCGGGGACGCGCGAACCGACTTGTTCCACATGGAAGAGCGGATCCGCGACGGACGCGTCAAGGGCATCAAGCTCTACCCGGGCTACGACAAATACGCGATCAACGACCCGAGTTTGGAGCACGTGTTCAACATCGCGGCCAAATACGACGTGCCAGTGATGATCCACACCGGCGACACCTACTCGAAGGAGGCCAAGGTCAGGCAGTCGCACCCGCTTTTGGTCGACGACATCGCGGTCGACTTCCCCAAGACCAAGTTCGTGATGTGTCACCTCGGCAACCCGTGGTTTCAGGACACGGCAGAGGTTCTGTACAAGAACGACAACGTCTTCGCCGACATCTCCGGGTTGACCCTGGGCGAGTTCAGCTACCAGTTCGAGCGCTACATCAGCATGCGCGTGCGGGAGATGATCACGTACATGGGGGATCCCGGAAAGCAGCTCCTATACGGCACTGATTGGCCCCTGGTGAAGATGGTCCCGTACCTGAGCTTCTTGGACGATCTGCAGCTGGCCAATGACAAGCGAGAGAACGTCTGCTGGGGGACAGCCGCCAAGCTCTTCAAGCTCGACGAAACGACACTCGAAAAGGGACGCGCCCTGCGGCTCGCGATCCGCGAGCCCGCAAGACGCTTGATGCCGACCTGAGGTCCATCGCAGCGCTCCTCGAGTCGCAAATGCACCCTGTGCGCGACTCCCTGCCTATTTCGCCGACCGATAGCACCGGCACTGGGGATCCTTTCGCAGCCTCAGACTACTCGTCCGTCGGGTGTCAGCACCTGCTGACTTGGATTTCTCGAGGAGGCCGGGCAAAGTGGCGCGTTGATGAGCCAAGGCCAGGTTTCCCGGATCACTTCCATCGCAGCGATCATGTTGAGCCCGGTCGTAGCCGGCGCGCAGACTCCGGAAGCGCCGCCGCCCCCGGCGGCCACGACGACCCCCGTCCCAGCGCCTGCGGTCCCCAGCTATCCGGTACCGGGGCCGGCGACGAATGACTGGGACGTGCTCATTACGGCCGACAACCGAGTGATCTACGTGCGCATCATGCGGCACGAGCCGGGTTCGTTCGTGACCTTTCGGCACACCGACGGACGCGAGGAGACGTGGTCCTGGGCTCAGGTGAAGGTGGTGGCCCTGGTACAGAACCGCAGCGGGCTGGTCACGCCAGGAGCACCGCCGCCAGCGCCCGGCTCGACGAGTACGACGAAGGTCGGCGCCACGGGCCTCCAGCATTCGGCTGCCCGAGACTGCAGTACCCGGCCCGGTGAGCAGTGCCGGGAGCAGTCGACCACGCAAGTGGATGGCCGCGGGATCCGCTTTGGGCTCCAGGGGCAAAGCGTCCAACGCGTGGTGACACCACCGTCGTACGACGTGGGCGGCGCGCTCGAACTCTCAGGGCTCTACGGCACCGGGACGGGCGACATGGACGTCACCATCTACGGCTACGCATTTCAGGGTGGGCTGCGGACGATGTTCGGCGGGCAGTTCCCCGGACCCAAGGGCGGTGGCTGGAGCGGCTTCGGGTTCGAGGTGATGGGCGGGTTCCAGGGTGGCGGCGGCAAGATCTCCGCCGGGGGCATGGAGGTCGACTACGAGCAGGCCACGGTCTCCGCCTCTGCCGGTGCGGGATACCAATACCTGAGCTTCGGAACGATGGACCCGAGCACGCTCCAGCAAGGCGGCTTCGGTCTGTTCTTGGGCTATCGCGTCGGCGGCGCCGCGAATTTCACCACCACGACCGTTGGGGACAATGAGACAACAGACGACAGCACGAGCGTGAGTCATGGCCCCGTGCTCACACTGAGTTTCCCCAAGTACAACGCCGGGACGGCGAAGCTGCGCCGCTGGACCATCACGGCGATGGGCATGTACATCTCCGACTTCTTGTTGATCACGGTGGGCGGTGGCTACACCTGGTAGCGCGCGCCCTGCATCCGTCGCCAGTCGATCAGCGGGACGGCGTCTTCGAGCAGAGACATCTCTACTTCGGTCCGCTCGCCGACCAGATCGCCGCCGATCTCGAAGGGCACGGGGCGATCGAACTCGAAGCGACAGCGGGTCACGAAAAAGTGGTGATCGTCGGGCAGAGGGTGGGCCCCGCGCCAGAGCCACGGCATGCGGACCGTCGCCGAGAGCGCTGTTGCGGCGTAAATGCGCACGTTCATCCGGCCGGGCACCAGGTGCGCGAACGGAAAGGCGCGAAAGCCGAGGCCGAGCTCTTCAGTCGTGGCCGCGCCACCGACGCTGATGGGCCCTTCGTAGAGCGTCGCGCCGGCGCCGGCGCCGGGGATGGGGATCGCTTGCCCGGCGGGGTTCACGCCGAAGGCGGGCTCGCCCAGGTTCACGACCCGGACCCGGGGCGGGGTGAAGCCAAACAGGTGCCGCGGGATGGTGCGAGTGAACAGGCTCTGCATGTAGCCCGCCCGCGCGCTGGCCCCGCGCACCGCCGGCGGCGTCAGGTCCTGAACCGCTTTGTAGTCCGCGAGCACCTCCGCGTCCCAGCCCGTGCCGGCGAAGGGCGTGACTCTGCCTTCGGTCTCGACCAGCGCCGAGCGACGGAGCGGCGGGGGCCCGCGCTCAGGCAAGTTGGAGAGCCCGCGCAGCGCGGCGCGCTTGCCGACCTTGCCGGTGGCGCGCGCCCACCCGTTGCCGGTGCCCAGCGGGAGCAATCCGAACGCGGGGACCGTCAGGCCCTGGTCCCGTAGCTCGTTCAGGAGCGCGACCGCGGTGCCGTCGCCGCCCCCCGAGATGAGGACCTCGGGCGTGTTGGGAGCGAGGTCGTCGCGAACCCAGGCACGCGCCTCGTCGAAGCTCTGAGTCACCGCGACTCGCGCGCGGGGCAGGATCTCCCGGATACGGCGCCCGATGGCCTCTGAGCCATGGCGCGCGCGCAGATTCACCAAGACTGCGACAGTCATTCACGCTGAACCTAACGCCCAGCCGCGGGGGGCAAGGTCAGGTTTTCGTCACATTCGCTGGCGGGTCGGGCCAGCGCGCTCGGTGGGCCCAAAGGCGCTGGGCTCCTCCGGGGCCGCTTTGGTATGAAGTGGCGGCGATGAATCGAGGCGCGGCGTTCGGGTTTTTGCTGCTGTCGCTCGCGGCATGGACGTGTCGAGTGCAGCCCCCCGCGGAGGGACGGCCAGCGCCGACCGCATCGGTCACCGCTCTGGCTCCTGCGGCCTCCGCCCCGGCCGGGGCGCACGCCAGCGCCCGCACGCGCTCCTCTCCCGGACAGATCCTGTGTGGGAACGCGCGCTGCGATCTGGCTACCGAAGTGTGCTGCGCCACCCTCACTGGCGAGGGACAGCGATGCGCTGCGCGCCCCAAGGACCCCTCGCAAGATCCCTGCGGCGGCCAGCTCAGCATGTCTTGCGACGGGGCAGAGGACTGCCCCGGCGGCGCCTGTTGCGAAACCGCGAACTGCACGGGGGACTGTCCACCAATGCACGCTTGCGAGGCGCCGCGTTGCGAATCCGGTCCCGGCGGAGTGTGCATCCCCGGCGGAGCTTGCCCGGACGGGTTCGTCTGCTCCCTGGCCGCCTCGGACAAGAGCGCCGAGCGAGGCGCTTGCGTGCAGAAGTCGCCCGGCGTGACCTGCGGCGGGACTCGCTGTCGGGGCGCCACGCCGCGCTGCTGTTGGAACACGAAGGACAAGTCGGGGGCCTGCGCGGCCTCATGTCCCGACGACGGCATGGGCGACGAGGCGTCGCTCGGCTGCGGGAACAACGCCGACTGCGCGGGCTACGTCTGCGGTCGCTTCTCGAGCAGCCCGGCTCAGATCTTCTCGTGCGCCGGGCACAGCTTCGCGGGCGATCGCTTCGATCCCATCTTGTGCGCGGCGACCTCGGAGTGCCCGAAGCACTTCGGTCGCGCCGCCATCGGCTGCGAGCCTGTGCTCGACGGCAGTCTGCCTCCGAATATCCGGGTCTGCCGCTACGAAGAAGAGTGAGCGCCAGGGCGCCCGCGCGCTTTGATTCGCGAGCCCGACGCACGATGATGCGCCGACTGGACCGGGTAGATGAGCCAAGACGCCCTGATCGTATTTTTCACCCTGGCGGCCACCATCGCGCTCTTCGTCAGCGATCGCGTGCGCCTGGACGTCGTGGCTTTGCTGTCCCTGCTGGTCTTGCTGCTCACTGGTGTGCTGACCCCCGCCGAAGGCATGGCGGGCTTCTCGAACCCCATCGTGCTGATGATCGCCGGCCTCTTCGTGGTCGGGGGCGCGCTGAGCGCGACGGGAGTTGCCGACTGGTTGGGCATCAAGCTGGGGGCGCTGGCGGGGACCGACGAGAAACGCCTCGTGGTCGTGATCATGTTGGCGGCGGCCCTGCTGTCGGCGTTCATGAGCTCGACCGGCACGGTGGCCGTGCTCCTGCCCGTCGTGGGCACGCTGGCCGAGCGCGCGCGCGTCTCTCCGGCTCGCCTGCTGATGCCAATGGCGTTCGCCTCCCTGCTCGGGGGCCTCATGACCCTGATCGGAACGCCCCCCAACATCGTCGTGTCGGACCAGCTGCGGAGCGCTGGGCTCGAGCCCTTTCACTTCTTCAGCTTCACGCCGCCCGGGCTGATCCTCGTCCTGATCGGCGTGGCGTTCATGGCCCTGGTCGGTCGCCACCTGCTGCCGGGCGGAGCGACCACGTCCAGCGCGTCGGACTCTGCGCCGCCCAGCGCAGTGATGCGGGACATCGTGCAGGAGTACGGCCTCAGCGACCATCTGCACCGGCTGGAGGTATCGAGCGCCGCGCGGGTGGTGGGTCAGAGCCTCGCGCAGCTGGATCTTCGCGCCAAGTTCGAGCTGACGGTGGTGGGCATTCGACGATCGTCGGATGCGGGAAGCTCAGCGGTGCCGGTGCTCCCGACGGCCACGCTACAGGCAGGCGATGTGCTGATGATCCAGGGCAGCCCGGCTGCGGCGGAGCGGGCCGCTTCCGAGTTGCTGCTCGCGGCAATGCCCGGCCGGGTCGACCTTTCGTTGCCTGGGGACGAGTCGGTCGCGGAAATCGTGATCCCCCGACGCTCGCGCCTGATCGGGCGCAGCCTGCGACAAGTCCACTTTCGCGATCGCTACCGGGCCACCGTGCTGGCCGCGCGGCGCGCCGGGAGTCGTGCAGCCGAAGCGAGCGACTCCTTCGCGACCCGCGACCTCCGGTTGAGGAGCGGTGACACGCTGTTGATCAAGGGTCGCGTCAAGCACTTGAAAGCCCTAATCCACGAGCGCGGCGACTTCGTGATGGTCACCGAACCGCGGGCCTCCGGTGATTTCGAGCTCAATGGCGTCCAGGCGACGGCGGCTCTCGTCATCACCTTGGGCATGCTGGTGCTGATGACCTTTGGCGTCGTGCCAAACGTGGTGGCCGTGCTCTTGGCGGCAGTCTGCATGGTGCTGACACGCTGCCTCGACGCCAACCAGGCTTATCGCAACATCAACTGGGAGAGCGTGGTGCTGATCGCGGCTATCCTTCCCATGGCCACGGCGCTCCAAAAGACCGGTGGCGTGCAGTTCGTGGTCGACGGCCTCGTCTCGGGTCTGGGCCAGCGTGGGCCGTACCTGCTCTTGGGCGCGTTCTTCGTGCTGACCTCCGGCTTCAGTCAGGTGATCTCGAACACCGCCACGACCGTGCTGGTGGCCCCCATCGCCTACCAGGTGGCGGTCGACCTCGGCATGTCGCCACGCCCCTTCCTGATGACCGTCGCCATCGCCGCGTCCACGGCCTTTGCCACGCCTATCGCGTCACCAGTGAACACGCTGGTCCTCAACCCCGGAGGCTACAAGTTCTTCGACTACATGAGAGTCGGGCTCCTGCTCCAGTTGGTACTGCTCGTCGCCACCCTGGTCATCGTGCCGTGGATGTTCCCGCTGTCGCCGCGCTAAATGGGCGACGGCGCGCCAGGCTTCACTTCTTCCACGCCAGGCAGCTCGGGTTGTTGTGACCGCCGCCCGCGGGATTGTCGTGGGTGCCGATGAACACGACGCTGCCCACCTGGGCCGACAGATCGACGTCGATCTGCTTCTGGGCCGAGTCGCAGGTGATCTTGAAGATGTATTGCAGGTGATCCCAGGGGTTCTGCGAGTTGGTCTCCCACCCTTGGCAGCGCTCGACGCCGTCCGGCATCTTGGGCCCGGTGTTGCTGGACACGTAGCTCACGCCGCCGCTGCTGCTGATGCAGACGAGCACCATGGGCTTGCCGGGCGCGCCGACCTGCCACGCCTCGTCGTCACACACCTCTGAGCCGTTGTTCGCCGACTGGATGCAGTCGGCCTGCGCGTACACACACGGCGCACACTCGCTGCCGCCGCAGTCGCTGCTGGTCTCGCCGCAGTCCTTGATGCCGTTCGCGCAGTGGCCGGCACAGGCGTTCGCGCCTCCGCTGCCGCCGGCACCGCCGCCGTCGGTTCCGCCCGACGCCGTGCCCCCGCCGCCGGTGGCCGCCCCACCGCCGGTGGCCGGCCAGCCGCCGCTGCCCGTGCCTCCGGCGCCGCCGCTTGCCGTGCACTCGCAGGCGCCGTAGCCGCTGCCGCTCTGCTCGCAGACTTGAGCACCGGACCATCCGTTGGGGCAGACGCAAGCCTCGGACTTTCCCGGAGTGCAGTCTTTGGCGTCGGGCGTGCTCGACGCGCAGGCAACGAGAACGAGCGCCAAAACGAGAGACAGCCGCCCGAACGCTGCGAGTCGCATCTCCGAAGGGTATCCGATTTCTCGGGTGGACCATGGGGCGCGATGGCCGGCAGTCGTGCCACGCGCGGACGACGGCGAGTCCGGAGTCATCCGGATACCGATGCTATTCCGGTGGCTTGGCTCTGAAGTCGATGGCGCCGTCGGGCAGGAGATAGAGCACGAACGCTTCACCCTCCGTCACCGTGGGGTAGTGAGCGCTCCGGGGGCCGTAGACCACCCAGCCCGCGCCGTGGCCGTCGAATCGCGCCCCCGCAGTGACGGGCATCACCAGATCGATCTCGCCCTTCGGATGGAGGTGGTAGGGCCCCTTCACGTCCTTCATCTGCACCACGTCGACGCTGAACCCCGCTGATGCTTCCGACGCCTCGATCACTCGGCCATAGCGGATCCCGCCGCGCTCGTGCTCGCACATCCAGCCGGCGCGCGTCCCCTCGTGGCAGGCGCGGCTGAGAGCGCGAAAGGCTTCGCTCTGTTCTCCGAAACTCGCTTCGAGAGTGGCGAGCAGGGCGTCGTCCAGCGCCCGACCACGAAGCTGGTCGATGATGGGGGCGAGCAACGCGCGAAAGTCTTCGGGGGTCGTCACGGCGCGAGCATCAGCGAGCCGGCGCCGCAGCGCAAGCGCGGGGCTCGTCCGGTCGCGGCGCTGCGGAGCTCAGCTTTGCCCTGAGCGCGCAGCGGTCCCCCGCCAACAACGAGACCGACGACTCCCGCTCAGGCCTTGCGGCGCGGCGGGGGCGGCGGGCCGCGGCGGGCCGCGGGCTCGATCGCGCCGCTCTCGTCACGCGCGCCGCCGAGGGACTCGGGGATCTCCAAAATGGCCGAAGGACGATCGTAGCTGGCGAGCGCGTCGTCGGGCTCGGCTGGCTCCGAGGGCTCGGGGGCGGAGACCTGCCCGCCGCGCGCGGCACCGAGCAGCGACGTGTCGAAGGCTGAAATCGAGGCCTTGCGGTTCGCGACCCGATAGTCCGGCATGCCGATCAAGACGATACGCCGGTCCGTCGGCTTTTCGCGAGGCACGAGCGGGCGAAGCTCGGCCGCGTGGGTCGTGAGCATCAGCGAGAACTCGGCCAGCGGCACGTCCATCTGCGTCGGAGGCAGCAGACGCTCCGAGCTGACCCCGTCGTCTACCAAGAGCTCGAGCACCGACAGCTCGGCGTCCCCGATCAGTCGAACCACCAAGCGTCCTTCGAGCCAGCTGCGCTTCGCCATCTGCGCCAGTACGACCAAGACGCCCGCACCGCCCTCGCCCGGACGCGCGATGCTCGTCATGTGGCGGATGAGGGCCAATATCTTCTCGCGCGGGCTCGGCTCCGACATCGTGTGCGCCGGCGCCAACGCCTGCCGGACGACGGCGTCGTCGACGTCACGGCAGCTCTGCACGGCGTCGAACTTCATGGCTCAACCATAGAGCGGGAGGAGCTCCTTGCCCATCCCGTTCGGACGCTCTTGCCGGCCTGGGCGCCCGATTGAGCGCTGTCGCTCAGGGGGAGCCGCAGGGACCGAAGCTCAGCGGGCTCGAAGCGCCCTCCGAGCCGACTGCGACAGGTCGCCTCCGCCCGGTCCACCGCGTGCCGGGCGTGGTGCATGACACCCACGTCGTGGCTCACCACGAGTCCCGCCGGCCGGCTCGACCTGGACGTCAGCGGCTTGATCGAGGGCTGGGATCTTCACGGCAACCTGCTCGCGCGCGCCGGCGCCAGTGACGTCGAGATCGCGCCCGGGCCCGGCGGAACGGTCGATGTGGCGTCGCTCATTGTGCTGGGCGTTGGGATCAGCACCGAGACGGGCCTGAACGACGCCAAGGACAAGGCCGGTACGACCCTGCGCTTGCCGGCTGACTTTGCTACTCAGTCGCTGGTGCTGTGGAGCGAGGACGGTGACGTCGGGACTCCCGACTTCCCGGATCTGACCCCGACCGCTGCGGTGCGCCCCGGCGCATCCCCAGCCGCCCTCGTTCGTGCCACCGCCGACTGGGGACACGTGAGCCTCTTCGCCGTCCAAGAGTTCAGTTCTCGGACCCGCACGTCAACGCTTGGCGACATCGTCAGCAAGCCTTGAATCTTCCGTGGCCCTGGTCAGCAGGGAACAACCCCCGAGCGCGACGTGACCGCACCCGAGCCAGTCGGGCCGCAGAGGCACGCCCCCGCGGTTCAGCGCGGCGCTTGCTGCTTCAGATCTGCCAGGAACTCGTCGAGCTCCCGAAGCAAGTCCCCTCGTACCACGATGAACGATCGCTCACGAACCGAGGTCACGATGCGAAACAAGCCGGTCCCTTTGCCGCGCTCTTCGACGTGGAGCGCCGTCTCCGCTTCCAGCTGCAGCAGGCGCTTCCACAATCCTCGGACCCGCTCGACGTCGAGGGTTCCGCTCGCGGGATTCCCCCGCTATACAACCCTGACGAGCTCCGCTCTGGTGTGACCGGCGAATACGAGAATCTCGCGCGCTCACCCGTCTCGGTCGGCTCGAATTGGAACGTATTGCCGCTGCCGTCGTGGTAGCGCACGCTCCACGGGGGTGAGGGCACGGCGGACCTCGGCACACCGGGTTCGTCGCTCGTGGTCTCGGGAGGGCTCACGGAAACCGCTCTTGGTTCGGACGGTGGAGGCGTCTCGGTGCAGCCGAGGGCCGCGAGGCTCGCGCAGGCGACCCACAGAGCGGCGAGTTCCCGGATCGGCATGGCTCGGGAAGATTACACGATGCGCTCATCGGCGCGCCGATCCGGACCGCTTCCGGGATCCCGCGGCACCGATCGGTGACCGTGGGAGTCGTGCCACGACACCGAAGGTGGGGCAGACTCCGAGGGACGCAGCATGCGAGCGCGACGTTTCATCCTGGTTCTTGCGGTGCTTGGCGCCGTCGCGCTCCACGGCGCGTGCGGGGGCTCGACGGACTCCGACCTCGCGTCGGATGGCGGAACGGATGGCCCGGTCGACGCCCCAGGCGAGGACGCCGCGAGCGACCCGGCGACGGACGGCGACGCCCAACCCGACACGCCTGACGCTGGCGACCACGACGCCGACGCCGCGCTCGAGGCCGACGCCTTCTGCGGTTGCCCGACCGATCCGCCGCTGACCCTTGGCCCTTGCTGCGGCCCATCTACATCCTCGTGCTTGTGGTGCAACGCCGCCAAGTGGGAGCTCATCACGGCGATCTGCAAGGGCGGGGAATGGGTGGTCAACATGCAGCAAGACACCCCCTGCGGAACCGACTGACCGCACCGCCGCTTTCCCCATCGAGGCGCCCCCAGCGACCGACTCATGCCAGCACACTCCCGAACGTCGAGCGCATTGGCGGCCACGCCGCCGGCCGTCGACGCGCCGACAACCACGCGGCTCATGCGAGCATTGCTCTTGCTCGCCGCTGAAGGCGCGAGCCTCGCCTGCTTCCTGCTCGCGCTGCGCGGGCGCAAGTGGCTTCCGGCCTTCGTCGCCCACAACGACGTCCCATCGGCGGTGCGCGAGCGCCTCATCACCTGGACGCTGGTGGGCGCGGCCATTCCATGATGAAGGTCAGCCGGAACTTCGTGGTCCTACGGCGCGGCGCGCCGATCGACCGCAACGCCGAGCTCCTCCAGAACCTCGAGGCACGCAAATAGGCACCCCCGCCTCTTTCGAGACGAGGGGTTTCGACATACCGAACGGAGGAATCGAAAGCGAACGTCGAGAACTTCAGCCGCCGCCGCGACGCTGGAACGTAGGAGTGTCCCAGTCCGCGTCCGCGTCGAGAGACGCAGGTGTTGTTGCCCCAACCCGCGCGTCCTCGATCGAGGTTCGGCGCGAGCGACTCACTGCCGCGCACTGTCTTCGGTCGCGCGACGACCCTGGGAAGTCCCCGACGGGCTCACGATTGAGCGCACCTTTCCTGACCTAACCGGAAGCCGATCTCCAGCAGTAACAGGTGATGGTGGCCGCGCCCGAGGACGATCCATGTCGAGCAGCTTCTCGACGCGGTACTTCCCCGCGAGAACGTCCCCTTCGTTGACGGTCATGGATCCGAGGCCACCACACGGCGATGCGACAGCCCAATTAGCGCGGCCCGCGCAAGTTCGTCCACAGTCATTTCTTCCAGAGCGGGACCGAACCAACGCGCCCGTCCTTTGGCGATGTTTGCCGTCGCCCGCTGCGACCGAGCCGACCGGCGCGGGGCCCTCCATCTCCGTGAGACTGCTCGTGGTGGCAGCCGTATGCAATCGTCTCCGCTGCTTTGCTCTTCCTACGCTTCGCGTACCGTAAGCCTTCTGATAGCGTCCCGCCGATGACTTGGAGAACGGTCTGTTTCGCCTTGCTTATCATGGCGACCGCTTCCCGCGCAGCCTTGGCACAGGTCGCCGACGACACCGTCTTCCTGAAGAGTGGCGGTCGCATCCGCGGTACGGTCATGGTGGAAGATCCGTCCAGTGGCGTGCGGGTGAAGCTCAGCGACGGCACCGTACGCGAGGTTCCAGCGGCCGACGTGGCGCGCGTCGAGTACGCGAGCGACGCGCACTCGGCAGCGCCTCCAGCTGCTCCCGCCCCCGCGCTGACCGCGCCGGGAGCTGCGCCGGTCGCTCCTGCGGCCGCAGACGCCACGACCGAAGACGACTCCGGACGGCGTATCGCTTTCGAGCTGGGAGGCATCCTTGGGCCGGCATTCGGGCAGACGACCGGCTTTCGCGCCTCTGCGTTCGCGGGCCTGCAAGTTCCGCTGGGCGAGCGCTGGCTCGTCGGCGCGCGAGTCGGCACGCTCGCCTATTTCTACAGTACCTCCGCGAGAACGGACGGCTACTCCACGAGCCACGGCAGTGAACCCAGCTACTACCTGGTTGGACAAAACGCCGCGTCGGGGCAGTTGGCGGGCGCCCTGCTGACCGGCCTCGTGGGCTACTCACTCAGTCCTTCGCTCTTCGTGCGCGCGGGTGCCATTGCTGGTTTCGCAGGCGGCACCGCGAGCGCCGACCTGTGCGACAAGTTCTCGACCAGTGGCGCCGTCTACGGCTTCGACGCCACCTTCGGCATGACCTTGGGCAAGAGAAAGAACATCGAGCTCGCGCTCAGCATCGACGGCCTCGTGCTTCCCACCGGCAGCTGCTCCGAAATAAAAGACGACCAGACCTCCACCAGCTCAAGGGGCGAAACAGATATCAACGACGATGACATGGTCTTGAACCCCGCCGTCAGCGCCAGCTTCGCCTGGCGCTAACCTTTGAAGCGGTCAGCTGGGCGTCAGCATCCGTTCCGGCTCGTCATGGGCTGACGCCAACCTCGGCATGATCCGGATGCTGTGCAATGTGTCACGGACGAAGACCAGAGCGCGCACGACGGCGGCGTTGTACGCCAGCTACAAGGAGGGCGGTCACCCACGCGTAGCGATCCCCGCGCCGCTCCCTTGGCAGACGACACCCGCAGCCGTCGTCGTCACCGCCCGTGCCGGCGCCCATCGCGCCGCCCTTGCCGCCTGCTCCGCCGTTTCCGAACGCTGCCGCTCGCACCGCCGCCTCCGCCGCTGCCACCTGCTAGCGTTCGAACTCGATGACGCGGAACCTGGGGAGCGCCGTCGTCGCGCTCGAGGTCCAAGTTTCGGCCGTGCACCTCTCAGCGGCGCGGGGCGGCAAGGGCCTCCTCCGCGGCCACCTCGACCTCGCGGAGCGTCACGAGGTGCGCGAGAGCGCTCTGTGTGCGCGTCTGGGTCTTCGCGAAGACCTCACGCAGCTGCGTCCGGACGGTGTGCCAGGAGGTGCCACGCGAGCTGGCGATCTCCTGGGGCGAACGACCGCGACCGATCTGCACAGCGACACGAGCCTCGGTGGGCGTCAGCCTGTAGAGGCTTGAGAGGCGAGCTTCGAGCTTCGAGGTGACGGCCGCGTCCCCGGCAATACGAGCGACGTCGAGCGGCCTGGCCTCGAGGGCCTCGATGCGATCCCGCAACGCGAGCGACCGCTCCAGGTGCGGTGCGAGCGCTCGCGCCACGCGGTCGGCCTCAGAGTCGAAGCGGCGCGAGCCGGCGCCCTTCATGACGCCGAAGGTCACGACACGCTCGCTCGTGCGTGCGAGGAGGCCGCCGATGAGATTGTCGAAGCCGCTCGGCAGCGCGAGCTCGTTGTAAAACGCGCTTGCCTCGACCACAGCGCGAGGGCTGAGCGCGTCACCATGGCCGATGGTGCCGACGGGCTTGTCCCAGATGCTCGCGGCCCACGGGTCGTCCCTCCAGTAGTGCTCGACGTAGGCGCGGTCGAAGCTCGGCTCGAGCCCGACCCACTCCTGCCTCACGCCCACGCCGACCGTCTCGATGCGTACCCCGGCCGCGCGGGCGTCGAGCAGCTTCGCGAATTCGGCCAGGGCGCTGCCCAGGCGCGAAGGCTCGAGGACGGCCGCGTAGAGATGGTCGACCACGTCCAGCAGGGCGAGCGAAAGCCGGGAGCCTTGCACGACCCTCAGCGTAGCCCGTCTAGTCCACCTGGGGGATGCGCCGCCGCGGGAGGGCGGTGAGAATGGAGGATCTTCATGGCAAAATCACGCGCGTTTCTCGCGGCTCTCGTGCTCGGGATCTCTGCGGCCGGAGGGGGTTGCTCGTCATCCGACACGGACTCCCCGGCGGCAGCCTCGGGTGATTCGATCCGCTACAAGCTCTTCGACTGGACGCGCGAGCTGACGCCCGAGACGCTCGCTGCCATCGAGAACGTCAGCACTGAGGACGGATCGATCCGATTTCTCGGTAGCCCTCCCCAGCTCGCAGGCCTCGAGCGAGGAGACATCCTCGTCACGGGGCTCCACGACTCGACACCGAAGGGACTGCTCCGGCAGGTGCTCGAGGTGAAGTCCGACGGCGGCGATACGGTGGTAATGACCCAGCCGGCGCCGATCCAGCTCGCGTTCAAGAGCCTGCACGCGAAGGTCGGGGCGCGGACCAGCGGGCTCGGCGGCACCAAGTCCTTCGGAGGCACGCAGCCTCAGGCCAAGCACTCGACCAGCAGCCGAGTCGGCGGCGGCCAGCACCTCGACTGGCAGGTCTTCGACGCGGACGGCAAGCGCGAGACGAAGGACGACCAACTCTACGTGACAGGCGACGTGGCAGGCACGCTCGGCTTCAGCGTGTACATCGACCTCGACTGGCTCGAGGACCCGAAGAAGGCGGCCAAGGAGCTCGCCTGCGCCGTGAGCGTCGTGTTCTGCGCGCCTGACCTCCCGGACGTGAAGATCGGCGCCAGCGCCGAGGCTACCGCCAAGGCGGTCATCGAGGTCGAGGGCGCGGCGGCGACGAGCTTCGACCACGACGAGTTCCCGATCGCGGGCTCATCCTTCTCCCTCGAGCCGATCAGCATCGGACCGGTCCTGATCTTTCCGGAGATCGACTTCGTGGCGCTGGTCACCGGCTCGGCGACGAGCCGCGTCCACGTCAAGGCGGGGCTCGAATACTCGGTAGCGACGGACGTATCGGTCGGCCTGAAGAGCGGCGCGCAGTTCAATCCGCCGAAGTTCACCAAGCAGATCACGCCACCGACGGTCGACGTGATGCTCACCTCCGAGCTCAAGGCGAGCGTGGGGCCGCGGCTGAAGCTCCTCTTCTGGGACACCTTCGGCCCGAGCTTCGCGGTGCAGGGTTACGGAAAGCTACGCGCCAACACCGAGCAGACGCCTTGCTGGGCGCTCGATGTCGGTGTTGAGTTGGTCGCCGGGATCAACCTTCGCATCCCGTGGAGCATCTTCGGGCTCTCGAAGCTCGGGCAGGTCCTCGGCCTCAGCGGCGACATCGCTAGCAAGTCGTTCCCCCCATTCAACCTCTTCGAGGTCCCGAGCGTGCTCACCGGCGCGTGCGGGAAGATCCCGGACGACATCTATCCGCCGGGCGACGGACCGACCGCGGAGGTCTACAAGGCCCCGAAGTTCACGCCGTGGTCGCGACGCTTCGACAGCGATGCCTTCACCTTCCCGTTCAGTGGCGGGGTCGCGGTCGACGCAATCCATGTGAGCAAGGCCATCGACGGCACCTGGCTCGTGGGTGGGCTGGGCTTTCCGGGGGTGATGAAGCTCGCGGAGGACGGCCAGCTGGTGTGGTCGAAGGGGTTCAAGCTGCCTCGCACGCTCCCCGGTGAGGTCGATGACGCGGAGGACGCCGCCCGGTCGACACTGGTGGCGCAGGCGCAAAATACGAACATTTGGGTGGCGACGTCGCGCTTCACCGTGATGCAGCTCGACCAGGAGGGAGACGTGCTGTGGTCGCGACGCTACGTCCCCGGCGACGCGAAGCTGCAGGGCTCGGTCGAGGCCACGGGGCTCGTGGGCACCGACGACGGTGGAGCGCTCGTCGTCTACAGCGTGCGGGACACGCCTTCGGACGGCCCGGCCGTGGTGCTCAGGCTGGACCGGAACGGCAAGCTCCTGTTCTCGAAGACCTTCGCCTACGAGACTTCGAAGACCTTCGTTCCGGGGTTCACTGCCGCGGACGCGGGTGACGTGTTTGTCTCGGGCTACTCGTGGGAGCCAGGCTCGAACACCGGGCACGTGGCGCGGCTCCGGCCCGACGGGACGACCGTCTTCGCGAAGAAGGTCGGCATGTGCGGGAGCGATCGCGTGAAGCCCGGGCCGGGCCTTCGGCTGGCGTCGGGGGCGTTTGCGTTCTCGGGGACGTTCAGCCTGGCGCCGGAGCACTCGATGCTCGCGCAGGTGGCCCCCGACGGGTCGACCGCCACGGCGGCGAGCTGGTGGACGGGCAGCTCCGTGAAGGACGCTAGCTCAAACGCGCTCGTGCAGCTGCCGATTCTCGGGGTTCCTGAGCCTCGGCATCGGCGTTCCGGTGAAGCAGACCTCGCTCCTGCTCTCGTCCCACGACGGGCAGGGGCTCATCACCTGGCAGCGCGAGCTCCTGATGGGGGCTCCGCCGACCGCGTTCGAGGTACGTCCAGGTGCGTTGCGCATGACCAACGACGGCGGAGTCCTCGCCTTCGCATTGGCAGTGGACGAGTCGCTGCGCACGGGGCTCTGGGTGTCGAAGCTCCCGGCGCGCACGGGCGAAGCGGCCTTTGACGCGGCACAAGTGACGACCAGCGCGGGATCGCTCGTTTCCGAAACCTGCGCGATGACGCTCACGCCCGACACGCTGGCGCTGCTCGATCTGCCGCTCGAGACCATCGAGGCGAACAACGTGGTGGTGGCGAATGTGCCGCTGGACGTGGTGAAGCTGATCCCCTGAGGGGT
>CAVQUB010000003.1:0-301977 GCA_963716725.1 uncultured delta proteobacterium
CGAAACGCATCAGGTCGCCGGAACGAAAGTGACGGTCGCCCTGCGCGAAGACGTTGCTCGAGATCTTCTTCTGCGTGGCGCCGTTGTCGGTGTAACCCTTGAAATCGCCAAGCGCCGAACGCGGCGCGTCCCGGAGCTCGATCACCAGCTCGCCGACCTCGCCGGGCCCGCATTCGATGCAGAGGCCGCGCTCGTCCCGCAGCAGTTCGTCCCCCTCGATGTCGTAGCGCGCCAGCTTCATGGCGCTGAATCGACGGAAGGGCACGTGTCCGACGGAACCGACCTTGCCCGTGAGGTTGGCGATGATGCCGGGCGCCTCGGTGGCGCTGTAGAACTCGCGAATTGACGCGATTTGGAAGCGACGCGCGAACTCGGTCCAGACGTCCGCGCGGAGTCCGTTGCCGACCGCGACCCGCAGCGGGTTGTTCTTCTCCAAATCGGTGGGCGGCGAGTTGATCAGGTACCGGCAGAGCTCGCCGATGTAGAGCATGGCGGTGGCTCGATAACGTTGCACGTCGGACCAAAAGGCTTTGGCGCTGAAGGTGCGCCGAAGGGCCAGCGGCGTGCGCGTCATGACGCAGGAGCCCACGCCAATCAAGAGCGCGCTCGAATGGTAGAGCGGCAGCACGGAGTAGAGCTTGTCGCCGGGCTGGAACTCGAAGAGCAGAGGGCCGAAGGCCGCGCCGGCGAGCACCGCGCGGGCGTGGGTGACGCGGCAGGGCTTGGGCAAGCCCGTGGTGCCGGACGTGAAGATGTAGACGAAGTCGCGGCTGGCATCCACGCGGGCGCGAGCTCGGAGCGCCGGAGCTTTCGCTACGCGGTCCTCGAGCTCCCCCAGTTCGAAGCTGACGACGCGCAGGGTCGAGAGCCGATCGAGGGCGCGGACGCGGGGGACGAATTCCGTCTGAACCAGGGCGAGTCTCCCGCGCGAGGACACGATCGCGTGCTCCAGAGGCGAGCCTTCGAGGTGGTTGTTGATGAGCGAGGCCGTGGCGCCGAGGCGCGAGATCCCGAACAGCACACAGAGGTAACTCGGAGAGTTGTCGCCGAGGAGCACCACGACGTCGCCGCTACGGACACCGTCTTCCGCGAGCACGGCAGCGATGCGCGAGACCCGCTCGTCCACTTCGGCCCAGGTCAGCTGCTCGTCGCCCATCTCGAGCGCGAGCGCGTCGGGATCGACCCGGGCGTTCTCGGCGATCATGCGCTCGATGCTCTCGTCGCGTCCTTCGCGGGCGCGCACCAGCCAGGGCAGCGTCTTGGTCGCAGCGATGGGCAGGGTGTGCAGCGCCGAGCGTAGCGTCTCGCGAAACAGCGGATCGTTTCGGCGGCGGACGACGTCGCCGAGCGTCGCCCTCAAATCGCCCAGCGCAGTCGAAAGCTCCCGAGGCATGCGGCGCTGAATTTACTTGGATCGAGTCCGGGGAGCACCTTCTGGGTGCGGGCTCGGGTCAGTTCCCGAAGATCTGGCCCCAGTACGACTTGTAGTAGCCGATGCCGACGCGCTTGAAGCCCGCTCCCAGCATGTTGGAGTTGTGACCGGGGCTGTTCTTCCAGCCGTCCATGACGGCCTGCGCGCTGCCGTAGCCGGAGGCGATGTTCTCGCCGTTCGCGCTGGTCCCGCATTTGTTGGCTCGGGCCCAGGGGCTACTGATCGACGTCTCTGGAGCGGTGTGCGAGAAAAAGGTGTGCACGCCCATGTGGTGGCAGTGCCCTTCGATGGTCGCTTGCAGCTTGGCGTCGTTGGCCAGAGCGCCGAGCCCCTTCGAGACGCGATATTGATTGAGCAGGGTGAACACCTGATCGATGTAGCCCTTTTCGGTCGCGCTCGGCACGCAGCAGACCGGGATGACCTTGCCGGGCTCGCTGCCGGTGCCGTTGGGATCGGTCAGCGTTTCGTAGTGACCCGTGGGCGTGCCGCCGGTACCGCCGCCGCTGGTCGTGCCGCCGCCGCTGGTCGTGCCGCCGCCGCTGGTCGTGCCGCCGGTGCCTCCCTTGGCCCCCGTGCCGCCGCCACCGCTGGTCGTGCCGCCACCACCGCTGGTCGTGCCGCCGCCGCCGCTGGTCGTGCCGCCGGTGCCTCCCTTGGCCCCCGTGCCGCCGCCGCTGGTCGTGCCGCCGCCGCTGGTCGTGCCGCCGGTGCCTCCCTTGGCCCCCGTGCCGCCGCCGCTGGTCGTGCCGCCGCCGCTGGTCGTGCCGCCACCGCTGGTCGTGCCGCCGCCGCCGGTCGTGCCGCCGCCGCTGGTCGTGCCGCCGCCGCCCCCACCACCGGTGGCGCCCTCACCTCCCGAGCCCGCGGCTCCTCCGCCAGAGCTGCCGCCGCCGGCGCTCGAATCCTCCGACGCCGGCCTGTCCGCCGCTGCCGTCTTCGAACGTGACGTCGTCGTAACCGAGAACGCTCGAGCAGCCGGCCGTCAGCACCACGAGAGGCAACACCCAACCAACTCGGAGCCGCATGCCTGGGAGTGTCGCGTCCATTGGTTGCCGCGACAAGCCCGGCCTCACGGCGCAGCGCGCAACCGAATGGCGCCCAGCCGGGAGCGCTGCCCGACGGAGAGGTGAACCCGCACCCGTTCGGGGTGGTGCCCGGTCGCTTCGAGCACCAGCTCGTAGGACCCGGCCGCGAGGCCCTCGAGCGCGATCAGCTTCTCCGGCGGCTCGAACAGCCGCCGCGCGACGCAGACCTCTTTCGAGAAGTGCGTGTTGTACTCACACACGCTCACCATCAGCGAGGATGCCCCGGTCGCGAATTCTACGTTCGCTTCCAGACTGGCGGGCTTGTCGAGTCGGATCTCCACGTTGGCCGAGCCGGTGCGCAGTCCCTGCATGTGTCGCGGCGCGAAGCCCTCGGCGGTCGCGAACAGGTTGACCGGTGCGTCGCCGAGTCCGCCGAGTTCGAAGCGGCCGTCGTCGTCGGCCTCGACGAACCCGCTGCCCTCATCCGAGCTCCCGATCCGGGCTCCAGGCACGCCGCGCCCACGGTCGTCCACGACGCGACCGGAGAGCGCGCGCCCTTCGGAGAGTCGCAGCGTCAGCTCGGTCGGAGCGCCGCGGTGCTCCGGTCGAACTTCGGCGCGACCGGGACGGTGACGCCCGGAGTAGGCGTGCACGACCACCGCAGCCGGTTCGAGCTCGCCCACCTCGCAGAGTCCCGCCGAGTTGGTCTCGCAACGACCTCGCTCACGATCACCCTCGGCGACGACACGCACCCTGGCTGCAGCGATGGGCTTGCCACGCGCGTCCTCGACCCGAACCCGAAGCAACGCCGCGGCCGGCAGCTCCAGCTCGACGCGGCTCGGTCCCGAGGGGATCTGCACGCTGCGCTCGTGCCGCACGTGCTGCGGGTGGGTGACGATCAGTCGCAGGCGCCCCGCGGCGAGGTTGCGCAGGACGATGGCCCCGTCGGCTCCGGTCTGGCCCGTCGCGACCAGATCATCGCCGAGCACGAGGCCCACGCGAGCCTGAGCCACCGGCCCGGAGCTACTCCGCACCACCACCTCGAGCGAAGTCAGGTCGCTGGGTGACGACTGCGGCGGCGGCGACGACGGCGGCGTGAGGACCTCTCGCTCCCGCACTCTCGACGGGCGGAGCTGGAACGCGAGCCACACCGCGAGCCCTGCGGCGATGGCCAAAGAGCCGATGGTGCGGCGGGTCATGCCTCGACCGGGCGATCTAGCCCGAATAGACCGCAGGTGCCGCAGCTCTCAGGCCCGACGTCGAGTCGCACGCAGGCCCAGGCGCACGGCATCGTGCACGAGCCCGTCGCCGCGGTCGCGTCGGGACCGCGCCATGATCCAGGCCACGAACGCTCCCTCCAGCAGCACGATCCCGACGAATGCGGCGTCGAGTTCACTCGCTCCAAGCATGAAGAACCACCTCCCTTAGTGATGCGATTACTGGTTGACCGGAGCCTGGGCCAAGAAAGCAGCCAGTCTCGCCCGACGGCGCAGCGCGTAATTCCTGCGGAAATACCCCGCGATCGGCTGCCCCTTCGTGCATTCGGGCGGTTGCGCTATACGTGTCGCGTGCAAGGGGAGGTGAGCCCGAACGCGGCTCCCACCCTTCTGACGTCGAGGACCAGGTCTTGAGCGCGAACCCAGCGGAGGGGGCAGTGGCAGCCCCCGGCATGGACCCGTGGCTCGGGCTCTCGCTGGGCCTGTTGCTGGTGGCGATCAACGGGTTCTTCGTCGCGGCGGAGTTCGCGCTGGTCAAGCTCCGGCCCACCCAGATCCAGCCGCGTGTCGACAAGGGCGAGGTGCGCGCAAAGATGACGCAGCACGTCCTGGAGCGGATGGCCTCCTACCTGTCCGCGGCTCAGCTCGGGATCACCCTGGCCAGCCTCGCGCTCGGATGGATCGGAGAGCCGGCCTTCGCCTGGATCTTGCGCCCACTCTTCGAGCAGATCCCGGGCGCGAGCCCGAGCATGCTGCACTCGGCGAGCGTCACCGCCGCCTTCTTCACGATCACGACGCTGCACATTGTCCTGGGGGAACAGGCTCCCAAGTGGCTCGGGCTCAAGCACCCCGAGGCGGTGAGTCTGTGGATCGCCATCCCGATGTTCCTGTTCCACAAGCTCACGTTTCCACTGACTTGGCTGTTGAACCTGACCACCAACGCGGTGCTGCGCCTCGTCAACATCGACGCTTCCGGCGCCGGGCACTCGGACCACAGCGAAGAAGAACTCCGGCTCTTGCTCTCCACGGGTCCGTCGGGCCGCATGTCCAAGCAGAAGCGCGAGTTGCTCGACAACGTATTCGAGCTCTCGCATCGGACTGCGCGTCAGGTCATGGTGCCGCGCTCCGACGTGACCTACTTGTCGCTGAACCACTCGCTGGACGAGAACCTGGATGTCGCGCGGCGGACCGAATTCACCCGATTTCCGCTGTGCAAAGAGGATCTCGATCAGGCCTTCGGGATCGTCCACATCAAAGACCTGTTTCGCACGCGTGAGCTGCCGAAGTCCCTGGAGTCCATCAGGCGCGAGATCCACTTCGTCCCGGAGTCCCTCACCCTCGATCGGCTGCTGCGACGCATGCGCAAGGAGCGCGAGCACATGGTCGCTGTCGTGGACGAATACGGCGGCGTGAGTGGCATCGTCACTCTCGAGGACGTGATCGAGGAAATCGTCGGACAAATCCAGGACGAGTTCGATCAAGAAAAGCCCGACATCAGCCGCGAATCGGAGGATGTCCATCGCGTCAGCGGAGCCGTGCTGGTCGTCGACCTCGAAGACGCCCTCAACGTCGAGTTCAGCGACCGGAACGAAGACACCGTCGGCGGCGTGGTCCTGTCCGAGTTGGGCAGTCCCCCCAAGGTCGGCGACGTGGTGGAGGTCGGCGAGGTGCGCTTCGAGGTGCTCGAGGTCAGTAGCCGTCGCATCGAGCAGTTGCGCGTGACGGTGCTTCCCGCGCAAGCTCGCGGCAGCTGAATCAGTCCGCGCCCCAGGGCCCCGGTTGCAAGCAGGGGGCGGCGTCGGCGCCGCCATCACCGCTGTCGGAGACTGGATCTTCGCCACAGGCACCAAGCAGCGTCAGCAGCAGCGCCGGCGGCGCGGCGCGCAGCGATCGCACTCAGCCCTCGTCGCCGAACTGCGCGAGGCGCGCAGCGCGGGCCGCGTCGAGTCGTTGGTCGAGGGTATCCCTCAACACGCGCAGCTCGAATCGCTCGGGCCGATCGGCCTCGCGGGCCAACTCGCGCAGCACTTCATCGGCACGCTCGCGCGGCGCCTCGGGCACGCCCAGCGCTTTTGCGAGCTGCCCCAGCGCCTCCTTGGTCCGCACCGAGGCCTCGCCGTCGAGGGTCGTGATCCAGGACGCGACTGCGTAGACGAAGAGGCGATCGGACTTGGACATGTTCATCCGATCCACGACGCCCATGTCGACGCGGTTCTTCACCGCCTCTTCGAGCTTCTGCAGTGAGTCGAGGTCGAGGCCCTCCTCCGCGGCAGTGCGCAAGATCGCGTCCGCGGCCTGCCGCGTGAGCTGGCCGTCGGCCCATCCGACCGCGGCGAGCGCAATGTAAACGTCGAGCCCAAGGATGGGGTTCGTCGCCATTACCCGAGAGCCTACACCGGACCGCCGGCGTTCGAGAACGATCTGCTTCGACCCGGGCCGAAGTGTGCCCTTTCCCGTCATCCCCGAGTCGGGCCCAAATCTCTCGACTTGAAACGCGGGCCGATACAGCCGAAAACCTTTCCCTCGGATGGGCTCGATCCCCCCTGCGCCGACCCTCGTTCCCGGGCAACTCCTCGACCGGTACGAGCTGCTCTGCCCCGTGGCTCAGGGGGGCATGGCGCAAGTGTGGGTCGCGCGTATGCAGGGCAAGCTGGGCTTCGAACGGCTGGTTGCCATCAAGACCGTGATCGCCGAGCACGCGCTCGACGACAAGTTCGAGAAGATGTTCCTCGACGAAGCTCGGATCATCGAGCGCATTCGCCACCCGAACGTCGCTCAGATCTTGGACCTGGGCCAGCAGGGCAGCCTCTTGTTCCTGGTGCTCGAGTGGGTCGAGGGCGAATCTGCGGCCTCGCTCCGGCGCGCCGTGCACGGCAAGGGCGAGAAGATCCCGCTCAACGTCGTGTTGCGCATCCTGGCGGACTCCTGCGCAGGGCTTCACGCCGCCCACGAGCTCGTGAACGATCACGGCGAGCCGCTCGGCGTCGTGCATCGGGACGTATCACCGTCGAACGTGCTGGTGAGCTCGAGCGGCGAGGTGAAGCTGATCGATTTTGGTGTCGCCAAAGCCGTCGACCGCATTTCGGAAGAGACCGCCGCCGGGGTCATCAAGGGCAAGGTGGCCTACATGTCACCCGAGCAAGCGCTCGGGAAGGCCGTCGACCGGCGCGCAGACATCTGGTCCGCGGGCATCATGCTCTACCACCTGCTCGCAGGGCGCACTCCCTACGAGGCCGACAATCAGATCGCGACGCTCCACCGCGTGGTGCAGGGGTTGCCACCCGATCCAATCCGCGGAATCCCGCCCGAAGTCGCCGAAATCGCCTACACCGCGCTGTCGTACGCGGCGGACGGTCGCTATGCGACCGCGGACGAGATGCAACGCGCGCTGGAGCGAACCATCGTCAAGTGCTGCGGCCCAACCACCCAAGCCGATGTCGCAGCCTACCTGAGTGCCAAGATGCCCGAGCGCATCGCGCGCCGGAAGCGCACGATCCAGCGGGCGCTCGACGCTTCCGTTCAGCGCAAGGAGCTCGCCCAAGAGTTCGAGACCGCCATCGAGCAGTCGAGCAGCAGCATGTTCGCCGCGCTCGAGCTCCGGACGCCGTCGTCAATGCAGGGCATCGCCCGGGCGACAGTGAGCTCTAGCGCGGAGATCGACGCGCTCATGGGGGACGATTCTGCCGTCGGTCCGGACGTGGACGATGCGGTTCCGCTACGTCATCTGGAGATCCCGGCGGCGAATGCGAGCGGATCCGAGACGTCGTCCCCGGCTTTCTCCGACGCCCCAACGCTGAAGAAGCCACCGACGAACCTGCCAGAGATGCCCCTGCCCCCCAGCGTGGCGCGGACGCCGGGACAGCTGCCGCCCATCCCGCAGCCGCCCTCCGACCGGCCGCCCCCCGCCGCCGAGGGTGACGCGCCGCTCCCGCCGATCCCCAGGGCTCCGCCTCCGGACGCTCCGCCTCCGGACGCACCCCCTGCGACCGAGCCCGACGCGACACGTCTCGCCAAGACCCAGCCCCCTACTGGTTCGGGCGCGCCTGCGACGCTCCCCGGCACGACCCGTCGCGCATCGACCCGTCCCGCATCGACCCGTCCCGCATCGACCCGTCCCGCATCGACCCGTCCCGCATCGACCCGTCCCGCCGCAAAAATGGCGGTCCCCACCCCCGTCATTACCGAGGCCGAACCTGCGCCTTCGCCTCGCGAGTTCCAATCGATCCCGGATACGGCGAAGTTCGGCACGCGCCGTCGCGGTCCGCTGATCGTGTTCGGCTTCGCCGTGGCGCTCCTGGTCTTCGGCTACGGGGCGTACCTGGTCTGGGACAAAGTCGACACCGAGCGCCGCTTGGCGCCACCCTGAGCGAGGCGGCGCGGGCCGGGGGTTCTTGCCCGGCGAATCGGGTCGGACGCAGGTGCGCTTGGATTTCCGCCCACGCAGCGCGCGTGCGTTCATGTACTCTGGGCGCATGCGATCCAAATTGCGCGGGCTCTTGGCGGTGACTGCAACGCTCGTGATCTCCGGCGCGCTCGCCAGCGGCTGTGGCGGTGATGACAGCGGCGGCGGCACAGCCACGGGCGGCACCGGCGGCAGCACGGGCGGCAGCGGCGGCAGCGGCGGCACCGGCGGCGCCGGCGGCAGCACGGGCGGCAGCGGCGGCACAGGCGGTGGCAGCTGCAAGGCTGCGCCGGATCCCACGAGCACCGATGCCTGCGACGTCTGCCAAGGCGAGGACTACATGGGCTGCGCCTGCGAAGCCGAGGACACCACCTGCGCTGAAGACGACGAGTGCTTCGCGATCTGGGAGTGCATCGACGGAACGAGCGACGCGGGAACCGCGCCCTGCGACTCCATCGACGCCGCGGGCGCTGAATGCGTGAACAAGTGCATGGCACTGCACCCGGCCGGCAAGGCCAAGTACCTGGCCTCCGAGAAGTGCAACTATTGCGATTTCTGCGCGGCGGCCTGCGACACCGCCGAGTACTGCGGCGCGCTCGACAAACCTGTCGACGGCGGCGGCGGCACCGACGCGAGCTCCGACGCCACGACCGACTGAGCCGACACGGCTTCAGACCTTCGCCACCGCGCAGCGCGTTCCGAGGTGGCCGTTGGCGCCGTGCACGCCATTCGCCTCGCCGCAGCGCGTTCCGACGTGGTCGTTGGCGCCGTGCACGCCATTCGCCACCGCGCAGCGCGTTCCGAGGTGGTCGCTGGCGCCGTGCACGCCATTCGCCTCGCCGCAGCGCGTTCCGAGGTGGTCGCTGGCGCGTTCCCCCGCTCCTTCTGAACCCCCAAATCTCTCTCCCCGCGTCCCCCGCGTTCCCCGCGTCCCCCGCGCGTTCCCCCGCTCCTTCTGAACCCCCAAATCTCTCTCCCCGCGTCCCCCGCGTCCCCCGCGTTCCCCGCGCCTTTCGAATCTTCTCTCACCGCCGACTCGTCAGCGCACTCACCGGGAATGCCACCCACAAAAAGCTACGAGGCGCTCGATCTCGCGACCGAACGCCTCGCATTCTCTTGGGGCCCCTAGGCCCGATCGATCACTCTTCGCCGACGGCCGCCGCGATCTCCGCCGGCGTAGCCCGCTGGATGGCGATGGGCGCGTAGCGCTCGCCCGACTCGTCGACCACGAGGTTCAACCGCTTGTAGGGCGGCAGGCCCGTGCCGGCCGGGATCAGGCGACCCATGATGACGTTCTCCTTGAGGCCGCGGAGATCGTCGGTCTTGCCGCAGATGGCCGCCTCGGTGAGCACCTTGGTGGTCTCCTGGAACGACGAGGCGCTGATGAAGCTCTCGGTCGAGAGGGACGCCTTGGTGATGCCGAGCAGCATCGGCTCGGCCACGGCCGGCTGACCGCCGCGCTCCATGACGCGGGTGTTCTCGCGCTCGAAGAGGTACTTCTCGACCTGCTCGTCGACCAGGAAGTTGGTGTCACCCACGTCCTTGACGCGCACGCGACGCAGCATCTGCCGCACGATGACCTCGATGTGCTTGTCGTTGATGTCGACGCCCTGCAGGCGGTAGACCTGCTGGATTTCGTTCACGAGGCACGCCGGCGAGCTCCTTCTCGCCCTTCACGCGAGGATGTCGTGCGGGTTCGCCGGGCCGTCCTTCAGCGGCTCGCCCGCGCGGACGCGATCGCCCGGCTGCACCTGGATGTGCTTGCCCTTCGGGATCAG
Source organism: uncultured delta proteobacterium (assembly GCA_963716725.1). Lineage (GTDB taxonomy): Bacteria > Myxococcota_A > Polyangia > Polyangiales > Polyangiaceae > JADJKB01. The sequence goes on from CAVQUB010000003.1 coordinate 9,855, forward strand.
GTACTCGCGCGCCTGATCCGGGAGCTGAGCTGCCGTCCGCCGCGAAGGGCGTGATGATGACCTTGCGCTTGCCCTTGGTGTCCTTGCCGAACGAGACCTCGCCGTCGATCTCGCTGATGATGGCGTGATCCTTCGGCTTGCGCGCCTCGAAGAGCTCGGCCACGCGCGGCAGACCGCCGGTGATGTCCTGGGTCTTGGTGGTGTCGCGGGGGATCTTGGCGATGACCTCGCCCGGGTCGATCATCTCGCCCTCCTGCGCGACGATGTTGGCGCCGACGGGCAGGAGGTAGCGCGCGTCGAGCTCGGTGCCCGGCAGCTTCATCGCCTCGCCCGTCTCCGGGTCGGCGATGGTGATGCGCGGACGAAGATCGGCCGCGCGGCTCTCGATCACGATCTTGCGCGAGAGGCCGGTGACCTCGTCGACCTTCTCGGTGACGGTGACGCCCTCGACCATGTCGCCGAACTTCACGATGCCGCCGACCTCGGTGAGGATCGGGATGGCGAACGGATCCCACTCGGCCACGATGGTGCCTGCCGCGACCGCGCTCGCCCTCCTTGCACTTGAGGATCGCGCCGTAGACGAGCCGGTAGTGCTCACGCTCGCGGCCCGTGTCGTCCACGATCGACCAGCTCGCCGTGGCGGTTCATGACCACGATGGTGCCGTCCGTGCTTGTAGGCGAGCTGGCGTGTTGCGCAGCCGGACGATGCCCTCGGTGCGCGTCTCGAGCGAGCTCTGCTCGATCTTGCCGCGGGCCGCCGCGCCACCGATGTGGAAGGTCCGCATCGTGAGCTGCGTGCCCGGCTCGCCGATGCGACTGCGCGGCGATGATGCCGACCGCCTCACCGATGTTGACGCGGTAGCCACGCGCCAGGTCGCGGCCGTAGCACATGGCGCAGACGCCGCGGCGCGTCTGGCAGGTGAGCACCGAGCGGATCACGACCTCTTCGATGCCCGCGTCCTCGATCTTGCGGACCAGCGCCTCGTCGAGCTCGGTGTTGCTGTCGACGAGCACCTCGCCGGTGAGCGGGTCGACGACGTCTTCGAGCGTCGACGCGACCGAGGATGCGGTCGCCGAGGGGCTCGATGACCTCGCCGCCCTCTTCGAGCTTGGTGACGCGGATGCCGTCGAGCGTGCCGCAGTCGAACTCGGCGATGACGGCGTCCTGCGCCACGTCGACCAGACGGCGGGTGAGGTAGCCGGAGTTGGCCGTCTTGAGCGCGGTGTCGGCCAGGCCCTTGCGCGCGCCGTGCGTCGAGATGAAGTACTGCAGCACGCGTCAGGCCTTCGCGGAAGTTCGCGGTGATCGGCGTCTCGATGATCTCGCCGGACGGCTTGGCCATCAGGCCGCGCATGCCGGCGAGCTGTCGCATCTGCTGGGTCGAGCCACGCGCGCCGGAGTCGGCCATGATGTAGATCGGGTTGAAGCTCGGCCTCTTCGACGCTCTTCGCCCGTCTCGGGGTCGGTCACGACTCTCGCGACCGATCTCGCTCATCATCTCGTCGGTGACGCTGGTCGGCGACGCCGGCCCAGATGTCGACGACCTTGTTGTAGCGCTCGCCGTCGGTGATCAGACCCTCCTGGTACTGGTCGACGACCTGCTCGACCTCGGCCTGCGCCTCGTCGATGAGCACCTTCTTCTTCGGCGGGATGACCATGTCGTCCATGCAGATCGAGATGCCGGCCCTGGGTCGCGTAGCTGAAGCCGAGCGTGCGCAGGCGGTCGGCGAGGAGCACGGTCTCCTTGTTGCGGTGCTTGCGGTAGCAGACGTCGATCAGGGCCGAGAGCGCCTTCTTGTCGAGCACCTTGTTGACGTAGTCGAAGGGGATGCTCGTCGGGCAGGATCTCGCTGATGAGCACGCGGCCGACGGTGGTGTCGAGCATGCGGGTGCGGCATTGCCCTCTTCGTCGCGGTCGGTGACGCGGACCCGGATGCCGGCGTGCAGGTCGACGACGCCGTCGTCGTAGGCCATGCGCACCTCGCTCGGGCGAGGAGTAGACGCCGCGCAGGTAGCCGTCGAGCTGGCCCTGCTTCTCGTCGACCTTGAGGGTGCTCGTCGCGGTAGCAGCCCGGCGCGAACCGACGCTCGCGGGTCACGTAGTAGAGCCCGAGCACGATGTCCTGGGTCGGGTTGATGATCGGCTTGCCGTTGGCCGGGCGAGAGGATGTTGTTGGTGCTCATCATGAGCACGCGCGCTTCCATCTGCGCCTCGACGCAGAGCGGCACGTGCACCGCCATCTGGTCGCCGTCGAAGTCGGCGTTGAAGGCCGCGCAGACCAGCGGGTGCAGCTGGATGGCCTTGCCCTCGATCAGCACCGGCTCGAACGCCTGGATGCCGAGGCGGTGCAGCGTCGGCGCGCGGTTGAGCAGCACCGGGTGCTCGCTGATGACCTCTTCGAGGATGTCCCAGACCTCGGGACGCTCCTTCTCGACCATCTTCTTGGCGCTCTTGATGGTGGTGACGTAGCCGCGCTCTTCGAGCTTGTTGTAGATGAAGGGCTTGAACAGCTCGAGCGCCATCTTCTTGGGCAGACCGCACTGGTGCAGCTTGCAGCTCCGGGCCGACGACGATGACCGAGCGGCCGGAGTAGTCGACGCGCTTGCCGAGCAGGTTCTGGCGGAAGCGGCCCTGCTTGCCCTTGAGCATGTCGCGAGAGGGACTTGAGCGGGCGCTTGTTGGGACCGGTGATGGTCTTGCCGCGGCGACCGTTGTCGAACAGCGCGTCGACCGCCTCCTGCAGCATCCGCTGCTCGTTGCGGATGATGATCTCCGGCGCGTTGAGCTCGAGCAGGCGCTTGAGGCGGTTGTTGCGGTTGATGACGCGACGGTAGAGGTCGTTGAGATCGCAGGTCGCGAAGCGGCCACCGTCGAGCGGCACGAGCGGGCGCAGGTCCGGCGGGAGCACCGGGATGACCGTCGAGCATCATCCACTCGGGGCGGTTGCCTGAGCCCGCGGAACGCCTCGACGACCTTGAGGCGCTTGGCGATCTTCTTGCGCTTCGCCTCGCTGGTGGCCTGCGCATCTCCTCGCGCAGCTGCTCGGCGAGGCTGTGCACGTCGACGCGCTTGAGCATCTCGCGGACCGCCTCGCCGCCCATGCCGGCACTGAAACGCGTCGTCGCCGTACTCGTCGAGCGAGCTGCGTGTAGCGCTCCTCGGTCAAGCAGCTCGCCGCGCGCGAGCGCCGGTGTCCTTGGGATCGATGACGATGTAGGCCTCGCAGTAGAGGACCTTCTCGAGGTCCTTGAGCGTGATGTCGAGCATGTTGCCGATGCGGCTCGGCAGGCTCTTCAGGAACCAGATGTGCGCCACCGGCGTGGCCAGGTTGATGTGGCCGAGGCGCTCGCGCCGCACCTTGGTCTGGATGACCTCGACGCCGCACTTCTCGCAGACGATGCCGCGGTGCTTCATGCGCTTGTACTTGCCGCAGTTGCACTCGTAGTCCTTCACCGGCCCGAAGATCTTGGCGCAGAACAGGCCGTCGCGCTCCGGCTTGAAGGTCCGGTAGTTGATGGTCTCCGGCTTCTTCACCTCGCCGTGGGACCACTCGCGGATCTTCTCCGGGCTCGCGAGCGAGATGCGGATCGCGGTGAACGAGAGCGGATCCTTGGGCTTCTCGAAGAAGCTGAAAAGATGTCACGCATGGTCTGCCTTCGTCCGCTACGATCACTCTTCCGCGGCCGCGAGCGGCGCCGGCGGTACTGCGGCGCCTCTCGACCAGCTCGACGTTCAAGCACAAGCGACTGCAGCTCCTTGATGAGCACGTTGAAGGACTCCGGCAGGCCCGCCTCGAGCGCGTACTCGCCCTTGACGATGGACTCGTACATGCGCGTGCGGCCCTGCACGTCGTCGGTCTTGACGGTGAGGAACTCCTGCAGCGCGTAGGCGGCGCCGTAGGCCTCCATCGCCCAGACTTCCATCTCGCCGAGGCGCTGACCGCCGAACTGCGCCTTGCCGCCCAGCGGCTGCTGCGTGACGAGCGAGTAGGGCCCGATGGACCGCGCGTGGATCTTGTCGTCGACCAGGTGGTGCAGCTTGAGCATGTACATGACGCCGACCGTGACATCCTGGTCGAAGGCCTCGCCGGTGCGGCCGTCGAACAGGATCGTCTGACCGCTGACTGGGCAAGCCCGGCGAGCGCGAGCAGCGTCCTTGATCTCCGCCTCGTGCGCGCCGTCGAAGACCGGGCGTGCCGAAGTGCACGCCGTGCCTCAGCTTGCGCGCGAGCGTCGCAGGCCTCGTCGTCCGAGAGCGTCTTGATGACCTTCGCGAACTTCTCGTCGCCGGCGTAGATCGTCGTGCGAGCTTGCTGCTTGACCTTGTCGCGCGCCGAACTTCTGCTCGACCATCTCGCTCGAGCTGCCGGCCGAGCTGACGCGCGCGCCCAGCCCGAGGTGGGTCTCGAGGATCTGCCCGACGTTCATGCGGCTCGGCACGCCGAGCGGGTTGAGCACGATGTCGACCGGGCGTGCCGTCCGCGAGGTACGGCATGTCCTCTTCCGGCAGGATGCGGCAGACGACGCCCTTGTTGCCGTGGCGGCCGGCCATCTTGTCGCCGACCTGGAGCTTGCGCTTGATGGCGATGTAGACCTTCACCATCTTGATGACGCCGGGCGGCAGCTCGTCGCCCTTCGACAGGCGCTCGATCTTCTCGCGGAAGTGCTCTTCGCGGACGCGGACCATGCTCCTCGAGGTCGGCCAGGAGCTGCGCCGACCTGGTCCGCGCCGGTCTCGACGCGGGATCTCGCCCCAGTACTTGCGCGGGCACGCCGTCGAGCGCCTCGTCGTTCGAGCTCGTCGCCCTTGGCCAGGAGCACCTTGCCCTTGTCGTCGACGAGCTTGCCCGTCGTGACCTTGCCGACGAGCACGCTGCTTGATCTTGCGGAAGTCGCTGTCGCGGATGATCTTGACCTCTTCGTCGCGGTTCCGCTCGAGCTTCGCGCGCTCCTGGTCCTCGATGGCCTTGGCGCGCTCGTCCTTCTCGGTGCCCTTGCGGCGCGAAGATGCGCGCGTTGATCACGATGCCGCTGACGCCCGGCGGGACCTGCAGCGAGCTGTCGCGCACGTCGCCGGCCTTCTCGCCGAAGATGGCGCGCAGCAGCTTCTCTTCCGGGGAGAGCTGGCGTCTCGCCCTTGGGCGTGATCTTGCCGACCAGGATGTCGCCGGGCTTCACCTCGGCGCCGATGCGCACGATGCCGGCCTCGTCGAGGTCCTTGAGGGCCTCTTCGCCGACGTTCGGGATGTCGCGGGTGATCTCTTCCTTGCCGAGCTTGGTGTCGCGCGCGACGCACTCGAACTCCTCGATGTGGATCGAGGTGAAGACGTCGTCCTTGACGATGCGTTCTCGGAGAGCAGGATCGAGTCCTCGAAGTTGTAACCCTGCCAGGGCATGAACGCGACGAGCACGTTCTGGCCGAGCGCGAGCTCGCCCATGTCGGTGGCCGGACCGTCCGCGAGGACGTCGCCGGCCTTCACCGTCTCGCCCGGCCGGACGATGGGCTTCTGGTTGAAGCAGGTGTTCTGGTTCGAGCGCTGGTACTTGATCGAGGTTGTAGATGTCCGGCACCTCGTCGCCCTCGCCGCCCGTGGCGCGGACGACGATGCGCGCGGCGTCGACGCTCTCGACGACGCCGTCGCGCTTGGCGACGACGCAGACGCCGGAGTCGCGGGCCACGCGGCCCTCCATGCCGGTGCCGACCAGCGGCGCCTCGGTGCGCACCAGCGGCACCGCCTGGCGCTGCATGTTCGCGCCCATGAGCGCGCGGTTGGCGTCGTCGTGCTCGAGGAACGGGAATGAGCGACGCGGCGACCGACACCAGCTGGTTCGGCGAGACGTCCATCAGCTCGATCTGCTCCGGCGCGCACCATGCGGAAGTCACCGTTGAGGCGCGCGCTGACACGAGGTGCCCGTGAACTTGCCCTTGTCGTCGAGTCGGCGCGTGGCCTGGGCGATGTACTTGCTCCTCTTCCTCGAGCGCGCTGAGTACCAATGCACGTCGTCGGTCACGCTTGCCCTCGCACGACCTTGCGGTACGGCGTCTCGACGAAGCCGTACTCGTTGACGCGCGCGTAGGTCGAGAGCGACGCGATGAGGCCGATGTTCGGACCTTCCGGCGTCTCGATCGGGCAGATGCGGCCGTAGTGCGTGGCGTGCACGTCGCGCACCTCGAAGCCGGCGCGCTCGCGGGTCAGACCGCCGGGCCCGAGGGCCGACAGGCGACGCTTGTGGGTGACCTCGCGACAGCGGGTTGGTCTGGTCCATGAACTGCGAGAGCTGCGAGCTGCCGAAGTACTCCTTGACCACCGCGCCGACCGGCTTGGCGTTGATCAGGTCGTGCGGCATCAGCGTCTCGATCTCCTGCGACATGCTCATGCGCTCCTTGATGGCGCGCTCCATGCGCACCAGACCGATGCGGTACTGGTTCTCCATCAGCTCGCCCACCGCGCGCACGCGGCGGTTGCCGAGGTGGTCGATGTCGTCGACCGAGCCGCGGCCGTTCTTGAGCTCGATCAGGTGGCGCACCGTCTCGAGGATGTCCTGCGGCGTGAGGATCGGCTGCTCCAGGTCCGGCTTCTGGTCCTCGGGCAGATCTCGGTAGAACTTGTAGTTGAGCTTGAGGCGGCCGACCGCCGACAGGTCGTAGCGCTCGGGGTTGAAGAACAGGTTGTTGAAGAGCTGTCTTGGCCGTCTCGAGCGTCGGCGGATCGCCCGGGCGCAGGCGCCGGTAGATCTCCATGATCGCGTCTTCGGTGGTCTTGACCTTGTCGGCGATCAGCGTGTCGCGCAGGTAGGAGCCGACGTTGAGGCCGTCGATGAAGAGGACCTTGAACTGCTCGATGCTCGGCCTCGCGCAGGCGCTCGAGCTTGTCCTCGGTCACCTCCTCGTTGCACTCGAGGAGGACCTCGCCGGTCTCCTCGTCGATGACGTCGTGCGGCGCTGACCTTGCCGACCAGCTCCGTCGAGCTCGAGCGGCAAGCTGGTCGATGCTTCGCCTCCTTCAGCTTCTTGATCGCGGCGCGGGTGAACTTGCGGTTCTTCTTGACGATGACCTCGCCGCCGACCTTGATGTCGCGCGTCGCGCGCTGGCCGGGCAGCAGGTCGTACTCGATGCTCTTGCGAGTACTTGCCGCCCTTCTCCAGGAAGACGGTCTCGGTGTCGTAGAAGTAGTTGAGCAGCTCCTGCGTGCGTGTAGCCGAGCGCGCGCGAGCAGCACCGTCGCGTGCATCTTGCGGCGGCGGTCGATGCGGACGTAGATGATGTCCTTGTGGTCGAACTCGAAGTCGAGCCACGAGCCGCGGTAGGGGATGACGCGCGCGGAGTAGAGGAGCTTGCCGCTGGAGTGGGTCTTGCCCTTGTCGTGGTCGAAGAAGACGCCCGGGCTGCGGTGCAGCTGGCTGACCGACGACGCGCTCGGTGCCGTTGATGATGAAGGTGCCGTTCTCGGTCATCAGCGGGATCTCGCCGAAGTAGACCTCCTGCTCCTTGATGTCGCGGACGATGCGCTCGCCGCCCTCGCGGGTGTCGTAGACCATGAGCTGCGTGGTCACCTTGATCGGCGCCGCGAAGGTCATGCCGCGCTGGCGGCACTCGTCGACGTCGTACTTCGGCTTCTCGAGGTTGTAGCGAGACGAACACGAGCTCGCTCGTCTCGTTGAAGTCCTTGATCGGGAAGACGCTGCGGAAGACCGCCTGCAGCCCGACTCCTCGCGCTCGTCGCGCGGACGACGTCGATCTGCAGGAACTTGTCGTAGCTGCGACTTCTGGATGTCGATCAGGTTCGGGATGTCGATGATGACGCTCGATCTCGACCGAGGTTCTTGCGATGCCGGAAGTTCGACTGGACCTTGGACGCCATTCGTAGTTCCTCCGATGACGAGTCACGGACCTCGCACGGCGGCGCGGACGCGGGACCCGAGTGCCGGTCGAGAGGCGTCAGGGCCCGACAAGCGGGAGCGATCGCGTAATCGTCGGGACGAGCACCGCGGCGACGAAAGCCGACGCGTGGCACACCACGACGTTCACGTGGTGGCCACGCGGGGCGAAACGGATGCAGTCGAGCGGATCAAGCTGACGCACCGGGGTATGGGCCGAGCCGTCGCTCGCACCAGTCCGAGGGCCTCACTTGACCTCGACCTTGGCGCCAGCTTCTTCGAGCTTCTTCTTGATCTCGGCAGCCTCGTCCTTGGCGACGCCTTCCTTGACGGTCTTCGGCGCGCCCTCGACGAGGTCCTTCGCCTCCTTGAGGCCGAGGCCGGTGATCTCGCGGACGACCTTGATGACGTTGATCTTGTTCGGGCCGGCATCGCCGAGGACGACGTCGAACTCCGTCTGCTCCTCGACCGCGGCAGCGGCGCCACCGCCAGCGGCAGCCGCGCCAGCAACGGCAACCGGTGCGGCGCTGAACGCCCCACTTGTCCTCGAGCTCCTTGACGAGCTCCGCGATCTGGATGACCGGAAGGTTGGAAAGGTAATCGACGACCTGTTCCTGGTAATCTCAGCCATTTTCATGCTCCATCAAGGCCCCGAAACTGTACGTCGCAGCGTCCGGAATCTGTTGTCGGTTATGGCCTTCGTGAATTCAAAAGTGTCGATCGACGAGGGTCAATCAGCCCTCGTCCTTGCGCTGCTTGGCGGCGAGCACGCCGACGAAGTTCTGGGCGGGCGCGTTGAGCAGCATGCACGAAGCTGCTGTGCCGGCGCCATGAATCGTCGCGAGCAGCATCGCGCGCGCCTCGTCCTTGCCGGGCATGGTCGCGAGCTGGTGTCTCGACGCTCTTGCGCGTCGAGGACCTGGCCCTCGAGCAGCGCCGGCTTTGATCTTGAGCTTCTCGTTCGTGCGCTTGCGAACTCCTTGACGACCTTGGCAGCGGCGCTCGGCTCCTCGTAGCTCCAAGCGATGCCGGTCATGCCCTTCAGGGCCTTGCCCAGCCGCCGGCGCCACGTCTCGTCGCTCGAGCGCCTGCTTGACCAGCGTGTTCTTGACGACCTTGTACTCGACGCCCTTGGCGCGGAACTCGTCGCGGAGCTTGCTGACCTGCTTCGACGGTCATCCCCGTGAAGTCGAGGAACACGGCCGAGGTCATCTTCGTCGAAGCGCGTCCTTCAGGATCTCGCCGATCGCTTCCGCCTTTCGTCGGTGCGTTGCATGTCAGTGCTCCTCCTCCGTTGCCGGCGACCGAACGTGCCGGGTCGACCCGAACGCCGGGGCCCATCGTGCTCGAGAGCGTGATGCTGCGGAGGTAGATGCCCTTGGCCGTCGACGGCTTCTTGCGCGACGAGCTCGCGGATCAGCGCGTGGGCGTTCTCGGCGAGCTTCGCCGGTCGAACGAGACGCTTGCCGATGCGGCAGTGGACGATGCCGGCCTTGTCGACGCGGTACTCGACCTTGCCGGCCTTGGCTTCCGTGACGGCGTTGTCGACGTCGAACGTGACCGTGCCGACCTTGGGGTTCGGCATCAGACCGCGCGGACCGAGCACGCGGCCGAGCTTGCCGACGGCGCCCATCATGTCGGGCGTCGCGATCACGCGGTCGAAGTCCATGAAGCCCTCGGTCACCTTCGCCACCAGCTCGTCCGCAGCCGGCGAAGTCGGCGCCCGCGGCCGTGCGCTTCCTTCTCTTTGTCGCCCTTGGCGAACACGAGCACGCGGACCGTCTTGCCCGTGCCGTGCGGCAGCATGATGGCTCCGCGGACCATCTGGTCGGCGTGCTTCGGATTGACGCCCAGGCGCACCGCGATGTCGACGGTCTCGTCGAACTTCGCGGTGCAGGCCTGCTTGACCAGGCCCGCCGCCTCCTCGATCGTGTAGCGCTGCTCGCGATCGAGCTGTCGCGAGCGCTTCGTCGCTGTTCTTGGCTGTCTTTCTTCGCCATGTCTTCGTCTTTCGACTCCTGGAGAGCGGCGGTCGGGACCGTCGAGGGCCTGCATCCGACCGTTCCAGTTGGATACGTCTGCGCCGGCCTCAGCCGACGTCGACCCCCATGCTGCGCGCCGTGCCCGCGATGCTGCGGGTCGCCGCCTCGATGTCGGTCGTGTTCATGTCCTGCATCTTCGTCTTGCGCGATCTCGCGGACCTGAGTCCCAGCGTGAGCTTGCCGACCTTGATCTTGTTCGGCTCCTTGGAGCCGGCGCCGGGCTTCTTGGAGCGTGGGCAGACCAGCCGCCTTCTTGACCAGGCACGCTCGCCGGCGGCGACTTCATGATGAAGGAGTAGCGAGCGATCCGCGTACACGGTGATCACGACCGGGATGATCGTGTCGCCCAGCGGCGCGGTCTTGCGCGTTGAAGTCCTTGCAGAACCCCATGATGTTGACGCCGTGCTGACCGAGCGCGGGACCGACCGGCGGCGACGGGTTCGCCTTGCCCGCGGGGAGCTGGAGCTTGATGTAACGCGACTGATCTTTTTCTTGCCGCTGCCATTGCTTCGAGCTCTCGTTCGACTGGACGTGCCCGGTCTTAGCGCTTCTCCACGTGGGAGAAGTCGAGCTCGACCGGCGTGGGACGCCCGAAGATGCTGACCATCACCTTGAGCTTCTGCTTGTCCGGCTTCACCTCTTGGACCGTGCCCGAGAAGTTCGCGAACGCGCCGACCACCACGCGGACCTCGTCGCCCTCCTGGAACTGGTGACGGGGCTTCGGCTTGACCGCGCCCTCGACGATGCCCTTGCGGAGGTCCTCGATCTGCGGCGGCTTCACCTCTTGCGGGCGCTGGTTGCCGATGAAGCCGGTGACCTTCGGCGTGTCTTTGACCAGGTGCCAGGCGTGCTCGCTCATCTCCATCTCGACGAAGACGTAGCCGGGAAAGCTGGTCTTGGTCTTGACGCGCTGCTTGCCGTCTTTGGCCGACTCGGTGACGGTCTCCGTCGGGATCAGGATCTCGCCGAACTTCTCGTCCATCTTGAACTGGCGAATGCGCTCCTGTAGCGCCGTCTTCACCTTGTTCTCGTAGCCGGAGTAGGTGGTGACGACGTACCACTTCTTGCTCGGAGCACCGGCTTCGCCGGTGGTCTCGGCCGGAACAGCCGCCGTTTCGTTCGTTTCGGGCTCAGTCATGCGCCGTACACCAGGTGAGTGAGGAATCCCCAGAATCGGTCGAGCAACGCGACGTAGACCGTCGCGATTGCGGTAGCAACGAGCACGACCACGGTACCGTTCGAAACCGCTTCGCGGTTGGGCCAGGTGACCTTGGTGAGTTCGAGCGCCACTTCGTCCGCCCAGCGGCGAATGTGCTCTTTGCGGTAGCTCTGAACGACGGCCAAGACGCCAATCAGCGCTCCGGCGCCCAGCACGTAGCCTCCGCGCTCGTCTTCGGCAAAACGCAGCAACAGAGGCACCGCGCGGGTGGCGGCGGGCCAGTCGGCGAGCTCGCCCCACACCATGCCGAGGAGCTTCGACGAGATGAAGGCGACCAAGATGCCGGCGACGAAGAACGCGGCGTGCACGTAGCGAACCGACGCGCCGAGCTGCTCGGCGGCGGTCTCGGTGGACTCGTGGGCGAGCAGATCCGCCTCTGCCGCGAGGTCTTCGCGCAGCGTGCTCGGCTTTCTCGCTTTGGTCGGCCTGCGGCGACTCGGACTCGTCCTCCGAGCGGTCATCGTCCCGCTCTTCGGAAGACGCGTCGCTGCCCAAGGACTCCTCGTCCTCGTTCAGCTCGTCGTCTTTCTCTTCGTCCTTGCGTGCCATGTCTCACTCTCTTCTTTCGCCGGCCTCGTGCCTCGTGCCGCGGTGCGCGCGGGCTGGCAGGGGCTGAGGGACTCGAACCCACGACCTGCGGATTTGGAATCCGCTGCTCTACCAACTGAGCTAAACCCCTGTGGTTCCCGAGATGGTCCTGGTCGAAGTCTCGGGGCTGTCGTCTCTACTTGCGTCTCCTTGTGGAGCGTGTGTTTGTTGCAGGTCTTGCAGAACTTCTTGAGCTGGAGTGGCTTCGAGCCGTCGCGGCGCGCGATTGTCGTCTTGTAGTTGCGTTCGCTGCAGACCTCGCAGGAGAGAGCGATACGGATTCTCCCTCGCCCGGAGGCGCTTTCGTTCGCAGCCACTCTGCTCGTTACTCGATGATCTTGGTGACGACGCCCGCGCCGACGGTCTTGCCGCCCTCGCGGATGGCGAAGCGCATCTGCTCCTCCAGCGCCACGGGGCTGATGAGCTCGACTTCCATCGTGATGTTGTCGCCCGGCATGACCATCTTGACGCCCTCGGGCAGCGCCACGCTGCCGGTCACGTCCGTGGTCCGGATGTAGAACTGCAGGCGGTAGTTGGTGAAGAACGGCGTGTGACGGCCACCCTCCTCCTTCTTGAGCACGTAGACCTCGCCCATGAACTTCTTGTGCGGCTTGATGCTGCCCGGTGCCGCCAGCATCTGGCCGCGCTCGATCTCGATCCTTGTCGATGCCGCGCAGCAGGCAGCCCACGTTGTCGCCCGCCTGACCCTCGTCGAGCTGCTTGCGGAACATCTCGACGCCGGTCACCACCGTCTTCTTGTCGCGGTCGAAGCCGATGATCTCGACCTCGTCGTTGACGTTGACCTTGCCGCGCTCGATGCGGCCCGTGGCCACCGTGCCGCGGCCCTTGATCGAGAACACGTCTTCGACCGCCATCAGGAAGGGCTTGTCCACCTCGCGCTGCGGCTCGGGGATCTCCGTGTCCAGCGCCGTCGAGCAGCTCGGCGATCGTCGCCTCCCACTTCTCGTCGCCCTGCAGGGCCGGCAGCGCCGCGCCGCGGACGATCGTGCGCGTTGTCGCCGTCGAACTTGTACTTGCTCGAGCAGCTCGCGGACTTCCATCTCGACCAGCTCGAGCATCTCCGCGTCTTCCACCGCGTCGCACTTGTTCAAGAACACGACGATGTGGTTCAGGCCGACCTGACGCGCCAAGAGCACGTGCTCGCGGGTCTGGGGCATCACGCTGTCCAGCGCGCTCACCACCAGGATCGCGCCGTCCATCTGCGCCGCGCCGGTGATCATGTTCTTGATGTAGTCCGCGTGGCCGGGGCAATCGACGTGCGCGTAGTGCCGCGTCAGCGACTCGTACTCCACGTGCGAGACCGCGATCGTCACCGTCTTCGTCTCGTCACGGACGATGCCGCCCTTGGCGATGTCGGCGTACTTGATCTCCTTCGCCAGGTTCTTCTTGCTCTGAACCTTCACCAGCGCCGCCGTCAGCGTCGTCTTGCCGTGGTCGATGTGACCGATCGTGCCGACGTTCACGTGGGGCTTCGCTACGTACGAACTTCTCCTTGGCCATCGCTTCTCACTACCTTGCTTTGATGCTTCTCTGAGAGGGGGTCTTGGTCGGCTTCGAGCCCACAATCAGGATTTGAACTGCTGACCTCGTCCTTACCAAGGACGCGCTCTACCAACTGAGCTAGGTGGGCCGACTAAATCGTGTGGGAGCGGGAGACGGGATTCGAACCCGCGACATTCAGCTTGGAAGGCTGACGCTCTACCAACTGAGCTACTCCCGCGTTCGTTCTCCTTGAGTCTTCGTCGCTTCGAGTGGAGGGTGTTGGATTCGAACCAACGAAGGCGTGAGCCGACAGATTTACAGCCCGCTCCCTTTGGCCACTCGGGCAACCCTCCGCAATGTTATCTGTGTGTGTGAGTGATCTCGTTCTTCGAGCTAGCGAGGGGACTCGAACCCCTAACCGCCTGTTTACAAAACAGGTGCTCTACCGGTTGAGCTACGCCAGCGTGGCGTGGTGCGTGTTGTACCGGCGGAGACTCCTGACCTGACGGTTGCGAGAACCGCGTTCATGTGAGAGACAGGGAACCCCACCGACACCAATAGCGGACGGGTGAGGACCCGAGGACGTCCGGCGCGTGGTAGCGCCAGGTCTGGGGGGAGTCAAGCACAATTCGTACCGCCCCCGGCCGGTCCACTGCTCATAAATTCAGAAGTGGATTCCGGTAGTTGGGAAAGTGGGCGGGCGCCCAGTCCAGCGCGGGAGGGCGAATCGGCTCGAGGGTCATGGCCAGCCGGCGGGGCCGGGGTGGGTGAGGGCTCGGATGTCGGCGGGGCCGGGGTGGGTGAGGTCTCGGATCTCGGCGCGGAGCTGCGACGGCGCGCTCGGCTGACGACGTCGAGGTGCGGGCGGCCGCCGCGTTGGCACGTGGGGTTGCGGGTTTCAGGCTACTGCTTCGCCTTGTCCCGTTCCTGCAAGGTCGCGATGAGGATAGGCAGGACGATTCGATCCTTGGCGCGCCCCGCCTTCGTTTTCACCGCAATCAGCGTTGGCAGGTCGAGCACACGGAGCTCGTGCCCTTCGCCGATTACGGACTCGGTGTATGGCAAGAGCTCCTCGTAGCCCTGGCCCCGAGCGAGCTCGCAGAGCGGGTCGAGTGGGCCCAAGGACGTCGAGAGGTTGATCTGCCCGCTCCCCGCCAGCATCTCGGCGGTCGGCCGCAGCTCCCGATTGGCCGCGTCGTAGCGCATCGTCGCGTCGAGCTCGAGGAGGAGCCCGATCAGCCGGGCCACGTTCTCGGGCGTACGCCGGTGCACGATGTCGAGGTCGTTCGTCGTGATCGGTGCGCCCTGGATGACCGCCGCTGCGCCCCCGACGACGATGAACTCGACTCCGGCGTCGCACAGCTTGGCGAGCAGTGCTGGCAGATCAGCCGCGCTGGGATGTCGCTGCATCGCGGATCCTGGCCAGGGATTGGGCCATCTTTGACGCCGATCGCAGCCGACACCACGGCGACTGTTCGAGCGACAGGGTGATCAACGTGCGATCCACGTCGGCGATGGCGGCGCGGACCTCCGGATCGAGAGCTTCGATGAGGTCGGCGACCGCGGACTCGGCCGGGGCCTCTCGAATCCGAGCCACTCGCGCCACCATGTACGGAGCGTACTACGCGAGACGCCCCGGCGTCAGTCGTCATGCACGCGGCGGGCGACCTTGGTCCACGGTGCTCGCTCGCGATCACGCCCTCCGGGGCAGCAACGCGTACGCGCCCGCCCGGCCCAACATCTGAAGCACCGCCGGCCAGGCGCCCAGGTTCGGATCGGGGGGCAGCCCCCGCGCCATGCGATCGAGCTGCGCCTCGTACCAGGTCACGTCGAGCATCGCCATCCGGTTGAGGAACTTGGAGCCGGTGCTCGGGCGCCCCAGCGTGACCGTGCTCTCGGGATCCGCGAGCAGGCGCTTCGGGAAGTCGGGGCAGACGGCGAGAGGTCGGGCCATGCCGATCAGATCCGTCGCGCCAGCCTCGAGAGCGCCGCGCATGGCCGCGCCCGAGCGAAAACCGCCCGTGACCACCATCGGGACACGGCTCTTCGCTCGCGCCTTCTCCGCGTAGTCCAGGAAATAGGCCTCCCGGCGGCGGCTGCTCTCGCTGACGCCCGCCCCGGCCATCACGGGGGACTCGTAGTTGCCCCCGGAGATCTCCACGAGATCGATGCCCACGGCTCCGAGCGCGTCGATCACGTCCATTGATTCGTCTTCGCTGAAACCACCGCGCTGAAAGTCGGCCGAGTTCAGCTTGATGCCCACCGGAAAGACCCCGCCGACGCGCGCGCGGATCGCGCGATAGATCTCGAGCACGAAACGGCGGCGTTTCTCGGCGCTTCCGCCCCAGTCGTCGGTGCGCAGGTTTCGTCGGGGTGACAAGAACTGACTCACCAGGTAGCCGTGCGCGCCATGGATCTGCACGCCCGAGAACCCGGCGTCCTTGGCCAGCTCCGCGGCCCGCGCGAAGCGCTCGATCAGCGCGACGATCTCCGGATCGCGGAGCGCCCGCGGAGTGCGGAACGCCTTGGCGATGTTGCCACCGAGCGGCACCGCGGACGGGGCCACGGGCTCTCGCGACAGGAAGCTGGGTGACTGCGCTCCGGGGTGGTTGAGCTGCATCCAGATCCGAGCGCCGTTGGCGTTGCCGGCCTCGGCCCAGCGCGCGAACGCCGCGAGGTCGCTTCGATCGTCGAGCACGACGTTCTTCGGCTCGCCGAGCGCGGTGCGATCCACCATCACGTTGCCGGTCACCTGCAGGCCGACTCCTCCCTCGGCCCAGGTGCGATAGAGCGTGGCCAGCCCGGGACCGGGGTCGTGAGCGCGGTCGGCCAATTGTTCGCTCATCGCCGACTTGAAGAAGCGATTCTCGAGCCGAGCGCCGCAGGGCAGCTCGAGGGGATCGGCAAAGCCTGTTTTCGTGCCCGTCATGGGGTGGAGCATTGCACCCTGTGAATCGGCGAGCCTCATCGTTGACTCGAAGGCATCGAGCGCTATCATTGATAGCGTGCCTCAGCTAATTGTTCGAAATATCGAGGAAGAAGTGGTTGAGGCGCTACGGATCAGAGCTGCTCGGCACGGCCGTTCGGCGGAAGCAGAGCACCGCGAGTTGCTCCGTCAAGCCCTGGTCCGGCGACCATCGACGAGCTTGAAGGAACACCTGATGGCGGTACCCGGTGTCGGGACCGACGCTGATTTCGAAGCGACGCGTGAAGCCGCGCGGCGAGTCGACTTCTGATGTTCTTGCTCGACACCAACGTCGTCTCCGAGCTTCGCAAGGGTCATCGCGCCAACGCCGGCGTGCTCGCGTGGATTGCCCCAATCGACGACGCTGCCCTCTTCCTCTCCGTGGTCGTAACAGGCGAGCTGCGTCAGGGCGTGGAACGTTTGCGACTTCGTGACGCGGCGCAAGCGGAACGTCTGGACCGCTGGTTAGGGGCGCTGATGGACGATTACGCGGACCGTGTCTTGCCCGTCGATCTGCGGGTGGCCGACGTCTGGGGAAGATTGAACGTCCCGAACCCGGTCTCCGCGGTCGATGGCCTTCTCGCGGCCACGGCGATAGTCCACGACCTCACGCTCGTGACGCGCAACGTGAAAGACGTCGAGCGAACGGGCGCCCGACTCCACAACCCGTTCCAGACCTGAGCGCTCGTTCCGCGTGCCGCGCGCGCCGGCGGCGCATCCGCCAGAGCCCCGCGACCATCAGCGCGAACGCCAGCGCGCTCGACGATGATCGCGATCGCGGCGCGACGGCGCAGCCCCCTCCCCCGTCATGCGAACCGCCCGAGGGCTTGGGGCCTCCCTTCGGCGGGCACGCGGGCACGTCCGGTCCGTTGCCGCCACTCCAGGTGGCCGGCGTGGCGATAGCGTAGAGGTTGTGCAGCAGCAGGTAGTCCACGCCGTTGTAGCGGATCCCCTCGCTGTTCGGTGAGCCGGCGTAGTGCTGGGCCTTGCCTCGGATGAAGCGGTTCCAGACCGTGAAGCCGTGGGCAGCGGGACCGCCGGGCAAGGGCGACTTCGGCTCGGTGCCCGCCGGCAGCTCGTCGATCATGGCGCGCGCCCGCGCGTTGACCTTGGGCGCGACGGTGCACCAACCCGCGTCGATGCCGTGCATCACGCGATGCGCCAGCGGATACGCGGGCCAGTCTTCCTTGGCCATCAGGGTCGCGAGATCCGCGGCCGTGGTGTCTCCCCATCCGTTGCCCACCGCGGCGATGGCCATCGCCATGTGCAGGTTGTCTTCGTCGATGTACTGCGGAGCGCCGGGGTCCCGACACAGCTCCCAAGCGAATGCCACCGCGTCTTCGACCTCGGGCAACCACTCGCCATCGGTGAAGAAGCCCGCGGCAGCGCGCGTTCCGTGCGAGTAGCCGCCGGCGGCGGGGCCGCGGTTCACCAGGCGGTTGCCGCAGGCGGGATTGGTGATGGCCCAACCGTTCTTCGAGACGTGTTCGACGATGCGTCGCCCTTGCTCCGCGGCCCAGAGCCGCAGGTCGACGCCCTTCGCGAAGGTCTGAGACGGCACCAGGGCCTTCACCAGCGCGAGGCCCAGGAGCACGTGATAGACCTGATCTTGGCTCATCTCCTTGTTGGTGAGCGTCGGATCGCTGAAGTCCGACGTCATCGCGGTCATCGGCGGGAAGTGCGTGTGGAAGCCCGCCGGCACGTCGTCGCGCAAGAAGAAGCCGTTGACCTCCTCGGTTTGAGTGCAGGGCGGAGGGAACGCGGCGTCCGCGACGCGATCGAGGCGCTCCATGGCCCGCAGCGCGAAATAGAGCTCGTCGGTGGTCTTCGCCAAGCTGCCCGGCGCGCCCGGAAATTGCTCCGGGTGCGACAGCAGGTGGTGCTCGGTCGCGAGCATGCCGATGTACCAGCCGAGACCAATGGTGGAGTCCGACCACCGGATGATGCCCTGCGGCTCGATGCGCTCGTCGGCAGGCTGACTCATGCCGGCCGCGTCACCCGTGACGACGAACTCGGTGTCGAGTCGCGAGCGCAGGGCCTGGTACTTGGCGACGTTCTCGGTCGTCGTCGCCGCGGAGGCCGTGACGGTGCAGAGCAGCGCGGCGAGGAGGAGGCGCATGGGGAGTGCCCGAAGCATAGCCGCGCCGAAGGTGGCCGGCCCGCCGGGTCGAATCAGCACCTGCGAGCCGTCAACCACAGCACGGCGCGGTGTCGTGGTGGCCAGGCCCGACCCGGCTGGCCCGCCGATGGACGTCCACGTGACGGAGCTGGGGCTCCAGCCCGCGTTTCGCGTGAGCCCGATACACCTGCCGGAACGCTGAGGTCGAGCGCAGGCGGAGCAACGCGACAGAGCCGGCCACTTTCGCAGCCGCGCACTGCGCCATCGGCAGCAGGGTCCACACCAGCCGGGGAAAGACGGGGAATTCGCGTCGGCCCGCAATTTGCTAACTGGCTCTGGAAGCCGAGGAGCCAATGATGCAAGCACAGACAGACGACGCCACCATCCTCGACTCCGTGCACGTGTGTGAGCAACCGCGGCTCCGAGCTCCCCTGATCGGCCGGATCATCGATCGCCGTTACCGAGTGCTTGATTGCCTCGGTAAGGGCGGCATGGGCGTCGTGTACCGCGTGCAACATGTGGAACTCGGGAAAATCTTGGCGATCAAAGTGCTTTCCGCCGGCGCCGGTCCCGACTCCACCATGGCCGCACGCTTCAAACGCGAGGCGCGCCTGGTTTCGAAACTCTCGGATCCGCACACGGTGCAGGTCTTCGACTACGGCGTGTCCGATGGTGTGACCTGGATGGTCATGCAGCTCGTTTCCGGCAGTGATTTGTCCCGACTCCTCAGGAAGCAGGGGGTCTTCGAGGCCGCGCGGGTCGCCCAGGTGGTCGATGGTGTCTGCCGTTCGCTCAGCGAAGCGCACTCCCTGGGCATCGTGCACCGGGACATCAAGCCCGGGAACATCATGCTGACCGAAGCGGACGAAGCGGTGGTGCTCGACTTTGGCTTGGCGAAGCTCCGGGATTCCCGGGAATCCAACCTGCTTTCCGCGCGGGGGACCGTGATTGGCACGCCGGGCTACATGTCTCCCGATCAAGCCATGGGCTCGGAGCTCGATGCGCGCGCGGACATCTACAGCCTCGGCGCCGTGATGTACCGGATGTTGGTCGGTCGGGCTCCTTTCCGCGGCGGTACCGCGGCGGAGATGTGTCTGCGCCAGCTGCAGGAGCGGCCACTTTCGCCGCACTTGGCCCGCGGCGTTCCGATCCCACTTTCCGACGCGGTGATGCGGGCCTTGGAACCGGAGCCGGACCGGCGCTACCCAAGCGCCGAGGCCTTGCGCCGCGCTGTGCTGGCCGCGGCCTACCAGACAGACGACGACGTCGTGTTCCCCCTAGTGCGCCGCGCGAGCTAGCGACGGCGTTCGGAGGCAACACCCTGCGCGCTTCAACCGATCCCGTAGCGCTTTAGTTTTTCGTACAAGGTGCGAACGCCTATGCCGAGAGCATCTGCGGCGCGCATGCGATTGCCGTCCACCTCGGCCAGCGCGCGCACGATGGCGGCTTGCTCCAGCTGTTCCAGCGTCTGCGCTTCTGCCGCACTGTCCTGAGTGGGACTTGCCAATGGGTCGAGGACGATCTGCTCGACGCGGATGACCTGGCCGTCGCTCAGGATGGCAGCGCGCTCCAAGGTGTTCTTGAGCTCGCGCACGTTGCCGGTCCATGGCGCCGCGATGAGTTTCTGCAGCGCCGCCGGATCGAGAGACAGGTGCGCACGTCCGATACTCTGTCCAACGCTTCGCAACAGGGCCTCGGCGAGCGCCGGGATGTCCGCGCGCCGTTCCCGCAGCTGCGGCAGGCGGACGGGAAACACGGAAAGGCGATGGTACAAGTCCTTGCGGAACTTGCCCTCGGCCACCAGGGCGCCCAGGTCGCGATTCGTCGCAGCGATCCAGCGCACGTCCGCGCGAAGCGTGCGGGAGCCGCCGAGGCGTTCGTAGCTCCGTTCTTGCACCACACGCAGCAGCTTGGCCTGTAGCTCGGGTTTGAGTTCCCCGATTTCGTCCAAGAAGAACGTGCCCCCAGCTGCCAGTTCGATGCGGCCCCGTCGCGCGGCGTGGGCGCCGGTGAAGGCGCCACGCTCGTGTCCGAACAACTCGCTCTCCAGGAGTTGCTCCGAGAGCACGGCGCAATTGACCGCCATGAAGGGGCCGGTCGCACGCGCGCTGTGCCGGTGCACGTAGTGCGCCGCCACTTCTTTGCCGGTACCGCTTTCGCCGACGAGCAGCAAAGTAGAGTCCGTGCGCGCCACGCGCTCGAGCGCATCGATGACTTGCTGCATGCCGGGGGCGTCTGAACGGAGGTCCGGATACGCTGCATCTTTGCGCTCGCTGCCCTCCTTGATGCTGATCAGCGCCCGACGCTCCAGAGCGCGTGCCACGAGCAAGCGCAGCTGTGCGGGCGCGGCGATGGGCTTCTGCAAGAAATCAAAGGCGCCGAGCTTCATGGCCTCCACCGCGACGTCAATGGCCCCATGCGCCGTGAGCAGGATGACTTCGAGGTCGGGCTGTAGCTCCTTGCCCCGGCGCAAGAGCGTCAGACCATCCATCTGCGGCATCTTCAGATCGGTCACCAACACGTCGAACCCGGCGGCGGTCAGTTCATCGAGCGCACGCTTTCCGTCTTCTGCCAGGACCACTTCGTGTCCGGCACCCTGCAGCGTTTCGCCGATGAACTCGCGCACGCCTTCTTCGTCGTCGGCGACCAAGATGCGACTCATCGGGGGATCCTCAGGGTGAACACGGCGCCCCCATCGCTAGCATTCTTCGCAGCGATGCTGCCGTGGTGCAGCTGGACGATGCGCCGGGCCACGAACAGGCCCAGGCCCACGCCCCGCACCCGAGTGGTGTGGAATGGCTCGAAAATGCGCTGCTCCTCGCCCTTGGGGATGCCACTGCCGTGGTCGCGCACTTCGATTTCCAGCTGCTGGCCTTGCACGGACGCCGTCAACTCCACGGGGCTGCCGTCGGGAGACGACTGGAGGGCGTTCTCCAGGAGATTGGTCAGTACTTGGGCGATCCGCGGGGCGTCCAAGCTCCACGTTTCGGGAGCGCTGGCCGCGTTCAGCTTCACGCGGCTGGCATCGACCTTGTCCACGCAACCTCGGAGCAGCGGCACGAGCTTATCGGGTGTTCGTTGGACTGAATCGGACCGCACGAAGTCGAGTAGCAACGCGGACAGGTTTTCGATGCGTTCGGCCTCCATCACGATGCGCGTCGCCTTCTTCTGCGCGCTCTGCCCCTCTTCGAGCTGCTCCGCCAGCAGTTGGGCGTGCCCTTTGAGCGATGCCAGGGGGTTGCGGATCTCGTGGGCGAGCACGGCGGACATCTCGCCTAGCTTCGAGAGCTGTCGCTCGCGGTCTAGTCTCCCCTGTTCCGCTTCGCGCCGCCGCAGCGTGCGCCAGACCAGCCCCGCAATTGCGACAAAACTCATGGCCGCAAGCGCGCTCATGAGCAAGGAGCGACGCGCGTCCGCTTGCAGTCGCTTGGCGGCTAGGGGCTCGAACTCGACGATGAAGGCAGGCGGTGGTCCGCCGTTGGGCGGCCGCGACGCACCGGGCGGAGGAGGCGTTCCGGGCGGCGGCCCGTGCACCGGCGGCGGAGGAGGCGTTCCGGGCGGCGGCCCATGTGCTGGCGGCGGAGGAGGTGGCGCGCCCCGATGCGGCGGGGGCTGCGCCATCTGCACGCGCTCGCCGACCCGTGTGAACGTACGCCTCGACCCTAGCTCCACGCTGCTGACGTCGATGGCGCCACTCGACGTGCCCGCTTCCGCGCGCAGCGTGCCGCGAGACACGACTGCGACGTAGCGCAGTCCGGTCGGGGCGTGCGCCTCCAGCAGTCCAGTCAAAGCTTCGTCGTTGCCGTGCAATGCAAGGATCGATTCGAGGTAAGTCGACCCCTGACCCATCGCCATCTCCGTGCTGGCTTCTTCAATACGCTGTTGATTGCTCCAGGACACCGAGACGAGCGCGACGGCGAGCACGATGATTAGAAGCAGCGGGGCCCGCTGCGCCCAAGCGCTGACGGCGGGTCTTCGGCTGATGGGAGGCGTCACAGCTGGGCCTTTGGGGCAACACGCGCACTGGCGAGAGCGCGCCGCAACATAGCAGCAGGGAGCAAAGCGGATGCCACGATGTGAACGTGGACTCAGCGCCGAGAAACAGCGCGCTCCGCTTGGCGCCAACGCTCCCGGAAGTGCGTTCATGGCCTGCGAGATCCGCAGTCCGGCTGCAGCTCTCGCAGTCGCCTTCCCGTGATCCTGCACGTCTTCGTGGCGCAGGCGCCTGGCACGTGGCTTGCGATGCATGAGGGCAAGCCAGGAGATACCCCGATGAAGTTCCGATCCCTCAGCACCTTGGTCCTGATTGTCGCCCCCGCCGCGCTTGCCGCCTGTGGCGACGTGGCGCCAAGTGACTCGCTCGCGACAGACACTACCTCCGAGTCCGAAAGCAACCTCGCCGAAGCCGCCCAGGCGCGTCCACCACACCCGCCGGGCCCGTTGCCATTGGTCGACGTAGCCCTGCGCGAGGTCGAACTGACCGCCTCTCAACGCGAACTTCTGCGCGGCCTCGCCGTCAGCGCGCGGGCAAGTCGTGATGCAGCGCAGGTGGGTTCGCGCAGCATCGAGAGGAAGCTCGCCGCTGCGTTGCGCGTAGCGAGCCTCGATGCGGCAGTCGTCCAAGCAGAAATTGAAGCGCTTTCAAGCCAGCACCGCACAGCCCAGCGCGATCACGCCCACGCGCTCTACGTGCTGCATGCCACCTTGACGCCGGTGCAACGCGAAACCGTCGTGCTTGCGGTTCGACGCCACGCACCTGCTCGGGGCGACGTCGAAGGCGGGCTCCAAGCGCGCGGTGGCCCCCCACCGGAAGGCGCGATGCCAGCGCCGGAAGGCGCGATGCCAGCGCCGGAAGGCGCGATGCGGGACCCGTTTGCCGACTTGAATCTCACGGAAGCGCAAGCCAGCGCGATGGAAGCGAAACTCGGGACGCGACCAGACCGGAACGCCCGTCATGCCGAGCACGAGAAGCGACGTGCGCGCATGGACGCGCTGCTGGATGGCTTTGCCTCCGATGATTTCGAACCAGCCAAGGTCCTCGGCGAGACCACAGACTCGGATCCCCACCGTGAGCACCTCGAGCGCCAACTCCGCCTGACGCAGGTCGCGCTGGAGGTGCTGAGCGATACCCAACGCGAGGCCCTCGCAGTGCACATGACGCAGCGGCCGGGTCCTGATGCGCGCCAACAGCCTCGTGGGGGGCAGTGATACCTGCACCCGGCCGGAGTAGCTCCGCGGTCGTCGTGTATGCGGTGATCGCCTTGATGTTGTCCGCCTGTGCATCGGTCGA
This sequence comes from uncultured delta proteobacterium, assembly GCA_963716725.1. Taxonomy (GTDB): domain Bacteria; phylum Myxococcota_A; class Polyangia; order Polyangiales; family Polyangiaceae; genus JADJKB01. The sequence continues at coordinate 33,461 of CAVQUB010000003.1, forward strand.
AACGAGCAGCAGCGCGAGGTGTGATGCCGCGCAGAGTTGCCAACCCGCCGCAGTGGAAGAAGCACCAGCCGAGCTGACCGAACGAGAACTCGACCAAATTTTAGACGACCTCGAACGCGAAATAGAAGAGGAGCCCTGAGATGAAGATATCCCTACCGACTCTGACGATCGCCGCTCTCACCTCCGTTGTCTGCTGCGGTGCCAGCCCAGCCATGCAGCCGTCGGACGTCGCAGACGTGGACAGCCCCGCGACCGAGGTTGGAGCACATGGCAAGGGCGCGGGACCGCCAGGCCGTGAAGGACCAGGCGGGCCGCAGGGTCCCGGCGGCCGGCGAGGTCCACCTGCGGAAGCCGTCGAGGCTTGCAAAGGTCTCGCCGAGTCCGCGGCTTGCAGCTTCAAGCTACGTGACCAAACCGTCGAAGGCACTTGCGTCCGCGGTCCCCGGGACGCGTCGCTTGCCTGTCGACCGAAGGGTCCACCGCCCAACCAACGAAGTTCGGGGGACGGATGAAACCGTCGGCCCCGACAGGCTCTCTGAACCTTCACCGCAAGAGGAGACGCTCCGTGCTGATCAGGAACAAAGCCCTACTGCCGGTCGTGCCGCTTGCGGTCGCTTCAGCGCTGCTTGCGGGATGCAACGATGATTCAAGCCCCGAGAATCCAGCCAGCCGCAGCTACCCCATCGTCGATACCGCACAGGGAACCTGCTACGACACCAGCGCGCTGATCGACTGTCCTGCGGCAGGCAAAGCGTTCTACGGGCAGGACGCGCAAACCACGGGGAATACCCCGAGTTACACCGACAACGGGGATGCCACGATCACCGACGAGGTGACCGGTCTAGTTTGGACACAAGGCCTCTCGAAGGCGTCCATGCCCTGGTCCGAAGCGGCAGGCTACTGCGAATCCCTCACGGTCGGCGACGTCACCGACTGGCGACTGCCCAACCTGAAAGAGCTCTGGTCAATCAGAGACTTCTCGATGGGTTGGCCCTGGGTCGACACCGACTACTTCTATCTCGTCGGTGATGGTCGCGAAGGCGCTCAACAGCATTCGTGGTCGAGCAACTACTACCTGGTCAACACCGAAGAAGCGGTGACTGAGGTTGCATTCATCGTCAACGACTGGACTGGACACATCAAGGCACTGTCCGGCAATCGTTTCGTGCGCTGTGTCAGCGGCAAGGCATACGGAATCAACGACCTCGTCGACAACGGCGATGGCACCGTCACCGACGAAGCGACGGGCTTGCGGTGGTCACAGGACGATAGCAACCAAGCAATGAACTGGGAGTCGGCTCTGGCCTACGCGGAAGACTCCACCCATGCCGGCTATGGCGATTGGCGTCTGCCCAATGTCAAGGAGCTGCAGAGCATCGCGGACTACTCCGGCGTCTTCCCCGCCATCGACAGATCGGTGTTCAACATCTCCAAGATCACCAATGAAGCCGGCAACGCCGACTATCCCTTTTTCTGGACCAGCACTTCCAATCCCTACATCGATCCCAACGATGAACACGGCTACTGGTACGCCTGGTACGTGGCCTTCGGCTATGCCGTGGATCCGAGCGGCAAAGACATTCATGGAGCCGGAGCGGTGCGCTTCGACACTAAACATGAAGCAGGAGCCAACGGGCCCGACGGCGAGCGTTACTACAACTACGTTCGGCTCGTCCGGGGCGGCAACGAGGCAAAGACGCCCGATGGCGATCCGAGCACAATCAACCCCGATCGGGTCGTCGCATTTCCTGACGGAGAAACGGGTGGTCCCGGTGGTCCCGGTGGCCCCGACGGTGGTCCCGGTGGTCCCGGTGGCCCCGACGGGCCGTAGCGCATCCTGGCAAGACCCCCGTCGACGCTTCCTGCTGATGCGCCGGGGTCAACGCTGCAGATCCCGCAGTCGAGCCTGCATGAACCGCAGGCGGGGCCCCAACCCGCCCCTCGGAGAGCCCTCGTCCATCACGATTGCAGCCGCTTGGGATGCTCGTCGTCGTTGGCACGTCCGCTGCACTCTCACTCCAAACTGACCAGACGAAAGGACGCGACCATGCTGAGAAGCGCAACCCCGCTGCTGATCCTGGCCTTCGGGGCCACGAGTTGTAGCGACAACAGCGATCCCGTCGTCCCGAGTGACTCGGGCCTCCAGAACGACTCGAGCACCGAGACCCGGGCCTACGTCGTGCTGTCCACTGGGCAGACGAAAACCTACGGAGACAGCGCCGAGATCACGCCACCGGCCAAGGGGGAGATCTACTTCGGGCAGGACGCGCAGTACACGACCACGGATCCGAGCTTCAGCGTCAGCGTAGACGGAAAGACCGTGTCCGGGAGCCACACGGGCCTGATCTGGCAGAAGACGCCGAGCGCCGAGCATTTCAGCATGGCGCAGGCCGCGTCCTACTGTGACGATCTAGCGTTGGGCGGCTACGACGATTGGCGCGTCCCGAGCCTCAAAGAGCTGTTCTCGATCAGCGATTTCTCCACGGGCTGGCCCTACCTCGACCTGACCTATTTCGACCTTGCCGACAGCAGCGGTGTTGTCGACAAAAACGAGCAGTATTGGTCCACCGCCCACTACGTGGGCGTCACGGTGGAGGGCAAAACGGAGGCCGCCTTCGGGGTCAACCACGCGACCGGCCACATCAAGGCCTACCCCGGTAACACCACCGGCCCGATGGGCAAACGCGTCCGCTGTGTCCGCGGGGCGCCCTACGGCATCAACGAGTTCGTTGACGACGGTGACGGCACGATCAGCGACAAGGCCACGGGGCTGATGTGGATGCGCGACGACAGCGGCAAGGCGATGGACTGGAAGGTCGCGCTGGCCTGGGCGCAGGCCCAGAACGACGCCAAGCTGCTGGGCTACACGGACTGGCGACTGCCCAACGTCAAAGAGCTGCAGAGCATCGTCGACTATGCTCGCTCACCGAGCGCCACCGAGGCCGCCAAGGTTGGCCCGGCCATCGCATCGATCTTCTCTTGCACCCCGATCAAGAACGAAGCCGGCGCCGACGACTACCCCTACTACTGGACCGGCACCTCGGCGAAGTTCGGCCCCAACGACAGCGCCCACCCCTACGCCTGGTATGTCGCCGCCGGGATGGCGGTCAACAACGCCGGCCTCGACTTCCACGGCGCTGGCGCTGTGCGCTTCGACACCAAGGTGGAAGGTGGACCCGCGGGCGAGGGCGGCGAGCGCTACTACAACTACGTGCGCTTGGTACGCGGCGGCTCGGCGAGCATGCGCAGGATGCCCGATGGCGGCTGGCCGCTGCCCGCCGACGGCGGCCAAGCGTCCGCCGATGGCGGCCTTCCTCCGGCGCCGGGCGACGGCGGCCAACCGGGCCTGCCGGTTCCGCAAGCGTGCCAGCAGCAGAGCGATTGCGACGCGAACGGGGCCTGCCCGCAAGACGCCAAGTTGGGCTGCCTGTGTTCGTCCCTCGCCGACGGCAGCAAGGGCTGCGTCCCCGCCTGCTCCACCGCGGCCGATTGCCCGCAGATGCCCGGCAACAGCATGATCTGCGCGCAAGGGCTCTGCACGCCGCAACAGCCCTAGCCGCCTGGCGCGGGACCCTCCGGATCGGGGCCCGTCGAAGCTCAGAGCCTGTGAAAGAATCCCCGCCGCCCACGAAGGAAGGAGCACCGGCAGCGCTTCGGGGTCGCCGGCATGGGGGCGAGGCGCGCGAGAGACGCTGGGTCGGGTCTGTGCGGAGCCGCGAGCAGCAGTGTCGCGGACTGGGCGCGAGCGCTTCCGACCTGGACGCCTTCCCGCCCGGAACTCTACCGCGCTCGAAGGCGAAACGGTCCTGCCAAGCGTCAGTTCCGGACCCACTGCGCTGCCGCTGACAAGGACCTGAGGGGGCGTCCCGTGCACGACCCTTGGAAGTCCCTGGCGAGGGACGACCCTTGGAAGTCCCTGGCGAGGGACGCCCCTTGGAGGGGGGCGTGCAAGCACCGTCCCACGCTCGGCGTCACGAGGGAAAGAGCACCGCATCCCCATTTCTTTCTTGACGCGTTTCCAGGCGACTCGGGCTCGCACTTCGCCGGGCATGTCACCGAAGGCGTCTCTGTTGCGCGACGAAGCTCGCCCATCGTGTTTCGCTCGAGCGACGACGCGCGACGCGTTTGGACGCGTGAAACGCGCTCACCGTGTCGGCCGCGAGGCCAAAAAACAGCGTGTTATGCCAGAAAGCATGCACGCTCTCTCTTCGGTCTCCGATCGCGAGCTTCGCGAGCGCCTCTCCTCCGCCGTGAGCGCCGAGCAGCTGGCTTCTGCCGACGTCATCTTCCACCTGGCGGAGCTCGACCGCCGAAAGCTCTACCTCGAGGACGCCTGCTCCTCACTCTTCGCGTACTGCGTGGAGCGGCTCGGCTACTCCGAGGACGGCGCGAGCAAGCGAGTCCGTGTCGCCCGCTTGGTTCTGCGTTTTCCCCAGGCCCTCGACGAGCTCGCGAGCGGCGCCATCCACCTGACCGGACTGTTCCTGCTCTCCGGGCACCTCACGGAAGACAACGCCGATCGACTCATCGCCGAGGCTCGCGGCAAGTCGAAGCGGCAGCTCGAGGAGCTGCTCGCTCGGTGGGCGCCCCGGTCCGACGTACCGGCGACCATCACCCCGAGCGGGCCCGAGCCAGCTCGAGCGGAGTTATCAACAATGTCCGGGACAGGTGGCTCCGAGCTGTCGGCGCCGCCGCCATCGGCGCACCGTCCTCGTGTCGAGCCGCTCTCGGCCACGAGCTTCCGCGTGGAATTCACCGCCAGTGCCACGCTCCGCGACAAGCTCGAACACGCCCGGAACCTCCTCAGCCACGCCGTGCCGAGCGGGGATCTCGCGACCCTGATCGAGCGAGCCATCGATCAGCTCATCGCCGTGGAGACGAAGCGCCGCGCGGGCGCGGGCCAGCCACGCAAGCGCCGTGAAACTCGCGCCGGCTCGCGCCACGTGCCGGTGGAGGTCCAGCGCGCGGTGCGGGAGCGGGATGGCAACCAGTGCACCTTCGTCGATGCCGAGGGACGCCGCTGCTCCGAGAATAGACCGTCCGGCCGGGCCGGAGGAGCGCCGTCCGCTGATGCGAACAGTCGCAAGGAGCCATCTCGAGTCAGGACGCTGAACACGAGTGGTTTCCTGACCATCGAGCACGTCGACCCGTACGCGATGGGAGGACCAACGACAGTGGATAACTGCTGCCTGCTTTGTTCGGCTCACAACGCCCACCGGGCGCGACAGGTCTACGGCGAGCAGCACGTCCGGAAGAAGGTCTCGGAGGCTCGCGCGGGCCGGGAAGCGAGCGGTGTGTCTGCGGGGACTGCGGCCGAGCTGAAGAGCGAAGTGTTCGAGAAGGTGCTGGCGGCTCTGCTTCACTCGGGGTTCAAGCGGCACGAGGCGCGGCGAGCCCTCGAACAGGTGCGCTCGCTCGGAGTCGAGCCGCAGCTCGAGCCCGTGCTGCGCGGAGCGCTGGCGGTACTCACTCCCTGAGACGGTTCGTGCACACCCCCGACAAAGGGGGGGGTGCACGGGATGCCGCCTTTGGTCCCGGCAGCGGCAGCGCCGTGGGCACGAATGCCGACGGATAGAAGTGTTCGTGATGAGCTCTTCACACTCAGATCCGAAACGCGGCGCCCGACTTCGACAGGCCCATCGTGAGCAACTCGGCTGGGGGCGCATCGATCTGGACGCGCAGGTACCTCACGACCACCCCGTGCGTGCCATCGCCGCGGTGATCGACCGCCTGGACCTCTCGAAGCTCTACGCTCGCATCGATGCACGCGACTCGAACCCCGGAGCGCCGGCCATCGACCCCAAGCTCTTGCTCAGCCTGTGGGTGTACGCCACCAGCGACGGCGAGAACAGCGCTCGGGAGATCCAGCGCCTGACCGAGCTGCACGCCGCCTATCGGTGGCTGTGCGGCGGGGTGAGGCTCAACCACCACACGCTCAGCGACTTTCGCAGCCACAACGCCGAGGTGTTCGACGACCTGATCACGCAGGTGCTGGCCTTGCTCATGAGCCACGACCTGGTGGACCTCATCCGTGTCGCGCAGGACGGCACGCGCGTACGGGCCAGCGCCGGAGCGTGTTCTTTTCGCAAGGGCACCACGCTGGAGGCTCTGCGCCAGGAAGCTCGTGCACATCTGGCCGCGGTCACGGCAGACACCGAGAGCGGCTCGCGGCGAGCCGCGGCGCAGAAGCGTGCGGCCCAGGATCGCCTGGACCGGCTCGACGCGGCGCTCGCGCAGTTGCCCGGGGTCACGAAGACCAAGAGCAAGAGCGGCCCCAAGGACCCGACCCCTCGAGTGTCGACGACCGATCCGCAGGCACGGGTGATGAAGATGGGCGACGGAGGATTCCGGCCCACCTACAACGTGCAGCTCGCCACGACCGCCGACGACGCGCGGGTCATCGTCGGTGTCGCCGTCACCCACCGCGGCAGCGACATGGGCGAATCGACTCCGATGCTCGAGCAGATCGAGAAGCGGACGGGCGTCCGGCCACTAGAGCTCCTCGTCGATGGGGGATACGCGAAGCATGAAGCCATCGACGAAGCGGCCGCGCGCAACGTCACCGTCTACGCTCCGCTGCCCAAGCCCCGCGACGACGACGGCTCTGACCCTCACCGGCCGAGGGATACCGACAGCGCAGCCGTTGCCGCCTGGAGACAGCGCATGGCCACCGACGAGGCCAAGCAGATCTACCGGCAACGGGCCGCGACCGCCGAGACCGTCCACGCGGACGCCAAAACGCACCGCGGGCTCGACTCGCTGACCCTGCGGGGACTCGACAAGGCACTGGCCAGCGTGACGCTCTTCGCGCTCACCTACGACATCCTGCGCGCCATCACACTCGGCGTCTGACCCCGCCACCGCTCTGCTTCCGCGCTCGGACCACCCGAATCGCGTCGCGCCCCACGCGCTCCCGCCCTGCGCCTGGGACTCGCCCTCGCTCGATTTCCCGGCGGCGCACGCTCAACCGATTTCTTCTCACCCTCTCAGCTCTCCACCCAGACCAGGGTTCGGCCGCCCATGGCCCCGGTCTGCACGGTATCCCAGCCCGGGGGCAATGCCGGATCGACCCAATCGAAGACACGCGCCGCGTCCAAAGGCGACAGGTTGATGCAGCCGCCGCTCTTGCGCTGGCCGAAATCCTCGTGCCAGTAGCTCGCGTGAATGGCGAAGGGCCGCTCGAAGTAGATGGTCCACGGCACGTCGGCGATCCAGAACGAGCCGAGGCCGCTGCCCATGCTCGAGTAGTGGTGCTTGCTCTCGATGAAGAAGCGCCCGCGGGGCGTCGGGTTGATCTTGCCGGGTGATACCAACGTCGAAAATACCGGCTTGTCGCCTTCGTACAGCGTCAGTGTGCCGAGCCCCGCCCGCACGTGAATCCACTTCCCGCCGGGGTTCACCTGTCGGGGGACCTTCGGGTCGGCGTCCACCCGCGTCGCATCGCTCGCGGCGATATAGACGCCCGGCTCACGAGTCTCCAAGAATCGGCGCTTCTCGCTGGCCTCCTCGCGGCCCGTCAGCGCGACGTGGGTCTTCACCGGCCAGCGCTCGCCGGTTTCCACGAATCCGTCGTCGGCCTTCCGCCACTTGGGCCGGTCGCGCTTGCGCATCCAAGCGATGGGCAGCTCCAGGCCCGAGCCCAGCTCGACTCCGCGGAACTTCGAGACGCGAAACCGCTTCAGTCCGCGCGCGGGGATCACGCTCAGCTCCGTCGTGAGCACCCAAGTCTCGCCGTAGGCCTCGAAGGCGCGCGTGAACGCGATCATGTTGCCCGCCGGGAAGTGGCCGAGGAAGGTGCGCTGCTGCTCTCCGCGGGGCCCCGGCGCTTTGGCGTCGTCGCGCAGGAAGTCGGGCATGGGACCATTGGGCTCGATGGGCGCCATCTCCGCCAGCTCGTCGTGTCCCTCCATGGCGCCTTCCATCCGAGGCTGCTCCCGCTTTCCGATCTTCCAGCGCAGCTCGGTGGCGGGAACGGGGCGGCTCAGCATCGGCGCCCCCACGCTCAGCGCGTACTGATACGGCATCACGCCGGGCGCAGGCTCCGTCCAGCGGCCGGCCTGCATCCACGCGGATCGCATGTCGAGCGTTGCGCGCCGGCCCGCACACACGAATCCGTGCTCGACGCGCACGAAGCGCGGGCACTTGCCGTCACCGCGAACGGGCTCTGGATCGAGGATCGGAACGCTGCCCGCCACTCGAACGCTGCCGAGCGACAGTGACTCCGATCGCGGCTTCGGTTTGATCCATGTGCCGTAGCCCAGCGAGCCGACGCCGGTCCCCGCCGCTGGCAAGTTGCTTCGCGGGTAGCGGGCGCCGAAGTACTCGGCCGCCGCGATGTCGCGCGACGCGGCTGACGTCGTGCCGACCGTCGATGCGGCAGCCGGCTCCTGTCCGCTGCTCACCCCCAGCGAAGACTGCGGCGCCGGCTCTGGGCCAGCCGCACAGGAGACGGCGAGCCACGCTCCGGCGAGATCCCTTCGACGCACGGCGGAATTGTCGCGCGGCGCGGGCGCCAGTGCCAAGATCCGTCGCCGCCAACGCGAGCGCTGGCCTGCCGCTCTCAGGAACGTTTGCGCAGGAGCAACGACCCGGCGGTGTAGCCGGCGCCAAACGCGCAGATCACGCCGTAGTCACCGTCCCGGAGGTCGCCGCGGTGCTTGTCGAAGGTCACGAAGGCGCCCGCCGCGGCCGTGTTCGCGTGCGTCTCCAGGGTCGTTGGCAGGCGGCCGTTCGAGCTGGGGCCCACGAGGCGCTCGCCGATCGCGGCGTTGAGGCGCGCGTTGGCCTGGTGGAGCCAGAACCGGCGAACGTCGCTGGCGGTAAGCTTCAGCTCGTCGAGCTGGGCTTCGATGATGGTGGGCACGAGCTTGACGATGTCGCGAAAGACGCGCCGCCCTTCCTGGTAGAAGAGCTTGTCCGCCGCGTCGCGGTGTTCGGTGTCGCAGCGGTTGAGGAAGCCGCAATTGTTGCGGACGTTGTTCGAATACTTGGACACGAGGCGGCAAGCGAGGATCTCGAAGCCCGGTCGATCTGCCTCGAGCACCAGGGCAGCGCTGGCGTCGCCGAGGATGAAGTGGCTGTCGCGGTCCTTGAAGTTCGCGTAGGCGCTGGGGATCTCGGGGATGCACACGAGCGCGCACCGCGCGCGCCCGAGCTGGATCGCGTCGTGGGCGAGCTGAAGCGCGTAGACCCCGGAGCTGCACCCGGCCGAGACGTCGAACGCGAATCCGCTCGCGTCGAGGGATGCTTGCACCTCGATGGCGATGGCCGGGTAGGGTCGCTGCAAGCTCGACGCTCCGACAACGACCATGTCGATTTCTCTTGGTTCGCGGCCCGACTCGGCGATGGCCTTGCGCGCGGCGTCGAGCGCGAACTCCGCTTGCACGGACACCTCGTCGTCCGGACGATCGGGGATGTCGGGGCACATCCGGTCGAGGGCGAGGACGCCGGCTTTGTCCCACAGGAATCGCGAACGGATCCCCGAGACCTTCTCGATGAACTCAGGACTGGAAGGTTCCGTGATCTTTGGACCAACGGCCTCTGCCCAGGCGTTGAACGTGGCGCAGAGCTCTTCGTTGCTCACGGAGTTCTCCGGCACGTGCGAGCCGACCCCCGTGATGCAGACTCGTCGATCGAGCATCACGTCCGACTAAGCGATTTGGACCCCATCGGCCAGCATGAACTGGTTTCACACCCGAAACCTAGAGCGATCGCGTCGCGCTAGGAAATCCCACCTGCCAAAACCCACCGAAGCTCAGGGTACTCGCGTCGCGCTTCGAAGTCGAGCGGACGCCGCGATGCGCAAAGGGGAATCGAATGGTCTGCTCAGCGGCTTGCCCGGGCTCGGAGGGGCAAGTCCCCGGAGAATCGTCCGCGCACAGCTCCTCGCTGGGGCGCTGGGTGAGCGAGAGCATCACGACCCATTCTTGCCAAGCCGACAAGCCGGGCCTTTGCGCTCGCGGTGAAGTCCCGCGCCTGAGTCTTCTCATCCGCGAGCAGATGGTGGGCGAGTGGCAGGACGTCTTCCTGTCGCTCGCGCAATGGCGGCACCTCCAGCGTCAGCACCTTCCAAGGGTCAACCTGGTCTTTCGAAGAGAGCACGACCACCAAGGCCTCGCCGGAGGCTGCTGGGCTCACCGCCCGGATGCCTTCTTCTTCTCGTCGGCCTTCGCCTTCTCGTCCGCCTTCTTCGCCAGGTCGTCGAGGGCGGCTTGCAGATCCGCTCGGCTGTAGGGCAGACGGGCGATGGCATCGTTCTCGGCCTTCTGCGCTCGCTTCAGCTTGGCGGTCGCGTCCGTGGCCTTGTCGACCCAAGCCGACTTCTCGGCGGTGCGCAACGCCATGCTGAGCGTGTGCTCCATCATGGTGAGCGCCTTGTCCAGCAAGATGCTGTAGCGCAGGCGCATCGCCCCCTCGAAGAGCTGCTTCCGCTTGTCGGTGTCGGCCTTCGGCTGGTGCACGTCCATCAGGTCTTCGTGTAGCTTCTGGTACAGCTCCCCCACACGGAAGCCCGCCATCGCCGACCAGTGCGCGTCGTGGGCGCGCATCGAGTCCGAGTACGCGCTCTGCGAGTCGAGCAAGAGCTGACAGCGCTCTTCGAGCACCGCGGGGAAGTTGGCGGGCAGCGGGTTGAAGCGGATCTTCTCGGCGCGCAGCCGGCGAACTTCGCCCAGCGCGAAGTAGAGCTGCGCCACGTCGCGGGGGATCTTGCCGGCGGCGTCGAGCCGGTGCTCTTCGACCAGTGTGCGAGCCTTCTCGATGTTGTAGCTCGCGCCATCGACGTCCCCCTCGGAGACTCTCCACAGCGCCTTGCCGCCGTGGGCCACGATGCTCTCGAGATAGTCGCGATCGGGGTAGCGGGTCATGAACAGCTCCGACGCTTCGCCGCAGCGCCGCCAACGCTCGAGGAAACAGGCCAGCCGGATCGCACGCAAGAGCGCGTCACGCGCCAGCGCGTGCTTCGGAAACCGGCTGGCGACCTGCTCGAAGCGCTGGAGGCTCGACTCGCGATTGCCGGCCTGCTCGTGGGACAGCCCGCCCTGGTGCAGCGCCTCGGCGGCGCGCGGGCCGTCCGGATCGAGCCGGTAAACACGATCGAAGCCCGTGGCCGCCTCGGCCGCCGCGCCTGCGGCCTGCCGCTCCGACGCCTGGGCAAACAGCTCGTCGATGTCGGCGGCGCTGCCGGGAGTGACCACGGTGCGCGGCACCACCACCGGAGTGCCCGGCGCGGAACCTCCGGGATTCGTTGGCGTCGACGGGGCGGCAGCGGGACGTGCCCCGGAGCTGCAGGCCGATACGAGGGCAGCCAAGAGCGGCGGTGCAAGACGCATGCTCACTCAGTGTAGCTTGCCTCCTTCAGAGTTCCCGAAATTACCCGTTGACCGCCGAGGTGAGGCTCTTAAGTTTGGTGCGTGGTCGAAACCGCGACAGCGCGTCGATCGCGTCCCCCTCGGGGGGCGGCCTGGGGGTCTGCCGTGGGGCATGAAGTCGCGCTGTGGTGTGTCCATTCGATCGACAACCGGAGGTCAGCACATGAATGAGCGTACGTCAGTGGGCAGTCTCGAGAACCTGCAGCATGAGCACCACGAGCTGAAGGGCATGGTCAGAAAGCTCGAACGACGCGCGTTCCTGACGCCGACCGAGCAGCACCACATGACCGAGCTGAAAAAGCAGAAGCTCGCGGCGAAGGATCAGATCGCCGCGCTCAAGCGCTGAAGCGCAGCCGCCTCAGGGCTCTCGGTCTTCATCGACCAGCTGCTCGACGAGCTCGCGCCAGAAACGAGCGCAAGGTCTCGACTGGCACATCGCTACGCGTGAAGAAGTCGAGGTCCTTCGACACCCGGTGCTTGACGTAGAACCCTGCAAGCGCCGTCCCGCCGCTGAGGTAGAAGGAATCCCGGATTGGCGACTTCGCGAGCGCGCCGACCGTCCCGGCCTGACTCGGATGCATTGAGCAAACCCGCCGGCGCCGCAGACGCTCAGATCGTCACGCACTCGCCGGCTTGGCAGGTCTGGCCTTCGTCGCAGTCTTTGTTGGCGTTGCACTTGCCCGGTGCCGGCGCGGGCAGCTGCTCTGGACCCTTGGTGGTCTCGGTCGCGGTGGAGCGACTCTTGTCGAGACGCTCACCGCCGCCGTACACCTCTTGGTTCAGATCGTTCAGCGCCTCGTCGAGGCGTTGCTTCCACGGCGCTCCGAGCCCACCAGGATGCTCTTGCTCGATGGCCTTTGCCACCGCGAGCCAGTGCCGCGCGTCAGCGCGGAAGCCCAATCGGTAGTCGGCCATCCCGCGCAGATACGAGTAGCGCGCCTGGTCCGCGAGCTCGAGCGAGTCCATGTCGGACTCGAGCACCCGGAAGATGGCGAGCGATCGCTCGTACTCGTTCTCTTCGTAGAAGCGCTGCCCGCGGTTCAGATCTTCGCGATAGGTGGCGCAACCAACCACGGAAAGCGCCAACGCGCCCAGGGCGAGCCAAGTGCGAATCACGCGGGCCAGCCTAGCCCCACCGCACCAACCGAATCAAGGCGCGGGCGGATCGGCCTCGGATCGGCGCCGCCAGCGCATCCGGACGACCGGGAGCTGGTCCTCGATCGCCCGGCGTTCTCGGGGACTTCGTGCCCCGTAGGGGTTTTCGTCGATCCGGGGGCCTCCGGCCCAGGGCTCGAAGCGCGGCTCGAGGCTGACCACCTGCTCGTAGCCCTCGGCCCGCTCGACGACGTCGGTCTGGACGAAGAGCTCGCCCCCCGGCTCGATCACCCTAGCCAGCTCCCGACACAGCTCCGGAGTGAGAACCAAGCGCTTCTGATGGCGCTTCTTCCACCACGGATCGGGGAAGTGCAGGTAGGCGATCCCCACGCAAGCGTCGGGGAAACGCCGAATGGCATCCCGGGCATCCTCGGCGAACACCCGGGCGCGGTCGCCGAAGCCGCGGCCTTGGAGCCTGCGGTCGACGAGGGTCGCCCACTTTCTCCGGATCTCGAGGCCAACCATGCGCGCGCTGGGCTCAGCCTCGAGGCGTTCGATGAGAAACCAGCCCCGTCCCGGACCGATCTCGAGCTCGATGGGCGCGGAGCCCGCGCCGACCAATGCCCGCGGATCCACCGCGTCACCCTCGGGCAAGACCGGGGCGTCCACGTAAGGATCGTTCCGCATGGGCGTCCGGATATCATGCCGGGCGTCCGAGATGGCAGCTCCGAACTTCAAAGCGATGGCAAAGCCCTGGCTGCCGTGGGCCGCGGTCTCGGGCGTGCTCGCCGTGGTGAGCATCCGCGCCGTCCTGGCGGAGACGGGCGGCGAGCCGGCGGTGCCGCTCGACGACAGCTTCATCCATTTCCAGTTCGCCAGGAGCTTCGCCAGCGGACACCCCCTGGCCTACACGCCAGGCACAGCCCCCACGCCCGGCGCGACGAGCCTGCTGTGGCCGCTGCTGCTCGCCCCGTTCTGCGCCGTTGGAGTCGGCGAGCTCGGTCTGGTGTGGGTGGCCTGGGCCTTTGGCTTCGTGGCTTTGTCGCTCCTCGCGATGGACACCCACCGCCTCGCGCTGGGGCTCACCAGCCGCCCCGTCGCCATCACCGCGGGCGCCATGGTGCCGGCCTTCGGGGGCTTGGTCTGGTGCGCGGGCAGCGGCATGGAGGTCGTGCCCTTTGCGTGGTTACTGGTGCGAGCAGCGAGGCTCGCGGCCGAGCGGGCCGAGAGCCCCACGCCGATGGCCAGGGCTCGGCTCGCGGAGCTGATCGCGGTCGCCTGCGCGGCGCAGCTGATGCGTCCCGAAGGCGCTATCGCCCTGGTCTGCGCTGCCGCGAGCATCGCGTTGCATGCGCGCGGGCGCGGGCGCGCGTGGGCGCTGGCGCCCATGGCCGGGCTCGGGCTCCCGCCTCTCGTCAATCGCCTGCTCACCGGTCAGTCGACGAGCACCACCGCGCTGTCAAAGTGGTTGCCACTCAATCCGTACCACCAAGACGAACGGCTCTGGAGCGCCATGCTCGCGAACATCGAGCTGGTCTTCTCAACGCTCTTCGACGGCAGGGTGTGGAGCGCTATCTTCGTCCCGGCCGGCGGACGCATCGTCGCCTGGCTCGCGCTGCCGGCGTTGATCGCCATGGCCTGGCACGCCAAACGCGGGCCGCGAGGCGCGTTTGTGCTGCTGATCGCCCTCGGCATGCTGATCCCCGCGAGCTTCGACTGCATGCTCTGCAATCGGCTGCGCTACCTGTGGCCCTTCGCACCCGGCTGGTTCATCGCCATCGCCGCTCTCGCCGAAGGCGCCGGGCTCGCCTTCGGGCGCTTCACGAAGCACGCCGGCGTCGCGCTGTCCGCGGGCCTGGTCGGCGCGTTTGCATCGCAGCTCTCGCCGTCCATCGACGACCTGGCGCAGAGCGCCGACGCCATCCGACGGCAGCAGACCAGCCTCGGGCGCTGGGCACGGGACACACTGCCCGCGGATGCCATCATCGGTGTGAACGACACCGGCGCCATCGCTTACTTCTCCGGACGGCGCACCTTCGACGTGGTCGGGCTCACCACCAAGAGCGAGCCACGCTACTGGGCGGCGGGCGCGGGCTCGCGCTTCGAGCACTACGAGCGAATGCCCCAGGGCCAGCTGCCGACTCACTTCATCGTCTACCCCGAGTGGATGGCGGTCCCGCAGATCATCGGGGAGGAACTCGCGTCGCGAACGGTCAACGCCACCATCTTGGGCGGCAAGACCATGACCGCCAGCGTGGCGAGCTACGACGTGCTGCGCTCAGCGGAAGAACCCTTGGGCGAGACCCGCGGCGAGCTCATCGACCGCCTCGACGTCGCCGATCTCGAGAGCGAAGCCGATCACGGCTACGCCCTCTATTGGGCCACACAAGCCCAGAACCGCGTGCATGAGGCCTGGGTGGCCGATCGACGTCGCGCGGACGGCGGGCGAGCGGGCCGCACGCTCGAACGCTTCACGATCAAGCTGCGACCGAGCGCGACGCTGGTCGCGCGCCTGATCGTCGAAACCCCGATGACGCTCGATCTGTGGGTGGACGGCCAGAAGCTCGCGCCGGTGAGCGTGAGCGCTGATCCGGAGTGGCAGGAGGTCGCGCTGCGGCTGCCGGCGGAGGTCGGGGACAAGCCCGCGAAGATCGAGCTCGCGGCGCCGGCCGGCCAGAGCTTCACCAGCCTTCACTACTTCAGCGTGGTGACGAAGTAGCGACCGGCTTCAGATCAGGCACGCGGGCACGTCCAGACCCGCCTCGTCGAGCAGCGCGGCGTCGGCCAGGGTCACGCGGGCTTTGCCGCCGCCGAGGAGTCGCCCCTCACTCAGGACCAATACGTCGGAGTCGAGCTCGACCGCGGCCTCGAGATCGTGGGTGGCGAAGAGGGTCGTGGCGCCGCTGGCGCGGATTGCGTCCAACACACTGCGACGCGACCGCGAGTCGAGACTGGCGGTGGGCTCGTCGAGCAAGAGCAGCGCCGGCTCGAGCGAGAGCACGGCGGCGATGGCGAGCCGGCGCTGTTCACCCAGGCTCAGCGATTGCGGGCTCCGATCCTCCAAGCCCACGAGCCCGACGCGACTCAATGCGCCTCTCGCCAGCTCTTCGGCGTTGGGCAGGCCGCGCTGTCGAGGGCCGAACGCGGCTTCCTCCAGCACCGTGGGCAAGAAGAGCTGGTCCGCCGGCTCCGCGAACACGAAGCCGAGCTGCTTGCGAACCGTCACCAAGCTGCGCCGATCGAGCTCGAGATCGCCGACGCGGATCTTGCCGGCGAAGCGCGCCGCGCCGACCAAGGCGAGCAAGAGCGACGTCTTGCCCGCGCCGTTGGCTCCGACCAACGCGACCCGCGATCCCGCGTCGATGCTGGCGCTGACGGCGTGCACCACCTGGGTCGGCTCGCCGCCCAGGCCGTCTTCGCGCCACACCTGGAGATCTTCGAGCGTGACGCGCGCCGGAGTCACGAAGCCATCCCGTGCAGCGCGACGACGACGGCCAGCGCGCTCAGGCACACCAGCGCGTCCACTGCGCCGAAGCGCGACGCTTCCGGTGCTCCGTCGGCGCTGCGCAAGCGCATCGCGAGATCGACGCGCTCGGCACGCGCGGCGGTGCGCACGAGCAGTTGCGACAACACCTCGGGTCCGAAGTGCTCTGCGCCGCGCAGGCGTCGGGCCAACATCAGCCGACGCCCCTCGGCGCCCACGTGGTCGAGCTGCCAGAGCAGCGTGTGCACCGCGCTCGCGAGGGACCGCGGCGTTCCCACGGCGACCAACGCGGGTCCGAGCTCGCGCAAGGGCATGGTGCTGGCGAGGCACGCCGACGCCAGCGCCGCTCCCACCGCGCGCAGCGCGATCACCACCACGCGTCCCAAGTCCATCGAGAGCGCCAGCGGGACGAGCAACGCGCCGAGCGCGAGCAGCGCGGGCCCGAGCCGCCGCGCGAGCCAGGAGAAGCGCGGCCGGGTGGTCAGCAGCAGCGCGAGCAAGACCAGCGCCAGCGCCCACCGACTCGAACTCGAGCCGAGGGGCGCGGTCGCTATGCCCGCTGCGAGCACGACCAGACAGGTGATGCGCGCGACGGGCGACACGCTCACTGGCGCGACCGTTCCACCACGCGCTCGAGCGCGTCTGGAACATCCGTGGCGAGGGGCAAGAGCGCGCAGGTGAGGCCGATGGCCAGGGTCGCCCACAGCAGCCCGACCCGCCGCGAACGAGGACGATCGTCCGAGCCGTCGATCATCATGGGCAGATCGGGGGCGGGCCGAGCGGCCACCAGCAGGCCCGGCGCCGCCTTCACCAGGTGTCGAAGCGCCAGCGCCGTGAGCACCCCCTCGATCAGCCCCGCCAGCATCTGAAGCCCCACCAGCCAGCCAAACGCGAGCACGACCGGCACGCCGGCCCCCGCGACCAAGGTGAGCGCCAGGCTGGACGCGCCGAGCGCGTTACCGATCACGGTGCCCAGCACCGCCGTCAGCGCGAGCCGCTTCGGTCCGAGCAGACGGTGCACCACGTGCACCGCCAGCACCGGGATAACGGCGATGTTGAGCACGTTGATGCCGAGGGCGCTCACGCCGCCGTCGGCGAACATCAGCGCTTGCACGATCAGCACCGCCACCAGCGCCAGCACCGCCCGCGCAGGACCCACCGCCAGCGTGAGCAAGCTCGCGCCGATCACGTGGGCGCTCGCGCCCGGCACCAGCGGCACGTTGAGCGCTTGCGCGGCCAAGACGAAGGCCGCCAGCGTTCCGGTGAAGGCCACGCCCCGGGACCCCTCGGCGCCGACGCGGCGGGTGACCAACACGGCGGCAGCCGCGCCGACGATGTTGGCGCCGATGAGCCAGGCTGGGTTTTCGACGATGCCGTCCGCGAGGTGCACGCCCAATACCTAGAGCCGGCCCCGGGGTCGTGCCACCTTTTTCGACGGGCGTGCCACGGCGCCGTGATACGGCCCGCGAAGTCCCCGCCAACGAGCAAGTTGGCACGACCTCGACTTGGACGTACCCGCGAAGCTCGCGGGCAAGGTATAGGGGACACGGATGCGCCGGAGGCCTCTCGGGAAGACCGGGCTGAGCGTGACCGAGCTTGCGCTTGGCACCTGGGGCCTGTGCGGTGACGGCTACGGGCCCGTCGCCGAGAGCGAGCAAGACAAGGTCATCGATCGCGCGCGCGCCCTCGGCATCGCGCTCTTCGAGACGGCTGACAGCTACGCCGCCGGCGACATGGAGCGCCGGCTCGGCGAGCGCCTGAAAGCTGACGACGCCGCGCGCATCGTCACCAAGATCGGCACCGATCTCGACGCGCCGGTGCCGCGCAAGCGCTTCGATGCGAAGTATCTCGAAGCCGCCTTCGATGGCTCCCGCAAACGGCTTGGACGCGACGTGCTCGACGTGGCGCTGCTGCACAACCCGTCCGAAGACGCGATCAAAGCCGGTGCGGCGGCGGACTTCATGGCCGGGCTCGTCGACGCGGGCAAGCTGCGCGCCTGGGGGGTCAGCGCCGGCAGCGTCGAGGTCGCGCGGGCGGCCATCGCCAAGGGCGCCCAGGTCTTGTCACTCGCGCTCAACGTGTTGGCGTCGAGCGACGTCGCCGCCCTCGCCACTGATATCGATCAGAAGGAGATCGGCGTGCTCGCCCACTCGGTCCTGGCCTATGGGCTCCTGTGCGGGCACTGGAGCGCGGACAAGGTCTTCGCCGACAACGATCATCGCGCCGAGCGTTGGACCAGCGACGAACTGCGGCGACGCCTGCGCCAACTCGACGCGCTGCGGCCCACGGTGGGCGGGCCGGTCCTGACGCTGCGCTCCGCGGCCTTGCGCTACGTCTTGCACAACCGCTCGGTGAGTTCGGCGGTGCTCGGGCCCCGGAGTTCACTACAGCTCGATCAGTTGGTGCGGGAGGCCGGCAAGGGACCGCCCTATCTGGAAGACTGGGCGCTGATCGCGCTCAGAAACCGCCTGCACGACGTCGGAGTCGACGCATGAGCGACGGCCTCGACCTGCTCGCGGGCATTGCGCGCGAGGCCGCCCAGATCATCAACGCGGTCTACGCGACGCCCTTCGAGGTCGAATACAAAACAGCGCACGACCCCGTGACGCTGGCCGATCGCCGCGCCAACGACCTGATCTGCCAGCGCCTCGCCGAGGAGTTTCCCGGCGTGCCGGTGGTCGCGGAAGAGAGCCCGCCCGAGTCCTTCGCGGACTACCGCGGGGCGGAGCGCGTCTTCTTCGTCGACCCGCTGGACGGCACCCGCGAGTTCGTCAAGAAGAACGGCGAGTTCGTGGTGATGATCGGCCTGCTCGAGGCTGGCAGGCCGATCTCGGGTGTGATTCTGGCGCCGGCAACCGGCGTGCTGTGGGCGGGCCGCGTGGCGTCGAAGGCCGAGCTCGTGCGGCCCGACGGAACGCGAGCCGCTCTCGGTGTGAGTTCGACGTCGTCCCTGGCGGAGGCGCGGGTCGTCTGCACGCGTTCACACAAGAGCCCGGCCCTCGAGAGAGCGCTCGACGCCCTCGGCGTGCGTCAGCTCGACGCGCTGGGCAGCGCGGGGCTCAAGTGCGCGGAGGTCGCGGCAGGAAGGGCCGATGCCTACGTCGCACCGGCACGCGCGGGTTGCCGCTGGGACGTGTGCGCGGGCGAGGCCATCATTGTCGCCGCCGGCGGCGCGCTCACGGACGCTTACGGCGAGCCCATCGACTACTCGAGCGAGAGCCTGGTCAATGAGCGGGGCATCGTGGCCAGCAACGGTCGCCTGCACGACGCCATCCTCGCGCGGCTCGCCGAGGCCCGAGAACGCGAACGGGCCCGGGGCTGATCATGCGCAGCGAAGCCGACGTGGTGATCGTGGGCGGGGGCATCATGGGGCTCGCCATCGCCTACAATCTGGCGAAAAACCACGGCCAGCGCGAGGTGGTGGTGCTCGACCAGTCCTATTTGTGCAGCGGCGCCAGCGGTCGCAACGGCGGCGGCGTGCGCGCCCAGTGGTCGAGTGAGGCCAACGTGCGCTTGATGCGCGAATCGCTGATGATCTGCCGCGACTTCGCCCGGGAGCACCGCATCAACACCTGGTTCCGGCAGGGCGGTTACCTGTTCTTGGCGCGCAGCGACGCAAAGGCCGCGGCCCTCGCCAAAAACGCGAAGCTTCAAAACGAGTGCGGGCTTCCGACCCGGATGCTCGAGCCGCGGGAGGCAGCACGCATCGTGCCTGAGCTCTCGACCGACGGACTGGTGGCGGCTTGCTACAACCCCGACGACGCCGTGGTGTTCCCTTGGCCCTTCGTGTGGGGCTACGCCGAAGGCGCTCGCGCCCACGGCGTCGAGGTCGAGACCTTCACCCGCGTCACCGCCATCGAGACCACGGGGCGACGCGTGAGCGCGGTGGTGACCGACAAGGGCTCAATCAAGACCAGCACGGTGGTCAACGCGGCCGGCGCCCTGAGCCCCGAGGTGGCGCAACTCGTCGGCATCGCCTTGCCCAACCGACCTCACCGACACGAGATCTGCTCGAGCGAGCCGCTCAAGCCCTGGCTCGAGCCGTTGGTGGCCGATCTGAGCAATGGGCTCTACTTCTCCCAATCCACCCGCGGCGAGATCGTCGGCGGCGTCACCAACGCCAAGGTCCCTGAGGGCTCCGACCAAGGGTCGTCGTATCGATTCCTCTCGCTCTACTCCCGCGCGTTGCTCCGAGCCTGCCCCATCTTGGGGTCCGTGAAGGTCCTGCGGCAGTGGGCTGGCCTCTACGACATCACGCCCGACTCCAGTCCGATCGTCGGCGCCGTGGACGAGCTCGACGGCTTCTTTCTAGCCTGCGGCTTCATGGGCCACGGCTTCATGATGGCGCCGGTGATCGGCAGGATGATGGCGGCAGTGATCGCCGGCGGCGCGGTCCCCGAGGTGTTCGACACCTGGAACCTGCGGCGCTTCGAGGGCGGCGCCCTGCTGAGCGAAGGCATGATCATCGGCTGACCATCGACGCGCCGCGTTATAGACGCCCCTTCGTTGACAGCGGCTTTGCGGCCGACGTACGGTCCCGCGGGGTTTCGGACCACCGGATTCATGGGGCTTTCGCGCCCTTCGCGGCGCCCGGACCCTACCGAACCAGACCAGACTCCGGAGGCAACACGAGATGTTCCGTTCCTCGCGCGCGCGTGCGTCGCTCATCCGATCCCTGCTCCTTGGCACCGCCACGACCGCCTTCGCGGTCAGCGCGTCCAGCGTCCTCCTGGTCGGCTGCAAAGACGAAAGTCAGCCCGACTACTGGGTCGAGAAGCTGAACGAGGCCTCCTGGCGCTCGCGGTCGGTGACGCGACTGAGCCAGTTCTTCGAAGACGCGAGCAGCAAGGCCAAGGGCGACAACAACGACCCTAAGGTCCAAGAGCTGCTCAACAAAATCGTCGACCCACTCACCAAGACCTATGTCGACAAGTACGCCGAGCTAGACACCAAGACGCGGGTCGCTCTGATCAAGCTCTTGGCAGCGTTCCGCGACAAACGCACGGAACCCGCGCTGAAGAAGGCCTTTGAGGAGTTCGCGAAGAAACCAGCCACCGGCAAGGACGACGCCGACATCAAGTGGGCAGTGCGCGCCGCCGCTGACCTGAAGCTCGACTCCCTGGCCGACCCGCTGGTGCAGGCCTTCTTGAAGCTGCGCGCCAGCACCATGCTGGGCGGCGTCACCTACAAGGACTTCAACGACGCCATGGTCGCCATCAAGGCGAAGTCTTGGACCGGCCCGCTGATCTCCGCCCTCGACGCGCCCATCGAGCGCCCAGCGAACGACAAGGAGCGCGACAAGATCGACCCCTACAAGGACCAGCTCTTCTGGCAGACCACCGCCGCGCAGGTGCTCGGCGAGATCGCCGCGCCCGAAGCCGTCGAGCCGATGATGAAGATCATGCTCGATCCCGCCAAGGCCGACGCCCAGGCCACCGCGGTCCTCGCCATGGTCAAGATCGGCAAGCCGGCGGCCGAGGCCGCGATCAAGCTCCTGAAGAGCGAAGACGAGAAGATGATCGCCTTCCACTACCGCCGCTTGAAGGAGCTCAAGCAGATCAAGGACGAAGACGAGAAGAAGCTGAAGGAGAAGCCCCAGGATGCGCCGCACGTTCAGACGGCCGCCATCATCGTGGGCACCATCGGGCGCGGCGAAGGCGTCGCTCCGATGCTCGAAGCGCTGAAGAAGGCCGAGAAGGACGTGACCCGCGCGCTGATCGCCCGGGAGCTGGTGAAGCTGCCGCGATCGGCGGAGTCACTGACGGCATTCAAGGAGGCTTTCGAGAAGATCTCCATCGAGGCCAACATCCCCCCGGGAATGAACGCGCTGCAGATGCTCGCCGAAGCTGCGGGTCAGTTCTACAACGCTGAGCTCATCGACTGGTTGCTCGAGCGCGCCGACAAGACCAAGGGCAGCGGCGACGACCTGAAGGCGCTCCAGGGCGCCATCGTGGTCACGACCATCAAGCTCGCCAAGACCGACCAGCTCGACAAGGTCAAAGCCGCCGTGGACAAGTACGGAACCAAGCTCGAGAAAGACCTGTACGCGCAGGCCGAGAAGCTCGTGAAGCAGTGCACCGACAAGGCCGATTGTTACCTGGTCGAGATGGAGAAGAGCACGAACCAAGAGCAGGCCACGCAGTTCATCGGCATCAAGGCGGGCTACATGGGCGCCATCCTCGGCGGCGAGGCCCAGCGCGACGAACTGGTGAAGCGCATCGACTCCTTCGAGAATGCGGCGGTCCGTTTCGTGGCGGCTCAGACCATTGATCACCTCTCGCCCAAGGGCTCGAAGGAAGCAGCCGCGGCCTTGCGCAAGGTCGTCGACAAGAACGCGGAGGGCGGCGACAAGAACAAGATGTCGGGCGACGCCCCCATCAAACAGGTGATGTACCGCATCGAGGCGCGCGCGGACTGACCGCGCCGCCGGCCAGCTTGGAACCACCGTAGATGGCCAGCGTACGGCTCGAGGTACTGAACGGCGGCTCTCGGGGCCGCGTCCTCGAGCCGGACGGTGACGTGATCCGAATCGGTCGGGCCGCGTCCAACGAGCTCGAGCTCGCCGAGACCCACGTCTCGTCCGAGCACGCGCGGCTGGTGGTCGGCGCCGAACGCGTGACCCTCGAAGACCTCCGCAGCACCAACGGCACCGCGGTCGTGCGAGGGAGCCAGCGGATCGTGCTGGGAGAGTCGACCAGCTTGCGCACCGTGCTCGAGTCCGGCGACGTGCTCGAGCTGGGCGGCAGCGCGGACGACGGCACCACGGTGCGGGTGGAGCTGGGCGCCGAGCGAGAGCCGGCTCACGTGGTCAGCGTGCGCCCGATCGCGGACCTGCCCGGCGCGACGGCCTCCGCAGAGCGAAACACCGGCGTGCTCCGGACGCTGTACCGCGTCGAGAAGAGCATTGGAGCCGCCGGCACCTTGGACGCAGTGCTGATCGCGGTGGCGGACGCCGCCCTGGAGTTGGTGCCGACGGCGACCCACGCGACGCTGGTTCTGCGCGACGACATCGATGCCGAGGCCGATCGAGACGAGGCCGGGTACGTGCCAGTGCTCACGCGCGTGCGCGGCGCTTCGGGCAGCGGCGAAGCGCCCGGCGTAGCGGTCGCGGTGACGCGCAGCGTTTTCCGCAAGGTCGTGCGTGAGCGCGCGGCGGTACTGGCCGCGGACGCCCCGAGCGAAGCGTTCAGCTCCGAGTCTCTGCTGGGGGCCAGCATTCGCAGCACGATCGGGGTTCCGCTCTGGAAGGGCGACGAGATCCTCGGCGTGCTTCAGGTGGACAACCGCGCCTCGCCCAGCATGTTCGACTCATCGGACCTCGACGCGCTGGGGGTTCTCGCCGCCAGCTCGTCGTTGGCCGTCGCCAACGCACGGCTGGTGCGACGGCTCATGGCGGCCGAGCAACAACTGGAAAAAGAGAACACCTATCTCAAGGGGCGTGAGCGAGCCAAGGCCGGCGGAGGGACCGAGATCATCGGGCAGAGCCGCGCCATTCGCGACCTGCTCCAACAACTCGACAAGGTGGTCGATACGCGAGTGAGCGTGCTGATCGAGGGCGAGACGGGCACTGGCAAGGAGCTCATCGCGTCCGCCGTGCACTACCGCTCGCGGCGCCGAAGCAAGCTCTTCGTGGCGCAGAACTGCGCCGCGCTCCCCGAGAACCTGCTCGAGAGCGAGCTCTTCGGCCACAAGCGTGGCTCCTTCACCGGCGCCACCGAAGAGAAGCGCGGGCTCTTCGACGTCGCCGACGGCGGCACCTTGTTCTTGGACGAGGTCACCGAGATGCCGCTGCCGCTCCAGGCGAAGCTGCTCCGGGTGTTGCAAGAAGGCGAGATCCGTCCCGTGGGCGCCACCCACACCAAATTCGTCGATGTGCGCATCGTGGCGGCGTGCAACCGCAACCTCGAGAAAGAGGTCGAAGCGGGCCGCTTCCGTCAGGACCTGTACTACCGACTCAACGTCTTCCCGATCCGTGTGCCGCCGCTGCGCGAGCGACGCGACGACGTCCCGCTCCTGGCCGGGCACTTCCTGCAGAAGTATTCGCGCGAAGTGGGGCGCCCCGTGGCGGGCTTCGCGCAGGGCACAATGGAACTCCTGATGTCCTATGACTGGCCGGGCAACGTGCGCGAGCTCGAGAACGAAGTGCAGCGCCTGGTGATTCAGGTCGAGCCCAATGCCTTCATCACGCCGGATTTCTTGAGCCCACGCGTGCGGCAGATGGAAGGCTTGGTCGCCCAGGCCGGCAAGGTGAAGGGCTCGCTCAAGGAGATGGTCGAGCAGGTGGAGAAGTACTTCATCCTCGAGACCCTGCGCGAGCACGGCAACAACAAGACCAGCTCCGCCAAGACTCTGGGCATCACCCGCGAAGGGCTGCACAAAAAGCTCAAGCAGCTCGGCATCGGCTAACCTGCCATGACCAGTCGCAGGCAGCTCGTGCTCGGACTGTCTTGCGTCGCCATCGGCGCTTGCGTGCCGGTGCGCACGGTCGACGTGCCGCCGAACCTGCCGCGACTCGGCGCCCAGAAACCCGAGCTCGTCGTGCAAGAAATCGGCGACTACCAGTGCCCCTTCTGCGCGGCGGTGCAGCCTGCCCTGAAACGCGCGATGCAAGCCTATCGCGATCGCGTCGCGCTGGTCTGGCGCGACTACCCCCTGAGTCGCCACGAGCATGCGCTCGCCGCCGCGGAGGCCGCGCGCGAGGTGCGGGCGCAGCTTGGCGACGACGCCTTCTGGCAGTACCACGATCTCCTGTTCCGGAATCAGCACGCGCTGACCCTGGCCGATCTCGAGCGCTACGCCGGAGCCTTTGCCGTCGACCGCGCGCGCTTCCGACGCGCCCTCGAGCTCGGCGTCCATCGCGACGGCGTCATGGCCGACAAGCGCGAGATCGATGCGCTGAAGCTGCCGTCCTTTGGCACGCCCGCGTTCATCATCGGCGCCGACGTCTTCGTGGGCAGCTACACCCACGAAGAACTCGCCGGCCTGATCGATGCGGCCCTGTGATCGTCACGCTCCCTACGCCTCTGGCATCTGGCTCGCGAGCTTCGCCGAGAGATAGTGAGAGACCGTGAGGATCGGCGTCATGGTGTGGCTCGACGCGCTCGACGGGAACCCCGACGAATCGAACACATAGACGCCACGCGTGCCGTACACGCGGCCGTCGGGGTCGGCGCCGCCTTGCCTGGCCGACGACGCGAAGCGCACGGTGCCCTGTTGGTGCGCAGAGAGCAGGGGCGCGGTCGCGGGATCGAAGCGGATCGCGTCGATGCGCTGGAGATCCGCGGGCGAATCGAGGACGACCGGTGGCATCGTGGGCACAAACACGCGCCGCGCACCCGCTGCGAAGTAGATCCGCGCCGCAGCTTTGGCGCCCTCGCGCAGCCGCGCCTTGTGGTTCTCGGCCTGCCGATAGCTGATGATCGGGTGGCCGGCGCTCGGTCCCGCCCGCACGTTCCCCGAGGGCTCGTCCGGCACCAGCACCAAGAGCGCCGCGATGCGATCGTAGGCTGCCATCATCTCTTTGCCGGCGACACCGGCCAGCGGCAAGATCGACGCGACGTTGCCAGGCGTCCCCATCACTGCTTCGAGACGGAAGCCCCAGAGCCCGTGATCGGTGTCGTCCTCGCGTTCGAACTCAGTCACGGCGAAGGCCTGGGGGATGCCCTCGAAAGCCCGGATCTTCTCGTCGAAGAGCGCCGTGACGGGCAGCTGCGGCTGAAGCATCAGGTGCCTTCCGACGTGGCTGGTGCCGATGCCCGATCGGATCAAGAGCTCGGCGCTGCCCACGGCGTTGGCCGCGACAATCACCACCCGCGCGCGAACCTCCATGGTCGAGGTTGCCCGGAGCCCCTGCTCGTCGAGCACGGCCACGGTCACGCTCTTGAATTCCTCGCGCGCTCGGTCGATGCGGATCGCACGCGTTCGGAGCAGGAAGCGCGCTCCCTTGGCCACCGCCAGGGGGATGGAACACGAAGCGGGGGTTTCGCTTGGCGTTGATCGGACAGCCCAGCATGCAGGTGCCGAGACCGGCGCAGCCCACTCGATTGTGGTGCATGATCTCGCCGCGCATTCCCAGCGCCCCGGCGCCCTGCTGCATGAGACGGTTGGCGCGGTTGATCTGAGCTTCGCTGATGAGGTTCGCCGAGAGATCCTCCAAGGCCTTGGCCCTGTAGGGGGCCAGCGCTTCCGCGGAGAAATCCGTCAAACCGTGCTTCTTTTGCCAGTGGCGCAGCACACCATCCGGGATGGGCACGACGTCCGACACGTTCACCACGCCGCCTCCGCCCAGCACTCGCCCCTGCAATACCGACACCGACAAGTCCTCGGTGACGCGACCACCGCGATCCATGTAGAGCTGGCCGTACATCGCCGCTTCGCGCTGCGTGAGCGCCGTGCCGGTGAAGTCACCGCCTTCCTCCAGCACGACGACCTCGTGCCCCGCTTCTGCGAGCACCCGCGCGGCAGTGGCGCCCCCAGGCCCCGATCCGACCACCAACACGTCGGTGGAGAGCCGGCGCGGGCTGGGTTCTCTGGACAGGTCGACGATGGCTCCGGTCATCGACCAAGCCTCGCCAGCGACGGTCCGGGATAGCCGATGTGCGGCCAAACCTCCGGAGAGTCGTAGAACACCAGCGCCATGAACTTGCGAAATGCGATGGCGACCTGACGTCGAAGCAGGGTCTCGCTCGACGACCACGCTTCGTAGTGACGCAGGCGCTCTCGGTCGGAGAGCCTAGAAAATGTCGTCCAGCGTCGATCGAAGAGCAGCGGACCGAGCTCGAACAGCAGCAGGGCGCGCCGCAAGTTGCCGACGTTCGCCGGCGGCTCGCCAGCGAGAAAGCCGTCGAATGCCCGGGCAAGGTCGAGACCTTCGGCGCCGAACTCGAAGGGGCCGCCGCTCGGAAGCAGCGTGGTCGCCAGCGCCGCGAGCGTGCGGTACTCGCGGCCGCCGAGCAGCGAGAGGCCAGCGACGGGCGGGGCCCCCGCCAGCAGCGACGCAACTCCGCCGCCAAAGGCGAGCGCGGGCACGCCGACGGCTCCCAGCGCCAGCACACGCCGGCGCGTCAAGAAGCCAAACCCCCCGTCGCTCACTGGATCCCGTATTCACGCAGACGGCGGTAGAACGTGCGCCGCGGGATGCCGCTCATCTCGGCGGCCTTGACTCGGTTCCAGTTGCACGACTGTAGGCACTTGAGAATGCTCTCCCGCTCGTCGGCGCGGTGTTGCGAGAGCGTTCCCTTCGGCGGACGGCGTTGGCTCGAACGGGGCGGACGATTGGTCGTCGTCGTCGTCTTCCGCGTCTCAGTGGCGGGCGCGTGGTGCGACGACTCGACCCGCGGCGAGAAGACGCGTCCATCGGGCATCTCGAAATCGTCCACCTGAAGCTCGCTGCGCTCGGAGAGCACCCAGGCGTTGAGCAGCACGTGCTCGAGCTGCCGCACGTTGCCGGGCCAGTCGTAGGCCATCAGCCGGCGCATTGCGTCGCGCGACACCGTGCCTTTGTCCCGCTTGTAGCGCGCCGAGAAGATGCCCAGGAAGTGATCGACGAGCTGGGCGATGTCTTCGACGCGCTCTCTGAGCGCGGGCAGGCGCAGCTCGATCACGTGGATCCGGTAGAACAGGTCCTCGCGGAAGCGTCCGTCTTTCACCAGCTGCTCGAGGTCGCGGTTGGTGGCGAACACGAGCCTGAGGTCGACGGGCTCTTCTTCCGCTCCGCCCACCGGGCGGACCTTGCGCTCTTGCAGCACGCGAAGCAGGCCCGCCTGCATCTTCTGAGGCATCTCTCCGATTTCGTCCAGCAGGACGCTGCCGCCGTCGGCCTCGCGGAACAGACCTTTTCGATCGCGGTCGGCACCAGTGTAGGCGCCTTTCACGTTGCCGAAGAGCTCGCTCTCGAGCAGGTGTTCCGGGATGGCGCCGCAGTTGACGCCCAGAAACTTCGCTTTGTTGCGAGGCGACGCCTCGTGCAGCGCTCGCGCCGCCATCTCTTTGCCGGTGCCGCTCTCGCCGGTGATGAGCACCGGCACGTCAGTGTCTCGGATGCGTTCGATCAGCGCGTACACGCGTCGCATCGCGTTGCTGGTGCCCACCAGGCCGTGATACCCAAAGTGAGAGTAGAGCGTATCACGCGCGTCCCGGAGCTTGCGTCGGGCGACCTTGAGCTTCTGCGTTCGCTCACCCAGCAGCTCGCGCAGGTGTGCTTGCGCGTCTTCCAGTTCGCGATTGGCGCGATCGAGATCGTCGGCACGGTCGCGGTTCTCGTTGACCAGTCGCGCCGTCTCGATGGCAATCGCCACCTGGTCGGCAAAGGCTCGCAGCGTGGGCAGCTCGCCGTCGAAATGCGAGGCCGGGCGCAGACGCGTCTCGATGTAGAGCGCGCCGATGGGGCGCCCCGTCGGCGCCAGGATCGGCACGCAGGCCACCGACTGGAGCTGCAGCTGGTGCACCGACGAGAAACCCTTCATGCGCTTGTCGTCGGCCACGCTGGCGCTCACCATGGGCTCGCCCTTGGCGATCACGCCCTCGGCGATGGAGCGCGAGAATTCCGCGTGCTGGTCACCAGCGACCCGTGATCGAGAGCTGTGGACCGTGAGCGCGCCGTCGCTCTCGCGCAAGATCACATAGCCGCGTTCCGCGCGGCACAGCTCGACGGCATGGCTCACGACGCGGGCGGTGAGGCGCTCGAGGTCGAGTTCGCCGACCAGCTCGCTGTTGATCTCGAGGATGCGCGCCAGCCGGTGTTCGAGGGGCGTCGATGCGTGGGACGAGATCGGTGAGAGCTGCGAGATGTGGTTGATCCGGGGCGAGATCGCGGTGGCGGTGTGGGCAGTGACCGCCAGGGACATTTCGTGCTGCACCAGCGAGCGCAGCTCGCGCCGGCGCGGATCGTTCCAGTACACCTCGCGCAGATCCCGGGGGAGCCGCGCGCCAATGTCTTCGAGCTGCGCCAGTGCTTCCTCGCGATCACGCCGCGCGTTCATGCTCTGACCAGAGGCCTCTTCCAGCTCGGCTCGTGCCGCCAGCGCTCGCCAGCACCACTCGCGCTGTCCCGCAGCTCGCGCCGCAGCGAGGGCGTCGTCCAGGGCCTCACGAGCGCCCGCTTCGTCCTCGGCCAAGGCGGCCACCCGGCCTTCCGCGAGCTTTTGCAGGGGGCGGTGCGCGGGGCTGTCGCCAAGCTCGCGCTCAGCGCGCGCGAGCCACACTCGCAGATCCGAGACGGACTCGGTGCCCGACCGCGTCGCGACCAGCACGGCCTCCAGCAACGCTTCGGCCGCGTCCATGCCACGGCCCAGGGCCTCGTAGGCGGCCGCGCTGGCCTCGTAGTCCCGAACCGCCGCCTCGGTCTGGCCCGACAGCGCATGCAGCTCGGCGCTGAGACCGAAGAGCTGCGCGCGCATCACCGGTGGCAGCTGCGAACGTTGCTCTTCGAGGGCCTCGATGCTGGCCCGCGCTCGGGAGAGGCGCCCGAGGTAGAGGTCGGTATTCGCGAGGTTGAGCAGGGCCTGACGCGTGGTAGCCCGTCGCCCCGAGCGCTTGCCCATGTCCACCGCACCTTCGAAGTGCTGGATGGCACCGGCGATGTCCCCGCGCATCTTGAGCAGGCCCGCCAGGTTCAGGCGCAGGGTGCCGAGCATGCCCGCGTCACCGGCTCTCTCCCCTGCGACCAGACCGTCTTCGTAGAACTTCCGCGCCTCGTCCGTCCGGTCGTTTCGTTGCAGCGCGAGGCCCAGACAGGCGAGCGCGATGGACTCGGTTCTCGCAGAGTCGAGCTGACGTGCGCGCGTGACCGCGCGCGTGAGCAGGTCGCGCGCCTCGTCGTGCCGACCGAGGAAGGACAAGGCAGAGCCCATGAAGGCCAACGCCTCCACGCCGAGCGGCGACGGGTCGTCGGCGAGCGGCGCGCCGAGCTCCAGAGCCTTGGCGTAGTCGGCGATCCCGACGTGAGCGCGGGTCAGGTACAGGAGCCAGGCCTTGCCCGCAGGCGAGTCCGGGGCTCGCTCCGCCAGGGCGCGCACCGACTCGAGCTGCTCGAGCGCCGTCGCTGCTTCGCCCACTCCCACGGCGAGGCGCGCACGCGCAACGGCCATGCTGAGCGCGTCCGCTTCGTCGACGGCATCGAGCGCGGCGCCAGCCTCGTCGTAGCGGCCTTTCTCCAAAAAGTGCAGCGCCCGCGCCAGCGCGTCTTCGGGCAGAGCCGCTGCCGTGTCGGGCTCTTCCGAGAGCACCCGCTCGATGTCCTCCGCCGAAGCGACGGCTTGGGAAGCGATGGCTCGCACCACGCGCCGGAGTTCTCCAGGGCGACAGCCGCAGGCGGTCACGATGCGCTCGATCATCGAGTCGGTGAGCGCCGGCACAGCGCGCCGCACCAGGTCGATGGCCGCGGGTTTGTCCAGGGGCGGCACCACGCAGACCGGTGCCTCGGGCCCGAGGGCCGCGCCCTGAACCACGACCAGCCGTGCACCCATGGCGCGGGCTGCCTCGACGGCTTCGAGACTCGACGCGCAGAGTTGGTCCGCGTCGTCGACCAGCACAATGGCGGACTCTGCCTCGCGATCTTGGAGTTCGATCTCGACCGCAGCGGGCGATCCGGTGATGGTCTCGTCAATCCAGACCACGGGCGCGCCCTGCACCCCGAGCGACCAGGCCACGCGGCGCAAGAGCGCGGTGCGGCCTGAACCCGGCGGGCCGTCGAGGCGGAGCAGCGATCCCGGCGACAGCCTGTTGATCGCCTCGAGCAATTTGTGGGCGACGCCGTCGATGCCCGCGACGGGCCAGAGCGCCATCGCGGTCTCCGGCGCCTCGGGAGGCGGCAGCCCCGCCGCATGCCTGAGCGCGCTGGCGAATTCGTCCGCCGACGGATGGCGCGCCGTCGGTTCGTCGCTCGTGGCGCGTTCGCTGACGGCATCGAGACGACCGCGGAGTTCTCTGGCGAGATCTTTGCTCTGCTCGGCGGCGTCCATCAGCGCCACACCCAGGGCGTACACCTCGGCCCGCACGGTGAGCGGTCCTCCGGCCATCAGCTCCGGAGCCGCGTAGCGCGGAGTCAGCCCCTCGGCCGCGGTGCCCTTGTCCTTCCAAGGTGCCGCCAAGCCGAGGTCCACCAGCGTCGCGCGCCCACCGGGTTCGACGATGATGTTCGCCGGCTTGATGTCGCCGTGCAGGAGGCCAGCCCTATGGACCAGCGTGAGCTGCTCGGCGGCCTGCGCCAGCGCCTCGAGGGTGCGAAGGCTGTCGCGCCCCCGCTCGATCAAGTCCAGCAGGCTGTCGCCTTCGACCAGCTCGCGCACCATGAACGGACGTGAGCTGTTCGGCAGTCGGCCAAAGCGCACGACCCGCGGCACGCCCAGCCCCTCGAGACCCGAGAGCGCCACTGCCTCGCGCACCAACGCGGCCATCTCGCGCTCGCTCGCTCCCTCTGCGAGCACCTTCAGCGCGAGTCGTTGGCCGCTGTAGCGGTCGCGCACCGACCAGACCTCGCCGCCCCCGCCTTTTCCCAGGCGGCTGACAGCGAGGTAGCGTTTCGGGAGCTCGAAGCGCGACAAGCCGTCTCAGAGCCCGTAGTCCGCGCCCACTCCGAAGAAGAAGCCGCTGGTGCCAAAGCCCGCGTCGAGGCGCGCCACGAAGCTCTTGCTCGGCTTGTAGCGGAAGCCGGTCTGCAGCGCGAGCCACGGGAAGATGATGGGCTTGCTGCCGCCGTTTGCCCAGCTGGCTTCTTTGTAGCCGTCGTAGTGGTTGTTGTCGTCCCCGCAGAAGTCGCCGATGTTGGGGTTGCCC
Organism: uncultured delta proteobacterium; assembly: GCA_963716725.1. GTDB lineage: Bacteria > Myxococcota_A > Polyangia > Polyangiales > Polyangiaceae > JADJKB01. Next base: position 65,183 of record CAVQUB010000003.1, read on the forward strand.
GGTCCGGTGCACTTCTTCCACTTGTAGGGATCTTCGTTGGGATTGCCGCTCTCGGGATAGGCCTGCGTCCGGAACAGATCGCCGAACACGAAGCCGAAGCCCGCGCCCATGCCGTAGTTCACCGCGAACTGCGAGCCGAGCTCTTGGCTCCAGAGGAAATCCGCCGTGAGGAAGATCACGTTGAGGTCGCTCTTGACGACCTCGAACGCGTTCTTCGGATCCGAGCTGGCCTTGAAAGGCGTCTCGTCCATGTAGTAGCCGGCCCACCACGCGCTGAACACGTACTCGAAGCCGTCTTTGCGGATCGAAAACTCGGGACCGACGCCGTGCACGTACACGGTCTTTCCGCCGTCGCCGAAGAGGTTCATCATGAACTTGGGAACGACGATGCCGCGGTAACGCAGGCCGACGAAGCGATAGGTCTGACCCGGCAGCTCGACTGGTGAGTCGCCCGCGGGCACGTCGGCCGTGGGCGTGGCTTCCGCCGGCTTGGCGGCCTCCGTGGGCTCACCAGCCGCCTCATTGGGATCGACCGCCTTGGGCGGCGGCGCCGCAGCTTCGTCCGGGTTGCCGGCGGCTGGAGCAGCGGGTTCCGTTGGCTTCTCCTCGACGGGCTCCGCGCCCTGTGCCATCGCCCCCGGCGCGGCCAGGAGCGCCGCAGCCATGAACGTCCCACCAAACTTCCACTTCCCTCGCATCACCATGAACCGACCCTCCATACCCGTGGCACGCCGCGTGCCAGAGCGGGGCGGATTGTGCCACGGCGTGTGCCAATCTCCAAAGCCCATTCTTTTCGCTGGTTCGCGTCCCGTGCCCCGGCCCCGCGGGGGAGGCGTACATGCTATTGGGTGCGCCACGCGCGCGGCGTGATCCCCCAATGATCCTCCACAGCCTGGTGGTCCAGCAGGCCATCGACATCGACGAGCAGGCGCACTTCGTCAAGGAGCTGGTCCTGGCGCGCGGCGTGATGCCCATCGCCATGGTGCGCAAGCGGGCGCTGCGGGCCGACGCCAGCGTGGCGCTCGCGCGCAGCGCGCCCGACGAGGCGGCGGCGGAGACCCGCGCACCAGTGCTGCTCATCCATGGCTACGGGCAGAACCGCTACGCTTTTCACCTCCCGCGGCGCAGCCTGGTCAATCACCTGGCTCGCGCGGGCTTCGACGTGTTCAACGTCGACCTGCGGGGCCGCGGACGCAGCGGGCACTTCGGCGCCCGACGCCCGCGCTCGGTGCTGGAGTTCATCCACGAAGACGTGCCGGCAGCCCTCGAGGAGATCAAGCTGCTCTCGGGCGATCGTCCGGTCTTCATCGTCGGGCACTCCCTCGGTGGCGTGGTGGCCTACTGCGTGGCCGTCGATCACCGATCACGGGTCGCCGGCGTGGCGTCCTTCGGTTCGCCCTACCACTTCACCGCCGGGTCACGCTGGCTCACCGGATTGACCAGCGCGTTCCTGGCCCTCGACCAACGGCTGAACCTGCCCAACTTCGCCGTTCCGGCCCATGCCTACGGGAAGTTCGTGCGCACCGCGCGGCGCGTGGTGGAGAGCCCGCTGTACCCGCTGCCCTTCCGTGGCTTCCATCGCGGAGCCATCGAGCCGGAGGTGCTCGAGCAGCACATGGCGCTGGCCATGGACCGCGGCAGCATCGCGACCCTGCGCGCGATGTTCACCTGGGCGCAGGAGGCCCGAGATCGACAAGCCGGCGACGACGGCCTGTTCGGCTACGGCCGGAAGTTCGAGGCGCTGGAGGTGCCGCTCTTGGTCATTGCCGGGCTGTTCGACGATCTGGCACCGCCGGCCTCGGTGAAGCCCGCGTGGTCCCTCTCGGCCTCGAGCGATCGGAGCTATCGCGAGCTGCCCTTTGGGCACGTCGACATGTTGATCGGTCGCGAGGCCCCGAAGCTGACCTGGCCCCTGCTCGAGACCTGGCTGATGAAGCGCACGCGCAGCTGAGACCGACGGATCGCGACCACCGGGCACCTCGCCTCAGCTGTCGACCTTCTTCTTCAGCTTCGCGACCTCGCTCTCGAGGGATTTGACCTGGCGTTTCAGATCTTTGAACTCGTCCATGGTGGGGACCCGCATCATCTTGGCGAAGCGCTCGGTCTGCTCGGAGGTGAAGTGTTCCACTTTTCCCGGCACCTGGATCACGGTCATCATCGCGCGCATGAACTGCTCGTTCTGCATGAGCTTGGCCACGCGTGGATCACCCAGGAGCTGAAGGCCCCGCTTCTTCACCTCGTCCTTGATGCTCATGGGGCTAGTTCTAGCCGAGCCCCCAGAAAAACGGCGACAAATTCGCCGCTGTGCCCGGGCTCTTGGCGCTGATCCGGAGAGGCGGGTATTCTCGGCAGGTGCGCCGAGCCCTCGCCCCCGTTGTCCTAGCCTGCTGCGTCTTTGCCGGCTGCGAGACCCATGTCCGCCGGGGCAGCACGCTGTACGGGGATGGCCGGTACGTCGAGGCGGCCGAGGTCTTCGAGCAGACCGAGTATCGACTGGCGAACTTCACGCCTCGCGAGCGCGCGGAGTACGGGCTGTACCGCGGCATGACCCTGTTGGTACTGGGCGACCTGCCGAACGCCCGGCGATGGCTGACTTACGCCTACGAGGTCGAGCGCGTCGTTCCCGGCGCGCTGCGCGTCGATCGTCGGGCATTGCTCGACCGCGGCTGGTTCGAGCTGGGTCAACGCCATCGCTCCGAATTGGAGGCGTCGCCCCGGGACGCCGACAGCGCCCTCGCCCACCGCCAGCCCGCGCCGCCTCCCGCAGCGCCGCCGGTGGACCCGGCGACCCCCGAGCGGGCGCTCGTGCCTCGCTGAGAGACTGGCAAAACTCGCGCGGCGTCCTAGGTCTCTCGCAGCATGGCGCGAGACAAGATCGTGAAAGACGAGGCCGAGTGGCGACGCGATCTGACCGACGAGCAGTATCGGGTGACGCGGCAGAAGGGCACCGAGCGCGCGGGCACCGGCAAGTACTACGGTGCTGCGGACGCCGGCGTGTATCGCTGCGTCTGTTGCGGAGCCGACTTGTTCTCGTCCGAAACCAAGTACGACTCGGGCAGCGGCTGGCCCAGCTTCTGGGCGCCGATGCTGAAAGAGAACGTCGAGCTCGAAGGCGACGCCAGCCTCGGGATGCGCCGGATCGAGGTCAAATGCGCGCGCTGCGACGCGCACCTCGGCCACGTCTTCGAGGACGGCCCGGAGCCCACGGGGCTCCGGTACTGCATCAACAGCGTGTCGCTCGAGCTCGAGAAGCAGCGCTGAGTCAGCTCGACTTCACTGTCCCGATCTTGGACACATCGAAGTTGAACGAACGCTTGCCGTTGCTGACGGTCACCTTGATGGTGTCCTCGTCCACGCGCTGGAATGACAGCCCGAGTTTCTTGTTCTTGGGCGTGAGCAGGTTGTACGAGCCGGCCTGAGGGACCGGATCGACCCAGCGCATCTGGACACCGTCGATGGTGAGGTTCCACTCGCCGCGGACGCTGGCCCAGGAGCGGTGTCCGTCAATCTCGATGCCCTCGAGCACGCCGCCCGCCAGCGGAGTCTGGGTGCGGTCACCCTGCCCGCTGACCGCGAAGCCATCGTGAACCCGCGTCCACTCCACCTGGTGAACGACCTTGCGGCTCAGTTCCTGGAAGTCCCAGGTCACGTCCGCGGTGCCATTCAGCTTCACCACCCCGTTGGTCAAGTCTGCCCAGGTGTGGTGGACCAGCACCTGAGCTTGGTCGTTCTTCTCGACCTGGATCGAGTGGGTCCCGCTGAATTTGTGCCCCTTGTACGTGCAGTTTCCGGGCTTGGCGCCGTACTTCACGGTCAGGGTCGCGTCGGCCAGGGTGATCTCCGCGCAGGGCAGCTGGGTCCCGACAACATCGCGGATTTCCTGGGCCGCGTTCTCGACCGCCTGACCAATGGTGAAGCTGGTCGTGATCTCCACCGACGCGGATTGCAGGCTCTGAGCCTGGGAGGACAGCGTCGACTCTTCGACCGCCTGCAGGGCCTCGGCGAAGGTGAGGGTGTCGTCTTCCTTCTCTTTGGGGCAGCCACTGAGAACAACCGTCAACACCAGACCCACGAGCGCGCGATAACGCATGATGAAACCTCCTAGGACCACCCAGACTAGCAGCGATCGTGCCAGGCCGGGAGTCGTGGGTCCGGGTGCGAGCAGCGCCTACCGACCTGCCCTTCAGCTCTTGGCGTCGCCGCGCGCGAAGATGCTCGCGACGTAGTTCAGGACGTCGGTGGCGCTGACCTCGTTGTAGCCGTAGTTGCGCATCAGCCGGCTCTTGACGACGTCGATCTTCTCCTGGGTCTCCTTGTCGACGACGCTGGAGACCAGGCGTCGTGAGCTTGATCGAGTCCTTCTGGTCCTCGAAGAGCTTGAGCTCGAGCGCCTTGTGCAGCCGCTCGTTGGTCTGGTAGTCGAACTTCTTGCCCTCGAGCGCCAGCGCGCCGATGTAGTTCATGATCTCGCGGCGGAAGTCGTCCTTGCGGCTCTCGGGGATGTCGATCTTCTCCTCGATCGAGCGCATCAGCCGCTCGTCGGGCTCCTCGTCCTGGCCCGGTGTACTTGTTCCGGACCTTCTCCTTGCTGCGTGTAGGCCTTGACGTTGTCGATGTAGTTGGCGCAGAGCTGCTGATCGCCTCCTCGTCGGCGCGAGATGGCGCGCTGGACCTCGTTCTTGACGATGTCCTCGTACTCCTCGCTTCACCACGCCGAGCAGCTCGCGGTAGCGCTTGCGCTGCTCCTCGCTGGTGATCAGCGAGTGGTGCTGCAGGCCCGTTCTCGAGCTCGTTCAGCACCATGAACGGGTTGATGCATGCCCTCGCCGACGTCGCTGACCAGCGCGTTGGAGATCTTGTCCTGGACGTAGCGCGGGCAGATGCCCTCCATGCCCTCGCGCTCGGCTCTCCTTGCGCAGCTCCTTGACGTTGTCCTCGGTGAAGCCGGGCAGCGTCTTGCCGTCGTAGAGCTTCAGCTTCTGCAGCAGCGTGCAGGTTGTGCTTCTTCGGCTCCTCGAGCCGCGTGAGCACCGCCCACATCGCCGCCATCTCGAGCGTGTGCGGCGCGATGTGCTTGCCGCGGACGCTGCTCGCTGGTTGAAGTCCTTCTCGTAGATCTTGATCTCGTCGTCGAGCTTCGTGATGTAGGGGATGTCGATCTTGACCGTGCGGTCGCGGAGCGCCTCCATGAACTCGTTGTTCTGCAGCTTGCTTGTACTCGGGCTCGTTGGTGTGGCCGATGATGACCTCGTCGATGTCGGTCTGCGCGAACTTCTTCGGCTTGATCTTGTGCTCCTGGCGACGCGCCGAGCAGGTCGTAGAGGAAGGCGACGTCGAGCTTGAGCACCTCGATGAACTCGATGATGCCGCGGTTGGCGATGTTGAACTCGCCGTCGAAGTTGAACGCGCGCGGATCGCGAGTCCGAGCCGTACTCGGCGATCTTGCGGTAGTTGATGTCGCCGGTGAGCTCGGTCGAGTCCTGGTTCTTCTCGTCCTTGGGCTGGAAGGTGCCGATGCCGACGCGGTCCTTCTCGCGAGAGCACGAGGCGCCGCACGCGGACGTGGCTGCATCGACCTTGCGCCCAGTCGCCGTCGTACTTCTCGATCAGACCGCTTGAAGATGAAGCGGCAGGCCGGGTCGAGCTCGCCCTCGACCCGGACCTTGTAGCTTGTCGTTGCGAGAGCCGCAGCTCGCTCGACGGCCTTGTCGCGCCACTCCAGCGGGATGAGCTGGAGCGGCTCCTCGTGCATCGGCGAGTCGAAGGTGTCGGCTTCGCCGCTGCTGAGGCCCGTCCCTCGCCAGGTTGACCCAGCCGAAGGTGTAGAGCGCGCCCTCCGGGCGTCGCGCAGTAGTGCTCGAGGCCCTTCTTGAGCAGGCGCGCGATGGTGCTCTTGGACGAGCCGACCGGGCCGTGCAGCAGGATGACGCGCTTCTCGGTGCCGTAGCCCTCGCCGCCGCCTTGAGCACGCTCACCAGGCGCATCAGCGGGATGTCGAGGCCGAAGATGGCGTCGCGCCCGCCGTCGCCTCTCGTCGCGGAAGAAGTTGTAGCGGACGAGCTTCTTCTTGTTGTCGATGTACTCCTCGGTCCCGTAGGAGATGATCATGTCGTAGACGCGCTGAAAGGCGTTGCGCGTCACCTGGGGTCGCTCGCGGACGATGGCGAGGTAGTCCTCGAAGCTGCCGTCCCAGGACAGGTCGCGGTAGCGATCGTAGTCCTGCATCGACGCGATGGTCGCGACCATGCTCTTCCCGTCGTCCTTCGCGCCCTTGTCGCTCGCGGTGTAGCCTGAATCGCTCATGGTGCCCTCAGCATAGCCGGAAATGGGCCGCGGCGTGGGCCCCGTCAGCTGTGGGCATCTGTGGGCCGCTCAGCGCGAGCCGTGCCGCCAAAGCAGGCGATACAAGTAGTTGCTATCGATTCCGGCAGCCCGGGCCACGGCCGAGACGTTACCTGGCGCTCTCAGCCAGGAGATCCTCCAGATTGCTACGCGCCAACCCCCGCAGGTGGATCGGCAACCGTCGGCTCGTTCTGACCAATCTGCTTCGCGAGCTCCCGCCGACGTCATTTGGGGACGCTCAGGATCAGCCCACGTTCGGAGTCGCTGAAGTAGAGCCGGGATTCATCGACCGCAAGGTCGTTCGTTAGGGCCGTGGCCAGAGGCACACTCTCGTCGCCTGTCTTGGCTTGTCGCCGGATCATGTCCGCATTGAAGTAGACGTGGGCGTCATCGACGGCGATGCCGCTCGACGTGTGAAGCTTCGAGAGGGTGTGAGTCGCCCCGCCTACTTTCGCGATTTCGAGCAAGCCGCGAGACGCCCAGAATACCGAGGTGGCGTCCGTCCCGATCCCGCCCGTTTCGAACTCGGTGGATGCGAGTTTCTGGGGGTCGGAGCCGTCCAGCGCTGCGCTGAACAGGTCCGTTGTGGGCCAGGTGTACGGGCCCGGGCTGTGGAAGGGGGGTGTCGTCCAGTAGACCTGGGTGGAGTCAATCGCCAAGCCGACAGTTTGAGCGGATACCCAACCATCGACAGTGGCGATGTCCGCCGTTGCGCTCCCGTCGAAGGACACCCAGAGGATGCCGCCCGCCCCGTAGACGTAGAGGCCGGACCCTCCGACGACCAGGGCGATTGCCCAGTAGTTGTAACCTTCGAGCAAGGTCGTGACCGAACCGCCGTTCGCATCGACCCCGCGCACGGCGGGTCCGGGTCCGCCTCCCGCCCTGCGATTCACCCAGTAGACAGTGCCTTGGTGGACGGCCACATCCCAGGGGCCATCCTGCCCGGAGGCGAGCACCGCGGGGTTGCCTCCGCTCTTGGGCGCCTTGAGCACCCTGCCACTCGCGTCGTCAGTCCAGTAGATGTTGGCGCTGTCCAAGGCAATTGCGCTCGGCCATGCTTGCCCCGCTGCGTGAATCGTCGCGCTCTTGCACTGCCCTGCGACGCACATCGGCGCCTCACCCGGCGACGTGACGCCGCACAGCACGCCACAAGCACCGCAGTTGTGGCGATCGACGCGCAAGTCGACGCAGCTCGCGCCGCAGAGCGAGGTGCCAGAGCAAGAACAGGCTCCCTCGATGCAAGTCAAACCTGGCTCGCATGCGTGGCCGCATTGGCCGCAGTTTTGGGAGTCATACGAGAGGTCGGAACAGCCGGATCCGCACGGAACTCCGATGGGGCAAGCGGGCTCGTTGCCGCCGTCGGATGGCGTGGAGTGCTCGGTCTGCCCACACCCCGCGGCTGCTGCGACGAGGGCCACGAGCATCCAGCGATCCGCAGACATGCACGTCATCGTACCACTCCGTCCGAGAGGGTGCCGTGTCGTCGCCGCCGCCGGCACTCGAGACGGCCAGGGCCGCCAGCAGAGCGACCTTCGCGGTCTCCCCCGCGGCGGGCATGTCGCCGTCATCGAAGCGGTTCCTCTCGCTCGAGAGAACGAGGGGGATGAACGAAGCCTTCGACAGGTTCCGTCGAGTTGCTCGTTGGTTCTTCGTTCACCGAGCTTCGTGCCTCTAGGTCGTAACGCTCTGGCGAGCCGCTCGACGACGGCGAGTGCCGTCAGCGCAACGGTGTCGCGGCGTTGCTCGTCCGCACTCCCATCGACGGGTTGGACCCGCATGGTCGCTCAGCCCGGGGCGTGGTCGCCGCCATGGAACCGGCCCGCCGCCACGTCCTGTCGCTCGCCGCGCCTCGGCCTACGGGGGAAAGCAGTCGTCGCCCATCGCGTACAGCCGCCCCGTCCAAAGCAGCACTCGGTCGCCGAACGTGGTGTCGCCGAGCTTGCTCGCCGTGAGGATCTTGATTGCGGGTGGAGCGCTGGGAAAGGTCTGCTCGACGGGACCGAGGACGGAGAGCCCGTAGTAGCGATAGGTTCGAACTCGGGCGTCCAGGCTGGGGATCACCAGGTCCGGATAGCCGTTCCGATCGACGTCGGCGATGGCGAGCCCGCGCCCCCCGGCAACCGTGACGGCACGGCTGAACACTCCGCTGTCGTCGGAGACGTGGATCTCCACCGGCGGTTCGTACGGTGGGCTTGACTCTGCGTGCACGAGGACGAGATCGACGTTTCCGTCCTGCGTCAAGTCGTGCGCAACCACTTCCGCGATGGGCCCCGAGGTGTCGAGCTTCTGGTCAACGACGAGCGCTCCCGCTTCGAAGCGGTAGACCGTGTCGCCCACTGCGAGCCGGTGGTCACCGAGGTGAGCCAAGGGTTTGGGCAGCGGCTGGCTGGCTCCCTTCAGCGTCGTGATGAGCTTCAGCGCCCCGTTCTGCACGCCGAGCACCGAGACATGCGGGGTGTCCCCCGCCGTGGAGACGATCAGCTCCGCCTTTCCGTCCCCATCGAGGTCGCCGAGGATCATTTGCTCCGCCCAGCCCGAGCCGAACGCTTGTCCGCCGAGCGCGAAGTCGCCGCCACCGAGGCCACCCCACCAGCGCACCGCCGACTTCTCCTTGGACGCCGCCGCAACGACCGCGATGTCGGGGACACCGTCCCCGGTGAGATCACCCAGCACCGGCGAGTAGGTCCCAAGATTGTACCAATCGAGCTCTCCGATCACGCGCGGCTCATCCAAACGTCCGGTTCCGTTGCCCAGCGCCACCGCGAGCACGGGAGCCCGGTCGTATGGCAAGACCATCGCGACGTCGGAGGTGGAGTCCGAGTTCGCATCCCCGATGGACACAGCGACCGCAGTGTAGGCCGCCGGCAAGAGCAAGACCGACGAGCACACCCGAGTCCCGAGGGGATGGCAGACCGGCGAGGTCTCGTACTCGTGGCACAGGGGCTTTGCACCCGGACAGGTCTCGTTGCTCCACTCATACGAGCCGCCGTGGTCGCCACTGTTCACGTATTCGCAGACTCGGTAGCTGCTCTTTCCCGTGCAGTGCGCGGTGTTCGGTTCGCATTCGTCCGTGCCGCACCCGCCGGGGGTCAGGCTCAGGAGCGCCGCGAGCGAATGAACGAAGATGCGCATGTGCTCAGCCTGCCCTCAGGGGTGCGAACAGGTCTTGCTGGAGCCTACGACGTCGCAGATGAACCCCGGCCGGCAGTCCTTGTTCTCCTTGCAGTCGAGCTTACAGCCCAGACCGAGGATGCAGTAGTGGCCGCCGCAGCTGAAGGTCGCACCCACCTTCTCCTCGGTGTTGTCGTTGGGACAACGCCACCCACATCCGTACCCCGGGATGCAGAAGAGATTTCCGCACTTCGTGCCGTCCGAGAGCGTCCAGTCGTCGAGGCAGCTCGGTCCCGCGTCGCCCGTGCTGCCTCCGGCGCCACCCGTCGCCGCGCCGCCCGCACCGCCGCCCCCACCTGCAGGTCCCGGTTTGTCGTCGTCACCGCAGGCCGGTAGCAGCAGGCAAGCTCCAATCGCGATCAGAACGAAGTAGTGCTTCATCTCGTCCTCCCTCACCCCAACGTCAACGAACCGGTTCGGCCCAGGTACACGACAGTGCGCACCGCGCCCGAGGGCTCGAACATCGTGTGAACGACGCTCTTTTCGGTGGCGAGCGTTCGAGACATCCCACCCAGGCGCGTGCGACGCGTCTCGGCGCGAGCCCCCGTGAGCAGCAGCTCGAACCGACAGGCGTCGCGCCGGCACTCGGCGCTCTCGAGTTGGATACCGCTGAGTCCGAGCCGCGCGCGCTCGGTCGCAACGGCGCCCTTGCCAGCGCGAAGCCAGGCGGTGTCAGCCGGCATCGCACGAAAACGCCGTTCCATGGCCGACGCATCTGCCCGCCGCAAACGTGGTGGTTTCGCCGCCGGGTGGCGCTTGGACTCGGTCGCCGACACCGGAGCAGGCGCGCTGGAGGGCGGCCACTTCTCCTCCAGGGCGGCCTTCAGCTTCTCTGCTTCGGCGAGACCCGCGAGCAGCACGTCCGTCGAACGACGATCCTTGGCGGCGACCGTTCGCGTGAGGTCCGGCAGCGCGGCGGCTGTTCCGTGGGGCGAAACCGCCTGAGCGCGCGGCTCGGGCGGCGTGGCGGACGCCAATCTCGCGCGACTGGACTGAGGCGTTTCGTCCCGCGGCCAGAGCGCAAGGCCCGCAACGCACAAGAGTCCCGCGACGACCCCGGCCTTCCGGGTCACCACGCCCTTCACGGTGCCTCCTTGGCGACGAGCCCGTGCAGGATCGACGCATACTCGCCGGTCTGGGAGCTGGTGCCGTGGCTCTTCACGATCAAGTTCGTGCCGTGCACGCTGACGCCGAAACAGTCGACCGCGAGCTCTTCGAAGCAGTAGACCTTCTGCTGCACCCCGCTGCTGTCTCGCAGCGCCCAGAGCGAGGTGCCGTGTCTGAACCTGCTCAGGCTCTTCGTGCCCGCCCACAGCGTGGTGTCGTACTCGTCGTTCGGTCCCACGGAGTCGTCCTCCCAGAGCGCCAGCTCGAATCCCAACTGGTCGCTGTTTCCGGCAGGCTTGGTGACACCCCAATTCGGGTTGATCACGTCGGAATCCGATTGGAACACGCCGTGGGCGGTCTGGTGGTTCACTCCAGCCGCGTCGCGAACCCATTGGTCCGCGAAGAACTCCGCGCCGCCCGCGCTGTCCCCCGTGTGATTCTCGACTCGCTTGACCACGTACCTGATGTCGTGGGTCATCTTGGGGTTGAACGAGAGTTTCTCCTCGATGCGTACGATTGGCACGATGCCAATCACGGCCTTGTGGTCGGAGAAGCATTCAGAGTCCTGCCCCTGTTGGCCAGGGTCGGGGTGACCGTCCACGAGCACGTACGGTTCCGCATCGTTGGGGATCACGAAGGCCGGCAGCACACCAGGCGGTGGCTTCGGCGGGATCACTAGGATGTGATCCAGACGCCCGGTGGTCGGATCGCCCCAGACGTTGTACAGCCCCTGATCGCAGTACGCCTTGTCGGTGATGTGCGTGCCGACTCCTAGCCTCTGCCAGACAGGTTCATTCGCAGGCAGTGCGGCGGCGTAAGAGAACACGTTCGTGGTCAGCACTGGGGCGCATGCGGTGCTCGGCATGAGCGGTATCGAGAACTGCACCGAGGGTGGAACGGTCGGCAGGGGCTTCTCGCAGCCGAGTCCGATGTCGTACCGCTTGCTGAATAGCGTGGTCGCAGCGTCGAAGGGGGGATGATTCAAGAGTTGCAAGCGATCGAGAACCTGTCCGTAGCCGTTCGCCACGCCATCCTCCGCGTGGTGCGCATTTGCGTTCAGATCACCGAGCACGAACGCTGGCCTGTCGGGCGGTTGAGCCTTTTCGTCGATGAACTGGCGGAGCGCGAACATCTGGGCGTCCTGGATGTCCAGGATGTCCTCGTCGTCGCAGGTCAAGAGATCGCCGAGGTCGTACCCGAAGATGAGGGCAAACGGAAGGGTCAAGGCCGCCGGAATCGCCAGCAACAGTGGCTTCAGGTCGCCGAGCGTGTCGCATGACGCCTGAGTGTGCGTACAAAACACATCGACGTATTCGTCCCCGTCGTAGACCGTCTCCGTTTCCGGGGGGTCGAGTCGGGTCAGCACCACCTTGCTCTTTTTGGTCGCGATGCGTGCCCAAATCGCACCCTTGTCCTCGATGCAGTCCGCCCCCTCGCAGAGGGTCGGCTCGTACTCGCGGACCTCGGAGTCGAAGATCGGGCGCTTGGAGAGAACGAGCAGCCCGGTATCTTGGATGTCGAGACCGGTCGCCGCGTAGCCGGGCACCAGGTTCCATCCCGGGTTGCAGAACGGGTCGAGCAGACCGTCGCACTCTTGGGGGGCTCCGGCCTCTTGGATCTCGATGTCGGCGTCGCCCGGGAACTGGAGTCGCCAGAACGAGTCGCTGAGCAGCGCCAGATCCTTCCTGTCGTCGTGGGCCCAGACCTCCTGAAAGCACATGATCTCTGGCCCGCCGACGCTGGCTGCGATGGCGGCAAAATCCGAGACGTCGCCGGTTCCGCCGTTGGCAATCAGGGGAACCAGGCCGACGTTGTAAGTCATCAGGCTCAAGAGCTCGGGCTCGGGACGATTGAACTCGACGGTCTGCCAGGTGTACGGAACGAAGGCGTTCGGACCGTTCGGAAGCTGGAAGACGGGATCGATGCCCGCGTTGCCCGGCCAAAAGTAGAACGTCTCAGCATTGGCCTGCAGGTCGAGCCGGGCGTGGATCACCGAGAGGCCCATCTTCCCGCTGCCCAGGACCTCGCTCGGCAACTTGCTTCCGTAGGGCCGCAGAACGACCTCGACTTCGACTTCGAGCCACGCGCCCTTCTTCTGGATCGCGACCTCCGCAGGCCACCTTTCGTCGGACTTCGCCTCGACCCAGGTGTTTTGCCCGGCGACGCCCTTGAAGAAGCTGACGTTGAACGCAGTGAACGAGTCGTGCCAGATCACCAGGGCGCGATCATCGGCGCCAACGGTGGTCGCTGCCGCGAACTCGGTCAGCGTCTTTTCCCGACGCGCATCGAAGAGCAGCACGGTGGCCCAGGTTCCGCATTCGCCTGGGACAATGCCGCCGTTGTCGCCGCAGCTCTGGCTGCCAGGATGCAGGCGCATCGCGAGATTGAGCTTCTCGGCCTTGGCCTGCTTCACCCAGAGCTTGCCGGTTGGGTTGCCGCTCGCAAAATCTTGGAGCGGGGCTGCCGCAGAGTCGACGTACTCGAGGTCCGTGATCTTCCCGTTGGCCAGCAGCGGCTCGCACGACGAAGGGAACCCGCCGCTGCACTCGCTGGTGGGGGTCACCGACATGATCTTCGGTGGGATGAAGACCGCCGCGGAACGCGTCGTCGACAGTATCACGCACAAGAGCGCCGCTATCGCGAGAAGATCAGCGCGCGCGTGCGCGCGTGCGTGCGTGCGTGCGTGCGTGCGTGCGTGCGTGCGTGCGTGCATAGTTCATGCCACCCATCCCCAACCTCCCGACGTGCTGCGTCCGACCCGTAGCATTCCCGGTCGAGGGAGCGATGTCACGCGGTAATGCATCGGCGCGCCAACTTTCGTGGGCGCATGGATGGCGATGTGGGCGGGACCGATGACGACCGTCAAGTCGTGCGCGCTCCGAGGACACCCGCTGCCTGCCCCGCATCGAGGCGGCCTGCATCGCGGGCGTCGATGACACGCGCCAGCCTCGGCCACCGAACTAGCGGTGGCCATCGCCATTGAAGCGATGGCTCACGAGCGCGGAGCGACGCCGGCGCGCCATGGAGGAAGCGGTGGGCCGCGGCGAGCAATTTTGAGTTCCGGTGCCCGATGCCTTCCCTCGAGCGCACCGAGCGGGACCCTGGTCACGGCGCCGAGAACGCCGCGAGCGCGTCGAGAACGCTGCCCATGGCCGCTTTGTCGGTCTCTGCAGGGCCGCGCAAGCCGAGTGAGCAGAACGCCGAGATGGCTGCGACGTTCCCGACTGCCCCGACTGCCGCTGCCTCGCTCGCGCACGCTGAAGCGTGCTGATCGTTCAGGCCATTCACGCTGACGAAGGGAAAGCGCTCGCGGCGTGAGGTGAGGCTCTGGAAGAGCGCCTGGAAGAACGCCTTCTGCTGATCCGGCGAGCTGCCGCTCTCAATCGCGCTGGGATATCCCACCGCTTGCAGCAAGATCGGACGCGGCACTGCGCCGTCGACCTCGACCGCTGCCAGCAGTCCGGCCAGATCTTGCGCCACCATCGACGGTGCTCGCGCCGCGAAGCTGGAGTCCAGCGGGTAGTAGGTCGCGATGACGACGTCGGACTTGTCGATGATGTTCTTGATCGAAGCAGAGCTGCCGCTGGTCAGCGCCTCCGCGCTGAAGGTCGCGCCGACTCGCAGCGACGGCGGCTTGGCCGGATGCTTCTTCAGGTAGAAGATGCCGTGCTCGACGAGGGCAGCCAGCTCCGTCGCGTTCTTGTTGCTTTGGCTCCCGAAGTAGCGATCGAGCTCGTTGCCGAACGAGATCGCGTACAGCTCGTCACCGAAGGTGGCCAGCACTTTGTCGACCAAGGCGTCGAGCGCGCCTTGGGTCGCGCTGTCGTTCCAGCTCGCCGCGGAGCCCGTTGGGCGGGCGTCCAAGCTTCGGTCCACCAGCGCGAGACAGACGAGCAAGCTGCGTCCCGACCCCTGGTAGAGCTGCGACAGACTCTGCAGCCTCGCCCACTCGCTGGCGTCTGGGATCGTCGGGGCCTCGAACAAGCGGTCCCAACGCAGCACCTCGCTCACCCCGCGGGAACCGAGCGCGATCACGTCGAGCTGTGCCAGCTTCTCGTCCGCGGGGGTGGGCCCGGCGTCCCCAGCGCTGGGCGCAACCGGCATGATCCCGAGCCGGATCGGCGACAGCGGAGCGTCGCCCACGTCCGCGTCGATGCCCGCATCATCTGCGCCGTTGCCCCCACTGCCGTCCGGCTTGCCCCCGTCGCCGGCAGTGCCGCCGGAGCCGCCAGCGTCCGCCTTGTGCTTGGTGATCTCGGGGTTGTCGTCGCCGGAGCACGCGACACCGAGCGCCAGCCCGATGAGCCCGACGGCCACCGACGCGAGGAGCCTTTCGAAGCGAGCCGACATCGGAGCCGGAGCCTAGCACTTTTGCCTTCACTCGCCCTCGCTGGGGTAGGATTGCTGCCCCTCGCCGGACCGCACATGAGCCTCGACCACCCCGCCAATCACCGCCCGCCGCTTTCGCAGCGCGCTCCCCGACCGCTCGACGACGCGAGCTTGTTCGTCAATCGCGAGCTGTCTTGGCTGGAGTTCAACGCACGCGTGCTCGCGGAAGCCAACGACACGCGCGTCCCGCTCTACGAGCGCGTGAAGTTCCTCTCGATCTTCGCCAACAACCTCGACGAGTTCTTCATGGTTCGGGTAGCGGGCCTCCAGGCGCAGCTCTCCGGCGAGGTCGACGAGGTGCCCCCCGACGGGCTCTCCCCGGTACAGCAGCTCACCGCCATCAGCGTTCGAAGCCACGAACTGGTGGACGAGAGCTATCGAATCTGGACCGACTCGGTGCAGCCGGCCCTGCGCGACGTTGGGATCGCCCTCATCTCTCCCGAGGAGCTCGCCGCGGAGGATCAAGCGCTGCTCGACGAGCATTTCAGGAAGGACATTTTCCCGGTGCTCACACCCATCGTGGTGGATCCGGCGCACCCCTTTCCGCACGTGCGCAACAAGAGCATCAACGTCGGTTTCGTCTTCGACAGCCCGGTGCGCGGGAGCGAGCCGAGCTTCGGCGTGGTGCAGGTTCCGGGTCCCCTTGGTCGGCTGATCCGGGTTCCTCGCCAGGGGCTCCGCCGAGCGTACGTCACCCTCGAAGATCTGATCTTGCGCCACAGCGCCATGCTCTTCCCACAGGTGCGCGTCGTCGGGCGCTTTGCCTTCCGGGTGACCCGCAACTTCGACATCGAGTTGGACGAAGACGAGGCAGAAGACCTGTTGCTCACGCTCCAGGCCGAGCTTCGGCGGCGCGAGCGCGGCCACGCCGTGCGTCTCAGCGTCGCCGGTGACGTGCCGCCGGACTCGCTCCAGTTCCTCTGCCGCTCCCTCGATCTGGACATCGATCGGGACGTGTTCACGACGCTGGGTCCCCTGTACCTCGCCGACATGATGGAAATGACCAACGGCGACGAACGGCGCGACCTTCGCGACGAGAGCTTCTCGCCGGTCTACGTGCCCCCGCTCCGGGACAGCGACGACCTCTTCGAGACGATCCGCGAGCGAGACATCCTCCTGCACCATCCCTATGAGTCCTTCGAGGCCGTGGTCGACTTCCTGTCACAGGCTGCCGAGGACCCCCACGTGCTCGCCATCAAACAGACGCTCTACCGCACGGGGGGCGAGTCGCCCATCGTGCGCGCGCTGCAGCGTGCCGCGGAACTGGGCAAGCAGGTCACCGCGGTGGTCGAGCTGAAGGCACGCTTCGACGAGGCCAGCAACATGCAGTGGGCGCGGACGCTCGAGCGATCCGGGGT
Organism: uncultured delta proteobacterium; assembly: GCA_963716725.1. Taxonomy (GTDB): domain Bacteria; phylum Myxococcota_A; class Polyangia; order Polyangiales; family Polyangiaceae; genus JADJKB01. Next base: position 81,550 of record CAVQUB010000003.1, read on the forward strand.
CAACGTGATGTACGGGCTGATGGGCCTGAAGACCCACGCCAAGGTGCTGCTCGTGGTGCGTCGGGAGCGGACCGGACTTCGGCGCTACTTGCACCTCGCGACCGGAAACTACAACCAGCAGACAGCGCGTCTCTACACGGACCTCTCGCTCTTCACGGCCAACGAAGAGCTGGGCGAAGACGCGAGCGCGTTCTTCAACCTGCTCACGGGGTACAGCGCGCCGCAGCGCTGGAACCGAATGATCGTCGCGCCCCTCGGCTTGCACGAGGCCGTGCTCGGGCTCATCTCCCGCGAGACCGAGCACGGCCTGGCCGGCCGCCCCGCGAAGATCACGTGCAAGCTGAACTCCTTGGTCGACGCCGACGTGATCGCCGCGCTCTACTCGGCGTCTCAGGCGGGCGTGCAGGTCGATCTGCTGGTACGAGGGATCTGCTGCTTGCGACCCGGAGTGAAGGGCGTAAGCGAGAACATCCGAGTCCACGCCCTGATCGATCGCTACCTCGAGCACTCGCGGGTCATGCACTTTGCCAACGGCGGAAACGACGAGGTGTACCTCTCGAGCGCCGACTGGATGCCCAGAAATTTCCGTCGCCGGGTCGAGGTCATGTTTCCGATCTTGGACGAGTCGATCAAGCGGCGGGTGATCGAAGAGATCTTGGGCACCATGCGATCGGACACCGCCAAGGGTTGGTTGCTGGAAGCCAAGGGGCGCTACGTGCGCGCCGAGCCGGCAAAGGACGAGCAGCCCCTCAGGAGTCAGCTCCGCTTCATGGAGTTCGCTCGTGAGCGCGCCCGCGACACCGACAAGGGAGTTTCGCGGCAACTCGCGCCGGCACCCATGCCCACTGCCCAGGCCACGATGGACAAATTGCGCAAACGCGCCGGCAAGAAGCGCCGCAAGGCCAAGCGTCGGCCGGAGGACTAGTGCCGCGCGGCAGAAGTTTCGCTGGTTTCTTTTCCGTGTGCGTGTCGTCGGTGTGGTGGGGTGACATGATCGACTACAGCGCGTTCGCGGGCCGAGCGCACGGTGGTCGTCCGACGGTTCCGCTCGCGCTGAGGGCTGAAGAGCGCGCGCGGATCGAGGAGGCGTTGCGACCCGCCAGGGCGGAGCAGCGGCTGGTTCGTCGGGCGCAGGCCGTGTTGATGATGGCGGACGGAGTGCCTGCGACGGACATCGCCCGGCTCCTCGGGGTGCACGTGCGCACGGTGGACGACTGGCGCAAGCGCTTCGACTGCGCGGCACCTAGCGAGAGACTGGCGGACGCCCCGCGCTCGGGACGGCCGCCCTCTCTCTCTCGGACACCGTAGCGGCTCGAGTAGAAGCAGAAGCGTGTCGACCGCCGAGCGACGTCGGCGTGCCCGTCACGCACTGGTCAGCGTCGTTGCTTGGCGTGCACGTTCGCGCGCAAGGAATTCAGATCAGCGACCGGTCGGTGGGCCGCATACTCAAGGATGCTGACCTGCAACCGCATCGGCAACAAATGTACCTGACTTCGCACGACGACGAGTTCAGGGGGAAGCGCGACGACGTGCTGCGCGTCTACTACGAGACGCCAAAGGAGGAGCACATCGTGTGCGTCGACGAGAAGACCGGCATCCAGGCGCTCGAACGCCGCTACGCTGACATTCCGATGGTGGCCGGACAGCAACTGTTTCGGAGTGAGGCCCGACCACACGGGGATGGCACAGGAAGGGCGAAAGCTCGGAAGATTTGGGGATGGGACGGACGAGGTGATCGGTGCGCTGATCGAGGTGCATCGGCATCTCGGTCCAGGGCTGATGGAATCCGCATATGAGGCCTGTCTATCTGCCGAGCTGTCCGAACGACGGCTCAAGTTCGAGCGGCAGCGACCGCTACCAATCCGCTACAAAGGCGTACACCTTGACTGCGCCTATCGCCTCGACCTGGTCGCTTCCAGATCGTATCCTCCTGGAGCTCAAGGCGGTCGAGCGGCTGCTCCCGATTTACGAAGCGCAGGTCATCACCTATCTGCGCCTTTCGCGGTTGCCCGTCGGCCTGCTCGTCAACTTCAACGTGACCGCGCTCAGAAATGGCCTGCGGAGGCTAACGCCTGACCACCCCAAATCCTTCCGCTCTTCCGCCCTTCCTGTGAGAGCCCAAATGAGCGCAGGTCTCAGGGGCGAATCCACTCGAACTTCGGCCGCGCGGCACTAGCCCGATCAGCCGGCGTCGGCCGAACCGGCAGCCCGTCCGCCCAGCACCGGGATCAGGCGATGCGCCTCGAGGGTGCCGGCGCCCTGATCCCGGTTGCAGCTCGGGGTGTAGAGCACGCCCTGGTGGAACAGCGGCTTGGTGAACCGAAAGCCTCGGCCCGACAGCGTCTGGTCGGTCAAGAGCGCGCCGTCGATGGCGCTCAGGCCGATCAGCCTGCCCGGGATCTGTTCGACCGTCCCCGGCTCCACCAACCAGATCGTGTCTTCGCCCGCGAGCTCGACCACGCTCGCTCGAGACGGATGCCAGCGAAAGCGCGCGCGCGCGGCGGCCGTGCCGGCGGCGGGGAATACCCAGCGGTTCTCGAGCCGCGGCCCGTTCGGGCCATCGACGAGCGCCAAAGCGAACACCCCCGACTCGTGGGTCTTGTCGGGCATGAAGGTCGGAACGACGATCAGTGTGGTGTCGCTCGCGCGTGCAACGGTGGGTTGAGTGACGATCATTCCGGCCCAGTCCGCCTGACAGCCGTCGGACTCCGTACCGCAAACCTCGACCAGCTTCTTCCGCTGATAGAGCGTGCCAAAGTGAGCCCAATCCACCAGGAAGACGTGTCCTTCCTTGGTCGCGTACGCGACGACTCGCGTTCCCTTGGGAGTCGCGGCCACGACTGGCGTGCTGCCGCCGATGTAGTCGAGCTTCTCCCAGCACTGGAAGAGCGTGGTTTGGTCGCACACTCCGCTCGCGGGCCGGAGCGGCGGATCGCCCGACGGCACGCGCGGCACGAACAGGTCCTTGCACGACTCGACGCAGGCCAGCGCCGGCTGATCGGCGTCGAACTTGGCGCAAGCCTCAGGGTCGCAACCGGCGGCGAAGGGGATCCCGGGCCTCACCCGAAGCAGCGTGTTCGCGTAGTCACCACGCGAAAGGTCGAGCTTTCCGTTGCCGGGCGAGAGCACCAACTCGGGACCGGTGTCGCCATCGACCAAGAGGGGACCCGACGGCGCCCAAAGTCCGGCCCCGCAGGCGCGCGAGCGAGAGCCCGATTCGTCCTCGGGACCGCAATCGTGTTCTGGCGTGAGCAGCCGAGTCAGGGTGACCGCAGCGCTCGCGCCCGTTGTCTGCCAGGCGTCGAGCGAAAGCTCGAACACCCAGCCGTGCCAAGGTTGGAGATCCCGAGCGTTGCCGAAGGTGACGACGATCGTGCCAAGCCCCGAGGTGCTCGGCACATGAGCGAGCGCGCCGCGCTGCAGCGCGTGGTCGGGTCGGAAGGGGACGCTCTTGCCCGAGTCGAAGGCGGGCAACGTCGCACTGAGCGTGACCAGCGGGAAGGTCGGATCGACCGCTCGCGCCTCGAGATCGACGACCGCAACATGTTGGTGCTTGCGGGAGTCCATCACGTCCCGCCCAGGCTTGTGTGTCTCGTCGGGCATGAGCGTGGTGTGGTAGGCGACCACGAGTCGGTTGCCGACGAGGGCGGGGGTGCTGACCACGAATGGTCGCTCGGCGCCCGTCGCCGGCAGCTCGATGCGATAGAGCTCAGCTCCGCTGGTGGGGTCGAGGCCGACGACGTGGTCACCGACGGCGATGACGATCTCGGACTTTCCAGCGTGCTCGAAGGCGAGAGCAGAGCCGAACAGACAATCTTCGAAGCTGATCGATGGATGGCTCGCGGTCGGGAACAGACGCTCTGCTGCGACGGAGTCGATCCGACTCGTGGTGCTACCCCCGGCACCGGCGTCGCCCCCCGCACCGGCTCCGCCGTCGCCCGATCCGCCGGCGGAGCCCGCGGAGCCCCCGCCGCCCGTCGCGGCCACCAGAGCTTCGTCGTGGCCGCACGCCGCGAGCGCGCCGGCCCCGAACAGAGCGGCAGCGACCAAGACCGCCGCTATGCGCACTTGACCGTCCCTGTGGTGACGGTGGGTTGCGCTGATCATGCCCGCACTTTGCATCAAAGGCTCATCGGTGTCTTCTGGGCACGCGGCAGGAACCAGGCAAGCAGCCCAATGGCGGGCAACCAGGCGCAGAGCCGATAGACCGCTTCGATGCCAATCTGATCGGCGAGCTGGCCGAGCACGGCGGCGCCGATGCCGCCCATGCCGAAGGCAAAGCCGAAGAACAGACCCGAGATCATGCCGGTGCGGCCCGGAACGAGCTCCTGAGCAAACACCAGGATCGCCGCAAACGCTGACGCCAGGACCAGGCCGATGACGATGGTCAGCACGGTCGTCCACAGCAGATCGGCATGAGGGAGCAGCAGGGTGAATGGCAGCACGCCGAGGATCGACGCCCAGATCACGTAACGCCGACCGATCCGGTCGCCGACCGGGCCACCGATGACCGTGCCGACGGCAACGCCGGCAAGAAATATGAACAGATGGACTTGTGCGGACTGCACGCTGATGCCGAATTTATGCATCAGGTAGAACGTGTAGTAGCTCGAAAGGCTGGCAAGATAGAAGTACTTGGAGAAGATCAGCAGGCCGAGCACGACGAGCGCAGCGACCACCTGGCGTCGCGTGTAGCCCACTTCGCCCGACGCCCGCGTTGCTGGACGGCGCAGGCTCGGGATGCGCAGGCGGTACCAGCGACCGATCCGGCCAAGCAGGATGATTGCGACCATGGCCGCCAGCGCAAACCAGGCGATGCTGGTCTGGCCGCGCGGCATGATGATGAAGGCGGCGAGCAGCGGGCCGGTTGCCGAGCCCACATTGCCGCCAACCTGGAACAGGGACTGCGCCAGACCGTGTCGCCCGCCCGAGGCCAGGCGCGCAATACGTGAGGATTCGGGATGAAACACGGCTGAGCCGGTTCCGATCATGGCCGCAGCAACGAGCAGGATCGGGAAACTCGGAGCTCGCGACAATAGGAGCAGACCAGCCAGCGTCGAGGCCATGCCGATCGCCAGCGACCAGGGCTTTGGATGGCGATCGGTCAATGCTCCGACCATCGGCTGCAGTAGCGAGGCGGTGATCTGGAAGGTCAACGTGATCAGCCCGATCTGGCCGAAATCGAGGGTGAACGAAGATTTCAGCAGCGGATAGATCGCCGGCAGCAGCGACTGGATCATGTCGTTGAGCAGATGGCAGAAGCTCAACATGGCGAGAATCGGAAACGCCGTGGCGACGCTCGCCTTCGTGGCGGGTCCATCCCGTGAATCGGCGATCACTTCAGCGGGTATCGACATGATTGCGCGTGAACTCCACGGGTTATCTTCACGACATACGGAGCATGCGCCACTCGAGATCTGACGAGTCACCGTCCGCAACGCGCGCCTTCAAGGCGTTCTTTGCCTTGGTCGTCCTCGCCCGGTCTCGCAAGGTCGCCGCGCCTCGCTACGGCTCCGTCGGGATCAAGTCGATGGGGTTCGACGGCGCCCCTTGGTGCAGCCCGCCGTCGCCGACCCAGTAGATGTACGCGGGCGCCGGTGCGTCGTCGAGGTACACGTCCACGCGCACCGTTGCGCCAGGATTGGTCTCGAATGACACGCCGTCGAAGTCGAGGGTGTTGGTCGCGACCATGCGCACGCCGCGGGCCGTACGCCAGTCGATGTAGTCGGTGGTCTCCAGTTCTTCGGGATCGAACTTCACGATCTGGTCCTTGCTGCCCACCGAGACAATGATGTCCCAGGGGCAGTCGTAGCCGGTGATCGCCGTGTCGCAGGCCGTGTACACGCGCCACTTGCCCCCGGCCTGATACTCGACAAAGGCGCCGGCGCCCTGCCCAGGCTCGATCTCCGAGAGGGCGGCGCCGGTGTCGATGTTGCTCTCGGCGATGTCACCGGGTGGCACGTAGGAATCGCAGGTGGGTCCCACGCAGTCCGCGTTCCCAGCGCGGTCGGTCATGCAGCCGACGACGGAGAGCGACATCAACGACGAGAACGCAAGGAGGGATCGAATGCTCATGGTGACCTCAGCGACGGCGGCCGGGGCGACCCCGGGACGGGGCCGCTGGCTGCTGCGAGGGAGCCGGGGCGGGGGCCGGCGCAGCTCGCGGCGGCGGCGCACGATACACCGGCGGGGACGGGCGCGACGGCGGCGCGGCGCGGGACGGCTGAGAGCCCCGGGAGGGCGGCGGCGAACGATATTCCGGAGGCGAAGTGCGGGAGGGCGGCGCGCTGCGCGCCGGCGGTGAGGGCTGCGACGGCGACCAGGCGTGCGATGGAGCGCGCGGCGCAGGGCGCTGCGATCCGGACCAGGACTCGCCCGGTCCGCTCGGGCCTCGTTGCGGCGCCGCGCTCGGCGCGCGCTGCGATCGGAACGGCTGGCTGCTGCCCCCGGGCAGCGTGCGCGATCCGGCGCGACCCGGCGGCATCCGGCGGACGCCGTCGTTCCAACCTGGCGACACGATCTTCGCGTTGCGATCGCTGGCCTTCTGCCGTGAGGCCGCGATGGCCTTGGGGTTTGCCGGCACGTGCTGCTTGGGCACGGCCTTGGCGGGGATGCGCGCTCGAGCCGGCGAGGGCCCCGCCCATCCCGGCGACCCGCTCGGCGGGAGGTACCGATGCGAGTGCGCGCCAATGCGGTGCGCGTGGTGGTGATCGTGCACCACGTAGCTGTGCATGTGCGCGTGGTAGACGTAAGCGCTCGGGCAGAACACCCACGGCGTGTAGAGGCCGAACCATACGCCCACCGCGACGCCGTCGTGCCAGACGTAGTCCGGGGGCATGGGCGCCCAGCCCACGTAGGCCCAACCCGGTTCGGCGACGCGCCAAGTGACCCAGGCGTGGGCGTAGCGACGCCCCGGGATCCAGGCCCAGCCGACGCCGCCGACCCACACCCAGCGGCCGTAGTGGAACACCACCCAACCGAAGGAGTAGTCGCTCACCCACAGCCAGCCGCCGTCGTCGGCGACGGCCCAATGACCGGAGGTGACGTAGGGCGCAAAGTCTGGGCCCACCACGCTGCGGTGCGGGATCCAGACGCGGCCGTAGGTGGCATCGTCGCGCCAGGTTCCGTTCGGTGCGAGCTCCGCATTGAAGTCAGTGAGCGCGGCGGGATCCGTGTCGTCGTAACCGACCAGCTCATTTCCCACGGGCGGCGAGCCATCGGCGGGCGCGTCGTCCCACTGGGCTCCCTGGGCGCTGGCGACTCCGGGCATCACGACCGCCAGGGCGATGGAGGCGAGGCCCAGGTTGAACAACCTTCGGCTTTGCATTGGGTCAATCATGCGCTTGGCTTCGGGGTCTAGCAACCAACGTACCCAGGTTGGACGCCGCCGAGGCCGCCCGCATTCTTCGAGCCGATCCGAGCCGCAGCTGAGCGCATTCTTCTGAATTTCCAGGGACTCGGCGGGCGTCGACCGAGAACTTTCGGACGTGGTGCAAGCGCCACACCTCTCTCCGGACCGCGATGATTTTGCGCTAGAGTCCGCCCCCCATGTTGTCCTTCGACGAGGCACGCGAGCGCATCTTGCGCGAGGTTCGGCCCCGAGGCAGCGAGCGCGTCCCGCTCGGCGAGGCCTTGGGTCGGGTTCTGGCCGAGACGCTCACCGCCGCTGCCCCGATGCCCGCCTTCGATTACAGCGCCATGGACGGCTACGCCGTGGACTCGGGCTCATTCACCGGCGGAGGACCCTGGAGCTTGCCGGTCATCGGCGAGAGTCGAACCGGGGCGAACCCGCCGAGCCTGGTGCGCGGGAGCGCGTGCCGGATCTTCACCGGCGCGCAGCTGCCCCCGGGCGCGGACGCGGTCGTCATGCAAGAAGAGGTGGAGCGGGAGGGCGACGGCGCAACCTTCGCCGCGCGTCCGCCGACTTTTGCCCACGTGCGGAGGCAGGGCGAAGATCTCGCGGTCGGCGCCGTGGGGCTCGAGCGGGGCACCCGGCTCGGCCCGGCGCAAATTGGCCTCGCCGCCGCGCTGGATCGCGGGGACCTCGCCGTGTTCGAGCGGCCGCGGATCTCGATCTTGTGCACGGGAGACGAGCTGCGCGCTCCGGGATCACCCCCGCGACCGGGCAGCATTCCGGAGTCCAACGGCCACAGCGTCGCCGCCATGGTGCGCGCGCTCGGTGGCGCACCGACCCTGTTGCCCTACGTTCCCGACAATCGCGACGCGACCCTCGAGGCGGTGCGGAGCGCTCTGACCGACGTGGAGCTCCTGCTCACCATTGGCGGGGTCAGCGTGGGCGATCACGATCTGGTGCGCCCCGCGCTCGAGGCCGCCGGCGCCGCACTCGACTTTTGGAAGGTGAAGATCCGACCCGGCAAGCCTCTGGTCTACGGCACCCACGGATCGACGCGCATCCTCGGCCTGCCGGGCAACCCGGTCTCGGCCCAGGTCACCTTCGCGCTCTTCGGCGCGCCGCTGGTGCGCAAGCTCGCGGGCGATCGCCGACCGCTGCCGAGCGCGCGACGCGCAACGCTGACCCACGCCGTCCGCCAGAAGCCCGGGCGCACCGCCTTCTTGCGCGCGACGCTGGACTTCGACCGCGTCACTCCCGTCGGCAACCAGGCCTCCGGTGCCTCGACCAGCATGGCCTGGGCCGATTGCCTGATGATCGTGCCCGCCGATTCCGAGGGGCTCGCAGCAGGCGAAGACGTGACCGTGATCCCGCTCGCGGAGATCTGATGGCCCCGCCGCTGGTCGGGATCTTCGTCGGCGGAAAGGGGCGGCGCATGGGCGGCGTCGCCAAGGGACTCCTGACCGCGCCCGGCGGAGGCGAGACGCTGGTCGCCCGCCTCGCGCGCATCGTCCGCGATGCGTACGACGAAGTAGATCTGCTGCTGGTGGGGACCGCCGACGCCTACGCGAGCCACGGGCTGCCGAGCCTCGCCGACGATCCGCCCGGGGTTGGGCCCATCGGCGGGCTCACGGCGTTGCTGAACGAAGGCAAGCGGCGTGGCGCGCCCTTCGTGCTGACCCTCGCCTGCGATCTGCCCTACGTGAACGCTGCGCTCTTGAGGCGCCTACGCGACTTCTCACCAGCCGCAGCGGCGGTGGCCGCGCGCCAGGGAACGCACTGGCAACCCTTGTGCGCGCGCTTTGATCCGGTAGCGGCGCAACCGATCGCGCACGCTCTGATCCGCGGAGGCGCGCGCTCGCTGCAAGCGGTGCTCGATGCGCTCTCAGCCACGGAGCTGCCCCTCGACTCCGATCACGATCTCAGAGACTGGGACGAGCCCGGCGACGTGGAGTGAGCTCAGCGGCGCCGACGGGCACAGGCGGGAATTGCGCCGCTGTTCACGAAGCGCTCCCAGCGCACGCTCGGCGCCATGGCCCCTTCACCTGCGCCGCGCAAAGGCTATCGCGTTGCGCGTGCCGCAGGTCTGGCTCGTCGACCCGCTGGAGCACCTGCTCGAGGTGCTCCGGCTCGAAGGGGATCGCTACTCGATTCTGTCCGTGCACCAGCACGCCGAATCGGTGCGGGCCGAGCCCTTCGACGCCATTGCGCTCGATCTGTCGCTGCTGTGGGCGGACGTGAAGCTCTGACGGTCGGGCAGGCCGCTTCCATGCTCCGAAGGCTGCTGCTGGCGTGTGGATCACCGCTTGGTCGCGCGACGTGCTGCCACGAACGCCAGCGCGAGCAGCGACGCCACACCAAAGTCGCGTGATTGCCCGCCGGGCGTGCGGCAACTGCAATCGCCGGCGTCGTCCTTGAGCAGGTGGGTCTTCTGACCCCCGCCACCGTTGCCACTGGTGCCGGCGTCGCTGCCGCTGGCGCCTCCCGCACCCGCGCTGCCCGCGGCGCCTGCGCTGCCCGCGCTGCCGTCTCCTGCGCAGTCCACCACGTCGAAGGTCAGGCTCATCTCGGGCCCAAACCAGGCCTTGAGCTCGTCGACCAACTGCCAACGAGACTCGTAGACGCCAGGCGTGGTCGGGGCCGTGCCCGCGATGCCCGGCGTCTTGCTGAACAGGGTGCGACGACACTTGGGTTGGTCGTTGCAGTCGCCGCCCGGTGGGCTCGCGCTCGCGGAGTGCACCTCGGTGTTGGCGTTGGCATTCAAGCTGACGCGGCTGGTGCCGGTGAAGGGATCGAGGCCGTCGCCCGGGACGCCGAGGCGCACGGCCTGTCCGTCGCCGCCGCCGCTCGAGTCCGTCCACGCCACGCTGCCGGTGTTCTCGAGCTCGAACCAGAAATGCAGCTTGTCACCGGCACACACGCGGTAGTCGGCGGCGCCCGCGGGATCGACCTCGGCGTCGCTGCCCTTGGCGATCAACTTGGCGCCGAGCTTCGCCACCACGGGTCCGACCAGCTCTTGGTATGCCGCGACCAGCGAGGTGTAGGGCGGAACGAAGATCTTGCCGAGACCCGAGACGTTCTGCTCGAGATCGAAGTGCAGGTGCACGGTGGTCGGGGTGCCGCCGAACTCGTTGGACACCTTGCCCAGGAGCTGGCCCCGCTTGACGGTCGCTCCGGTCGAGACCGCGACGCTGCCCATGTGCAGATAGCGGTAGACGGTGCCGTCGTTGCCCGTGAGGTAGACCGAGTAGGTGCCGATGCTGCTGATCTTGCCGTCGGTGGTGGCCGAGGTGCTGTGCACGTTCTTGGTGCACGACGCGGCGCGAATGTCTTGCCCTTGGTGGCCCTTGCCTGCGGGGCAGAGCGGCATGGTCCAGCTCCGCGTCTCGCAGTAGTTGTCCCACCAGGGGTAGCTGAAGTTCTCGACGTCGCACTGACCCCCGCCGGGCCCGCTGTTGCCACCGTGTCCCCAGACCTGGGAGTTGGCGTAGGCCGGCGCCTTCTCGATGGGAAAGCGCATGCCCGGAGCGTAGATCTTGCTGTCGACGCGGCCGGTGCCGGAGCCCGAGACCAAGGTGCCAGCGGGCTTGTACGAGAAATCCGCCGCCGCTGCGGAGCTCGCGAGCAGCAGCGTCGCGACGAAGGCGGTCGCGCGGAGCGTCACGGCCGCGCTCCCCGTCCGCCGACGTGAGCAAGAGACTCGACCGCGTCGACCAGGAACTTGTCGTCGGCGCAGCGACCGTCCCCGGCCGTCGCGCATTCGACGTGGAGTGAATACGCGACGCCCCCCTCGCTCCACGAGGCCTGCCAGATGTTCGATTCGGCGGTGACAAAACCCTTCGCTCCCCGGAGCACGCGATCGCCGTCGACCGGCGCGATGTCGCCGTACTTGTAGGCGAGCTTCGAGGCGTGCAGCGCGAACGTCACGCCGTCAGCGGTCGCGGACACCGCCGCCCACACCGGACCGGTGGTGACGATCGCGTTGTTCGCCAGCGCGATGTTGGACGGCGCGAGGACCGGAACCGGGGACTTCGCCGCTTCAGCGCGAGCTGCAGCCGAGAGGCGGCTCTCGACCTCGCGATCGATCGGGGCCGTCCACGCGGGCTCGGTGACCTCCGCCGTGCGCGCCGGCGTCAGCGGCTGGGTGCTGCTCGCGACGACGGCCGGCGGCTCGGCCTCGCAGCCCAGAATCAAGAGTGAGACGATCAGGGGCGCGGCGCGCTTGGGCATGAGCAGCCCTCAGTCTACGTGATCGTGGCGCCCGGTGCAGCGGGCATCTTTGAAGCCGACCCAGTAGGGGCCCTCGGGACCGTGCTCGCGTTTCCAGATCGGCACGCGCTCTTTGATCCGATCGATGAGCAGGCGGCAGGCTCGAAACGCCTCGTCGCGGTGGGGCGCGCTGGCCGCGCAAACGATGGCGAGGTCGCCGACCTCGAGCCGACCGACGCGGTGCAAGACCGCCACCCGCGTCCCGGGGATCTCGGCGGCGATCTCGTCGCCAATCTCGCGCATCTGCTTGACGGCCATGCTGGCGTAGGCCTCGTACTCGAGCAGCGTGATCGGCAGGTGGTCGTTCTCGTCGCGCACGGTGCCGATGAAGAGGCTCGTGCCGCCGGCGCTCGGGTGCGCCACGGCAGCCGTCACCTCGTCGACGGACAGGGCTTCATCACGGATTTCGAACAGGGTCATCGCGAATAATCTCCGGAACGCCCTCCGGATTTGGAGAGCAGGCGGGTCGGACCGAGCTCCATCGAGCGGTCGTAGGCTTTCAGCATGTCGTAAACCGTCAGCGCCGCCACCGAGGCCGCGCACAAAGCCTCCATCTCGACGCCGGTGCGATCGAAGGTCTCGACGGTGCACAGAACGTGAGCTCGACGCGCGCTGGGCTCGAGCTCGATCTCGACGCTCACATGGGTGATGGCGATGGCGTGACAGAGCGGGATCAGATCGCTGGTGCGCTTGGCGGCCTGGATGCCAGCGATGCGCGCGGTCGCAAGCACGTCGCCCTTGCCGGCGCTGGCGCCGTCGAGCCGCGCAAAGGCCTCCGGCCCCATGCTCACGAAGCTCTCGGCGACAGCGCGCCGCAACGTCGAGTTCTTGGCTCCCACGTCCACCATGCGCACCGCGCCGCTCGGCGAGAGGTGCGTCGAGAGCACGCTGGCCCCGACGATCTCGGCGTAGGCCGCGGCGATGCGCTCGGCGCGCCCCTTCGACGCGACCTTGCCGAGCGCGTAGCGATCGAGGGCGCTGAGGCCAGACCAGAGCGCGATCGGCAGCGGGCGACTCTCGCCAAACGCGTCGGTGATGAACTTCGGCGCGGCGTCAGCCGGGGGATCGGCGACCGCGAGGGTCGACTCCGGCGCGGGATCCGCGGGCCCGAGCAGCGCGCGGGCCGCATCGAGGTCGACGGCTTCGGTCTCGCCGGCCTCGACCATGGACCGGCGAGCATCCAGCCCGAGGCTCAGCCAGCCTGCCCTCGACAAACGTTGACCGAGCCGATCGAGGACGCGGCGCGCCGCCAGCGGCAACAGCAGCAGGCGGTCGTCCACTTCGTCGAAGACGTAGAGCTTCACGGCGGCGAAGGTATCACACGGCGCCCCGTGCAATACTCCGTGCACCGTGCGCGCTCCCGTCGTCGCCCTCGCCCTGACGGCCGCCCTCCTCCCGGGTTGTCCGCGCGCGCCGGGCGACGTCGCGGCCGGTGCCGTCACGACCGCCGGCGCCTGTCGCGTACGCGTCGAGGACACAGCGTTCACTGTCGTCCCGCCCGAGCCCATGCCTGCGCCGCGGTCCCGGGTCGGCGTCGAGGTGAACGCCAGCCTCGCTGCCCTGGAGCGGGAGCTCGCCAAGCAGGTGCCGGTGACGCTGGCCGCCGAGCGTCGCCGATCGGTCGGCACGGCGGGCGAGGTCAGCTACGTGGTTCGACGCGGCCGCTTCGGCATCGCGCTCGACACCTCTCGCCTCGCGGTCAAGGTGCCGGTCGAGGTCGAGGCCGAGGTCTGCAAGCCCCTCGGTCCGTTCTGCCCGACCTATGGGCGCTGCAGCCCGCGCCTGATGGCGCTGGCCAGCGTGCCTCTGCTGCTCAGTGACAGCTACGAGATCGGCAAGAGCCGCGTCTCGATCTCGGTGCACCGCCCGTGCATCATCGGCGGCTACGACGCCACCCCGCAGATCAAGTCACAGGCTGCGAACCAGGTCGGACAGGTGCAGGCCCGGATCGACGCGGCGATGCCCAATCTGCGCCCAAGCGTCAACAGCGTGTGGGAGCTCTTGCATCACCCCATCGCGCTCGGAAGCTCGACTTGCCTGCGCATCGAGCCCGATCGAGTCACGCAGAATCGCCCGGTGCTCAAAGACGGAGCGTTGATCACCGAGCTCGGCGCCGAAGGCACGCTGCGCATCGAAGATCCCTGCGAGCCAAACGTCGCTGTCAAGCCCGGGCCACTGCCGCGCCTGGTCACCTCCGAGGCCTCCGCCACCGGAGTCGAGCTCCGAGTGGCGGTGCGCACGAGCTGGCTCGATGTGTCGGCGGAGCTGACGCGGTCGCTCACGAAGAAGGGCGCGTCGGAGGCCGAGACGCGGGTGGTGAAGGTCGAGGCCGAAGGCACACAACTGGGGACTCGCGCGCTGGTGGTGATGCGAGCGACTCTCGCCGGCGCGACCTGCGGCAACCTGCGGCTGCTGGCAGAGCCTTGGTTCGACGGCGAGGCCGGTCGGCTCCGCTTGCGACGGATCGTGCTGGCGCCAGGCGCGCCGGAGGTGCCCGGCTTCGCCGCGCTCGCAGCGAGCATCGAGCAACACGCTTCGGCCGCGCTGCCGGTGGACCTCAGCGCCGGTCCCGCCGCGTTGACCGCCCTTGTCCAGGGCTTTGGCCGGGATTTGCCGGACGGCGCCGAGATCGACGCCAAAATCGCCAAGTCCGCCGTCGAGCGGGTCCACCCCGAACGCGAAGGGCTGGTGGCACTTGCGGTTTTCTCTGGCCACACGACGTTTCGGCTGAGGTAGACGAGCGTCGATGCGTGCGAACGAACTCCCCCCGCTGACGGATCCTCGAGGGCGACCCCTCAGGGATCTGCGCCTCAGCGTGACCGATCGCTGCAACTTTCGCTGCCGCTACTGCATGCCGAAGGAACACTTCGGCCCCGGATTTCGCTTCTTGCCGCGCGCCGATCTCTTGCGCTTCGAGGAGATGACCCGCGTGGCTCGGGTGTTCGCCTCGCTGGGCGTGAAGAAGCTGCGCCTGACCGGCGGCGAGCCGCTCCTGCGATCCGATCTTCCCGATCTCGTCGCTCAGCTCGCGGCCATCGACGGCGCCGAGCTCGCGCTCACCACCAACGGTTCACTGCTCGAAGCGCGCGCCGATGAGCTGGTGCGCGCCGGCCTCAGCCGCGTCACCGTCAGCCTCGACTCGCTCGACGAAGCAATATTCCGCGAGATGACCGACGCGGCTCTTCCGCCAAGCAAGGTGATCGCCGGCATCGAAGCCGCTGCGCGTGCCGGCCTGCGCCCGGTCAAGATCAACTGCGTGGTGCGCCGCGGCGTGAACGACGCTGGCATCGTCGATCTCGCGCGTCGCTTCAAGGGCACGGGCCACATCGTGCGATTCATCGAGCTGATGGACGTCGGCGCCACCAACGGTTGGCGCATGGATCAGGTGATGAGCGGCGCCGAGATCGTCGACACCATCTCGCGGGCGCTGCCCCTGGAGCCGGCGTCACCGACCTACCGCGGTGAGGTCGCCAAGCGCTGGCGCTACACCGATGGCAGCGGAGAGATCGGCGTCATCACCAGCGTCACGAACCCCTTCTGCGGCGACTGCTCCCGGGCGCGCCTGAGCGCCGAGGGCAGCGTCTATACCTGCCTGTTCGCGACCTCGGGCACGGATCTCCGGGGGCCGGTCCGCGCGGGCGCGACGGACGAGGAGCTCGCCGAGATCATCCGCGGGATCTGGTCTCGGCGCGACGATCGCTACTCCGAGCTGCGCTCCGACAATACGCGCAGCCTGCGTCGCATCGAGATGAGCTACATCGGCGGGTGAGCGCGGCGGTTGGGTCGTGCGCCGCCACCTCCGCGACGGGTCCCAGGGCGTCGAGCTCGCAGTCAAAGAGGTTGGACATGGGCGGGTCAGACGGGCTCGAGGCGGTTCACTTTCCCACCCTTCGTGCGATATGGTGCGCGCCATGGGCAGTCGCAGTTCGGCTCTTGTTTCTGCTTTCGTTCTGTCGGCGTGTGGTGGCGCTCCTGCGGTGTCGGCGTCACCCAGCGCACCGCGACCTGTCGCACCAAACCAACAACCTGCGGCTGCGGCTGCTGTAGAGGCTTCCGCAGCACCGGTGGCGCAGGCGCCGCCGGAAAAGACAGTCTCCGAAGAGAGCGTCGCGCAGGCTCGCAAGCAAGCACAGATGTATCTCACGGCGATCGCCCGGAGCGTGGTGATGTCATTCGAGCGGGAGCCAATGCCGGGCAAGCCGCCGCACATGTGCAAGAGTGCGGCGTCGTCCGTACCAGCGTCGAAGGACAGCATTGCAGGCAAGCTGTACGAGCCCGGGCAAGACGACTTCATGGCGGGCGACGAAGACACCGGTTTTCGTTGTTTGAGATTCTCGGTGGTGGAGAGCACGCCACTGATGTTCGACTACAAGGCAGCGGGAGATGGTGCGTCTGAGGGCAGCAGCTTCCGCGCGATCGCCCACGCGGATCTGGACGGGGACGGGAAGCTGAGCACGTTCTCCATCGAGGGCAGCATCGTGAAGGAGGGCGCAGGACTGACCGTGAAGTTCGACCCGCAAGTGAAGGAAGAAGACCCGCGCGAGTGAAAGCGCTGCGGCGCGCGCCTGTGGCGGAAAGCGGTCGTCGCCCATCGCGTACAACTGTCCCGTCCGCAGCAAGACTCGGTCGCCGAAGGTGGTGTCGCCAAGCTTGCTCGCCGCGAGGATCTTGACCGCGGGTGGAGCGCTGGGAAAGGTCTGCTCGACGGGACCGAGGACCGCGAAGATGCGTATGCTCAGCCTGCCATCAGGGGTGCGTACAGGTCTTGCTGGAACCTATGACGTCGCAGATGAACCCCGGCCTGCAGTCCTTGTACTCCTTGCAGCCGAGCTTACAGCCCAGACCGAGGATGCAGTAATGGCCGCCGCAGCTGAAGGTCGCGCCAACTTCCTCCTCGGTGTTGTCGTTGGGGCAGCGCTTGCCGCAACCATGGCCGGGGACGCAAAAGAGACCGCCGCAGTTGGTCCCGTCCGAGAGCGTCCAGTCGTCGCGAAGCCACGCGGCGTCCGCCGGCATCGCACGAAAGCGCCGTTCCATGGCCGCCGCATCTGCCCGCCGCAGACGCGGCGCTTTCGGCGCTGCGCGGCGCTTGGCTTCGGGCACGGGCAGGGGCACAGGAGCACGGTCGCGGTGGAGAGCGACCTCGGACACGGTCACCCGCACTTCTTGGTGGAAACAACCAGTTCACATACAAATCCCGGGCGGCAGTCCTTGTCGGACTCGCAGGTCAGGCGACAGCCTGTCCCGAGAATGCAGTAATTGGGACCGCAGCTGAAGGTCGCGCCAACTTCCTCCTCGGTGTTGTCGTTGGGGCAGCGCTTGCCGCAACCATAGCCGGGGACGCAAAAGAGACCGCCGCAGTTGGTCCCGTCCGAGAGCGTCCAGTCGTCGAGGCAGCTCGGTCCCGCGTCACCCGCGCCGCCCGTTCCGCCGCCCCCGCTTGCGGGGCCAGGGTTGTCGTCGTCGCCGCAGGCCTGCAGCAGGGAAGCCCCAATCGCGATCAGAAGAAGGTAGCGCTTCATTTCGTCCTCTCTCACCCCAAGGTCAACGGGCCGCTTCGGCCCAAGAACACGACAGTGCGCACCGCGCCGGAGGGCTCGAAGGTCGTATGAACGACGCTCTTTTCGGTGGCGAGTGTTCGCGACTTCCCACCAAGGCGCGTGCGACGCGTCTCGGCGCGAGCGCCTGTGAGCAGCAGCTCGAAGCGACAGGCATCACGCCGGCATTCGGCGCGCTCGAGTTGGATGCCGCTGAGTCCGAGGCGCGCGCGCTCGGTCGCAACGGCTCCCTTGCCAGCGCGAAGCCACGCGGCGTCCGCCGGCATCGCACGAAAGCGCCGTTCCATGGCCGCCGCATCTGCCCGCCGCAGACGCGGCGCTTTCGGCGCTGCGCGGCGCTTGGCTTCGGGCACCGGCGAGGCCTCGGCGGTTGAGGGCCACTTCAGCTCCAGCGCGGCCTTCAAGGTCTCCGCCTCGGTGAGTCCCGCGAACAGGACGCCCGTTGCACGACGGTTCGCAGCGGAAGCCGATCGCGCCGCGGCCGGCACCTCGGCGGCTGTTCCCTGCGGTGTAGCCACCGGGCGGCGTGGCTCGGCCGGCGCGGGGGTCACCGGGTTCGTGCGACCGGGCTGCGGCGGTTCATGCCGTGGCCAGAGCGCAAAGCCCGCAATGCACAGAAGGCCGGCAACGACCCACGCCTTCCGCATGACCGCGCCCTTCATGGTGCCTCCGTGGCCACGAGCCCATGCAGGATCGACGCATACTCGCTGGTCTGGAAGCTGGTGCCCTGGCTTTTCACGATCAGATTCGTGCCGTGCACGCTGACGCCAAAACAGTCAGCCGTGAGCTCTTCGAAGCAGTAGACCCCGTCCGCCTGCTGCACGCCTTTGCTGTCTCGCAGCGCCCAGAGCGAAGTGTCGTGGTAGAATTTACTCAGGGCTTTCGTGCCCGCCCACGGCGTGACGTCGTACTCGTCGTTCGAGCCAACGGAGTCGTCCTCCCACAGTGCCAGCTCGAACCCCAGCACCTGCGCGAGGCTCGCCGGCTTGGCAACGCCCCAGTTCGGGTAAACCACGTCGGAGTCCTCCAAAAACACGTCGTGGGCGGTCTTGTGGTTCACCCCAGCGGCGTCGCGAACCCACTGGTCCGCAAAGAACTCCGCGCCGCCCGCGGTGTCCCCGGTGTGATTCTCGACTCGCTTGACCACGTACCTGATGTCATGGGTCATCTTGGGATTGAACGAGAGCTTCTCCTCGATGCGTACGATGGGCACGACGCCAACCACCGCCTTGTGGTCAGAGAAGCACTCCGAGTCCGACCCCTGTTGCCCAGGATCCGGGTGGCTGTCCACCAGAACGTAAGGCTCTGGATCATTCGGGATCACGAAGGTCGGCAGTACGCCGGGCGGTGGCTTCGGTGGGATCACCAGGATGTGGTCCAAGCGCCCGGTGGCCGGATCGCCCCAGACATTGTACAGCCCCTGATCGCAGTACAATTTGTCCGTGATGTGCGTACCGACTCCCAGCCTCTGCCACACGGGCTCGTTGGAGGGCAGCGCAGCGGCATAAGAGAAGACGCTGGTCGTGAGGATGGGGGAACACGCAGTGTTCGGTTGGAGCGGTATTGGAAACTGCACCGAAGGTGGATTGGTCGGCACGGGCTTCTCGCAGCCGAGTCCGATGTCGTACCGCTTGCTGAACAACGTGGTCGCCGCATCGAAAGGGGGATGATTCAAGAGTTGCAAGCGGTCGAGAACCTGTCCGTAGCCGTTCGCCACGCCATCCTCCGCGTGGTGCGCATTTGCGTTCAGATCACCGAGCACGAACGCTGGCCTGTCCGGCGGTTGAGCCTTCTCGTCGATGAACTTGCGGAGCGCGGTCATCTGGGCTTTCTGGATGTCGAGAATGTCCTGGTCGTCGCAGGTCATCAGGTCGACAAGGTCGAATCCGAAGATCACGGCAAAAGGGGAGAGCAAGAGCGCCGGAATCGCCAGCAGGAACGGCTCCAGTTTGGTGAGCGTGTCGCACGACGCCTGGGTGTGCGTGCAGAACACGTCCACGTATTCGTCCCCGTCGTAGACCGTCTCCGTTTCCGCGGGGTCGAGCCGATTCAACACCACCTTGCTCTTCTTGGTGGCGATGCGCGCCCAAATCGCACCCTTGTCCTCGATGCAGTCCGCCCCTTCGCAGAGGGTCGGGTCGTAGCTGCGCACCTCGGAGTCGAAGATCGGGCGCTTGGAGAGAACGAGAAGCCCAGTGTCTTCAACGTCGAGACCGGTCGCCGCGTAGCCGGGCACCAGGTTCCATCCCGGGTTGCAAAGCGGGTCGAGCAAACCGTCGCACTCTTGGGGGGCTCCGGCCTCTTGGATCTCGATGTCGGCGTCGCCCGGGAACTGGAGCCGCCAGAGCGAGTCGCTGAGCAGCGCCAGGTCCTTCCTGTCATCGTGGGCCCAGACCTCCTGAAAGCACATGATCTCTGGCCCGCCGACGCTGGCTGCAATGGCGGCAAAATCCGAGACGTCACCGGTTCCGCCGTCGGCAATCAGGGGAACCAGGCCGACGTTGTAAGTCATCAGGCTCAAGAGCTCGGGCTCGGCACGTTTGAACTCGACGGTCTGCCAGGTGTACGGAATGAAGGCGTTCGGACCGTTCGGAAGCTGGAAGCTGGGATCGATGCCCGCGTTGCCCGGCCAGAAGTAGTGCGTCTTTGCGTTGGCTTGCTGATCGATCCGGGCGTGGACCACCGAGAGGCCCATCTTCCCGCTGCCCAGCACCTCGCTCGGCAGCTTGCTGCCGTACGGTCGCAGGAGGACCTCAACCTCCATTTCCAGCCACGCGCCCTTCTTCTGGATCGCGATCTCCGCGGGCCACCTCTCGTCGGGTTTCGCCTCGACCCAGGTGTTTTGGCCGGCGACGCCCTTGAAGAAGCTGACGTTGAACGCAGTGAACGAGTTGTGCCAGATCACCAGGGCACGATCGTCGGCGCCAATGGTGGTCGCCGCGGCGAACTCGGTCAGCGTCTTGTTCCGACGGGCGTCGAAGAGCAGCACAGTGGCCCAGGTTCCGCACTCGCTGGGGGAAATGCCTCCGTTGTCGACGCAGCTCTGGCTTCCAGCATGCAGGCGCATCGCGAGATTGAGCTTCTCGGTCTTGGTCTGCTTCACCCAAAGCTTGCCCGTGGGGTTCCCGCTGGCAAAGTCCTGAAGGGGCGCCGCTGCCGAATCAACGTACTCGAGGTCAGTGAGCTTCCCGTCCGCCAGCAGGGGCTCGCACGACGAAGGGAACCCGCCGCCGCACTCGCTGGAAGGAGTCACCGACATGATCTTCGGTGGGATGAAGACCGCCTCAGCGCCGATCGTCGACAGCATCACGCTCAGTAGCGCTGCTATCGCGAGAAGCGTGCGTGCGTGCGTGCGTGCGTGCGTGCGTGCGTGCGTGCGTGCGTGCGTGCGTGCGTGCGTGCGTGCGTGCGAAGGTCATGCCACCCACTCAAACCTCCCCGAGGACGTTGCGTTCGGTCCGTAGTATTCCCGATTGGACGCGCAGAGTCAGCAATAAGCGCATCGAGGCAGCTGCTTTCGTAGGCGCATGGACGGCGATGTGGGCGGGGCCAATGACGACCGTCAAGTTGTCCGCGCGCCGAGAACCGCGCGAACTGCACCGCGGCCCTCGACACGCCCGTGCGCGTCACTGCACCGCAAGCCATCGATCACAATTCGAAGCGACCGCAGCAGATGGGGCCGGACGATTGCTACTCCGAGCTGCGCTCCGACAATACACGCAGCCTGCGTCGCATCGAGATGAGCTACATCGGCGGGTGAGCGCGCGCTCGCGCCTACCGCGAACGAGCTGCGCGCGCGGCGGTGTCCACGCCGTGCTCGCCGGAGGAGGAACGCGAGAACCCGCGGCGTACTTGGCAGCATCGTGCCCCCATTTTTCGCGCGTGGCTCGTTCGTGGTCGCCGCAGTCGCCGGTGGATCGCGCAGGCAGCATTCCAGCTCCAAGTGGTTGGTGATAGCCTCGTGGTCGAGGTGAGGGCATGCGGTTGATCAGCGTTGCGGCGATGGCATCGGTGGCACTGGTGGCGGCAGTCGCCTGCGGCAGCGACGACAGCGGAGGCGGCACCAACACCGGCGGGGGCGGCGGCACGGGCGCGACCGGGGGTGCTGGTGGCAGCGGCGGCAGCGGGAACATCGGCGGCGGCGGCGGTGCGAGCGGCAGCGGCGGTGCGAGCGGCAGCGGCGGCAGCAGTGGCGGTGCGAGCGGCGGCGGCGGTGCGGGCGCTACAGGCGGCGGCGGCAGCGGCGGTGCGGGCGCTACAGGCGGCGGCGGTAGCGGCGGTAGCGGCGGCAGCGGCGGCGGTGGCACCTCGCCCGATTGCAAGAAGCACGCGAGCGCGACCTTTGCGACGGCGTGCAACAGCTACGCGACCACCTACTGCAAGTTGATGTGGAAGTGCGCGCCGGCGTTCATGTCGATCTTTGCTTTGGACTCCGAGGCGCAGTGCAGCGACCGCTTCGAGAAGATGTGCCTGCTGACGCAAGGTGCGCCGGGCAACAACTCGAAGGCTGCGCTGTACGCCGCGTACGCTGAGCTCATCGGGACCGTCACTTGCAACGATTTCTACTCCGGTGCTTTCAACGACCTCGGCGGCGGCACCCTCCAGCCCGAGTGCGGAGGGCCCGGAACGCTCGCCGACGGCAAGGGCTGCTACTCCGGAGCCCAGTGCAAGAGCGGAGACTGTGACAATCAGATGGGTGAAGCCTGCGGAAAGTGCGAAGCGGAACTTGCGGTCGGCGCGAGCTGCAAGTTCGACTCGGACTGCGGCAAAGGCCTCTTCTGCGACACGAACGACAAGTGCGCCGTGGACAAGAAGATCGGCCAGAGCTGCACCTTCAGCTCCGACTGCGAGGACGGCGCCTTCTGCGGCTCCAGTTCGAAGGTCTGCGTGGCAAAGGGCGGAGTGGGCGCCACCTGCAGCGTCGGCGAGTGCAAAGACAACCTGGTCTGCGGCAACGCCAAGACCTGCAAGACGCCAAACTTCGGAGCCTTGGGTGCGACCTGCGACTCGTCGGAGCAGTACAGCTGCAACTCGTACGTGGGGCTAGAGTGCGACAAAACCACCCTCAAGTGCATCCAGAGCCCGAGCAGCACGCCCGGCAGCAAGTGCGGCATGATCGCCACCGATGGCGGCTTCACCTATGCGCCCTTCTGCTCCGGCGCGACGTGCGTGACGCCAAACGGCCAGAGCGAGGGCACCTGCATGAAGCCGGTGGCGGACGGCGCGACCTGCGACCTGAACCTCGGTCCGCCCTGTCTCTTCCCGGCCGGCTGCGTGAGCGGCAAGTGCACGCTGCCGAGCCCGACCGTGTGCCCGCCCGGCTGACCGCGGGCGCCGGTGGTGCGGGCGCGGCCTCCACCGGCTCCGGCGCCCTGGTGCGCACAGGTCACCCGTCGAGCGACGCCACCAGCTCGCGCAGCACACGGTGGCCATCCCGGAAGATCGGCCAGCCGTCGGCGACCAGCACGGCCTGCACCTTGGTGAAGTCGAGCAGCTGCCGAACCGAGTCGATGGCTGCCGCGCGATCCGCGAGCTTGCCGTCTGGGAGGATGGTGAGCGAGCCCGCGCGGTGCGCGCGCACAAGATCTCCCATGATCAAGCTGTGGTCGCCGACCAAGAGGGCCAGCTCACCTGGGGTCTTCGAGCCCTTCATCTCGATCACGGACACGCCTGGCAGAACCTCGTCGCCGGCCGCCAGCCAACGCTGGCAGGTGATCGGAAACCCGTCTTGCTCCGCGGCGGGCCCGGCGATCTCGGCGCCGGTCCAGCCGGCGATCTTCTGGCTGTCGCGCACGTGATCGGAGTTCGTCACGATGATCAGCGACGCGCCGCCAAGCTCGCGCAGATGCGCCTCGTCGTGGGGCGTGAGCGGTTGCGGGTCGATGAGCACGTTGCCCTCGGGGCGCACCCACAGCCAGCTGTGAAAGTCGATGTTGCGAGCCTCGTCGAAGACCGACCAGCAAAAGAACTCGGGGCGGTGCAGCTGCTTCATCGTGTAGTGTCGGGTATCGCGACGCTTCGCAGAGGTCAACGCAGGAGCGCGACGCTGCTCGTGGTCGCGACGATGTCGTGCGCGGCTCCCCGGGTGGTCGAGCCGAAGCCGGTCCCGGCGCCGTTGACCCAAAAGCCCTTCGCAACCCCGGCGCCAGACCCCGAGATCGAGACGCTCAGCCTGCCCGTTGACGGCTTCTTGCCCGCGGTGCTGGTCCTGCCAGCGACGACCACGCCGCGTCCGCTGCTGGTGGTGGCCCACGGCGCCGGGGACAAGCCCGAGTGGCAGTGCGAGTGGTGGTCGGCGGCCCTGGGCTCCCGCGCGGTGGTGCTGTGCCTGCGAGGCTCGGCCATGTACCCCCGCAAGGCGGACACCGGGTTCTACTTTCGAGATCACCACGCCCTGGGTCAGGAGCTCGTGGCGGCCCTTCGTGCCCTCGAGCGCCACCGGGATCGCATCGCGGACGGGCCGCCGGTCTTCGCGGGCTACTCCCAGGGTGCGATCATGGGCGCGATCGTCGCGCAGGAGCAGGCGCCGCTCTTCTCGCGGCTGATCCTGATCGAAGGCGGCTACGACGAATGGAACGTTGCGAACGCCAAGCGCTTGGCCAGGGCTGACGCGCCGCGAGTCCTCTTCGCCTGCGGGCAGGTGTACTGCGCTGACCGGGCGCGCAAGTCGATGCAGTGGCTGGCGCGTGCCGGTGTGAAGGTCCGGCTCGAGCACGCGCCGCGCGGCGGACACACCTACGCCGGTGCGGTCGGCCAGCGGGTGCAGAGCGCGTTTGCTTGGGTCATTGAGGGGGACGCGCGCTGGCGCTAGCCCCTCACTTCTTCGCGACGGTCTTGGCGCGGCCGGTCTTGGCGGCCTTGGCGGGCTCGGACTGGCCGCTCGCGGTCTTGTAGAGCTCGTCGAGGGCCAGGCTTGCTCCCAAGAAGAAGCGAGCGTCGGGGCTGTACAGGATGTTGCGGCGTTCGCTGCTGGGTCCGAGCTGACCGGTGAGGTTCTCGTAGGCCAGGGCGACGCCGAACTCCTTGGTGACGTCGACGCTGACTTCGGTGGAGAAGTAGGTGTTCACGCCGAAGTTCTTGGGCTCGTCGACCCGCTCAGGCGTCACGCAACCCGTGGAGACGTTGCAGATCTCAGCGTCGTCCTGGAACTTGTACTTCCAGAACATCGTCCAGCCCATGCCGGTGGTCAACGTCACCTTCTCGTGGATTTGCAGGCCCGCCTCTAGGCGCATCGGCACCGAGTGCTCGGCGAAAGCGCCAGCGCTCAGCTGATCGGTCGAGACCGCGCGCCCGTCCGGATCCATGCGGACGCGGTCGAGATCCGAATTGGTGGGCGTGGTCGCACGGCTGAACCAGTGCGTGTACCCGACGGTGAACGACCCAGTGGCCGTGGAGAGCCACTCTTGATCGCCGCCGGTGAGCGGGATCTGCTGGCCGATGCCGACGCTGGCGCCAAGGGCGAAGTAGCGACCGTTGTTGGCGCTGACCTTCGAGGTGGGCAGGTCGAGGTTGGGTACGCGCAGGCGAAGATCGGTCTTGTAGTCGCCGTCCTTGGCAAGGTCGCGACCGTAGGCGCCTTGAATGCGGAAGTCGCTGAAAGACCACTCGCCACGGCGGGACGTCGAGTCGCTGTTGGTGAACTCGCGGTACACACCGAAGTCGCCGCGGATGCTGATGTTCTGGTCCTCGTCGTCGTAGACGTACCAGCGCGGGAGCAGGTTGAACGCCATCTCGTAGCTCGGGTTGCTGGACTGGTAGTCCTGTCCGATGCCGACGGTCTCGGTGGAGACGCTGTTGCCCCAGACGAAGCCCGTGCCACGCCACTTGAGCTTCTCGGGCTTCTTGGCGGCAGCGCCGGGCTGACCGGGCTTCTTGCCCGTATCGGCCTGCGGCGCGGTGCTCGCACCGAACGAGAGGCCAGGTGCCGGTGCGGGTGCAGCCTCGGGAGGTGGCGTGGCCGGGGGCGGCTCCGCAGGCGGCGGCTCGGCAGGCGGCGGCTCCGCTGGAGGCGGCGCGGGCTCTTCGTCCTGAGCGAAGCTGGTGTTTGCAAAGAGGAGGGAGGTCGCGGCAAATGCGACCCAGCCCAAGCTGCTGCGCTTCATGGTTCTCCTGAGCCTCGCTGTGCAGAACGGCCATGAGGCCGGTCCGACCCCGGGAGCGGGGTGCTCCCATAGCCATGCACCGGTGTCAACGAGACACCGGTCGGTCCACACAAGCAGGATTCGGGCCGACAGCGCGGCAAGCTGGAACGGCCGCAGATCGACCGCCTTTTCCCCGTACGGCGCCGGGGCGTCACCCCTCGAACGGCTCGGAGCGTTAGCAAGCAGACGGCCCTTTGGAGCTAGGATGCGCCAGGCTCAATGGACCCCACTCTTCCCGCCACCGAGATCACGGCGCTGCTCGGCCGAGGCACTCACTTCGAGGGCAAGCTGGCCTTCGAAGGGCGCGTTCGCATCGACGGCAGCTTCAAAGGCGAGATCAAGAGCGCGGACGTGCTCATCGTCGGAGAGGGCGCGGAGATCGAGGCCGAGATCGAAGCGGGCACGGTGATCATCAAGGGCGGCAGCGTCACCGGCAACGTGCGCGCGCGCCAGAGCATCGAGCTCTACGTGCCCGCCAACGTCACCGGCAACCTGCACGCGCCGGAGATCTTCATGGACAAGGGCGTGCAGTTCTCTGGAAACTGCACGATGGCGCCGCTTTGACCGCTCAGCGTTTCGGGCGTTCGTAGACCCAGACCACGGGGACGCCGTCGTACGCGCCCACATGCGCCGGCGCGATGGTGCCGTAGTCGACCCACAGCTGATACTCGACGCGCAGCATGTGTGGCTCGTGGTGGTAGAGCGCGAAGCTCGATCCGGCGGGGGACCACGCCGCGCGCAGATCGGCCCGCAGGCGGCCGTCTCGGACCATCTGATCCCAGCTCTGCATCGCGGTGTCGTGCACGTACACCGACGCGTTGGGCGGCGCGCGCTCGTTCAAGAAGCCCTGCACGGAGCCGGTGGTGTAGCCCCAGAACGATCGATTCAGTCCCAGGCTTGCGGCTCCCGGCGCACCGCCGACCAGGGGCGTGTAGGCGCCGAGCCCCCAGGGGTGCGAGCCGATGGCGATGGCGATGGGGGCGGCGACGGCGCTGGCGGCGAGTCCCAGCTGGGCCGCGGCGCGGGCCAACCGGCGGCGCTCGGCGAGAAAGCTCGAGAGCGCCCGGCTCACCAGCACGAAGCCCCGCGCCGCAAATAGCGCCATGAAGGGGTAGGCAGTGATCCAGTGCTTGGTGCCGCCAAAGATCGGCGTGCTCTTGGAGATCCACGGCGCGTAGCTGGTCAGGATGCAGCCAAGCCAGAGCAGCTCCGTCGAGAACAGCTCGCGGTCAGCCGGCGACGATGCGCTGGGCTCCGGGCGACCAAGGCGCTTGGCGACGGCGCGCTGCCACGCACCCAGGCGCACGACCAGGCCGCGCTTGGTGGCGTCGCCAAGGCCGATCACGAACAAGAGCAGCGTGATGGCGGGCACCGTGGCCACCGTCATGACCCAGGCGTAGCCGAGCGGCATCGGCGGCTTCCAGTAGGTCCGCCCGAGGAACTCCATGTTGTAATATTCGTGGCCCGTGTGAAACGCGACGTAGGCGGCCAGACGTTTCCCGGTGTCGTGCCAGATCCAAGGCCACAGCGCGTAGAACACCGCGGGACCGATCACCGCCATGGCGATCAGGGCGAGCGGCGCCCGCACGCGTCCCGTGCGCAGCTCCCGCCAGAACCCCCCGCCGCGAGCGACGACGAAATGCACGATCAGCGCCGGAGGCAAGAGCCACGAGTTGTGCTTGGTGTCGAGCAAGAGTCCGTAGAGCACACCGGTTGCGATGGCCCAGAGCCACCCGCCCCCAGAGATTGATCGCCAGTAGGCATAGGTGGTGAGCAGCCACATGGCCGCCACTGGCATGTCGAAGCAATCGAGGTGCGAGTGGTAGAAGACGCGTGGCATCATCGCGAGGGAGAGCGCCGCGACGAGTCCGGCCAAGCGCCCGCTGACGCGCCGGCCCCAGAGGTAGGTCACCGCCACGGTGACGCCCGACAGCACCATGCCGGGGAAACGGAAGCTGGTGCCTTCTTCCGCGATCAGCTTCCACTTGGTGTGCAGGAAGTGGTGCGACAGCGCGAAGAGCGACTTGACCAGCGCCGGGTGCTCGTTGTTCGCGACCCAGTAGCGATCGATGGTCGCGCGCTCGAAGGCCGCCTTCGGCGAGTCGAACAGGATCTGGAACCAGCCTTGGTAGCTGCGCGCCGCCTGGAAATAGAAGCCCTCGTCGCGGGCGTAGCCGAGATCGTGGCTCGTGCGGAGCAAGAGCCAGACGTAGCCGACGGCCAGCCCCAGCCCGATCAGGGGGTCGACGCACGCCAGAACGAAGCGGCGGGCGCGGCTCATCGGGTGTCCGCCTGAAAGCAAAAGTGGCGATCTTTGACCACCGAGCTCCGAACCTCGATCTCGACCTCGTGGGTCTCGCCAGCGCGACCGGTGTCGAAGCTGAAAGGCGCGAAGCCCTGCTCGTCGCGGTGCGAGTAGGTGCCGATGCTGGTCCCAGCGACGCGCACCTCGATCTCGACGGGAGGAGCGCCCACGCTGTCCCGAAACAGGAGCCAAGGAAGGCCGCCGTAGCCGCGGATCTTCTTGCCGAGGGGGACTCGCTCGAACCTCAAGCGAAGCGGCGCGCCCGGAGGTGGATGGGCCCAGATGCAGCGGCGGGGCCGGTACTCGCGGTGGTCGTCGATCACGGTCACACCGGCGAAGAACCACTCGCCGGCCGGGCACATGAAACGCTGCGCCGGAAATGTCGGGTTGCCGCCGAGGCCGCCGGACGAGATCGCTGCGTTGGCGTTCCAAGCGCACGGCTTGGCGCCTTCGAAGACCTTTGCGTGCTCGGGCTTCAGATGGTCGACGAAGTCGAAGCTCACCGGCTCGGGCGCGGGGTTCTGCAGCGTACGCAGCCTGAAGCGGCCGTGCCTTTCCTCGCTCACGGGTCGCCAGCCCGCGAGCTCGGGCGCGCGCTCGCCCATCGCCGAGATCTCGATGGCCCGGGCGTAGCGAGTCTCGTCAGGGCGTGCGACGTCGGCGAGAGGCATCAGCGAGTCGCCGAGCGCTTGACGCGCCAGCGGATCGGCCCAACGCGGTGCGACCACGACCAGCTCGTCGGTCTTGCGCAACGCAGCGACGGGCTCGCGCAGGCTCGCCCATTCATCGACGCCGGGCGCGCGGCGGGAGAAGTAGTAGTACGCGCCGAGCTCCGCGATGCCCGCGAGCGGCACGGCCAGCCAGAGCATGCGCCTGCGGGACATGGGGGCGCGAGCTTAGGTCAAAGCGGAGCGATTCTCGGCGGTGGAGTGCGGCCTGACCGCGAACTCCCACCTAGCGTGGTCAACTTTTCGACAACGCAGTGCGGCGTTTTCAGAATTGAAAGCCTGCCTTGGTACATGCCCCACTAACTATCTGAAATCGGGTTCTTTTGGCCTGGCACGTCGCGTGCAAACTACTTCAATCGGCGGCAGCGAATGGACTGCCAGACAGTTCTCTCTTCCGCCGAACACTACGCACGGTGACGCTGACGATCCCCCCCCTCCGTTAGTGGCACCGTGCTTTTCTCACCCACGGCAGTGTTGGAACGTCCCCCCCCGGTCCGACCTGCCGTGGTTTTTTTTTGTGCGCCGTGTAGAAGTCGCGGCGCATGTCTCACGCCACTGAGTTCCGCGACGAAGCCATCCAGATCCTGAACCAGCTGGACACCGAGGCCGTCGAGCGGCTCGCCGCGCTGGTGGTGGCGCTGCGCGCACGCGGCGGTCGGCTGTTCGTGCTCGGGGTGGGCGGGAGCGCGGCGAATGCGTCGCATGCCGTGAACGACTTTCGGAAGCTCTGCGGCATCGAGACCTACGCTCCCACGGACAACGTCTCCGAGCTCACCGCGCGCGTGAACGACGACGGATGGGAGACGACCTTCGAGCGCTGGCTGGAGGTCAGTCGACTGGGTGACAAGGACATGGTGCTGGTGTTCTCGGTGGGTGGCGGCAGCCTCGAGAAGAACGTGAGCCCCAACCTGGTGCGGGCGCTCAGCCTCGCAAAGCGCGTCGGTGCGAGCATCGGCGGCGTCGTTGGGCGTGACGGCGGGTACACGGCTCAGGTGGCGGACGCCTGCGTGATCGTGCCGACGGTCAACCCCAAGGCGATCACGCCCCACACCGAGGCCTTTCAAGCCGTGGTGTGGCACCTGTTGGTCTCCCACCCATCCTTGCAGCTGTCGGCGACCAAATGGGAGAGCACGCGATGAAGTCATTGGTCATCGGCGGCGCGGGGTTCATCGGCAGCCACTTGGTCGATCGGCTGGTGAGCCGCGGGCCCGTCACCATTTTCGACAACATGAGCGTGGGCAAGCGCGAGTTCGTGGCGGATCACCTGGCCTCGGGCGCGGCCAAGCTGGTGGTCGGCGAGCTGCTCGAGCTCGATCCGCTCTGCGACGCGGTGAAGGGCCACGACGTGGTCTTTCACCTGGCGGCAAACCCCGAGGCGCGCTGGGGTCTCGACAACCCGCGCCTCGATCTCGAGCAGGGCACCATCGCCACCTGGAACGTGCTCGAGGCCATGCGCCGAGGCGGGGTGAAGTCCCTGGTGTTCTCCTCCTCGGGCACCGTCTACGGCGACACCGCCGCCGTCTGCGCCGAGGGCGATCTCGGTGCCTTGCCCATCTCACTGTACGGCGCGGCCAAGCTCGCGGGCGAGGCGCTGATCAGCGCCTTCGTCGAGTGTTTCGGATTGCGCGGGTTGATCTACCGCTTTGGCAACGTGGTGGGTCCCCGGGGCACCCACGGCGCGGCCCTCGACTTCTTCAAGAAGCTCGAGAAGACGCCGAACGAGCTCGAGGTGCTCGGCGACGGCTCCCAAGCCAAACCCTACGTCTATGTGACCGACTGCGTGGACGGCATCTTGTTCGGCCTCGATCGCGCGGCCGGCCCCCTGGACATCTTCAACATTGCGCCGCCCGACACCACCAGCGTCAAGCGCATCGCCGAGCTCTGCGTGGCGGCCTCTCCCTTCCCGACGGCGAGCATCCGCTACACCGGCGGCGCCCGCGGCTGGCCCGGGGACGTGCCGAAGTCGCGCCTCGCCACCGACAAACTCGGCGAGCTGGGCTGGCGGGTCCCGAAGACCAGCGACGAGGCTCTACGCCTGGCGGTGACCGCGCTGTCGGCCGAGGTGTTCGGATCGCGATCGTGAGTCAGCGCTCTTCAGCGAGCTCGTAGGCTGCGCGGGCGAGACTGGTCACCGCGTCCGCATTCAGGGCCTTGTACGCCAGGCGGTCGGCCACGAGCGCGATGCCTGCGTAGTCGATCCAAGCGCTGTAGCCCATGGCGCGCACGCGCTGGGCGGCGGCAGACTGGGCGACCTTTGCGGGGTCGCGCTGTCGCGGACAGGCCAAGACGACGGCGGCAACCTTTGCGGAAAGATCCGTCCACGAGGAGAGCACGCTGACCAAGACCGGGCGACCGTGGAAGGCCGCCGCTATGGACCAGCGGCTGGCGAAGGTCCCGAGCTTCTCGAGGGTGGGCGGGGTGTCGCCGATCCAGTGGCGATCGAGCCACTCGAAGGGCGGATCGAGGCCTGCGCCAAACTCTCCGCGCAGCTCCTTCGCCAGGGAGAGCATGGCCTCCTCGAGGCTCGGGGTCAGGGCGCGAATGGCGTAGCCGATGCTCAGCAGGGGAATGGCGACGAGCGCCATCGACCCCGCCATCAGCCACGCCCTGATGGCTACCGAGCGTCGCTCGGTCGCGACCCGTGCGCGCAGGAGCGCTCGGTCGGACTTGGCGCGACCCCGGCGCGCGATCTGCAGTTCGGAGAGCGCCAAGGAGATCACGGCCGCGGCGTGCTCGTCGGGCGCGATCACCACGGCGTGACAGTGTCCGCAGTCCACCGCGTGCTCACCCGGGTGGAAGGTCAGCGGCGCGCCGCACTCGCCGCAACACACCAAGGTCTGCTGCGCCGCGCCGCTGCCGTGCCACTCCGCGTGTTCCGCCAAGCGACTCCAACGCCGGTGTCGCGTAGCGCGACGAAACAGGAAAAAACACGCACCCACGAAGCCGAGCAGGAGGCCGAGCCCCACGGCGCCCGACACCGCGCCCACGGTCACTGCG
The DNA here is from genome assembly GCA_963716725.1 of uncultured delta proteobacterium. Classification (GTDB taxonomy): domain Bacteria; phylum Myxococcota_A; class Polyangia; order Polyangiales; family Polyangiaceae; genus JADJKB01. The sequence goes on from CAVQUB010000003.1 coordinate 112,899, forward strand.
GCCCAGGTCTCCAGCGCTTCGAACGCCACCAGGAAGCCGGCCAAGACGTAGATGCCCACGGTGAAGAGGAACGGCAGGATCACCACCAGCGCAACGGCCACGACGACCGCGGAGAGCGCCTTGCTCTTGACGTTCTCCATCGACGCGGCAGAGCTCCGTTGGCGCTCGAGCGTTCGCTCGTTGCCCAGCGCCACCTGCGCGCTCGCAAGCGCGTTCCAGCGCTGCCACGCCCGCTGACGGATCTCGTCGGGAACGGGTCGCCAGAGGTGGCAGGTGCGACACCACGACCACGCGGCCGAGACGTCCACCGCCAGCGGCGCGCCGCAGCCCTCGCAAGGGACGGCGTCGGCTTCGTGAACCCGAGTCATCGCCGAGTCAGTTGCACCACGGCTCCGCGCAACCTGTCCAGCTCGCCGGCTTCTGTAGGGACTTGCCCTGGGCGACGAGCACGACCTCGGCCTTGATCTCGATCGGCATGTGCGCGGCAGCGCCGCCCGCGACGGGCCAGCAGGCGCTGCCGCCGGTCGCACCGCCGCTGCCCGCCGGGCCCGCGTCGTCTTCGTTCCCGCAAGCAAGCAGGCACCATGCCGCGAGCGTCACGAGTATCCAGGGCTTCATGCGCTCATTCCTGGCCAGATTGTTAGCACGAAACGCGGCGAGCTATGCTTTCGCAGTGACGGCGGTCGACGGAGAGGACGCTTTCGAGGTGGGCGCGCGCTACCGGACGCGAGCCGCGATCGACGCGCTGCGGGATCGCTTCGCGGCGGGCGAAGTCCTGGTCTATTGGCGCTACGGCTACAGCCGCTACGACGACGCGCGCGGCTGGTTCTTTCGTCAACCGGGCAGCGCCGCCGTTCGCTCCTACGATCTGCTCGGCGACGCGCCGCTGCTGCGCGACGAGCTGTTCGAACGCGTGTCGGGTCCGGCAGCGGTCGTGCTCGCGGCGCTGACCGATGATGCAGTGGAGATCGAGCGCCTGCTCGCCGACGGCACTGCCTCGGGCGATCCAGACGAGGCACTGGACCGTGAGATCGCTGCCGAGCGAGCCCTCGTCCTCGATCGTCCGGGTGCTTCCTCGACGCTGATCACCCGCGGGGCGCTGGCCGAGAGCGCGCGGATCGCTCTGCTTCAAGTCGCCGCGCAGCACGGTCGGGCTCGGGCTGTCGTCGAGATCGTGGCCAGCGGGATCGCCGCCGACGCCGCCGCGCCCCACGCTCAGACCGCGCTGGTCTCGGCGGTCTCCGGCGGACACGTCGAGGCAGTGCGCGCGTTGATCGCCGCGGGGGCGGATCCCGATCGGCCCCAGGCGAGCGGCCCCCCGGCACGTTCGTTTGCACGCGGTCCCGAGATCGCGGCGGCGCTCGACGGGCGCTGACGCTGAACTCAGGCTTGCTCCACCACGTAGAGCGAGCAGCCCGCGTGGGGCCCCCAGGGGTGCTTTTCGCCGCCCGGCGGATGGTAGTGCTGCTCGATGCGTCCGACGAAGTGCTTGCCGTCGATCTCGAACTCTACCTCGAAGCCAAAGGGCTTCTTGTAGTGCTCGTCGATGATGGCGCGGGCACGCTTTACGATCGCCACGCTCATCTCGCTGCCCTTGATGCGGCGCAGAACGCGCGGCTTGGCGGTCTCGTCAGCCACCACCGCGGGCGCCGGCGCCTGCTCGGCGGGCTCGACCTGCGGGCTCGACGGAGCGACGGCGGGCGACGCGACCTCGGTGGCGACTGCCCGCTGGGCGACCGCCGGGGACACCGCGGGGCTCGGCGCGCAGCTCAGCGAGGCCGAGAGCGTGGCCACGAAGATCCAGAACGCCGTGACTGCCTTGCATCGATTGCTCAATTTCCCGTCTCCTGAGCGGGCAGACCCGGGCGTCGGGAAATCGATCACAAAAAGAACGCGTGCCGTTGTCGACAGGGATTTCCCCCTGTATTTTCTCAATGGCGTGGAGAACACCCACCTCGACCCACATGCCAACCGATGACCTCGCCGAAGCGGTGACCGCACCCGCCGACGAGCAAGACGTCGAGCTCGCTCGGGTGCGCGCGCGCGTCCGACAGGGGCTCTTCGGCGGACCGCCGGAGCCGGTGCGGCTCGAGCAGTTCGAGGTCATCGCCCGACTGGGCGCGGGGGCCATGGGGGTCGTGTACGAGGCCCATGACACCGAGCTCGATCGAGTGGTGGCGCTCAAGTTGCTGCACCCGGATCTGCGCGAGCAGGCGGCGGGCAGAGGCACCCGAGCGTTGCTCGACGAAGCGCGCAACATGGCGCGGGTGCGGCACCCGGCCGTGCTCACGGTTCATCAAGTCGGGACCCACGGGGGCCAGGTCTACGTCGCGATGGAGCGCGCGAAGTCGACCCTGAGCGACTGGTTGACGCGGGACCGGCCGACCCCCGAACGCGTTCTCGAGGTCCTGATCGCTACCGGGCGAGGTCTGGCCGCGGTGCACCGGCAAGGCATCGTGCACCGCGACTTCAAGCCGGACAATGTCCTGATGGACGATAACGGGCAGCCGCGCGTGAGCGACTTTGGCCTGGCACTCCGGACCGAGGCGCTGGCGCCGGGGTCTCGGGCAGGGACCCCCGCGTACATGGCGCCGGAGCAGATCCGCGGCGACGAACTCGACGCGCGCAGCGACCAGTTCAGCTTTGCCGTGACGGCCATCGAGGCGTTCACTGGGCGGCGGCCCTTTGCGGCCGAGAGCATGGACGCGCAGCTGGAGGCCATTCTCCGCAGGGTGAGCGCTTCGGATCTCGGACCCGGCATTCCAGCCGGAGTCGCCGAGATCCTGCTGCGCGCGCTGGAACCGGAGCCCGCGGCGCGCTTCTCGTCCATGGACGTGCTGGTCGAACGGCTCGAGTCGTCGAAGCCGCGCCCGGCGCGGGGCCGGGTGGCGATGACGCTCGGGATCGCGGCGCTGGTGGTCGGCGGATTCGCGGCCCTGGCGGTGGCAGCGCGCTCCACGAAACCCACCCTCGCGCTGGCTCCCTCGGCGCCCCACCCCTCCGCGACGTCGAGCGCCACGCCGCCCCCGCAAGACGTCACGCGGCTCTGCGTCACGGGGCTTCGCGCTTCATCCGAGCTGGAGGCTCACCCCGCGCGCCACGCCTTCGACGGGGTGCCCACCACGGCCTGGTCCGAGGGAACCCCGGGCGATGGCGCCGGAGAGTGGATCGAAGCGGAGCTTCGCGACGGCACCTGGGTCTCGGAGATCGAAGTCAGCGGCGGTTGGTCCACAACCACGGCGGCGGGGATCGATCTCTGGCTGCACAACTCCACCATTCGCAGCATGCGCGTGTCCTGGGACGGCGGAGAGCGCCTGGTGTCCTTCGATCGCCAGACGGATCGCGACAAGCGCAAGCGCGTCCCGATCGGCGCGAACACCCGCCGCGTCCGCATCACCGCCCTGGAGGTGGACCGCGGTCGGTTCCGTGACTTGTGCTTGGATGAGGTGCAGATCATCGGGCGCTGCAGCCCGTAGCGCCGGGCTTCATCCGTCAGTTTCGTTCGCGAGGGCGCCGTCGGGGTCTGCCTGCTCGCGGACGGCGTCGGCCCACTTCTCGAGATTGCAGAGCGTCGCCTCGAGCTCTCGGGGCGAGCGGGACAGGGCCGCGAGCTTCGCTTCGAGCGCCTCCTTGGCGCGCCGCAGGCGGCTGCGCACGGTGCCCTCGGCGATGCCGAGCACCCGGGCGATCTCGGATCCGGACATCTGCTCCCAGAAGTGCAGCTCGAGGGCGATCTGAAGCTCCAGGGGGATCGCCCGCAGCGCTTCGAGCAGCAGGCGATCGCCCACGCGCTTGTCGACGAGCAGGCTCGGTGTTGGACCGAGGTCGGCCAGCGAGGTCACGCCAAAGTCGGCTCCGGGTTTGCGGTCGCGGTAGCTGTTGTAGAGTTTGTTGCGAGCGATCGAGAACAAGTAGGTGCGAAAGCTCGACTCGCCGCGGAACGAGTCGCGGCTCTCCGCGCAGGCGAGAAACACCGACTGCACGAGATCCACCGGATCGTTCGGGACCTTGTTGCGCAAGAACCGGAACAGGCCCTCGAAGTGCCGCTCGAAGAGCTGGTTGCCCGCCTTCGCGTCCCCCGCCCGCCAGGCGTCGAGCAGATCGTAGTCGCTGCGAACCTCGGACACGGCTCCAAGCCTTTCACGCCCCGCGCTCCACGGCCACTCTCCTCCGCCTCGGCCCCGTGATAGAGCCAGCGGCGTGCAAGCAGTGATCCTGGCTGGCGGGCTGGCCACGCGCATGCAGCCGCGCACGCTCACCCTGCCCAAGGCCATGCTCGAGGTCGCGGGCCGGCCCTTCGTCGCGTGGCAACTCGAGGCCCTCGCGCGTGACGGGTACGAGCGGGTGCTCGTCTGCGTTGGGCACCTGGCCGAACAGCTCCGCGATCACGTCGGCGACGGCTCGGATTTCGGGCTCGCGGTCGAGTACTCCGAGGACGGGCCGAAGCTGTTGGGGACCGCGGGCGCTCTGCGTCGTGCGCTGCCGCTGCTCGAGTCGACCTTCTTGGTGACCTATGGCGACAGCTATCTGCCCTTCGACTACTCGGCGCCGCTGCGGGACCTCGAGGCACACCCGGAAGCGCTGGGCAGCATGAGCGTGTTCGAGAACCGCGGGCCGTTGGGACGCGAGCAATACCCGCGTCGAAGGCCAACTCGTGGCGAGCTACGAGAAGGGCGCGACGTCTCCCGACGTCACCTTCATCGACTACGGCGCCATCGCGCTGCGCCGCGAGGTCATCGCCGCCCTGCCCGAGGGCGAGCCCCTGGGCCTCGACGGAGTACAGGCCGATCTGGCCCGAAGCGGCCGCTTGCGCGCGCTCGTGGCTCATGAAAGGTTCTTCGAAATCGGCTCCGAAGCCGGCCTGGCGGAACTCTCCAAGAAACTCGAGACCCCGTGATCATCTCCCGCGCACCCGTACGTTTCTCCCTCGGTGGGGGCGGCAGCGATCTGCCGAGCTACTACCAGAGCTTCGGCGGGTACGTGGTGTCCGCGGCCATCGACTCCTACGTCTACATCACGGCCAACAAGCGCTTCTACGACGACATTCGGCTGGCGTACTCGCAGACCGAGATCGTGCCAAACGTCGAGTCGATCCAGCATCGGATCTTCCGCGAGGCGCTGCGCATGACCGGCATCAGCCGCGGCATCGAGCTGACCAGCGTCGCCGACGTGCCGGCCAACAGCGGGCTCGGCTCCTCGTCGAGCTTCACCGTGGCGCTCTTGAACGCTTTGCACGCCTACAAGCGCGAGTTCGTCTCGTCGCGACAGCTCGCCGAAGAGGCCTGCGAGTTGGAGATGGTCCGGCTCGGCGAGCCCATCGGCAAGCAGGATCAGTACATCGCGGCCTTCGGCAACGTGACCGCGATGACCTTCGAGAAAGACGGCACGGTCCACGTCGAGCCCGTGCCAGTTCGCGACGAGGTGCTCGACGAGCTCACCAACAACCTGGTGATCATGTGGTCGGGTGTCGAACGCGCGGCCAGCTCGGTGCTCGCCGAGCAAGGCGCTCGCGTGCAAAAGCAAGACAGCGCGACCCTCGAGGGCATGCACCGGATCAAGGCGCTCGGCCACGAGGTCTACGACCTGCTCGTGACAGGCGACACCGACCGCTACGGCGAGCTGCTGCACGAGCACTGGACCCACAAGCGCAAGCTGGCCAGCAAGATGACGGACGACCGCATCGACGAGCACTACGACGCGGCACGCAAGGCCGGCGCCATCGGCGGAAAGTTGATGGGCGCGGGCGGAGGAGGCTTCTTCATGTTCTACGCCCGCCCTGCCGACAAACGCCGGGTCTACGAGACCATGGTCCAACGCGGGCTCCGGCCCCTTCGCTTCAGGTTCGATCTCGATGGCGCTCGCATCGTGGCCAACATGCACCGCTCGTGAGGCGGTGGCGATCTGCCTCGTGGTCGCGACCACGAGCTGCAGCTCGAGCTATCAGCCGCAGATGGGGCCACGCCTCTCGATCGCCATGGACGAAGGCAGCCTGACCTACGTCAGGGACGGACAGCGCTTCAAGCACGGCTTCACCGGCGGCGGGCTGGTCGAGGCCGTCGAGGACGATCCCGAAGCCAAGCAGGCGGCCGACCGCTACCAGTCACGCGTGAGCAGCGGCCTCGTGCTCTACCTGGTCGGGACCGGATGCTTGGTCACCGGGATGGTCGTGGGCTTCGACACACTTCGCGATCGCGAGTCGAGTGCGACCAAAGACGCTGTCCTGGCCGGAGCGCTGGTGTGCGGCGTCGCAGGTCTGATCGCCGGTGGCTCGCTCCTGGCGTCGGGCATGCCGTACCAATGGGACGCCATCAACATCTACAACGACAACCTCGAACGTCGGCGCGCCATCGTGCTGCCGCCGGCTGGGCCGCCGGGCTACGTTCCGTATTCACCGGTGCCAGTGCCGCTTCCCACGCCGACCCTCACGCCGCCGCCGCCCCCGCCCCTCGGCGGAGGCGCGACGCCCGACCCAGGCTCCACCGACGCGGGCGCCGCGGACGGTCCCTGAAAATGCGGCGGCTCGCCCAGCGGCTCGGGGAACCACTGCTGCTCACGCGCGCGCTGGCTCGGGCCCGGGCAATTCCGGCTGAGCACGCCGACCGCGCTCGTGCGTTGGGAGCCGCAGCCCGACGCCGTGCCGCTGCGTCTGCCGCCCTGAGAAACGACGAGCAGGCCGTCGCAGCGCTGCGCCTCGACCAAGAAGCGGCAGGTCTCGCCCTTGCGGCGGTGTTCGCGCAGCGCGGCGAGCTCGACGACCACGTCCCGACGGCCAGCGTGCTCTGGTCTCGCGCGGGCACGCTCTCCGATCCGCCGCCGAACTTCCAGGCCGCATGCGCGATCTTGTCCAACGACGATCCCGTCGCCGCCGACGCCCGCGGCAGCGTGGGCGCTTGGCGTGCGCGGCGCGAGATCGCCCCGACGCTGCGCTGGCTCTTGGCGCTGGCGGAGCCGCGCAGCGCAAGTGAGCTGGTTGTGACGCGGGTCTTTCGAGTCATCGCCCTCGCCCTGTGCACCGCCGCTGCCGCGTGGCTCGCGCTCTGGCTCTTCGTCTGGCCGTCCAACGAAGCCCTGCACAAGCCAGTGGTCATGAGCAGTCTGGTGCGCGGCGCCGCTCCCACCGCAACGCTGACCGACGGCGCGGAGAGCGGCGAAGCTTCGACCACCGTGCGCCAGGCCGAACCCTGGGCCCGGATCGATCTCATGAACCACGTCGCCATCGAGAGCGTCCGGATCCACGTTCGTGCCGAGACCTCGCTGCCGCTGCTGCTCGAAGTGAGCGACGACGATCGCAGGTTCACCGAAGTCGCGCGTCGAATCGACGCCGTGGGCACGGGGCGCTGGCGGGTGGTTCTGGGCAAGAAGCGAGCGCGCTTCGTGCGCCTGCGTCACCCGGGCGAGGGCGTGCTCTCGGTGTCCGAAATCGAGGTCTGGGGCTGGCGCTGACGAAGTCGACGCTCAGTGCTTCGCGTCGGGTTCGAAGACCCGGGTAAACACGTCCCGCTGAGCTTTGGTGCCCATCAATACCAGCTGTGCGTCGGCATCGAGGGTGCTGTCCGGCTTCGCCAACGAGAGCGGCTCACCCGCGTGGCGGATCCCGATCACGCTGAGGCCGGTCTTCGCGCCAATTTCGCTGTTGTCCAGCGACCGGCCTCGCAACGACCGCGGCACGCTCACCATGAAGGTGTCCACCTCTTCGCCGATGATGGCGAGCTCGCGCTTCTCGATCACGCTGAGCACGCGCTTTGCGCCCAGGGAGCTCTGCGACAGGGCAAAGTTGGCTCCCGCCCGATGGATCGCCTCGATGTTCCGTTCATGGGTCACGCGGCTGACGATGTGACAGTGCGGGTTGAGCCTGCGGCAATAGATGGCGAGATAGATGTTCACCGCGTCGTCGTGAGTCGTCAGCACGACCGAGGGCGCATTCTCGATGCCCGCGTCGCGCATGACCTGCAGGTTGGCCGCGTCGCCGATGATGACCTTCGAGGTCAGCGCCTCCAACTTCACCCGCAGCTTCTCCTCGGCCTCGATGACCTGCGTGGACACCTGCTTCGCCGCCAGCGCCCGAAGCGCGGCCCGCCCCACCTTGCCGCCCCCAATCACCAACACGGGCGCGTCGTTCGGTGCGTAGATCACGAACATGGCGTTCAGCCCCGACACCTGCTCTTCGGTGCCGACGACGACGGGAACGGAGTCCTCGGACAGAAGCGTGTCGGCTTGCGCGGGCAGCAAGCGCCCCCGCTCCCAGACGCCGACGACACTCAGACCAGTGGCCTCTCGCAGGTTCGATTCTCGGAGCGTTCGGCCGACCAACTGCGTGCCACGGACGGGGAACTCCGCGAGCACGAGGTCCTCGACGTGCCCGATGGGATGCGCGCAGACGTTGCCTGCGTAGACGCGATTGGCCAACTGCTCGCCCAGCTCGTTTTTCAGGGCAACGACGCTCTGGGCGCCGCTGAGCTCCAAGATGTCGACCGAGTCCAGGTTCTCGACGAGGGCCACCACCGGTACGCTGGGCGCGTGCTCGCGCACGGTGAGCACGATGTTGGTGTTCGCCGCGTCATCCAAGTTTGCCACGACTACCGCGGCCGCCTCGGCCCGGGAGGCGCGCCAGGTTTCGACCGCGGCGGGCTCACCCACGATGACGCTGAGGCCGTCGGTGTGATGCACGATGGCCAGTGCCGGGTCCGGCTCCAAGAGCACGTAGGGGATGCGCAGGCTGCTCAGTCGAGCGATCAGCGCCTGGGCCAAGGCGTCGTGGCGACAGATGATCACGTGTCCCTGCAAGCCCGCCGCGACGCTGCGAGGCGCGCGCAGCTTGAGCTGGGCCTCCAGCCACGGTGCGTAGAAGAAACGGATGAAGGCGAAGGGCAGGACGATGAGCAAGAGCAGGATGCCCGTCAGCAGCACGACCAGGCTGAAGATGCGCCCGATGTCGCTGTGGAAGGTGATGTCCCCGAAGCCCAGGGTGCTCATCACCGTCAGCGTCCAGTACACGCCCGTGAGCCACGAGTGGTTCTGGCCCTCGTAGAGCATCAACATGTGGAAGACGACGCTGTAGACCGCGATCGCCGCCGCGAGCACGCCCAGCACTTTCAACAATGCGCCGATGTTGCGTCGCATCTCGCGCTGCTGGAACGCCGCCACGAGCTGCGAGGTCAGGAACTTCATGCTTCTCCCCAGAACCTAGCGCAATCCAGACCGGCACGAGCGGGACCGCGCCTCAAGGCGGCGTCCAGCCGCCCTTCGCGAGCGCGGCCAGCACCACCGCGCTCACGTAGCACGCGAGCCCCACCGCGATCAGCACAGCGCCGCGTTGCAAGGAGCTCTGCAAGAGGTTGCGTCGCGCGATCACTCGCTTGCTCAGCTCGAGGTTGCCGTCGCCGAGATCCATGCTGACCCAGCGCACGTTCGAGAGACACCTGAGCGTGATGACGATGGCGACCATGATGAACGCGATGCCGACCACCATCGCCACCGCTGAGAGCGGGCCGGCGTTGACCATGTTGTGCCCGGCAAATCCGGTCACGCTGATGCAGATGCCTGCGATGCCGAGGAAGGTCTGCGCCTGCGTCCGCAGGACCGCGAGTTGCCCGGACAGAAAGGACACCAGATCTGCCGTCCGCTCGAAGGCGGCGGTCACTTCCTCTGCTTCGCGAGCTTCCGCCATGATCCCGGCGGGTAGCAGATGCCCCAGGAGACGGCCAAGTTGGCTTGCGGAAGTCCAGCCACCCTGCGACCCTGAACCGGCGATGTACGTGTGTCCGAGCTGCGGCTTGCCCGGCGATGCGCCGGGGTTTTGCACCGAAGACGGGGCCTCCCTGGTCTTCGCGGACGATCCCCTGCTCGGGCAGACCGTGGGCAGCTATCGCATCGCGCGCTTGATCGGCCAAGGCGGCATGGGAGCGGTCTACCTCGGGGTGCAGCCCAGCATCGGCAGCCGCGTCGCCATCAAGGTGTTGTCGCAATCCGCGAGCTCGACTTTGGGCATGGTGGAGCGCTTCTTCGCAGAGGCCCGCGCCGCCAACCGGATCCGCCACGAGAGCATCGTGAACGTCCTCGACCTGGCGCTCCTACCGGACCAACGTCCCTACATCGTGATGGAGTGCCTCGAGGGCGCCCCGCTCACCAGCCACTTTGCCGCGCACCGGCCCTTCCCCCTGGGCTCTCTGGTGCGGATCGCCCTCGAAACCCTCAGCGCCCTCGAAGCCGCGCACTCCCACGGCATCACGCATCGAGATCTCAAGCCGGACAACTTGTTCGTGACCACCCTTGGGCGAGTGAAGGTCCTCGACTTCGGCATCGCCAAGCTGCGCCCGGAGCTCGGTGGCCAAAGCGACGCCACTCGCACCGGCGCGCTCCTGGGCACGCCGCAGTACATGTCGCCGGAGCAGGCGCTGGGACAGACGGCGGACGCCCGCGCCGATCTCTATTCGCTCGGCGTCGTGCTGTACGAAGGCGCTGCCGGCCAACGCCCATTTCTAGCCGACTCGCTCTTCGAGTTGCTACGGCAACACATCGAAGCGAGCCCGGCGAGACCCTCGACGCTTCGTCACGACCTGCCGCCCGCCCTCGAGCACGTGATCTTGCGGGCGATGGAGAAGGACCGGAACCACCGCTTTCAGTCCGCCACCGAGATGGCCGAAGCGCTCACGGCATTGCTGCCGTCGTTGCCGGACGCGGGAGTGACGGCGAAAGCCCTGCCGCGCGTCGGCCCACCCACACCCGTCCAGCTTGCGCCAACGGCCGCGCAGAGCGGGGTAGGTTCGCGCACGAGCGTCGGCGGCACCTCGCTCGCCCCGGCGAGGAAGCGTTCGTCACCGGTGGGCTTGATCGTGGGTATCATGGGCGCGCTGATCGCGCTCGCGGCCGTCGCGTCAGCCATCATCGTCTACTTGGTCGCCGATCGAGACTCGGTCAACGTCAACTTCGACGGCACGGGCCCCACGGGCTCCGTCGGCGGGGCGCCCTTCCCAGACCTCGACGCGGCGCGGGTCGCCGCCCGCAAACACTTCCCAGACGCCGAGCTCGTGTCGATCTCGATGCTGGGAGTACAGGCCGACGGGAGCGTCTCGCTGACCAAGCCCACGCACGTCATCAGCTTCGTTTTTCGCTCGCCGTCCGCCTCGAAGGCCAGCAAGACCTGCGTCGTGTCCGTGAGCACCACCATGTACGGGACCTTCGCCGCGCCCTTCGAAGACGCCACCTACAACTGCCAGCAGCCGACCATCCCGGCACCTCGTTGTTCGGTGGCTGCGATCATGAAGAAGGCCTCCCCCGGGGTGAAGCAGCTGGCCTTCGGACACTTGCCGACTCCGTGGACCTGGTCGCTCATCGGTGGGCCCGACGGCGTGAAGTCCGTCCCCGACGACTGCTGAAATCCCGAGTTGACCGTCGTCATGTCGACCCGCGCCGGCGCGTGGGACCCTCCGGGTCGAGGCATCATGGATTCCTTCAGCGTATGCGAGTCGTGCCATCGGCACATCAAGGCGACCGAAACAGCGTGTCCGTTCTGTCGCTCGTCCAAGAGCCGCATCGGCGTGACCGCCGCGCTCGTGGTGGGCGTCGGGCTCTCACTCGCCGCATGCGGTGGTGATGGCGACGGCGGAGGCAGTGGTGGCACCGGCGGCGCGGCGACGGGCGGCAGCGGTGGCACCGGTGGCACCGCGACCGGTGGCGCAGCTGGGAGCGGCGGCGCGGCAGGCAGCAACACCGGCGGCCAGGGCGGCATCGCACCGGCCTACGGACCTCCTCCGATGGGCGGCGCGGCCGGCACGGCGGGATCGGGCGGCTCGGCAGGCAGCAACACCGGCGGCCAGGGCGGCGCAATGCCAGCGTATGGTCCACCGCCGTCCGACGCGGGCTGAAGGTGAACTCGTACGTCGTCTGTGAGTCGTGTCGGCGACACGTGAAATCGGATTCGAGTGCGTGTCCGTTTTGTCACGCGGGCAAGCGCCATTCGGCGGCGGCAACCGCGGTGATCGTGGGCGTCGGACTGTCGCTCTCGGCCTGCGGGGGTCCGAACTCCGGCATGCCCGCGCCCGTTTACGGGCCACCGGCCCACACTGAGCAAGGCGGCGGGCCGGCGACGGTCTACGGCCCACCTCCCGTGGACGAGCACTCCGGCGATCATCACGGCGAAATCGCGGGCGAAGATGCCCTAGTGGACAGAGACGCGGGCCCGTTGGCGGTCCCCGCCTACGCGCCTCCACCGCCTCACCCGCACTGAACCGCGCTCCGCTGTCGCGTTGACATCCATCATCTCGCTGACTGCGCGGGCGTGGAAGACTTCCGACCCATGGAGTCGTTCTTCGTCTGCGAATCGTGCCGTCGGCACGTGAAGGCCGCCGAGAGCAGCTGTCCATTCTGTCGCACCTCGCGCAGTCGCATGGGCGTCACCGCCGCTCTCGTGGTCGGCGTCGGTCTCTCGCTGGCCGCGTGCGGCGGCGACACGGATCGTGATGGCGGCGGCGGCACCGGCGGAGCTGCCAGCGGCGGCACGGGCGGCAGCGGTGGCGGAGTCGCCGGCAGCGGCGGCGCGTCGAGCGGTGGCACCGGCGGCGACGCTGGCAGTGGAGGCATGGTCTCGCTCTACGGCCCACCGCCGGTGGGCGGCGCGGCCGGCACTGGCGGCGCTGCGGGCTCCGCGGGGTCGGGCGGCGCGGCCGGCACTGGCGGCGCTGCGACGGGCGGCAGCGGCGGCGGTGCTCCGCTCTACGGTCCGCCTCCGCCTCCTCCTGACAAGTGATCCCGGCGACGCGCCGGCTTCCAGGGACGTGAACGCTCGCGCTCGCCGGCGCTGAACGGCGGTTGCTGCGCCGGTCGCTCGCGTCCGCGTTCCGCGATACGTTCGGCGCGACGACGTGACGTTGATCGCCCGGGACCCGCGGGGTGAGATTTGGGCTCTGCGCATGCAGTTCGAACGCGGAGATGATCCCACGTTGGATGCGAATCCCATCGTGCGCGTGCGCCGAGCCAAGCGCGATTGAGTTCCGACAACGCCGATTGGCGCCCTCGCCGCAGCCCACCTCAGGGAGTGCCGGCGCGCTCGGGCCACAGCGCAGAGAGAGTCAGCTCGATGGCGTCGAAGGGCTCGAGCCGGACCACGTCCGCTTCCCCGTGCACGGCCGCGAGGCGGTAGCTGTCGGCGTCCAGGCGAAACACCTCCACGCTTTGTGGCGGGGTTCGCGGCCATGGCCCAGGGCGAATGTAGCATCAGATCGCCCACCTCACGCGATCAGCGCGGCAGCTGGTTCCACTGCCGCGAACGCTCGCGCCACGGCATTGCCTCTTCGAGCTGCCGTGACAGGCGCAGCACCACGTCGTCGCGGCCCTGGCGGCCGACGATCTGAACGCCGTAGGGCAGCCGGGAGTCGGAGACGCCCGCCGGGATGCTGGCCGCCGGTTGTCCGGTCACGTTGAAGGGCGCGGTGAAGCTGCCGAGCGCTGAGATCGCGATGAAGGCCGCCTCGGGTTCGAGCCCGGCAAACGCGCCGACCTTGGGCGCGTACTGACCCACGGTCGGCGTCAGCAGCACGTCCGCGTCGCCGTGAAACTCGAGCACGCGCTGCAACAACACCTGCTTCAAGCGCTGGGTCTCGGCGTGGTCGAGCCCGCGCCCCACCTGGCGCAACCAACGGGTCACGGGCTGCAGCACGCTCTCGCTGATGGACGGCACGTTGGCCAACATGCGTTGCCAGAGCGGAAGGAAGTCCTCGAGTCGGCCTTGCACCATCGGCACTTGCTCCACGCGATGTCCGAAGCCCTCGAGAATGTGCGCTGCGCTCTCGACGGCCGCCGCGATCTCCGGCTCCACGTGCCCTATCATGGCTTCGGTGCAGAAACGGATCTTCAGTGAGCGCAAGGTCGGCAAGGCCTGCTGGGTGAGGCAGCTGTCTTGCGCATAGTGCCTGTGCGTCATGGGGTGACCGCGCATCACGTCCAGCATGGCCGCCGCGTCTGCCACGTCGTGCGTGAGGGGTCCCATGGTGGACAGCGCCAAGGTGTTCACGCGCCCGTGCAGATTGCCGAGCAGGCTGTGGGTGGGCTTGAAGCCGTAGAGGTGACAGAACGCTGCGGGGATGCGCACCGAGCCGCCGCCGTCGGAGCCGTGCGCCAGCGGAACGAGCTCCGCGGCCACCGCCGCACCGGAGCCGCCGCTGGAACCGCCAGGGGTGTGCTCGGGGTTCCACGGATTGCGCGTCGGAGCGTGGATCAAGGGCTCGGTGACGGGCAGCGCGCCAAACTCGGAGGTGGCCGTCTTGCCCAGGACCACGAAGCCGCCGCGCTTGAGCAACTTGGTCACCGGTGCGTCGATGGGAGCGCGAAAGTAGCGGAACGCGCGCGAGCCCAGCTGAGTGCGCGTCCCGCGCATGAGCGCCAGGTCTTTGAGCCCGAGGGGAACGCCGTGGAAGATCGGTAGCTCGTCCGCCGGAGTCGAGCGGCTCTTCTGGTCCTTGCCGCGTGCGGCTCGCAGCGCGCTCGCCTCGAGCACACTCACGAACGCGCTGTACTTGCCGTCGAGCTGCTCGATGCGCGAGAGGTAGAAGCGGCAGGCTTCTTCGCTGGAGATCTCGCGCTGCCGAATCGCGGCGGCGAGCTCCAGGGCGGTCATCTTCAATAGCTCGTGCATTGCGCGTCGCTCTAGCTCGAAGTCGAGCGGGATGCGAGACTCGGCCCCATGAAAGACGGCCTGGGTCCAGCAGCCGTGCGTCGCCTGGCGGGCGCGCTCCGGAGGTCCGACCCGAGCTTCGACGAGGCCGCCTTCGTGCGCGATGCCTGTCGCGGCCTTGCCCAGCTCGAGCTCAAAGCGCGCGTGCAGCACGTGATCGATTCTCTCGAGCGCCATCTGTCCGAGAATTTTCCGCGCGCGCTCGAGATCGTGGTGGGCGCGGGCGAGCACCGGGACAGCGGTGACGCCGACGACCCGCTGCGCGGCTTTGCTTGGTGGCCGCTGATCGACTGGGTCGCGCAAGCAGGCCTGCACGACTTCGATCGTTCCATGGCCGCGTTGCGCCGGCTGACCGGGTTGTTCTCGGCGGAGTTCGCCGTGCGCCCCTTCCTGGAGCGCTACCCAAAGCGGTCCCTCACGCTGTTGAAGCGCTGGACGCGAGACGACGACGCAAACGTGCGCCGCTTGGTCTCGGAAGGCACGCGACCGCGATTGCCCTGGGGCAAGCACTTGCAGGCGTTCCGCGAGGATCCGGGTCCGACGCTGGAGCTGCTCGAGCTCCTGAAGGACGACGAGTCGGAGTACGTGCGCCGCTCAGTCGGCAATCATTTGAACGACATTGGCAAAGACCACCCGGACCTGCTGCTCGACGTGTGCAGGCGCTGGAACCGTGGAGCCTCGCCGGAACGGCGCTGGATCATCGAGCGCGCAACGCGATCATTGGTCAAGGCGGGACACCCTGGAGTGTTCGCGTTGCTGGGGCACACGACCGATCCGAAGGTGAGGCTCTCGGAACTGACCGTCGTGCCAAAGCGCGTGCGCCTGGGCGGCGCCATCGAGATCTCGTTCGCGCTCGGGTCGAAGGCCGCGCGCGCCCAGAATCTGGTGGTTGACTACGCGATCTTCCACCAGAAGGCCGACGGCAGCACGAAGCCCAAGGTGTTCAAGCTGAAGAAGCTCACGCTCGCCGCCGGCGGCAGCGCGGAGATTGAGAAACGGCACGCCTTCCGCGCCATCTCCGCCCGCCGCTACCACGCGGGCGAGCACGCCGTGGAGATCTTGGTGAACGGAAAGGCGCTGGGGCGAGCCGGCTTCGTGCTCACTCTGCCGAGCGCGGAGGCTCGATCTCGACCTGGTACTCGCGCCTCAACCCTGCGCGGGAAGCTCCGCTGACCAGTCGGCCGGAGCGTCTTCGACGGTCAGCGCGAAAAGCGCGGTGTCGCGGATCGTCCCGGGAGCCTTGGAGACCAAAGTCAGGCGCTCACGCTGGTTCCCGCGCAGCATCTCGAGGGCGCGGTGGTGGCAATAGGGGTTGTTGCCGGTCTTGCCCAGCAGCGTCGAGCTGGTCCACACGCAGCCGCCCTTACAGGTCTCGGCGTAGTAGCAGGAGCGGCAGTAGCCCCAGAGATCGTCGATGGCGAACTTGCGCGTGATGTGCAGCTCCGGAGCCGTGTCCCAGATCTCGCGGATGCTCTTGTCGCGCACGTTGCCGCCGACGTAACCCTGTGACGCCATGGCCGAGCAGCCCTTGATGTCACCGTTGGCCTCGACGCCCAAGGTCCGCACGCCACCTCCACAGCCGCTCGAGAAGCCGTGGCGCGTGCGATCGGCACGCAGCAGGTGCTCGTAGGGCCCAAAGTAGCCCACGTTGTTGCCGGGCCAGAGCTTGACGCCTCGCTCGTCGGCGCGCTGCCGCGCTGCCGCGATGCGCGGCATGACCTCCAGGATGTCGTAGGGCTGGAGCCAGAGATCGTCGGCCTCCGTCGCCCGCCCCATCGGCACCATCAGCTGCACCTGCCAGCCATAGGCGCCTCGATCCGCGATTAGATCCAGGATGGCGTCGAGCTCGCGGTAGTTCTTGCGGTTGACCTGGGTGTTGCTGCCGACCGCGACGCCACGCTCGCCGAGCAACTCCATGGCCCGGAGCGCGGAGCGATGGCTGCCCTTCAGACCGCGCAGGTCATCGTGGGTGGCCTCGAGCCCGTCGCAAGACACGCTCACCGCGGTCACGTCGGCGTCCCGCAGCCCGTCCGCGAGTTCCGGCGTGATGCCGCGCCCGCCCGTCACCATCGTGCACTCCATGCCGCGCGCCCGGATCGCGCGCACCACGGTCAAGAAGTCGTCGCGCAGGTAGGCCTCGCCGCCGTGCACGGCGATCTCAGCGGTGCCCATGGCGTGCAGCTGCTCGATCACGTCGAGCGACTCTTCGGTCGTCAGCTCGTTGGGGTGCGCCTTGCCAGCGCGTGTGCCGCAGAAGCGGCAGTGTTGATCGCAACGCAGCGTGGTCTCCCAAACCACGAGCAGGGGGCGGTAGTCGTGGACGACTTGCAGTCGGCGAGGCTCGGCGGAAGACACGCCGGAAGCATACTCGCGGGGCGGCGCTCAGCCCATCTCGACGGCATGACCGTCGTCAGATGTACTGACCAGAATCCACGCGGATCACCTCGCCGGTGATGCAGCGTGCGGCGTCGGACAGCAGAAAAGCCACGGCGTTGGCCACATCCCGCGGCGTGGGCAGCTGAGGCAAGACCGCCTCGGCTTGGGCCTTGTCGCGGAACTCGGCGGGCAACGCCAGGGTCATCTCGGTCAGCACCATGCCCGGCGCGACGGCGTTCACCGTGACGCCCTTGGCGCCGAGCTCGCGCGCCGCCGCCTTGGTCAAGCCGATCAGGCCGGCCTTCGCCGCCGAATAGTTGGTCTGGCCGAATTTGCCGCGCAGCCCATTGATGCTCGTCAGGTTCACGATGCGGCCGTGACCCGCGGCGCGCATCCGCGGCGCCAGCGCGCGCACCATGTTGAAAGCACCCGTCAGGTTCACGTCCAAGACAGACTGCCATTCGTCGTCACTCATCTTGCCGAGGCTCTTGTCGCGGGTGATGCCGGCGTTGTTCACCAGCAACGTGGTGGTGTCGGGCAAGCCCTCGATGGCCGCCGCGACGGACGCCGCCTGCGCCACGTTCACCTTGCGGAACTCGGCGCCCGCCAGCGCTTCGCCAGGCTCGAGGTCGAAGACAAACACGCGAGCGCCCTGCTCGAGCAGAAGTTCGGCGATGCTGCGACCAATCCCCCGCGCTGCGCCCGTGACCACCGCTGAACGGCCCGACATCGTCATGCCCCGCACATGCCGCGGCGGACGCGGGAAGTCCACCCTAGCGCGGCAGCGGACGCAGGTAGCTCGGCCGCGCCGGCTCCCAGCGACCGCGCACCCAAACGTAGCGCACACCATCCCAGTGCCAGTAGCCGCGCACCCAGACCCAGTTCGATCCGAGGGGGGCCTCGGGGGTGGGAATCGGGTCGCGCCTTGGGCGCGCCGCTGGTGAGCTGCCCAGCGTGAGGCTCGTCAGCGGGCGGCGGCGGCGTCTCCCGCGCCGCCTCGCTGTTCGTGGCGCGGCGCTCGACCCCGGTCACGCACCCGCTGAGGCCGACTGCCACGACGAACGAAAACAGGCGCACCCCTCCAGGGTAGTGCATCCTCGACGGCGGCCGAAGTCTGTTACGCTCCGCCGCCATGACCGCGTCGCTCTCGGATGCGCTCGATCGCCTCCCGGCGGATATTCAGGAGCGCCTGCAACGATACGCCTTCGACCGCCCGCGCTTCTTGGGCCTGGCCCAGCGAGTCGCGGGCGGATCCGCGGACCAAAACCGCGTCCACGGGCAGGTGGATCCACCATCACCGGGCGACGTGCTCGATCTTCCGCCCGCGGGCTCGGCGGATCGAAAGCGCCTCGAGCAGATCGGGCTCGAGGCCTTGGCGCAAGGGCAGTGCGCGCTGGTGGTGCTCGCTGGCGGCATGGCGACGCGCATGGGAGGCGTGGTCAAGGCCTTGGTAGAGGCGGTGCCGGGACACTCGTTCCTCGACCTCCGGCTCGCGGAGCTCGCGCACATCGAGCGGCTGACAGGACGCGCGCCGCCCTTCTGGTTGATGACCAGCGACGGCACCGAAGCGCCAACTCGGGCCGCGCTCGGCGCCCGGCTCGACACGGGTCAGATCGCCACCTTCACTCAGCACCTGTCGCTGCGCCTGGAGCCCGACGGCAACTTGTTCCTTGATCCCGCCGGCAGGCCCAGCCTGCACTCATCCGGGCACGGTGACCTGCCCGACGCGCTACGCGCGAGCGGGCTGATCGGCCGCTTCGTCGAGAGCGGCGGCCGAGTCGTCACCATGGCGAACATCGACAACCTCGGCGGCACCCTCGATCCGGTGCTGATCGGCTGGCACCTGGATCACGGAAAGCCCGTGAGCTGCGAGGTCGTGGACAAAGAGCCGAGCGATCGCGGAGGCATCCCCGTGCGTTGGAACGGCCGAGCGGTGGTGCTCGAGGAGTTCCGCCTTCCCGAGGGCTTCGATCCGACCACGGTCCCGGTCTTCAACACCAACACCTTCCACTTTTCGGCCCGGGCGCTCCTCGAGCTGGCGATGGATTGGACCTTCTTCGTCGCGCACAAGAAGGTCGACGCTTCCCCCGTGATCCAGTTCGAGCGCCTGATCGGTGAGGTCACCAGTCACCTCGATACGCGCTTCGTGCGCCTCCCGCGCGACGGCGCGAACTCTCGTTTCTTGCCAGTCAAAGACAACGACGAGCTCGCTCGTCAACGCTCGGCCATCGAGTTGGTGGCCCGGGCGCGAGGAATGCTCCCATGAGGCTTCGTCCGTTTGGAATACTCAGCTGCCTTTCGCTGGTGTTGGCTGCCGCCGCCGCGCCCGCCCAGGACGTCGTTCAGCGCCCGACTCCCTTGCCGGCCCTCGGGCGCAGCGTGGCGGGTACCGACGACACGACAGCCTTGGTGCAAAACCCGGCGAACCTCGCGTTTCTGCCGGGCTCCGAGTTTCGGTGGAGCTCGATCTACCTGGACGAGTCCAACCAGGTGCCGTGGCAAGGCCACGCCTTCGCGCTGGGGTTCCCGCTTCCCTACGTGCCCGTCGCCACGGGCATCCGGCTCGATCTCGTCGATCCGCCCTACTCGGCCATCTCGGGACCCTTTGGGCAGTTCAACTACCAGTGGCTGACCTGGGGCGTCGCCGCGGGCTCGGACTTCTCGTCGCTCGGGCTCTCACTCCAACGAACCTACTCGGACGCCGCGGTCATGGACGGCCTCTCTTCGTTCACCATCGGCTACAGCGCGCGACCCTTCGACCACCTGGCGATGTCGCTGGTCGCCCACGACATCAACAGCCCGACGAACTCCCTCGGTTTCGGCCTCGAGCGGTCCTACGACATCGCGCTCGCGATCCGCCCCACCGGCTCCCGCGCCCTCGAGGTCGGCCTCGAAGGCAAGTACGTCGATGTTCGCCAGGGGTACTGGACGCCGCGAGCGACACTCGGCATCGACGTGCCCTATTTGGGGCGCCTTCGTGGCGACTTCTCCATGAGTCGGCCCGAAGAATCTCACCGGCGCGCGTGGCTCGCGTCCGCGAACATGGCCTTCAACGTGAGCGGAGCTGGGGGCAGCGCCGAGTTTGCCGGTGGCAGCGTGACCGGCACAGGCCTCGGCGAGAAGGGCTCCTACGGCGCCCAGGTCGAGGTCGCGTTCCGTGGCTTCCGCGAGACCTCGGGCATGGAAGCCCCGCGCTACTCGGTGCGCCTTCGCCTGGAAGAGACGCCCGGGACCCGAGGCCACGTCGCGCTCTTGAAGCAACTCTGGAGCCTCGCCGAAGAAGACAAGGTCGATGCAGTGGTGCTCGAGCTCCGCAGCTCTCCCGCATCCTCCATGGCCCACGTGCAAGAGCTCCGAGACGCCGTGCAGCTCCTGCGCGCGAACGGCAAACGCGTGCTGTGTCACCTCGAAGACGCGGGCGGCTCCGAGCTGTACCTGTGCGCGGCCGCCAACAAGACCCTGATGAACCCGGCCGGCGGCTTGCGCTTCGCGGGCCTGAAGTCCCAGGCAATGTACTTTGCGTCGCTGCTCGGCAAGCTGGGCATCCGGGCCGATTTCGTGCGCATCGGGCAGCACAAGAGCGCCCCCGAGCGGCTCACCCGCGACTCGGCCACCGAGGTCTCGCGAGCAGACAAGATCGATCTCTTGCAGCAGCACGAACGGCAGCTCGTCGAGGGCGTCTCGCAGGGACGGCGCATCGCCGTGGCTGATCTGCGCAAGCGCATCGCCGGGGGTCCGTACATCGCATCCGAGGCCTATACCCACGGCTTGATCGACGGTTATGCCTTCGACGACGAGGTCGGCAGCGCCGTGGACAAGCTCGTGGGGCGCCCGACTGTCCTGATCGACGACGAACGCGCACCGAGGGCGCCAGCTCGCTTCGGCGTGGGCCGGCGCGTCGCCCTCGTCTACGTCGACGGCGACATGGTCGACGGCAAGAGCAAGACCGTCCCGCTCGTCGGCATGAAGCTCGCCGGCTCGTACACCATCGCCAAGACCCTGAAAGAGTCACGCGAGAACCCGATGATCGGCGCGGTGGTGCTGCGCATCGAGTCGCCCGGCGGCTCGGCCATGGCCAGCGACGTGATTTGGCGCGAAGTTCAGCTCACCGCCAAGGTCAAACCGGTGGTCGTCAGCATGGGCGCTTCGGCCGCCAGCGGCGGCTACTACATCGCTTCGCCCGCGACGCGAATCTTCGCCAACCCGCTCAGCATCACGGGCAGCATCGGCATCTTCTACGGCAAGGCCGACGTGGCCGAGCTCTTGAAGAAGATCGGCGTCAGCGTCGAGACCTACAAGACGGCTCCGCGCGCCGACGTCGAGAGCATCTACCGCCCCTTCACCGACAGCGAGAAGGCCGAGCTCCAGAAGAAGGTCGGGCAGTTCTACGACGTGTTTCTGACCCGCGTCTCTCAAGGCCGAAAGCTCGCCAAGCAGGACGTCGACAAGGTGGGTCAAGGGCGCGTCTGGACCGGTGAGCAGGCGCTGAACCGAAAGCTGGTGGACGAGCTCGGCGGCCTGCGCCAAGCGCTGGCCCACGCGCGAAAGCTCGCCGGTCTGCCCGACCACGCGCAAATCCTCGAGCTTCCGCCGCCGGACCAGTCGCTGGTGGGCAAGCTGCTCGGGCTCGAGGGCGTGGGCGCCCGCGCCGGCGCCGAAGCCATCTTGCCAGGAGAGATCGTGGATCTCGCGCGGGCCCTTGCGCCCTTCACGGTGCACGCGCCGGACAAGCCCCTCGCACGCATGGAGTTCTTGCCGGTGAAGCCGTGACCGCGCTGCTCGAGATCGCCGCCGCGCGCATCGATCAAGATGGCGTTCCCTTGATCGAGGGCCTGTCGCTCACCGCGATGGGCTCGACGCTGGGGCTGGTCGGAGATTTCCACGGGCTCTTCTCGCTCTTGGGCGGCACCGCGGATCTGGTCACCGGTCAGGTGTCGGTGTTGGGACACGAAGCGGAGCGCGCGGTCGCTGCGGGCGTCGTCGGGGTGGCCCGCGCCGAGTTCGCGCTGCCCGAGACGTGGAACCTCGACCGGTATTTGATCGAAGGCGCACGCCTCGGCGGCGTGAGTCGACGCGAGGCGTCCCAGGCGGTGGGCGCGCTGCTCGGGCGGCTCGCTCTGACTCACCTCGCGACGCGTCGCCTGAGCACGTTGACGCTCGGGGAGCAGCGCAGCGTGGGCATCGCGCTCGCGCTCCTCGACTCCCCCGCGGTCTTGGCGGTCGAAGATCCCACGCTGAGCCTCGACGATCGCGGCGTGGAGCTCATTTGCGGCGTCATCGGACGCGCGCGCGAAGGACGCCACCTGCTGGTTTCGTCCAGGGCTTTGCCACGATCGGGCCCCGAGCATGCGCTCTTCGAGGGCGCGGACGAGGTGATCGTGCTGACGGCCGGCGCCCTGGTGGGGCGAGGTCCGCTCTCTTTCTTCGAAGCGCCAGGCCATCGCTATCTGGTATCGGTGCTGCGCGGCGGTGGGCCGCTGGTAGAACGCCTGGAGAGCGCCGGACTCGAGGTGGCCATCGCGAACCCCAACGGCCAGTTCGTTCCCGTCACTGGCGGCGCCGGGAGCGACACCGCCGAAGCCGCGCGCCTCGTCGTCAGCGTGCCGGAGGCCGGCACCACGGACGCCATCGTCGAAGCAGCGCTGGAGGTCGGGGCGCCCATCGTCGAGCTCTTGCCCTTGCCCTCGCTGCGCTCTGCTTGACGCTGACGGCTCGTCCGCTTCATCGTACGCGCCTGCATGACCAAGGAACGCGCCGCCCTCACCCGCGCTCGGCGCGTGGTCGTGAAGATCGGATCCCGGGCCCTGGCCGCCGACAAGGACGCGCCGCGGGCCCTCGCCGCCGAGATTGCCGACCTGCGCGCCACGGATCGCGCGGTGCTCTTGGTGTCGAGCGGCGCTATCGCCATCGGCTGCAAGCGCCTCGGCTATCGCACGCGTCCGCGCGAGATGGCCAAGCTGCAGGCGGCCGCCGCCGCCGGGCAGAGCGTGCTCATGCGCAGCTACGACGAGGCTTTTGGTGAGCGCGGGCTGACGGTGGCCCAGGTGCTGCTGACGCACGCAGATCTGTCCGATCGCGTGCGCTTGAACAACGCTCGGGATGCCCTCGCCGCGCTCTTGGACGCCGGCGCCATCCCCATCATCAACGAGAACGATACGGTCGCGACCGACGAGATCCGCTTCGGCGACAACGACCAGCTCGCGTCGATGGTCGTGCCCTTGGTCGGCGCCGATCTGCTCGTGCTCCTGACCGACGTGGAAGGCGTGCTCGATCCCCGAGGCCGGCGCATCTCGACGCTGACGGCGGAGTCGTCCATCGGGAGCGTCTCGAGCTCAGGCGAACCGGTCGGCGCAGGCGGCATGGCCAGCAAGCTGGACGCCGCTGACAAGGCGCGCCGGTCCGGGGCCTCGGTGGTCATCGCCTCAGCCAAGCACCCGCGCGTGCTCGACGAGATCCTGCGCGGCAAAGACGTCGGCACCCTCTTCCCCTGCATCGGAGAGCCGCTCCGGGCGCGCAAGCACTGGATCTTCTACACACTCCGCCCCCGCGGGACGCTGATCTTGGACGACGGCGCGGTGCGAGCCCTGGCCGGGGGCAGGAGCAGCCTGCTGCCGGTGGGCGTGTTGGGAGTGCGGGGTGATTTCCATCCCGGCGACGCGGTCCGCCTGGTGGACACGCAAGGTGCCGAGGTAGGTAGAGGTCTCACGCGGCTCGGGTCCCCAGGAAATGACGCGCGCCGCCGGCTTGAAGGGCAAGGACCTGGAGCTGGCGGCGGGTGCGGGCGACCTGGTGGTCGTGCACAAGGACGACCTGGTGATCGCGCGCTGAAGAACGCTTTGGGCGACCCAAGACGTATGAGTCTCGATGGGTCAGAATGCGAGCGGGAACTTTCGGGAGAGCCCGTTGTCGGCAACGGATTCAGGGTCGATGCATCACGTTCGT
Organism: uncultured delta proteobacterium; assembly: GCA_963716725.1. Lineage (GTDB taxonomy): Bacteria > Myxococcota_A > Polyangia > Polyangiales > Polyangiaceae > JADJKB01. The sequence continues at coordinate 136,885 of CAVQUB010000003.1, forward strand.
TGGACCGCTCTTGCTCTGGTCGGCCTTGGCGGGCTGTGGGCGGCGGTATCTTCACCGGTCCCGGCGGCCCCTGCCCTGGTCGGTCGACAGCTCGGCCCAGAGGTCGTAGCGCTCGAGGCCGAGGTGAGCGCTCGACCCGAGAACGCCTCCGCGCTCGCGGATCTCGTGGATCACTACCTGGATCGGGGAGCACCTGGAGCGGCGTTTGCGGCGCTGAGCCGCGCCCCCGCCTCGGTGAGGGACCTCCCGAGCATCGCCGATGGCCGCGCCCGTACCCTGTGGCAGCTCGGATCCGCGGAGGCCGCACTCGACGCGCAGCGACGGATGCTGGACACCTGCACCGTGGTGACCTGTTCGACGGTGCTGCTCGCGCGCGCCCAGCGACGCGAACGGTTGTTCTCCGAGCTGGTTCGTCAGGGCATCGACGATCCGAAAGACGACCCGGCCCGCACTCGGCACGCCTATCGAATATCGATGCGTGAGGTCACCTTGGACCTCCGATGATCAAGAGCGTCGCCATCACCGCCGCCGTCCTCGCCTTCACCGCTGCGGGCTGCGCGAATATGCGCTCGTTCCGCGTGAAGCCGGATCAGACGCCCCGACCCGCCGCGGGCCCCGATGACGACGCTCGCCTCGAGCCCCCGGAGCTGCCCTTCGCGTTGGCGCGCGATGACGACTTCGTGGTCCGGGTGGTGGTCGCGAGCACCAGCTGTTCGGGGACGCTGATCGACGAAGACCAGGTCCTCACCGCCCACCACTGCGTGGCGCAGCGCGACAAGTACGGCGATTTCACCGACAAGAACGCGCGTCCGCGGGACATCAGGGTGGAGCTCGGCGGCGACGATCTGCCCTGGGGCGAGGTCGGCGTGCGGGCCGTGGTGACTCCGCCTTGTGGCCACGCTGCGGGCGAGGGCGACATCGCCGTCCTGATCCTGGAGCGAAAGCTGATCGGCGTTGCCACCGTGAAGCCTCGCCTCGACGCGAGCCCCGCGCTGGGTGAGCACGTGAAGCCCGTCGGGTTCGGGCGCTGCGCTTTGTCGACGGAGGCCATCTCGCGCCGACACCGTTCAGGCGGGCGAATCGACCGCCTACTCGATTCGCGCTTCCGGCTCGATGCCAGCATTTGTCCCGGCGACTCGGGGGGCCCGATCCTCGCGGAGGGCTCCGGAGAGGTCGTGGGGGTGATTTCCGCGGCGGTGATCGATGGCAGCGAGGCCACGCGGGGGCGAGCCGAGTTCACGCGACTCGACCGCTGGCGATCGGTCTTTGCTTCAGCAAAGGCCATCGCGGACGGGCAGAGCGCCTCGGAGCTGCCCCCCATCGGCGGTTGTCCCCCGGGCTGAGCGCGCACCAAATGTGCCATCGCCCGGTCCATCGGCTACGATTGGGTCGCAATGCAGAAGCTCCTGAGGTTTCTGCTCTGGACCGCTCTCATCGTCGGCGTGTTGGTCGGAATCGCCCGAGCGACCGCCATACGCTGGTGGCGAATTCCCGAGGGTGACCCGTATCTCGAAGCGTCCATCGCTCCGACCTTGCGCGGGGGTGATCTGATCATCCTCTGGCGACTCACGCCGCCCAAGTTCGGCGACCTGGTGCTGTGCCCCGAACCCGGCACTCCAGAGCGCATGGTCGTCGGTCGGATCATCGGCGATCCGGGGGACAAGGTCCGGATCGAGGGCGCTCGCGTGGTCGTGAACGGCCGCGCTGCGGAGACCGAGCACGCCTGCAAGCCCCGCACCTTCAAGGTCTTTCACCCCAGCACGGGCGCGGAGATCGAGCAGAACTGCGACGTCGAGGCGGTCGCAGGCGTGTCGCACATGCGCGGCGCGACGGGCGGGCACGGCGTGCAGGCCTCGCCTGTCGATCAGTCCGTCGAGGCCGGCAAATACTTCCTGGTCAGCGACAACCGGCTCTTGCCCTATGATTCCCGTGATTTTGGCCTGGTCGATCTGGCAACCTGCAAGGAAACGGTGGCATTCCGCCTGGTCAGCCGAGCAGGTTACCTGGACTCCGACGCGCGCTTCAGCGTGATCCGCTAGCCTTTGGCCCCGGGTTTTTCTAGCGTGGGGGCAGTTGGAATGGGTGAGCCCGCTCTCGAGCTCGGAATCGTCTGTGGGCACTGCGACGCATGCAGTCCCCTCGGGACGAATATCTGCGCGGGTTGCGGCCAAATTTTGCGGCTTTTTCTCGACGGAGCAGAGATCCCGATCCGGGTGCCCAGCATCGCGCCGCCTGGGGCGGTGTTCGACGACGACACGACCGTCTCCTTCGATACGCGAGAAGTCCGTTCCCAGACGGCAGAAATTGATCGAGTCTCGGTTGACGTTGGCCGCGCCCCAGTGGGGAGAGCGGAGGAGGAACGGATGGATCAAGCAAGGAACTACGTCTGTGAATCGTGCATGAGCCCGGTGCCAAGTGGGCACAAGTTTTGCGGGCGCTGTGGAACGCCGGTTCCGGACCACATCCTGAACATCCAAGCCAACTTCTTCAGCGACATGCAGGACCCCGAGAAGGCCCGCGTCGTCGTGATCCGCGGCCAAGACCGGCACGGTGGAGAACAAGAGGGTCTGTCCTATCACCTGAAGGCCGACCAACACCTGGCAGGGCACGGGCTCGACCTGGATTTCTCCGACGACCCTTACGTCTCGCCCAAGCACGCCAACTTCTTCTACCGCAGCGGCGCCTTGGTGATTCGCGACGAGGGCTCGCTCAACGGCGTGTTCTTCCGGATCCGCGGCGGAGTCGAGGTCGCGCCGGGCGACACCTTCATGGTCGGCGAGCAGTTGTTCCGCCTGGACCCGACGCCCAAGGCCTCCGACGGCAACGACTCGGAGGGCACGTTCTTCTACTCGTCACCCAAGTATCCGAGCGCGTTTCGGCTCAACCAGCTGCTCGAAGGCGGCGCCGTCGGCATGACGGTGTGCGCTCGGGGAAATACCCTGAATATCGGTCGCGAAGACGGCGACCTCAACTTCCCCGGCGACGTGTTCATGTCGGCCAAGCACTGCACCGTCGAGGAGAAGGACGGGAAGTTCATGCTGACGGATCACGGGAGCCGCAACGGCACGTACATCCGACTCAAGAGCGAGAAGCCGCTCGCCCACGGCGACTACCTCTTCTTGGGCAAGAAGCTGGTACGCGTCGAGATGAACAGCAACTGACCTGCTAGCGGCGGCGGCGACGGCGGCGACGCTTGGGGCCGAGCTCGGAGGAGTCCGCGGGTGGTGCGCCCGTGGGCTCTTGCCGCGCATGGCCGAGAGCGGTGCGATGGATCTGGTACACCTCTTCGGCCAGAGCGAAGAGCGGCGTCTTTGCGAAGCGACCCGTGCGACCGGACTCGAGACGCGGATAGATGGCCACGATCCGCCGCACCGCGTCCGCGATCCGACGCGGAACGTTGAGTCGATCGATGATCGGCTCGAGGAAGTCGGAGGCGGCCTCGACTCGGTCCTTCTCGCCGCGGGTGATCTCCTGCATCGGCTCGAGCAAGAGCAAGGTCCAGAGCACGACGTCGTCGAAGGCGCCGCCCCGCTCGCGGGTTTGGTGGTCGAGCTCGCGCAAGATGCGCCACACGATGCCGTCGTCCTCTTCACAATCCGAGAGGTAAGCCGACAGCTCGGGCAAGAGCACGTCGAGCACGCCCGTCTCCCACGCCAACCAGAACGATCGCTGGGAAGCGCCCTCGCGAAGCAGGCGCAGCAGCTCTTCGAAAAGCCGCGGGCGCGCGGCCATGGCCAAAGATCCGCGGCACTGCACGATGGCGTCGTACACGTCGGGAGTGATGCCCAGGTCGAGTCGCGCGCTGAACTTGATCGCCCGCAAGATGCGCACTGGATCTTCTTGGAAGCGCACCACCGGATCACCGATGGTGTGCACCACGCGGCCTTCGATGTGGGGCATGCCCCCGACCCAGTCGATGACCTCGCGATTCTCGACGTCGTAAAACAGCGCGTTGATGGTGAAGTCACGCCGCGCGGCGTCTTCGTGGGCGTCACCGAAGACGTTGTCGTTGCGGATCAGGAGGTCTTCGCCCTCACGCTCGTTGGCTTCGGGCGCGCGCCGGAAGGTCGCGGTCTCGATGACCTTGCCGCCGGCAAAGAGCACGTGGACCAGGCGGAAGCGTCGGCCGATGATCCGGGAGTTGCGGAACAACGTGCGCACGTCGTCGGGACGGGCGCTGGTCGCGATGTCGAAGTCCTTGGGGCTGCGATCGAGCAGCAGATCGCGGACTCCGCCGCCGACGACGTAGGCCTCGTAGCCGTGGCGAAGCAGGCGCCGCACGACCTTGACGGCGTCGGGGTCCAAGCGGCGATCGCCGAGGTCGACGGAGTGACGCGTCGGTGCGACGCCCGACGGCTCCACTTCGGGCGCCGGGGGGGCAGGAGGCACACGCGCTCCGTCGCGAGGCTTTGAAGCCGAACGACGGCTCACGTTGCCGGAGGCGGCTTCGGCGACGGAACGTTTGCTCTTCGCTTCATCGGCGTGCCGAAGAGGACGATCATCAGCGGCCAGTGACAGGCTCCTCGATTCTGGGACGAAACGGCCCAGCGCGTTAGGCGTGTAGCAGGCTCCGCCCGGCAAAGCCAGCCCAGGGGGCGGTACGGTCATTCTGGGCCGCTGCGGCGCGCCCCGCGGACCGCGCGGGTGGCGGCGGACCGACGCGGCAGGGAGGTGGCCCCCAGGCGGACGATGGCAGCTCGCAGCGCCGGGTCGTCGACGACACCGACCACGCCTCGGTGGGGCGGCCAGCTCGGCCCGCCGATGGAGGCCGGCGCGCGGACGTCGGGCCCCTGCCACGGGCCGATGCTGCCGGCGATGGCTCGCTCCCGCTCGACGACCCTCGGCAGGTCGAGGGCGAGCGTTGGAGTGAGCCCCACTCCTTGCAGCGCCGCTCCGTCCGGAAGCGCGAACAGCATGGTCGTGAGTCGCAGCACACCCGCCCCCGCCGGGTCATCGAAGTACTCTTGCACGCAACCCTTGCCGAAGGTCCGCGAACCCAGCACGGGCCCGCGGCGATAGGCCTGCACGGCGCCGGCAATCATCTCCGCTGCGCTCGCAGTGTAGCCATCCACGAGCGCGGCGACCGGACCGCTCCACACATGACCTTCGGCGGGCGGCGGCGCGTGCTGCAGTTCGATCACCCCGTCGCGGCGCTTCAAGGGAAAGACCGGCGCCCCGGGCAAGAAGACCCCGATGGCGCGCACGGCGCCGTCCATCGACCCGCCGCCGTTGCCGCGCAGGTCGAGCACGACACCGACGGGCGGCCGCTCGCTTGCGGCCAACTCGGCGACCACGCGCTCGAGGTCTTCGCCGAGCTCGTCGGGAACGTCAGGCAGCGTGACGATCGCGACCTCGGAAGCGCCGTAGGCCGCTCGACGAAGGCCGAGTCCTGGATCCATGACGGCTTCGTCTTCGGGTTGGTCGAGCGGAACGTCAAAAGCCCTCGACGTCCGATCTCCGCGCCGTAGCACCACGACACTGCGGGTGGTCTCACCGCCAATCGACTCGAGGTGCGCGAGCTGCTCCGCTTGTTCGACGCTGAGCCCTGCGGTGGCGACGCCGCCGACCGCCAGCACGAGGTCACCCTCGACGAGGGGGGGCATCGGGTCGTCGACCACTCGCACGCCGAGGGCGGTTCGGACCATTTTTCCCCAGAGTCGCGGCTCCCCGTCCAGGGCGGGATCGGTCGCGTAGAGCGCCCACTCTTCGTCGAGCGGCGCCCACTGTCCGTGGGGATCCACCGCGGGCACGTAGGCCCGGAGCGCAGCCGCGAGCACTGCGTGGGACCAAGCTTCGACGGATTGATCGGGGGCGAGGCGCGCCACCGCCGCTTCGACCGCGCCCGCGACGCCGCCAAACTCGGCTTCGAAGTCGCCGATGCGCGCCCCCAAGTCCCGAGCCAAGAGCTTGGCGGGGCGCGTCACGGGATCGTCTTGGAACACGGACTCCGCGGCGCGGAGAAACGCTCTCTCGCCCCGCGCTCGCGGAGCGCTGTGCCGCGCCCGATCGAGCTCAGCCCGAACCTCGAGCACCCAGTCGCGAGCCACGCGGCCAACCTCCTCCGACGCCCCACAGGGCGTCTCGGATCGCGAATCGGTCTCGAGCTCCACCACGATGCGCGCTGCGCTGCGCCGGAGCGCGCGCTTGACGGGGCTGTCGGGCGCTGCTGACCAGAGCCCGTGAGGGTCGAGCCACTCGGTGACTCCCACCATGATCTGCTCGGGTGAGGGCGAGAGCGGCGGCGCGGCGAGCTTGGCGCGGATCTGCGCCACGATACGGCGAGCCTCTCGGCACCGGACCATCGTTGCGCCACCGGTGGGCAACTCGAGAGGGCGCGTGGAGCAGGACGCGGGATCGTCGCCTGGGTCCGCCTCGAGCACCACCGGCGGGACGACCTGCGGTGGCGTGGCGGGCGCCGTCACTGGTCCGAGCGCGGGCCCGCCGGACGACGCTCCGATCACCAGCGGCGTCGCGAAAGCGAGCGCAAGGGCCAGGGCGGCGCGGGGACGCATCGGGGTCACGAGATGCTAGCCTGCCCCTGGAGCCGGGACCATTCGCCGGATTTCGCCCGATCGGGCCGGCGGTTCCGGCTCCCGCCCCTCCTCGGCTAAGGTGCTTTCCGTGTTCGACGCGTTGGTGCTCCTCGGCTGTCGCATCGGCCCGAGGGGTGCGCTAACCGACACCGCTCGTCGCCGGGTGGATCGTGCCGCTCTCGCCTTCGCGGGCGGGCTCGCTCCACGCGTCATCGTCAGCGGCGGACGGCGTTGGGATCGTCGGGCCGAAGCCGAGGTGTTGGCGAAGGCCCTGGTCACGAGCGGCGTCCCGGAGCACGCACTGCTCTTGGAACTCTTGAGCTTCTCCACTTGCGAGAACGCCCGCTACAGCGTCGCCATCGCGCGGGACCTCGGCCTCGAACGGATCGGCGTGGTCACCTGCGACTGGCACATGCGGCGCGCCCTCGCCGCGTTCGCGCGCGCGGGCATGAATGCCGAGGCGGTCGCGGCGGCCACCCCCGCTTCGCCGATCTCCGAGCGCGTGGTCCGGACGGGCCGTGAGCGGGTGAGCTTCTGGCTAGATACCTTCGCGACCTGGGGAGCGGCGACTCCGTGAACTCGCGTTGGCGTCTCGTCCCGCTCGTCGCCCTCGTAGCAGCGACTGCCTGCAAGAAGACCCCAACTGCGCCCGGGACCGATGCCGCGGTAGCGCCGAGCCAGAGCGCGGCTTCGGGTCCCGGCAGCGCCGCCGATCTCGTGCGCATCACCTCCGCCGAACAGCGCCGCACGACCTCCGAGATCAAGCCCGAGGACCTCGCGAGTCGCGACTCGAAGCTGCGAAGGCGGGCAGCGCGTGCTCTGTCGCGCATCGCGGATCCCGCAGCCCTCGAGCTGCTGAAGAAGTCCCTGGCGGACGAAGACGCCGAGGTCGTGGCCTGGTCCGCCTACGGTCTGGGCTACGGCTGCAAGGGAAATGAAGCCGCGACGGTGCGCGCGCTGGTCGGGCGGGCCGCCACGCTCTCGATCACGAAGATCGACCGCAGCGGCCCCTTGGATTGGGGCGCATCCTTTGCCGACGCGCTCGGTCGCTGTGGCAACGCCGAAGCAGAGGCCACGTTGCGCGCGTGGCTCGACATCGATGACAAGAGCGAAGCCGCTGCGCTCGCGCTCGGACGCATGGCGTCTCGTCGCAAGCGCTTGGACGACGCATCCATCGTCGCGTTGCTCGACGCCGCAAGCCGGCCCGACAAACCGGTCGCCTCCGCTCTCCTCGCCTTCACCCGAATAGACGCGGGCAGCGACATGATCAAGGCCCGCTTGTTCAACGTGGCCAACGACGCGCTGTCGGACTCGGCCGGGGCTCGCCGCTCCTTCGCGGTGCGTGCACTCGGGCGGGTGGGAGACGCGGCCGTGCCCGCGCTCTCGAAGGTGCTTCGGGAGCCCTCCTTCACCGTCACCGAGCGCTCCGACGCCGCACGGGAGCTGGCGCGGATCGGAGAAGCGGGGCAAGTCGAGCTGCGCAAGAGCCTCGCCGCTTTCGTACCGAAGCCAGAGACGCGCGCGACCTTGAAGGGCGCCGAGCTCGCGCCGCTTCGGGTTATCCTCGACTCGCTGGCGCTGCCGATTCGCGACGCCAAGCCCGCTCTGGATGAAATCGCGAGCATCGAGCTTCCCAAAGCCGACCCGGCTTTCGCGAGGCGGCTCATCGGCTTGCGCTGTCGCGCCGCCTCGCTGCTGGCGGGGGAGGGCATCGCCCAGCCGAAACTCGTGGCTTGTGACCCGGATCCGGAGGGGGTCGCGGGGCGCCTCGCGCTCTTGGAGGTGCTAGCGCGCGGCAAGCTGACGGGCACACGGTTCACCCGCTTCAAAGAGCTGGTCGAGAGCAAGGCCCCGCTCGTCCGCCAGGCCGCGCTGGAGCAGCTGGGCTCGCATCCGGAAGTCGCGGAGCCGGAGTCCATCTTGGCAAAAGCGCTGCGGGCCCCGGATGCCGGGACCGTCGCCACTGCAGCCCAGGTCATCGCGAGCTACCCGGATCGCGCCGCCGAAAGACGCACCCGAACGACCGCGACCGAGGCGGTCGATGGCGCCGCTCCAGCGCCGGAACCCATCAAGCCGCACGCCTCAATCGTGGACGCGCTCACGACAGCCTTCACATTGCAGCGTGCGCCGGACTCTACCGAGGTCTGGACCGCGCTCACCGACGCCGCCGGCGCCCTGCAGATCCTGAGCTTCAAACCCAAGCTCGACGCTTTCTGCAAGAGCCCGAACCCGGCGCTGCGCCAGCACGCGGAGAAAGCACTCCGGGTGATGGGCGAGCAGAAGCGCGAGTGCAAAGCCGAAGGCCCGGCTCCTCGTCCGTCGGAGCTCGATCACCTCGTCAGCGACAAGGTCACGCTCGTCTTCGAGACCGACTCGGGTGAAGTGAAGTTGAGCTTGGACCCGGCGCTCGCTCCGGTCGCGGTCACTCGCTTCGTCGATCTCGCTCGCTCCGGTTTTTTCGAGAAGGTCCGCATCCACCGCGTGGTGCCCGGCTTCGTGGTTCAGCTCGGCGATCCCGGTGGCGACGGCTACGGCGGCGCCGGCAAGGCGCCCCTGGCCTGCGAGACCAGCCCCATCAGCTTCGATCCGCTCAGCGTGGGCGTCGCTTTGGCGGGGCGCGACACGGGCTCCAGCCAGCTCTTCGTCACCCTGGCGGCCTTCCCGCATTTGGACGGGGACTACGCGCTGATCGGACGCGCAGAGCCGGGCTGGGAGCGCATCGCGCAGGGTGACGTCGTGCAGAGAGTGCGCGTTCTTCCGCCCTGATGGTACGCTCCGCGACCGTGCTGCTCGCCGTCGACATCGGAAACACCAACATCGTCTTCGGTCTGTACTCGGGCCGCGAGCTGGTTCAGACCTTTCGCTTTGCGACGGTGCACACCCGGACCGCCGACGAGTACGGCGTGCTCTTGCACCAACTGCTCTCGCTGCGGACGGCGGACCCTCGCAAGGTCGACGCCTCGATCATGGCCAGTGTCGTGCCGCCGCTCACCGACGTGATGTCCGAAGCAATTCGTCACGCAGTGGGCCAGGTGCCCTTGGTGGTCGGGCCGGGGACCAAGACCGGGATCAGCATCGTCTACGATCACCCGCGGGACGTCGGAGCGGACCGGATCGTGAACGCGGTGGCGGCCTTCGAGCGCTTCAAGAGCGGCGCTATCATCGTGGATTTCGGCACGGCCACCACCTTCGACTGCGTATCGCCGAAGGCGGAATACCTCGGTGGCGTGATCGTGCCCGGGGTCCGGGTCAGCCTCGACGCGCTGCTGGGCAAGGCAGCCAAGCTGTCGCGCATCGAGATCGCCGAGCCTCCGCAGGTGGTCGGTCAGAACACCACGCACGCGTTGCAGTCGGGCATCGTGTACGGCTACGCCTCACTGGTCGATGGCCTGGTGCGCAAGCTGAAGGCCGAGCTCGGGTTTCCTTGCCATGTGCTGGCGACGGGCGGTCTGGCGCCGCTGATCGTGAAGCACTGCGAGATGGTCGAGGGCATCGACGATCACTTGACGCTGGAAGGGCTTCGTATCTTGCACGAGCGCAACGGCAAGGCCGAAGCTCAGCGTGGCCAGGCTGCGCAGTAGGCCTGGTCGCTGGGCGTCATGTCTCGAATCGCTCGCGTTCGGTCTGCTCTTCGCAGCGCTGGTGGTGACCGTGATTGCGGCGGTGCGCTTCGGCGTCGAGCCCATCGACCTCGGCAGAGCCTTGCGCGAGCCCGAGAGCCTCGACGCGACCATCTTGTGGTCCGCGCGGTTGCCACGCGTGCTCTTGGCGTGCCTGGCCGGAGGCGCGCTCTCGGTGACCGGGGTGGCGTTTCAGGCCCTGCTCCGCAACCCGCTCGCCGACCCCTACGTGCTCGGAGTCTCGGGCGGAGCTGCCGCCGGCGCGACGCTGGCCCTGGTCGCGGGAACGAGCGCGTTTTCCATCGTGGGTGCCGCGGTGGTCCCAGCGGCAGCGCTGGCGGGCGGGCTCATCGCCACCTTCTTGGTCTACGGCATTGCGCGCGCCGGAGGCGAAGTGAGCGGCACGACCATCGTGCTCGCAGGAGTAATCGTCAACGCGATCGCCGCCAGCGTGATCACCTTCGTGAAGACGTTGGTGTCCGCCGCCAAGGCGCAAGAGCTCTTGTTCTGGCTGATGGGTTTTCTGGACGTGCCCTCGACGCCGCAGCTCATTGCCTGCGCGGTCTGGGTGACCGTCGGACTCGTGCCCATCGTGCTCGACTCCGGAAGGCTCAACCTGCTCGCGTTGGGCCGTGAGCCTGCCTCACACCTGGGCGTGGACGTGCCGCGCCTCGAACGTCGGGTGTTCTTCGCCGCCTCGGCCATCGCAGGCGCGGTGGTGAGCCTGACCGGACTGATCGGCTTCGTCGGACTGGTGGTGCCGCACGCGGTCCGGCGCATGCTGGGCCCGGACCACCGAGTGCTCGTCCCGGCCTCGCTGCTGCTCGGCGCGACCACGCTGGCCGCCTGTGATCTGGTCACCCGCGCGCTGTTCCGCTGGCTCGAGACCGAACCCCCGGTCGGCGCGGTGACCGCGCTGATCGGCGGTCCGCTCTTCCTGGTGATCCTGTACCGAAGCCGGAGCCGCGCCTTCGACTGAGCAGGTAGTGCCCTTCGCAGTGCGAAGCGGCCAACCGCGCACTGGTTGAGCCAGTTCATCGAGCCACGCGCCTTTCGTAGCGAATACCGGCGGCACGATCCGTGCACTGGTTCAACCACATGACTCATCTCGTGCGGCTCTCCGGCGCCCGGCACCTCCTGATCTGCCTTCCGGTGCCGGCGGTGCCCCTGGCCCGGCTCACGCCCGCCGAGCGCGCCGTGGTCGAAGGCGTCCTCGCCGGCAAGTCGAACGCGGAGCTGGCCCGAGAGCGCTCGACCTGCACGCGCACCGTCGCCAACCAGCTCTCGGCCGCGTACCACAAGCTCGGGGTGCGTACTCGCGCGGAACTCGCCCGGAAGCTCTCGGCACCCAGCGGACACCCGAACGCCGCGGTGCTCGAGCTGCTCACCGGGGGCTGGATCCTGACAGAGCGGGTGGACGCCGGCGATCGAGGTTGGGCCATCGCGAGGCCGCGGTCCACGCCGCTGACGACCGCCGAGATCGACGCGCTGCGCGCGCGCGCACTGGGCGCGTCGCTGGCCAAGATCGCCGCGGCGCTGGGCGTGAGCGAGCCCACGGCGTGCCGACGGGTCAAGAGCGGCATGCAGAAGCTCGGCGTTGGTTCCGTCGCAGAGCTGGCGCGGGTGTTGGCGGAGTGTGCGTGAATCAGGTCGTCAGACTCAGGGCTTCACTTCGTCGGCGCCGAGGTCGGGCGCGCCCTGATCGTGCGCTTGACCGTCCATGTCCACGCCGGCAGAAGGTCCGCTCACACCCTTGTCGATGGCGTTGGTCGCGCCAGCGGTCAGGTGGAAGTCCTTGCCCGCGCTGGCGAAGTAACCGAGGGGGGTGCTCTGCAGGTTGTGATCCACCGTGCCCTTGGCGCCGTCGCGCATCGTGATCTTGCTCACCAGGTTGTTCTGAATGACCGCGAAAGTCTCGGCGAAGCGATAGTCGATGGAGCTGAAGAACTTGGTAGCCCCGCTGCCATGCACCACCGTGTTGTGCACGACCAGCGGCTGCTTGGCGATGGCAAGCTCGATGCCCGTGTCGTAGAAGGCGTGGTTCGCCCAGATCACGTTGTTGCGGATGATGCCGTCGTAGTGCGCGAGCTTGACGCCGCCGTTCGGGTTGTCGGGGTACGCGCGCTCGCCTATCCCACCGCCGAGACCAAAGCCCACACCGCGCGCGCAGTCGACGATGGTGTTGTTCTCGACCAAGGTGTCTCGGCTGCCCTTCCAAAAGTGAATGGCGTGTTCGGCGAGGCCGCCAGCGTCGCAATAGATGCCTTCGAAGCGGTTGTTGCGCACGACCCACTTCCAGCCCGCGTGCACGTCGATGCCGCCGGTGTAGCAGCCGCCGCAACACTTCTCGACCTTCGGCCGACCGGCAGCGGTCATCACGAACTCGGAGCACTCGACCCGGCCCTCGTCGATATAGCCGGGAGTGCTGCCGTTCGGGTTCACCTTGATGAACTGTTCGCCGTTGTCCACCAGCCGCGCGCCGTACACCACCAGGTTCTTCACGTCTTGGTTGGCGCCGGGCGGGTAGGCGTGAATCGCGTGGTCGACGGCCTGCGTCAGCGTCACGTGCGCCACGGTCACGTTGCTCGCGCTCACCGCGATCAGCTCGTTCACGGCGTACTTGCCGTCGATGGTCACCTTGGTCGCGTCGTTCGACGCCGAGCGCAGCGCAACACCCGCCTTCGCGAGCTGCAAGGTCGAGGTGATGGGGTAGTTTCCGTCTGCGAGCAGGATGGTCGAGCCCGCCGCCGCGTTCTTCACGATCGTGTGCAGATTGCCCGCGTCGGTGGGCTTGGCATTGACCACCGCGCCGGTCGCGGCCGGAAGCGCCGGGCAGGCGAGGCCCGCGCCTCCCGTGCCGCCGGTGCCCGTGCCGCCGGTGCCCGCGCCGCCGGTGCCCGCGCCGCCGGTGCCCGCGCCGCCGGTGCCCGCGCCGCCGGTGCCCGCGCCGCCGGTGCCCGCGCCGCCGGTGCCCGTGCCGCCGGTGCTCGCGCCGCCGGTGCCCGCGCCACCGGTGCCGCCACCCGCGGCGCCGCCGGTCGCGGTGCCGCCCGATCCGCCGGTGCCCGGCTTCGAGCCCGAGTCGTCATCGGAACCACAAGCCACGAACCCAAAGACCAACACGCCCAGAGCCACGAGCCGCATGGGACGAGGGTAAAGGAGTTCGTCGGCCCCGGCACCGTTATCCGTCGGCGCGCTCTTTTCATTGCCGTCGCGATCTCATCGGCGCCCAATCGACCCCGGCCCAAGCCCAGACACGAGCTGTCGCTCGGCCCCGCAGCGGCGGCTCACTATGCCGCGACGGACCGGCGGCGACGCGCTTTTCAAACCCCCGCTAGGCCAGCGTGAAGCTCGTCTCGCCGGATCCGGCCAGGCGCTGGCGAAGAGCGACGGCGCAGCAGCACGCGCGCCGTCGCGACGAACCCTGGCGTTCCCGACCCACAAAAAACCCGTCCCCCCCGTTCGCGCGCGAGCGCGAATTTGGGGGGGACCGACGCCGCTTCGCGGCGGCGAGGGGGGGCATCACTTCTCGTAGAGTTGAGCGGCGGCGATGCCCGATCCGCCTGCGACTTCGAGCACCAGCTTGACCGGGACGGCCATGGGGAAGGCGTTCTTGTAGCAGTTCGGTTTCTTGCCGAGCACGGCCTGGGCGCCGGTGTCCTGATCGTTCGCGAGGATCATCGCCGAACCCGGGAGGGGCGTCACGGCGACGAACTTCACGTTGACCTCGCTCACCGGCGCTAGACCCGAAGCGACGACCGTGTAGCACTTGCCAGGCTGAAGCTGGACCTGCGACTCGAGGAACTGGCCCTGCTGGAAGTTACCCGCGAGGGCCGATCCGACCGGCTTGCTGCCGGCGACCGCGTTCTGCGTCGCGAGCTGGTTCAAAACCTGCGTCGCCGCGCCTGCGAGCATCGGATCGACGGGCTGCGCCTGGCCGCCGCCTGCCGGCGGCGCTGTGGGCGCAGCGGTGGGCTGCGCCGTGGGTTGAGCGCCCGGCTGCTGCTGCGGGTAGGCGCCCGGCTGCTGCTGCGGGTAGGCGCCCGGCTGCTGCTGATAGCCGCCCGGCTGCTGCTGGCCGTACGGCTGCTGCTGGTAACCCGCCGTCTGGGCTTCGTCGTCCTTCTTCTTGCAACCCACCATGCCGCTGAGAACGACCACGCCAACAACACTAAGGATGAACCCGTTTCGCATGACAACTCCTCGCTCGCGCCTCTCGTACGGTTTCCGCACGCGCGGCGACCTAGGGCCGCGGAAGGCTACAATTAGACGGGCCGCGGGGTAAAGCTCGTCACGCGGCGGGCTAATTTCTGGGAAAAGCCTGCAAAATCAAGGAAGAACCACGGCGCCGGGGTTCCGATCGACGCCCCCGCTGTGCTCCGTTTGCGGAGCGCCAGGCAGACTCGCTTGCGCGTGGAGGCTCCAGGTGGCTCCCGCGGCGGCGGCCGGTGCCCCCTTTGGCAGCGTGTAGGTTTGCGTGCCGCCGGCGTCCACGAAGATGCCGTAGGTCGGCATCTCGTCGCGAGTGGTGAAGGGCCCGGCGTGCCCGAGCGACGCGCAACCGTAGGTGTTGGCCCCGGCCGGCGTGTACGTGTCGTCGCCACCGATGTTGATCAGGCCGCCCGCGCCCTGTGAGTTGCCGCAGCCCAGCGAGAGCCCGGGCGCGGTGTAGTCGTCGTTGCCGCCGGCATCGACCTGCAGCGCACCGGAGAAGTCATGACCCACGCCGATGCTCGTCGCGCGGACGGGGAAGTCTTTGTTGTACAGGTCGTCGCCGGCGTGATCGAAGTGAAAGCCCAGCGCAAAGTGCGCGCTCGCGCCTTGCACGTACCAGAGCCCCTTGTAGGTGTCGTTGCCGGATTTGTCGGAGAGCACACCGAAGCCCAGCCAGTAGCCCGATCCCTGCCCGAAGACGCTGACCGTGTACTCGTCTTTGCCGGCGCGGTCGTAGAGCACGCCGTGCCCGCCGCCCATGTAGAGCTTGCTCTTGTCGTCGCGCCGACCGAAGCCCGCGCCCTGACACATGCTGGTATTGCCTTGACCCGGCAGTTGCGCCGACGGGTAGAGCGGATCGCCGCCGATGGCCGGATCACCCGGATCCGCAAACCAGTGATCGTCGCCGCCGCCGTCGATGGCCACGCCGACCCCGCGCACGTAGCCGAAGCCCTGGGACGCGTAGAACGTGCGGTACTCGTCGCTGCCCGCCCGATCGATCAGCGCGCCGATGCCCCACATCGCCGAGCCTTGGCTGGTGCTCTCGGCCACGTAGCGATCGTCGCCGCCGTCGTCGAAGAGCACGCCCACGCCCATCGCGCCGGCGCCTTGAGAGAGGGTCAGGGAGGCGTATTCGTCGTCCTGCCCGCCGAGATCCCAGAGCAGACCGACGCCGAGCACCCCGCTGCCCTGACGCCCGACCCGCGACAGCGTCTGACCCGTGGCGCCGGCGAGCCCGTAGCGACCCGCGGAGTCCGACGGCGGTCGCGTCGCCTTGTCCAGCGAATCGGCGGAGATCTCGTAACCGTAGCGATCCTTGCCGCCCAGATCGACGAAGACCCCGACCGGGACTTCGCGCCGACCGACTCCGATCGGGACTTCGTAGGTGTCATCACCACCGAGCTCGAGCACGAACGCGCCGCGCTCGGCGAGGTGCCCCGCCGCGTAGGTGTCGGATCCGGGACCTCCGATCACGACGGCACCAATCGGCGTGTCGACGGCCAGTGCCGGCAGCGCGCGGTTCGCGAACTTGGACAGGCTCGCCGCCTCCACGGCCCGCGCCACCAGGGCGGCCGCAGCCGCGAGGCGCTTCTCGTCGACCTTCTTCAAATAGCCGACGCTGGTCGTGTCCACCAGGAACGGCGCCGTGGGCAGGATCACGAAGCCGTGCACGCGCTCGAGGAAGTCGAGCTCTTCGCTGACGTCGGTGCCGAACGACGCGCGCACCTCGCTCGCGGCATAGGCGATGGTCGCAAGCACTGGCACCAGCGCCTGTTGCAGATCGAGCGGCACGCCCTGGGTCACGGCCGCCAGATCCGAAGCGTTGCCCGCGCCCAGCTTCGACAGCGCTGCCGCCAGCGGCGCCGCATCGGCGCTCACCAGATCCCAACCGTCGAGCTTGGCGCAAACGTCGATGTCGTGGCCCTTGCGCACCGAGGCCGCGAGCACGACGCTCGACACGGTCTGATCGCCGTCGAGCGCGGCATCGAAGAAGCTCTCGGTCTCTTGCACGAAGCTCGGCGCGCGCAGGATCGCGGAGTGCAGCGGGCGAAAGCTCGGGAGCTGATAGCCGTCGTCGGCAAAGATCGGCTTCCAGATCGCCATCGTCGCGTCCGAAAACCCGTAGCCGCAGCGGTCGATGCCGGCTTTGCCCAGCGCGTCGTCGAGGGCGTCGGGAGCCGATGGTTTCTTCACCGGGCAGCTCGCGTCGCCGGGCGGCGGCGCCGCGGCAGGTGACTTCACGCAAATCGGGCTGAGCGGTTGGGACACGTCGCCCGCCTCACCGGCGACTCCCCCGGTGCCGCCGCCGACGGAGCCCCCGGCGCCGCCGGAGCCCGCCGGCTCGCCGCCGTCGTCGCCCCCGCACGCGGCAAACACTCCGCCCGAGAGCAGCGCCAGAACACCCAACCCCGAGAGCAGACGCATCAGGCGCCGAGCTTAGCGTGGAACCCGACCGCATGCAGCGCTAGCGTTGGCGCGTGCGATTCGCGCTCATCACCGATCAACACTTTGGGCCCAAGGCGTTCTTCGGCGGCAAGCTCCGCAAACTGAGCCACGAGGCCGCGGATCTGACGCGCAGCTTCGTGGAGCGCATGAACCAGGTCGAGAGACCCGAGCTGGTCGTGAACCTGGGCGACGTGGTCGAGGACGAGAGTCGGGACCACGACCTCGAGCGCTACGCGGAGTTCGTGGGCATCCTCTCGGAGCTGGACGCGCCAGTGCTGCACGTCGCGGGCAACCACGATCAGGTCAACCTGAGCGACGACGATCTCCGCTCGCTCTGGGGACACGCAGGGCCGCTGCACTACAGCCGCGATCTGGGCGGAGTGCATTTCGTCGTGTTGAACACCCTCGAGACCAAGGACGTCTGCGTGCGACTGCCAGCCCAGCAGATCGAGTGGCTCGCCCGCGATCTCCAGGCCGCGACCGCGCCTGTCGTGGTGCTGATGCACCACCCGGCCAGCGAGCAGGACTTGAGCGGCAATCGCTGGTTCGAGAAGGCCCCGCACATCTGCCGTGTGGCCGAGCGCCGCGAGCTCCGGCGCGTGCTGGAAGAGAGCGGGAAGGTCGCGGCCGTGTTCAACGGCCACGCACACTGGAATCACGTCGACCTGATCCGCGGCATCCCCTACCTGACCCTGCAGAGCCTGATCGAAAACCTCGACGACGACGCGCCCGGGCGCCCGGCGTCCGCCTTCGCGGTGGTGGACCTCGACGACAAGCGGCTCTGCGTTCGCGTCGACGGCGCGGAGGCGGCGCGCTACCAATTCGAACGCGGCTGATCAGCCGGCTCGCTTCGCCTTCTTCTTCTTCTTTTCGGGCGGCGGCGGCGCCGGTTCTTCGTCCGGCTCGAGCTCGTCCGAATCGTCGGCGTCGGGCTCGGCGCCCGGCCCCAAGCTCATCGCCGCCTCCGGGTGCTTCTTCGCGGCTTCGTCCAGCGTGTACCAGACGACGCCGGCGGCCACGCCTGTACAGACGCCGATCCACTGCGAGGTGGAGAGCTGGGTCGACGATGCCTGCGCGAAGCTCTCGGGTCGTAGCGTGAAGTAGAGCGCCGCCGGGGGCACGATGGCCAGCGCGTCGGTGACGTAGCGCAGCTTCGGTGGCTTGATGCTCCTAGAAGGTCCGTACACCCAGGCCGCGGCGAAGATCAGCAGCGCAGCGGGCAAGAACACATGCGTGCTGACGTGTGGCCCGAGCTCCCCGCGCTCGAGGTCGTCCCGCAGGATCTCGACCAGGAAGCGCAGGTAGCCGTAGCCGAGCGTGAAGGCGAGGAAGACCTGGCCGCGAAAGTGGCGGTGTTTGCGGACCCAGAACACCAAGCCGAAGAGCAGCGCACCGGCCAGCATTTCGTAGAGCTGCGTGGGGTGTACCGGGAGCGACACGTCGGCGTCGGGCGACAAGCCGCGCTGGTTCACGTGCTGGATCCAGGCAGGAGATCCCGAGCCCTCGAGCAACGTGCCCTCGGTCCAGCGCGGGAAGCTGCCGAGCTTCTTCAGCCAGGCGGGAGCGCCGTCCGACAAGGGCGTGCCAAAGTCGCAACCAAACAGGTAGCAACCGATGCGCGTGATCACGAGACCGACCGCGAGGCTGGGAACCGCCACGTCGGCCCAGGGCAAGAGGCGAATCTTCTGGCTGCGCAGGTAGACGAACGATCCGATGAACCCGCCCAGGAATCCGCCGTAGGCCACGAGCCCGCCCCGACGAAACGCAAACAGATCCTGAAAGCGATCGAACTCTTGAGGGTTCGTTACGAAGTAGAGCAGACGCGCGCCGATCAACGCGCTGGCCGCCGTGACGAAGTAGCAGTTCGCCATCTTGTCTTTGGGCAGGCCATCGCGCTCGGCCAGGCCCAGCGTCAGAAACCAGCCCACGACGATGGATACGCAGAGCATGGCGCCGTAGCTGTAGATGGGCAGCGGCGCCAGCGTCGTGACCTGACCCCGGTAGGTGAAGGCGCTGAGCCCAGCCGCGGCCGCGAGCACGATGCCGATCACCAGCAGATCGCCAGCGCGCTTCTTGTAGCCAAAGAGGCCGAGCATCGCGCCGAACGCGGCCAGCGCCAGGAGCGCCGGGAAGAGCGGGATAGTCCAGGCGGGCAACGGCAGCCGAAACAGGACGGGGTGCATCGCGCCGCTCCCATACCGCGCAAAACGTCGCGCTACAAAGGCGCTGCGAATGGCCGCATGGAGCATGCTAACATGCGGGCCGTGACGCGCTTCGTTCCGCACTTCGCGCTGGCCGCGCTGGCCCTTGGCTGCGTGCCGACTGATGACCCACCTGCGCCCGCTCAGACCGGGGTCGCGGCGCTGCCCGCACCTCCGCCGCCCCCGCCCGCGAGCGCGGTACCCAGAGGCCGGCTCGATCCAGGTCGACCTTTGGCGTCAGCGAACCCCTTCGTGCCCTCGGGCGATGCCGGCGCGGCGAAGCGCCTCCCGAGGAGGGGCGACCAGCGGCGCTTGACCGCTCCTGGCCTCGAGGTCGAGCGGGCGCCAGCGGCCCTGGCGAAATCGCCAAACTTGCTGCCCGAGCTTGCACCCCCTCCGTCGCCCGCCCTGGCGCAGCCACCGGTCGAACCTGCGGCGCCGGCCGCCGCGGCCGAGCCAGCCGCCGTTCCGGCCGCCGCGGCGAAGGCGCCAGCGGGGCCGCCCGACAGCCCGATCGTCGGTGTGTACTACGACAGCTTCGATCGCGCCGAGCTCGGTCCGGAATGGAACGCGACCAGCTCCGAATGGCGCATCGTGGCCGGTCGCCTGTGCGGGCAGCGGGCTCGCAACCACCCGGCGTGGCTCCGACGAAAGCTGCCCGTCAACGCGCGCATCGAGTTCGATGCGACCTCGACCTCGCCGGACGGCGATCTGAAGGTCGAAATCTGGGGCGACGGCAAGAGCTTCGCCAAGGGCACGTCGTACACCGATGCCACCAGCTACCTGGCGATCTTCGGCGGCTGGAAGAACCAGTTTCACGTGCTCGCGCGCATCGACGAGCACGCGCCAGGGCGCCCCGAGGTCAAGGTGACCGCCGGCGGCGACCTCAAGGCGCGTCCCGTGGTCGCCAACACCGCCTACCACTTCAAGCTCGAACGCCTCGACGGCAAGACCGTGCGTTGGTTCGTCGACGACATCGAAGTCCTGTCCTTCGAAGATCCGAAGCCGATGAAGGGTGAAGGACACGAGCACCTGGGCTTCAACGACTGGGAAGTTCAGGTCTGCTTCGACAACCTCCAAATCACAGCGCTCACAGGAGCCTGAGTGGCGGAAGATCCCGAGCTCGATCTGGACGAAGAGCTCGCCGAGCTCGATATCCGGCTCGAGCGGCTGCGTGCGCTCTACGAACAGTACTTCATCGGCATCGAGAAGCTCGAGCCGTCGATCCCTCGCAAGGACGTCGAGCGTCGGATCTGGACGCTGCGGCGCGTGAAGTTTCGGAACACCGCCAAGCGCTTCAAGTTCAACGTCATCACCCAACGCTTCAACACCTTTCAGCAGTACTGGTCGCGCATCTGCCGCGAGATCGAGAACGGCACGTACAGGCGCCACCTGCTGAAGGCGGAGAAGGCGCTCGGGCAGCCGCTCACCATCGCCGCCAAGCGCCGCAAGGGTGACTTTGCGCGGAAGGAGGTCGTCGAAGAGCCGCCGGACGAGCCGACGCCACCGCCCGTCGACAACATCGACCAGATGCTGGGGATCCGAACGGCTCAGGCCCCGGTGAAGCCGGCGCGCGCGCAAAACCCAGCAGCGGCCGAAGCGCGGCCCGCCCGCTTCGTGCGCGAGCGGCTCGACCTCGACATCGACGATTTGATCGGCGGCGGCGCAGCCCCGATCTCGAAGCGCTCCCAGGCGCCGGTCGGGCCCGGCCGGCCCGCTGGCGTCGCACCGCCACCGGCTTCCGGCCCGGTCTCCCGTCCCAGCGCCAGCCGGCTTCCCCCGCCCCCGTCGGTGGGACCAATGGCGGGCGCCCGCCCGCGCCTGCCCAAGGACGTCGCGCTGCCCCCACAGTCCTCAGCCCCCGGCGTCGCCCGGCCCCCGGCGTCCAGCGCCCCGGCCGATCGGCGCGGTCCCCCGCCGATGCCAAGCCGCGTGAAGCCACCGATCCCGGCGCGCGCGCCGGGCCAGGCCGTCGGCGGAGCGCGACCGCCACCGACCGCGGGCCCCGGGTCCACGCGTCGGCCGGCCCAAGCTCGACCTTCCGCGCCTCCACCCAAGCCAGCGCCGCCAGCCGCGCCCAATCGTCCACCGGCGGTCACCCCCGCACCGGTCGCCAGGCCCCCCGCTGCCGCAGCGCCGCCCGGGACCATCAGCGACACGCGACTGCGCGAGCTGCACGGTCGCCTCGTTGACGCAAAGCGTCAGACCAAGGAAGGCACCTCGGTCTCGGTGGATGGGCTCGGTCGGCAGCTGCGCGCAGCCGAAGACAAGCTGCGAAAGCAGCACGGGAACCGCAAGATCGACTTCGACGTCGTCATCAAAGACGGCAAGGCCGTCGTGAAGCCGATCGTGAGGTGATCTCGGCTCAGCGGGCCAGACGCTGGCGGTCGGAGGGCGGGACCGACGGGCGTCGCGTCTCGACCAGCACGTCGTCCTCGCAAAATAGGATAGCGCAGGCGCTACGGCCGGCTTCCTGGAGGCGACCGCAGAGCTCCGCGAGCTCTTCGTCGGAGTCGACGACGTCGCCCTCGACGGGCTGAAGGGTCGCGTGGTCGTAGCGGCAGTTGTCGAGCGCTACCCAAAGGCCTTTGAGCTGCTCCGAGCGACAGAGCTCGGGCCAGGTCATTCTGATTTTCATCGCACTGATTGCTTTGCTTGGTTCGGACAGAGCCCCCAGCTCGAGTCAGAAGCGATGAGCAAATCTAGACCCGCTTCTTCGAGGTCGTCAAGCTGGCGGTGTCGCAAAACGTATACACCTGGGCCTGTGCTCGACGCATTTCGTAGCAGATTTAGCTATTTGCAGCTCGACCCGTTGAGGGAGTTGCCCAGCGCCGGGCTGTCGGCGCCCATCGCCCGGGCCGACGCGATGATCGCCTTGGCCTGCGGACACTTGCCGTTGAGCGCGGCTGACCGCGCCGCGGACGGGGCCTTGTTTCGCGCCGTCTGCGAGCATTGCGCCTTCTTTCCCGCGTCGGTGCACTTCGAGTACGCCGCCGACGCCCCGGGGATGTTCCCGCCCTGGGCCGCGCTGATGCAGCTGTCGCAGGCCTTGGCCGGGTCGATGCCGGGCTTCTGCGTGGAGGTCGGCTGGGACGTGGTGGTCGGTTTGGTCGTGGGATCCGGCGGGGTGTCGGCCGAGGCCGTCGTGGGCGCGGTCGGGTCGCCGCCGGCCACGGTCGTCCCGGTTGCGGGACCCACGGGTCCGACCGTCGCCGCCCCCGTTGAACTGCCGAAGGGATTGGTGAGCGGCTGGTCCGTGCCGTCGTCCTTGTTCATGCTCTTCACCGCGACCACGACGATCGCAAGCAGCAAGATCCCTCCAACGCCGACGAGCGCGAAGATGAGCCCCTTGCCGCCACCACCCCCGCCTCGGGCCTGGGCGGGCGCGGGCGGAACGTGCACGGGCATGGCAGGCGCTGGCCTGGGTGCGGCCATCGGCGCCGGCGCCATCGGCTGAGGCGGAGACATGGGCGCCGGGGCGACCGCGCCGAAGTCGGGAACGGCCGCCATGGCAGCCGTGCCTTGAACCTGTAGCTGCTCGCGCGGCGGATCTTCGGACACGGTGATGCCGCCCCCGTGGGACAGCTCCGAGAAGAACTCCTTCGCGGTCTCTTGCCGTTCTTCGCGGTCCTTCGACAGCGCCCGCAAGATGGCCTTGCGCATGTGGTCCGAAATAGCGGTCGACGGCGCCGTGACCTCGAAGGGCAGCGGCTGCGCGGTCATGTGCTGGGTCGCCCACTGCCACGGGGTGTCCGCCTCGAAGGGCAGCTTCCCGGTGAGCATCTCGTAGGTCAGCACGCCCAGCGAGTAGATGTCGCTCCGCGCGTCCAGGGCCTTTCCGGTGAACTGCTCGGGGCTCATGTACGGCGGCGTGCCGAGCACCATGCCCTGCTGGGTCAGCTTCTGTTCCTTCTGGGAGTCCGCCGACTCGCTCCGGGCGGCGATGCCGAAGTCGAGCACCTTCACGAAATCCACCTCGCCAGCGCGATCGGTGAGGATCAGGTTCTCGGGCTTCAAGTCGCGGTGGATGATGCCCTGCTTGTGCGCCTCGTCGAGCGCGCCGCAGACCTGCTTCATGATCTTGAGCACGCGCTCGGGGATCATCGGCCCACCGTTCTCGATGATCTCGTTCAGGGGACTGCCCTTCACGAACTCCATCGCAATGTAGAGGGTGCCGTCGGCGGTCGCCCCGAAGTCGAAGAACTTGATGGTGTTCGGGTGCTCGAGCTGGGCCACCGTGCCGCACTCGCGGTGGAATCGCGCAAGCACGGAGGGGTCCTTCGAGAGGTGCTGGTGCAGGGTCTTGATGGCGACCTGGCGGATGGTCGATCCCATCTGCTGCTCGCCCACGTAGACGATGCCCATGCCGCCTTCGCCGAGCACGCCGGTCACCCGGTAGCGCCCGCCGATGACCTGGCCGATCAGCTGATCCTCGGCCCCCTCGTCGTGGGTCGGGAGCAGCCCCCCGCATTTGGCGCAAAACCGCGCACCATCGATGTTCGCGTGGCCGCAGCTCTCGCAATTCATGGCGTGTGAGCGTCGCACGAAGCGGGCCCCGGACGCCACAATCAGAGATCAGTCGGCGATAGCGCCGTCCCCAGCCGGGTTCGGGGCCGCGTTCGCGTCGGCGAGCGCACCAGCGTCGCGGGGCAGCTCGGCGATGTGAGGGCCCAGCGGGGCGTCTGGCGGCCACGGCAGGTCCTCTCGGCTGCCCAGGGCGCGATCGACGAGCAGTGCGCGGGTGGCACGGGCGCTGGCCGGGACCAGCACTTCGAGCGACGCCACCACTCCGTCTGCGAAGTTGGGCGGCTCGTGGAGCGGGTGCGCCTTCTTCTTCCTGGGGTCTTCGGCGGCGACCAAGGGGAAGTCGAAGCGCACGCGTTCGATCAACTCACGGCCCAACCACAGCTCGATGGCAAAGCGGCCCATCTTGCGGACCGCGGGAACCGGGTGCTTGAAGCGAACTGCGCGCACACTCGCGACGCGCACCCGCCCTTTTTCATAGATGACCTGGTACTGGAAGTGGCGGGCCTCCTTCAGCGCTTCGGGATCCGGAAGTGAACCCGGGCCGGGGTCCCGCGACGCTGCTCCGATCAGCTGACGTGCGTCGCTCGCGCCGTCCGTGACGCCCGCATCTTGGTCGCTGCCTTCGGCGATGCGAGTGGGCATCGACAGCGCGGGGCCTTGGGCGGATCCCTCGAAGCGCGCGCCGGAACAGGCGACCGCGACCGCGCCCGCGACGCCGACGACTCGGAGCATTCGCATCGCGCGCAGCCATAGCGCATCGGCACGCGCCGCGCGACGGCAACCTCAACCCATGCTCGCCGCCCGCTCGAGATCATCCGCGGCGCCGCCCAGGGCGCACCAGACCTCGACCATGTCCGAGGCCGCCGGCGCCAGCAGCGTCCCCCACGGAAGCGCGACCCGAGCGGCATGCAGCATGATGCGCGGCACAGCGATCACTCCGCCGTCCGCGCGGGTCACCCGACGCGTTCCCCCGTGGGCGCGGTCGCCGAGCAGCGGCCGAAAGTGATGGCGAAGCTGGTGCTTCCGACCGGTCACGGGATCGAGGGCCAGGAGCACCGGGCTCAGCGTCCCGCCCCCGGAGTGCCGGTGGGGGCCCGCCTTCGCGACGACCGCGAAGCTCGTCTCGGCGCTTCGGCCGTCCACCGGCATGGCGATGGTCCCCCGCGCCGCCGGAGGCGCGCACTCTGCGATGGCGACGTAGCGTCGCGCGATGGAGCCCGCTTCGCGCAGCGCGGCCCCGCGCTGTCGGGCCTCGCGACCCTCGGCGAGAAGCACCAACCCGCTCACGCCCACGTCGAGCCGTGACACGGCGTGGACCTGCGGCACGGAGATCAACTCGGCGACTTGTCGCGTCAGGCTCTGGTGCCCGGCCCGATCGGGCTCGGTGGGCAAGAGCGCGGGCTTGTACGCGACGACGAAACCTGCGTCGCGGGCCACGATCCACGCCCGGTCGTCGCCCTTCCGGGCAGCGTGGACCTCGACGCGTTCTCCGACCGCGAGCATCAGGTTCGCGTCGTCCGCGCGGGCGCGGCTGACCCACACCCGACCCTCGGCGAGGGCGGAGGCCGCTTCTACGCCCAGCGCTTCGATCACGGCCCCGAGAGTGCGGGGGCCGTCTCGCTGCACCTGCCACACGCGGAGGTCGCGGCTCATGCGTCCAAACGCTCGACCTCGCCGCGATCGCCGTCGACCCGAACCCGCTCGCCGTCCCGCAGCGTGGTGCTGGCCCCGAGCACGCCGAAGACCGCCGGCATTCCGATCTCGCGCGCCATCACCGCTGCGTGCGAGAGCGAGCTGCCAACATCGGCCACCATGGCAGCGCTCCAGAAGAAGAGCGGAGCCAGGCCGACGTCTGGGGTTCGCACGACCACGACGTCCCCCGGCTCGACACGCTCGGCGCCGCGCGCCTCGGCATCCACGAGCCGCACGCGTCCGGTGACCACGCCCCCGCTGGCCCGCGCGCCGGTGGAGCGACGCGAGTCGAAGGGCAGCGGCGCCACCCGGGGCGGTGTGCCGATGAAGGTGTCGGGAGGATCCGCATGCTCGAGCCCGCGCCGGTGGGCGGCGATTCGCATGCGAACCATCGGCCCGAGATCGGCGCGAGTGCGCCCGGTGGCGCTGAGTAACTCCTGGTGGCTCAAGTAAAACGCGCCGCCCGGCGAGAGTTCGGCATCGAGGCGGCGCAGTCGGCGATCGACGTCGAGGGTGACGCTTCGAGTCATGGCGATGGTGCGCGCCATCCACACCCGCATGCGTTCGCGCAGGCGGGACAGCGAACGAGCGCGCCCGACGAGCGCGCGGATCAGCGCCATTTCCAACACGCCCGCCCGCGACTCGATGGTCGCGAGCTCCTGATCCGCGGCGACACGCACTCGACTCAGCACGAGCTCGGGATCGCCGGGCGCCGCCACCAGCCCCGCTCGCAGCATGCGAAACACGGGCCGCGGATCCTCGCCGAACCTCGGGCACATGGCTTCGACCTCGCCGAGCCCGCGATCGCCAAACGCCTCGAGCCAACCCGACAACGCCCGGCGACCGGCGCCCTCCGGGAGGTCGGCCAGCGACGCGGCTTCCGCCAGCGCCGCCGCGCCTGCTGCGTCGGTTCGGAACAGCTCCGTGACGTGCGCCAGCGCCACCGCCGGACGCGCGCTCTCGAGCTCGGCGAGGCCGCTCGTGAGTGAGTAGGCGAGCCTCGACGCGGCGTCGGGTACGAGCCTCGACAGCGCGGCCTGCAGCGCGAGGTGTGAGGCCAGCGCGACGACCGAGCACGAGAGCAACATGCGCCCGGTGGCTTCGAGAAAGCCATGGGACTCCCGCAGGGTCGTGACCAGCGAATCGTCGGGCAAGATCGCGAGATCCATCTCCGCCAACCAACGTCGGTGCTGATCGGCATCGCGCTCGAACTTGAGGTGCGCGTCGGAGAGTCGGCGTTCTTGCAGCGCCAATCGCGCGGCTGCCACCGAGAGCGCGGGCAGGGAGCCGCCCCGACGGCGCACGACGAGCGCTCGCGCGACCTCCGCCTTGTCTGCCCCGCGCAACAGCTCGATCACCACCGCAGGCTCGATGCCCGGGACTCCGGAGAGCGCGGGCACCATGGCAGACACGTTCAAGTAGTGTCGCCCGTGGACGTTGGCGACCAGCGTCTCCTCGCGATCGAGCTCCGCGCCGAGATCTGCGAGGGTCGATCGCAGACTTGACTCGACGAAGTCCTCGACCAACGACCCCGAGAGCGGAGTGGGCACGCCTGGCAACAGGTCCGCGAGCCCCGTCCGCGACCACACCGTGTCGTGCCGGCCGTTCTGAGGGAAGCCCGCTCCGCCGGATGAGCGCGCCGCAACCACGCGCGGCGAATCGTCTTCGAAGAACGCGAGTTCGATCTCTTCGACGCGCGAAGGGTCGAGCTTCTTCCACACGGCGCTGCACTCGCGCATCGCGGCGTCCGAGAGCGCAGGCAGGTCCGGAGCGTCCGACGCAACGATGACTGAGCCGCCTTCGTTGACCACGAGCGCGCGGGGTTTGTACGCCACGCGTCGGGCCAGCGCGCTGCCATCCGCAGCGACTCGCACGAAGTCCCGCGCCTTCGCTCCGTCCTGCGCGGGCAATCCGAGGCCATGCTCGGCCGCGACCAAGAACGACGCGTCGCCGGCCGAGCCCTGCCGCTCTCGGCTGAGCAACACCGCGCTGGCACGTACCGGGCGCAGGCGTTGGATGATCACCGCCATCGCGACGTCGCGCAGCTTCAGGTCACGCAGGCGTGTCAGGACGTCTTCTTCAACCGCCGCCGACCAGACCCAGGCGATGGCGCGCTCCAGCGCCGGCGCGTCCCGGAGCCCGTGGCAAACCCGGTCGAGCCCGGCGACGGCCGCGACGCTCGGGTCGGAGAGCGTCGCGCTCGACCGCACCGACAGCCCCCAGTCCTCCGGCTCGAGCCCCGCGCAGAGCGCGCTCAACTCCTCGCGCAACGCCTCCGAGAGCGGCGTGTCGAGCAAGCGCTCGCGGGCCCGCGCGGCCTTCTCGCGACCGCTGGGTTTGTGGATCCCGCGCAGCAGCGACGCCGGGTCATGCCCGGGCGGCAGATCTGCGGCGACGGCGTCACGGAACGCGACCGCGTCGACGAGCCAGCTCTCGATCACCGGCAGCCCGTGACGCTGCGCCTCCACCAGGGCCGCGCCCGCCGCGCCAAAGTCGGCGACGCGCCCGCCGCCGACCGCGGCTTCGAGCAACGTGTACATCCGACTTGCGGGGCGGCTCATGGCCCGATCGGCAATACCTCAGCCTTGGGTCGGCAGCGAGCCCGTGCTTCGACGCACCAGCTCCGTCAACACGGGATCAGTGCGGAGCTGCTCGCGCAGCGTGCTCTTCACGAACTCGAGCTGAGCGCCGCTGAGGCGGCCTTCGAAGTGCGCGGTGGCGTTCTCGACTTTGGAGTCCAGGTATTGGTCGACGTTGATTTCACCCCGCTCGAGCCGCGCGAGCGCGTCCGAGCCTTGGGCCTGTTCGACGCCGGCGGCGCGCTCGACCTTGAACCCTTCGTCGACCGGCGCCGCTCCGCCTGGAGAAACGCCCCCCGCCGGTCCGAGACCGCCGGGGGAAGGAGGCTTGCCAATTGAGTCGATGCCCATGGGATGCGCCTAACGAATGTTGCCGATGGCGTTCTTGACCGTGTCGTGCCGACTCTTGAGCACGTTCGAGAGCGTGGTGTACGCGCGGCTCTCCGCGCTGATGCGCTCCTGAAGACCGAGATAGTACAGGTTCATGTCGGCGTTCTTCGTCAGCATATCGTCCATGCTGCCGCCCGACGACCCTTCGACGCCGCCGCCGCCTGCCGCGGAGGCCGCGGTGCCGGCTGAACCCTCGGGCCGAGTGGCGTCGTAGCCGGGTCCGACCCCTGGTCCCGAGCGGAACGCGGCGGCCAGGACCGGTCCCCCAGGCAGGCGCCGGACCGCAGCCTCGGCGCCGCCCACGACGGCGCTGGCGCCGGCTTCCATGACCTGTTTGAAGGGACGAGCGGGCGCGGGCGTGACGCGCGCGGCGCTCGGACTCGAAGAAACTGCGGTGGCGGGGCCGCCGTGGTCGACGCGGGTGCTCATGAATGTACTCCTTGAAAACGAGTTCGAGCACTCCTTCGGCCACCGGGTCCCGGAGGTTGCGACTTTTTTTCAGAAGCTGCCGACAAGGCCGAGCCCGCGCGCGCGACCGATGCTCATGGGGATGACCCGGAGGGACGTCTGCTTGCGCACCAGGACCTGCCTTTTTGCCGTCATTCCCACGGCAAACACGATGCCCCCGGCCGCCTGCATCAGGCCGTCCATCACCAAGACGGTCGAGATCAGGACGTCTCCGGCGCACTCCAAGTCGGGGTCGTCTTGTGGGTCACGCCGCTCGCAGGCGTCGTCGCGGGTGGCCAGGGTGAGAAAGGGGCCGAGGCCAGGCACCACGAGCCAGTAGCTCTTGTTCTCGAAGCCGGAGGCAGCGGCGATGTGCAGGCCCAGCACGTAGGGCACACCCAGCACGATGGCGCCGGAAATGACCGCGCCCTTGCGCACCCGCTCCTCGAGCTCGTACCCGGGTGGAATGGGCTTCTCGGGATCGTAGGGCATCTCGGCCGGGAGCGGCCGCGCGACGGGCGCGTACCAGTAGGGATAGGGCTGCGGCTGAGGCGGGTAAGCGTAAGGGTAGGGCTGCGGCTGAGGCGGGTAAGCGTAGGGGTACGGTTGCGGCTGAGGGTACGGGACCGGCGCCGGGGGTGGACCTGCGGGCGCGGCTGTCGGGGCGGGCGCGGGCGTTTGCGCCAACGCGGCCGGCGCGAAGGTGAGCGCGAGCGTGAGCGCGAGCGCAAACCGACCTGTCATCCGCGCACGATATCAGATCCCGAACCACTCGGCCGGATCCAGCGCTTCGGTGCTCTTGCGGAGTTCGAAGTAGAGCAGCGCGCCTTGTCCCATGTCGCCGACCGATCCGAGTCGCGCGCCGGTCGTCACATCGTCGCCGACCTTGACCGCGATCTCGGCGAGGTTCGCGCTGACACTGTAGTAGCGCTCGCCGTGATCGAGGATCACCGTCTTGCCGTAGCCCGAGTAGTCGTCAGCGAAGGCGACCCTCCCTGGGTACACCGAGCGCACCGGCGTGCCGCGGGGTGCGCGCATCTCGATGCCGGGCCCGTCGCTGCCCGGGCGTCGCGCGCTCTTCAGCTCCGCGCGCCCCGGGATCGGGAAGGGCAGTCGTCCCTTCATGCTGCCAAAGCCGCTGGCCAGATCCGCAGGATCGGCGGGGCCGACGCCGGCACCGGCGCCGTACACCGCCGTCGGCGCCCCAACCCCGTTGGACTCGAAGGCGCGCTGGAAAGCCAAGGCTCGATCTTGAGCCTCGAGCAGCGCGTCCCGAGCCGACGCGAGCGCGCGCTGCTGCACCTCGAGCGGACCGCGTTTGACCTTCAGCTTTTCGAGTTGCTTGCCGATGGCAATGCGGCGCTCCGCGATGCGACGCTCGCTCTCGAGGTCACGCCCGAGCGCTCGGCGCGTGCGTTCGACCTTGGCCGCATGGTCCACCAAGGCCTCGAAGCCGCTGCCGACCGGCAATAGCCCCGCCCGCGCCATGCGCACGTAGGCGCGACCCCGCGCGATGGTGCGCACGTGTGCCCCCTCGGACTCCCTGCCGAGTTGGCCCAGCTCCTTCTTGAGCTCGCGCTCGTGGCGGTCGATCTCGTCGATGGCGCGGTCCACCTCGCTCACCGGGCTTGGCAACGAGGCCACCGGCGCTGGTGGCGGCGTGTCGTCGGTGGGATCGACACCGGGCAGCGCCGCGGCGATCGACGCTCCGAAAAGGATGATGCTGAGGGCGGCTCGCTTCACTTCACACCAAGAGCAGCCGGCGCAGGCTGCCGTAGGCCGCAGCAGCCCCCAGCAGGCCGCCGAGCGCGATCATGCCCAGGCACACGAACCAGGGCAGAAAGGTCGGCGCCATGCCGAACATGATCCCGAGTTCGCTGTCGAAGTTTCCACGCACGATGGCGTAGAGCACGCCCAAGAGCGCCAACGCGAGCACCGCGCCGATGCCGCCTTGGGCGGCGCCCTCGAGCACGAAAGGGCGCCTCACGTAGGAGTCGGTCGCGCCCACCAGCTTGAGGATCTCGACCTCGATCCGACGGCGCTGCAGCGCCAGGCGGATCGTCGACGAGACCACGCTCACCACGGCTCCGAGCACCACCAGCGCCAACACGATGGACGCCGTCACTCCGCCTCGCAGCAGGGTGCCCAGGCGTTCGCTCCACGACTGATAGGTCTCGACCGACTCGACGGCGGGCAAGGCCTGGAGCTGCGACGCGAGCTTGCCCAAGCGCTCGACCGCGGCCTCGTCGGCCACGCGAACCTCGAGCGACGCCGGGAAGGCCTCCGGAGGCAGCGCGCCGAGCACGTCGTCGTTCTTCTGAGCGGTGACCTCGCGCCGCGCATCGTCACTGGTGACGTGCCGGACATCGGTAACGCCCGGGGTCTGGCGCAGCGCCTTCTGGATCTGCTCGATTTGTTCGGCAGTGGCGTCGGCCCTCAAGAACACGCTGGCACGACCCGTCGCGGCCCAGCGCGCCCGAACGCCGTGCACATTGACCACCACCAACATGGCGGAGGCCAAGCACACGAAGGCCACGGCCACGCTGAAGATACTGAGCAGATGCAGACGCCAGTCGTTGCGAGTGCCTCTCCAAGCTCGTTCGATGGGGGTCATCCCGTCAGGCCACCTTTCGGCCGAAGCCCTCTGCAGCGTCGTCGAGCCCACCGGGCACGTCGATGGCCTTGCCCTCGTCGAGCACCACCACGCGTCGTGGTCGAACGTCGAGCAGCGTGCGATCGTGGGTGGCGAAGAGCACGGTCACGCCGGTCTCGTTGATGTCCTCGAAGAGCCCGAGGATGTCGATGGCCAGCTGGGGATCGAGATTGCCCGTAGGCTCGTCTGCCAGGACGAGCGCCGGTTCGCCCACGATGGCGCGAGCGACGGCGACGCGCTGTTGCTCGCCACCGGAGAGCGTCGCGGCCCGGTCGGAGCCGCGTCCACCGAGGCCCACCCGCTCGAGCGCCTCACCGACCCGCTGACGAATGATGCGGGGAGCGACGCCGAGCACCTCGAGGGGCAGCGCAACATTTTCCAACACGGTCCAGTTGGGCACGAGCTTGAAGTCCTGGAAGACCACGCCGATGTTGCGACGGAGGAAGGGAACCGAGTCGCCGGCCAGGCGCCCGACCTCGCGACCGAGAAAGAGGATTCGTCCGGAATCGACCTGCTCGGCGGCGTGCAGCATGCGCAGCAGCGTGCTCTTTCCGGCCCCGGACGGGCCCGTGATGAACACGAACTCGCCGCGCTGGATGTCCAGCGAGAGCCCCCGGAGCACCGGCGCGTCCACGCGGTAAGCCTTGTGAACGTCCTCGAACACCAATATCGGGCGCCGGGCGGCCAACGGGTCGAACCGGGTCGCGCCGCGCAACGCGGGCTTGAAGGCGCGGGTCTTGGCCCCACTGTCCATGGTCCCGGGGTTAC
Source organism: uncultured delta proteobacterium (assembly GCA_963716725.1). Classification (GTDB taxonomy): domain Bacteria; phylum Myxococcota_A; class Polyangia; order Polyangiales; family Polyangiaceae; genus JADJKB01. Next base: position 168,955 of record CAVQUB010000003.1, read on the forward strand.
CAGGGCAACGATTTCAGTAACAACTTTTCTGCGGCACCATGCGCGGATGCAGATCGCGTTTTTCGGGCTCCCGCTCGCTGCGTTGCTGCTCGAGGCGGACGGGCACAGGGTCGATCTGGCGGTGATTGCCCCCTTCGAGGCCGTCGGACGGCGACGATTGGCCGCGCGCACCCTTTTGCTCGACGCGGGGGAGCTCGGAGATGAGCTGGACCGAGCGGTGGACGCGGCCCTGGCCCGGTTGCAGCCCGACCTGGTCGTGAGCTGGTTCTGGTCGCGGAAGCTCCCGGGTCGCTGGCTCGAGCGAGGCAGGCTCGGGGCCATCGGGGTCCATCCCTCACTGCTGCCACGCCATCGCGGTCCCAACCCGTTCTTCTGGGCCATCGACGCCGACGACGCCGAGACGGGCGTCAGCGTCCATCGGCTCACCGAGAACTACGACGACGGTCAGGTGCTGGCGACGCGCAGGCTGAAGATCGGTGGTCGCGACGCCTGGCAGCTCGCTCGCGCCCTCGATCGACCCAGTCTCTCGGCGCTCCGCAGCGTGGTGGCGGATCTCGCCGCGGGCCGCGTCGTTCACGAAGCGGCTCAGGACGAGCACCTGGCCACCTGGGCACCCGAGCCTGACGCGGAGCGCTCCAAGGTCGACTTCGGCTGGCCGACGGAACGCGTCCTGCGGCGCATTCGCGCGCTCTCGCCGGTGCCCGGGGTGGCGCTCGAGGTCTGCGGCCGGACCTTCTTTCTTACGCGCGCCGAGGCCACCTCCGCCTATCCCGGCGCGCTGCTGCCGGGCGAGGCTGCCGCGGTCGGGACCCCCCCAACCGACGTGGTGTTTCGCACGAGCGACGGGGCAATTCGGGTGCTTCGCGCCGTTCTTCCGGCGGGAGATCCACTCGAGCGCGAAGCCCTCGCGCAACTCGTCGCTTCCCGTACTCGCGCAGTGTAGACTGGCCGCCGCTCGGAGGAAGTGAATGACCGATCCCGTGAGTGCAGCGAGAACCGCTCGGGAGAGCCTGGCACGAGGCCTCTCGGTATTGCAGAGCCCTGGAGTTCCGGCGGCCGTAATGGATGTCGCCGAACCCATCGCGCAAGCCATGGGCGCGCTGCACCAAATCGAAGCCTCGGGAGGCAACGCCCTTGCCGAGCACGCCTCCGTTGCGCTCGATGCTGCACGGCGTGGGTTGTCGATGCTCCAGGGTGCGTCCGGACAACACCCCGCGGTCGAACAAGCCATGGAGGCGGTGGCAGGATCACTCGGTACGATCCACGCGCTGACGCAACCGCGCGAGCCCCCGGCGACGGTGCCCGCGGTGCCCGCCGCGCTGGCCGGCACGCTCGTGATGCCGCCGGGACAAGGCGCTGCGCCCGCGCCCCAGGCCGCGTATCCGCACGCCGCGCCCCAGGCCGCGTATCCGCAAGCCGCACCCCAGGCCGCGTATCCGCAAGCCGCACCCCAGGCCGCGTATCCCCAGGCCGCACCTCAGGCCGCGTATCCCCAGGCCGCGCATGCGCAAGCCGCACCCCAGGCCGCGTATCCCCAGGCCGCGTACCAGCAGACCGCACCCCAGGCCGCGCATCCGCAAGCCGCGTATCCGCAAGCCGCGTATCCGCAGGCCGCACCCCAGGCCGCGCCCCAACATCAGTCGTCGCCCCACGCCGCACCACACCCCGGGCAGCCCCAACCGGCCGCGCAACAGTTCGCTGGTGGTGGGGGCTACGGAGCGCCGCCCGCCGCCGCTGCTGGTGCACCGTGGGCGCCGCCGCCGCAGCAACCGCCGCAGGCCGCGTGGCCCCAGCAAGCAGCGCCGGCCGCCCCCGCGGGCTCGTCGCCGGTCGCGGCCGGAGCGCAGGCCGCCGCGATCCAAGCGCCGCCGAACGTTCCGCGGCTCGAGGCCGATCTCGGCGCCCACAGCCCGTCGAATTTCTACAAGGGCTTGAGCGGAAACGACGTCATCGACTCGGGCGGCCTCTTCGTCGCCACCTACAAGATCCCGAACATCGGCAGCAACGTCGTGATCAAGGTCGCGCTGCCCGGCGGCTACGAGTTCGAAGCGCTGGGCGTGGTCCAGTGGATCCGCGAGGCGCCGGACTCCACCGCGGGCATCGAAGCGCCCCCGGGCTTCGGTGCAAAGTTCACGCAGATCTCGCCTGAAGGTCGCCAGCTCGTGTACCGCTACGTGCGCAATCGCGAGCCGCTCTTCCACGACGACCTGTGACCGTCGCTGGCCCGGGGCCATCCGCGCCATGACCGCTCGTCGATCCCGCGGGCTCGCCGTCGCGTTCGCGTCCGCGGTGGTGCTCGCCGCGCCAGGCGCAGTGGCCGGGGATCCCTATCTGGATTGGTACACGATCCCGACGCCGCACTTTCGCGTCTCGTATCACAGCGGTCTGGCCCAGCCGGCGCAACGCGTCGCTTCGATGCTCGAGGCCGTGCACGCGCGGCTCACGCCGCAGCTGGGCCGAACCTCGACCGAGGTCACCGAGGTCGTGCTCACGGACATCACCGATAGCGCCAACGGCTCCGCGACGGCACTTCCGTACAATGCGATTCGGCTCTTCGCCTCCGCTCCGGACGACATGTCACCGCTGAGCGAGTACGACGACTGGATGGCGGAGCTCGTCACCCACGAGCACACGCACATCCTGCACCTCGACAACATCTCGGGCATCCCAGCCCTGGTCAACGCGGTGCTCGGCAAGACCATGGCGCCCAATCAGGTTCAGCCCCGCTGGGTGCTCGAGGGGCTCGGCGTCGCCCTCGAGAGCGAGCACACCGGCGGTGGTCGCCTGCGCTCGACGCACTTCGACATGATCTTGCGGGGCGACGTGCTCGGGGGCCGCCTGGCGCGCCTCGATCAGATGAGCCACCCGGCCCGGCGCTGGCCCACGGGCAACCTCTGGTACCTGTACGGCGGCGCGTTCATCGGCTGGATCGCCAGCGTCTACGGGCCCGACACCTACGGTTCGGTGGCGACGGACTACGGGCAGAATCCGATCCCCTGGGGCATCAACCGATCGATCCGCCGCGCCACCGGCCGCACCTACACCGAGCTCTTCGAGGGCTGGAGACTCCACCTCGAGAAGAAGTACGCGCGGCAGGCCGCCGAAGTGAAGCAGCGAGGGTTGCGCGAAGGCACGCGCCTCACGCATCGCGGGCGCATTGCGGGCGCACCGCGCTGGGTGCCGGCTTGTGCGCGCAAGGGCCAGCGCGAGGAACTCGTGTACTTCGTGGACGACGGCCACTCACCCGTCGGCTTCTGGCGCTTGCCTCTCGACGCCCGCGATCGGGCCGACGAGGGCGACGCCGAGCTCGTGACGCGGGCCTCGGGCAACCACGTGAGCTTCGAGCCGGGCTGCGGATTTGTCTTCGACACCGTCGCCCCGAGCCGTCGCCGCTACTACTTTGGTGACCTGTTTCGGCAGGCCAAGGGCACACGTTCCGAGCGCGGCCTGCGTGGCTCGCGTGAGCGGCTCACCACTGGACGCCGAGCGCGAGAGCCCGATGTCAGCCCCGACGGCCGCCGCGTCGTGTACGTCACGCAGCGCGCCGGCACCACGACCCTGCGGATAGCGGACCTGAGCGCCGACGGAGGCCTCGTGAACGAGCGCACCTTGGTGCCCAGCGCGGCCAACGAGCAGGCGTTTTCGCCCCGCTTCTCCCACGACGGCAAGCGCGTGGCGTACAGCAGTTGGACGCGAGGCGGCTATCGCGACGTCCGCGTGGTGGACGTCGCGAGCGGGCGCTTCTGGCAGGTGACGCGGGACGTGGCCCTCGATCAACAGCCCAGCTGGTCGGCGGACGATCGCTACCTGTTCTTCACCTCGGATCGCACGGGCATCGCCAACGTCTACGCCTACGACATGGCGACGGCGCGGCTCCGGCAGGTCAGCAACGTGATCACCGGCGCATACATGCCGGCCCCCTCGCCGGACGGCAAGACCCTAGCCTACGTCGGCTACAGCGCCGACGGCTTCGACTTGTTCTCGATGCCCCTCGACGCGTCGAGTTGGCTCGATCCGGTCGACCCGCCCCGCTACCGCGCTTCTCCCCATCCCGATCCGCCGCTCGAGCGTTGGCGCGTCGAGCCTTACAACCCGCTGCCCACGCTGCGACCCCGCGCCTACGAGGTCGAGCTGGGCCCGGGCTCCTTCGGCGAGACGCTCAAGGTGACCACCACGGGCTTCGACGTGGTCGGACACCACGCCTTCGCGGCCACGCTGCTCACTCCCTTCGAGCGCGGCGAGCCGAGCGGCTCCATCGCCTACGCCTATCGACGTCTGCCGATGGACTTCACGCTGTCGGCGTTCAGGTCGGCGGCGCCCCGGCGTGGATACCAGTATGGCGATCGGCAGCCGCTCTTCACCGAGACCTTCACCGGTGTGTCCACCGGGATCTCCTACGTCGAGCCGGGCGAGTGGGACGCGCAATCCATCTCGCTCTCGTACACGGTGGGCGAGTTCGACGCGAAGCTCCCGGTGGGCACCGCCGCGGATCCCTACTCGACGGTGACCCGGGACCCGCACCGCGGATTTTTGGGCATGGTGAGCCTGGGCTGGGGGTACTCGAACGCCGACGGATCGCTGTACGGCGTCGGACCCGAGCGTGGCTTCAGCATCGCTGCGAACCTCGACGTCGCGGCGCGTGAAACCGGAAGTGACGACACGCTGACCGCGGTCTTTGCCCGCGCCAGCGGGTACCTGCCCATGCCCTACGCCGATCATCACACCCTGGCCGTTGCCGCCTCGGGCGCCGCGGCGGTCGGCACTTATCCCCGGCGTGGGCTGTACTACACCGGCGGCTTCGTCACCGACTTGCCCCTGCTCGACGCTTACACGGACGGCATTCGCCAGGGCAGCTTCGTACTCCGCGGCTACGAACCGGTGGCCTTCATCGGCTCCCAGTACAACCTGGTCAACACCGAGTATCGCTTCCCGATCCTCTACGCGGACCGCGGCATCTCGACCTTGCCAGTCTTCTTGCGCACGCTCTCGGGCACCGTCTTTGCCGACTACGGCGGCGCCTACGACGAGCTCGACTTGGAGGACCCCTTCGGTCAGTTCCACCTCGGCGTCGGGGCCGAGCTCTGGGTCGATCTGGTGCTCGGCTATCACGCCCGGGGCACCCTGCGACTGGGGTACGCCCGCGGTTTTGGCGAGCGCGCCATCACCGGGGGACAGACCTACGCGGTGATCGCGTCGGCGTTCTGATGGCGCCCCGGTAGTTGGCCCTGGCCTTCACGGGCTGATACGAGCCGGCTCATGGCTACCAAAGTCCCGTTGCTCCTCGCGGGTCTGCTCGTCCTCGGCGGCTGCCTCGCGCCGCCGTCTCAGTCGCAGCGGGTCACCGACTCGGCGCGCGAGCTCAACCTGGCGACTCGCTTCGGGCGCATGGACGTCGCGCTGGGGCTCGCCGCCAAGGGCGCCCAACAGAGCTTTCTCGATCGGCGCACCGAGTGGGGAAAGAACGTGCGCATCGTCGACATCGAGCTGGCCGGGATGGCGATGAAAGACGAGCTGAACGCTACCATTCAGGTGGACGTGGCCTGGGTCCGCGTCAACGACGACACGCTGCGCACGACGCGGCTCGTGCAGCTCTGGCGGGACGACGGCGGCTGGCGGCTGGTCCGAGAAACGCGCGCAGCTGGCGACCTTGGTCTGTTCGGCGAGCCCCTACCACCGGTAGAGCACAGCGCTCCGCGCGACGTTCAGTTCGCGACCAAGGTCATCCGCTGAGCCCGAGCTCAGCTCGCGGCCTTCTTCTTCTTGGTCGCCGGGCTCGCGGCTCGGCTGGCCTTGGTCGCCGCGGCCTTGCGCTTGACGCGGGCCTTCTTCGCAGCTTGCGACTTCTTGCGGCGCATCTTCATGGTCTGGCGGCTATCGAAACGTCCCACTTTTGAGTCCTCTCGTGATCTAAGTCGCCCGCGGGTGACGCGGGCCCGGCTCGAATACACCAGGCGCCCCACCAGGCGCTAGTCCCCCCTGCTCATGGACCTACGCAACCGCGCGGCCCGCGCGCGGCAGGGAGGTGAGCAGGCGACGCGCTCAGCCGCTCGAAGCGTCTTCCAGCGCGCGCTCTCGGTCGCGGACTTCGAGGCGATACCGGCTGTTGACCGTCTCGATGTAGAAAACGTCCTTCGCTGCCAAGCGCAGCACGCGCTTGACCGGCGTCGTGACGTATTCGTGCATTCCGTCCGAAAACTCGATGACCACGACCGACCCCTTGCGAGGAGCTCGGACGAGCCGACCAGTGACGGCCCGGGAGCCACGACCCAGCTTCCGGAGCACGACTTGCACGAGACACACTCTAGCAACGGATCGGCGGCCGGTCCAACCCCCGCGGATGTACAGGGCTTCAGGGAGCGGTGACGCCCTTGGCCCGCTTCTTCGCGAAGTAGGCGCGCAGGACGTTGCGGGCCAGCTCGGGTCCCTTGATCTGCCAGGTGGGTGTGTTGACCACAAGGGCCGCGATGGCCACCTCGGGCTTGTCCGCCGGGGCAAATCCGACGAACCAGGTGTAGAAGCGGCCGTTCTTCTGCCGCATCAGGGTCCCGGTCTTGCCGGCGACGACAATGTCCGGGAGGTACGCCTTGCCGCGCTTGTCGTGGAAGCTCTTGTAGGCCGATCCGTTGGCGACGGTCTCGGTCATCATCGCGGTGAGCTCGGCCGCTGTTTCGGGCTTGACCGCGCGCCGCAGCGTCGCTGGGCCCCGGGTCTCGCTCCAGATCTTTTCGTTCTCTTTGTACACCGCCTCCACGATGCGCGGCTCGAGGGCGACCCCGCGATTGGCCACCGTCTGGGCGATGAGCGCCGCCGCGAGGGGTGACAGCGTGGTGTGCCAGAACCCCGCCGACGCCCGGGCAAACTCCAGCGGGTCGACGGGAATGTCGATCTGTGGCGCCTCGTTCTGCACCGCAAAGGGGATCGGCGCGCCGAAACCAAAGGCGCCGCCCATGGCGGTCACGTCGTCGGGCGTGAGGTTCTTTTGCGCGAGGCGACCGAAGACCACGTTCAAGCTCCGCCCCATCGCCATCGCCAAGGTGGCGCACCATTTGTCGCGGCGCGCGTCTTCCTGCAGTTCGTCGGCTTCGATGCGGCTCTTGCCACCGTGGTAGCACTGCTCGGTCTTGGCGTTCAGCCCGCCCTTCTCCACCAGCGCCGCGCCGGTGATGACCTTGAACACGCTGGCCGCCGGCGCCTCCGCCCGCAGGTTCACGTCGAACTTTGCGCCCTCGTTCACGTAGGTCGCCCAGGTCAATATCTTCCCGGTGGACGGCTCGATCACGACGACCCCGCCCTCGGGCACCTTGTAGCGCTTGAGCTCAGCCATGGCCGCGCGTTGCAGCACGGGATCCACGGTCAGCTCGGCGATCTTGCCGTCGCGCAGCGGCGTGGTGACGCGTCGCGGGCGCACGTCCATGCGCATCAGGTCGAGGCCGGCCAGGTGCTCGGTGGGGATCACCACCCCCGGAGCCCGCGGCTCCGCCTTGCGCAGGGCTCCAACGCCGACATTTCCCTGCACCACGGGCACGAGCGCGATCACGATGCCCGTTGCGGCACCAATGCCGACCCATCGCCTCCAGGTGCGCATCCCCCGGAGTTAGCGGGCGGGGGGGTGAATGGCCAAAAAAGAGGGGGGTGCTGACGCATGCACAAACCCGCAACGGCACTCGATGTGGATGCCCCCGCCTCGTCCGGCCTCGGCCGCTGCGCGGCCTCGGGCGGCCGTTCCCCCCCTTGCGTCCGACTCGCTTCGCTCGTGCGGCCGCGGGGGGGAGGCACCGCGCGCCCGGGCTCGCGAGGGCGAGGGTGCAGGGCGTAGGGCGCAAGGCGAGTGCGGGGGCGAGGGGCGAGCGCGAGGGGCGAGGGGCGATCCCGGCGGGACAGCTTGCTCGGCCCCCCCATCATGTCGCCGTGCTCGCCTGCGTCCAGGCCGCGGCCGCGGCTGCGTCCCCAAGGGGATTCCCTTCGGTCGCCGCCTGTGCTCGGACGCTCCGCGCCCTCGCAGCCTGGACCCAGGCTGCGCTCGGCGACCTCTCCTTGGCCGTCGGCTGCGCCGACAAGGAGAATCATCATGCTGCGAATCTACCCGCTCATTCTCGAAGTCTTGCGTGAGCTCCGTTCTGTCATCGCTCAGATCGAGCGCCGCGACTCCGACCTCACTCGCCAGCTCCGGCTTCCGCTCTGGGCTATGTCGCTTCGCTAGATCCAGCCCTCGTTGCCAAGCTCAATCGAATCACAGGCACCCTGGTCCGTTTGGTCGGCAGCTAGCCGCTGGCGCTCGAGCAGTGGGGCGGCAGCGGCCCCGCGAGACGCGCGGTAGCCTTGAGTCCGGGGGTGCTCGCGCTACGCCTCGCTTTGCCACTGCGGGTGCCGGCCGCAACCTGCGACCGATTACGACGCAGGCGCGCGCTTTGCTGGGACAAAGAACTTCCGCCCATGGAGAACTTTTCTCCCGCAGCGCGGTGAGGCCGGGGCACAATGGGTGCGATCGGTCGGGGTGAGTGCAGTGCGGGGATCGCCAACAACATTCTGGGGCAAGCTCGAGAAGGCCGAAGGCGGCGAGGTCCTCGCGTGGCATCCCCTGCTCGCGCACAGCGCCGACGTGGCGGCGTGTGCAGAGGCGTTGCTGCAACGAACGCTGCTGCGCCAGCGTCTCGCGACACTCGGTGGACGCAGCGACCTCGACGACGTGGACATCGCGCGGCTGGCAGCGCTCGCTGCCCTGCACGACATCGGCAAGTTCAACCTGGGCTTTCAGAGAAAGAGCACGCAGGACCAGCACGACACCGCCGGGCACGTCAAAGAGGTTCTGGCGCTGTTCGGATCCGACTTTCGCGAGCGAGATCGGCTCTTCGAGGCCCTGCCCACCGACCCCATGGCTCGGTGGTGCGACTCCGAGGGAGCCTTCGAGTTGCTGGTCGCGGCGATCGGGCACCACGGAAAACCCGTCGCGTGCGACGCGCAGGCACCGGTTCCCGCCCTATGGCAGAGGTCGTTGCCGCTGGATCCCTTCGAGGGGGTCGCCTCGCTGACAGCGAGCGTTCGGTGCTGGTTTCCGCCGGCGTTCGAAACGTCGCGCTCGGGCCTTCCGGACACACCCGCGTTTCAGCATGCCTTCGCGGGGCTGGTCATGCTGGCGGATTGGCTCGGATCGGATCGCCAGGTCTTTCCGTTCGCGGACGACTTGAGCGATCGAGTGGAGTTTGCACGCAGCCAAGCAGCGAAGGCGCTGGCTCAGATTGGCCTCGACACTCACGCAAGCCGCGCGTCACTCGGGCCGGAAGCGCCCGGATTCGGCGCAGTGAGTGGGTACACACCGCGTGCGGCGCAGACCGCGACGCTGGAGCTGCCCACAGAACCCAACGGAACCCTGACGGTGTTGGAGTCCGAAACGGGCTCCGGCAAGACAGAAGCTGCGCTGGTTCGCTTTGCGCGAATGTTCCACGCAGGCCTGGTCGATGGGATGACCTTCGCGCTCCCGACGCGCACGGCGGCGACGCAGCTGCATGGTCGCATCCGCGCCGCCATCCGCCGCGCCTTTCCAGACGAGGCCGTGCGCCCCCCGGTCGTTCTTGCGGTGCCCGGATACCTTCAGGTCGATGACATGGTGGGCCGACGACTCCCAAGGTTCGAGGTGCTATGGAATGACGAGGCCAAGGAGCGAGACCGACATCGCGGCTGGGCTGCCGAACATCCGAAACGGTACCTCGCAGGCGCAATCGTCGTGGGCACCGTCGACCAGGTCCTGCTCTCGTCCCTGCGAGTCGGTCACGCCCATCTTCGAGCGACCGCGCTGCTGCGCCATCTGCTTGTCGTCGACGAAGTTCACGCTTCCGACGCGTACATGAACCGCATCCTCGAGGAGGTGCTGCGGTTCCACATCGCTGCTGGTGGCCACGCATTTCTGATGTCCGCGACGCTGGGCTCGCACGTGCGGCGACGGTTGGAGCACGCGGCCCTGGGAGCGAAATCGTCCGACACGGACGAGCGTGACGGTTCGCTTGAAACCGCCCTCGCAACTCCCTACCCGGTCCTTCACCACGGGAACCGCCACCAGCCCAGCCGCGCGAGTGCCGTGACGACACCCGGACCTTCAAGAACCGTCAACGTGACGCTGGAGAGCCTCGCGGACTGTCCAGACGCCATCGTCGCCCGCGCGCTGGCCGCTGCCCGCGACGGAGCGCGGGTCATCGTCCTCCGGAACACGGTCAGCGACGCCGTAGCGACCCAGCTCGCGCTGGAGGAGCAGATCGGGGCCGGCGACGGGGCGCTCCGTCTTGTGGCAAACGGCGTGCACTGCCTCCACCACGCCCGGTTCTCGAAGCCCGACCGCGAGCTGCTCGATCAGGCCATCGAATCGCGGTTCGGCAAGAGCGCACCCGTTCGCGGTGGCGCGATTGCGATCACGACTCAGACCGTCCAGCAGAGCCTCGACCTAGATGCCGATTTCATGCTCACTGATCTCGCCCCGATGGACGTTCTCTTGCAGCGCTTCGGACGCCTCCATCGGCATCGAGAGCGCGACCCCGATCGTCCAACCGCCTTCGGCGTGGCTCGCGCCGTTGTGATGACCGGGGACGAGCCGCTGGACACTTGCTTGCGCGCCAACGGTGAGGCTCGGGGCAGCCACGGCGCCGGCACCGTGTACTCGGACCTCGTCGTCCTGGAGGCCACCCGGCAGCGTCTCGCGCAGAGCGGAGAGCTTCGAATCCCGGAGCAGAATCGCGAACTGGTAGAGGTGACGACGCACCCGGACGCGCTTCGGGCTCTCGTGAGCGCCCTCGGGGGAAGCTGGCCGGCTCACCACCAGAACGTCTGGGGGCGCCACTTCGCACATGTGGGCCTCGCAGGGCTGAACCTGGTCGAGAGGGACAAGCGTTTTGGCACGTACTCGTTCGCGCGGACAGAACTGGAGGAGCGCATAGCGTCGCGCCTGGGCGAGAGCACTCGTCAGGTGGTCTTCAGCGTCGCACCGAAAGGCCCTTTCGGGACGCACGTTCACCAGCTCAACATCCCTGGCTGGCTTGCGCGGGAGGTTCCCCCCGATCCCGGGCTCGAACCGGCCGGCGTCGTCGAGGGCACCGGACCGAAGGGGCAGGAGCTCCGCTTTTCGTTGGGTGGCGTGCACTTTGTCTACGACCGGTTCGGACTGCGGAAAGAAGACGTCGCAACGGTGGAGGATGACATTGCGGACGAATAGATCGCTTTCTTCAAGAGTATCCCCAATGCCCGAAGGAGACCGAAGTGGCCGACGGTAACGATCCTGGGGTGCAGCATTCGCTGCTCGATGAAGCGGTAATTGGCGTCGAAGGGCGAGAAGGCGATCGCACACGGGTCACCTTGCCCGCGCTGCTCGCTCGACTCTCGCGCGGCGAAGACACGGAGCTCACCGCCATTCAGGCGCATCAGCAGCACGCTTGGCACGCATTCACGGTTCAGCTCGCGGCCATCGCCCTGGCCCGCGCGAACGAGACCCTCGAAGCGGCCAAGGACGAGCCGGCTTGGCGGGCGCTCCTTGTCGCGGCTGCGGAGGGGGACGCCTCTGGTCCGGAGGCCTTCGCGTTGGTCGTGAACGATCTTGCGAAGCCTGCGTTCATGCAGGCGCCGGTCCCGGAGGGTTCACTCGCTCCCCTGAAGAACGAGCACGAACGGCCCAGCTCTGAGCTCGAGGTCCTGATCACGTCGAAGAACCACGATGTCAAGATCAACCGATTGGCCCAGCCGAGCGTGGAACACTGGGTCTTCGCGCTGGTCACGCTCCAGACCATGCAGGGGTTCCTGGGTGCGGGGAACTATGGCATCGCGCGGATGAACGGCGGCTTCGCGAGCCGTCCCTGCGTTTCGTTCGCGCCCGAGACCCGCGCCTCAGCGAGATTCGTTCGCGACGTCGGCCTCCTGCTCGAAGCCCGCGAGGAACTGCTCGCTCGCGGATTCGCCGGCAAGGGAGGGCTCGGGCTCGTGTGGTGCGCAGCCTGGGATGGCTCGAGTTCCCTCTCGCTCGCGAAACTCGATCCCTTCTTCATCGAAATCTGTCGGCGCGTTCGGCTGGTGGCCCCCGCCGGAAAGCTGGTCGCCCATCGCGGCTCGAGCAAAGTCGCTCGCATCGACGGCAGTCAGCTCACGGGCAACACCGGCGACGCTTGGACGCCGGTTTCGAGGAAGGACGGCAAGGCGCTGACCGTGTCCGAAAGCGGCTTCACCTACGAACGCGTCCAGGATCTCATGTTCGGAGACTGGGCTCCGCCTGTTGCCGCGGACCCGGACAAAGGAGCCGGGCGCTACTGGGTCGGGCAGGTGCTCGTGCGAGGACAGGGAAAGACCGGCGGTTACCACGAACGCTGGGTGCCCGTACCCGGCAAGGCCCGGGGCTTCTTGGCCAAGCCCGACGCGCGCGCGACGCTCGGCAAGCGCGCGCAGGAGTGGGTCTCTTTCGCCAAGGTCGCGAGGCTCAACATCCTCAAGCCGGCGCTGCTGAATTTGCTGCAGGGCGGCCCGGAGAAGCTCAAGTTCGACGACGATCGCGCGGAGCCTTTCCTCGCACACCTGAACCAAGCCATCGACGGCGTCTTCTTCCCGATGCTCTTCCAGTTGGCCGCGCAAGAACCGGAACAGGCAAACCTCACGTTCGCTCGAGAGCTGCTCGATCTCGCGCGGGCCGAACTCGAGCGCGCAACGACCGGAGTCCCGATGAGCTCGGCGCGCAGGCACCGCGCCATCTCGTATGCGTATCGCTCGTTCTGGGGCGCGGCGCGCAACAGGAAGGACTTCCCTCGGACCAATCTGCCCACCGGATCCACCTCCACCCCCGCTGACTCGGACGGAGACGCCACATGACTGAACCTGATCAAAAGGAAGCCCCAGAGACGGACGCAACGAGCGGCGGCGCACCGACGGAGTCGCGCGCGGACGTTCGCAGCAGGGTGTTGGGCGCCCTTCGGCACACGTTGGAACGTGCGGACCCCGGCGTGCTCGCACGATTGCGACGCGCCGACCCTCGCTCCCCTCCGCCCGACTTCTTCCGCGTGTCGGTGGACGTGCTCGACGAAATCCTGCCCGGCAGAGGGCCCATTCGCGACGAGCAAGAGACACGTTGGGCGGTGATCGTCCAAGCGATGGCGATGGCTCTGGGCACCAACGCAAAGAGCGGAGGCCTGCTCGGCGGCGCCCCGTTCGGCAAGGCGTTGGCCACCGCGGGAGTCGCAGAGATGCGCATGCTGCGCCTCTTGGAGGCTGAGGCCGACCAGCTCCCGGCCCTAACCCGTCAACTGGTCTCGCAGCTGGTCAGCCGCGGCGAACCCTTCAGCGTCGGCGATCTGGCCGCGCTGGTCCTGGACCGCGATCCCGAGCGTGCTCGGCGCGAGATTGCCCGCAACTTCTACCGTCACCTCGAGAGCAACTGATCGGAGACCCCCATGAGCCAATCGAGCCAGAAACCCCTCTTCATTCAAATCCACACCCTCACTTCCTACCCCGGAAGCCTGTTGAACCGAGACGACCAGGGTTTCGCGAAACGCCTCCCCTTTGGCGGGGCGACGCGTACTCGGATTTCGTCGCAATGCCTCAAGCGTCATTGGCGGACGTTCCGCGGCGAGCACTCGTTGGCCTCGCTTCACGACGCGAAGGACCCGGTTGAGCTCTCCATCCGGTCACGTCACACCTTTGATCGCTTCGTCGTCCAGCCGCTGATCGCCGATGGGGTGTCGGCTGAACTGGCGCGCGCGGCGACCGAAGCGGTTATGACAGCGGTGCTCGGCGAGAGCGCCAAGGCGAAGAAGGCCAAGGACGACGCCAAGAGCGAGGACGGAGCCGCGAAGCCCGCGAAGAAGGGGAAGGCGAACAAGGACGACGGGGAAGCTGCAGATGCAAAGCTGATGACCGGTCAAATCACGGTGCTCGGCCGTCCGGAGATCGACTTCTTCCTCGCCGAAGCCCGCGCCCTGGCCAGTGACGCGGGGTCGGCCGACAAGATAGAGGACGCGAAGAAGCGACGCTTCACCAAGGACTGGGGCAAGAATCTGGACGGGCTGAAGCGAGCGGCAGGGCTGGATGCCGCGCTGTTCGGCCGGATGGTCACCAGCAGCAAGCTGGCGCGCGCCGACGCCGCGATCCACGTCGCCCACGCCTTCACCGTGCACAGCGAACACGCCGAGACCGACTACTTCGCCGCCATCGACGACCTGCTCGGCACGGGCGACGACGCGGACCAACTGGGGAGCGGGCACATCGGCAACACCGAGCTCACCAGCGGGCTCTTCTACGGATACGTGGTCGTGGACGTCGCGCAGCTCGTCTCCAACCTCGAGGGGTGCGCGCAGCGCGACTGGGCCGCCGCGGACCGCCGGCTAGCGGCCGAGGTCGTCCACAATCTCGTGCACCTCGTCTCGCGGGTGTCGCCGGGCGCCAAGGTCGGATCGACGGCACCGCACGCATTCGCCCACCTCGCCTTGGCCGAGGCCGGCTCGAGCCAGCCGCGAACATTGGCCAACGCATTCTTGAAGCCGGTCGCGGACCGGCCGGATTTGCTGGCGAACGCCTACGCAGCTCTCTCGCGCTACGCGCAAGAGGTCGACTCTGTGTACGCGCTGGACAATCGCCGCGCGCTGGCCGGGATTGGCGCAACGGACGATCTCAGGGCGCTCGGCACGCCTGTGTCCATCGACGCCGTGGCGAAGTTTGCTGCCGGAGCGATCATGGAGCATTCCTGATGGAGATCGCGTTTCTGCGATTCGACGCCCCGCTCATGAGCTTCGGCTCGGTGGCCGTCGATCAAGCGAACAAGACCGACCTCTACCCGTACCGTGCGATGCTGGTTGGCCTTCTCGCGAATGCGCTTGGCCACACCCGAGACGAGGTTGAGAAGCACGAGGCGCTCCAGTCAGGGCTGCGATACGCTGCCCGCCGGGACCGATCGGGCACGACGCTGGTGGATTTCCAGACAGTCGACTTCCGGAGTGACGGCCCGATGGCTTCGGAGCTGGGCTGGACGGCCGAGGGCGAGCTGGAGGAGCGAGCTGGTGGTGCCGCGAGCGAAGGAACGCACATCCGATATCGCCACTATGTCGCCGACAGCATCGTCACCGTGGCGTTCGCGCTCAGTGGCGAGAAGGGGCTCCAAACCGATCAGGTAGTCGATGCGCTCAGACGACCCGCGCGCCCGCTGTTCTTGGGGAGAAAGTGCTGCATCCCTTCCGCGCCTGTGTTTCTCGAGCTCGGGGCCGCGGGATCGTTGCGCGAGGCACTGAGCGACCTGCCCCGAGTGGACCGCCGCGGGGAAGACGGCGCACTCCCTGCCATTTGGCCGGCGTCAGAAGAAGCTGACCCGGACCGCCCGCTCTGGCCGCGCGTCGAAGATCGCGACTGGAGGAACGCGATCCACGTTGGTCGCCGAATGTACGTCGAGGGACATGTAGACCCGCCGTACCCCTCCACGTCGGACAGGCAGGCAGCGCCATGATGCAGGATCTTCACCTCGTCCGGATGAACATCGACAGCCAGGCGTTGTACCGGTTCGCGCGGCGCTCGCGCTTGCCCGCCCGGGATTTCGACGAGGGATATGCCGTGCACGCACTGCTGGCGGCCTTGTTCGACAGCGAGACGAACCCCGACGCGCGCGTCGCGCCAAAGCCCTTCCGCTTGGTCGATCCCGCCAGACGCATGATCGAAGTGCTTGGGTACGCGAGCCTCGATCACCGAGCGCTCGGCGAACGCGCAAAGTCGTTTGCCGACCCGCTCGCCTGGGATGTCTGCAACGTGGATGAAATCGCATCGCGACCCGTGCCGCAGTTTCAAGTGGGTAGCGAACTGGGATTTTCCGTTCGCGTCTGCCCGGTGCGCCGCGTGGCCAAGCGGGGCAACCAGCAGAAGGAGCGCGCTGAGGTCGACGCCTTCTTGGCAAAGGTCTGGGAGATCGATGACCCGGAGGTCATGGTCGATCGCGAATCCGTGTACCTCGAATGGCTTCGGTCAGAGGTACAGAAGGACGGCGCGGCACTGCTCCGTAACGCCGAACTGACTAGCTTTCAGCTGGGCCGACAGCACCGGCGAACGCAGGGGCAAGATCGACGCGGAGCACGCCTGTCCCATCCCGAGGCCTGCTTCGAGGGGTCTCTCGAGGTCCGCGATCCTGCGTCATTCGCGGCGCGACTTGGCCGAGGGCTGGGCCGACACCGCTCCTTCGGTTTCGGCATGCTCCTGCTCAAACCTGCGAGGAGCTAGCGGGTGAAGTCCCGTCGCCAGATGCCCAGCGACACCGCGACCGCGGAAGGTGGCGAGGGCGCCGGCAAGGAAATGCGCGGCCGCCTGGGGCTGGAAACCGCCCGCATTCCACAGCAGGACCGGCATGGTTTGCTTTGGCTTGGGCGCGGCCAACTCTACGTGCACGACGGAACCCTACGCTTCAAATGCGCCGGCTTCGGCGATCTCGAACCGGGCGACTACTCGATCCCATTCCAACTCCTGACCTGCATCGTGCTGCAACCGGGGACGTCGCTCACCCACGATGTGCTCCGACTCTGCGCGGCGCATGGCACAGGGATCGTCGCGGTCGGAGAGGGAGGTGTTCGGTACTTCGCGAGCTCGCCCTTCGGGCCGAACGAATCGGCGCGAGCGCGGCGGCAAGCGCTGTTGTGGGCAAACCAGGCCGACCGGCTGACAGTTGCGCGGCGCATGTATGCATGGCGGCTCGGTGAGGTCTTTCCCAGTGCCGACATAGCCGTGCTCCGCGGGATGGAGGGCTCGCGGATGAAGGAGACCTACAAGCGCCTCGCAAACCAGTTCCAGGTTCCGTGGGCGGGTCGCAGATACGATCGCGACAAACCCGAGGCTACTGACCTGTCCAACCAGGCGATCAACCACACCGTCACCGCCGTCGAAGCGACGGCGATGGTCGCAGTCGCCGTGACCGGCGCCGTGCCGCAACTTGGATTCATTCATGAGGATGCCGGACACGCATTCACCTTGGACGTCACCGACCTGTTTCGGGACACCGTCACGTTGCCGGTGGCCTTCACGGCGGCAAGACAGGCTGCCCAGCGGCCTGGCGAACCGGTAGAACGAATCGCCAGGCGCCTTGCCGCGAAGACGCTGCGAGAGAACAAGATCGTCCTTCGAATGATCGACCGAATCAAAGAGATGCTCGACTCGGACGGTGGAGAATTCAGCGCCGACGGGGATCGAACTTGACCGACCCCGGGAAGGCCGCCGGATGGCGATGACGATCGTCGTCACCCGGAACGCCGAGGGTCGCGTACGCGGCTTTCTGGCGTCGACCATGCTCGAGATCGCCGCGGGCGTTTACACCTCCCCCAACATGACGCCGGCCGTTCGCGATCGGGTCTGGGCCGTCCTGGAAAAGTGGCGCGTCGGGAGCCGCAACGACGGGGCTCTCATGACCTGGCCCGACGCAGCCGCGCCCGGCGGCCAGCAGATTCGCACTCTCGGTGAAGCGCCCATCGACCTCGCGGAGACCCCCGCGATCGTGCTCGCGAGGCGGCCTCTCGGCGAGGACGAGATCCGTTCTTTGAAATCCCAAGTTGATGATCTGCCGTTTTGACCGGCGCCGCTGCCGGCGCTGCGCTTGACGGCAGCGGCCAAGGCGGCACAGCCTTGGCACACGCTGGCTCATTTGGTCTCAGAGGCTCCTCCGCACGCGCGGAGGTCTACCCCATCGGACGAGCGCCCGGACTGGCGGCGTGGCTCCTCCGCACGCGCGGAGGTCTACCCGATCCGCCAGCGGCCGCCGACGCCGACGCGGCTCCTCCGCACGCGCGGAGGTCTACCCTGCGGCGGGACGACCGATCCGCCGCCGGGCTCCTCCGCACGCGCGGAGGTCTACCTCGTGCCTTGACGGACCGCACCGCCGCAGGCTCCTCCGCACGCGCGGAGGTCTACCCTGCACCGGCACGGTGCTTTCATCGGGCTAGGCTCCTCCGCACGCGCGGAGGTCTACCCGTCGGTCGCACGGCCGACGCGGCAGGGCTCCTCCGCACGCGCGGAGGTCTACCCACGTCAGCGCGCCGAGTCGCGCACGGCTCCTCCGCACGCGCGGAGGTCTACCTGTACCGACGTGATGGCGGGACGGCCAGGCTCCTCCGCACGCGCGGAGGTCTACCCGATCGCGGCACGGGCGCGGCTGGGCGGCTCCTCCGCACGCGCGGAGGTCTACCCGACGCGGGACGCCGTCCCAGCGCGACGCGGGCTCCTCCGCACGCGCGGAGGTCTACCTCGACGCGTGGCGCGGTGCGCGTACGCGCGAGCGCGGCTCCTCCGCACGCGCGGAGGTCTACCTGCCTCCGACGCGCCACGTCGTACTCGCGCGACGCGGGCTCCTCCGCACGCGCGGAGGTCTACCCGGAGCTGTCGCGCGTCGATGTGCTCGAACTGAAGGCTCCTCCGCACGCGCGGAGGTCTACCCTGCACTCGTGGACCATGCGCGCGAGTCGCGTCGAGGGCTCCTCCGCACGCGCGGAGGTCTACCTTCTTCCTTGATTTTGCAGGCTTTTCCCAGAAAGGCTCCTCCGCACGCGCGGAGGTCTACCCGGGTGGGAGTGCTAGCCGCACTCGTCGCGGTAGGCTCCTCCGCACGCGCGGAGGTCTACCCGCTAGCGGTGTGGGTTCGCATCCCGGTGTCGAGGCTCCTCCGCACGCGCGGAGGTCTACCGTCTTCTGCCACTGGCTTTGCTCCTTGCTCCGTGGCTCCTCCGCACGCGCGGAGGTCTACCCATCGAAAAAAGAGCCTGTGAAGATGCGGTAGAGGCTCCTCCGCACGCGCGGAGGTCTACCTTCGAGAATCTCCCACCGTACACCATAGACTTGGGCTCCTCCGCACGCGCGGAGGTCTACCTTGCGCATATCCGTCAGCTTCGAATATCCCAGTGGCTCCTCCGCACGCGCGGAGGTCTACCCCGTTCAAGAACGCCATCCGCCGCGACCTCGACGGCTCCTCCGCACGCGCGGAGGTCTACCTTCTCCCCAGCGAAACGGCAGCGGACCGTAGCCGGCTCCTCCGCACGCGCGGAGGTCTACCTTCCACCAACCGCAGCAAGCAACCCAAGACCTAGGCTCCTCCGCACGCGCGGAGGTCTACCCCGCTCAAGAACGCCATCCGTCGCGACTGCGGCGGCTCCTCCGCACGCGCGGAGGTCTACCTGTTCGACACTTCGACGGACGCATCAAAAACATGGCTCCTCCGCACGCGCGGAGGTCTACCCCAGGGCTGGGTCTGGCTCCCCGAATGGCAGGCGGCTCCTCCGCACGCGCGGAGGTCTACCCTGATGAAGGCTCGCCCCGAGCTCGATGCAACGGGCTCCTCCGCACGCGCGGAGGTCTACCCCTGGCGCCCCCGGTGATCGTGGTGCCCGCGTCGGCTCCTCCGCACGCGCGGAGGTCTACCTGATGTCCACCGTTGAAACATCGGCGCCGGCAGGGCTCCTCCGCACGCGCGGAGGTCTACCCTTCACCGCCAAAGGTGCGAGACTCGAAGCGTGGGCTCCTCCGCACGCGCGGAGGTCTACCTCCTGTCCCCGATCCGAAGCCAAGCGCGGAAGAGGCTCCTCCGCACGCGCGGAGGTCTACCTTATGACCGGTTCTCTCCCCGAATCACGCTCCAGGCTCCTCCGCACGCGCGGAGGTCTACCCTGCTTGCGAAGGCGGAAGCCGCTGCGATCAAGGGCTCCTCCGCACGCGCGGAGGTCTACCCGTCAACCAGTGGGCCCGAGGGCAGGTGTTTCAGGCTCCTCCGCACGCGCGGAGGTCTACCCGCGATGGTGCGCGTTGCTGACCTGTTGCTGGCGGCTCCTCCGCACGCGCGGAGGTCTACCTCAATCGGCTTTCCGCAAAGCGTTCCGGGCGAAGGCTCCTCCGCACGCGCGGAGGTCTACCCAATGACATGCGATGCTTCACATCGGCGATTCCGGCTCCTCCGCACGCGCGGAGGTCTACCCGCTAAGCGCGCTTGACACTGCTATCCCTTGCCGGCTCCTCCGCACGCGCGGAGGTCTACCTCCCGAGCGACTGGGACGCGAGAGCGGTGAAAGGGCTCCTCCGCACGCGCGGAGGTCTACCCAGAGGTGGCCAACGCTACGGGTACACGGTGACGGCTCCTCCGCACGCGCGGAGGTCTACCCTATTACACCACCCGCGAAGCCTTGGAGCTTGGGGCTCCTCCGCACGCGCGGAGGTCTACCCCTTCCCACAGAGCAAGAGAAACGAAGCCTAGCGGCTCCTCCGCACGCGCGGAGGTCTACCTTGATTCCTATTGGCTACTCCGAGAGCGACTGGGGCTCCTCCGCACGCGCGGAGGTCTACCCCTGATCACGAGTCCGCCAGCCAATGGTCAGCAGGCTCCTCCGCACGCGCGGAGGTCTACCCGGGGCCGATGGCTTTGCGGGCACCCACATTCAGGCTCCTCCGCACGCGCGGAGGTCTACCTCGAATACTCCGACCGCTATCGAGTTCCGCCCAGGCTCCTCCGCACGCGCGGAGGTCTACCCTCCACGTCGCTCACGCCCCCGCACTCATCGCAGGCTCCTCCGCACGCGCGGAGGTCTACCCGGTCCGCGGTATTCGTCGCCGCCTACGCTTCCGGCTCCTCCGCACGCGCGGAGGTCTACCCCCGTCGTGCAGTTCGCGACCGCTTCTGGCGCTGGCTCCTCCGCACGCGCGGAGGTCTACCCCCACACCACAAGGCTAGCGCAAGCAAGCGCCAGGCTCCTCCGCACGCGCGGAGGTCTACCTCGACATCCGCTCGATGACGCAGACGTGCACGCGGCTCCTCCGCACGCGCGGAGGTCTACCCAGCGGGCTTCGCTCGATGCTGTCGAAGCTGACGGCTCCTCCGCACGCGCGGAGGTCTACCCGCAGGCGGCACCGTCACGCAGGTCGGCCCGACGGCTCCTCCGCACGCGCGGAGGTCTACCCACCAGCACCACGGACGGCGGCAGCCTGGCCCAGGCTCCTCCGCACGCGCGGAGGTCTACCCCGGGTCCGCGATGCTTCCAGATACGCCTCTTCGGCTCCTCCGCACGCGCGGAGGTCTACCTGCCTCTACGACGGCGCTCGGCTCGCATCCCAGGGCTCCTCCGCACGCGCGGAGGTCTACCTATCACTTTCCCGCTGAGTGCAGTCGCTCTGGGGCTCCTCCGCACGCGCGGAGGTCTACCCGATGCCGGTGATCGGCAAGCGTCTGGCGCGTTGGCTCCTCCGCACGCGCGGAGGTCTACCTGTCACGCTGCTGCTCAGCAAGCGCGAGCTTCAGGCTCCTCCGCACGCGCGGAGGTCTACCCCCGCAAGAATCGATCGGTGTGTCGAGCGGCCCGGCTCCTCCGCACGCGCGGAGGTCTACCTCGTGGTGGACGTGGCCCGTGTAGAAGTGGCGAGGCTCCTCCGCACGCGCGGAGGTCTACCGCCGTGGATCAAGACCGAGATCGACCGCGCGGGGGCTCCTCCGCACGCGCGGAGGTCTACCCGAATCGGCAGCGGGCAGAATCCTCCAAGCGGCGGCTCCTCCGCACGCGCGGAGGTCTACCCTCGGCGCGTCGAAGAGCGAGGCCGACCGGCTGGGCTCCTCCGCACGCGCGGAGGTCTACCTATCACTTTCCCGCTGAGTGCAGTCGCTCTGGGGCTCCTCCGCACGCGCGGAGGTCTACCCGCTGACGGTGTACGGTCGGATCTCGAACTCGGGGCTCCTCCGCACGCGCGGAGGTCTACCCTCCAGGCGGGCCGCGGGAGCGCCTACACCACGGGCTCCTCCGCACGCGCGGAGGTCTACCGCCGCGGTGAGGTTCGTGAGCGCCGAGCCGTTGGGCTCCTCCGCACGCGCGGAGGTCTACCCCTTCGTCTCGCTCGGGTGCGAATCGACGTCTGGGCTCCTCCGCACGCGCGGAGGTCTACCCTGGGGACTCGCAGAGAACGGCGGACAGGCGGTGGCTCCTCCGCACGCGCGGAGGTCTACCCCAGTAGTCCCCGTTAGGGTAGACGTACACGTCGGCTCCTCCGCACGCGCGGAGGTCTACCTGGACGTTGACCCATGGCGCGGACCTCTGTCCAGGCTCCTCCGCACGCGCGGAGGTCTACCTCGGCCTGAATAGCTATCAGACCATCCCGTTCGGGCTCCTCCGCACGCGCGGAGGTCTACCCACCATCCGGTTCTACGGGGTCGGAGCGACGACGGCTCCTCCGCACGCGCGGAGGTCTACCCGTCGAGGGCTTCCTGGCTGCGCTCGAGAAGGCGGCTCCTCCGCACGCGCGGAGGTCTACCTTGATGTGACCGCGGGGACCTACACCTTCTCTGGGCTCCTCCGCACGCGCGGAGGTCTACCCGCAGCGGCGCAGATGAACCGCGGCGTTCCCGAGGCTCCTCCGCACGCGCGGAGGTCTACCTGTCCATCTCTCGCGCGCACGGCGGGACGAGCGGGCTCCTCCGCACGCGCGGAGGTCTACCTTGCGAAGCCATGTGAGCATCGAGATAAAGCACGGCTCCTCCGCACGCGCGGAGGTCTACCGCCGAGGACACGCTTGCCTTGTTCGTGGACCTGGGCTCCTCCGCACGCGCGGAGGTCTACCCGACTTTTGGCTACTGGACCGCGGGTTCAGCGTGGCTCCTCCGCACGCGCGGAGGTCTACCCGAGTATTTACAGAGCACGTACTACCTCGCGCAGGCTCCTCCGCACGCGCGGAGGTCTACCTCAGCGAACAGGCTGAGGCGGTCGCGGAGGTCGGGCTCCTCCGCACGCGCGGAGGTCTACCCCTGAAGGCGGTGTCAGCTCTCGGGCGCAAGGGGGCTCCTCCGCACGCGCGGAGGTCTACCCGTCGTCCCCGCGCTGCCGTCCGTGCGGTGGTAGGCTCCTCCGCACGCGCGGAGGTCTACCCCCCTATGGCGCATATGCGTCGGGCTCCGGCGAGGCTCCTCCGCACGCGCGGAGGTCTACCTCGTTGGCAAGTGGGGAAAAAAGGGCGGGCTGAGGCTCCTCCGCACGCGCGGAGGTCTACCTGGTGGGTAGCCGTTCCCGCTCCGGTCCAAGATGGCTCCTCCGCACGCGCGGAGGTCTACCCTCACCATCAAGACCAAGGCCGGTCGCATCCAGGGCTCCTCCGCACGCGCGGAGGTCTACCTTGGACGCAGGCCAACGGTGTCACGGTGTTTACGGCTCCTCCGCACGCGCGGAGGTCTACCTCGTGGAGAGCGACGAGGCGAGTGCGACGCTCGGGCTCCTCCGCACGCGCGGAGGTCTACCCGCGATGCCGTTGGACGGCGGGCACCGCAAGCAGGCTCCTCCGCACGCGCGGAGGTCTACCTGGCTGATGAGCGCGACCGCGTGGCCGCTCATGGGCTCCTCCGCACGCGCGGAGGTCTACCCGATCGAGTGTTGGGCGACGGAGTAGTTCTCGAGGCTCCTCCGCACGCGCGGAGGTCTACCTGGCTCCGGAGATTTGGAACTCGTTGAGCCGGCGGCTCCTCCGCACGCGCGGAGGTCTACCCGATCTGGGAAACCAGGGAGCAAATCAGCGTGCGGCTCCTCCGCACGCGCGGAGGTCTACCTCTGTTGGTACAATCGCGCATCGTCGGCGGCGCGGCTCCTCCGCACGCGCGGAGGTCTACCTGTCCGCGTACCAGGCGATAGGCTGGCCCGAGGGGCTCCTCCGCACGCGCGGAGGTCTACCTGGCGCGAGGCAGAAAAGAAGGCGTATGGAGGCGGCTCCTCCGCACGCGCGGAGGTCTACCCCAAAGCGCAGCGTCACTGCCTACCACACTGCGGGCTCCTCCGCACGCGCGGAGGTCTACCCGCCTCCCGCAGCCGCTCGACCTCCGCGGTCAGGGCTCCTCCGCACGCGCGGAGGTCTACCTCAAGGCCATGGTCGCCACTCGGCGCTGGTAGGGGCTCCTCCGCACGCGCGGAGGTCTACCGCTGACGAAGCGTTGCGCGACCCGATTGGCTCGGGCTCCTCCGCACGCGCGGAGGTCTACCTGTCCTCGTACCAGGCGATAGGCTGGCCCGAGGGGCTCCTCCGCACGCGCGGAGGTCTACCTCGCCCACCGGGATGCGGAATATCTCTGCGCCCGGCTCCTCCGCACGCGCGGAGGTCTACCTGCTGCGAAACAGACGTCATCTCGAGTTGCGGTGGCTCCTCCGCACGCGCGGAGGTCTACCCGGCGAGCTCGGACTCAATGTGCCTCAACCACGGGCTCCTCCGCACGCGCGGAGGTCTACCCGCATCGCCGCTGGAGACACCTTCGTGATCGACGGCTCCTCCGCACGCGCGGAGGTCTACCTCGAGGGAAAGATGGCGTTCAACGCGACGCGGCGGCTCCTCCGCACGCGCGGAGGTCTACCCCCCGGTCCAACTTCGTAAGTCTGTGGACACTGGGCTCCTCCGCACGCGCGGAGGTCCGGCGGACCGCCGAGTCGCCACGCGGTGGGGCTACTTGCCCTCGCCACGGCCGGAGTCAGAGATATGAAACGCCCTCGGCCTCGGGGCAATATCCCCCCGATGCATGACGCGCTGTCCAACCCCACCCTGACCGCTGCGTCGCAACGAGCCCTCTCGGGGCTGCGCGATTTTTCGATGTTGCAGTGGTACGTGATACCGCTGTTGGCGGTCCTCTTCTACGTCTACGCCACCGAAGCGCAGAAGGCGCGGCGCAGCGGAGATTGGGCCCCGGTCCTCGCGGGGCTGACGCTCTTCGGAATGGACTTCGTCAACGAGAGCGTCAACGGTTGGATCCTGGCCTTGAGCGGCCGGTCGGCTTTGTGGACCGCGCCCGGCCCGACCGCGCTGCGCACCATGGTCGGTTGGAACCTCGAGATCATGTTCATGTTCGCGATCTCCGGCATCATCTACCACCACTCGCTCTCCGACGACCCGCAGCAGCGGCCGCTCTGGCGGCGACGCGAGGCGTGGGTCATCGCGGCGCTGTACTCGGCCTTCTGCGTGTTCATCGAGCTCTTTCTCAACAAGGGTGGCCTGCTCGTCTGGGAGTACGCCTTTTGGACAAACTCGGTCGCTGGCGTCTGGCTCATCTTCCTGTTTGGCTATTTTCACTTCTATGTCGGCGTCATCTTGGTGCTCAGCCTGCGCAGGCTGCGCAGTCGGCTGATGGCAATAGGCGGCATCTACGGCACGGCCATCGCCTTGAACATCTTCGGCCTCGGCGTCATGGGCTGGCAGTACTGAGGCGCGGCGCCGTCAGGTCCGAAAATGGCCAGACAGGGCGGCGCCCCGGCGCTACATCAGCGCCGTGAGCCTCGACCCGGACAGCTGCTACCGCGCGCTTTCGAGCCGTGATGGCCGCTTCGACGGCGTGTTCTTCGTCGGCGTCGAGACCACCGGCGTGTACTGCCGGCCCATCTGTCCCGCCCGCACGCCGGGCAAGACGCGCTGCGTATTCTTCGCCCACGCGGCCGAAGCGGAGCGCGCGGGTTTTCGCGCTTGCTTTCGTTGCCGGCCAGAGCTTGCGCCGGGGCTCGCCAGCGTGGACTCGGTGTCGCGGCTGGCAGCGCGCGCGGCGGAGCAAATCGACGCGGGCTACCTGAACGAGCATGGCGTGGACGATCTCGCGGGCATGTTGAAGGTCTCGGCGCGGCACCTGCGTCGCGCGCTCGAAAGCGAGTTGGGCGTCACGCCCATCGAGCTGGCGCAGACGCGGCGCTTGGCGATGGCGAAGCAGTTGCTCACGGACACCCGCATGCCTTTGGCGGAGGTTGGCTTCGCGTCGGGGTTCTCCAGCGTGCGCCGCTTCAACGCGGCGGTGCGAACGCGCTTCGGGCGCCCGGCGTCTCTGCTCCGGGGCGCCGCGCCGGCGGGCGAAGGCGCCATCCCCCTGCGGCTCGATTTCCGCCCGCCCTTCGATTTCGGCGCCACCCTGGACTTCCTGCGCGCGCGCGCGATCCCCGGCGTGGAGCGGGTCGGCCCGGACGAGTACACGCGCAGCATCTGCATCGAGGGCGTCGTGGGCGCCGTCTCCGTGCGAATGCACCCAACGCGCTCTGCCCTCGTCGCGCGCGTGTCGTCGTCCCTCACGTCAAAGCTCATGCCCGTCGCTCAGCGCCTGCGCGCACTCTTCGATCTGGACGCGCGGCCGCAGCAGATCGCGGCTCATTTGCGGCGCGACCCCCTGCTCGCTCCCCTGGTGAAGCGCCACCGCGGGCTGCGCATCGTGGGAGCGTTTTCCGGCTTCGAGACCGCCGTGCGCGTGGTGCTCGGCCAGCAGGTCTCGGTTCCGGCGGCGACGACGCTCTCCGGGCGCGTCGCGGAGCGCTTTGGCGGCGCGTCCGGGCTCGAGGGCGTCGAGCGGATCTTCCCGGAGCCGAAGGTGCTCGCGGCAGCGACCGTCTCCCAGGTGCGCTCTGTCGGCGTCACCGAAGCGCGAGCACGGACCATCATCACCCTGAGCCGCGGCGTCGCGACCGGGCGCATCGACCTGGCGACGAGCGAGCCGGAGCCGCTCGTGGCGCAGCTCCTCGGGCTGGCCGGCATCGGGCCATGGTCTGCCCACGCGATCGCGCTCCGAGCGCTCTCGTGGCCCGACGCCTTTCCCGGCGGCGACTTGGTGCTGCGCCGCGCCCTCGGCGTCGACTCCGCGCGGGAGGCCGAAGAGCGAGCGGCGGAGTGGGCGCCCTGGCGTGCCTACGCCGCGATGCTCTTGTGGCGTGCAAGCTCGAAAGGAGAAGATTGATGCTGGTGCACACAGTGATGGCGTCACCGCTGGGCAAGCTAAAGCTCGTGGCGAACGATCGCGGGCTGGTCGCCGTGGCACTGCCAGGTCAAGACGCGAAGGACGAGAGCATCGCGGTGCGAAGCCACGCCGTGCTCGACCAAGCGGCGCGAGAGCTGTCCGAGTATTTCGCCGGCAAGCGCCATCGCTTCACCATCAAGCTAGAGTTGCGGGGCACGCCGTTTCAGAAGCATGTGTGGCGGGCGCTCGCGCGCATCCCCTTCGGAAGGCGTCGGAGCTACGGCGAGCTGGCCCATGCCATCGGCAAGCCGGGTGCCGCCCGCGCCGTGGGTCGCGCCAACGCCACCAACCCCATTGCCATCCTCCTGCCCTGTCATCGGGTCGTCGGTGCGGACGGCGCTCTCACGGGCTACGCCGGCGGGGTGGCCGCCAAGCGCTGGCTGCTCGATCACGAGGAAAGCGCCGCCGCGCTCTGCTCGCACGCGAGTGCGCCATGCCCAACCCGAGTCAGAACCACCGCGGCCTCTGCTTGCGCAACTCGGCGAGATCGGCGGCTGGCGTGAGACGCAGAATCCGAACCGGTGCGCCGCGGTCGCGTGCTCCCAGCCGATGGTCTGGCAGAGCCGACTCGCTGGTGTGGCGCGCCCGACCAACTCGAGTGCGAGATCGCCGAGCTGACGCGCGCCGACCGCCGCCAAGCGGTCCGCTCGACACCCGCACGACACATTCCCGCTACGAGTAGAAATCTGGGGCGTGGCACGGGTTCTGCTCTTCCGAATCGGTGAGAGGTGCCGACCATGTTCAACGCACGCCCCTTCATTCCGGTCCTGATGCTCGCCGTCAGCGTCAGCGCCTGCGCGGCGCCCGAATCGATCGCGGACTCGGAAACCTGTGAGCGCGCAGACACGTGTTTCGAGTTCTGCTTGTGCGCGACCCATGAGGTCGAGCAGTGCAAGTCGGCCTGCGACAAGCAGGGCAACCTGAGCCCAACCGGCGGCGGGTGGGCATCGGGCGGAGCGGGTCCAAGCACCGGCGGCAGCGGCGCAGGTGGCAGCGGCGCGGGCGGCAGCGGCGCGGGTGGCAGCGGCGCTCCTGCCGGAGGCTCCGGCGGTAATCCTGCGAGCGGCGGCCAAGGTGGCGCCCAGAGTCCCGCGGGAGCCCTCGCCAGCGGCATCGACATCGCCGAGATCGCCGTCTACCAAGGCGTGAAGATCTCCATCGCGAAGGGCGGCAGCGCCATCACCAATCGCAACGCTCCCGTGGTCGCGGGGCGCCCCGCGCTGGTGCGGGTCTTCTTGAGCCCAAAACCGGGCTTCAGCCCCCGGGAGCTCTTGGTTCGCCTCACCCTCGCGGGCAAGAACTACGAAAAGAAGCAGCTCGTCAGCGCAGCTTCGACGGACGAGACCCTCGCGAGCTCTGTCAACTTCCAGCTCGACTCGAGCGCCATCGGCAAAGCCAGCGACTATTCAGTCAGCGTGGAAGAAACCGGAGCCGCGGCCGGCGGCGACACGAAGGGCGCGCGTCATCCGAGTCAGGGAACGGAGGCCCTCGGCGCCAAGGATGCCGGCGGCAAGCTCGACGTGGTGATCGTGCCCATCGTCGTCGGTGGCCAAGCGCCCGACACGAGCCAAGCGCGGCTCGACGCCTACCAGCAGCGGCTGTTCCAGCTTTATCCCGTGCCGGACGTCACGGTCTCGCTGCACGCTCCGGTCACCTACTCTGGGAGCATCAGCGGCAAGAGCGGGAGCCAGTGGGGCGCCGCCCTCGACTTCCTGTACTCGCTCCGATCCAGCGAACAGCCGAGCTCGGACAAATACTACTATGGGGTGTTCGCCCCCGCTCCGAGCTTCTCGCAGTACTGCAGCGGAGGTTGCATCGCGGGTCTCAGCGCGCTGTCCCCCGCCGACGACGTCTTCAGTCGTGGCTCCATTGGCCTGGGGTTCTTCGCTCAGAACAGCTCTTTCAACAGTCCCGATACGATGAGCCACGAGCTCGGTCACGCGCACGGTCTGCCCCACGCGCCCTGCGGAGTCGCCGGCGAAGGACCCTTTCCCTACGCCGGAGCCAAGATCGGTGCGTGGGGTTGGGATCTGCTCGGGTCGACGCTGCTGCCACCGACGAGTCGCGTCGACGTGATGAGCTACTGCGATCCGACCTGGATCAGTGACTTCAACTACGACCGCCTGTTCAAGAGGGTGACCCACGTGCACGGCGTGCAGAGCCAGTGGATCGTGGAGCCCAACCGCGCGCCGGGGCGCTTCGTCAGCGTATTGGTGGACGAAAACGGCGCTCCGAGCTGGGGCCACAGCTTCGACCTCGTGGATCCCGTTCTCGGCGACGCCGTCGAGCTCGAGCTGCTGGACGAAAGCGGGTCGGCTCGCGGCACCACCTCGGCCTACCGCTACGCGCTGAGCCACACCGAAGGCGAGCTGCTCCTGGTGCGCGAGTCCTCCTTCGCAACAGCTCACGCCATCCGGCGCGACGGGCGTCCCTCGCTCGCGGTGGCCGAGCGGCGCTGAGCCTTGCCCCGAAGCAGGCCGAGGGCGCGGAAATCGACGACCTGAAACCTCTGGGTGCGCCTAACCCCTGGTCGATCTATGCTTTCGCTCAGGAGGGCGGCGCCCGAGTTCGAGCCAGTCGCGAATGTTGGAATCTGCCGCGCGGCACGCCGCGAGTATCGAGGTCGAGAGCACATCGGCTCTCCTTGTGCTGTCCGGGCCGCAGCACGTCTTCCTGGGCGAGGTCGCTCGTCAGAGCGGCGCGGAGATCAGCCTGCGCGGCAACGTCATCCACCTGGCTGGAGACGAAGACGACGTGCGCGTCGCGCAGCGCTTCTTGGTCGACGCCATGGTGCTGGTGAGCCGCGGCCACCAGCTGACTCCGAGCGACGTTGGCCGCGCGCTGCGCGAGCTACGCATCGATCCGGACATCTCCCTCGTCGATCTGCTCGACGAAGCCATCTTGGTCTCGCCTCGACGCAGGGCCGTGCTGCCCAAGAGCCCGGCGCAGCGGGGCTACATCGAGGCCATTCGAAAGCACGACCTCACCTTCGGCATCGGCCCGGCGGGAACCGGCAAGACCTACTTGGCGATGGCCATGGCGGCCTCCGCCTTGATGGCCAAGACCGTGAAGCGCATCGTGCTCACGCGTCCTGCGGTGGAGGCCGGCGAGAAGCTCGGTTTCTTGCCGGGTGACCTGGCCGAGAAGGTCAACCCGTACCTGCGCCCGCTCTACGACGCGCTCCACGACATGCTCGATTTCGACAAGGTCGAGCAGCTGCGGGAGCGTGGACAGATCGAGGTCGCGCCGCTGGCCTTCATGCGCGGCCGCACGCTCAACGACTCCTTCGTGATCCTGGACGAGGCCCAGAACGCCACCAGCGAGCAGATGCGCATGTTCCTGACCCGCCTCGGCTTCGGCTCCAAGGCCGTGGTCACCGGCGACATCACCCAGACCGACTTGCCGCGCGGCGCCCGCAGCGGCCTCCGAGAGGCCCGCGATCTCCTGTCGGCGGTCGAGGGCATCGCGTTTCGCGCGTTCAGTGACGTCGACGTGGTGCGCCACCCCATCGTTCAGAAGATCGTCATCGCCTACGAGGCGCAAGACGCCGAGCAAGCCCGGCTGCGCGAAGACAAACGCCTGGCGCGGGAGGCCCTGAGGCCCGAGAGCGCCGACGAGGGATCTCCGGACGACCGGCCGCGTTGACGAACGCGCTCTGCTCGGGCGAGCGCTCCGCGAGCGAGGCTGCCGGCGTTCAGCTCGAAGTCAGAGCTGCCACAGCAGCGCCAAGTCGAGCACGATCGCGTCGAAAGGTTCGGCGCGCACCGCCGCGGCCTCGCGCCAGGTGTCGATGACGCGATACGTGTCACCGTCCAGCCGGAGCACTTCCAGCGTCTTCGCAATCGGATCGACGAGCCATGCGTGTCCAACGCGCGCGCGGGCGTAAAGCGGAAGCTTGTCCGCGCGGTCGAAGGCCTGAGTCGATGGTGAGAGCACCTCGCACGCCCAGTCCGGTGCCTGCGTAAAGAACGGAACGTCCGGGATCTCCGGCATGCTGGCCCGCCGCCATCCCGCTAGGTCGGGGACCACCACGTCGGCGCCGAGGTGCAGCTCGGGTTCGTCGAGGATCACCCAGCCGCCCGGGCCTCCGCGTCCACGCCGAAACGGCGGCCCCAACTCTTCCCCCAGAACAGACGCCGCGTTGGTGTGCCGGGCCGCGGGGCGTGGATGCGTGTGCAGGACACCCTCGACGAGTTCGGCAACCTTGTTCGGCGGTGCCGTCAAGACGTCCTCGTAGGTCGCACGGCGGCGCGCGGGACTGACCACGCTCAAAGCGTGCCTTCCTCGACCTCTCGGTGCAACCCCCTACCGGACACGAGGGATCCCCGAACGCCCAGCCTCGTTGACGAACGCGCCCGCTCGGGCGAGCCTCCGCGACCGAGGGCAACGGTGAGCGTCCAGTCCGAACCCAAGACCACCGACGGCGAGCTCCGCGCGTTGTCACCCCGCGCCGAGGGCGCGGTGGCTGCGCTGACGGCCCTCTCTGATGCGCTGGCGCGGCACCCCCTGGCGCAGGGCGCGGCGATCACTCGCCCCCACCCCTTGCTGTCGATGGTGCGCCGCGGGCCCGTCAGCGTGCTGCTCTGCCCGTCGTCGGTCTGGGACTCGGGTCGCGAGCTGCTCGGTCCCTACACCGATCGCATCGCTGCCGCCGAAACGCGGCTGATTCTGCTGGGCCGCCCCGCCGATCCGGATCTCGCTCAGGCTTTGAACCTGGGGCTCGCCGCCATCGTGCCCAGCGAACCCAACGCGGCCGAGGTCGCAGTGGCCGTGCACCAAGCCTTCGAGCTGATGGACGTCAAGGCGCGCAGCGAGAGTCGCGGCAAGTGGCTGAACCGCTATCGCTACGAGCTCGGCGAGCTGATCGAGATCGCCCGCGCGCTGACCACCGAGCGTGAGATCGGCAAATTGCTTGGGCTGATCCTCGAAAAGAGCCGCTTCGTCACCGGCGCTGACGCCGGCAGCATGTACGTGGTCGAGGGCACCGACCACGACATCACCAAGAAACTGCTGCGCTTCAAGACCAGCCAGAACGAGTCGGTGCAGTTCGATTCGCGGGAGTTCACCATGCCCATCAGCCCGCGCAGCATGGCGGGCTGGGTGGCGCTCGAGAAGAAGAGCATTCGAATCGACGACGTCTACGACATGCCGAAGGACTCCACCTTCGGCTTCGACCGGTCCTTCGATCAGAAGGTCGGCTATCGCACCAAGAGCATGCTCTGCACACCGCTGATCACCAAAGAAGGTGAGGTCATCGGCGTGCTCCAGCTGATCAACAAGAAGCGCGACGCGAGCACCAAGCTGCTCTCCCCCGAAGACGTCGAGCGCCTGGTGGTGCCCTTTGACGACCGCGCCGAGCAGCTGATGCAGACGCTGGCGGCTCAGGCCGGCATCGCCCTCGAAAACGCGATGCTGTACGACGAGATTCGGTCCATCTTCGAGGGCTTCGTGCGCGCCAGCGTCGACGCCATCGAGCAGCGTGATCCGACCACCAGCGGTCATTCACGCCGCGTCGCCGAGCTCACCGTGGGCCTCGCGCACGCCGTCGAGCGCACCGACACCGGGCCTTACAAAGACGTGGTCTGGAAGCGCGAGGACATCAACGAGATCGAATACGCCTCCCTGCTGCACGACTTCGGCAAGATTGGCGTGCGCGAGCACGTGCTGATCAAGGCCAAGAAGCTCTACCCGCACGAGCTCGTGCTCCTGAAACAGCGCTTCGATTTCGTCCGACGCGGCATCGAGGTCGATCTCTTGTCACGCAAGCTGAGCCTGATCGAGCGCGGGGGGCCGGCGGCGGATCTCGCGGACCTCGACCGCGAGCTCGCGACCCGGTTGGCCGAACTCGACGACGCCTGGTCCACCGTGAATCACGCCAACGAGCCCACCGTGCTCGCTGCCGGCGACTTCAAGAAGATCGAGGACCTCGCCAAGCAGAGCTTCGCCACCCTCGAAGGCGGCCACGCGCCGCTCTTGACGGCCGAAGAGGTGAAGAGCCTGAGTGTGATGCGCGGCTCACTCACCGCCGAAGAGTTCGACGAGATCCGCAGCCACGTCAGCCACACCTACCGCTTCTTGTCCAAAATCCCCTGGGGCAAGACCTTCGCCCGGGTGGCGATCATCGCCGGCGCGCACCACGAGCGACTCAACGGCACCGGCTACCCCAACCGCTGGCGAGCCGAAGAGATCCCCGTGCAGTCGAAGATGATGAGCATCAGCGACATCTTCGACGCGCTGACGGCCAGCGATCGCCCCTACAAACGCGCGGTGCCCGTGGACAAGGCCATGCACATCCTCGATCTCGAGGTCAAAGACGGCCACGTCGATCCCGAGCTGGTGCGCATCTTCCGCGACGCCAAGGTCTGGGAGCAGATCATGGGCGCGCTGTACTGAGCCGGCGAACCCGGGGCTACTTGCCCGAAGTCTTGGGGAACACCAGCACGAAGGACCTGGGCGTCGGCTGGTAGAGCACGACCTTGTCGCCGAGCTTGGAGCCAACGTAGTGCTTCACCCAAGGCAGCGAGGTCCAGGTCTCCGTGTCCTTGATGTATTCGGGCACGATCAGATCGAGCTCGACGTAGCGATCGCCGGTGGCCTTCGCGAGGTCGGGGCCATAGGTCCAAGCCTCCCGGCCTGCGCGCGGGCTGACGTCGTTGTGCAAGGCGCCGCCGTAGGCGATCACCAGCTGGTCCTTGCCCGCCTTCTTGTTGCGATCCACCTCCGCAACAGCGACCTCGCGGGTCAGCTTCGCGATGGTCTCGAGCATCACGCCGATGTCGCCGGCCCCAGCCTGGGTGATGCGCGTCAGATCCTCGCAGCTCGGTCGCAAGAGATCGGGAACGATGCCCAGCTCCTTGGCGCGCTTACCCAGCAGAACGTACTCGTTTTGGTTCGTCTCGGCCTGAGGCTCGGTCACGGGCTTCTGCTGCTTCGCGACCTGTTTCGTCTGCTTTTGACACTTCGGGTTCGGGAGCATGAGCTCCACGGCGAGGAAGCTCACCTTGCTCGCCAGCGTGGGCAGGATCTGCTCGGTGAAACGCTTGGTGGTCGAGGGCAGGTGCTCGCTGCCCTTCTGCGCGTGCGCCTCGCCGATGCCGAGAACGGCGGGCTTGGCCGCGAGGACTACGCCGATCGCTGCGTCGACCTTGTCGAAGGTGCGGCAGCCGAGCTCGCCACAGGCGCCGGGATCAGAGACCGTCACCGCCGGCTCGGGCGCGCTGCTGGCCGCGGCGGTCGCTGGCAGCGGTGGAGTCGGGTCCGGCTCCGGCGTGGGCTTGGCAGCGCCCGCACAACCGAGCAGATAAGCCGAGGCGAGAACGGCGAGAGTGAGTCGCGGCATGGGAGCTCCAGCTTAGACCAAGAGCCGCGACCGAACTTGGGAAGCCGCGTATTCGTGACACGGCTCCGATCCGTGCTAGCGCTCGGCTCCAAGAGATGACGTCGCCGACAGAGCCCTCCAGGTCGCGTCGCGTCGCCGCGATCGCCCTGGCGGCCGTGGCGATGGGCGCGCTGATGCCGCGAGCCCAGGCCGCGCCCAAGAAGCAGCGCTGTCCGGCCGGCATGGTCGGCGTCAGCGGCCGGTTCTGCATCGACGCCGTCGAAGCCAGCCTTGACGTCGTCGACGCCAAGGGCCGCACGCTGAGGCGTCACTCGCCCTACCAGACCGTCGCCACGGAGACCCGAGTAGTGGCCCGCGCCCGCCGCGGCGTGGTGCCCCAAGCCTACGTGAGTCAAGAGCAGGCCGCCGCGGCCTGCGAAGCCGCTGGCAAGCGCTTGTGCAGCGACGACGAGTGGCTCAGCGCGTGTCGTGGCAAGACCCCCAGCCTGTACCCCTACGGCGACGAGCACGCTGCCGGGCGCTGCAACGACAAGGGCGTGTCACCGCTGCGAATGCTGCACGGCGCGGCCGATGGGCTCGAGGTCTTCGGCATCGACGCGATGAACGACCCGAGGCTCAATCAGATCGCGGGCACCGTGGCGCGCACCGGGCAATTCAAGCGCTGCAAGAGCAGCGTGGGCGCCTACGACATGGTGGGCAATCTGCACGAGTGGACGGCCGACTCGGGCGGGACCTTCCGAGGCGGGTACTACCTCGACAACGAGATCAACGGCCGCGGCTGCGACTATGTGACCAAGGCGCACAACACCAAGTACCGCGACTACTCCGTCGGCTTTCGCTGCTGCAAAGGCGGCAAGACGGCGCCGAGCAAGACGACCAACGACAAGACGACCAAGGACAAGAAGCAGAAGCAGGCCACGCGCACCCACGTGGTCGAGAGCGGCCAGACCTTGAGCGGGATAGCGCAGCGCTTCGGCAGCAGCGTGGACGCCATTTGCGCGGCGAACGGCATCGACAAGCAGGCGCCCATCGTGCCCGGACAAGAGCTGGTGATCCCGGAGTGACGTCGTGTCCGCTTGCGAAGCGGGCCTTCTCGGCCTAGATCATGCGCTGCTTTCGATGACTTACCCTGGGCTCGCTCTGATCGTGTGTGCTGCTACCGCCACCGCCCTCTCCTGCTCTGACGACGGCGGCGACGGGCCGAAGGACTGCAAGGTCGTCGCAGCCTTCGATCTGACCCTGCGGGCGGCGGGCGGCCCGCTGCCACCGGACACCACCGTCGAGGTGCAGTACGGCGGCGGGGTCGAGAGCTATCGGGTGGACGCGGGCATGCAGTCCCAAGAGGTCGTTCTTTGCGACGACGACGCCCCGGAGACCGGCGTCGGCGGCGTGACGGTGGTGCATTGCAAACTGTGGACGCAGGGCGCAGCGACCGTGAAGGTCACCGCCAGCGGCTTCCCGCCCGTCGAACAGACCCTCGAAGCCAAGGCCCAGGGCAAGTGCATCCAGACCGTGCCGGTCGAGATCGTCTTGGGCGACCAAGACGCCGGGCCCTGAGCACGCGCGCAGCGGTTGTTGGGGGCGGCACGGATGACAGACAGCCCGGACGGCGCTATGGCTCCGCCCGGAGGGATGCATGAGAGCTACGCACATCGCTGCGCGCGACGGATTCGCGCGCGCCGACGAGATCACCGCGATCACCGAGTTCGACAGGGCGTGGCAGGTCGAGGGACACGGTCCCCAGCTGCGCGCGGTGCGCGCGGCGGCCGAGGGCCTGCGCGAGCGGCTGGTGCGAGGACCTCGGACGGTGAGCGTCCGCTCGCTCCCGATCACCACCCTGGGCTACCCAACCAAGTACGGATTTGGCGGCGCTGCGCTCTCGCCGGCGCCGTGGCTGATCATGACCCACCGCTGCCTGCTCGTGCAGTTTCTCCAGCGTGGCGAGCTGAAGACGCTCATGTTCAACCCCACCGACGACGTCGCCGCGCGCAAGACGCCCTTCTTCGAGCGAACGATCCGACAATTCGGCGACTACATCGCGTTCAACCTGCTGGCCAAGCGCTTCGACAGCCTCGAGCACCAGCTGGCGGCTCTGGGGGTCACCCGCGAATCCGTCGACTACGTGGCCTTCGACCACTTTCACACTCAAGATTTCCGGGGCCTGCTCGGCACCCAAGACGCGGCCCACGCCCCGCGTTTCCCCAACGCCAAGCTCCTGGCCCAGCGCGCCGAGTGGGACGACTGGGACGATCTGCATCCCCTGCAGCGCGCTTGGTACGTGGCCGACGGCAAGGCCACAGTCCGCACCAACCAGGTCGTGCTGCTCGACGGGGACTTCGAGCTCGGAGACGGCGTGATGTTGCTCCGCACGCCGGGCCACACCAGCGGCAACCAGACCTTGTTCGTGAACACGCCCGACGGCATCTGGGGCTCCAGTGAGAACGGCATCTCGGCCGACAACTGGTCGCCTCACGAGAGCCGCATCTCCGGTCTCGCGCGCACGGCCCGCATGCAAGACCTCGACGTGATCCCGAACTCGAACACGCCCGAGCTCGGCGCCCAGCAATACACGTCCATGCTGCTCGAAAAGACCATCGTCGACCGCGTCAACCGCGCGCCGGGCTTCGTGCAGATGTTCCCCTCGAGTGAGGTCACGCCGAGCCCGCTCGCCCCGGGGCTCTCGCCCACCATCGTGCACGGCGGACTGGTCTACGGCGAGGTGAGCCACGCCGAGGCCAAGCGCGTGACGCGAGCCAACGGCAACGGAGTGGCCGCGCGGCTCTGATCCGCGCGGTTTGCGCCCGAGCTCGCCTTGACCCGACTGTGCCCAGGCATCATGATGCCTGAGTGCGGACCACCTTGACGCTCGACCCCGACGTCGCGAAGTTGCTCGAAGCGGAGGCTCATCGCCAGCGCAAGTCGTTCAAAGAGGTGGTCAACGAGGCGATCCGCCGGGGGCTCTCGCCGCGCAGGGAGCGGCCGCGAGCACCCTACCGGGTCCGCCCGCACAGGACCCACCTGCTGCCCGGCATCGATGTGGCGGGTTTCAACCGGCTCGCGGATGAAATCGAGGACGACGTGCGGCTTTCCAAGTCGCAGACCGGGCGATGATCGTTCCCGACGTCAACCTGCTGCTCTACGCCGAGCTCGACGCGTTTACGCAACACGACCGGGCTCGAGTGTGGTGGGAGAGTTTGCTGGGAGGCGATCGGTCGGTGGGACTCGCTCCCGTCAGCGTGTTTGGCTTCTTGCGCATCAGCACCAACCGAAAGGTGTTCTCTGAACCGCTGGCGATGACCGACGCCATCGAGCGGGTCGAGAGTTGGCTCCAGCAGCCCTGCGCGACCTTTCTCGTGCCGGGCCCGCTCCATCTCGTTACCGCGTTCCGACTGCTGAAGCAGATCGGC
This sequence comes from uncultured delta proteobacterium, assembly GCA_963716725.1. Lineage (GTDB taxonomy): Bacteria > Myxococcota_A > Polyangia > Polyangiales > Polyangiaceae > JADJKB01. Next base: position 206,429 of record CAVQUB010000003.1, read on the forward strand.
ACGGGAGGGAACCTGACCACCGACGTGCAGCTCGCTGCTCACGCCATCGAACACGGCGGGGAGCTGCACAGCAACGACACGGATTTCGCTCGCTTCGAAGGGCTCCGTTGGGTCAACCCAATCGCCGGCTGATCGGCGCGGCTCTGATCCGCGCTCACTTGCCCGCGGGCAGCGAGTTGATGTCCACGCGGGGCCCGTAGGATCGCAACACCGCGCGTTCGCGCCCGAAGTCGTCGCCGATGGTGCCCTCGGCATCCAGAGCGACGATGCCGATGTCCGGACAGAATACGGTCGTGACGCGCTTCTGCACCGCGGTGCTCTCTTCAGTGGTCTCGACGCAGCCCGTGAAACGGCCCGCGGGCGTATCTACGGTGGCGTCGGTGCTGCGCACCACCACCTGGCCAAACTGACCCTTGAACTGCGCGGCCACGCTGAGCGGTGCCTTGAGCAACCAGCCGCCGTTGCTGAGGCGAATGCCTTGCTTCTCGATCTCGAGCCGCTGCGCCTTGCCGCCGACCACGAGCACCGCCTGGTTCGCCCGCGGCCGGTCGACGTGCATCATCAGCACGCCCTTCTCGCCGCTGTTCTCGATGGAGGTCTCGAAGGCGTAGACGGTGTCGGCTTTGAGCGGCATGTAGCGCTCGACGTCGGTGATGACCGGCTCGGTAGGACCGAGCTTGCTGTCGTTCTGCGCGGCGGCCCCGCCGCAGCCGACGACGGCCAGCAACAGCCCGAGCTCAAAGTTTGTGCGAATAGGCATGGAGCACCAACACCGCCAACAGGATGACCGAGGCGAGCAACAGGTAGCGGATCAGGGGATCCGGATCGATGCGCTGACGCAGCTCGAGGGCCGCGTCACGCACGCGCTCGTCTTCGGCCCGATCGGCCAACGCAGGCGCGTCCGCCCTCACCGTGGCAAAGTCGCCACGCTCGAAGGCCGCCACCAAGCGATCGAGATCCGGATCCACCGGGAACGTGAGCAAGAACCGTGGCCGTTCGCGGCCGTTCGCGTCGAGCTCGGAGCGACTGCCTGCCGCCTCACGCTTCTTCTTCCGCTTCTTCTTGCGCGGCTCGGGCTCGGCCTCGGCCTCGGCCCGTTCGCGCTCCTCGTCGTCAGCCATGGATCCGGCCGGAGCGTAGCGCGGCTCGGGGCGCGATCGCACGCGGCATCGGCGCCACGGCCGGATCCGCCTCCGCACTCCCTCGCTGCCCGGCGTTCACTGACAGGGCATCGAGGCGTAGGTGAGGGTCCCCGGCACGACCTTCAGCTCCACGCAGGCCGGCGTTCCGTCCTTGCAGGCGAAGGCGTTTGGCGTGCAGGTCTTGTCGGGCGCGGTGAAGGTGGCCTTGTAGTCGCCAGCGGGCACGTCGAAATAGCCGGTCACGCCCAACTGACAGGTGGTGGCCGAGGGAGTGCACAGCACAGGCGTCGTTCCTTCGAACGCCAGCTGCACCGGGCCCTTGGTCGAACCTGACTTTGGGGAGAGGTCGAACTTCACGCCTTCAATGGGATCCGTTTGAAGAGACACCATGCCCAAGCCGAGATCGATCGAGCCGCCCAGAATGCCGGCGAGCGACTCGAACCAATTGGTGCTCTGGAAGCCGAACGGGTGCAGCCCCGACTCGAGGGACTCCTCGCTGATCACCTGAAAGCGCTTGGACAAGTACCCCGCCTTTTCGAACGAGAGCACGAGCTCGGCGTTCTTGGGCACCTTCAGATCTCCAATCCCGAGGTCGTCGCTCTTCGCGCACGGGATCTCGGGACGGTCAACCACGCAGATCCGTACGTCGGGCACGCCCTTGCTCGCTTCATCGAGCACCGTGGCGTGAATCAGCCCATCGAGCTTGACGGCGTTGCTCTTGTCGGAGTCATCCGATGAGCACGCCGAGGCGAAGACCAGCAGAAGCGCCAGGGGCGCCAGGACAAACCGCGTCATGAGCGCATCGGAGGGCCGGCGGACCGCGGCGTCAATGCTGGGGCAACCCGAATGAATACGGCCCCGCTCAAATCGCGATCTGCGAACCGATCTCGAACACGCGGTCGGGAGGGATCTTGAAGAAGGTCGTCGCGCCCTGGGCGTTGCGCGACATGAACGAAAACAGGTGCTCCCGCCAGCGCGCCATGCCCTCGCGCCCCTCCGCGAGCACCGTCTCGCGGCCCAGGAAGTAGCTGGTGTGCTCGAGTGAAAAGCTGAGCAGGCCGTGTTGGACGAGGAGCTGCGGAACGTCGGGCGCTTCCATGAACCCGTAGCGAGCGACGACCCGGGTGAAGCCCAGGGGCAGGTCGTCGATCTCGATCCGATGTTCTTCGGGTTCGCGCGCCCGCTCGGTCACCACGATCGTCAGCAGCACGATCTGCTCGTGGACCACCCGGTTGTGCAGGAAGTTGCTCATCAGCGCCGGCGGCGCCGCGCCGAGGTTGCTGGCCATGAACACGGCCGTTCCGGGCACGCGTTCCGGCCGCTCGGTGTGCATCAGCTCCAGGAAGTCTTCGATCGGCACGACCTGGGCGCGGATCCGCTCACCGAGCACCTCGCGTCCGCGCTTCCAGGTGGTCATGGCGGTGAACACCAGCGCCGCGACCAGCAGCGGGAACCAGCCGCCCCAAGATGATCACGGTCAGCGGGACGACCCACTGGGCAGCGGCGGGCGTCACCAACTCGAGGCCCTCGACCGCCGACAGCACGCTGATGGCCGGGGTGATCATCCCGTCGCCATAGAGCAACGCGGCTCCAAAGAGCCCGAGGGCGATCACGATGGAGGATTTGGCTCTGCTGGCCGCGCCGCGCTCCATCGCCAGGGCCATCAGCGCCAACACGCCACCCTCGCCGCGGTTGTCCGCGCGCAGCACGTATGCCAGGTACTTCGCGCTCACCACCAGGGTCAGCGCCCAAAACACCAGCGACAGGATGCCAAGCACGTTGGCCGCGTCGACCCGCAGGTGATGCTCGCCGCCGAAGCACTCGCGCAGGGCGTAGAGAGGGCTCGTTCCGATGTCGCCGTAGACGACTCCGAGCGCGCCCAGGCACAAAAGCAGGAATTGGCGACGTCGTGGTGCGACGTCGGCCAGGGCCGATGCTGTCATTTTCGATCCTCGACTTCCTACCGAGGGTCAGCGCACTTTCGTGCGCCCTGGAGTGTCGGAATCGGAGCGAGGTGCCCCGGGGAGTGTTTCCCTTATCCCCGAGCCAGCGCTAAAGATTAGCGTCGGCGTCCAGACCCGGCTCCCGCCCTTGGCGGGATTCGGCTGTCTCGTCCGCTAGGGGCGAGACGGCGCCGCACATAGCTCCAGCCCGAGCGCCGGTCAACACGAGCAGCGTCGGCCGGTTGACCCGAACGGTGACATAGTCATCTTTTGGCGATTTTCGTCTCCCGACTGACGCTGTTCCCTCAGGGCTCGCCAGCCCCGCCTGAAGCGCGCGAGGCCTGCATGGCCGTTCTGCTACGCGCCGGCGCGGAGAGCGCAAACAGGCTCTCAGGCACCTCGGCGCCGAGGTGATTCTGTGCTCCGCCGAGGGCAGCTTCGCCGAAGCCGCGAGGATCCGGGACACTCTGGCGGCCGAGCACGGCTGGTTCAACCCGAATCAGTTCTCTATCCCGCTCAAAGTCGAGTGCCACGAGCGCACCACCGGCCCGATCGGCGGTAGCCGGCGCTGACGCGTCGACTTCCCGGTGCTTTGCTTGGTCGCCGTCGAGATCAACGAGCGAGTGTCGAGCCCGGCTCGGGCGTGCGGGTGGCGAAGAGCTCGAGGTGCCCACAGGCGACACAGCGCTTTGCGTCGATCGCCTTCGCTTCCACGCCGCTCATGCTCACACCCCCACCCGTCCGCAGCCGTTCGAGGAACCCCTGATTCGTCGTCGGTGTCCCGGCCACCCAGACCGCCACCCACGTCTGCGCCGTCCCGGTGTCCGGCACGAACCCGTCCTCGAGAGCGCCACCGCATGCTGTGCATTTCATACTCCGGCCACCTTCCCGCTCCCCTCGCGCACCGCCATCACGCCCTTGCGGAACGCCGCTTCGTTCAACGGGATCATGGCGGCCTTCTTCTTCAGGCTGCGGCGCAGCACGGTCAAGAACGAGTCCTCTTCGAGCAGCTTGGCCGCTTCTTGCAGCGCGCCCAGGGCAACTACGTTCTTGACCAGCACCGCGCCCAGGCCTTGAGCGATGGCCGCGCACGGCACGCCGACCACGCGCACGCCTTCCGCCACCTTCGGCTGGTGGGAGATCACGCTCGAGTCGTAGATGATGATGCCCCCGGGGCGGACGGTCTCGGAGAACTTGTCCAGGCTCGGCGCGTTGAAGGCCACGAACACGTGGGGCGAGGGCGCCCCCGGGCTGAGCACCTCTTCGCGCGCGATGTGCACGTCGGCGTAGCTGGTCCCGCCGCGAGACTCCGGGCCGTAACTCGGGATGTGCGTGGCGTCGAAGCCCTCGTTGATGGCGGCCTTGGTCAAGAGCAACGCCACGGTCTGGGCGCCATCTCCGCCCGAGCCCGCGAGCTTGATGGAGACGTCGACGGGATCGAAGTGATCGGGGAACTTCTTGCAAAAGGTCGGCGGCGGCTCGCGCCCGGCGTCCACCACTTCGAGCAGCTGCCCGACGTCGAAGCTAGGCTTCTCCGGCCTGAACCAAACTTCGCGGCTCTCGTCCTTCACGATGCCGAGCGGGTAGACCTTGGTGAGCACGTCCCGCACGTGCGCCTCGGAGTCTTGGCTGCTGAGTCCCCAGTGGGTCGGACATTCGGCCAGGATCTCCACGAACCCGAAGCCCCGGCCCTCGACCTGCAGCGTGAGCGCCTTCTTGATGGCGTTCTTGGCCCGCTTGCGCTGCTTCTGATCGTAGAGCGCGCAACGCTCGACGTACATGGCGCCGTCGAGGGTGGCGATCAGCTCGCTCACCTTCATCGGAGCGCCCTGCATCAACCCGCGGCCGTCGGGTGTGGTGCTCGACCACTGCCCCATCAAGGTGGTGGGCGCCATCTGCCCGCCGGTCATGCCGTAGATGGCGTTGTTGATGAACACCACGCTGATCGGGATCCCGAGCTGCGCTGCGTGGATGATTTCCGCCAAGCCGATCGACGCGAGATCACCGTCGCCTTGGTACGAGACCACGATCGACTCGGGGTTTGCCAGCTTGTGACCGAGCGCGACCGCGGGTGCACGCCCGTGGGCGGCCTGAGTGTTGCCCGTGTCGAAGTAATAGAAGAGAAACACCGCGCAGCCCACCGGCGAGACCATCACCGTGCGCTCTTGCACGCCGAGCTCGACCAGGGCCTCGGCCAGGTACTTGTGAGCCAGACCGTGGCCACAGCCCGGGCAGTAGTGCGTGCTGGCGCCCTTCAGCCCCTTGCCATGGGCGTGCCGGTCGAAGTGCTCGAAGAATGCCGATCCGCTGGTCATTGCATCACCTCCGTGAGCGGGCGTGCGGTGTCGTAGACTTCTTGGTCCGTGGGCAAGATGCCTCCCATATGTCTCAGGTGATGGATCGGAACGCCGTGCACTCCGGCGTGGTGGAAGGCGAGCCGCATCTCGTCCTCCAGCTGACCGTCGCTGGCCTCGACCACCACGATGCGCTGCACGTGTCCGAGCAGCTTCACCAGATCGTCGATGGGGAAGGGCCAGAGCGAGATGGGCTGGAACAGCCCGACCGGTCGGCCCTCGCGTCGCAAGCGCTCGACGGCTGCCTTGGCCATGCGCGCGGGCGTGTTGCAGGCGACGACCAGCGTGCGTGCGTCTTCAGTACGGTAGCCCTTCGAGCGCTGTTCGTGCTTCTGCATCTCTCGATACTTCGCGCTCAGCTTCTCGTTGTGCTTCTCGAGATCGTTCCAGTCTTGGAAGATCGAGCTGTTGAGGTTGCCTCGGTGAGCCGCGTCTCCCCACACGGCCCAGTCGGGAAGGCCCGGCTCGACCATGCTGTCCGGCAGGTTCACGCGACCGGTGATCTGCCCGAGATAGCCGTCCGCAGCGATCACGACGGGATTCCGATACTTGAACGCCAGATCGAAGGCCTCGAAGGTGAGATCGAGCATTTCTTGCGGCGAAGTCGGGGCCAACACGATGGCGTGCGTATTGCCGTGACCCAGGCCGCGGCACGCGAGCTTGATGTCGCTCTGCTCGGGCCCGATGAAGCCGAGCCCCGGGCCCGGCCGCATCACGTTGATGAACACGCCGGGAAGCTCGGCGCCGATCATGTAGGAGATTCCCTCGAGCATCAGGCTGAAGCCCGGCGAGCTGGTGAAGGTCATGGTCGGCAGACCGGCGCCGCCGCAGCCGTACATGTGGTTCACCGTGGCGACCTCGCTGCACGCTTGCAGGAACACGCCGCCGAGCTTGGGCAGGAGCTTGGCCAACAGCTCGGCTCCCTCGGTGGACGGCGTGATCGGATAGCCGAAGACATGGCGACAGCCGGCGAGCAGCGCGCCGATCGCCGCTGCGTGGTTGCCCTTGAGCACCATGGGCTCGACCTTCGGCAACGCCACGCGCCGCGACGGGATGTTCTCCGGACGCGGGCGCGGCGCTCGCTCGCCGAACAGCTGCGCCGGATGCTCGAGCTCGTAGAGCTCGTGACCGATGCCGTAGGGCTCCGGGCACGCTGAGATACAGAGGCCGCAGTGGTTGCAGATGTCGTAGTCGATCTGCACGGGAATGAGCCCCGACGTCTGGTTGATGTCGCCCCCGGACGCGATGGCGTGCTTCGGGCACGACTCGATGCATCGCCCACAGCCCTTGCAGAGCGCGGGCGTGATGAGGACCTCGGGTCTTTCCTTGGCCATGTCTGCTCCCTCAAAAGCGTACGCGATGGGCACACGCCCCGCGGTTGATGCGGAGTTCGAGCCTAGCGCTGCTCACCCGGCGTGGCTCCCGCTAAAGTTGCGGTGGCCGCGCGGAGTCACGCTGCGCCCTTGTGGCACCGCGCCCGACAAGATAGCGTCGATGCGATCTTGGACGACCACGGCCCAGCGAAAATGCCCGTACAGCTGGGGGACGTGCTGGTGGGAAAATACCGCGTCGAGAGCATCCTCGGGGCGGGAGGGATGGGCGTCGTCGTCGCCGCCACCCACCTGCAGCTGGGTCAGCGCGTTGCGCTCAAGTTCCTGATCCCGGAGCGGCTGGGCAACGAGGAGGCCGTTCAACGATTCCTACGCGAAGCGAGGGCATCGGCGCAGATCCAGAGCGAGCACGTGGCGCGCGTCGTCGATGTCGGGACGCTCGAGACCGGATCACCGTACATGGTGATGGAGTATCTGGTCGGCAGCGATCTGTCCCAACTCTTGGCGCAGAACGGCTGCTTCCCGATCGCGGACGCCGTCGACTACCTGCTCCAGGCGTGCGTCGGGGTTGCCGAAGCCCACGCGCTGGGGATCGTGCATCGCGATCTGAAACCCGCGAACCTCTTCGTCGCTCGTCGCTCCGACGGCGCGGGCATCGTGAAGGTCCTCGACTTCGGCATTTCAAAGGCAGCAGCCACGGACGACCAGCAGGCCGCGCTGACCAAGACATCTGCCTTGATGGGGTCACCGCTGTACATGGCGCCGGAGCAGATGAAGGCGTCCCGTTCCGTGGATTCGCGCGCCGACATTTGGGCGCTCGGGGTGGTCCTTTACGAGCTCGTCGCTGGGCGCCCCCCGTTTACCGGCGACACGCTACCGGAGGTCTGCGCCGCCATCCTTGCGGCAACTGCCCAGCCGCTGTCGACGCTCCGACCAGACGTGTCCGCGGAGTTCGAGAGCGTGGTGTCACGCTGCCTCGAGAAGGAGCCGGAAGAACGCTTCGCAGACGTCGTCGAACTGGCGTCGGCGCTGCTGCCGTTCGCGGGCAAGCGCTCGCACGTCTTCGCCGAGCGAGCTTCCCGGGTGTTCGCCGCGCATGGCATGACGACCACGGCGACCGGCATGGGACCGGCCCCGTCGACTGTTCCGCGGCCGGCGCCTCAGCCGGCCAGCTCCGGGACCGTGGTTTCTTGGAGCGAAACGCAGCCGCAACCGCGGTCGTCCCGGGGACTTCTGGTCGCTACCGTCGTTGGTGCGGTCGCGGTCGCGGGTGTGGGTGTCGGCTGGGCGGCGCTTCGCCCCGCCGCATCGGCCGCAGCGTCAGGCAGCGCTGCGCCGACCGACACCGTGCCTGCGCTGCGGAGCGCATCCCCAACCCGAACCTCCGCCCCCACAAGTTCGTCGGAAGTACCGCCAGCGCCTGCCCTCAGTGCGTCCGCTAGCGCCGCAGTGCCCAAGGAGCGGCCCGTGCCGAAGAAGGAAGCCACCCGCAAGGCCGAACCACAGCACGCTGAAGCTGCCAAACCGAAGCCTGGGGTCTCCGCGGCACCGACGCCCGCGCCAACACCTGCCCCAACCGTCAAGAAGAGCCCGCTGAGTGTGGATATCAAGTGAAGCCCCGAGGTCGCCCCTGATGAAATGTCTTTCCCGTCCGCTATCGCAGTTGGTCACGACTTGTGTCGTTCTGCACGCGTCGATTGCCGCAGCGCAGCCAGACCCGCCTCCACCCCCGCCCACGGAAGAGCCGGCCCCCGCGCAGGCTCCGTCGCTGTCCGAGTCACTGACCGGTCCGGCGAAGGCGAGTTACGAGGAGGGTCGCATCCTCTACGGCGAGGGCGACTTCGCAGGGGCATTGGTCAAATTCAGCGCGGCGCACGAGCAATCGAAGGATCCCAGGCTGCTGTGGAACATGGCGGTCTGCGAGAAGAACTTGCGCCGCTACGCCAAGGCGCAGCAACTCGTCGAACGCTACATCCGCGAAGGCGGCAGCGTGCTCACGGACCAAGACCGCATCGACGCCGTCGCGTTGGTACAAGCGCTAAAACCCTACGTGACGGCGGTCACGGTCGAGGTCGATCAACGCGGGGCCGAAGTCTCCGTCGATGACGAGGCCGTCGGCACCTCGCCCCTCGCCGAACCGCTGCGCCTGAACGTGGGTGCACGACGGTTCAAGGTGTCGAAGCCCGGGTTCAAGGACCACATCGAGTCGCGCACCATCGCTGGTGGGACCGACGCCCGCATTTCCGTCAAACTCCTGCCGCTCGTCAGAGAAGGATCCGTTCGCGTGAGTGCGGACTCAGATGCGCGGATCAGAATCGACGGCAAGCTCGTCGGCCGCGGCCGATACGTGGGCAAGCTGCCCAGCGGAACCCACTTTCTCCGAGTTGAAGCGCCGGGCAAGCAGCCCTACGACAGCGACTTCGTGGTCGAGGACGACCGGACCGCTAGCCTGCGAGTAACGCTGGAGTCCGACCGCCCCTTGCGAGCCGCGGAGGGTGGCGGCGTTCCGACCTGGGCCTGGCTGGTGGGCAGCGCCGTGCTCGCCGCAGGGCTCGGCGCCGGCGGATACTTCTTGTTGAAGCCGGAGCCCGAGACGGCTCCTCAGCCCGCGTCCGGCAGCATGGACCCCGGGCGTGTCCACGTTCAGTTCTGGAGGCGATGAATCATGACACACCAGTTCTCCCGTTGCTCCCGCGTCGCAGTCTGGAGTGCGTTGATCGCGAGCGGATTGATGGTCGGCGCCTGTGAGGCCGAAAAAGAAGAGCCGTCTGGATCGCTCATGCTGACCTTCCAGACGGACATGGCGATCCCCAAGGATATCGACGCCGTCTGGATCGAGGTGACGAAGAACGGCGTCATGGTCTTTAGAAATCGCTACGACGTCGGTCCCAGCGGCGTGAAGATCCCGTCGACCCTCGCCGTCGTCGCCGATCCCGGCAAGTCGCCACGGGTAACGATCCGCGTCGTGAGCGAGCGCTTGGCGGCGGTGCGAACGCTGCGCGAAGTCATCACGACGATTCCACCGAGTCGAACCGCGATGCTACGCATCCCGCTGCAGTGGCTCTGCGACGGATCGGGTCAACAGGTTCCGAACACCAATCCGCCTCAGTTCATGAACAACTGCGCGGGTAAAGAGACCTGCATCGCAGGCACCTGCGCGTCGTCTGAAGTCGACTCGGCGGCGTTGCCGGAATTCCGCATCGGAGACGTCTACGGCGGCGGCAACGGCGACGGCTCTGGCACTTGCTTCGACACGGTCAAGTGCTTCGAGGGCGGCTACGAGGTGCCGGTCGATCTCGGCACGTGCTCCATCGACGAAGCCTCGGTCGGCGATGGCACGAGCGGAGGAGCAGACCTGAACGTCGCGATGGTGCTGCCGCCCAGCGGCGATGGCATCTGTGATGCGGGCAAATGCTGGGTTCCCCTCGACGCCGACGGAGAAACCGGTTGGCGGAAGGAGAACGGTCGGATCGCTCTGCCCCGGGCGGTCTGCGAACGACTCGACGCCGGCGCGGTGCAAGCGGTCGCTGTGACGACCGCGTGTTCGACCAAGACGTCCAGGATCCCAACCTGCGGACCTTGGTCGAGCGTGAGCGGCAACGGAGGCGCGGGGGGCGCAGGCCCGGGCGACGCGGGCACCGACGGCACCGACGTGCCAGGCTGCGGGGCCGATAGCTGCAGCGCAAAGCTCTTCTGTTGCGAGGGGGGCTGCAAGGACCTGCAGTCGGATCCAACCCACTGCGGCGCTTGCGGCAATCCGTGCGGTTTCGAGCAGAATTGCGTCGCTGGCAAGTGTACCGGCGGCGGCATCAAGTGCTTGCCGCCGGGGCAAGACTGCAGCGGCGACGGCCAGACCTGCGGCGTGTGCGCGGATCCTTGCGTGGGCTGCGACATCGTCACCTGCGTCAGCGGCAAGTGGACGACCACCGCAGTGCCGCCCGATGCAGGCGCGTGCGGCAGCGGCGGCGGCGGCGGCAGCGGCGGCGGCAGCGGCGGCGGCTCGGGTAACGCCGGCGGCACTGGGGACGCGGGCCTGAGCTGCGAGCCCGGCGCCTGTCCGCCAGGGCCGAGCGGGTCGGTGACTTGCTGCGTCTCGATTTTCGGCCCGTGCGGCTTCAACTTCCAGAAGGGCGGCGGCTGCCAGGTGCCCTAAAACTGGAAGTACACGAATGGAACCGCGTCTGCGGAAGCCATGGCCCTGAGCGCGAGCCCCACCACGAAGAGCGCCATCGCCTGGGCCGGCGCGGGCATCTCGCTGAAGATTTTCTGGGAGCCTTGGTACCAGCGCTCCGGTGTGAAGTGCGAGACGAGCCCCAGCAGCAGCACCCCGACGATCGGCGCCGGCAGGTTCGGGTGATAGGTGGTGAGCGTGGCGAGTTGCGTGAAGACAGTCGCGGCCTTGGCGAAGGTCTCGGCCCGGAAGAAGATCCACGCGGCGCACACCAAGTGGAAGGTGCCGAACACCGCGAGCCCGTGGGCCCAGAAGGCGCGCTGCTTGGGCACGTCTAGCCGTTCGCGCCACTCGGTGTAGGCCCGCGTGAGCGCGAGCGCGACTCCGTGGATGCCGCCCCACACCACGAAGGTCCAGTTGGCGCCGTGCCAAAGCCCGCCGAGCAACATCGTGAGCATCAAGTTCACGTAGGTGCGGACCTCGCCTTTGCGGTTGCCGCCCAGGGGCAGGTACAGGTAGTCGCGCAACCAGGTCGAGAGCGAGATGTGCCAGCGCCGCCAGAAGTCCTGAATGTTGGGGGCCTTGTAGGGCGAGTTGAAGTTGAGCGGAAAGCGCACGCCGAGCAGCAGCGCCGAGCCGATGGCGATGTCGGTGTAGCCCGAGAAATCGCAGTAGATTTGCACCGCGTAGCCGAGCACCGCGGAGTAGCACTCCAGGGCTGAGTACTGCGTCGGCGCGTCGAACACACGATCGACGAGGTTGAGCGCCAAGTAGTCGCCGATGGCCATCTTCTTGACCAGGCCGGTGGCGATCAAGAAGAGCCCCTCGCTGCCCTCGGCGCTGTTCCAGCGGGCCGGACCCGCGAGCTGCGGCAAGAGATCCCGGGGCCGCACGATGGGACCCGCGACCAGGTGCGGAAAGAACGCCACGAAGGATAGGTACTCGACGTAGCTCTCGTGCGGCTCGATCTGCCGCCGGTAGACGTCGATCACGTAACTCATGGACTCGAAGGTGAAGAAGCTGACGCCGATAGGCAGCGCGATGCGAAGCGTGACCTCGGGCACCTGCACGCCGACGCTCGACAGCACCGCGCTGGCCGAGTCGATGCCGAAGTTGAAGTACTTGAAGATGCCGAGCACCCCCAGGTTCAAGATCACGGTGCCGACCAGCCAGGCCTTGCGGCGCTGCTCGGACTTGGCCCGCGCAATGGCGTGTCCCAAGAGCCAATCGACGGTGGAGGATCCCCAAATCAACGGCAGGAAGCGCCAGTCCCAGTGCGCGTAGAACACGTAGCTCGCGCCCAGGATGAACAGCAGGCGCACCTTCTTGGCGCGCACCAGCGCGTAGAGCGCCAGGCCGGCGAGCACCACGCCAAGCGTCGACAGCGGCGCGGTCTGCGGAACCGGGAGCCCGATGCTGGCGAGGCCGAGCGTCAGCGGATCGCGACCGAAGTCGCGAAAGGTGAGCCAGGCGAGCGCCGCGAAGTTGATCACGACGGACGCGGCGGCGATACGCGAGCGAGGCAGCGTGTCGTTGGACTCGCGACGGCAGAGCGCGACGGTGAGCACGAGCGCGATGGCGCCGACGCCGATGCCGTGCAGCGCCGGAGGCCGGAAGAGCGCATAGCCCGCGACGCCGAACCAAGGCAATAGTGGCGCCCAGCGACGACTGACCAACACCCAGGCCACCGCGAATACGAGGGCAAAGAACTTCGCGTAGGCGAGGGTGTTGAAGAGCACGAGGGGCCCCCCTACCACGGCCCGACCGAGGACTGGTGCTCGGGCCGCGCGCGTCGGGGTTGACGACCGACCGCGCGAGGAGAACCTTATCGCCACCTTGCTCAAGCGTGTTCTGTTCGGTCTGCTCAAGGGCGCCCTGGTCGGCGGCCTGCTCGGCGCGGCGGTGGTCTTCGGCCTCGGCATGCCGGTGTTCGCGGCGTGGCTGGCCTATGTCGCCGGCGCGCTCACCGGCAGCCTGACCGGCCTCATCGCCGGCAAGGGCATCTGGGAGAAGGATGCGCGCATCGAGGCCGGGCTCAAGGCCACGGTGGGCGCGCTGATCGGCGTGGGAGCGATGTTCGCGATCCGCAGGTGGCTGAACGTGAGCGTGGACCTCGGTGAGCTGGGTCGCGGCGTCGTCGGCGATCTGCCGATCGCGAGCCTGCCGATGATCGCCACTGCGCTCGCGCTGTTCTACGAACTGGACAACACCGGGACCTCGGACCCGGAAGCTCCCGCGCCGAAGACTCGCGTCGACACCAGCGCGGCCCCGGACGACAGCGCAGCGCTGGAGTCCGCGCTCGACGACGAAGCCGAGGTCGAGGCCTCGCGCAAGGCTACCCGGCACTGAGTCCATGCCACCAGCTCGCATCGTCCTGTGGGTCGCTAGCGTCGCGGGCCTGGCCCTGCTCGCTCGCAGCCTGCTGATGGACCCGCTGCCCATGTGGGTGGCGGTCAGCGCCTTCGTTGCCTACGCCGCGCTCTGTACCGTCGGCGTGCTGTGGCCTCAGCTCGAGATGTACGGCGACGTCGAGTGGCGCGCCGAGCCCGGTGCCAAGACCGTCGCGCTCACCTTCGACGACGGGCCCAACCCGAAGACCACCCGCAAAGTCCTTCAGATCTTGGCTCGCGGCGGCCATCGCGCGACCTTCTTCGTGGTCGGCAGAAAGGCCCTCGCCCACGCCGACGTGGTACGGGAGATCCAGGCCGCGGGTCACGAAATCGGCGTGCACGGGCACCTGCACGATCGGCTTTATTCGTTGAAGCCTCCCAAGTACGTCGCGGAGGACATCGGCCGTGCACAGAACGCCGTGGAGCAGGCCGTGGGGTTGCGGCCAACGCTGTTTCGACCGCCGGTGGGCTACCTGAGCTCGCGCACCGCGGCGGGCGCCAAACACGCGGGCGTGCGGACCATTGCGTGGTCGGCCCGTGGACTCGACGGGATCGGACCGACGGACGCCGAGAAGGTGTACGCGCGAATCGAGAAGGGGCTCACCGACGGCGCCATCGTGCTGATGCACGACGCTTCGGAGCACGACGACTTCGAGCCGGCGAGCGTCGAGGCCTTGCCGCGGATCTGGAGGAGCTCGACGACCGAGGTCTGCGCGCGGTCACGGTCTCCGAGTTGCTGGACGGCGACAAGGCAGGGTAGCGCGGCGTCCAGACGCGCCAGGGCTCACGTCCGGACACAGTTGGCTCCGCAGAAGTAGCGCGGATCAGGGCAGCGACGAGCCGTAGCTGACCAGGAACAAGTCGTGCACGTTGTTTCCTTGGAGCGGCGGCGCAAATCCGACGTTCGTGTTCTTGCCGTGCACACCGAAGGCCACCAGTCCGCCCTTCGGGCCATAGCCCAGGCCGACGATGCGCTCCTCGCCGACCCCCGAGATCGTGAGCGAGTCGAGGTGTTGTCCGGCCGGCGTGAACGCGGCGATGAAGGCGTCCATGGACCCGCCCCCGCCGACGGGCTCGCCGAAGCTCAGGGTGCTGCCGTCGGTGTAGCCGCCGAGCACGATGTTGCCGGAGGCGTCCAGCGCCAGCGCGCTGACCCCGTCGGCGCCGGCGCTCCCCGCGAGGGCGTGCCACAGGTAGCTCCCGTCGCTGCCCTTGTACTTGGCGACGAAGGCGTCCGATTGGCCCGCCCCGAGCACGGGGGTTCCGTCGCCGAAGTCGCAGCCGCCCGTAATGGCCGCGCCGCCCACCAAGACGTCGCCGTTCGCGTCGAGCACGAGCGCGACGCCGCGGTCCGGTCCGTAGCTCGGGGAGGGGTTCGTGCAGCCCCAGCTCTTGCCCCACAGCGTCGCGCCGTTCGAGGCCGCCAGCCGCGCCACGAACAAGGCGTGGCCGCCCGGCTCGGTCAGCGCGGGACTGGTGATGTCGAGGCTCTCGCGGAAGTAGCCGGTGACGAACACGTCCCCCGCGGCATTCAGCGCGACCGCCTGCCCAGCGTCGTTGGTGGTCGGGCTCGCGAAGACCTTCTGCCAGACGTTCGTCCCGTCGATGCGCGCGACGAGCACGTCGGTGTCCACACCGCTGGTGACCACGGCGCCGGTCACCGCCACGACCCCCGACGCGTTCACCGCGATGCTGCCGGGCTTCCAAGAGTCCAGGTTCACCCAAGTCGCCTTGCTGGGCACGAGCAAGGTCTGTCCCAGGCAGGCGCCGTCCGCAGCGGCGAGCTTCAGCACCGCGAGGCCGTAGGACGCTGGGGTCACTGCCAGCGCCGGGCACGCCGCGCTGCCGAGGTCGAGACTCCCGGAGTAGGCGATCAAGGCGTACACGTTGCTCGCGGCGTCCATCGCCACTGCTATCGCTGCCTCGAACGCGCTGGACGGGCCGATGGTCCGCGCCCAGACCGCCGCGCCGGCGGAGTCGTGCACCGCTACGAACGCGTTGGCGTCCACCTTGGCGTCGAGCTTGCCGGTGCCGAGGTCCAGATCGGGACCATAGTGGTAGCCGGAGATCGCCGTTCGCCCGCTGCTGCCCATGGCGAACCCGAAGGGGGTCTCCCAGTTGCTGGTGGCAAAGTCCTTCGCCCAGCGCCCACACTTCTGACTGACGCACTGGCCCGTCGAGCAGTCGGCGCCGACGCTGCACCCTCCGCCGACAGCGCAGCCCTTGGAGCAGCTGCCGCCGCAGTCGACGGCGGTCTCGGTGCCGTTCTGCACGGCGTCGGTGCAGGTCGGCGCTTGGCATTTGTTCCCGAGACAAACGCCGCTGCTGCAATCGATAGCGCCCACGCACGCCTTCGTGTCAGCGCACTTCGGACAGTTCGAACCGCAGTCCTCGTCCGTCTCGGTGCCGTTCTTCACCTTGTCGTCGCACTCCGGGGCCTTGCATTTGCCGCCGGTGCACACGCCGCTGCCGCAGTCGCCCGCGACGGTACACGCCAGCCCGTCGGCGCACTTCGGGCAGGATGGGCCGCCGCAGTTCAGATCCGTCTCCGTGCCGTTCTTGACCGTGTCCGTGCAGTTGGGCGCGGCGCAGGACTTGGGCGTGCCGATGCAGACCCCGCTCGTGCAGTCGCCCTCGACGGCGCAGGGATCGCCGTCTTTGCAGGTCTTGTTCTGAGAAGCGACGCAGGCTCCGCCGCAATCGGCGCCAGTCTCGGTGCCGTTCTTCGCGCCATCGCCGCAGGTTGGGACTTGGCACACGTTGGAGCCACACACCGCGCTCGTGCAGTCCGACCCCTGAGCGCAGGCCTTGCCGTCAGCGCATTTGGGGCAGGCAGGCCCACCGCAGTCTTGAGACGTCTCTTGCCCGTTCGTCTGCCCGTCGGTGCAGTCCGGTGGGCTGCAGGTGAACTGGGCGCTGTCGCAGACCTTGCTGCCGCAGTCCGCGCCGCTCTTGCACCCCTTGCCGTTGTCGCAGGGCGCGCAGCCGCCCCCGCAGTCCGTGTCCGTCTCGTCGCCGTTCTCTTTCCCGTCCGCGCAGGTCGGCGTCGAAGCGTCCCCGCCGCTGCCGCCGGTCGTGCTGCCGCCGCTGCCGCCGGTCGTGCTGCCGCCGCTGCCGCCGCCGTCGGTCGTGCTGCCGCCGCTGCCACCGCCGCTACCGCTCACGTTGGTCGATTCGGAGGTACACGACGCGAGCAGCGCCCAGGCGATCGTCCCGAAGCCGAGCCAACGCCTGGTCATCATAGATCCACGAGGCTAACAGACGATCCCAGCATCGTCGATGGAGCGCCAGGTACGCTGGAAGCGAGCGCGCAGGCCCCAGGATCGACCCCGGGGGGGGGCGGTCCCCGCTTTCACAGCGGCCGACGACTCGACTTCGCCACGTCGCCCTTGGGCAACTCGATCACGAAGCGCGCACCGACAGTCGTCGTCTCGTCGAGCACGATGCTGCCGCCTGCGGCCTCGACCAGACCGCGACACACGGCGAGACCGAGGCCCGTGCCTTCGCCGACGTCCTTGGTAGTCACGAAGGGCTCGAACAGCTTCTCTCGCACCCCCGCCGCGACGCCGGGTCCAGTGTCCTCGACCTCGAGGCGTACGCCGCTCGGGATCGGCCGGGCGCGCACGGTGATCTTGCCACCCGCTCCGCAGGCGTCGGCCGCGTTCAGCACCAAATTCAAGACGACCTGCACCATGTGCTCGTGGCTCAAGCTCACCGTCGGCAGGTCGGGAAAGACGTCGACGGCGAGCTCGACGTCGTGCATCGACTTCTGCGGCGCGACCAGCGCCACGGTGTCGTAGATCGAGGCTTCGACGTTGCCGGGGCTCAATTCCCCCTCATCGGGGGACTTTCCCGGTCGCGCAAACTGGAGCAGATCCCTCAAGATGCGGTGGATGCGCTCGCTCTCTTTGCGCATGCGCAGCAAGAAGTCGCGCTGCTCCTCCGGCTCGAGCCCGCCGTCGAGCAGGAGCTCCTGCATGCCGATCAGCGCGGCGATGGGGTTGCCGATCTCGTGGGCGAGCCCAGCCGCGAGACGTCCGACCGAGGCCAGGCGCTCGGATCGCACGAGGCGATCTTGGGCCTCGCGCAGGCGCAGGGTAGCGCTCTCGACCTCGTCGATCTTCTTGCGTAGCGACTCTTCTTCGGCGAGCAGCTTGTCGGTCATGGTGCGCAGGTTCACGCCGAGCTCGGCCAGCTCCCGGGGACCGCGCGCCGACACCTCGAGGTGACGCGCCCCGCCAACCACTCGCTCCGCGGCCCGAGAGAGCTGATCGAGGGGCCGGACGATCAGGCGCGTCAGGGCAAAGTAGGCAGTGACGAGCAGCGCCAACGCGACCACCGCGGTGTAGAGCCCGACCAGTCGCACCAACGGCGCGGCGCGCGCGGACTGGTCGTCCGTACGCACCACGGCGACCACCGCGCCTTCCGGATCGGGCACGGTCACCGCGATGGCTCGCCCGTGGCTGGTGGTGAGCTCGAAGACGCGCTCCCGCGTCACGTCGACGGTTCCACCGATGGCCAGGGCGG
This sequence comes from uncultured delta proteobacterium, assembly GCA_963716725.1. Lineage (GTDB taxonomy): Bacteria > Myxococcota_A > Polyangia > Polyangiales > Polyangiaceae > JADJKB01. The sequence continues at coordinate 224,287 of CAVQUB010000003.1, forward strand.
CCACCGGATCTCCGAGGCGCAGCACCGGCGCACCGGAACGGTCATAGACGCCGATGGCTTCGACGCCTTCGGTGCCGATTTCGGCCTCGAGCAAGGCCGACAGCTCCGTGGACGAGCGCTGGACCCGGGCCTCCCCCACGTGACTGGCCACCGCACGCCCCAGCGACCGGGCGCTGCTCTCCCGCACTTGCTGAAGTGTCAGGCGCGTGTAGGTCGCGACCGCAAAGAACAGCGGTACAAAGGCCAAGAGCATCAGCCCGCCGAGCAGCATCAGGATCTGGAGTCGGAGCCCCGGCTTCACCGCGGGTCATTGTCGCCGATCCGAGGTCAGAAGGCGGCGAATCCGGTGGGGCGCACGTGTCCCCGGAAAGTGGGCCGAAGTGCCCCGCGTCTGATAGCGGCATCCTCGAATGGATCCTCTCGTCCGGGTCTCCTTGCGCATCCAACGAGCCCTGGCGCGCGTCACCGGGGTTGGCCTCGGAATCGGCTTTGGCGCGTACCTGGTCTTCAGCGTCGCCGGAGCTCCCGGACTCGGCTGGGACCTGTGCGTCGGGGTGCTGCTGCTCGGGGCCATCGTGCTGGCCGTGACCCGCCGCCTGCGCCGGCTCGATCCCGACGCGACGATTCGACTCGACCTGGAGCTGTTCACGCATTTGGTGGTCCTGGTCTTTGCGCTGGTGGCCCACGCACCGGGCAAGCTCGACGGCCCCTACCACCCGGCGGTGTACGCCCTGGCCATGGTCGCCGCGGCCTTCGCCCGGCCGCCGGCGGCCCTCGGCACCGCAGCGTTCACGATCCTGCTCGAGTCCGCGCTGCGCATGATAGCGATGGGTCAACGGCTCGAGGAGTTCTGGCCCAACCTCGCCTTCGTGGGCTTGTTCGCGTTCCTGAACCTCAGCTTGTTCCGCGCCGAGATTGCCCGCGTGAGGCGCCTCTCACGCGTTCACATCGAGGGCGAGATCGAGCGCATGAAGAACGCGGCACGCTCGTTCCGTCTGATCGGCGCGCCGAGCTCCGCCATCGATCGGAGTTCCATTCCGCCGCGGAACGAAGAGGACCGCCTGCTGCGCTCGGGAGTCGACGAGATCCACCAGGCGCTCGCCTTCGCCCTCGACCTCTTGCGGCGCACGCTGGGCCTCCGGACGGCGGTATTGCTCTGGCTCGACTCGAACGGGCAGACCCTGCACATCCAGGAGATCTCCACCAGCGACGACAGCATCGTGCCCGGGCCCTTCTCGGCCAAGGACGGCATCTTCGCTGCGGCCATCGGCGGAGCGCACGCCGGTCGCCCTGCACGGCGCCAAAGCCTCACAGCACACCCCCTACTACGGCGAGCTGCCCCGGGTCGGTGCCGTGTGTGCGGCCCCGCTGGTCGAGCACGGGCACGCCCGCGGGCTGGTCGTCGTCGATCGCGAGGGCGGCGAGCCCTTCACGGATCAAGAGCAAGAGCTCCTGGCCAATGCAACCGTGTTCATGCTGCGCGCCATCGAGAACGAGCGCGTCTTCGTCCAGCTCGAGCGGGCGAAGATCGAGCAAGGCAAGCTGTATCGAGCCGTGGACACGCTGAACACCGCACGCAGCGAGGCTCAGGTCATCGAGGCTTGCGTGGCATCCGCGCGGGAGTTCGCGGCCTTCGACTTCGCGGTGGTCACGCTCTTCGACACCAGCAGCGGCGAGCACGAGATCTGCGCGGTCAGTGGCGAAGGCCAAGATGACCTGGTCGGCAAGCGCTTCCGCCACAACTCCGGCCTGGTCTCGATGGTGGTCGCGAACCGCCATCCGCTGCCCTACCGCGGTGACTACGATCCCGGCCGGCAGGTGGTGTTCTCCCGCCGCCTCGCGCCGCCCCCAATGCCGTCGCTCCTGGTCCTGCCGTTGCTCGTGCACGAGCGCGCGCTGGGCACGCTGGTGCTCGGCTCGCAGCGCCGAGCCGCCTTCGGCGAGAGCGTGCGTCCGACGCTCGAGGTCCTGGCGAGCCACGTGGCGGTGTCCTTGGCCAACGCCCGCATGCTCAAGCGTCTGGAAGAACTGGCCACCACCGACGGGCTCACCGGCCACTTCAACAAGCGCGCCTTGATCGAGGTCGCCAGCCAGAAGATCAGGAGTTCGAACCGCTTCAAGAAGCCGCTCAGTGTGCTGGTCTGCGACATCGATCACTTCAAGAAGGTGAACGACACCCACGGTCACGACGTGGGAGACATCGTGATCCGCGGCTTCGGTGACGTGCTGCAGCCGCGCCAAGCGTGACACTGACGTCGTCGCCCGCTTCGGTGGCGAAGAGTTCGTGGTGGTCTGCGAAGAGACCGACGCCGAAGGCGCCGCGTTGCTTGCCGAGCGGATCCGCTCCGAGCTCGAGAGCGCGACCTTCCACGGCACCAATTGCTCGGTGAAGGTGACCTGCTCGGTGGGGGTGGCGACCTTTCCGGCCGCCGGCCACGACTGGGACACGCTGTTCAAGGCCACCGACGAGGCCCTCTACGCGGCCAAGCGCGGCGGGCGCAATCGCGTCACCGTCTGGTCACCGCGCGTGGGCGCGGCGGCGTGACACGACTCACCGATACGCGCCCTCGACCCGGCGCGGCGCGAGCGCACGGGCAACATCGCGCATCGTCGCGACCAAGGAGCCCAGCTCGTCGCGATCGCTGAGCGCACGGTCGACTGCGATCTCGATCTCGGTGGGGGACAGCACGAACCCGTCCACGGCCTGGGCGAGCCCGAGCAAGCCCTGCCGAGGCGCCTCGCCCAGCGCCGCTTTGACCTCGTCCTCGGGATCGCCCATCACCACGAACGCTGCGTCGAAAGCCGGGTCTCCCAGCTGAATGTCGCGTTTCCGAAAGCGCTCGATGCGCGAGCGCTCTGACTCGAGCCCAAGATGCAGATCGAAAGGCAGCGGCCGCTCGAAGACCAGGCGGAACTGCGTGCGAAAGCGCTTCCCGCTGACGTGATCCACGTGGACGGTCAGCTCTCCCTCTTCGAGCTCGAGGCGCAGCTCGTCCACCTCGACTCTCCCGCCCAAGCTCTGAGCGAGCTCACCGAAGACATCCATCACCTTTTGCTCGAGCTCGGGCCGCTTCAGCCGCGCCCGCTCGGCCAAGATGGCCTGACCGGTTTCGCCCAGCCAGACCAGCGCCTGGGTGCAGCGCTCCACGCCGGCGGCCGCGTCCACCGAGACTTCGAGCGTGTCGTCGTCGAGGGAGAGGCGCAGCCCGCGAGAGTCGCCCGTCATCAACAGCTCGCCCGCCTCACCGGACAGCAGCTCTCGCGCCTGATCCTCGTGCACGGCGTCGACCCTGAAGACGTGATCGAAGTCGTCGGAGACGATTGCCTTGCCCGCGCGACCTCCAAGCACACCGCGGCGCGTCACCGAGAGTTCGAGGCCCAGCGCACGCGGGAAGCGAGCGACGCCGCTGAACGTCATCGGGCTCGTCCCGTCGGGCTGTGCGGCGAGCTCGATCCGCAGCTCGCCCACGCGCCCGCTGGCCACGTCCACCGCGTGCTTGATCCCGAGCTGCTCGGCCGCGCCCGCGAGCACTTCGTCGCCCAAGGTGTAGACCCGCTTGCTGCGCTCACGCGGGGGATTGGGCAGGAGTGGCGCCTCGGTGCCCGCGAGCATGGCGTACCAGAGCACGGCTGCCGCGGTGCCGACTCCCAAGAGCAGGACCAGTGCCTCCACGTCAGACCTTCCTGAAGCGCATGCCAGCAGAGCGCGCCGCAACGCCGTCGGCGTCGTCACGATCGCCGATCACCAGGCAGTCGGCGGGATCGACGCCGAGCCGACGCGCGGCTTCGAGGTATCCCGCCGGATCGGGCTTGAGGCGACGCGGACCGCCGGCCTCGCCGCTGGCCACCACAGCGTCGAACAAGCCCGCCGCGTCGAGGGCCGCCAGCTTTCCACTGGCCGGGTAGTCGCTGACCAGCGCGGTCTTGCCGCCCGAAGCGCGGAAGCTGGCGATCTCGTCGAGCAGCTCCCGGCGCTTGAAGCGACGGATCCACTTCTGCGGGCGCTCGATCATCCACTCGCTCACGTGGCGCTCGACCACCCGGGCCTCGACGCCGAGGGAGGCGGCGGTCCGTTCCACTTGCATCGCGAAGGGGCTCTCCACCTCGCGGTCCACGTCTTCACGCATCAACTCGTGCTCATGCCGAAACCGCTTCAGCGTGCCAATGGCGCCCCAGCCCCCGAGCATCAGCTCCGCCGCCATGGCGAACTTCACCCAGCGCGCGGTGTACAGCGTGCCGTCCAGATCCACGAGCCACGCCCGGGCGGTCTGGGAACTGGGATCGGCGGAGGGGGCGGGCGGCATGGCGGCTCGGTCCACCGATTCATCGCACAGCGCGCCCTCGATCGCGAGCGGCGCGCGGCGGAAGCCGACTCGAGTGGCGATTTCCTCTTGTCGCTCTGAGGCGGAGCCAGCTGCTAGCTCGGCTTACTCGCGCGGATGGTCAGCTTGATCACCACGTCGTCGCGGATCAGATCGTCGACCTTGCCCGGATAGTTCAGCCCAAAGTCCTTGCGGTTGATGCTGAACTCCGCGTCGACGGCGGCGCTGCCGGACTCGAGCTTGATGGTCGCCGGGAAGGTGATGCTCTTCTTCTGCCCGTGCAGCTCGAGGTTACCGGTCACGGTGTGGGTCGCGCCCTTGTCACCCCCGGCCTTGATACCAGTCGACTCGAAGCGGGCCTTGGGGAACTTCTCGACGTCGAAAAAGTCGGCGCTCTTCAGGTGACCGGTGAGCTTGGGGTTGTCGGAGTCGATGGAGGCAGAGTCGATCTCGACGCTCACTTGGCTCTTGGTCGGATCGCTGCCCACCAGGCTCACGCTGCCGGTGAAGGTTCCGAACGATCCATCGTGCTTGCCGGTGACCTTCGCTCCCACGAACTGCACCTTGGAGTCGGCGGCGGAGAAGCGCAGCGTCTCGGCGCCGACCGCCGCCGCCGAGGCCGCAACGGGAGCGGCCACTTCGGCCTTGGGTTTGTTCTTGGCGGGGTCCTCGCAGCCCACGGCCATCAAGAGTGAGAGTCCGAGGGTCAGGCCCAGGCTGGTTTGCATCGAGATCATGGTGGCTCCTTCGCGGCCGACAGCATGGGGCCGCGGACGGGCAAGGGCTAGCCGGCGGCGGAGGAACTCACTGTTGCGTATTTGCAACAATCGAACAGAATCGTTGCGGTGCCAGCGATCTCCCGCTCCGCGGCGGCTCCCGCCCTCGACGATCTCTCCGGCTTCGTGCGCGTGGTCGAGCTCGCCTCCTTCGCCCGGGCCGCCCGGGAGCTGGGCGTGCCCACTTCGACCCTGAGCCGCGCCGTCGGGCGTCTCGAGTCCAGATTGGGCGTCCGCCTGCTCCACCGCACCACGCGTCGGGTGCGCGTCACCGACGAAGGCGCCGAGCTGCACCTGCGCGTTGCTCCCGCACTGCTCGCGCTGCGCGACGCAGTCCGCGACGCCGAGGCCAGCGAGACGGTGCCGCGCGGTCGCGTACGGCTGACTGCCCCGAGCGACATCGCAGCCACCTTCCTCGCCGACGTGATCGGCGAGTTTGCCCTCGCCTACCCCGAGGTGGACGTTGAACTCTTGGTCACTCAACGCACCGTCGATCTGGTCGCCGAGGGCGTCGACCTCGCGGTGAGGGCGGGCGTGTTGCGTGACTCGTCGTTGATCTCACGCCGCCTCGGCAGCGTCGAAGGCTGGCTCTGCGCTTCTCCCGAGTACCTCGCTCGCCGCGGGGTGCCGCGTACGCTGGCCGACGTCGTCGACCACGATCTGATCCTGTTTCGCGCGAACCGCGGGCGCGCCACCTGGCGACTCGAGATCGGCTCGCGGCAGTCCAGCCTCGACGTGCGCGGTCGCATCTCTTGCGACGACTTCACCTTCGTGCGCGCCGCTCTGCTCGCCGGCGCGGGCATGGGGCTGCTGCCGGCGCCCGTGGCCGCTCACGACATCGTCGAAGGCACGCTGGTCCACGTGCTCGACGCGCACAGCGAGGACCTCGGCGCGCTGCACCTGGTCTACCCCTCGGCCCGGCACCTACCGGCCAAGATCAGCGCGCTGCGCGACTTTTTGGCCGAGCGCTTTGTCAGCTACTGCGCGCCAGCGAAACCCAAGCAGCGCTCGCGCAGATCGCGTTGAGCGCGGGCGCCCCGAGCTCCCAGACAGTCACCGGCTCTCGGCGACGCGCCGGAGCGCCGGGACAGGCAGGGCGAGTCTCTCGGCGTGAGCCAGCGCGCGCGCCAGACGCGCCGGCGCGCTCCGACCCGCGCAGGCATGTTCGGGATCGGCCGCGATGGCGCTCTCGAAGGCGGCGAGCATGACAGCTTCGTCCAACGACTCGTCGCAGAGGGCACGCTCGATAGCGAGCACGTCCCGCGCGACTCCGAGGGCGAGCTCGCGGTGGTCGCGCCACAACGCGGACACGGTGCCACCCTGGACGAGACCGGCGATGTTGGTCGTACCGATGTACAGGTTCTTGGACGCCAGCTCCCGAGTCAGCTCGGATTCGTCCCGGCAAACCCGGGTCGTGACCTGCACCGCGCGGAGGGCCTCCGTCAGCAGATCCGCGCGGGGGCCATAGATCAGCGTGGGCAGCAGCTCCTTGATCAGCGTCGTCGGCTTCTTCTCGAACCAGACCACCGCGACGCTCGGGTTCTCGATGCCGTGGGAACGCCAAGTCAGAAAACGTAGCTCGTTCTGCACCAGACCGACGCGCGATCGCCAGCGGGCGGGCAGGTCCGCCAACACGCTGTCGAGATCCGTCTCACCGACGGCGACGAGCGCCAAATCCGGCTCGGGCACGCGTGCCGCGACCTCCGACATGCTCATGCCGCGCGTCACCGGCACCACCGTGTGGCCGCAGCGGAGCAGCCCCCGCGCGAAGACCGAGCCGAGCTCTCCGATGCCGACCACCACCACCCTTGCCATATTTTCGCGGATTGGTAGCACGGCGCGCGGCAGGGCGGTTCGACGGCTCAGACCGCCGCTGTGCGGTAGGGGCCCTCGTTCTTCACCTTCCTGGGGAAGAACCCGGCGCCGCGGGTCGCGACCAAGGCGCCGATACCGAAGAGCACCACCGCTGCGGTGACGAAGCCGCCGACCCACGGAAGCCAGGAGCCGACCAGAAAGATGGCGCAGCCCACCGCGAGATGCACATAGGGGCTCTTGCTGCGGTGGTGAAACACTGCCGCCCCCAGCGTGGTGAGCGCGGCGCAGATCCCGGCGTAGGCGCCGAGCACTCCGAGCAAGAGCGCGACGATAGCGATGGGGATGCCCACCACGGTCACGCAGAGCGCGATGAACGCCACGCAGGCGACCAGGGATCCGACGATGCCCAGGGCGAGGGTGCGCATCGGGCGGGCTGCCACTTCGCCCTGCATCGCGTCCATGCGACCGGTGGCGAGGGCCAAGAGCACGGTGCCGAACACGAACAAGAGCGCCGTGCGGGTGATGCTGCCGCCGAGGTCGCTCAGCCACTGCATGAATCCCGACTTGGCCTCGTCGCCACGCGACACGCCGATATGCAGGTCGCCGTCGCCGCGACGAGCCTTGCCGCCGATGACGTCCACGTCCCCGTCAACCTTGGCTCCGTCGTCAGCGTCGAATGATCCGCCCACCACACTGACGTCACCCCGCACGTGACCGCCCTTGCGCAGCTTGACCGAGCCGCCCATCACCGAGACGTCGCCGGTCACCGTGCCAAAGACCTCGGCCGAGCCGCCCATCACGACCAGATCGTGCACCGTCTCGCCCGCCTCGACCCGCGTGCTGCCGCCGGTCACCACCCGGTCGTCACCGCGCTTCTCTACTCGATCGGGCTTCGCGGCCGGCGGCGGCTCGGGGGGAGCCGGCTCCGCCGCGGCTTCCACTGCTGCTGCGTCAGCAGCAACGGCAGTCGGCGCAGGAACTGGTGCCGCCGCGGGCGCTGCGTCGGCTACCTGCACCGCGGGCGCGATGGAGATCAGCGATCCATCGCGCTTGGCGACGTAGTGTCCATCCGAGAGCAACAACTCCAGGACTTTGTCGGCGGGTTGCTCGCTCACCTCTACATCCACCGGAGTCGACGAGGGCGCCTCGATCACCACGCTCCACCCGGCCTTCTGGGCCAGTCGCTTGACCGCCTCGGCACGCGGCACTTGCTTCACCGAGAGCGAGACCTTGGGATCTTCGGCCGGCCACGTGCCTTGGCGCGAGACCTCAGCCAGCGCTGAGCCCGTGAGGCAGAGGACCGCAATACCGGCCAGGATTCGACGAGACGTCATCAGCGTGCTCCCTTCCATTCCACTTGGCGCGGCACCTGGCGCGCGACCGCAAAGCCCAACACCGCCAGGACCAAGGTCGCCGACAGCCAGACGACCAGCAGCGACGGTCCCGCATTGGATGCGGCCTTGACCACCGACATGCCCACTCGAAAAGCGATGGGCGCGGTCTGAGCCACCGTCCGCGGCAACTCGTAGACGAAGCTCGGCAGCTGCCAGATGGCCGGTACCGCGCCGATCCCGGCGAGGATCATGCCGGCGGCGACAGCCCAGATCGGAATTGGCGCGGCGGGTCGCGCTGCCGTCAACGCTTCGGACACCGACAAGCTGAACATCGCCGCTCCCCCGAGCCGATGAGCGCAGTCCGCGCAATGCTCCACGTGGTCGGCCACTTCCCGAGTCACCAGCCCCGGCTCTCCATCGGCAAGAGCAGTGAGCGACAACTCGCTCGGATGCCCATCGGGCTGCCAGAGCTCCTCGTCCGAAAATCGTTGATCGCGCGTCATGCAAACTTTCCTTCGTCTCCGAGCGCATCGGCTATGGAACGTCGACCGCGGGAAATCCACGTGCACACCGTGCCCATGGGCACACCCAGCTTCGCCGCGATCTCGCGATAAGGCAGACCGTCGACGTGAAACATCTCCATGGCGCGGCGGTGGTCCGGCAACAGCGCCGCCATCGCGGCGCGGATCGCCGCGCTACGACGGGCATGCTCGAGGCGGTCGTCCGCCGCGGGCGTCGAGTCAGCGACACGGTCGAGCGGATCGTCGTCGTCGGCGTTCGGTCGGACGATGCGGGCTCGGGCTCGGCCCCGCGCACGCCCCATGTCGAGGGCGACATGGCGGGCGATCCCGAGCAGCCAAGGTCGCAGCGGCTCCCCCGTCCTCAACCGATCCGAGCCTTCGAGGGCTCGCTTCAAGGTCTCGTTGGTGCAGTCTTCGACGTCCGCGTGCATGGGGCTTTCTCGGAGAACGCTGGCCGCCACCGCGCGCACCAGGGGCCGGAGCGCCCCCACCTCGGCCCCGAAGACCCCCTCACGCTCGGCGAGTCCGAGCCCGCGGGCATCCCGCAGCGCGTCGCGTGGGGTCTCAGTGGAATCCATCCAGACGGCGAGCATCCTCGCCCCTCTTTCGCCGCAGGCCCGAGGATTATTTCAGGGGTCTGGGTCCGTCGCTGAGCTGGAATGAACCGGATCCAACAGGGCAAAAGCCGCGCTCGTGTGGTCGCCCTCGGGCTCGACCACCCGCACGATGCTCGGGCCCTCCAGGGCTTGGCCGCCGAGCGTGCGCAGGGCTGGCCGCTTCGGATCTTGGTTCGGCTCGGGGCCGACGACGCCCTGATCACGACTCGTGAGCTCGACCACGGTCCCCACCGGAATGGCTCCAATGGCTCGCGCCAAGAGTCCGAGGGCGACGTGGTCAGCCCCTGGCTCGCTGCAGAGCTGACGGAGCGCCGTGAAGGGGGACAGGGCCTCATCACGCGTCTTGGGCGATACGCGCACGAGGAGCGCGCGACAGGCGACGATGATCCGGGACAAGAGGCGCGGAGAAATCTCGCCCTGGTAGAGCTCACCCAGCCGCGGACGCTCGAGCCAGGCGACCTCGAAGGCGCTGAGCGCCGCCCACTGCCGAAGCTCGGATTTGGGCCCCGTGATGGCGAGCGCGACCGTCGCTGCCGGAGCCAGCACGTCGAGGGAGTCCGGCAGCTCACTGAACACATTCAGGTCGATGTCCGTTCCCGACGCCAGGCGCGCCCGCCCCGAATCCACCAGCAGCGCGGCGAGCACGGCGCCGACTGTGGCGGTCTCGGTCGCTCCCGCACGCTGCGCCACACGCGCGGCGATGAAGGCACACTGCACCGCGCGCGACGGGTCGTCATTCGCCGCGGCAGCCAGCGGCACCGCGATGGTGAGCGCCGGATCGTGCGCCATGCGCGCGATGCAACCAGCGACGTGGTCGAGCTCTGCGAGCGGGGGCTCGTGCTCGGCCAGCCGAGCAAAGCAGTGCCGCGTGGCGACCACAGCGCTCGCGTACAGCTCGAAGGCCAGCGTCGCGTCGGTCATCGACGCGCTCGTTGATTCGCGCGACGCTCCTGGACCGCGTCGCGCGCGACGAGCGCCGCTCGTCGAACTCGATCGCTGGTGCCCAGGTGCCGCCCTGCGTGGTGGGTCAAGGTCTCGAGGGCCGCGTCGGTCTTGCCGATCTCGCCCAGCGTCGCGGCGGCCAGAGCGCGCGTCTCCTCGTGGGCGCCGAGGCTCAGCAGCTTCTTGTGCCCGAGGATCTCGATGGCGATGGCCTCGGCCCGGGCCGGGGCCAGGACGGCCAAGGCGTGAAACAGCGCGCGGCGTTCCTCGATCTCGAGCCCGTCGAAGTGCGCAGATTTGAGCCGCAGCGCCACAAATGGGGCGGCGCACCGGACCTCGTGATCGGTCAGCGCGCGCAGGACGTGGATCCGTTCGATGGCCAGCCCGTCTTCGAGGCGAGCCTTGAGCTCGAGGCGAAGGGCTTCGCTCGTGGAGCCGCTCGCGCCCAGCGCCTCGATGCGAACCGCTGGGTGAGGACTCTGCGCCGCTGCTTTCAACGCTTCCAGGGAGGCAAGGGTCTCGATGCCCACGAGCAGCCGTACGACCTCGACCCCGAAGCTCGGCTCCGCTTCCCGGGCGAGCTCTCCGAGCGCGCGCTCGTGACCCGTGAGCTCCGATTCGAGGTGGTGTCGCACCTTGGCGTGCAGCGACAAATCCGAGATCTGAACCAGAGTGTTGGCGAGCACCGCAGCAAACTCGGGGCCAAGCGCCGGCAAGAGCGCCCCGAGCGCATCCAACGCGGTCGCGCTGGTCCCGTGAACACCCAGCCGCGCGAACAGCGAGCGCACGAGCTCTGGTGGCGCGACGGCAGCCAGCACGCGCTGGCGCTCCGCCAGGAGCATGGCCGGTGGCGCACGCACCGAATCGCCGAGCTTCACCAGGAGATCCAGCGCCGCCGCGGGCCGGGAACTCGCGGCGGCCTCGAGGTGGTCACGCAGTGCGGGGCCGAAGGCGGCGAGGGTGGGGGCGAGGGCCGCGCCTTCGAGCGAATTGGAGATGACGCTCAGTAGACGGTCGGGCGACCGGGAGTCCACGGCGGCGAGCTCGTGCGCGAGGGCGCTGGTCGACTCGTCGTTCACCGCGAGCGCCGCGGTGATGACGGCAAGATCCGATTCGAAGGAGCTTTCGTCGAGCGGTGCTCCGTTGGGCGCAGCACGCCATTGTCGCAGCTCGAGGCCGGAAAACACCTCGTCGCGCAGCGCCGCGAGCGCCGAGCCGCCCGCGAGGACCGCCAGCGGATCCAAATCGGCGGGCAGCGCGGCGCGGTGAAAGGTCCGGCGGCGGGCGCGCGGCGCGCCGCGTGGCGGGGTCGTGCTGCGGCGGGAGGGAGTGACGCCGGATGGTGGCGGGGGAGCGGACTGGCTCGCAGCTGGCGGCGGCGCGCCCGACACGGGCTGCACGTTGCGCGCGGACGGGGACCGCGACGCCGGCATCGATGCGGGCGTCCGCTGCGGGCTCGCGGGTGGGACCGAGCTCCAGCTCGGATCGCCTTGCGGCGGTTGGGTCAGGCGCGCTGGATCCAGCATGGCGTGACTGCCCGATTCCGAGGCGAGAGCGCTCGCCAGAGGATGAGCGTACATCACCTCGCGCGTGTCGCTCGCTTGCTTCATCGCGGCGCGCAGCGTGCCCGCATCGGCAAAGCGCTGACCTGGGTCGATGGCGAGCGCGCGGTCCAACAGCTCCACCAAATCGCGCGGTGCGCGGGAGGTCACGTTCTCCAACGAGCGCACGCGCTCAGGATCGCGGAGCTCGCGCGGGCTCTGATCGGTCATCAGTGCGAAGAGGACCGCCGCGACGCCCCACAAGTCGCCGCTGACGCTCGGCGCGCCGTGCTCCTGCTCGGGCGCCGCAAAGGCGCGATCGGCGGCCACTCCGAGCGCCACTCGAAGGCGTGCCTCACCAAAGCCGATGACGTGGACGCTGCCCCGGTCATCGAGCAGCACGTGCGAGAGCGACAGCGCGCCGTGACACACGTCGCGAGCATGGGCGGTCCCGACCAGCTCGACGAGCTCGAGGGCGATGCGCAGGGCCTCTGAAGGAGGGATCCTTCCCCGGCGTCGCTTCGCCAGCTGGCTCGCGCTCTCACCGAAGATCAGCGGCATCACCACGCCGGGAAGCGCTCCGCCGATGAAATCCACGGGGGCGACGACCTGCGGGTGGGCCACGTCGTCCGCGACCCGGAGCGAAGTCAGCATCTCCAAGGTGGGCCGGAGCTCGGGGTGAATCAGCTTGACCGCCGCGATCCCCGAAGGGTGCCCGTCGGCGACGTAGACCGCGCCCACGGCGCCGACGGCGAGCAGGCGGCTCAGCCGCAACCCGCCGTCCAGCTCGGTCCCGACTCGTGCGCGGGGACCCTCCTGATCTCGCTCCGGCAACGACAGTGCCCTCCCCCCGTCCCGTCAGCGCGCGCGCAGCGCCTCGGGCAAGAGCTCGAAGTACTTGGCGAAGGTCTTGATGCCGCCGGATGCCTGTCCCCAATCGAAGTACTCGTTGGGCGCGTGGTAGCCGTGGTCCGGCAGCGAGAGGCCGACGAGCTGGATCGGACACCGAAGGTGGCGCTGCATCGTCACCACGGCCCCGATGCTGCCACCCTCTCGAACGAACGCCGGCGACTTGCCGAAACCGAAGCGGAGGGCCCGACTCGCGACCTCCGTGAGCCGCCCCGCAGCGTTGCCACGAAACGGAGCCAGCGCGCTCTGTCGCTCGACGACCACGTCGGGGTTCAGACGCTTCACCTCGGCCTTCAACAGCTCGAAGGCTTTGGCTGGGGTTTGGTTCGGGACGAGCCGCAAGCTCACCTTGGCTTCGGCAAAGGGCGGCACGATGGTCTTGATGCCTCGCCCTTGGTAGCCGCCAGCGATGCCGTGCACCTCGAAAGAGGGCCGGGTCCAGATGGCCTGCATCACTTCGAGCGCGTCTGAAGATCGCAGCGAACGCAGACCGTAGACCTTCTTGAACCGGGACACCGAGAAGCCTGCGCGCGCGAAGGACTCGAGCTCCGCCCGAGTGGGCTTCACGACGTCGTCGTAGAAGCCCTTGATGCGGATCTTGCCTGTGCCTCCATCGTGGAGCGCGGCGATGACGTTCGCCAGCTCGACCATGGGGTTGCGTGCCGCGCCGCCCGTCAGGCCCGAATGCACGTCCTGCGTCCCGGTCTCGAGGCGCAGCGTCGCGCCCTGCAACCCGCGCAGTCCCGTGGACACGACCGGCTTGCCAGGGGCGAGCCAGACCGTGTCGGACACCACGACCAGATCCGTGCGCAGGGACTTGGCGTGTTGCTTCATGAAGCCCTCGAAGTTCGGGCTCCCGATCTCTTCTTCGAGCTCCCAAATGAACTGGATATTGAGGGGTACGCCGGCGTTTCGCGCGAACGCCGCGGCGTGCAGCACCGCCAACGCCGGCCCCTTGTCGTCCGTCGCGCCACGCGCGTAGTAGCGGTCGCCCTCGATGGACATGCGAAAGGGCTCACGCTCCCAGGCGTCTCCGTCAGCGGGTTGCACGTCGAGATGGTTGTAAATGCTCACCGTGGGCTGCTTGCGGTCACTCACGAACCGGCCCACGACCACTGGGTTGCCACGTGTCTTCAGGATCTCGGCGCTGCCGCCCAGCCTGACCACCGCCTTGGCCGCGGCTTCGGCGCCTCGCGCGATGTCAGGGCGATGCTCGGGGGCAAGGCTGATGCTCGGGATCTCGACCCACCGGCGCAGCTCTGACTCGTATTTCGATCGCACGCCGCGCACGTAAATGTCGAGCGCCTTCGGATCGATGCCGACAACCATGCGGCGCATCCTAGCAGGTCGGTCTCGAGTTCCGCGCGCAGATTGATCGCCTCGGATCGCCGGACGCGACACGTCGATCCGCTGACCGACGCCCTGGTTGCCGCTCAGGGGCAGTGCCACTTCAAGCCGCTGCCGTCATAGCGACAGCGACAGTACGAATTTGCGTACGGACACAGCGCTTGGCTGTCGCTACAGGCGCTCTCGGCAGCCGGCTTCGCTGTCGGGCAGGTCAGGCAACTCCAGTTGGTGGTCGTGCCGCCGCACCCGCAGGCGTTGTTGCCGTAGTTGCAGGTGTCATCGTAGCCGTTGCAGTTGGCTCCGTCGTTCGGCTCGCTCTGCGGGCACGGGTTGCAGTGCCAGGTCCCACCCCAGCAAGTGCACTGGTTGTTGCTGTACTTGCAGATCGTCCCAGGAGCGCTGCACGACGAGTTGTTCTGCGGCGCAGCGGGCGAACACGCGCTGGTCGTTCCACCGCTGCCACCCGCGCCGCCGCTGCCGCCCGCGCCGCCGGTCGTTCCACCGCTGCCGCCGGTCGTTCCTCCGCTGCCGCCGGTCGTTCCACCGCTGCCGCCGGTCGTTCCACCGCTGCCGCCGGTCGTGCCTCCGCTGCCGCCGGTCGTTCCACCGCTGCCACCGGTCGTTCCACCGCTGCCACCGGTCGTGCCGCCGCTGCCGCCCGCGCCGCCACTGCCGCCCGCGCCGCCCGCGCCGCCACTGCCGCCCGCGCCGCCACTGCCGCCCGCGCCGCCGCTGCCGCCCGCGCCGCCGGTCGTTCCACCGCTGCCGCCGGTCGTTCCACCGCTGCCGCCGGTCGTTCCACCGCTGCCGCCGGTCGCGCCGCCGCTGCCGCCGGTCGTGCCACCGCTGCCGCCGGTCGTTCCACCGCTGCCGCCGGTCGTGCCACCGCTGCCGCCGGTCGTGCCACCGCTGCCGGCAGACCCGCCCGTCGCTCCGCCGGAGCCACCGGTGTTCCCGGAACCGCCAGCGCCACCCGTGGCGCCGCCGCTTCCCCCGGTGTTCGAACTGCCTCCAGTTCCGAACTGGAACTCTTCGTAGTCGTTCGAACAGGCAACGGCCAGCGCGACGGTCGCGCTGACAACCCAAAGCGTGCGACGTCGGATCATGGTCGAACCTTGGATCAGATTCGCACGCCGCGCGCCAAAGTGCCAGCTACGTCCGCTCGCACCTCGGAGCACACGGTCGCTATTTCTTCTTCATGGTGGGGGGCGGGAGGGGATCCGGCGGCGGCGGCGGCGGCGGTCTGAAGCCGGTGTTCGTGGTGGTCGGCGGCGGAGGTGGATCCATGGGCGGCACCAGATCCGGCGGTGGCTGCGCGAACTCCGACGCATCCGGCTTGGGCTGGATCTCGAGGGCCTGACCCGCGTCTGCCAGGACGGGCGGGCCTTCGTGCTGCTCGCGCATGTGGGGCGGCGGCAGCGGATCGGGCGGCGGCGGCGCCAGCGGATCACAGGCCAAGGGAGTGAGCGCGATGGCAGCTGCGGCGGCCGCGCCCCAGCGCGGAACCGCGCGGGTCCTGGCCACGCCATGCACCGCACTCGAGATGGCGTGACTCACCTCGGCGACGCGGGCTCCAAGGGAGCGGTTCGCGCGCTCGACCTCCTCGAAGACAATGCCCGAGAAATCGTCGAAGGCCGCGGCATCGAGCGACGGCGGCGACTCGGCAAAATCGACGATCTCGTTCATGCGCGCCACCGAGTCCAGGTTCACCTGCCGGATGGTTTCGATCGTGCGAGCATGGAGCGTCGAGGTCCGCGCCTTCGGATAAAACTGCCGCAGCAAGTGCCAGTAGTAGCCGAGCGACAGGTTGCTGTTCATCAGCCCGTCGCAACGGAAGTTCCGATCGAGGAAGGTCCTCGCGAAAATGCGAAAGGCGCGCTCCGCCGCTGGGTCGCTGATCTCGTAGTCCCACCCGAAGACGTCGCCCACCAGCCGCTGCTCGCGCGCGAGCTTCTGGTGGAGCGGCGTGCCCGGGTAGATCTCGGTTCGGCAGAAGTTCATCGGCACGTCGGCGTTGCGCTTCAAGAAGGCGAGGCTCTCGCGCAGCGACCGAATGCGGGTCTCCGGATCGAAGATCAGCATGTTGAAGCAGGCGTAGACGTCGATCTCGCGCAAGAAATCCAGGGCGCGTTGGTTCTGCGCGATGTCCACGCCGCGCCCGAGAGTCTTGAGCCCCTGGGTGCTGCCGGCCTCGATCCCGATGTACATGCGCAGCAGCCCGATCTCCCGCAGCACGCGGAACACCTCGGTGTCGAGATCGTCGGGACGGGCTTTGAGCACCAAGGCGACGTCGTTCACACCACGCCGCCGGAATGCGTCGCGCAAGCTCGTGACGCGCGCCAGGTCGCGGACGGCGTTGCGGGTGAAGAAGTCGTCATCGTGAAACACGAGCATTCGTGCGCCGCGCTCGCTACGCACCGCGGCGACCTCGTCAGCGACGTTGTCTGCGCTGCGCGAGCGGTAGCGCTCTCCCCCTGCGTCGGCGATGTAGGCGTGGATGCAGCAGAAGGTGCAGTGGCCATAGCAGCCTCGGGTACCCACCAAGAACGCCGCAGGGATGCCCATGTGCAGCTGCGGCTCCCCGGTACGCACCGGGAAGTGAATCGCGTCGAGGTCCGATGCCAGCGGCCGAGGCGGGGCTGCGTAGATGCTGCCATCCGGCCGGCGCTGCACCAGACCGGCCACGTCGTCCAGTGACGCACCGAGCCGCTCGCACAACTCGACCAGGGTCGACTCGCCCTCGTGTCGCACGACGCTGTCGATGCTGGGAAAGCGCTCCAGCACCTCGCGATAGGCAAAGGTGGGGAAGTGCCCGCCAACCGTCAGGTGTCCCGAAAAGCCTCCGTCGCGCAGGCTTCCCGCGAGCTGCCCAAACTCCTCGGCACGCCGCTGAAACGTCATCGACAAGCCGATCACGTCAGGCTCGAAGCGACGCGCGGCCTCGTGCACCGTCGCCGTGTCCGCCGGCGATGAGAAGGGCGCCAGCTCGCTGCGATGCCCGGCCGCATCGAGCGCCGACGCGAGGTAACGAATCGCCAGGTTCTCCTCCAACTCCGACCCCACGAGCAGCACTTTCATGCGCGACCTCCCAGGCGGTGAGTCTGCCAGACTTCAATCGATCTGGAGGTCCAATAATGCGGTGGCGCCGGAGACGCGCTCGACCCACGCGGGCCTGTGCTATTTTGCGCTGATGCGCGGTCGATTTCTGGGTGTTGCTCTGTTCACGCTGTCGAGCCTGGCGAGCGCCTACGACGAGAACCACGTGTTCATCACCAATCGCGGTGGCAACAACGTGCTCGAGCTCGACGAGAACCTGACCTACGTCAAGAGCTGGTTCGACGGGGCGGCCCTCAGCGTGCCCAACGGCATGGCCTTCGATCCTCTCGACCGCCTCTACTTGGCCGACACGGGCAACGACCGCATCGTCGTGTTCGACGACAAGGGCGCCGTCGTCACGACCTGGGGCACGAAGACGCTCTTGGCGCCGCAGGTCGAGAGCTTGAACTTCAACGCGGCGGGCAGGTTGTTCGCCAGCGCCAACCCAGGCAACGGCACGGTCGCAAGCTGGAAGAACGACGGCAGCGACCAGAAGGTGTTTGTCAGCGACTCGTCCTACCTGAGCCTGGGCAACGTGAACTTCAGCATGGGCGGCAACGTGCTGCTCGCGGACTTCTCGGGCTCCCGCGGCGTGCGCGAGCTGAACCCAACGACCGGCGCGCTCATCACCGAGTTCGGACAGGGCACGAGCAAACACGAAGACATGGTCGTCGACGCCGACGACAACGTCTTCGTCTCGGCGTTCACCCAGAACAAGATCCTGAAGTTCGACGCCACGCGAAAGCAGGTGGGAACCTATTCTCCTCCGGGTTTGGTTCAGCCCACTGGCATCGTCTTGACCGCCGGCTGCAAGCTGCTCGTGGCCTCGTTTGGCACCCACGAGATCTTCGAGCTCGACTATGACGGCACCTTCATCAAGAAGTTCACGGTTCCCGGCTTGTCGCTGCCCGAGAGCTTGGTGATCGCGAAGCTCTCGGTGGCCGGATCGATTTCCCTCGGCAAGGCCGTGCCGGACTGCGAGGGGCCCGACGGCGGCAGCGGTGGCGCGAGCGGCGGCGCCGGCGGCAGCGCGGGCAGCGGTGGCGCGAGCGGCGGCGCCGGCGGCACCGCGGGCGGCGGCGGGGCGGCCGGCAGCGGCGGCGCCAGCTCGGGGGGAAGCGCCGGCAAGGGCGGCGGCTCCGCGGCGACGGGTGGCGCGGCGAGCGGCGGCGCTCCGGCGAAGGGCGCCACGACCTCCGACGACGATGGCGGCTGCGGCTGTCGCGCGGCCCGATCAGATCCGCGTTCGAGCCTCGCCAGCGCCTTGATGCTGCTCGGGGTGGCGCTCTTGCGCCGGAAGCGCTCGCGTCTCGACGCCGAGTAAAAGTCGCGCGAGGCTCGGCGCATGCTTCAAGGCCTGCGTTGGCTGACGGCGCTTCCGCTCGCATTCGTGACGATCGGCTGCGACGACGAACATCTCGAACGTGGCCCGCTCCTGGTGTCCGATGGCGCCAGCGTGCAGGTTCGGCTCTCGCCCTTCGGGCTCGAGATCCGAGATGCGGACCAGCGGCCCGTGCTGGAGACCACTCGCGGCAGCCGCGACGATGGCTACGGGGGTCCCGGCGTCACGGTGGACAGCCCCGACTTCGTCTCCCAGGTGTTGCCGGGCTGGGACGGCTACCGTGCCAATGAAGCACCTTGGCACAGCGGGCTGGTGGCCACGGTGCGCGAGGCGGACCAGACGTCGGTGGTGCTGGATCTCGATGGCGACGGCACACATATGGTGTTTCGCGTGCAGGTCGAGGCGTCCCGCGTGCGGCTGTCCCTCGGCGCCGGCGCCAGCGCGGGCGGCTCCGACGCGCTGAACAAGACCACTCTTGGATTTCGCTCTCACCCCGACGAGAGCTTCTTCGGGATGGGTGAGCGCTTCGGCGAGGTCGATCATCGGGGCTGGCCCATCTACAGCTACGCCGAAGAAGGGGCCCTGGGCAGAGGCGAGAACACACCCATTGGCGAGGAAAACCCCTTTCCGAACGGGCCGAGCATGACCTATTTCCCGGTCCCCTTCTTCATGTCGAGCCGCGGCTACGCCGTGCACGCCGACACGACCTACCGCAGCGAGGTGCACTTCACCTCCGAGCGCGAAGACGCCTGGCGCCTCGCCGTCAACGCCGATCACTTCGACGCGACGGTGTACGTCAACGCCGATCCACTGCTGAGCCTCGATCAGTACACGGAGGACACGGGGCGGCCGCCCGTGCCCGCGCAGTGGGTGTTCGGACCCCGACGCCGCGTGGGTTCGAATTCGATGGTCGACGGTGTGCCCGAGTGGAAGCTGATGCGCGACCGCGACGTGCCCTGCACCGGCGTGGACGACTCCGTGCATTTTCTGCCCGCGCTCTCCCACAAGGGCCGTGAAGCGGAGCTCTCCGCCTGGACCTCTGCCGCCCACGCCGCGGGCTACAAGGTCATGGCGTACAACAACCCCTACGTCGCCTCGAACCACGACAACGCGCTCGACGACTACGCCTACGGCAAACAGCAGGGCTTCTTCGTCAAAGGGCCCGACGGCCAGCCGACGCTCACCGAGTTCATCTCGGGACAGCTGCTCGAAGTCGCGGCCATCGATCTGACGAACCCCGCCGCCGACGCCTGGTTCCAGAGCCTGCTGAAGCGCACGCTCGATCTCGGCTACGACGGCTGGATGCACGACTTCGGCGAGTACACGCCGCGCGACGCGGTGTTCCACGACGGGCGGCGCGGGGACGAGGTGCATGACGAGTATCCCGTGCTGTCGGCCAAGTCGGCCCACGATCTGTTGGAGCGCGAACGACCGGGCGACTACCTCTTCTTCGTGCGATCGGGCTACAGCGGAACCCAGCGTTGGGTTCCCGCGGTGTGGGGCGGCGACGCCGAAGCAAACTTCGACGAGAGCCAAGGTTTGCCGTCAACGCTGCGCGCCGGCATCAGCCTGTCGATGAGCGGCGTGCCCTATTGGGGCAGCGACATGACGGGCTTCAAATGCCTGACCGCAGCGCCCCGTGACAAAGAGGTCTTCTTGCGCTGGGTCGAGTTCGGCGCGGTTTCACCGATCATGATGGAACAGAACGCCTGCTCGAACCCCCTCGGCAAGCAGACCAAGTGGTCGCTCTGGAAGGACGACGAAACCGTCGAGGTCTACTCGCGCTACGCGCGGCTACACACTCGCCTGCAACCGTACTTTCTCACGCTGGCGCGCGAGGCAAACGCCAGCGGTCGCCCGCTCTCGCTGCACCCGTTTCTGATCTTTCCCGAGTCGCCTGCGGCCCGCGCCGTCGACGATGCGTACTATCTCGGGCCCGCGCTCTACACGTCGCCGGTGGTGCGGCGGGGGCAGCTCGACAAGAAGACCTGGCTACCCCCGGGACGCTTCGTGCACTTCGACACTTACGAGCTCTTCGCCGGCGACCAAGTCGTCAGCATCGCCGCGCCCCTCGGCCGGCTCCCGCTCCTGCTCGTCGAAAACCAAATCCTCCCGCTGCTCGACCCCAGCATCGACACCTTGGTGCCCGCAACCGACGCTGACGTGGTCAGCCTCGACGATGTCGCCGATCGCCTCGACGTGAAGGTCGTGCTCGGCGCGAGCGGGCAGGCGCGGCTCGAGCTCGCAGACGGCACGGTGCTGGAGGCGGTGCGTGCCAGCCAAGACGCGGGCAACCCCGACGCCCTGGCCAAGGTCACCGACAGTGAAATTGCGAATTGCACGGCCTGCTTCATCGACGACCAGAAGGGCGATACGAAGCGAGTGCGCGTGACCACCGCGTTGGCGTCGGGCTCGGACCTGCGTTGGGGCGATCTGCGGCTGGTGGTCAGCGGCGGTCCGGCGCGCCGAGTGCGCTGGGAAGTGCTGCGGCTCTGAGCCCGGGAGGGGTCGCGACTCTCGGTCGTGGGCTCACTCCGCGGAGAGCGCTTGCGTCTTCACTTCGTCGAGCACCGTACTGAGCTCGGTGAGCGCGTTGGCCTTTCCGCTGGCTACCGATGAGGCCTGCTTCCGATATCCGAGATAGGCATTGCCGAGTCGGCGCATGGCACCGGTCAGTTGATCGACGCGCGCGGAGTCGGCCGTGGTTCCCTTGAAGACGCCCGCGGCGAGTCGATCCGTCGTTCCGAGCCGCGCGACCAAGCGCGACGCGCTGTCTTTGAGCGGATCAGGCGCAATGTCCGCCTCGTCCCAGTTTGCCAACCGAAGCGTGGCTTCGAGCGACTCGACGAGCTCCTCGAGAGCTTTTCGGAAAACCACGATCCGTTTGTCTTTCATGTTCGTGACGAACTCGTAGCACCAAAACACCCCAGGTCTGACGATTGATTCGAAAGCGGTGTGAAATGGCTCCGCGCCGCCAAGCTCGGGGCGAATTGCAGCTGCGAGCCGCCGACTTCGTCACTCTCGCCACCCGGACTGACGTACGCGCGTGCGTCACGGGCGACCGAGCAGCGCGCGTTCCCCTGGGGCCGGAGCGCTTCCCTTGATGAGCAAGCTGCAACCCGAAGACTCGCTCCCAGAAGAGGAAGGCCATCTTGGCTGACGTTCGCGGAGTGAAAAGGCCAAGCGCGTGGGCTATCGCACGACGAGGCGCGCCCAGTCGCCGGTCGGAAAACTCGTCTCGTTGGCGAGAACCGCCACGGCATAGCCGAGCCTTGGGTAGACCCGAAGCTCGGAGCGATATCCGCCTCCGCCTCCCAGGTGGTACGCGAACGGCTCCCCGCCGATCTGCCCCAGGTGCCAGCCGAGCCCGATCTCGGTTGCCTTGCCGCCGGACGTGACGAACGGCGTGAGCATGGTCGAAATCGTCGCCGTGGAGAGGAACACCCCGCCAGGCCCAAGCCCGTCGGCCAACACCATCTCGGCGAGCGCGAGCAGATCGTCGACCGGGCCGCTGAGGCCACCGTACGGCGCCCCATCGACGTCGAAGGGTCTGAGAACGCGATACGGACCAGCGCTTCCGTCAAAGAAGCGCCCATCGAGCATCCAACGTGCCGCGAGGCCCATGAAGCTCAGGCGCCGCTGGTAGCCAGTAGCCCTCTCGGATCTACCCCCGAAGGCCGAAGCTGCGCAGCCCAGGGGCTCGAGCACGTCCTTGGTGATGTGCTCTTGGAAGGTTTCGCCCGACTCGCGCTCGACGATGAGCCCGAGCAACAGGTAGCCCAGGTTCGAGTACGAGGACTTCTCGCCAGGGACGAAGGCGAGGTCGGGAGCCGTGCCGACTCGCTGCCGAACCATGTCGGCAAGCGAGGGAGGCGGTTCGGTGGTCAAGTGGACCCACGACACGGGAATCGGGTTTCTGAGCCCCGCGCCGTGCGCGAGAAGGTGCCGCACGGTGGCGTCGCGGCCCGAGCGCGCCACCCTTACTTCCGGCAGGTAGCGGCTCACGGGGGCATCGAGGTCGATGCGCTTGGCCTCGACCAGCCGCATGATCGCCATCGCCGTGAAGAGCTTGGTGATCGAGAACCATGCGAAGGGCGTCGATCGAGAGACCGGAGT
Organism: uncultured delta proteobacterium; assembly: GCA_963716725.1. Classification (GTDB taxonomy): domain Bacteria; phylum Myxococcota_A; class Polyangia; order Polyangiales; family Polyangiaceae; genus JADJKB01. The sequence continues at coordinate 246,965 of CAVQUB010000003.1, forward strand.
GTTGCTCCTGACATCGGCGAGCCCGGCACTTCGCACCGTTTTCGTGCCGCCGCGCCGCAGCGTCCCTACGACGACGCCAGGCGCGTCGGTCGCGCCGGCGAGCGCGCGTTCGAGCTCGCCCACGCCTACGTTCTCCAACCGCGTTGTCGCGCACCCGAACAGGTTCATGGCGATCACCATCGCGGCCAGCTGGTGCGGTGGAACAACTAGGAGAACGGGCTGCTCGAGAACTCTCTCGGTGATCAACCCGCCTGGATCCCGGCCCGAAGGCAAGGTGGATGTGTATCATACCAAGCACGTGATCGTGCGGTGCGGTGCGACCAGGGTCGCGGCAAACCGCTGTCGAACGGACCGGACACAGGGCCAGCAGCAGTCGTTGGCCCGCGCGATCAATTCGATCGCGTGCACATCGACACGACGAGCTCGCTGCTGAACGGGCCAGACGGCCCCTGGCCCTTCAGCCGCGCGAAGAGCAGCGGTGGAGGCTCGGGGAAGGCTGCATCCATCGGCTGCTGCGCGGGGCAGGATTCTCCCAGCAGGTCCTGGTCGCTCGTCGCGTCGACGCTGGTCGAGTGCTCACCCGTAGCCGGGATCGTGGTCTCGATCAGGTGGAGGGACCAACCGCTGGTGTCGAAGGGCGCGATGGGAGCGGAGCTGCCGAATGAATACTGAAACGGCACGATACGGATGTCGCCCGAGACCGATCCCAGCCCGGGTCCGGCCGCATGCGGGACGTGACCGTGGAGCGTCGTCATCGTGAAGGGACCCGCCGGTTGCACCATCGCGTTGCCAAAGGCCGACGGATGGGTGAGCCCGCTGTGGCATGTCAGCACCACGCGCGGCGGCCAGGCGCTTCCGAATTCGACGCCTGAGCCGCACTTGGCCTCGAAGCTGCCGCCGTCTGCCTTGCCCTTCACGATGATTCCGTAGGGCTCGATGCGATCGAGCTCGTCTTTGCAGCGAGTGCCGATCTCCGGCGCGGCGTCGGCGCTCGCCCACAGCTTGTAGTCCCAGGACTTCTGGGCGCCGCCGCTGGCGGTGAGGGTCTGCGCGACGCTCTTGTCCGGGCGCACCAGCTCGATGCTCTCGGGCATGAGGCAGGTGTCATTGCCCGAACTCAGGCGACCCCTCACCTGCAGGTGCGCCGGCTTGCCCGGCATCTCGAGCAACGCGAGGCTGACATCGTCGCAGAGCACCGTAACCTTGGCGCTGCCGCTCGTGGGCGTGCAATCGGTCGCGCCGCCCGTGCCGCCGAGACCCGCGCTGCCGCCGACGCCCGCACCACCGGCCACGCCACCGCTACCGCCTGCGCCGGTGCCAGCATTGCCCGTTCCGCCGGTCCCGGCGCCGGCCCCGCTGCCGCCAGCGCCGCCAGCGCCGCCCGATGCGCCGCCCGACGATCCCGAGCTGCTGCACGCAACGCCCAGGCAACACACCAAGAGTAAAGCGACCGACTGGGCTCGGAACATGATGGGTGCGCGTCTGATGCCCCGGCGGCTCGCCGCGTTCAAGCCAACAGGTTGGCGGCTGCGCTCAAGCAAGTCGGCGGAATCACGGGGGAACGACCCGAGGAATTTTTTTGGAATAGGCCCAGCCCCTGCGCGGTTGACCCAAGTGAACCTGCAAGGAGGTGTCGAAGAGTCAAGAGAACAACGGCCCTGCGTGAACCTACGAGAGCGAGCCATTGCGCGCCCTCCTCCCCGAGCCCGCCCAAACGCAAAGAAGGCGCGGCCGCCACTCTCGAAGTGGTGAGGCTCCTGTCGTCCACGCACGGCTGCTCTCAAAAACCCCTGGTGCGCTGCACCGGGGGTTTTTTTTTGCGTGCCTCGGGGCGAGCGAGCTCACTTCCAGTCGACGAGCAGCCGACGGAGCCGGCCTTCGCTGCCAGCTCGGTCCGCGATCAACACCTCACGACCCAACAGCGCCGGCGAGATCGTGGGCGGCACCGCCGAGCTGAGGCTCATCAGTCGCACTGCAGCACTTGCCTTGCCGCCCGCCCACTCGGACGCCCAGACCCCCGCGGCTCCGTCTCTCACGGCGTTCATCAAGACCCGACAAGCGTCGTCTCGACACTCCAGCGCGAGCGCATTCGGAGCGCTGCCGCTGAGCGGGATCGTCAGTGACTTGCCGAGGGGACGGGCATCGGCACCGAGCTCGACGACGCGGACCTCCGCATCGCCGGACGCTCCGCTCGGGGAAACGCTCTCCTCGATCCACGCCAGCAGCGCGCCCTTGCCAACCAAGGCGAGGGCCGGCGAGCGCGAGTGCCGGGGCGTCTTCTCGACCACTTGCTCGCTGCCGACGAGGGATGCATCCGACCCTTTCAGGGCAGCGACGTAGATGTCGCCAACACCGGGCTGGTCCTTGTCGCGCGCGTCGGACCAGGCGATGAGGGCGTCTGGTCCCCGCGCGACCAGGGCGACCTCTGCCGCGGATCCGGCCGCGCTGGTGATGCGCTTGTCCGGGCCGGCGCTCAAGAGCATGCGGTTGATCCGCGCCGCGTACACCTCGGCATCGCCGCTCCGCTCGTCGATCCAGGCCAGCAACCAGCCGTCGCCGACGCCGGTTGCCGCCACGTCGCTCTTCTCCCCGGGGGCGCGGGTCAGCATGCGTTGCCGGAGCTTCTTGCCCTTGTCGTCCACGACCGTGACAAACACCTGCGGCACCTTGTAGTCCATCGCGGTCCATGCGAGCAGCGCGTCGGGCTGCCCGGCGGTGCTGGCCGCGAGCGCAACACCTCCCAGAGAGCGTGCACGGATCGAAATCGTCTCTGCGGCGAGCGGCGCGCCAGACCCAGGGAGCGCTCGCACTTGGAGCAACGCTCGCGTTGGATCCATCCGCCCGTCAGGCGCAGCTTTGGTGGGCCGCACCCAGGGCGTGCTGGGATCGAAGTAGGTGACCCACGCCGCCAGGGACGTCGGACCCACCTTGGTCGACGAGAGGTCGGCGAGCGGATCCGTCTTTGCGATCACTTCGATGGCGGCAGCGCGGGGCGGCGGCGGGCGCCCCGCTCGGCGCGCGGCCGGCACGAAGCCTCCCCGCTTGCCCTCGGCGCGGATCGCCCACACCGGGGTGGGGTTGGTGGCTTGCGCGCCCAGCACGCGACATGGCTTCATCTCGCAGGAAAGCCCCCACACGAGATCCGGTGCCTCGCCCCGGAGCGAGGCGATCTTCAGCGGCTCCGACGCGACCACGCGGAGGCTCGCGTCGAGCTCGACGTAGGTGGGCAAGAGCGGCGCGTCCGGGCACTCCTGCTCTTTTCGACACACCTTCGCCACGGTGAGCGCGGTGAGCCCCGCCGGAAGCGCAGCCAGCTCCGGGATCGATCCGTCCCGCACGCCGTGGTCCAAGGTGGCTCGGGCTTCGCCCAGCTTTCCGTCGCTCGAGATGGGTGCGAGGGAGATCTTGCGACCGGTCGCCGGACGCTCGAGCAGGCTCTCCCAGGCGAGGTAGGCGCTGCCTCCCTTCTCGTGGGGTGGGACGAGACGGATCAGCGCCTGCTCGCCGATACTGTCTTCGAGGACCGTGGGCGACGCCGCGAGCTTGCCCCCGGAGTTGATCGACGCGAACCAGAGCTTCTCGTGATCGGACCAAGCCAGGAGCAGCCCTCGTTCTATCCTCACCATGTCGAGTTCGCGCACCTTCGGTGCTGCGGACGTGACTTCGACCCGCGAGGATGGCGCCCCGTGGTCGTCGAGGATCTCGAGGTGGACTCGGCCGGTTTCGCCGACCGCGGCCACGGCGGCCCCGGCGCCGAACCTCACGGCCTGCCAGGCGCGAGCATTCTTGACGAAGGGCTCGGGCTGCATGCGCTCTTGTCCCACCAGCGCGGCAAAGAGATCGGCGCCGCCCGGATTCTTCACGCCCCAGAGCGCGAGCGTGCCGCTCGACGTGGCGACCAGATCGATCCAGACGACGTCGCCAACCACTTCCGTCAGACTGACCGGTAAGCCCTTCGGTCGCCCACGCAGATCGAGCTCGAGTGAGTCGAGGACGGTGCGCCCGCCGTCCTTTCGGGTCGAGAGCAGCGCGAAACCGGCGGGCTCTGCCTCGACCACGGCCACGCCGACTTCACCCGGCGCGTTCGAGAGGCGCAGCGGCGCGCCGCGAGGCATCCCGATATCGTCGAAGCCGACGCCGAACCAGGCCCGGCCTTTCTCCGCGGCCTGCGCCCAGACCGCGACACCCCCGGACGAGGTCGTCGCGACGTAGGGGCCAACTGTGCCGGCGGGCACGCTGGCGAAGCGCACGCTGTCGAGGGCGTCTTTGCCCGCGGACGCGCCGGCGCTCGGAGCCACGGGCCCAGGTCGCGCCGGCTTGGCGACCTCGCTCTGCCCCGCACAAGCGCCGACGGCGAGAGCCAACATGAAGATGCAACGCATGCGGCTCGGAAGCTACGAGCGCGCCCTGCGGCGCGCAACAGGGAAGACGTGGACCGGTTTCAGCGTTCTGGAACAATCAGCTAGGATCTGCCAGTGACACTTGCGCAGCGCCTGCTCGTCGCGACTCTGCTGCTCACCGTGGTCACCACGGTGAGCCTCGGATTCGGCGTGCGCGAAGCTTGGCGGCGCACGGAAGAAGAGCGATTCCGTGAGCAGGGCGCGGCGGCCTTCGCGCGCCTCGAGAGACAGCTGGGCACCGCGGTTCGGGACCTGCCTGAGCTCGTCGAGCCTCTGTGCAAGCACGATCCGATGGTGGACAGCGCGCTGGTGGGCCTCAAGGCGCGCGATCTCGACTCGCGCCGGTTGTCGCTCAGCCTGCGCGTGCCCGAGCTGATGAAGGCCCTGCGCCTCGACGAGCTAGTGCTGGTGACCAGCGAGGGCGAGATCCTCGGCGCGGGGCACGCCGACGGGTTGGTGGGCAAGCGCGACAAGAAGCTGGCTCAGCGCATGCAGAGCGGTGTCGGTTCGGCCCGCGTGCGCACCTCCGATCCCCCGCTGGCCATCGAAGCCGGGTGTTTGCTCCGCGATCGCGAGCACGAACGGCTGTGGGTCGGCCTGTTCGCCGCGCGTCATCTGGATCCGATGCTGCAGGCGACGGCGGAATCTCACGGGGTGCGCCTCTCGCTCTCGAGACCCGCAGGCGGGCAAGACATGGTGACGGCCGTCAACGTGGCCGAGCTCGGGGGCATGACGCTGTTTGCGAGTCAGTCACGCGTGCCGCTCGCGCGGGCGCTGAAGGCTCTCGACTCCGCCATTGTCGTGATCGGGGAAGCTCCTTCGGTGCCGCGCTGCTGATTGCGCTCATGCTCTCCCGGGGCCTGGCGCGCCCCATCGTCAAGATGGCCGAGCAGGCCCGGGCGGTGATCGGGGGCGAGCCCAAACCGGTGAGGGGCAAGGGCGGCAAGGAGTTGGTCGAGCTGGCCAACGTGTTCAATCAAGCCATCGCGGACCTGACCCAACTTCGGAAGCGGCTGGCGGCCACGGAGCGCATCGCCGCACGCCGGGAGATTGCCCGGCGCGTGGCCCACGAGATCAAGAATCCGCTCGCGCCCATTCGAGCCGCCGTCGAGACCTTGCGCCGTCTGCGTGCGCGGAACGATCCAGCCTTCGACGAGTACTTCGACGAAGCGACCCGGACCGTGCTCGACGAAGTGACCCGTATCAACAACATCGTGTCGGAGTTCACCCGCTTCGCGCGCTTGCCCCCACCGAACCCGTCACCCATCGAACTGGCAGACGTGATTCGAAAGGTCGTGAACCTGCACGCGAGCAGCGGCGCCGACATCGAGCTCTCGGTCTCGCCCGTTGTCGTGGTGAACGCCGACGGCGACCAAATGGTGCAGGTGCTCACCAACCTGATCCAGAACGCCATCGACGCGGCCCAGGCGTCGAAGAGCCCCCGAGTCACGGTGACGCTCGCCCCGGAGGGAGCGGACAAGATCCGTCTCTCGGTGCGCGACAACGGCCCGGGTGTGTCTGCGGAGCTGCGCGGTCGTCTGTTCGAGCCCTACGTCACGACAAAGCCGGAGGGCACGGGCCTCGGCCTCGCCATCGTGCACCGCATCGTGCTGGAGCACGGCGGCGAGATCGTCTACGCGGATGCCGCGGGTGGCGGCGCCGAATTCACGTTGGTGCTGCCTGTGGCGGGGCCGACTTTGCTGACCGAGGCTCCGGCCCCTTCTTCGGTCTGAGGGAAGGGACTGGGCTCCCCCAGCGTGTAACTGATCAGAGCATGTCGAAATTCGCGGTCAGCCTGTTGCTAGTGGCCTTCGCCAGCGGTTGTTCGTTTTCGACCACCCTGGTCGCCGGGACGCCCGGCGGAGCGCAGGGAGCGCACTTCCCCCCGTACGCTGCCCAGACGACGCCCGCTGGGGAGCCTGCCCCGGCAGCGCAGCCGGCGGAGCCCGCTCGCCCCGCCCCGATCGCCGCGCGCCCTGCGATCGCGCCCCCCGCCGCGCAACCGCCGCTCGCGAACACCTCGCCGTGGTCGGTCCCGCCACGGATCAGGGAGCCCGCCGCGCCTGCGCCGTCTCCAGCCCCCCGGGCGGGCGCGCCCCCCCGGGCCACGACGCCCGCGACGCCCACGACTCCCCCGTCCCGTCCAGCGCCCTCCACCCACGCGGCGGCGGCGTCGCGGCCGCCCCATGCGGCACAGCCTGTCGCAGCGAACGCGCCGCCCACCGAAGCCAAGCCGGCGCCCCACAAGAAGCTGCCCAAGAAGCTCAAGAAGCCGGGCGGCAAGAACACCTGGCTGGTCGACCGAGACCCGAACACGCTGCCCCAGAACCCGCCGCCGCCCCAGTAATCGCCGAAGGCGCTTGGCGCTTCGCCCATAGCCCAATAATCTCGCCGCCATGCGCAGTGGGCGAGCATGAACGGTCTGTCCCAGCGAAAGCTGATGGCTCTGGGGCTACCCCTGCTGGCGGGCATCGTCGTTGCGTTCGTGCGCCAAGACATCGCGAGCTACGCGCTCGCGGTCGGCGTGATCGGGGCGGTCGGAGCGTGGATGGCGGGTTCGGGTGAAGCGCCCTCCGGCTCCCTCGACGGGGTCGTGACGGCGCTGCGACGGCTGCGCGAAGGCAAGCGACCTGAGCTGCCGCCCAGCGCCGATCCGGCGATGAAGCCGCTGCACGACGAGATCAACGACCTGCACGAGACCATGGCCGATCTCGAAGCCCGCGACGAGCAGCGCGCCGGCGCTGTCGACGCTGCGTCGCTCGCGGTCTCCGACGCGCTGCGCACGCTGACCGAGGGCGTAGCGGGTCAACTCGACGCCAGCGAAGACACGGCGAAGACCATCAAAGAGTCGACCTCGTCGCTGCGTGAGATCGCCCAGCACGTCGAGGTGCTGGCGGCGAGTGCCGAGGAATCGAGCTCGTCGATTCTGGAGATGACGGCCACGAACGAAGAGGTGGCGACGAATATCGTCGAGCTCGCCTCCAGCGTTCGCGAGAGCGTCTCCAGTATCGAAGAGATGGCCTTCTCGATCAAAGAGGTCGCCAAGAACGTCGACGCGCTCTCGCTGACGGCTGAAGAGACCAGCTCGAGCATGAACGAGATGGATGTCTCCATCGACCAGGTCCAGTCGAACGCCAACGAGACGGCGAGGCTCAGCGAAGAGGTGGCTCAGGACGCCGAGCGGGGCGCCGAGTCCATTCTGAAGACGATTGGGGAGATCTATCGCATCAAGGAGAGCAGCCAAGAGGCGGTCGCGGTCATGTCCAACCTGGGCTCCCGCATCGACGCCATCGGTCAGATCCTCAACGTCATCGACGACGTCGCGGAGCAGACCAACCTGCTCGCGCTCAACGCCGCGATCATCGCGGCGCAGGCCGGGGAGCACGGCAAGGGCTTTGCGGTCGTCGCCGACGAAATCAAGGATCTGGCGGAGCGCGCCGGCGCTAGCACCAAGGAAATCGCCGACCTGATCAAGACCATCCAGTCCGAGAGCCGCAACGCCATCGTGGCCGTCGAGCGCGGCGCTCAGAACGTCGACCGTGGCGTCGAGGTCTCGAACGAAGCCGAGCGCGCGCTGAAGAAGATCCTCGAGAGCTCTCAGAAGAGCACCAACATGGTGAGAGCCATCGCCCGCGCCACGGTGGAGCAGGCCAAGGGCAGCAAGCAGGTCACCGACGCCATCGGGCGCATCGCGGAGACCGTCCAGCAGATCGCCGCGGCCACCGCTCAACAGGCGCGCGGCTCGGAGCTCGTGATCCGCACCAGTGACAAGATGCGGGCCATCTCCCAGCAGGTCGAGCGCTCGAGCCAAGAGCAGGCGCGGGGCGGGCGTCAGGTCACCCAGGCCATCGAGAGCATCAGCCACATGGTCAACCAGATCAACGCCTCGCACCGCTCGCAGACCCGTGGAACCGAGCACGCGCTCGTCACGGCGACTCGGCTCGAAGAGACCGCGCGTCGGCAGGACGCCGCGCTGCGGGAGCTGATCACTCACACCGAGAAGCTGCGCAAAGCGCTGTCTTGAGCCTCGCCGCCGCGCTCCCCGCTGTCGCTGCGGCGTTCGCGGTCACGCTGGTGCGCATCCAAGTCAGGCGCAGACTGGCGCCTGTTCGCTCCGCCGCGACGCGCGCCTGGCAGCCGCGGGATCTCGTGCTCGCGTTGGCGGTGGTCGGGGCTGCGCTCGCCACACGACTGATCCTGCTCGAGGCGCGCCCGATCGACAACGACGAGCCCGTGGGTCTCGGAATCGCTTCGCTCGGGGCTTGGGCAGCCGAAACGGATTCGCGTTTGCACCCGCCGTTGCCCGCGCTCTTGATGACCTGGCTGGGCGGCGCGACGAAGATCGAGGCCGCGCGATCCGTGTCGGTGCTGGCCGGCACGGCCAGCGCGGCCATCGCCTTCGCGATGGTGCGTGGGAGCGCCGGGCGAGGGCCGGCGTTCTTGGCAGGCCTCTGGCTCGCGCTGATGCCCGCTGCCATCCACACCTCGCAGCTGGCTCGGGGCTACGCGCTCTGCGCCTTCGGCCTGATCGCTGCCCACGCGTGTCTAGAGAAGGCGCTCGCCACCGGCCGAGAGCGCTGGTTCGCGCTGTACTCCGTCGCAGCCGCTCTGGCTCTGACCAGCGAATACTGGGCGCTGCCGCCCCTCGTGGCCAGCGCGACCGCGGCAAGCTGGAGCACACGTCGTCACCCGACCTCGCTGGTGGGCGTGATCGGATCCCTGGGCGCGGCCCTGGCGCTCGCGGCGTTCTTCGCGCCCTTCGCGCTCCCGACGCTCTGGCTCGGCGTTGGCGGCGGATCGCACTCGCCCACCGGACCCGCTTCGCGCGCTCTCTGACGCGATCGCGCTCGCCTCGGGCTCTGCCGCGCCCTTCAATGGGCTGGTCGCGCTGGGGCTGGTGCTCGCTGCCGCGCGTCGGCGCGCGCTCGGTCGATCCGAGCTGATGGCGCTCGCGGGGATCGTCGCCGCGATCTTCACGTTGCTGGTGGCCTCACACACCACGGCTGTGCGCGCGCGTTATCTCCTGCCCGTCGTCCCGCTCTTCGTGTGCGTGGTCGCGGCCAGCGCCCGCGGCATCGGAGTGGCGGTGCTGGTCGGAATTGCGCTGGGGCACGCTGGGCTCCTGCCCTCGTACTACGCGGGCACCGCGCGTGGGCCCGAACTCTCGACTGGAGAGCGCACACCGCTCACGCTCGAGATGCTGCGCGCGGATCCGCACGCGCCGGTCGCTGTGGTCCCCGCTTGGGCCATCGCAGAAGCGAGCTACCGACTGGAGGGTCGCTTTCCCGATCGAGATGCCGGGGTCGGCTGCCCCGCCACGTTGTGCATACGCGGTGAGCGGTTGATCTTCGGAGCGACGTTGGATCAGGTTGGCTCGCTCGTGGCTAGTGAACCGAGGGTCTACGTCTGGGTCAGAAGTGGGTTGATCCCCGACACCGACTCCTGCGGCGTGGTCCTGCGGGAAGGCAGCTCGACGCTGCTCCGATGTCAGCAACTGCGGACTATCTCTGGAGGCTGACGCCGGAGTAGCCTCCGGTCGTTTTGGGAAAGCTTCACTCAGTTGCGCTGTCCTGCGCTCTCGTCGTGGTCACTCTTGCCGCGCCAACGCTCGCCCAGTCCGACGAGGAGAAGAAGGCCATCGAAGAGATCGACAGGAAGGCCGCAGCCGAAAAGAAGAAAACACTGGAGCGGATCCGCAAGAAGGCCGAGGAAGAGCAGAAGAAGGCCGCCGCCAAGGAGCGCGCCGAGGCCGCCAAGAAAGCGAAGGCCGAAGCGGAAGCCCGAAAGCAGGCCGAGCGCGAGCGCGCGAAAGAACCCAAGAGGGAAGAACCCAAACCGACCGAGCCCGAGCCGACCCCGCCGCCGACAACCGAACCACCGCCACCGCCACCGCCGCCGCCACCGCCGGCGCCGCCGCTGAGGCCTACCGCCGTCGCAGTGGAGAGCGTCGGCGCCGCGCGCTGGACGAGCGTTGGTTTCGTGCAACCCGGGGAGGCCGGCGCCGCCACCGAATCCGGATCCAGCGGCCTGAAAGTGCCGAGAGTCGCCAACTTGGACAGCCTGAGCGTGGTGTCGCTGCGTCTGGGGTTGAGTCAGGCCACCTTCAATCCGATCAACGACGACCGCACCGACGACGACACCGCGTTCAAGCTGGTGGACTTCGTCTTCGGAGTGAATGCCGAGTTCCGCAACGTCGGGCAGCTCGTGGTTCCGTGGTTCGACATCGACACGGGGATCCTGTTCGGAAGTCGCAAAGAAGAGCTGGCCGGCAAGGAGACCGGGCGGGTGTTCAAGGCCTTCGCGACCCGGGCCAGCGGACTGTTCGGAGTGGACTTCGCTCCCATCGAGTTCGTTTCTGCGGGACCTTTCGTCGGCTACCGTGCAGAGCTCTACGTGATCTCCCTACAGAACGAGGAGAGCACCGAATCCGCCGGTTCCGCCACACACACCGGATTGCAGTACGGCCTGCACGCGAAGCTGCGCACCCGCGCCAAGCCGAAAGAGCCTTCGCGCTTCATCGCCGACGCGCGCTACGAGTGGCGCAAGGGCGAATACCAGACCGCGACCTACGCGAGCCTGCAAGCGGGTGTGCGCGCAGGCAACGTCTACTTCACCGCCTGGTACGAGAAGCGCCTCGGATCTTCTGGCGAGTTCAAGCCGGGCGACGTGGCGGAGCCGGGAGACCCGAACAAGTCCTTGGCCAACGCGGCCGCGGCCTCGTTTCCCATCGAGCAACGCGTGGGCGGCGGCCTCTTGGTCAGCTTCTACTGAGGGGGAGACAGAACTCATGCAACGACCCATCTCACGCGCCGTGACTTTGACAATCGGCCTCGCGATCTCCGCCGGCTGTGCCGGTCCCGCAAAGACGCTGAGCCTGGCCAACTACGTGGCCACATCCGGCGACGCGCCCGAGAGCTGGAAGAGCCTCGAGCCTGGGACCAACTTCTTGCTCTACGCGCCGGCCGGATCGTGTCCGGTCTCGATGGCGAGCTCGCTCGCTGAGCTCGAGCAAGGCAAGGGCGTACCCGTGGCGGGAACACCCGCAGGCACGAGCCTGAGCGTCCTCCAGATCAAGAACACCTACGTCCGCACGGGGAGCGACGCTTTCGCGGCCATCGAGGTGAGGGCCGGAGCCGGCGGCACCCATTGGCTCGCGCTCCCCGCGGGCGCGTCTCACGGCTGCCTGCAGCCCGTTCCCCCGGGGCTCGAGGCCGCGCGCCGGCTCGTGGGCACCCAACTCGCGTTCACCCCCTGGGCACCAACGTGCACGGAGGTGCAGGCGACGGGTCGCGCCCCCACCGCGATGTTGGTCGACGCAGAGGGGGACTTGGTCTTCAAGGTCGACGGACTCGCACTCGGGCCCGCCAGCGCCCAGGCGAAGGCCGCGGGCAAGGTCGGCGACCGATTGTGGGCCAAGCTCGCCAGCGGCGCCCTCGAAGTTCGCGTCGACGTCTTGAGCAAGTGCTTCTCGGCGCCCGACTCCGAGCTGGCGGCGCGGCCGAAAGATCCGCTGAGCCAGCTACGGCTTCCGATCACGCGCTGCGAGGAGGACACGGACGACGACAAGCGCCATGTCGCTTGCAGGACGACGCTCGGACTCTGGGAGGGAGTGATGAGCGACACCGCCGTCGAGCTCCGCGCCGTTCGCCGCACGCTCGGTGCGGTGCACTTCTTGGATGGGAAGCTCGTCGATGGAGGGCGTTACGCTCGGACCATCGTCGCGCTGACGGTGGGGCAGGCACCCGACCCTCGGCGCCGGCAACTGTACGCTGCGCTCACCCCGGCGATGCAAAAGGCGATGGCCCGCGATGCGGGCGGCGTGCGCGTCACCGCCAGCGGCGCCTCCGACGCGACCTACAGGATCGGCGTCGAGCTCGCCGAGGTCAGCATCGGGGAACTCCAAACCTCCGAAGTGCCGCAAAGCACCAAGTACAAGGTGCGCGACGAGCAACGGCCGAACCCCGACAAACCCGCCGCTCGCGAGCGCGCTGCGAACGCTCGCGCGCAACTCTCGACCGCAGAATCGGAGTACCAGACTCGCAAACAAGACTTCGACCGGCTGAAGCGCGAGGCACGCGCCGAGTGCGATCGCATTGCCTCCGAGCAGAAAGAGGCCTGGGCACGCATCGCCGCCGGAACCGGCTGCGCCGCCGCCGACGCCATCATCCAGCCCAGCGACTCCGACGTTGTCTCGGCCCGCACCGAGCTCAGCACCGCCGAGACCGCGCTGACGAACATGCCCGACACCATCACGGTGCCGATCATGGCGGACTGGCAGTACACCAAGAAGCTGTTCTCGCGGTCGGTCACCAGCACGCTCAGCATCTCGCTTCAGCCCGCGGACTCGCCCACGCCGAAGACCTTCCAGACCCCGCTCCAATACACCTGGCAGGACTACGAGGTGCAAGCTGATGCCGCGCACAACGTCGAAGGTCATGCCGCCGATCGCGGCCCTATCGACAACGCTGAAGCGCTCGTGCCGTACATCGCCGCGGCGGCGAGCGCAGCGGTCGCGACACGCTTCCGCGCAGCCATGGCCGAGGCTCAGATCGAGGCGGCGCGGCGCGCCATGACGGCGGCTGGCGTCGAGGCGAGTAAGCCAGGCTACGAGACCGTGGATGCCCTCGCTTACGACATGGTGGGCAAGCGCCTCGAGAAACCGCTGCTCCGCGGCAGCTCGACGCTCGGCGCCGGCAAGGCCGTGCCACTTCCGGCCGATGCGCTCAACCTGAGCGACGACCAATGCCTGTTGGTCGTCGCTGCCGGCACGGCCGAGTCGCCGCTGACCCTCGTGATCCGCACGCCGGACCGGAAGTTCGGAGACACTCGCGAGGGCGGCTTCGCGCTCCTGGAACTTTGCCATGCCGAGATCGGCGGCAAGCTCCCGACGCTGGAGCTGACCAGCAAGGCACCGGGCGGCGTGAAGTGGACGCTGTTTCGCACGCGAGTGGCTGCAACAGGAGGTGGATCGTGAAACAGGCAGGCATCGTCGTGGCGGGGCTGTTGTTGCTCGGTTGCGAGGACTCGGGGCCAGTGCCGTTCACCGGTCCGGAGCTGTTTGGGACCGGCGCAGCGTCGGGCTCCGGCGGCAGCGGCGGCAAGAACACTGGCGGCTTCGGCGGTAGCAGTGGGGGCTCCGGCGGGAGCGGCGGCCACGCCGGCAGCGGTGGCGGATGCCTGGGTGGCCCGGGCACGCCGTGCGACTTCAAAAGTGACTGCTGCCAAGTGAGTACCTACGGCGACACCTGCGTTGGCGATCCCATCAACCAGTGCGCAGGCCTGTGCTACTCGAGCAGCGATTGTCCGAGCGACTGCTGCGTTGCGCTCCAAGATGAATCCTACGGAGCCTGCGTCTCCGTCTCGGGGTACACCTGCATGCCGTGAGCGCTCACGCCGTGCGTCTGACCCCTCGCCGACTCGTCCTGCTCGTGCTTCAATCAGGGTAACCGTTCGGGGGTGGTGTTGAGCGCCTGATCAGAATCATGCGATTCGGGCGCCATGAGCAACACCAACAGCTCGCTGGACTTGGGCCAGTGCATCGAGAAGTTGATTCCGGAGCACCCGGCCGCAAGCCGGGTTTTCGCGCAAGAAAAGGTCGTGCGGGGATTCGCGGAGGCCTCGCGGCCGCCCCCCGGACCGGCGCGTCGGACGAAGAGCAGCCCGGGAAAGAAGCGCCCGTCGGCAGACATCGCCGCGCTCGGGGAGCAGTTCTATAGAGCGGTCAGCGCCAAGCCCGGCGAGACGATGACCGTGCTGGGCGCTGAGGTCGGCGCGTCGGCTCGCGAGCTTGCGCTCCTTCTGCTTCGCCTTGTTCTTGTTACGGCGCTCTCGACGCTCGTCCGGCGAATCCGTGGCCGGAGGCAAGTGAGACTTGGTCGAGTTCTGTCCGATCTTCGCGCTGAGCTTGGCCACCTGCTTCATCAGCGACCCGACCTGCTGCTCGAGCTGGGCGATGCGCTCGTCACGGGCGCGAAGCTGGGCCTCCAGCTCCTCTATCCGCTCGCCTCGCCAGTCGCGCCCCACGCGCAGCGGAGTGCCCGAGCGGGCGCCTCATAGAAAGCGCAAGATCGCCAATGCAGTGATCTCGATCACCTACGCGTCGCACGCAGCCCAGCCCTGAACGGTCACGTCGATTGTCGCCCAAGCGAGGATTGGCCTGCGTGATGTCGTGGCGGTGCGCCGATCAGTTCTGCTCAATCCGAGGGAGTCCATGCCGAAATGCGAAGGATTGCGCGCGACGGGGCGTCGGCTCGGGATCTCGCTAGGAAGAAGACGTCGTCCGAACCCGTGGCCACTTCGAGTGCGTTGCAGAGCTCCGACGCCCACACGACCCGCTGCGAAGTCTCCAGGTCGACGCGCACGATTTGTCCGTTGCACAGGCCTTTGCCCTCGTCCGTGAAGAACAGGGCTGGCCCAGCCGCGAAATTCAGCAGCGCGCCGATGCCGACGTTTGTCGCCAGGACGCTCGGGAATCCGTCGTCCTCGGCGGTGCGACGAATATCCGACTGCAGGCCGTAGCCGGATGCCCAGTACACGAAACCATCGTGTACGGCGAGCGTGACCAACGACGCGTCGGTCGGCGCCAGCTCGCTGGCGGTCGTCCCGGAAAGCGGGACACGGTCGATGCGACTGGGGCCCTGGAAGTACACGTACGCGTCGGACGCCGCCAGCGTATGGTCGTGAGCGGACGACAGGATGGTCTCTGGCTGACCACCGGCCACCGGGATGCGCCGCAGCCGATTCACGTCCGTGAACCACACGTACCCGCCGGCGGCGACGAGCCGGTGGGGCGCGCTCGCATCGAGCTCAGCCAGGGTCGAGACCTCGCCTCCCGCGGTCGAGACGCGGCGAATCCACCCGGTGTTGTCGAAGCACTCGAGGCAGCCCTTCTCGCGCTCGGTGAAGAAGACGTCGGACTCCGTGACGAAGAGGTCGCCCAACGACCACTGCTGCCCGAGCTCCGCGACAACGCTCCGTGCGCGCGTTTGGCAATCGATGCGAACCACCCGACTGCCATGCTTCGTCAAGTCCAATGCGTGGACGAAGACGCCCGAGGAGTTGGTGCGAAGATAGCCCACGAAAGCCTCGTCGCTCGGATCGAAGACCAGGTCCGGCTGGGTTCCGCCGTCGCTCGTCGAACCATCGGACGGGTCGCCACAGGCGGGGAGACCGAGGACAAGCGCAGTCAGCAATGCGACAATGGTTCCTCGCACTCGAGGAAGGGTCCCTCGTAACGCGGCGTCGCGCAAGGCGCGAACGAGGCAATCCGGGTGTCGCGCCGCTCGGACCTCGAGCTGGTGCTGGGGTGCGTAGGAAGAACGAACTGCTAGAAGCCTGGGGGGCTGGCTGGGCACTAGTTGCCGCTGCTGACCGTGCCTGCGAGGCAGCATGCGCCAGCGCGCGTGGACCAGCGCCTCGGCGAGGCGCGCGACGGAACCTCACCCCTGCCCGAACCCCAACACCAACTGCTCGGGCACATTGACCTTCGCGCGCTCGGCCCGCGGCGCTCGCGGCCCGAGACCGCCCCCCGTCGGAGCGGCTGCGGAACACCCGAAGGGTGTGGGACTTCCCAGGGTCGTCGATGGCGAGTTCGGGCGGCGTGTCGTCGCCGAACTCACGCAGCACAGCCGCAAAGCCCCGGGGGATTCGTTCGCCCACAGGCGGCGAAGTGGCGAAGTCAGGTGGCGATCACCACCCGGGGCGCGCTTTTCTCTCAGCGCAGACTATGCCGGCTACGCCGGCAGCGGAGGTGGGACTTGCCTGGGCGGTCCGGGAACGCCCTGCACGGACGAGAGCCAGTGCTGCCAGGTGGACACGAACGGCGACACCTGCGTTGGCGGTCCCATCAACCAGTGCGCGGCCCTGTGCTACTCGAGCAGCGATTGTCCGAGCGACTGCTGCGTTGCGCTCCAAGATGAATCCTACGGAGCCTGCGTCTCCGTCTCGGGGTACACCTGCATGCCGTGAGCGCTCACGCCGTGCGTCTGACCCCTCGCCGACTCGTCCTGCTCGTGCTGCTCGGCGGCGCGCTGCTCGCGCCGCTGGTGGTCGGACGACAGCCGCGCGAGGCCCTCGAGCCGCCACCCGTCGCCAGCGAGGCCTACCCCAACGCGTGGCCCACTCCTCCTCCCGCAGACGTCGCGGCGCTCTTCGGTGGGCTCGGCCCGGGGGCAGCGCTCACCCCACGCTGGCGCGTGCGCGGCATCAGCCCGGTGCACGAGCAGCGCATCGTGCTCGACGTCGCCAGCGGCGACCTGGGCTTCCGGGTCGCGGTGAAATTGAAGGAACGTGACGAACGGGTGCCGCCCAAGCGCACCGCGCGCTACGCGCTCTACACCATCCAGCCACGTCCGAGCGCGGAGCAGATCCAAGACTCGGACTACGCGGAGGTGCTCACGGCGCTGGCTGCGATCTTGACCGACCGTGAAGGAAAGGCTCCGGTGCCCGCGGGTCTGTAGCTCTCGTTGTCGCTTGGGCTCCGCGCTCAGCTGACCTCAACCCTGCTCGCCGTCGTTCATCTCGGGAGCACCGCCGAAGCGCACGTAGAGCGCAGGCAAGGCTAGGAGAGTGACCAGCGACGCGGTCACCAGGCCCCCGATCACGACCGTCGCGAGCGGGCGCTGCACCTCGGCGCCGGACCCCGTCGCGACGGCCATCGGGATGAAGCCAAACGCCGCCACCATGGCGGTGACCAGCACCGGCCGCACGCGCTCCTCCGCCGCCCCGAGCACCGCGGCCCGGGGCTCTTCGCCCTGAAGCTGTCGGTTGCGCACCGAGGCGAGCAGCACCACGCCGTTCAAGGTCGCGACGCCGAAGAGCGCGAGGAAGCCCACCGCGGCGCTCACGCTGAGATCGAGCCCCCGCAGCGCCAGCGCGACGAACCCTCCCGTGGCCGCGGCGGGCACGTTGACGAAGATGAGCAACGCCGGACGAATCGATCCGAACGCCAGGTAGAGCAGCACCAGCACCGCGGCCAAAGTCAGCGGCACCACCACGGCCAGCCGCGCGGTCGCGCTAGCGAGGTTCTCGTACTCGCCGCCATATTCCAGATAGTAGCCCGACGGCAGCTTCACCTTGGCGAGGCGTGCGCGAAGCTCCTGGACGAAGCCCGCCAGATCGCGACCGCGCACGTTCACTTCGATGAGCACTCGACGTCGACCCTGTTCGCGGCTCACTTGCGCCGGCCCGTCCGAATGCGACACCGCGACGACGTCGCCGAGCAACACCGATCGGCCGTCGGCGAGCGGCACCCGCACACGTTGAATGGGCCCGTCGTCGGCCGCGGGCACGTTGGCCGATCGGAGCACCACGTCGAAGCGACGCTCTCCCTCGATCAAGTGACCTGCGTGGCGTCCGGTCCTCAGCGTCTCGATGAACTCCGTGAGCTCTGCCGACTTGACCCCGCGACGCCCCAGCTCGCGAGTGTCCGGGGTGAGCGTCAACATGCCGAGGCCGCTCATCGGCTCGACGCGCACGTCGGCCGCCCCGCGCGTGCCGCTGATGACCTGCGACAGCTCCTCTGCGAACTTGCGCAGCTTGCCGAGATCGTCACCAAAAAGCTTCACGCCCACGTCGGCCTTCACGCCACCGATCAGCTCGTCGACGCGCATCTCGATGGGCTGCGTGAAGCCAAAGGCGGCGCCGGGCAGCGCCTTGTTGAGCTCGGGGCCGAGCACCTCGGCAAATCCCGCCGCGTCCTTGGCCGTCACCCACTCGGCGCGGGGCTTCAGGATCACGAGCACGTCGCTCTGCTCCGGACCCATCACGTCGGTGGCGACGTCGGGGCTACCGGTGCGGCTCACGACGCGCTCGACCTCGGGATAGCGGCGCAGCACCTGCTCGACGACGGTGGTGCCGCGCGAGGCTTCGGCGAGCGTGACGCTGGGCGGCCGCGTCACCTGAATGGCGAGGTCGCCCTCTTCGAGGCGCGGCACGAACTCCGCACCGCGTGTGGCCGCCACCGCCGCGCCCAGCAGGATCAGCGTGACGACGGCGCCGGCGGCGAGCTTCCAACGATCGACGAGCAGCGTGACCAGCGGGCGATAGACGCGCTTCATCCAACGAACGATCCGCGGATCTTCGTGGTGGGCGCCCGTGAGCACGAGCCCTCCGATGGCCGGGACCCAAGTGAAGGTGAGCACCAGCGCGACGCCGAGCGCAAACAGCACCGTGAGCGCCATGGGGCGAAACATCTTGCCTTCGACACCCTCGAGCAGCAGCACCGGCACATAGACGATGGCGATGATGAGCACGGCCATGGTCACCGCCCGTCCCATCTCGCCGGCGACCCGCCCCATGGCTTGTTTGCCCGTCAGGCGATGCGCCGCCATGGCGGCGAGCGCGCCTTCGACCACGACGACGGAGCCGTCGACCACCAGCCCAAAGTCGATGGCCCCGAGGCTGAGCAGGTTGCCGCTCACACCGAAGTAACGCATCAACGCGAAGGCGCCGAGCATCGACAGCGGAATCACCGATGCGACCAAGAGCCCGGCCCGCAGATTGCCGAGCATGATCAGCAGCACAATGGCCACGATCACGCCGCCCTCGAGCAGGTTCTTCTTCACCGTGCCCAGCACTTCGTCGACGAAGGCGGAGCGATCGTAGAAGGGCTCGACCACCACGCCCTCGGGCAGACTGCCCTCGATCTCCGACAAGCGCTCCTTGACCCGGGCGACGACCTGATGCGCGTTGCCGCCGGCGATCATCTGCACCATCGTGTAGACGGTCTCGCCTTCACCGTCAGCCGTCGCTGCCGCGAAACGCGGGGCCTTGCCGTCCACGACGTCCGCCACGTCCTGCACGAGCACTGCGCGAGTCACGCCCTCGTGCTCCCGCGTCGCCACGACCTGACGCGCCACGTCCTCGCGCGTGTGGTACGAGGCCTCGGCGCGAACGAAGGTGCCCTCTTCGCTGCGCTCCACGAAGCCCGCGCTGACGTTCCTGCCCGCGCCCAGCACCGCCTCTTCGACCATCTGAGTCGTGACGCCGTTGGCGAGCAGCGAGCGTTCTCGCAGACGCACCTCGACCTGCCGCGTATCGCCTCCCCACGAGTTGACCTCGACCACGCCTGGCACCGAACGCAGTCGGTAGGCGATGTCCCAATCCAAGAGCGTGCGGATCTCGCCCAGCGAGTGACCGGGCCAACGCACGGTGAAGTGGTAGACCTCGCCCAGGCTGGTGGTCAGTGGTCCGAGCTCCGGTCGCCCCGCGCCCGCGGGGATCACCTCGCGCGCCGCCGGCAGCCGCTGGGCCACCAACTCCCTCGCGGTGGCCAGATCGGTGTCGTCGTCGAAGACCAAGGTGACGGCGCTGACGCCAGAGCGCGAGATGGAGCGGATGCGGGCGACGTGCGGCACGCCCGTCATCGCCAGCTCGACGGGCTGCGTGACGAGCCGCTCGACCTCGGTCGGTGAGAGTCCGGGTGCGCTGGTCAGGACCTGGACCTGCACGTTGGTCAGGTCGGGAACCGCGTCAATGGGCAAGGTCTGGTAGCTCCGCACACCGATCACGATCAGCGCGATGGCGCCCAAGATGGTCAGCAGCGGGTACTGAACGACGAGACGTGCGAGGCGCCCGATCATCGCCTACTCCAGCCGCGAGCGCATCAGCTCGCCCTTCAAGAGCAGCGCTCCTCGCTCGACCACTCGCTCGCCAACCTGGACTCCGTCGTCGAGGAAGACTCGTGGTCCCGCGTACTCGGCGACGCGCACGCTCCGCGCTTCGAAGCGGCCGACTCCCTCTACGGCGACGAAGACCATCGGCACTTCATCGACGCTGACCACGGCGTCCCGAGGCAGCGAGATCAGCTGTTTGTCCCCGGCCGACGCGCGCTCGATGGCCACGTCCACGAAGGCGCCGGCGTGAAGCTCCCCGCAATTGGCGCCGAGGCGGATACGGAAGGGCACCGTGCGCGTCTTGTCGTCCACATGCGGCGCGTGGGATTCGACCTTGGCCTCGCAGGCAAGGGGCTTGCCCGCCACCGAGAGCGTCGCGCTCGCCCCTTCGGGGACCAGGTCAGCGTCGTTCTCGGCCACGTCGGCCCGCGCCAGCAGGCGACTGGTGTCGACCAGACGGAAGAGCGGCGCCGTGGCCTCGACGGGCGCACCCACCACGCCGTTCACCGCGACGATGGTGCCGTCGATGGGCGCCCGGAGCACCAGCGCGGCACCGCCCGCAGCGCCGTAGCTGCGCAGGAGCGCACCCGCGGCCTGCTCGTCAGCGCGCGCCGTGTCCACTTCGCTCTTCGCGTCGGACAGCGCGCGTTCGCTGGTGGCCTTCTCGGCCATCAGCTTCTGTTCCTGCGAGAGCACGCGTTCGGAGTGGACTCGACGCGCTTTGGCGCGAGCCAGATCCGCTCGCACGCGTGCGATCTCGCCCGCGGCGAGCACGGCGAGCTTGTCGCCCTTCTTCACGTGGTCGCCGCGGCGCACTGCGATCTCTTTCACCCGCGCCGTGATGGGCGAGGTGACGGCGGCCTCGCCGTCCGGCGGCGCCTCGATCTGACCGGTGGCGACGACAAAGCCTCCGACTGGCCGCTTCTCGGCAGAAATCACCGCGATGCGACCGCTGACGATCACGCTCTCGTCGACCACGAGGACACGCTTCTCGGGCTCACTGGTGGCCTGGACGGCTTCGGGCTCCTGCTTGGAGCAAGCCACGAGCAAGAGCACCACCAGCGGCAACAGAGACTTGGTCATCGTCCGCCTCCCGCTTTTCGACCACCACCCGTCAAACGCAGCAAGCGAATGTCCGCGCGCCGCACCTCCGCGGCCGCCTCGGCCCAGCGCTCCTCTGCGAGCAAGAGTTCGCGGCGTGCGGCGAGCACGAGCGCGGCGTCGGTGCTGCCAGCTTCGTACTGCGCCAGCGATTGCCGCAGGGCCTCGCGAGTCGGAAGGATGACCGTCTCGCGCAGCGCGTCGCGGATCTCACGCGCGTGCTGACGCTCATGGACCGCGAGGTCGAGCTCACGCTCCAAGTTAACCCGCACGTGGCGGACCTCCGCTCGCTGGACAGCAGCGTCCGAGCGCGCGCGCGCGGTGTCGAGGGCGGCGGGGTTCACCAGCGGCAACGGAAAGGACGCTCGCGCCAAGACGAGCCAGTCGCCGGTGCCCTCCCGAGTCACGCTGGGTCCGATCGACAAGGACGGTACGCCAGCCGCTCGCGTGACCTCGATGGATCTGTCAAGACGCTCGGCAGCCGCTTCGGCCGCGAGCACGTCGGGTTGCGCCCCGCGGGCGCGGGCCAAGAGCGGGGCGAGGTCCATGGGTCGATCGGCGAGGGCGAGGGGTCCCGCAGCGTCTATGCTGCGACCGCGGATCCCGGTCAGGTGCCCCAAGGCGACCTCGGCGACGTGGGCCCTGCCCTCGGCTTCGATCACGTCGATGCGAGCGCGACCCGCCAGGGCCTTCGCGGTGGTCTCCTCGGATGGTGGAGCGCTTCCCGCACGAACCCGCGCGCCCGCGATCTTGGCGATGGTGAGCGCGTGTTCCAACGACTCGCGGCGCTTCTGTTCGAGCTCACGCGCGAGCCGCAAGTCGACCCACGACAGCGCGGCCTCGGCGCGAACATCGTGGACGCCCACGCGGAGCCGAGCGTCGGCCTCGCCCGAGGCGGCCCTCGCCCAGCGCTGACGCGCGGCGCCCACGCCGCCGAGGGGCAGGTCCTGCCAGAGGCCGAGGGTCGCGTCCACGCCGATCCGACTCGGGTCGGCTCGGAACCGCGGGCCGATCTCGACCTCGATCCGGGGCGGCTGCGACAGTCTCTGATCTGCCGCCCGCCGCAACCCTTGCGCGCTCCCGACCGCTGCTCGCTTCGGACCCAAGGCCGAGGCGGCCTGCTCGGCGCGACGCATGGCCTCGTTCAGGTCCATCGACACGGGTGCAGCGGCGGCTGTACCGGACAAAGACACGAGAGTGAGGACGAAGAGAGATCGCATGAGACTGTTGCGCGGAGCACGATCCGTGCGCGCCGGGACCATCCGTGCCTTCGGGCGAGCCAGGGCTCAATCCGTCGGATGGCGGATGCCGGGATTGGCAGCTGAATCGCCGCCCGTTTCTTCGGTCGCCCGGGCGTTCGGCGGCAGCGATCCGGGCGCCGCACGGGGGCAGTCCTCCCCGGGGGTCCCGCAGAAGTTTCGCGTGATGGCTCCTCGGGCGCACGCACGACTCCTGCTAGGTTCGAAAGGATGCACGCCCCAGCGCGCTCCATCACCCTAGCTTTTGCGCTCGTCATTGCCTGCGCCTGCAACAAGACAGAACCGCCGGTCCCCTCCGGAGAGGGCTTCGGCTGCGTCAACATCGTCGCGAACAAGGACTTCAGCTGCACCGAGGTCGACGCGACCAGCACCCAGGAAGAGCGCGAGCGATTCGAGAAAGCCTGCGTTGACTCGGGGCGGCGAAACCTCCGCGGCCGCGTGGTCAGGCACTGCCCTTCCGAGAGCGTCGTGGCCGAGTGCGCATTGCCCGCAGAGAAGTCGACCATGCGCTACTACGAGAAAGAAATGTCTCCCGAGGCGCGCAAGGGCGCGGCGCTAGGCTGCAAGCTGCGGGCGGGGGTCTTCTCCGAGCGACCTTGAGCTTGCTGCTCGACCGAAGACGATCCGCCCAGACGCGGCTCGGATCATCCGCGAGCGCGGGGGAGGCGGCCGGTGGGGCCCGTCAGCGACTGCCGAGCGAACGGGTCGGTCCCGCCCACGAGCGAGCCTCGACCTTCGCAAGGGACAGCGCGCTCTGGACCGCGCGGAGCAGCTCTTCCGGTCGAGCCAGGGCACCAAGGCGAGGCACTATCAACAGGTCGCCCCCAGCGAGGGACAGCCACGGCAAGAGGGGGCCGCCGGGCTCGGTTCCGAGGGAGGCCAAGCTGGCCGCCAACGGCTCCTTGGCGGCAGCCGCCGAGAGCAGGCGCCGTCTGGCACGGCAGAGCCGGACCAGATCGCCGAGCTCGCCCGGCTCGGAGCGGCGCGCACAGAGGTCGGCGTCGACCACCAGCGCGATCGGTGACCAGGCAGACGGAACGGACTCTCGCAGCTTCGCGGCCACACGGTCACGCTCTCCGCTACCACCCGTTCCAAGCCGGATCGCCCTCGAGACGGGCCACGCTGCAAAGCGCGCGCGCTCCGCCAACGGGTCCACGACGTCGCTCGACCACGCGGCGACGACTCGCTCTCCGGGGTTCGCAGGCTCAGTCGCGATACGAACCTCCAGGCCCGCACCGAGCCAGCTCTTGGCCAGAAGCTCTTGTGCCCCGTTGAGCACTGGCAGGAGCCAGGCGCGATCCCTGCGGAGCTCGCTCGTCACTTCCTCGGAAGTGAGGTCGACCAAGCCTGGAGTGCTCGACGCTTCGAGAGCCTCGACCAACGCACGAAGCGTTTGGCACAGCTCGACGCACTCCGCCGGAGGCAGCGCCGCGAGGGCGAGCCACACCGCGTCACCGGTGTCCCCCGCCGGGGACTTCCCAGGGTCGTCGCGACGCGCATCGTGCACGGATGCCGTCGTCCGATAGGCCAAGCGTGGGCCAGCACTGTTGCTGCGATCCACCGGCTCGCGTCCCGCGTATCGACGCCACCCCCAGACGCCCACGGCGCCCAGGGCAATGGCAGCCATTCCGCTAACGACGCTGCGCCGAGAACTCGATCCCTGCACTGGTGAACCCGCTGAGCTTCGTCCCGTCGATCTCGACATGAAGCGAACCCTGGGTGCTCGCATGGCCCGCGCAGTTCGCGTCGATCACGTTGTCGTGGATATCGATCGTGCAGCTGCCAACGCCAGCCTGCTCGATCTTCCAGGTTCCTCCGAGATCGCCGAACATCGAAGGTTTGGCCGCCGTCCGCGTGCCGAGGATCTTCGTGAAGGCCGGACTCGGGAGCCACTTGGGAAGCGCCGGAGGCTTCGCGGCCGAATCGACAGCCAGACAAGTTGCCCCGAGCGTGGTCCCGCCGAGGTCCGTGATACAGCCGTACAGCGGGTCGCCGTCGAGATCGCTCGCCAACCACTGACCGGCGATGTTGATGGGCAGCGCTCCCACCGAGAAGTCGGGCGTGCCGGCGCGCTCCACGAAAAATGCCGAGTGGGCGTTGTCCCAAGCGTCGGTCCAGTAGTCGACCCGAAAGCCATCGCCTTCAGCCAGCGCGGTGACCCCTCCGGACTTGGTCTGGATACTGAATCGCGTCGGGTCGATGATTACCGTAGCGACGACCGCGTTCGTTCCGACACTAGTCCCAATGGCGTCCCACACCCCCGCCAGTTCAGTCGACGTCGCGCCCGACTCCGAGCCGGATCCCTGACACGACAACGCCCCCAACGCGAGGGCGGCCAGCCACCCCCTGCTTCCCCTCAAACGCCGCATGCCTCAGCATAACTTGGTCGGGGCCGCCGCGGACAGCCCCTTGGCAACGCCCTGCCCTTGATCGGTGTAAGACCCTCAGTTCGGCGAGTCGCCCTCGAGCTCGTGCTTCAGCTCGAGCAGCATGCCGTGGAACCCGTCACAGACCAAAGGCCGCGCCGCCTTGGTCAACAATTTCCCAATCACTGGGATCGCGATCTGGAACCGCGTGGTCCAGTGAACCTCGGTCCCCCGCCCCCGTTCGATGAGCTCGATGCGTCCCAGCTCGTGGTCGAAGGGCACCGTGCACTCAACGACTCGATACTCGATCACGTGAGGCGGCTCGAAGCGGACGATATCTTCGAGGAAGCGCAGTCGCCCGAGCACCACTTCGCGCTGGGCCCCGACGCCGTTCGCGTGCTCCCGACCGGCCCGAAGCAGCCTGGCGGAGGTGACTCCTGAGAACCGAGCGAGCGCGCCGTGGTCCGTGATCGCCGCCCACACTCGGCACGCCGGCGCGTGAATGTACGTTTTCATCAATGCGGTCTGCATGCTGCCTCGGCTGCCGGCGCGCCCCGAGGTTAGCCCAAGCGAGCCAGTTTCGGCAGCGCCGCGTGGCGGACCGGGATGCCGCCGCCACACGGGGCACCGGCACGCCACTGACCCACTCGCGTACACTCGCTGGGAGCCGGCTTCGGTTGCTGCCCGCGCGCACCTGCCTTGCTAGGCTCGCGAGCTGAGATGTCACAGCGCATCGCCATCATCGGTGGAGGCATCGCGGGGCTGACCACCGCGTATCTGCTCGCGCGTCGCCACGAAATCACGCTCTTCGAGAAGACCGGCCGAGTGGGCGGCAACGCCTACACGCACACCACGCGTGACGGCCACCAGGTCGACATCGCAGTGGCGGCCTTCGGTCGCGCCGGCTACCCGAATTTCTATCGGCTCATCGACGAGCTCGGCGTGCGCGCGCAGCGTTCCCCCGGCGCGTTCATGAGCCTGAAGAACCTCGACAGCGGCGAGGGGCTCTACATCACGCCGTGGAGCGCCCGAGGACTTTGGACTCAGAAGTTCGATCTGCTTCGCCCGCACCACCTCAAGGCGCTCTACGGTCTCTACCGTGGGCTCGGCGCGCTACGCGGGCTGCTTCGCGACGGCAAGATCGGCAAGCTGACCCTGGCTGAGGCGATGGAACTTACCCCGGCCATCCGCGGCGACGGGCGGCGGGTGCTGCTCTCTGCGCTCTGCCTCATGTCGTCGATGAGTGGGGACGACGTGCTGGCGGCGCCGGCGGAGTTCTTCGTGCGCAAGCTCGACGTGCACAACGACGTGGTCTCACCGCGCGCGCCCTACTCGGTGCAGTGCATGGCCAACCGCACCGTGAGCTACGTGGACGCGCTCACTCGTCGCTTTCAGGATCGCATGGTGCTGAGCGCGGATTTGCGACGCGTGCTCCGTGACGAGCGGAGCGTCACGCTGATCGACGGGGCCGGCGAGCGGCGCGAGTTCGACCAGGTGGTGTTCGCGTGTCCAGCGGACGAGGCCCTGCGGCTGCTCGATGCGCCGAGCGACGATGAGCGCGCCCTGCTCGGGGCCTGGCGGTATCGCGGAGGCCGCGTGGTTCTCCACCGCGATCACTCGGCGTTTCCCCCGAAGGAACTGATCCAGGCCTTCACCTTCCTCTACCGAGAGTCGGGGTCGCGCTTCGAGACCTCGGTCTCCGGCGCGCTCTGGCGCCAGCCGGGTGTCTCGCCCGACTGTCCCTATTTGAGCTCGCAGCACGCCAACTTTCCCATCGCGGTCGACCTCATCGAGCTGGACACCGTCCTGTACACGCCGATCTTCGACTTCGCTTCCTTCGCGACTCAGGCGCGGTTGCCGGATCTCAACGGCCGCCAGCGCACGTACTACTGCGGCAGCCACTTCGGTCACGGCCTGCACGAGGACGCCGTGACCTCGGCGATCAACGTGGCGCGCAAACTGGGCGCGACCTGGTAAACCCTCAGCTCGTTCGAGACCCGGGCGCGCTTCTCAGCGCGGCGGCGTCCATCGGAGCGCTGGGAGACGGCGTGCCTGGCAGCAGGTTGGACCCGTCGACCTCTGACCAGCGGCCACGCTGGAGGGCTTGGGCGGCGCTCTCGATCATCGAGAGGAAAGCGCGAAACCGCGCCGATCCTTCCCAAGGTCGATCGCGTGACTCGCGATCGAGAACATCCGTGAGCACGACCGCGGCCGTACCAAAGTGCGCTTTGAGCTCGGTCTGAGTGTAGAGCCCATTGAGCAGCACCGTGGTGTAGCCCACCTTCGTGCACAGCGGCATGCAGTGCGCGTCCAAGCTGCCGTCTCCCGAAGAGACCAAATGGTACGCCTGAGTCGACAGCGTGAACTCGGGGATCGGCGAGCTCCTCCTCGCCATCACCATCATCACCGCGCCGAGGATGACGAGCACCCCGATCGCGGGGAGCGCAATCGCGACCCAGTCCACCCCGCTCGAGCTCAACCGTGAGATGCCCGCGACGATCGCGATCAGGCCCCCGATGCCCAGAATTGCGACACAGCCCAGCTGGTCGCTCTTCAACCCCGACTTTGCGGCCCCGGCCGCGTTGGCGCGGGCCCGGATCCGCTCGACGTACTCGGGTGGCAGCGACCGTGAATCCACGGAGCGGTGAGCTGGAACAGTGTCGTCGACCATGGCGCCGAGGCGGAGCGTATCAGACGGACCTGGACGTATGTGCGCGCACACGCGATCATCGCCGGATGACACCGGGGGAGCGCCGCCGCGGCCTGAGCGTCGCGCTCGTGGCGTTGACCGCCGCCTGCGGGGCACAACCCACGGCTCCGAGGGCCGTGGCGAGGCCGGCAACGCTCGAAGCTCCCGTCGCGTCGTCACGCCCGACCCCGCCGCAGCCGAATCCGACGTGTGCGCCGCTGGGAGCCCGCGCGATCTCAACGGACGGCGCGCTGATGGCCGTGGTGGACGGCCCCGACTTGGTCGTCTGGGAGACTGCAAGCTGGCGCGCACGGCTTCGCATCCCTCTGCGCGGAATGAAGGTGGAGACCCTGCGCTTCGATCCCAAGAGCCGCTACGTCGCCGTCGCGGCGGATGAGCGCGATCCTCGGGCACAGAGCACCCTGATCCGCCTCAGCGACGGGAACATCGTCGCCAATTGGCCAAGCACGTTCGAGACCGAAACGACCTTTTCGCCGGACGGAAAGCATGCGTTTGTCATCGCGCGCGACGATTCCGCAGGAGATGCCGACGGGCAGGTCGTCGCCGAGCTGTGGACGCTAGACCCACCCGCGCGACGCTCGACCTACCCGCTGGCGGAGTACGACGGCATGACGGGTCCCGATTTCAGCCCTGATGGCAAGCACGTCGCGGTCGGTCGGGCAGAGCTGGTCGTGTTCGAGTTCGGCGCAAAGGCGCCGGTCGGCACGTTTCCGTTTCAATCGGGCGGACCCGTAGTGTTCTCGGCCGACGGCGCCAAGCTCGTGTACAGGGAAGAGCAAGCCGCACGTCTCGTTGACGTTCCGAGCCGCCGCGGGCGCGTCGTCAAGGACCGCCATTGCGAAGGCCACGGCTTGGCGATCAGCCCGGACGGCAAGCAGTTTGCGATGGGAGGCGGCTTCGGTCTCGTTTGTTTGTTCGACACCGCGTCGGGTCGCCTGCTGCGCACGCTCCCAAGCAGGCGACCCACCAAACGGGCTGAAGAGGACAGTGCGCTTTGGGAGCCCATTCTGTTCAGCGCCGACGGACAAACGCTGGTCGTAGCGGAGCAAGTCGCCTACCTGGTCTTCGACACCAAGCTGGGACGCGAGCTCCCACCGCCGATCGCGGCGCGCCCGGACGACCCCGAGGCGCCAAACTTCGACTGGAACCGCGGGGACACGACCTTCGTGTCACGCAAGCGCGACGGCGCCATCTTCATCGTGCATCGGGGCGCGATCCAGGCCCGCATCGACCCGGGTGCCCGGATCCGGGCCGTCGACCTCGCAGCCGGTGAAGGCAGCGTGCTGGCCGCGAGCTCGGACGGCGAGCTCATCGTCCGGGCCAGGGGCGCTGTCGAAGTCGTGAACACGGGGACCCGCGCGCGGGTCGCGATGCTGGATGGGGCGACACCCTCGACCGTGCTGGCGTTCGATCCCTCGGGACGCTTTGTCCTGTCCACCGGAGAGCTGGTTCGGGTCTGGGATGCCAAGACCGGCCGGCGAGTGGACCCCTACGTGACCGCAGTGGACTGTCGGCCTAAGCCGACGCCTAAGCCCAAGCCTGCGCGGGCGCCGTGAGCACTCACGCCTTCGCCGATCCCGAGGGCGGGCTGGATCGACTCAGGTCGACGTGCGACCTTTAGGGCCGATGACGCCGTCCATCGCGCGCGTGACCGCGCTCGTTCTCGCGATCGGAGTCTGGGTTTCGCCCTCGACCTCCCAGGCGTGCAGCTGTCAGCCACCAAAGCCGACCGTGCTGTTGCCTTCGGCTACGACCCTGGCCCCAGCCGCCGGACCCTGGTTGGTCCTGCACGAGGGTGATGGAGTCGGCAGCCTCCGGTCGGAGCTCGGCGATCTGGTTCCGCTCGAGTCGATGGGCAGCTTCGACGAGCTCAGCCTGTGCGGGCGGCGCTTCGAGCTCTTGCGTCCCACGACGCCGCTCGACACCGGGCTCTCCTACGAGCTGTCACTCGTCTCGGGGACCGTCGCAGATTCTCGGAAGTTCCGCGCATCGTCGCGTGAGCCCAAGCTCGTCGAGCGTGCCGTCCACCTGAAGATCGCGCACTTGGTGTTCGACGGCGAGATGAGCGAGGCGAGTTGCGCTGATCCGAAGTTCAACGGCCTTCATGCGAAAGGCTTCTTCCAAGCATCGATCGAACTCGACGCTCCTGCGCTGCTCTTCGTCGAGCTGTCCGCGGCCGACACTACCTTCGGGCAACTCGTCGAGGGAAATGCGACGGTGGGCCAAGGGCAATCGAGCGCGGTCGCCTTGGAGGCGCGGGCGGTCGCTTCTCTCCCGCAGCTCGACACCACTGCGGACTGCGCGCGGCTCGTGATTCGCGACTCGCGGAACGAGGTCGTGCACGATCAGGAGTTGTGTCCGCAGCCCGGCGAGACGCTTGAATCGGATCACACGTTGACCGTTCCGGAGCACCTGATCCGCGAGCCCGGCGAAGAACCCGAGGGCTGCGGCTGTCGCGTCGGACGTCGCGACGGCTCAGGGCTTGGCGCGGCCTGCCTGCTCGCACTGGCGGCGCTCAGGCGCTTGGCTTCGCCCGCCCGACCCAGAGCATCGCCGCGATGCTGATCAGCGCGGCGCCCACCGGCCACGCGATCCCATAGCCGCGACTGGGTGGAACCTCGGCTGCGGGTTCGGCGCGGGCTCGCCAGAATCCGCCCCGGTCATTGCGCTTGATGGCCGCGACCACCGCCCCGATCGCGGCGCTCGACCCTGCATCGTTCTCGATCACGATGCCGAAGCTGGCGCTCCGCTCGGCGTGATTCGACCACTCGACCAAGCGCAGGCCCGCCCGCGCGTCCGTCGGCGAGCGCAGCTCGATCTCGATCTCGCGCGAACCGATGCGCACGTTCCACAGCTTCCAACCCTCCCTGACCTCCGCGCCGAGCCGATGGGGAGCGAGCAGGGCGAGCACGTCAGCCTCGCGGCCGCGCTCAATCACGGCACCCGCCTGCGCCGACGCCCAGGGGGCGAGCACGCTCGCGATCACGAATGTCCGGCGCTTCATGGTCGGATCCGGTAGAGCGCCACGCGCGCGTCGCTGCCTACGTACGCGTGCCAGCGCATGCTCGGCCGCGCCGGCAAGATCCGCTCGGACACGAGCTCGAGCGACGCGCTGCCTTCGATGGCCGCGCACACGGGCTGGCCGTGGGGCGTCGAGCAGAGTGACGACCGGAAATAGTAGGCGGGAGCGGGGAGCGTGCCGAGATCGAAGCTCGAATCGCGATCGGAGAGGGGCGCGCGCTCGCCGGCGTAGAGCGGCAGCACGCTGATCTGAGATCCCGCGCGCTCCAGGTAGGCAACGCTTGCGTTCGGCGCAAGACCCGAGCGCAGCCCGCGAAACCAGCTGGCCTCGAGGCTGTCGGTGGCGGGTTCGGATCGGGTCAGGCCTGTGGGGATCGCGAGCAGCGCCGCTACCACCACGACCGCCGCGACCCCACGCTGCGACTGCTTCACGAAGCGAAGGCGCGTCGCGACGACGATCGCGAGGCACACGACAGCGGGCAAGAACATGCGTCGATGAGCGTCGGTCACCGCGGGGTTCGGATCGCTCATCAGATCACTCGAGCGAGCCACGAAGTACGTGATCGCCACCACGGCCACGAGCACGGCGCCGCGCCACGACCTGAGCGCGACGCCCGCGAGCGCCAGGAGCGCGAGCCCAATCCCAACCTTCCAGTCGGCGAAGACCTCCCAACGCGGGCCCGCGCTGGGGAGCCACTTCTGACCGAGCGGCCCGCGCACTACCTCGAGCATCTGCGTTCCGCTCGCGATGAAGACGACGACGGCGATCACCAGCCCGCCGAGGAGCGTGACCCGAGCGCGCCGTTGGAACGAGCCAGGACCGAATACGAGCGGGATCGGCGCGATGATCGCCGCGGGCCACACCAGGGGATGCAGTCGCACCAGCTGCGCCAAGAGCAACGCCGCCGCGCAGACCGGGATCCAGAAGGCCGCACTCCGAGGGCGAGGCTCGGCGAGGGCGCAGGCCGCAGCCGCGAGCATCGCGAAGGACAGCGCGGTGGCAAAGTACGACTCGGACATGGCGAGGCGGCCGAGCAAGGGATCGATCGCGCAGGCGACGCCGACCGCCGCGCCGAGCCAGGGTTCTGCACCGAGCCGACGCGCGACTAGCCACGCGGCGGGCACGACGCTCGCTGCGAGCACCGACTGCGTGAGCCAAATGCCGATCTCGGGCCGCGTGCCGAAACTCAGGGCCGCAGCCGCGAAGATTTGGTGAAACCCCGGGCCGTAGCTGGAGAGCCCCGGATCGTCTCGCAACGCGTAGCCTACCCAAACCGGGCCCTGACCGTTCTGGTGAAAGTAGGTCCCGCCGAAGGCCCACCAGCGGAGCAAACCGGTGAAGACACCGAGCAGCACGGCCGCGACCGCTTCTTGCGAGAGCCGCAAGCGCCGCAGCGCGACGCCGAGGGCGGCGACGGCGAACAACGAGAGCCAGGGCGGTGTGAGCTGGCGCGGCTCGCGGCGATCGCTCCCGGCGTTGGCGCCCGTGCGATCAACCGGGAGATCGGCGTCGCGCGTCGCGCAGTGCTCGAGCGCTTTCAGCGCGGCCCGGCGCGCGTCCGATTCTTTCGACCAGTCGGCGAACTGTCCGACGGGCGAGAGCCCGATCTCGCCGGCGCTCACGAAGCTGCGTACGGCGCTGCTGCGAAGCTCGACGTCGAGGCGGGCATCCGCTGCGCGCACGACGACCACGCCCCCATCGCAGGTCACGATCTCGAGCCGCGTCCGCTCGGCACGGGCACAGCGCGCGACCCAGCTCTCGATGCCCGGGTCGCAGTGCGGCGCTGCCGCCGCCACCGACGGCGCAGCGCAGAGCACGAGCAGCAGCACGAGCAGCCCTTTCGTCATCGACCTCCATTCAGCGTATCCGGGTCCCGCAATCCATGTCGCGGATTGGCACACGCTGGGCCACTCGCGAGGCGTGAGGTCCGGTGAGAGGCTCCGCATGGCGTGGCACGGGCGTTGCTCAGTCACGGAGCATGCGTGGTCTATTGGTGCTGGGCGCTCTCACGTGGACGACTCTGCTTGCGGGCTGCGGGGGCAGTTCGACGCTCGATGGGACCGGCGGCTCGGGCACCGGCGCCTCGAGCGGATCGGGCGGCAGCGCGGGCTCGACGGGTGGCAGCGCGGGCAGTGGCGGAACCGCGGGCAGCGGCGGAACCGCGGGCAGCGGCGGCTCCGCGGGCAGCGGCGGCCAGAACAGCTGCGGGCCCGAGACCAAGAAGTGCTCCGATCCGACCGAGTGCCTGCTCGTGACCCAGGACTGCTGTCTCTGCGGGATGCCCGAGCTGAAGGATTACCAGGCGGTCAACTCCAAGTACGAGGCTCAGTGCTCGTGCGGCGGCCCCATTTGCGACTGCATGTCGGGCAACAACGCCAACCTCGCGGCGACCTGCCGCAACAGCGCCTGCGAGGGCTTCGACGTGCGCAAGGTCGAGGCCTTCTCGGGCTGCACCAAGGACGACGACTGCACCCTACGGATGGGGCTGGATTGCTGCGAGGGCTGCGGCTCGAGCGCTGCGGATCTCGTCGCGGTGGCGAAGACGGGCGGCCCCGCGCTGATGAAGGCCGTCTGCCCCGGCGGGCCCATCGGCTGCCCCGCCTGCGCGCCGCAGTACCCTGACAACAAGAAGGCCGCTTGCGTATCGAAGCACTGTCAGGTCGTCGACAAGTGACTCAGCTTTGCGGTGGGGCCCTTCGAGAGATGGGCCATGGCCTCCGCGAGCCCTTCGAGGGTCAGGTGGTGCATCGGAATCACCTCGGAGATCGCCTTGGCGGTCCCGCCGTTCCAGTACTCGGGCGGATCCGGGTTTAACCACACGCTGCGCTCGAAGCGCTCGTGGATGAACGTGAGCCAGTCGAGCCCCGAGAGTGAGCGTTCCCCGGCCGGAGATCCCCAGGGGCCCGTGCCGAGCAGCTCCCCGGGCGCCATGGCCGCGTCGCCCACGAAGATGACCTTCCAGCGACCGTTCAGCTGATCAACCAAGCGCGGCACCTCGATGGGATCCATCAGGCCGTCGGTAGAATATACGCGTCCGTAGACGGTGTTGTGGAAATAGTAGGTGCGGAGCTCCCGGAAGTTCGACGCCCGGCGGGCCGCGCTGAACAGCTGCGAGCAGGTGTGCGCAAAGGGGTCCATCGACCCGCCGACGTCCATCAAGAGCAGCACTCGCACGTTGCTGCGCCGCGGTGGACGCGTGACGATCTCGAGCTCTCCGCCGTTCTTGGCCGTGGCGTCGATGGTGCCTTCGAGATCGAGCTCGTCCACCGCGCCCTCGCGGGTGAACGAACGCAGCTTGCGCAGCGCGACTTCGATCTGTCGTACGTCGAGCACGAGATCGGAGCGGTAGCTGCGGTACCGGCGCGCGTCCGCCATGCTCATGGCGCTGCGACCACCGCGGCCCTGGGAGCCGGCGCGCATGCTGATGCCCGACGGGTGGTGGCCGCCGGTGCCGAAGGGGCTGGTGCCGCCGGTGCCGATCCAGCGGCTGCCGCCTTCATGGCGCTCCTTCTGCTC
This sequence comes from uncultured delta proteobacterium, assembly GCA_963716725.1. Lineage (GTDB taxonomy): Bacteria > Myxococcota_A > Polyangia > Polyangiales > Polyangiaceae > JADJKB01. Next base: position 280,953 of record CAVQUB010000003.1, read on the forward strand.
ACGCATGCGCTGCTCGAGCAGCTCCCGCAGCTCGTCGAGGTCGAGCTCTTTCAGCGCCGCCTTCTGCTCCTCGGTCAAGCCCTCGAGGATCTTCGGATCCTTCAACCACTCTTCCAGATCCTTCAGGGCGCTCGCCGTCTCGAACACCACGCCCTTGAAGTGAGAGAGAAAAGCTTCGTCGAACTTGTCGAGATCGCTCTCACGGTGCACGATCAGCGCCCGCGCGACGAAGTAGAAGCCGTCGAGGGAGTTCTGGTGCAGCCCCAACGACAGCGCGCGGGCCAGCTGAACGGCCTCCTGCGCGCCGACCGGCATCCGGCGTGCGCGCAGCGCGTACAAGAAGGGAACGACAAACTCGCTCACTCGGCCGTCCCCGCGCCGCAGCGCGCGTCGCCCGGCGTCGACACGACGAGCTCGTACTCACCCACTTCCAGATTCTGGGGCACTACGATGGCGCCGTCGTACTTGCCGTCGTCTCCGGCCGAGAGCGACTGAATGGGGATCATCTTGCCCGACTCGTGCCGGAGCGCGAAGTCCACCCGCACTCCCCGGCAGCCGTCCCCGCCAGACTCGATTCTGCCGCTCACGGCCAGCGGGTCGCCGCGCTTGACCGCGGGCTTGGCGAGCTTCACCTCGAGCTTCGAGGCGGGTCGGTCGTCGAACGCCGTCGCACCGGCGTCACCGACCCCCGGACCGGCGCTCGGGATGGGCACGGGCGTCATGCCAACGCCGGCGTCGCCCACCCCGCCATCGGCTCCGAGCTTGGCCGCGGTCGGCTGCGGACCGCCACCCGGGGACATGGTCCGATCCACGAGATCGCGCGCGCTCTCGGAGCCCGCCGGCCAGTTGAAGGGATCGCGCGGGGGTGCGTGCATGGGCTGGGAGGGGTCGCGATCGGTGTCGAGCCGCTCGGCCGCCCCACCGAGATCGATGCGATGCCAGATGCGACCGTCGAAGGCCTCGACCCACGCGTGCGCCTCGTTGCGCACCATGCGCGTGGGCAGACCGAGCGCTTGGGCGGTGATGATGTAGGCGTAGGCGCGGTGACGACACACGCCCTTCTTGCTGAGCGCGAGCTCCTCGTACAAGGCAGCGCCCGAAGACAGGGGCCGGTCGTCGGAAGGCGCAAACGAGCGGAAGTGCGCCACCAGCGCGCCCACGGCCGCAGCCGGCGTCATCGCGCGCGACACGCCGATCTTCTCCAGCACTCGCTCGCCGGCGGCGCGGATCGACGGCGGCATGCGCGAAGTGAAGCGCGCCAGCGACACGAAGCTCGCATCCGGAGCGAAGACACTGCCGAAGGTCTCTCGCGGGATCGCGAGCTGGAGCACGAGCCGGACCCGCTTGTTGTCTGCTGCTCGCACGAACCAGTTCTCGGCGCCGTCGCGCTGAAGCTGAAACGCCGTCTCCGGAAGCGTATGAGCGGACAAGACCCGAGTGCCCGGGCCCACGCTGGGGATGCGCACGGGCGTATCCGCCACCAGATCGACGTTCATGTCGGCGTAGAACTGGTCGTCGCCGCTGCGCACGCTGCCGCCGATCATGAGCTTGGTGAGCCCCTTGTCGGCGACGCCGAGCTCGAGGGACTCCTCCACCACGTCGTAGGCGAACAGGCGTTTGAAGGGCGTGACTGCCGGAATGAAGGGATCGTCGTAGCTGACCAGATCGGGTCGCGAGGTATTGCGGTCGATGCGGTAGGTCGCGTCCACGCTGGCGGGGGTGGACTTGCCGCCGTAGGTCGGCTCGTTCTTGCGGGGCGCGCGCAGCGGATCCGGCGCCTGGGCCACGCCGCTCGGGGTCTCGATGGCGGCGGGAAGCTTGCCATCGGTGGTGGTCGCGTTCAGGGCGAGGTCTTCGCCGGGATCGGGCTCGAAGAAGGTGTGCAAGATCGGGCCCGCGGCGTGGGCCGGCAGCGCCATCGCGGCGATCAACGCCAGGCAGAGCTTCACGACGTGAAGGAGGCGTCGACTCACGCCGGGAGCGTAGCACGTGCTATTGCCGCTCCGTCCCGTGCCGCGACTCACCCCTTCCGTCTGTTTCGCTCTTGCAGCCTGCTCAGGCCCGACTCCGGCTCCCCGACCCGCGCCAGCGCCAGCGACCGCCGCGCAAACCGCAGCGCCATCTCCGAGCCCATCAGCGTCGGCGGCCACCGCGCCCGCTGCGCCGCCATCTGCGAGCACCTCACCCGAGCCGCCCGCGCTGAAGCTGCTCGCACTCAGCCGCGTGCTCGAAGCTCCGGTTCACTCGCTGGCGCTCGGCCACAAGGGCCGTGTCGCTGCCCTGGGCGCCGACGCTTGGCTCGACGACGGCAGGGGCTGGCGCAAGCTGCCCAAGCCGCCCGCGAACGACGCGACCGTGAAGATCTACTTTGGCCGGGACGACCAGCCACGATTGATGGGCTTCGACTCGGCGGCGCGGGGCGTCTACGCGCGCTTCCGCAAGGGCGCGTGGGAGAGCGGTGCGGCGGAGATCGGCAAGCTCGGCACCGCTCCGATGACGCCGCTCTTCGGCGTGCTCGGCTACGACGATCCCGAGGTCGTCTGCGCGCGCGATCGACTCTGCATCATCAAGCGCCACACGGGCTGGACCATGATCCCGCCTCCGCCCGGACCGCTGCGCGTCGAGCTCTGTGGCAAGGTGGCCTGGGCCTGGGACCGCGCGGGCGTTCACCGGCTGCACGACTCGGGCTGGCGCGCCCTCGACGTGAAACCCACGTTCTCGCGCGCGGAGCACCTGTGGGCGATCAGCGACTCCGACATCTGGCTCGCGGAGCGCGACTCGGGCCAACTCCACCACTTCGACGGCAAGGCGTGGAGGGCCGAGGCCTCACCGGTGCCCGGACCCCGCGCGCTGTGGGCGACGAGCTCGACCAACGTGTGGCTCGCGGCAGACGGCGGCATCGCTCGCTACGATGGCAAGTCGTGGCGCCGCGTCGACGGCGCCGCGCAGGCGGCGTTGGTCGTGACAGGGCGCAGCGCCCCGGAGATCTGGTTCGCCGGCGACTCCGGAGTGTGGACGGGATCCGCCGAGTGACTGAGCTTCAGGGTGCGTAGCTGAGCACGATAGTGGGATCGAAGGCCGTCGAGTCGCAGTAGTTGTCCACCCCCTTGTTCAGAACGAAGTCGATCTTCTCGCCTGCCGCTACGCTCGAAGCCAGGTTGAAGGTGACTCCGATGTTGTCGTCGAGGGCGACGGCGCTCTGCCAGAGCAAGGTCGAGCCCTTGCGGATCGACACGTTGACCCCATCGGCGCCGCACTTGCCGTGAGCGTCGGAGGCCTTGCCCGTGATCTTCACGCTCCCGGCCTTCGGTGCTGTCCAGCGTCTCACAGCGTCCAACGCGGTTCCCGGATGTCCGCCGGTGGCGGTCACGGTCACGAAAGGGTCTGGCCCTTCCCACCAATTCTGGGCCGCGACGAAGGTCATCGGGCTGCCACTGGAGTCCCAATAGCTCCAGCCGTTCTTGCCCTGCACGTTCGAGAAGCCGACGGACGCCACGTAGGTCGCCACGCACGATCCGGCCTGGCACGGCTCACCGGTGGCGCAGGCCTTGTTGCACCCGCCGCAGTGGCTGCTATTCGACGCGGTGATCACGCACTGGCTGCCGCACAACGTGGTCCCGCCAAAACACGCCAGAACGCACGAGCCGTTGCTGCAACTGGCCACGCCATTGGCCGGGTCCGTGCACGCCTTCCCGCAGCCGCCGCAGTGTTGCTTGCTCGCCTTGGTGTCCGTGCACGCGCCCGCGCAGAAGGCGAGACCGGAGGGACAAACACACGCGCCGCTCTGACAGGTCTGCGCGCTGGCGCAGGCATTGCCGCAGCCGCCGCAGTGCTGGGGATCGGTCGCCGAGTTCACGCACGATCCGTTGCAGTTGGCCAGGGCGCCGCAGGTCGACGAGCACTTTCCCTCGAAACAAACCTCCGACGCGGTGCAGGCCTTGCCGCAGCCACCGCAGTTCCCGTGGTCGGCCTTGGTGTTGACTTCGCAGCCGTCGGTGGGCTGCTGGTTGCAGTCGGCGTAGCCCGCGTCGCATGCTTGCACCCCGCACTGATCGGCCTCGCACTTCGCTGACGCCTGCGGCACGGCGCAGGCGTCGCATGCGCTCTGGGCGCAACCGTACTTGGGGTCGGTGGCCTCAACGCATCCGCCGCACCATTTCTGCGTGGGCCAGCACAGCGCGCCGTCCGGGGGCGGTCCCGAGTCGGCGCCTCCGTCCGGCGCCCCGCCCACGCCACCCGTGCCGCTGGGCGACTCGTTCGCCGGATCGACCGACATGCATGCGACCGCGGCCAACAGCGGCGTCGACATCCAGCCAGGCCAGCGCACCATGGTCGAAGGATAGCGGCAGGCCGGGGCGCAGGCGAGGAGCGCGCGGTCCACACCACCCCGCTCCTGGGTTTGCCAGGGGACGGAGACGTGTTGCAGTTCGTTCTACGTTGCGGTTGGCATCTGCCTCTTGCTCTTTGGCAAGAGCGGGGGTAGCCGGAACTCATGATCCTTGTCGTGGATCCCGCTCACTGGCTCGATGAAGACGGCAATTTTCCAGAGGACGCGCGCCTTCGCCGCCGCATGTTGCGCATCGCTCGTTTCATCGAATACGGCGGGCCGATACCGAAGCGATCGATTCGGGAGACGCTCGTGGAGTGCGACCGACGCCCCAAGCGCATCGCGTGTCCGGGACTCATTTGGGTGCGCAAGGAGGCCGACGATTCAATCGTCGCGTTCTGCATCGTGTGCAGGACCGACCAGGTGCTCATCCATTCATGGCAGGAAACCCTCTGGGCCAATGGCATGATGGAGCCGGTGCTGGAAGACGATCTCCCATTGCTGCACTGATCGTGTGCCCCGGGGATTGCCAGAGATGGATGAAGCGCGCCTCCTAGACACGCTCTCGAAGATCGAGGCGCTCTTCGCTGGCGCAACTACCGACGGCGAGCGGGTCGCCGCCGGCGAAGCGCGCCGTCGCATCCTCGCGCGGCTCACCGAAGTCCGCGCCCTCGACCCGCCCGTCGAATACAAGTTCACGCTCTCCGATGCCTGGTCTCGGCGGGTGTTTCTAGCCCTGTGTCGGCGCTACGAACTGGTGCCGTACCGGCGGCGCGGCCAGCGCTTCACGACCGTGATGTTGAAAGTACCGCGACGCTTCGTCGACGAGACCTTGTGGCCCGAGTACGTGCAGCTCAGCGACACCTTGCGCGCGTACCTCGACCAGGTCACCGAGCGCGTGGTCAGCCAGGTTCTCCAAGCGGACAGCTCCGAGGCCGAGGAGACAGCGGAACCGCGCCAGCTCGAGCTCGGCACGGGGCGCACCAAGGGCTAGATTTTGGGGGATCGCGGCGCGCCGTCCCGAGCTCAGGCCCCATCCTGCGGCGCCGCGGCCTGCGCCATGAGCCGGGCCATCCCATCGAAGAGCGCCATCAGCGACGCGGCGACTTCGGGGGGCGCTTCGATCGACACGCCGCCGCCTTCGGTGCGTCGCACGCGCACGCTGGACAGGAGCGCTGCAGGACCGATCGCATCCGTGGCCGCCGGCGGAGGGTGGGGCTCCCGGGGGTCCAGCGCGGAGTCCCGACGGACGATCGCGTCGCCCTTCGTCGAACCTGAGTCGGGCACGCGATCCTCGACGTCGTCGACGGAGCTGTCCGAGTCCAGCGGCGGCAGGGCCGCCAGCGCGGCGGGTGCGAGGGGGGATTCCGGCGCTACGAGCCGCTCCACATCGCGCAGGAACGACGCATGGCCGTCGAAGCGCACGCTGTCGCTCGTGCCGTCAAAGAGCCCCGAGAACAGCGCGCGCTTGTTCGACACGATGGCCGCGATGCGCGACTCGATCCCGTACTCCGAGACGAGGTTGTAGACGTCGATCGGCCGCTTTTGGCCGAGGCGGTAGATGCGACCGATGCGCTGCTCGAGCACGGCCGGGTTCCACGGCAACTCCAGGTTGATGCACGCGCTCGCGGCGCGCTGGAGGTTCAATCCCACACCGCCGGCGTCGCTCAGGAACATGACGCGCGTGTCGGGCTCATCATGGAAGTCCACGATCGAACGCGTGCGCTGCGTTTGCGACTCGGCACCCGTGAAAAAAACCGCGGACGCGCCAGCGTCGCCCAGGATGTCACGCACGCTCCACGCCGCGAGCCTGAGCATGCGCCGCCACTGGCTGAACACGACGATCTTGCGCTCCTGCGCCAGCGCGATCTCCTCGATCAAGCGCCGGAACTCGAACAGCTTCGGCGCGAACAGCCCCTCGATCAGCGCGTCGTCGGGGCGCGCGCCCTCGTAGGTCGGCCACAGGTCGTCGAACTGAAGTTGGCCGAGCCCGTTGGAGATGATGCGCTGCACCGTGAGCATCTGCATCAGCTTGAGGAACTCCGGCTGGGTGAGCGGGCGCCGCGCTGCCCTGGCGACCATCGCCGCGATCGGCTGGTTCAGCTCGTCGTGCCTGGCGATCTGCTGCTCGGTCATCGGTACCGGCACGCGCGTATCGGTGCGCGAAGGCAGCTGCTTCAGCACCTCCTGGCGACGACGACGCACCAGGCACGGCTCGAGACGCGTTCGCAACGTGTCCAGATTGCGGGCGCCGGCGCTCCCGCTCGCCGCGTCGCCGCCCGCGTAGGTGTGCCACGGGTCGAGGCGCCACTTGGGCGCAAGCGCGACGTCGTCCACCCAGTCGAGAATGCTCGCCAGCTCTTCCAATCGGTTCTCCATTGGCGTGCCGGTCAACACGAGACGGAAGCGCGGCGCGAGCGCCTTGACGTAGGTAGCGCTCTTGGTCGCCCAGTTCTTGATGCGCTGCGCTTCATCGAGCACGACCATGTCCGGCTCGATCGCGCGCACCTGCTCGAAGTCCCGGAGGAGCTGCTCATAACCGATGATCAGGAAGCCCCGCTTCAATCTCCGGTATTGCTCTGCTCGATCCGCCGGAGCGCCGTCGACGACGCTGGCCGGCACGTCGGTCGTGTCTTCCCACTCGCGGAGCCACTGCGGCTTGAGCGCCGCAGGCACGACCAGCACACCCCGCTTGACGACTCCGGCGTGGAAGAGCGCATGGCACGCTGCCACCGCTTGGGTCGTCTTGCCGAGGCCCATGTCGTCGGCGAGCAGAAGCCTCCCCGATCGCAGGAAGCGCTCGACGCCCTCGCGCTGGTAGGCGTAGAGCTTGCGCTTCAGCGACGCGAGCTTCGGCAACGACCGTTCGGCAGATCGGCGGGCGTCCACGACGCGCTCGGCACGTGCGATCTCCTCGACCACCAGCGCCTGCGCAGCGGGCTCGCAGGGCATTCGGCCCTTGATCAGCCGCCGCAGCAGCGCGAGGCGCTCCCCGATGTCGCGCAAGGGCTTTGCGTCGAGCGCGCACAGGGTCGCGCCCCCGGGAGGCTCGAGCGCTTGCGCCGTCGCACTGAGCAGCTGCCAGGCGCGAAGATCTTCCGTCTCGTAGTGAACCACCGACTCCGCGTCGGACCGCGAACCCCGCAGCTTCTCCCGCACCTCCACCCAGCCCGCGGGGACGCGACCGCGAACGGCGATCCGGAGTCCGAGCAGACGATCGAGTGGGCCGGCGAGCGGTATCGACGGATCCCACCACACGACACCGATCGGGAACGCGCTGCCGCGCGCTTGCTCGCGCTCGGCCGCGTCGACGCTTTTCGCCGTCGAGCACACGTCGTCGAGCACGGCGAGCAGGTGCTTGCACAACCCGAGCGAGCTGCGCACGAAGTCCGCGCAACCACAGCTCCCGCGCAAGGGCACCAGGCTCGCGAGCAGCGTTTGATACGGCCGCAAATCCGCATGTGGCGCGCCCGTCGCGTAGATCCCGAACACGCGCTTGGGCCGCTTGACGACTCGCAGCCCGTCGCGCTCACCGAAGCGGCGACGGCGGTGCAGAGCATCGAGCGCGGCGCTCTTGAGCGCCCAGTCGCCGGTCGTCGTGCTGGCGACGACCTGCGCGGCAATCAGCTCAGCGGGCACCTTGCCGTAGCGCTTGCGCGCGCGCTCGCGCAGTGTCTCGAATGTTTCCTCGAAGCTCTCGGGCGGTCGCTCGGTGCGTGACATGTCGCTGGGCGAAGGAGCTAGCGCGGAGACCGCGCGGCGTCAGCTAGCGCGCGAGAACGGCAAGTATGGTGCTGGACCCGGGCCCCGGCAGCTCTCGAAGGCAGGTGCCCCCGCGCGCGATCGACAGGTGGCCACCACCAGCGGCAGTTCGTTGTGCGATGGGGCGGAACTCTTTGCGAAGAAACGCCGTGCGGAACCGGCGATTCGAGACGTCGCGCAGGTCTCGGCAGATAGCTCACGAACGGCTAGATTGGGCGACGCGCGCCCAGGGCGCTCCAAGGATCGACCCGCCATGAGCAGATCGCGTGACCGTACGTCGAAGCAAGAGCGTCGAGACAGAAAGCGACGCGAGGCGATCGCCAGGCACCCGTGGAGGCTCGCCCACGAGACGATGATGATCGTTGCACCGCCATGGGCCCGCGTCGTTCGCAAGCTCATCGAGCGAATGCGCCCGGCACCCGGGGAAGCTCCGGTCCTGGTCGAGGAGCGGCTGATCAGCTCCGATCCCGAGTTCCGAGAGATGCTTCACGGCCGCTTCCAGGTCGAGACCCGCGCCCTCGGCCGGGACCAAGAGCTCGCGTTCGCGAACGTCCAATGCCTCTGCGGGCTGGCCGAGTGCGCCATCAACTACGAGGTCGGGGGGAAGAAAGCCTTCTGGGTGGACGGGGGGCTCGCAGAACTCCTCTCCGAGACGACGCTCGACATCTCGGGCGACGCGCTGAGACTCCCTTTCCCGAGCTGCGCCTTCATCTTCGACGATCCGCGGACCCTCGACCTGGCCGACGCGCTGAGGGGAACGTTGGGAACGACGCGGGCGTCGCCGTTCCGCATGCTGACCGCCTACGTGTTCCCCATCCCGAGCGACTTCGACGAGGTCGGCCTCCGGTTCGCATTTCTAGCCGACGCTTTCGACGGCGAGTGGCCGTACCCCGTGACGCGCGACGTGCCTCTCGATGGCAAGCGAACCCTCGACGCAATCCTCGCGAGCCATCCCGATCCCGACGAGTCGGATGCCTCAACGGATCCTTTCTTCGACCGCGAGGAGCTGCGTGACCTGCTGCACCTCGTGATCAACGCGGTGCTCTACGCAACGTCGCGCGAGTTCACGGCGGAGGTCCGATCACCCCCGGCCCCGGGGGCGCTCGGTCTGAGGGGCAAGCCTCTCGAGTTGTCCGGCGAGACCGTGTTCTATCTCCCGAACCGGATCGTCATCGCTCCCTTCAAGGGCACCGACGATGACCCTCCGCGCCGTCGAACCGGACGTCAGATCGAAAAGCGATTCTGGGTGCGAGGGCACTGGCGCAAGCCGAACGCGAGCTGGCAGGACCGGCGGCTGCGTTGGATAGCACCCTACTTGAAGGGTCCTGAGATGACCGCGATCATCGAGCGCATGTACGACCTGAAGGGCAAGAGCTCCGCGAGCTGACGCCGCCGAAGCGGCCTGGGATCGCGCTGCGCTGCGAATTCCCCGGGGTGATCTCAGTGGGCCATGAAAGACTTGAACTTTCAGCCAACGGATTAAGAGTCCGCTGCTCTACCAATTGAGCTAATGGCCCATCCCGCTGCGCGTTTCCGCGTTCGGGGAGGGCCCGCTATTACCACGGTGGTCTTACGCGTCAAGCACACTTCGTGCTCTGGATTGGCGCGCCCCGTAGGATTCGAACCTACGACCGTCGGATCCGAAGTCCGAAGCTCTATCCAGCTGAGCTAGGGGCGCAACTGGCCCGTCTCATCCCGCGCCCGGCGGCTCTCGTCAAGCCGGGCGCGTTGTTCTAGCGTCCCTGGAGCATGCCCAGCGCGTCGGTGCCCCCGCCCGCGGAGGCGATTCAGCCAGAACGCGTGGTCGACCCGGACGGCTGGCTGGTGGCCGTGTCGTGGGTCGTGGTCGGGCTGTCGGCCGCGCAGATCCTGCTGCTGTCCTTCGGGCGGGACCAGAGCATCTACGCCACCGTGGCCGACGGCATCTTGCGCGGGCAGATGCCGTACCGAGACCTCTGGGACTTCAAGCCACCGGGCATCTTCCTGATCTACGCCCTGGCCCAGGCGCTGTTCGGCAAGACCATGCTGGCGGTCCGCTTGCTCGAGGTCGCGGGCCTGGTGGGCATGATCTTCGGCTTCACGCGCCTGTCCGAGAGATTCTTCGGTGTGCGACGCGTGGGCGTGATCGGCGGCGCGGTGGCCGCGCTCATCCACGCGCAACTCGAGTTCTGGCACACCGCGCAGCCGGAGACCTTCGGAGGGTTCTTGACGGTGTGGGCCTTGGTGCTCACCGCGCTGGAGGGCAAGCGCAGTCGCAGGCTCTGGCGCTGGCTCGTGATCGGCGCGCTGTTCGGAGCAGCCTTCTTGCTCAAGCCACCCCTGGGCGGTGGCGCCCTCGCTTGTGCCGCTTACTTGGTTCGAGACGAGTGGAGGCGCGAGGCGACGTGGCGATCGGCGGTCCTGCCTTTCGCGGTGATCGGAGTCGGGAGTCTGCTTCCCATCGTGGCCTGCGGACTCTGGTTCGTGTCGAAGGGGGCCTGGTCCGAGCTCTCGTGGACCTTGTTCGAGTTCACTCCGGGCTACACCTTGCTCGGCTGGAGCAACAAGAGCGCCCCCGAGATGTTCTATTGGGGGCTAGAAGAGCTGTTTTTCCGCTTCTCGGCCCTGGCCGCCCTCGGCTTCATCGCGAGCATCGTGATTCACCCGATGCACGAAGACGAACGCCGCGGGGTGTTCTTGGTGCTGGGCGTGATGGCGATCCACCTGGCTGGGATCGCCATGCAAGGCAAGTTCTTCCAGTACCACTACGCCGCGTCGTTGCCGCTCCTGGCGCTGCTCGGAGGCCTCGGGCTGTACAAGCTCTGGCGACGCACGCTGGCGGCGGGTGCCAGTGGCGTGCTGGCCTTCGTCGCCTTCGTCGTCGTCGCGGGCAGCATGCGCACCGCCGTGCGGGACCTCGGCAGCTTCTGGGATCGCGCGCTGCTGCGCACCGGATACCTGCTCCGCACCGGACCCATCACCTCGCGAGAGTTGCTCGACAAGGAGCTGTACCGAGTCGCGGACTACGATCTGGACTCGAACCGACGGGTCGCCCTCGAGGTGCAGCGTCGAACGGCGCCGGGCTCCAAGATCTTCGTCTGGGGGTTCGAGCCGGGCATCTACTGGCTTTCGGATCGGCCGAGCTCGACACGCTACGTCTACGACGTACCGCAGCGCGTGTCGTGGGGCAGGGAGCGGGCGCAGCGCGAGCTGATGGCCGATCTGGCGAAGAGCCCGCCGGCCCTGGTCGTCGTGCAGCGCGGGGACCGCTTCAGCTGGGTCACCGGGGACAACTACGACTCCGCCGAGGCGTTGCCGCACTTCCGGGAGCTCGCCGCGCTGATCGAGGCTGATTTCCAGCTCGCCACCAGCGTCGACGACTTCGACGTGTACGAGCGGCGCGTCCCGACGGACGGCTAGGTCAGCCCGTGAACTTGCGGACCAGCTCGAAGCGGGATCGCACGTCGGCCTTGCGCAGCACCGCAGCCACCTGATTGGCGACGGTGCGCACGGCGACCCTCCGCGCAAAGGCTATTTGGCGATTGGAGTGCCCGAGTAGGAGCGACGCGGCCACTTCGCGCTCGGTCGGCGTGAGGTTCGTGGGCAGAGCCGGCGACGCCGCCGGATAGGAGAGCACGAAGTACTCGTCACGGCCCCAGCTGAAGTTCGATGCCCGCAGCCCGCTGGGACACGGCAGGCAGGTGGCACAGGTGGCCGGCGCGTCCGCCGCGGCCGCAGCGAGTGAACAACCCCTCATGATCGAAAATCCTATTCGTTGAGTCGAGCCCGGAGCAATGGTTCATTTCTTCTCGCGATGGACCTGCGACCGTGGCTGTCGCAGCGTCGGGTTCGGCACGGCCGTCGCGGCGCCGCCGAACACAGCGACGAGATCCGCCTGTTTTTCGAGGCCGAGCTTGAACAGCGCCCGTTGAAGCGACTTGGCCACGGTCGAGATGCTCACGCCGAGCGCGGTAGCGATGCTCTTCAGCTGCGCGCCGCGCACGCGCCGTTCAATCACTGCAATTTCGCGGGCAGTGAGCGGCGACAGCCCGGACTGGGTCGGGCCGTGGGTCTTGCGCACGACGACAAAGCGACGCCCCTCGCGGTCGAATCGGGTCACGACGCGGAGGCGTCCGGCCAAGAGGTCGCACCAGATATCGTCGGCGGATCCCTCGAACTCGGCGTTGTTGGGCGGGCGAGCCCGGTCCACGGCCAGGGCGAGCTCTCCAAGCAGCTCGCCGTTCACCCGCCGATCCGACTTCCCCCCGCGCACCATGCTGTCCCCTCCCCGGATATCAGCCCGGAGCCAGCGGCATCTATGGTCATTTTTTCGGTCGTGGGCGCTCCCTCATGCCCGACCGAGTCGCGTTTCAGTCCGGCTTGGTCATCCAACCATCGACGCACACCGCTCGCGGCAGCGCGTCGCGCGTGCTCACGCGGATCTCGACGTCGTGCTGGCCGCCAGCGAAACGCGCGGTGTCGAAGCTGGCCAGGCGGGCCCCTGGAAGATTGGGAAGGCGCAGCGTGCCCAGGAGCGCGCCATCGATTCGCAGGTGGACGAACGCGGGCTTTCGGTTCCACGCGGCGCCCCCGTCCTCCAGACCGGCGACCACGATCAGCTTCTTGCCGAGCGGGCTGCGCCAGGTGTGCCTCGTCGGTCGCCCCCGCGCGGGGGACGTCCACGTCATGCTCCGAACTGCGCCGCCGACGCGGCAGAGGCGCGCAGCATCGCTTCCGGGCAGCTCAGCCAGCGTCGTCGCGATGGCGAGCCCTTCGATGCCGATCAAGCGGTACTGCCCGATGCGCCGATCCTCGATCTTGGGTCCCAAGCCACGCAGCGCACGGCTGAGATCGTTCTCGCGGCCGGCGCGCAGCACGAACCACGCGCGTGGGTGACCGAGGGCGCCCCGGGGGCCCAGCGCCGGATCGAGCACCTCGCGCGACGTCGGCACGGGCGGCGGCGAGTCGGCGAAGATCGGTCTTTCTTTCACGAACGCCAGCTGCCAGTCGGCGCGGTCGACGAGCACGTCGCCGGGCTTCACCCTGGTTGCGAGGTGCGCCTGCACGGCGGCGGCGCCGGCGCGACCCCGCGAGACGACGAGCGTCCACCCGAGGTAGCCGGCTGAGGCTGCGCCGACCGCGAGGGCCAGGGCGGCGAAGCCGAGCGCGCGGCGGGAGGGCGCGACCTTCGTGGGCTCACGTTCGAGCGAGTGGCCGCCGGCCACCGCAAACGCCGCAAACAACGAGCAGCCGAGGTAGAAACTGTCCCAAATGATGCCGTTGAACATCACGAACAGCACGTAGGCCATGCCGAGCGGTGCGATGACGGCGCGCCGTCCGCGCGCGACCAGCGCGACGACGAGCGACAAGAGCGGCAGCGCCACTTGCGCGCGTGGCATCCACACGGTGGCCTTGGCCTCGTAGAGCGGTCCCGAAAACCCGAACTTGGTCCAGAACCAACCTTCGTGCACCGGACCGTACTCGACGAGCCAGCGAAAGGTGCCAAACCAGAAGGCGTCGGGGTTGAGCGCGACGAAGGGCACGAGCAGCAGGGCGGCGACGATGCCCGTCAGGGCGAGCTTGGGCAGCGCGCTGCGCCAGCCCAAATCCCGGAGCATGCCGACGATGACGAAAGGCGCGACCACTGCGGCGAAGTGGCGTGTGGCCAAGGCGAGACCGAGAAAAAACGCCGCGAGCCACCAGCGCTTCTGCAAGGTAGTCGCGAGCACGAGCGCCAGCACGAACCACCAGGCGTGGGGCTCGGCGTAGATCCCATTCCAAGCCAGGCTCGGGCTGAAGAGCCACACCGCGCCAAAGGCCGCCGCCGCACCCTGGGCCCGCTCTCGCAGTTCGACGCGGGCCGCGCTGGCGGTCCAGAACAGCCCGAGCACCACCGCAGCATCGGCCACCAGCCCCATCAGCCGGAAGTCGAGCGCCCCGAAGAAGCGCGGCAGGCACCAGATCAGCCACATGCCGGGCAGGTAGGTCAGTGGCACGACGCTGCCTCCTTGCATCTGGTGCAGGCCGTAGGGGTTCACGCCCGACAGAAACGCGTCTTGCGCGCTCTTGACCAGGGGCAACATGTCGCGCGTCGCCGGATCGATCTTCCAAGTCTCGAGGCCGACGTAGCGCAGACCGATGCCTGCGCCGAGCAGGGCGAGCACCCGGATGAAGGGTGGCAGACGCGGCACGAACAACAGCGCGACCAGCACGACTGCAGCCGACAGCGTGATGGTGTCGAGATCCGGCCTGGCGTAGGGCAGCACCGGCAACGACTGCACGCGCAGCTTGCCCACCTGGTGCACCAAGAGCGCGAGCGCAATCAGCAGCCCGAGCCGCTCCACGTCGCGACCGATGGCGCGACCGCGCAGCAGCCGCCAGCCGAGGGCGACGGGATAGGCAGCGAGCACCGGCGTATAAAGAAAGACCTCTCGCTCCCGCAGCGTCGGCATCGGCGGCATCGGGTAGAGCTTGGGCGCGAGCAGCGGCGCGAGAGCGCGCGCCATGAGCCAGAGGCCCGCGGTCGCCGCGAGCAGACCACAGCCGCGGCCGACCCACACCAGCCAGCGAGGCGGCTCGGGCAGAGGTTCCTCGGGTGGAGAAATCCAGAGCGCCCCAGCGAACAGCACGAACAGCCCCGCGGTCGCGGCGACGGTGTTGCCGAAGGTCGTGCCCACGTACTCGGCAACGACGATCAGCGGCAGGAGCCACACGAAGAGCCCTGCGACGAACGCTCGCGTCGACCGAATCACGCTCATTTCCGCGCGAACGACGCTAGCACGCGCGCCCTCAGATCTCGCCGCGGAGCGCCGACAGGCGCAGCTTCCACACCATCATGATGGCCTCGGCGAAGATCCGGCGGTTCATCTTGCTCTGGCCGGCCCGGCGATCGACAAACACGATGGGGACCTCTTTGACCCGGAGCCCGCGCAATAGCGCGCGATAGGTGGTCTCGATCTGGAACGAATAGCCATTGGAGCGGATGCTCGACAGATCGATGGTCTCGAGGGCCTTGGCGCTGAAGGCCTTGTAGCCCGTGGTCAAGTCCTTCACCGCCACCCCGAGGATCATGCGTGAGTAGAGCGACCCGCCCTTGGACAAGACGTGTCGCCCGAGACCCCAACCTTCGACGCCACCGCCTTCGACGTTGCGCGATCCGATCACGACGTCGTGGCCCTCGTGGAGCGCTTGGAAGAACGCCGGCAGGTAGTTCGGATCGTGAGACGAGATCGGTGTCCATCTCGAAGAAGTACTGGTAGCCCTCCCCCAGCCCGCGCTCGAAGGCCTGCACGTAGGCGGTGCCGAGGCCCATCTTGCCGGGGCGATGCAGCACGCGGATGCGGTCGTCGCTCTTGGCCAGCTCGTCGGCGACGTCTCCGGTGCCGTCGGGCGAGCTGTCGTCGACGATGAGCAGGTGGGCCTTGGGCGCCACCTCCAGCGTGGCACGCACGAAGAGCGGGAGGTTGTAGCGCTCGTTGTAGGTCGGCGTGACGATCAGCGCGCCGGCGCCGAGCTGGTCGTTCGTGGCGCTCATGGGGCGGTGGTCACTTCTTCTTGCGATTGGCCCAGGCGTCGTTGAACTCGGCGATGGTGGTCTCGGTCCGCGGGTTCCACAGCATCTTGCGCAAGATGGGCGGCGGCACGGTCACGATGTGAGCGCCGTCCATCAGGGCTTCGTTCACGTCCATCATGTGGCGCACGCTGCCGACGATGATCATGCTGGCAAGCCGCTCACGATCGAGGATGGCCCGAGTCTCGCGCACGATCGACCGCACGTCGTAGCCCATGTCTTTCACGCGCCCGCTGAAGATGCTCACGTAGGTCGCCCCGGCCAGCGCGGCCAGGTACGCCTGATTGAAGCTCATCATGCAGGTGACGTTGGTCGGGACCTTGCGATCCGCCAGCTGCTTGAGCACCTTGAGGCCGACCTCGCTGAAGGGCACCTTCACGCAGATGCGTTCGCGGTTCCAATCGAAGTAGCCCAGCCCTTCGGCCAGCATCTCGGCCTCGGTCTCGGTGGTGAGCTCCACCGAGACGTGGCCCGTCGAGACGGCCACGACCTCCAGGATGCGTTCTTTCAGATCCGCATCGGGCGCCTCGCGGCTGATGATCAGGGGGTTGGTCGTGACTCCGGAAACGACACCCCACGAGAAGATCTCGCGGGTCTCTTTCGGGTCCGAGCTGTCGAGGAAAAGCGCCATGGGTCTCCGAGCCGCCGCAGCGCGCGGCGGGGCACATATACGGGATCTTCAAGCGTCGAGCGAGCGGCAATCGCGCGCTTCAGGTCGCGATGATGGCCCGAGCGATCTCGTCGAATCGCGCGGCCACCAGGTCGGGGCCCACGGGCGGCCCGCCCTTGAGCGGGCAGAGTTCGCAGCGGTTCAGGGGGAACACCAGGCCCGCACGCACACCGGCTCGCCGCGCCGCCTCCACGTCGCCCGGCGAGTCCCCGACCATCCAGGTCCGCGCCGATCCAAGCTGGCGTGCTCCATGGCGCGCACGAGCAGTCCCGCCTGGGGCTTACGGGCAGCCTGCAGCGCACTACCAGGGCCGGATCGCCGCCGGGGCCGCCCTCGGGGTGGTGCATGCACACCTCGAAGGCAGCGATGGCGATGCCCTCACGGGCGAGCAGGTCGACCAGGGCGCGGTTCGTGCGCTCGACGGCCTCGCGCGAGAATTGTCCCTTGGCGGGCGCGGGCTGGTTGGTCGCGACGCAGATCGCGAAGCCGGCGTCCCGGAGCGCGCGCAGCCCGTCGGCCACGCCGGGCAAGAGCACCAGGTGAGTCGGATGAAAGGCGACGCTGATGGCGCCGGAGTCCTCGTCGCGCACCACGTCGATGAGCGTCGCGTCGCGGTCGACGATCACGCCTTTGTTCAGTTGCGCCATGGGCTGCAAAGGTCGCGAATCGTAGCACGCCTTGCCCTGCTCCGGGACCGCCGTGGTAGAGGCGTTGAGCCATGGGTTCGGACCGTCCCATCCCCTTGGATCTCGAGGCCACTGCCTACTCGTACGTGGAGCGCCCCAACAGCGTGCTGGTCGAGCTGGTCGAGCGACAGGTGATCGTGCACCGATCGCGCCCGCGCATCTTGGACATTGGCTGCGGCGCCGGGGCCAATGCCCGCGAGATCAAGGCGCGCCATGCTGGGGTCTTCATCCAGGGCATCGAACCCAACGCTCACGCCGCCGAGCTCGCCCGCGCCGCCGCGGACGAGGTCTTCGTCGGCCTCGCGGACGCCTGGCTGGCCCAGAGCCCCCACGAGCCCTTCGACGCCGTGGTGCTGTCCGACGTCGTGGAGCACATCCCGGATCCGGTGGCGTTTCTCCGGAGCCTGTCCGGCGCGCCTTGCCTGGCCCACGCGCGCTTCGTGATCTCGGTGCCAAACTACGCGGTTTGGTACAATCGCCTCGGCACCCTGGCAGGTCGCTTCGAGTACGCCTGGTCCGGGCTCTACGATCGCACGCACCTGCGCTTCTTCACCCGAAGGTCCCTGGAAGACCTGCTCGAGTATTGCGATCTGCGTGTCGTCGACCGGCGCTGCACTCCGTCGATCGGTGCAGTCGGCCGCGCCGGTCTTGCGCCGGCTGTTCGAGAAGGACGTCGCCGCGGGTGACCACCTGTCGCTCAGCGAGTCGGCGGCGTTCCGAATCTACCGTCGCTTCGTCGAGCCCGCGGAGTCCGCCGTCTGTAGCGCCTGGCCCGAGCTCCTGGGATTTCAGATCGTCTTCGTCGCTGAGCGCGCCTGAAGCTTCAGGGGCACGGGTTGATCTTGCAGACGCAGTAGCCTGCCGAGTTGCAGATCTCACCCGGCAAACACTTGCCGCAAGAGACGGTGCCGCCGCAGCCGTCGGGCTCGGTGTTGCACTCCTTGAGATCGCAGAACTGCTTGGGCACGCAGGTACAGCTGTTGCTGACGCAGGTATTGGGCGACTGACAGCTGCCACAGCTGAGCTTGCCGCCGCAGCTGTCGTCGATGTCTCCGCAAGCTCCGGTCGGGCAACTGGCCTTTGCGCAACCGCACACGTTGGGCGTGCCGCCGCCCCCGCAGCTGTTCGGAGCGCCGCAGGTCCCACAGCTCAGAGTTCCACCGCAGCCGTTCGCCACGCTGCCGCAGTTTTTGCCGAGGCTGTTGCAGGTCTCCGGCGTGCACCCGCAGACGTTATCCGTCCCGCCACCGCCGCAACTCTCCGGGCTGCCGCAACTCCCGCAGCTGAGGGTCTTTCCGCAGCCGTCCGCGATGGATCCGCAGTTCTTGCCTTCGCCGGCGCAGGTCTTGGGATCACAGGGGGCCGTGCCGCACTTGTTTGGCCCGCCACCACCGCAGATCTGCCCGCCCGAGCAGTCTCCGCACTCGAGGTTGCCGTTGCAGCCGTTCGGAATCGACCCGCAGTTGGCGCCCGCGGCCGCGCAGGTCGTGGTGAGCAACCACACTTGCCCGCCGAGCTGCAGGTCTCGGGGGCGGTGCAGGTCCCGCACTCGAGCTTGTTGCCGCAGCCGTCGTCTCGCGAACCGCACTGGGCGCCTTGATCGGCGCAGGTCTTGGGCTTGCAGCCGCAGACGTTGGCCGCGCCGGCGCCACCGCAGGTCTCCGGCGCCGTGCAGCTGCCGCAGTCGAGGAGCTTCTCGCAGCCGTCGGAGATCGTCCCGCACTTGGCCGCGAGGGATTGACAGGTCTTGGCGATGCAGGGCGTGTCGCCGCATTTGTTCGGACCTGCGCCGCCGCAGAACAGCCCTTCCGCGCAGGTGCCGCAATCGATCGCGCCGTTGCAGCCGTCGTCGACCTGGCCGCAGTCGGCGCCAACGGACGAGCACGTCTTCTTCGTGCAACCGCCATCGCCCGCTTGACCTGCCCCGCCGTCTTTCCCGGCGTGTCCGGCGCCGCCGTCGGCCGCTGGATCGCTCTTCAGCTCGTCGAGGTTGCCCAGCGAGCACGCAACCGGAAGCACCAAGGCCGCCTGCGCCAGCGCTTGGGAGAGCCGTCGCCACATCAGCTCATTGTATCCCGCGAACCGGGGACCGACCACCGCGATCGGCCGACGCGCCGGCTTTGGCGGTTGCAGGGCTCAATGCCTGCTTCTAGGCTCGGACATGCCGCTGCCTCGCCTTCAGCTCTTCGAGTTCAACGATCTGGACTGGGTGGGCGCCGATCTGCGCGACACCGTCGTCGAGTCGCTGAGCCGCGGCCTCGACTGGGGTCACACACTGACTGGCCTGGTGGATCCCTTCGCCGAGTTCTTGGCAGAGGCGGGCACGGATCGCGTGCTCGATCTGTGCGCGGGCGCCGGAGGTCCCGCGCGAGATCTTGGTCAACGAGTTCCGGCGCGCCGGCCGCGAGCCGCCGGAGGATCTTGCTGCACGGACTTACCCGCGTGAGCGCGCGTGGCGGCGCGTGTCCCGCGCGGAACCCAAGATCCAGTCGCACCCCATCGGCCATCGACGCAACCGCCAATTCCGAGCGATTTCGGCGCAGGGCGAGCGCGGGCCATCATCAACGCCTTTCACCACTTTCCGCCCGAGCTTCGCCCGCGAGCATCTTGGAGGACGCGGTGCGCGCCGCGTCCGATTGGGTGTCGGAGGCGTTGGCGCGCAAACCCGCTCCTTTCCTGCCTTTGCGCCCTTCGGTCTGGCGGCGCTCTGGCCAACCCGTGCTGACTCCGGAAAAACGCTGGGCAAGACCGTGCTTTGCGTGGGGCGTCGCGGCCGCTCACCCTGGGCATTCAGCGCGTGGGACGGCGTTCGTGCAGCACGCTGCCGGTCGTACGAACACGGCGAGCCTGCTCGAGATGGTGGCACCGCACTCGCGCGAGCTACCGCTGGCGCTTCGGCACCTATCGCTACGCGCTCGGCGGCGAGGGACTTCTTCTGCGGGCGCGCCGAGTGAGGCGCGACCTTTGGGAGACCCGCGCTTGACGGCCTTGGCGTGCTCCTCGCGACGAGTACTGCCGCCAACCGTCGCCTGCAGTTCCCCGTAGAGCGTGACGTAAGCGCCCGCGCACTCCCGCGGTGTCGGGAAGCTCTTCTTCTCGGACTCGAGGCTTGGGTCGTCGTCAGGTCTCGTGATCAGATCGACCGCCTGGGGCCACTTGCGCAGGCAGAGCGAGCGTGTCCCTCCGCGTCGACGAAGTACCGCCAGGTGTTCGAGGAATCCGCGAGCAGTCCGGCCACTCTTCCGAGCGGCCCCGCCGCGCGCGCGCTTGACCGGGGTCTTGGGCTTCTCGACGATGGCCTTGCCGGCAGACGATGCGGCCGGGCTGGCTTGCCGCGCTCATCGCGGCAAGCGTGATGTTCACGCGGGAGCGAGCCAGAATCACGATCCGCGTGTCGGTTCGCATCCGGCTCGATATCGAGCAACACGACGCCCTTCGACTCGACGCGCGACGCGACGCCCTCGAGGAAGCGGCTGGCTGGCGGTGAGCGTCTCGTCGACCGACTCGGCCCACGACGAGATCGAGCTTCACCGGCGATTCGAGTGCGAGCAGCGCCTCCGCCACCGCCTGGGCGGCCGGTTGCCCTCGAGTCGCGCGACGCGCCCGTCGGCGACGAGCGCGTCGATCAGTGGGGGGTGGGGCTTCAATGCCGCGATGTCGGCGGCAAAGCGCTGCCCGCCCCGGGGGCCAGGGCTTCGGTGCCTTGAACCAGGCGCGCTCTTGGTCGAAGGGACCGTGCTTGCTTCGCCGGCGCGTCGCCTTGGTCCTGCCTCATCGTGGATCATCGCGACATCGCCCGGCGTTGTCGCGGCGCAAGCATTGGATCACGTGCACTGCCCCGCGACGCAATCTCCGGCGCCGCCCGCACTTTCTTCCGCAGGCGCCATAGTCGGCGGGATCAGAAGTGGGCAGGTCTTTGCAGCCCGCCGCGCCAGAGCAACAGACCCGGCCGGACGCAGGCGGCTCCGCCATTGCAGGCGCAGACCTGGTTAAGTGACCCTCTCGGATGCTTCGCCCGGCATGCATTCGGT